>NZ_CP063813.1:1237662-2475325 GCF_015277815.1 Microbacterium atlanticum
ACGCCGGCTCCCCTCGGCACGATCCTGGCGCTTCACCACCCGCCGCTTCCGTCGCACGTTCCGCTGTTCGACATCCTCGAGCTGCGCGACCAGGGCCGGTTCGCCGAGGTGATCGCCGGAACGGACGTGCGGGCGATCTTGGCCGGCCATCTGCATTACTCCACGAGCGGCACGTTCGCCGGCGTCCCGGTGAGCGTCGCCGCCGCGACGTGCTACACGATGAACCTCGCGCGCGCGGCCGTCGACGTCAACGGCATGGACGCCGGGCAGTCGTTCCACCTCGTGCACGTGTACGACGACACGATCACCCACGCCGTCGTGCCCGTCGTCGACGCACCGACCGGCGACGTCTTCTCCGCGGAATGGGTCGAGCGGATGTCGCGGCTCACGCCCGAGCAGCGCCTCGAGGAGTTCTCGCGCAAGCGCGGGTGAGCCCGCACGGGCGCGCGGCGGTCGCTCCGCAGTGTATGAACGCCCCGTCCCCGGTGTACGCCGTGTACAGGCGGCCGCACCCCGCATCCGAGTAGTCTCGAGGCGACCCCACACCGCTGTGAACGACCCACGAGGACTGCACACATGGCTCTGGACGCAATGACGCGAACCCGCACCGAGACCGATTCCCTGGGATCCCTGGAGATCCCCGCCGACGCGTACTGGGGCATCCACACCGCCCGCGCGCTGGAGAACTTCCCGATCTCCAAGCGGCCGATCTCGGTGTACAAGGACCTCGTGAAGGCGCTGGCGATGGTCAAGCAGGCCTCGGCGCGAGCCAACAAGGAGATCGGCGTCCTGGACGCATCGAAGGCCGACCTCATCGACCGCGCGGCGCAGCTGGTCATCGACGGCCAGTTCCACGACCAGTTCGTGGTCGGCGTCATCCAGGGAGGCGCCGGCACCTCGACCAACATGAATGCGAACGAGGTCATCACCAACGTCGCGCTCGAGCTGGCCGGTCGCGAGAAGGGCGACTACGCCTTCCTCTCGCCCATCGACGACACCAACCGCAGCCAGTCGACCAACGACGTGTACCCGACCGCGATCAAGGTGGGCCTCGGACTGGACCTGCAGACTCTGCTCGAGGAGCTGGACCTTCTGCGCAAGGCGTTCCTCGCCAAGGCGGTCGAGTTCCACGACGTGCTGAAGGTGGGGCGCACGCAGCTGCAGGACGCCGTGCCCATGACCCTCGGGCAGGAGTTCCACGGCTTCGCCACGACGCTCGGCGAGGACTACAGCCGGCTGAAGGAGAACGCCTACCTGCTCTACGAGGTGAACATGGGCGCCACGGCCATCGGCACGGGCATCACCACGCACCCCGACTACAGCCAGGCCGTGCTGCGCCACCTGCGTGAGATCACCGGACTCGACCTGGACCTCGCGACCGACCTCGTGGAGTCCACCAGCGACACCGGCGCCTTCATGTCGTTCTCGGCGTCCCTCAAGCGCAATGCCATCAAGCTGTCGAAGATCTGCAACGACCTGCGCCTGCTGTCGTCGGGTCCCCAGGCGGGACTCGGCGAGATCAATCTCCCGGCGCGTCAGGCGGGCTCGAGCATTATGCCGGGCAAGGTGAACCCGGTGATCCCCGAGGTCGTCAACCAGGTCGCGTTCGCCGTGGCCGGCGCGGACCTCACCGTCACGATGGCCGTCGAGGGCGGGCAGCTGCAGCTCAACGCGTTCGAGCCGGTGATCGCGCACTCGATCTTCCAGTCGATCACGTGGATGCGCCGGGGCATGCACACCCTGCGCGTCAACTGCGTCGACGGCATCACCGCCAACCGCGAGCGTCTGGGCGCCATGGTCGGCTCGAGCGTGGGCGTCATCACCGCGCTCACGCCGTTCATCGGCTACGCCGCCGCAGCCGCGCTCGCCAAGGCGGCCCTGCTGACGGGACGCAACGTCGCCGATCTCGTCGTGGAGGCCGGGCTGATGTCGCGGGACGAGGTGACAAAGCAGCTCTCGCCGGCCCGCCTGTCGGGACTCGAGACGATCACGGCCGCCATTCCGCTCGTGCAGTCGCCCGAAGACGTCGTCGTCGTGCAGCGGCCGGCAGACACGCGCTGAGGCTGTTGCCGCGCGCGGCCGGCGCTCGATAGCGTCGGGGAGACTCGAACGAAAGGCGAGAGATGACCGATCCGCAGAACCCGGCCGCGCCGGAGCCGCAGCAACCCGCGTCCCAGCCGGCTGCGACCCCGCCCCCCGCCGCTTCGCCGCCGCCGTCCGCCTACAACGCGCCCCCGCCCGCGTACGGCGCTCCGCCGCCTTCGTACAGTTCGGCGCCGCCTGCCGCGTACGGGGCGCCGGCGGCAGGGCCCGTCCCCGGCAAGACGCTCGGCATCGTCGCGTTCATCCTGTCGTTCTTCGTCCAGCTGGTCGCCCTGATCCTGGGCATCGTCGCGCTCGTCCAGAGCCGCAAGGCGGGTCACAAGAACGGCTGGGCGCTGGCCGCCATCATCATCTCCGCCGTGCTGATGGTCCTCGGCGTCATCCTGTTCTTCGCGCTCGTCGTGCCCCTGCTGACCTTCTCGTCGGAGGTGCTGCAGGCCTGCCAGGCCGTCGACTTCCAGGGCACCGTGGAGGTCCGCGGGCTTCCCGTCGACTGCTCGAACGTCTCCAACTGACCTCCTCGGCGGCCGGTGCTCCACGCAGCGCCGGCCGTCGTGGTGTCCGACGTCAGCCGAGGATGCGGCAGTGGGTGGTCAGCGCCCCGATCCCGTCGATGCCGACGGTGACGGTCGACCTGTCGCGCAGAAAGACCTGCGGATCGCGCGAGTAGCCGGCCCCGCCCGGGCTGCCGGTCGAGATCAGCGTTCCCGGCAGCAGCGTCGCCGACTTCGACAGGTGCGAGATCAGCGTCGCGACCGGCCGCACCATCTGCGCGGTGGACGCGTCCTGCAGCGTCCTGCCGTCCAGCACCGTCCAGATGTGCAGGCGCTGCGGGTCGGGCACCTCGTCGGCGGTCACGACGAACGGGCCGGTCGGGGTGAACCCGTCGAACGACTTGCATCGGGACCACTGCGCCTCGGAGTACTGGATGTCGCGGGCGGTGATGTCGTTGACCACCGTGTACCCCCAGACGTGGTCGAGCGCCTGCTCCGGCTCGACGTCCTTCGCCGGGGTGCCGATGATCACGCCCAGCTCGGCCTCGTAGTCCACGGACTCGCTCAGCGTCCGCGGCCAGATCGTGGTGCCGTCGTGACCGGCGAGCGAGTTCGGCCACAGCACGAAGACGGTCGGCGTGGAGTCGGTCTTGAGACCGAGCTCGCTGGAGTGCGCGGCGTAGTTGAGCCCGATCGCCAGGACCACCGGGGGAGCGAGGACCGCGGACGCGTAGCGCATGCCGTCCAGCGGATGCCGCGACCCGCCGTCGGCCGCGTCGCGCACGCGCGACAGCAGCTCGTGGCCGCCGGCGATCAGCTCCTCGAGGGTTCGTGGTGCGCCGTCGAACAGCTCTGCCACGATGACCGCCTGGTCGTCCTCGATCAGCGCGAGTCTCGGCCCACCCGACTCGGTCGGCACGACATGGGCGAAGCGCATCCTCCCAAACTACTCACTCGGCGGCGGGGTGGGCCGCCCGACGGGGCGCGCGCGTCCGCTGCGGCGTTCGCCGCCATAGGCTGTGCGCATGACGCACGACCCCGGCGCCTCCCGTCCGAGGCCCTCCCTCACGCCGCCGGAGTTCGCCTCCGCTCTCGCGCAGCCCCGCCATGCCGCGCCGGCGGCCATCACCCCTCCCGCGAGGTCGCCATCGCCGGTGCCCGTCGCCGCGCCTGCGGCGGCTGGCCGCGGTCGGTCCGCGTCGATCTGGATCATCGGCATCCTGGTGCTCATCCTCATCGCGCTGGTCGGCTACTTCCTCAACGCCCTCGGCCCGGGCGCGTCGATCATCGGGATGGTGCTCGCGCTCATCCCGCTCGCGGGGGTCCTCGTCGCCGTCCGCCTCGTCGACCGATGGGAGCCCGAGCCGAAGGGGCTGCTGATCCTCGCGGTGGCGTGGGGCGCGATCGCCGCCGTCGGCATCGCCCTGGGAGTCGACCTGGTGCTCACCATCGTGTTCGGCGGTGCCGACTCCGCCGCCAGGGATGTGATGCGCACCGTGGTGCAGGCTCCGGTGGTGGAGGAGCTCGCCAAGGGGCTCGGCGTCCTCCTCATCTTCGCGACGGCCCGCCGCGCGTTCGACGGGCCCGTCGACGGCATCGTCTACGGCGCGCTGGTGGGGGCGGGCTTCGCCTTCACCGAGAACATCCAGTACTTCGCAGTCAGCTTCATCGAGGGGGGCGCCGCCGAGACGTCCACGACGTTCTTCGTGCGCGGCATCCTGTCGCCCTTCGCACACGTGATGTTCACGAGCGTGACCGGCTTCGCCCTGGGACTCGCCGCGCGGCGCGGCCTGTCCACCGGGCAGGCGATCGGTCCGTGGCTGATCGGCCTGGCGGGAGCCGTCGCGCTGCACGCCTTCTGGAACGGCTCGGCGCTGTTCGGCGACTTCTTCTTCCTCTACCTGACCCTCCAGGTGCCGCTGTTCATCGGCTTCGTGCTGGGCATCGTGGCGCTTCGCCGCGAGGAGTCGCGGCTGACCCGGCGACGGCTGGGCGACTACGCCGCGGCGGGGTGGTTCACACCTCAGGAGGTGGAGATGCTCGCCACCTCCGCCGGCCGCAAGACGGCGCTCGCGTGGGCGCGCACTCTGCGCGGCGACCGTTCGCCGCTCATGAAGACGTTCATCGCCGACGCGACCGCACTCGCCGCCACTCGCCAGCGGGCGATCACCGGGCGTGACCCGATGGCGGCCTCGGAGGAGCGGGAGCTGCTGGCGAAGACCGCCGCCACGCGTGCGGCCATGTTCGCGCCGTGACCCTTGACACCGCGCGGGGCGCCCCGGCATGCTGAAACCAGACCAACTCAGCGCTCGGTAGACACGCAGGCATCGCCGCGGCACCGGGCGCTGAGTCTTGATACGACCCGGGTCAATGCGAGGAACGAGCGTTGACGCGGGTCGTATCAAGATCGAGTAGCGAGCTCTGCGAGCGTATCGAGATCTCCCGTCCCGCTGTGCTGCGAGCGTATCGAGATCTCCCGTCCCGCTGTGCTGCGAGCGTATCGAGATCTCCCGTCCCGCTGTTCTGCGAGCTCTGCGAGCGCATCGAGATCTCCTCGGCCACCACCCGCCCTGCGTGCCCGTCGCATTCCTGCTTGGATGGAGTCATGACTGACGACCGCACCAAGCCCGAGATCGACGCACCCGCCGGCCCGGCTCCGGCCGACCTCGTCGTCCGCGACCTCGTCGTGGGCACCGGCACCGAGGCGAAGCCGGGCGACACCGTGACCGTCCACTACGTGGGCGTCGAGTACGACTCCGGCGAGGAGTTCGACTCGTCGTGGAACCGCGGCGAGAGCATCCAGTTCCCGCTGCGCGGCCTCATCCAGGGCTGGCAGGACGGCATCCCCGGCATGAAGGAGGGCGGTCGCCGCGAGCTGGTGATCCCGCCGCACCTGGCCTACGGACCGGCCGGCGGCCACTTCCTCGGCGGCAAGACCCTCATCTTCGTCATCGACCTCGTGAAGGTCGGCTGACCCCACCGCCACCCATGGAAGGGGACGGATGCCGCGGCATCCGTCCCCTTCCTCGTCTCCTCGCCGGTTCCGAGGAATTTTCATTCACGGGAATAGACAAGGCCGCCGCCGCGTTCCACCCCGTATGCCCGCTGACGCGGGCACTCCCCGAACCGAACGAAGGACGAACATGACTGACGCCACGGCAATCGACATCCCCGGCTACAGGACGGGCACGTGGGTGCTCGACCCCGCACACAGTGAGGTGACGTTCAGCGTGCGTCACATGATGATCTCGAAGGTGCGCGGCACGTTCGGCATGAAGAGTGCGACGCTCGTGGCGCCGGAGAACCCGCTCGAGGCGACCGTCGTGGCCAGTGTCGACGTCGCGTCCGTGGACACCAAGGACGAGGCGCGCGACAACCACCTGCGCTCCGCGGACTTCTTCGACGTCGAGAACCACCCCACCATGGAGTTCCGCTCCACGGGTGCGCGTGTCGAGGACGGCGACTTCCTGGTCGACGGCGACCTCACCATCCGCGGTGTCACCAAGCCCGTGACCTTCGAGTTCGACTTCGGCGGCTTCGGCGTCGACCCGTGGGGCAACTACAAGGCCGGTGCGACGGCGAAGACCGTGGTCAACCGCGAGGAGTTCGGCCTCACCTGGAACGCCGCGCTCGAGACCGGCGGGGTCCTCGTCGGCAAGGACATCACCATCACCCTCGACCTGCAAGGCGCGCACCAGGCCGCGTGAGCAGCCGCGGGATGAGCGGATGCCTCGGCCCGAGGCATCCGCTCATCCGCCTGCGCAGAGCCGCGCGCCCCGTCAGACGCCGGTGCGCCGGCGGAGCCTGTCCTGGGCGAGCAGGATGCCCAGGAAGATGACCAGGGCGCCGACGGGCTCGTTCCACGACATCGTCTCGCCCAGGATCAGGATGCCGAGGACGACGCCGACGACCGGCGTGATGTAGGTGACTGTCGAGGCGCGGGTCGGACCCCATGCCCGCACGGTGTTCTGGCTCCAGACGTACGCGATGCCGGTGCCGAGGCAGCCGAGCATCAGCAGGCTCGCGACGATGGGCAGGTCCAGGCGCACGGGAGTGAGCACGAGGAACGGGGTGAGCACGGCCATGACCACGCCCGCCATCGCGATGTAGCCGAAGGTGAACCCCAGCGCGGACATCCCGGTGTTCGACGCGAACCGCCGCATGTAGGCCAGGCTGAACCCGTAGCTGGCCGTCGCGCCGAGGATGGCCAGTTCCGCCACGAGGCTGCCGTCCAGCGCGATGCCCTGCCAGGGCGCGATGATGAGCAGCACGCCCAGCACGCCGACGGCGATGCCGACGACCTGCAGCGTCTTGAGGCGCTCGACCCGGAACACCAGCCACGCCATCACCGCCGTCATGATCGGCGTCGTGGCGTTGAAGATGCTCGCCACCCCCGAACTGACGTGCTGCTGGGCCCACGAGAACAGCAGGAACGGGAACACGCAGAAGGTGAGGCCGAGCACGGTCAGGTGGCCCCACACGCGGATGCTGCGCGACAGATGCTCCCGGCGCGCGAGGACCAGCACGCCGAGGGTGAGCGCGCCGAGGACGATACGCGTCCACGCGACCTGCGCAGGCGAGATGCCTTCCAGCGAGACCTTCATGAACAGGAAGCTCGCACCCCACACGACTCCCGCCAGCACGAACTGGACGGTCACCCATCGCGTCGACGGCGCGACTGTGGGCTGCACCGCGGGAAGCGCCTGGGTCATGGCCATTCCGCCACGGTATGACCATGTGGACGTGTCGGCGACGGTGAGCGGATGCGACGTCCGAAATCCGCCGATGTGCGGCGGTCCGGCTACGGCACCGGATTCTCCGCGTCGTACGCGCGGAAGCGCGGACTGAACCGGACCAGCGTCGCGACGAGGACGATGATCACGAGTCCGCCGAGCAGCGGCGGGAACCACAGTGCCGTCAGCGTCGCGAGTGTGCCGGCGTAGAGGGCGCCCAGGCGCGGTCCGCCGGCGACGACGACGATGAAGATCCCCTGCAGGCGCCCGCGGATCGCGTCGGGCACCGCCGCCTGGACCATCGTGTTGCGGAAGATGGAGCTGATGTTGTCGGCCGCTCCGGCGACGGCGAGCGCGACGCACGCAAGCGTGATGAGCACGAGGTTGGGGCTGTCGACGTCGACCGTCTCGGGAGCGAACCAGCCGAGCGCCGCCGCGCCCAGCACCAGTCCGAGTCCGCCGATCGCGGCACCGTAGACGAGGATGGCGCGCTCGATCCCGAGGCCCTGGCGCCGGATGCCTCCCACGCGGCCGGAGAACAGGCTCGACGCGAACGCGCCTGCGGCGACCGCCGCGGTGAGCACGCCCGTCGTGATCGGACCGCCGCCCAGCAGCACGGCGCCGATCGCGGGGAACAGCGACAGCGGCTGCCCGAACGTCATGGCGATGATGTCGAGGACGAACTGCAGGCGGATGTTCGACGCTCGTCGCAGGAACCGCCAGCCGTCGCGGAGCGACTCCAGGCCCGGTCGGACGGTCTGGCCCTCCGGGCGGAGCGCGGGCAGCGTCCACAGTCCGAGGAACAGCGACAGCATCAGCGCGACATCGAGGGTGTACGTCCAGGCGTAGCCGGTGAGCGCGACGAGGACGCCGGCCAGGGCCGGGCCCGCCATCACCATGATCCCCACGGTGATGCCGCCGAGCGCCGACGCGGCGGGGAGCAGCTCGCGGGGGAGCAGGCGCGGCACGATCGCCTGTCGTGTCGCCAGCACGATCGAGTTGGCGGCCGAGTTGACGATGCTCAAGCCGTAGAGCCACCACGCCGTCTCGGTGCCCGTCCAGGCCAGGGCGGCCAGGACCGCGGTTGAGCCGAACGTGACGGTGGCGGCGAGCAGCGCCACGGCGCGCCGGTCGAAGGCGTCGGCGAGCATGCCGCCGTAGATGCCGGCGACGACCATCGGGATGAGGCCCGCCACCGCGATCATCGAGACCGCGAACGTCGACCCGGTGAGGTCGTACATCTGCAGCATGATGGCCACGATGGTGAGCTGGCCGCCGAGGCCCGCCATCGTCGATCCGAGCCACATCCGGGTGAACGCCGGGCTCGCACGGAACGGCCGCAGGTCGATGAAGTGGCTGCGATGCTCTCCGGCCGCGCTCACCCCCGAACCCCAGCGCGGCTGCCGTCTTGCACAGGTTCGAGCGTACCCGCGCCGGAGCGGCGTCCGGTTCGCTGCGGCATCCCGCTGCTGGTAGACTCTTCAGGTTGCCGTTGGATCGGCCGCGGAGAAAGAGAGCTCGCACATCGGGTGACGGGCACCGCGCAACAAGCAGAGAGGGGATCACCTATGGCACTGGATGCAGACGTCAAGAAGGCGATCATCGAAGAGTACGCGACGCACCCCGGTGACACCGGATCCCCCGAGGTGCAGGTCGCGATGCTGACGCAGCGCATCAAGGACCTCACCGAGCACCTCAAGGAGCACAAGCACGACCACCACTCGCGTCGTGGGCTGTTCCTGCTCGTCGGTCAGCGCCGCCGTCTCCTGGGCTACCTCCAGGACATCGACATCAACCGTTACCGCTCGCTCATCGAGCGTCTCGGTCTGCGGCGCTAGCCGCAGTCGATAAGGCATCACGCCCAGCGTTCAATCGCGCAGAACATTCTTGGAAGGCCTCCCCACGGTGTGGGGAGGCCTTCGTCATTCCCGACATGCCCGCCGAACCGGGGCGTTTCGGCCGAGACAGGAGATGACGTCCCCGGTCTCGGCCGAAACCCCCAGGCTCGAAGGCTCGGCCGCGACTCGAGGGTGCAGCGGGCGGGCGGATGCCTCAAGCCGAGGCGGGCGGATGCCTCAGGCTGAGGCGGCGCGGGCGGCGACGAGTTCCGGGTGGTGCAGCTCGGCCACGTCGGGGTGGGCGCGCAGGCGCGACTTCAGCGCGTTCTCGCCGTAGAGCGCATGGATCGGATTGGCGGGATCCTGCGTGACGCCGCGCGCGTGCGCCGCGAGGTCGGCCGGCAGCTCGATGAGCGGGAGGCGCTTGTCGAGGGCCGGGTTGAAGAAGAACGGCACCGAGATCCGGTCGTCGGGGTAGGTCGGTGAGATCACGCGGTGCTTCGTGGCGATGAGGTACCCCTGGGTGGCGTACTCCAGCAGCTCCCCGATGTTGACCACGAACGCACCGGGGACCGGGGGAGCGTCCACCCAGTGCCATTCTCCGGTGGCGCCATCCCTGCGCTCGACCTGGAGGCCGCCCTTGCCGGGCTCGACCCACAGCAGCGTCAGCACGCCCGAGTCCTTGTGCGCCCCCACGCCCTGCTGCGGCGTGGGATCCTCGGTGCCCGGGTATCGGACGATCTTGATCAGCGTCGACGGCTCGCCGAAGTGCTCGTCGAAGTAGTTCTCGCCGGCGCCGAGCGACAGGGCCCACGCGCGCAGCAGCTTGCGGGCGACCCCCGAGAGGTGGTCGTGCCACTCCGAGACGACCTCGCGCAGCTCGGGCTGCGCCGCCGGCCAGAGGTTGGGACCGATCAGCCGGGCGAAGTCGGGCGCATCGGGGTCGCTCACCACCGGGCGCTCCGGGCCGATGTCGATCTGCTCGCGCCAGTCGACCTTGCCCTGGGTGCGCTCGCCGCCCACCCGCGTGTAGCCGCGGAAGTGCGGGCTCTTGACGTTCTCGATCGCCAGCTTGTCGGCTTCGGGAAGGGCGAAGAAGCCCCGTGCGGCGCGGTGGAGGCGCTGCTCGAGCTCGGCCGACTCACCGGTGCCGGTGAGGTAGAAGAAGCCGACGTCATGCGTGGCCGCGCGCAGGTCGTCCCGGAACTGCGCGGCGGCGTCCGGCCCCGCATCCAGCTGCGACAGGTCGAGGATCGGCAGGTTCAGCTCGGTCATGAGGCGAGGGTAAGCGGATGCTGCGGCATCCGCCGGTTTGTTGCGAAGGGTTAAGCGGGGGCCGAGTCGGACCTCGACCGCGCCCTCAGCCGTTCTGCCGCGGATCCGGCCGCGCGGCGCGGGGCTGCTCGCGCGGCCGGCGCGACCCGGTGGGGTCGCTGCGGCGTCCCTCGGTGCGTGCCAGCGCCCGGTCGGCGAACAACCACGCCGGTCGCGGCTCCACGAGGGGGCGGAACAGCCGGCGGACGGGCTTGGTCGCCAGGCCCAGCGCGATGAGGACCGACATCACGATCACCAGCGGCAGCCACAGCCACGTGGGCTCGGCGTTGCGCAGCACGCCGCTCTCGCGGAACGGATACAGCACGAACGAGTGCAGCAGGTAGACGTACATCGTGTACTGGCCGAAGTGCGTCCACCAGTGGGTGTCGCGGGGAAGGAGCGCGAAGAATGCCGTCGACAGCAGCACGGCCACGAGCATCAGCGCGAGTCGCACGCCGCCGGCCCACCACTGGGTGCCGCCGATGGCCGCGTAGTTCTCGTCGTAGAAGAGCCACTCCCGGAGGTTCATCTCGCGCCAGCCGTCGACGAAGAACCATGCCGTCCACGCCGCCAGCGCGAACAGGCCGATCGCGGCCGGGATCACCCACCAGGGGCGGCGGTCGAGAAGGCGCAGCCGTGCGACGACGTCGCGCTCGCGCAGCCACCATCCGAGCGTGAAGAAGGGCAGCAGTCCCAGCGTGCGCGACAGCGAGAACGTCGAGTCGATGTTGGGCAGGTAGCCCGCACCGATCGAGATCACGACGGTCCACAGCAGCGGCCAGCGCAGCAGCGCGAGATAGGGGAGGACCACGCGGAAGATGCCGAGCGCGAGCAGGAACCACAGGGTCCACGACGGCTGAGTGAGGTTGGGGTTGGCCTGCCCCTCGACGAGCCATTTCGTGAGCGTCCACAGGCCTTCGAACACCACGTACGGCACGAGGATGTCGGTGATGACCCGGGCCATCTGCCGGCGGGTCGGGGCGTCGGACTTCGAGAAGTACCCCGAGATGATGGCGAACGCCGGCATGTGGAACGCGTAGATCAGCAGGTACAGGCTCAGCGCGACGTCGGAGTCGTAGGTGAGTCGCTGGACCGCATGACCGAGCACGACCAGCACGATGCAGGCGAAGCGCGCGTTGTCCCAGAACGGCGTGCGTCGCTTGGGGCGGGGGATCGACCCCGTCGGTGTGGCCGCCGTGGGCGGAACGCTGCTGCCGGTCATCGTCACCTCTCGCGCGGGCCCAACCAGACTATCCGTGAGATGACGACGCGACGGATGCCGCCACCGGCGTCGGTGGCGGCATCCGTCGTCCGTTCGCCTGATCGTCTACTTGATGGAGCCCCGGGTGACGCCCGAGATCACCCAGCGCTGGCTGAAGATGTAGACGATGAGCAGCGGCGCCATCGCCATCAGATAGGACGCGAACGCCACCGTGTAGTCGGTGTTGAACTGCCCCTGGAAGACGTACTGCGCGAGTGGCAGGGTCCTCGCCGACGGCTCCGTCAGCACGACCAGCGGCATGATGAAGTCGTTCCACGCCCACACGCACGTGAGGATGCCGACCGTGGCGTTCATCGGCATGAGCAGCGGGAAGACGACCTGCCAGAACACCCGCCACGTGCTCGCCCCGTCGACCCTCGCCGCCTCCTCGAGCTCGATCGGGATCGAGCGGATGTACGCGGTGTAGATGAAGATGTTCAGCGACAGCCCGTAGATCGTGTAGAGGATGATCATGCCGGCCTGGTTGTCCAGCCCCAGGATCGAGGTCTGCTTCACCAGCGGAAGCATGATGATCGGGAACGGGATGAACAGGGCCGCCAGCAGGTAGAAGAACACGCCCTTGAAGAACGGCCGGTGGAGGTTGCGGGCGAGGGCGTAGGCCACGATCGAGCTCGTCAGCAGCGTGAACACCACCGACCCGACGGTGATGATCGCCGTGTTCAGCAGCGCCTGCGGGAAGCTGGTGCGCACCCACGCGTCGCGAAGTTCTCCCAGCGGATCGGGTTCGGCAGCTCGAACCCGGTGCCCGCGCTGAGCTGGTCGGGCGTCTTGAGCGCGACCACCACCGCGAGGTAGAGCGGGATCAGGACCGTGAGCGAGCAGACTGCGATGAGAGCCGTGGCCCACCAGTTGGTCTTGCGCGTGTCGTCGTCGGGCTCGGTGCGGCGTCGCCGGCGGCCGTTCGCCGTGACGGCGTCGGCCTCCTGCTCGAGCTGCGATGCCGTGTTGGTCATGGTGGTCATCAGAAATCGGCCTCTCTGCGCTGAAGGACCCGGAATTGGAAGAGCGAGACGACCGTGATGACGATGAAGAAGATCACCGCGTTGGCCGTCTGGTAGGCGAACTCCCCGCCGGAGAAGCCGCCGCGGAAGATCAGGAGCGTGACCGATTCGGTCGACGTCCCCGGTCCGCCGTTGGTGAGCGCGACGATCGGGTCGAACACCTGAAGGAAGCCCTTCAGGCTCAGCACGACGTTGATGGTGAAGAAGGCGCCGATGAGCGGGAAGGTGATCGAGCGGAACTGCCGCCAGGGTGACGCACCGTCCAGCGACGACGCCTCGTAGAGCTCTGCCGGGATCGTCTGCAGACCCGACAGGTAGATGATGATCGCGAACGCGCACGCCTGCCAGACGGCCAGCGCGACGATCGCGGTCCATGCCCACGTCTCGTTCGTCAGGATGTTGTCGCGGAAGACCGGGATGCCCGACAGGATCTTCGGCAGCGAGTTCGAGAAGAAGAACTGGAACACGTAGCCGATCACCAGGATCGCGAGGATGTAGGGGACGAAGTAGACGCCTCGGAAGAAGTTCCGCGCCTTGATCTTGGCGTTGAGGCCGAGCGCGATCGCCAGCGAGAACCCGTTCGTGAGGATCGTCGCCACGATCGCGAACAGGAACGAAAAGCCGTACGCCTGCAGCACGCGGTCGTCCTTGAACAGGTTCAGGTAGTTCGACAGACCGACGAAGTTCCAGGCGCCGTACCCGGCGTAGTTGGTGAAGCTGAAGAAGATGCCGACGACGACCGGGAGCGTGTGGAAGGCGGCGAAGGCGATCACCGCGGGCCACACCATCCAGTAGTAGGTCGACGGTGCGCGGCGGCTGTCGCTGCGCAGGCGGGCGGCGCGCTTGCCGGAGGCGCCCGTCGAGCTCGAGCGGACCGCCTGGGTGAGGGTTGTCATGTCACTCCTCCGTCACGGGGATCGTGCGGGCGGCCACCTTGGCCCACTCGCTGTCGAGGGTCTTCAGCGCGGCCTCGGCGTCGCCGTCGAAGAGGAACTGCTGATCGGTGGGGATGAGCGGGATCGACGGCGGGATCTGGTGGTCGATGAAGCCGGTGATCCGCTGATCCTCGAAGTAGGGGCGGACGGACTGCAGGGCGGGGTCGTCGCTCAGCTCGGCGCCCTCGACCGAGGGGATCATGTTCTGCGACGCGGCGAAGCGCTCGATGACGTCGGGCTGGAACACGTACTCGATGAACCGCATCGCCGCGTCGTGCTTCGGGTTGTCCTTGCCGAGCGTGAACACCACGTCGACGCCGGAGACGAGGAGGCTCTCACCGGGCTCGTCGGTCGGGTAGGGGAAGATGCCCATCCGGATGTCCGGGTTCACCTGCGTGATCGGGTTCGTCGCCCAGATGCCCTGCAGGAGCATCGCCGACTCGCCGCGGGCGAACGCCGCGTTCCCGTCGTCGTACGTCCTGCCGCGGTAGCCCTCCTGCATGTACGAGTACAGCTGGTACTGCCGGTCCATGACCTCGGCGAAGTCCTTCTGGAACGACACCTCCGAGTCCGGTCCCACGTTCTCGCCCTGTTCGCGCATCTTGTCGAAGAAGCCGTCCTGCGCGGGATACGCACCGAGGGCGTTCCACGACGGGATGGCGGTCCACGAATCGGCGAGCGTGCCGTAGAACGGCTGGATGCCCGCGGCCTCGAGGGCATCGCACACGGCGATGAACTCGTCCCACGTCTCGGGCACCTCGAGCCCCTGCTCCTCGAAGATGTCCTGGTTGTAGACGACGCCGTTGGCGTTGTTGACGTAGCCGAGCCCGTTCACCTCGTCGCCGTAGGTGCCGAGGTCGGCGAGGATCTCCTGCACCGCCGGGTTGATCGTCTCGAGCACCGGCTCATCGGAGAAGTCGTAGAACACGCCGGCCTGCGCCAGCCTGCCGAAGTTCCCGTTGGCGTTGAGCGTGATGACGTCGGGGACGCGGTCCTTCACCAGCAGGGTGCGGATCGCCGTGTCGGCGTCGGCGACCTGGTTCTGCACCACCCTGATGTCGGGGTTCTCGGCCTCGAAGTCCGCGATGATCTCGTTGAAGTCCTCGAGGGCCTCGCCCTTGAACTGGAAGAAGTTCAGCTCGGTCACCCCGTCGCCGGGCTGCTGTGCGCAGCCGCCGATCGCGGCGGCCGCTGCGACGACGGTCAGAGCCGCGAGCGGCCGGACCCATCGTCGATGACTGGTTCTCATGGTGCGCCTCCTTGCGCGTGGATGGATGGTGGTCCGTTCAGCCCGCTGCGGTGATCTCGAGGACCATCGCCTGCTGCGGACGCTGCACGGGAGGACGGACGCCGGCCTCGGCCAGCTCCAGGCCGGTCATCACGATCTCGGCGCCCGCCCATTCGAGGGGCGACTGGCCGGCGTCCTCGCCGTCACGCATCCGCACCTGCACCCGGTAGACGCGGGCGGGGTCGAGCCCCGGCATCCGCACCCGTCCCGCCGGGTAGGCGGCGCTCGAGGCGGTCTGCACGACGGTGAAGACGGCGGACGCGGTGTCCGCCGCCACGACGCCGCGCACGTCGATGCCGGGCTCCGTGCCGTCGACGTGCACCACGCGCCCGCTCGCGATGAGCGGGCGCAGGCGCTTGGCGAGCGCCACCCACTCCGCGATCTCTTCGCGCTTGCGCTCGTCGACCGTGGTGAGGTCCCACTCGATGCCGAAGTGGCCGAACAGGGCGACCGCGCCGCTGAGACCGAGCGAGACCGTGCGGCCGGACGAGTGGACGACGGGGCTGGTGAGGTGCATGCCGAGCATCTCGGGAGGGACGACCAGCCCGGTGTGCTTCTGGTTCTCGAGGCGCTCGAGCGGGTCGAGGCTGTCGCTGGTCCACACGCGATCGGTGCGGTCGAGGATGCCGAGGTCCACCCGGGCGCCGCCCGAGGCGCAGCTCTCGATCTCCAGTCCCGGGTGTGCGGCCTTGAGCTCGTCCAGCAGGCGGTAGACGGCGAGGGTGTGGGCGTGCACGCGGGCTGCGCCGGCCGGTCCGCCGGCCGCGTCGACGAGGTCGCGGTTGTGGTCCCACTTGAGGTAGGCGATGGGGTACTCGTCCAGGAGCGCGTGCAGGCGTGCGGCGATGTGGGCGTATGCGTCGGGGATCGACAGGTCCAGGACCTGCTGCTGACGACCGGACGGCGGCAGCGACATCCGCCCACGGAGGATCCAGTCGGGATGCCGTCGCGCCAGCTCGCTGTCGGGGTTGACCATCTCGGGCTCGACCCAGAGGCCGAACTCCATGCCGAGCGCCCGGACGTGGTCGATGAGCGGGTGCAGGCCGTGCGCCCACACCTCGCGGTCGACGGTCCAGTCGCCGAGGCCCGCGGTGTCGTCGCGCCGGCCCTCGAACCAGCCGTCGTCGAGGACGAAGCGCTCCACGCCGACGGAGACCGCCGCATCGGCCAGCGCCGTAAGGCGCTCGAGCGAGTGATCGAAGTAGACCGCCTCCCAGGTGTTCAGCGTCACCGGGCGCGGGCGCCGCGGGTGCTGGGGGCGGGCGCGCCACTCGTCGTGGAAGCGGTGCGACAGCGCCGTGAGGCCGTCGCCCCACGAGCCGATCACCCACGGTGAGCTGTAGGCCGCGCCGGGAGCGAGCACCACCTCACCGGGAAGGAGCAGCTCGCCGCCGGCGAGGAGCGCATCACCGGTGACGCTGCGCTCCGCGACGACGCGGTGGTTGCCGCTCCAGGCGACGTGGATGCCGTGGACGCGACCCCGCTCGAAGCCGAAACCGGGGCGTCCGGCGGCGAGCAGGATGGCCGAGTCGGCGCCGGTGCGGCCGCGCCGGCTCTCGCGCACGTGCGAGCCGATGCCGAGCTGACGTCGCTGCGGGGCCCGCTCGCGCAGGTGGTGTCCGGTGGTGTCGAACACCTCCGTCGCGTCGGCGGGAAGCGGGAACGTCGTCAGGAGCGATTGCAGCGTGTACGGCGTCGTCCCGGTGTTGCGCACCGTGAGGCGCTGATGGAGCAGCCCGCTCGGTCCGAGCCGCAGCTCCACCCGGACCGCGAGGTCGGCTTCGGCGTCTGCCAGGGCGATGCTCGCGCGATGCTCGGCGGCCTGCACGTCGACGGTCGCGAGACGGATGCTGACACCGTTGCCGTCGCGGTGTCCCTCGAGCCCGGGCGTCCCGAACCAGCCGTCGGCCGCGACGGGGACGAGCGAGAGAGCGGGGGTCGCGTCCAGGCCGCCCGACACGCGCTGAGCGCGGGCGGCGATCGCCGTCCCCCGCAGGGTGGCGGGCGTAGAGCCGGTCAGCGCGGCGCCCCAGTGCACGATCGACGGACCGGGCGACGCGTCCAGGTCCAGCACGACGCTCGTGCCGCCCCGGGTCAGGTGGAGGACGTGCGGAGCGGAGGTGGTCACGGTCTGCTCGGCGTCGAGCTGCGAGTCGCTGCGGTGCATGAGTTAGTTCTACCATGGAACTAATGCAGGGATCAAGAGTCGTTTCCAGCGACGATCTCCTGGGGAGAACGCCCCATTGGTGCCACAATGGAAGCATTTCGCTCGGACCGAGGAGGTTCATCGCCGATGCTGACGGACAGTGAACGCGCGCTCGCACGGGCCGTGCTGATCCACGGGCCGATCGCCCGCAGCGCCCTGACGAGCCGGCTCGGCCTGTCGCCGGCGAGTCTCACCCGGCTCGCCAAGCCGTTCCTCGACCGCGGATACCTCGTCGAGCTCGAGGACCTCGCCGACGGCTCGGTCGGCCGCCCGGTGCGCCCGCTGGACGTCGCGCCCGGGCTGGGGCGGTTCATCGGTGTCAAGATCACCGGCGACGCGATGCACGTCGTCGCCACCGACGTCCGTGCGGACCTGCTCGCGCAGCGCACCGAGGCCCTGCGCTCGCACGAGCCCGAGGCGGTCGCGGCGCAGATCGCCGATGCGGTGGCCGCGATCGGCGTGGACGGCGTGATCGGTGCCGGCGTGGCCCTGGGTGGCGCCGTCGACGGCGCGGTCGCCCGCTACGCGCCGTTCCTCGAGTGGGAGGACGTCCCCTTCGGCGCACTTCTCCAGCGCGGGCTCGGCGTCCCCGTCGTCCTCGAGAACGACGTCATCGCGCTCAGCGAAGCCGAGAGGTGGTTCGGGCTCGGGCGCGGCATCCCGGGCTTCTTCGTCATCACCATCGGCGCCGGCGTCGGCTACGGGCTCGTCGTCGACGGTGAGGTCGTGCGATCGACCGAGGCCGGGCTGGGCTTCGGCGGACACATCCCGCTCTCCGACAGCGGCCCGCTCTGTCCGTCGGGCCACCGCGGCTGCTCGCAGGCGATGCTGACGTCCGGCTCGATCGCCGCGCAGGTCTCCGCGGCGCTCCAGCGCACGGTGAGCTACCCGCAGGTCCTCGAGCTGGCGTCCGCGGGCGATCCTGCCGCGCTCGCGGTCGTCGATGCGGCGGCGGATGCGCTCGGGCGGTTCATCGCGCTCGCGGCCAATCTCACGTTCCAGCCGGCGGCGGTGCTCGCAGGGGAGGGGATCGCCCTCTTCGACATCGCCGAGGAGCGCGTCCGCGCGGCGATCGCGGCGGGGCGCGATCCGCGGGCGGACGCGGTGCGGCTCTATGTCGACGACTCGGGGTTCACCGCCTGGGCGCGGGGCGCTGCCGCCGTCGCGATCCAGGCGGCCGTCGATCGGCTCCGCCTGGATTAGGGAATAACCTCGACCTGCACACGTTGCACGATATACATTCATTTGCATAGATTCGTCCGCGACGGAGAACCCGCACGGCGAAAGAGCGGAGAAGCGATCGTGAGCGAGAGCACCACGTGGTCGGGAATGCAGTTCGGAATCTTCACGGTGAGCGACATCACCGAGGACCCGACGAACGGCACCACCCCCAGTGAGGCCGAGCGCATCAAGGCGACCATCGAGATCGCCAAGCACGCCGAGGAGGTGGGGCTCGACGTCTTCGCGCTGGGCGAGCACCACAACCCGCCGTTCTGGTCGTCGTCGCCGACGACGACCCTCGCGTACATCGCCGCGCAGACCGAGCGCCTGATCCTGTCCACCGCGACGACCCTCATCACCACCAACGACCCGGTGAAGATCGCCGAGGACTACGCGATGCTCCAGCACGTGTCCGGCGGCCGCACCGACCTGATGCTCGGCCGCGGCAACACCGGCCCGGTGTACCCGTGGTTCGGCAAGGACATCCGCCAGGGCCTGCCGCTGGCCATCGAGAACTACAACCTGCTGCACCGCCTCTGGCGCGAGGACGTCGTGGACTGGGAGGGTCAGTTCCGCACGCCGCTGCAGGGCTTCACCTCGACGCCCCGCCCCCTCGACGGGGTGCCGCCGTTCGTGTGGCACGGCTCGATCCGCACGCCCGAGATCGCCGAGCAGGCGGCGTACTACGGCGACGGCTTCTTCGCCAACAACATCTTCTGGCCCAAGGAGCACTACCAGCGCCTGATCACGCTGTACCGTCAGCGCTTCGCGCACTACGGTCACGGCACGCCCGAGGAGGCGATCGTGGGCCTGGGCGGCCAGGTCTTCATGGCCAGGAACTCGCAGGACGCCGTCCGGGACTTCCGGCCGTACTTCGACAACGCCCCGGTGTACGGCCACGGCCCGTCGCTGGAGGACTTCAGCGAGATGACCCCGCTGACGGTGGGCTCGCCGCAGCAGGTGATCGACCGGTACGCCGCGATGCGCGAGACGTTCGGCGACTACCAGCGCCAGCTGTTCCTCATCGACCACGCCGGCCTCCCCTTGAAGACCGTGCTCGAGCAGCTCGACATCCTGGGCGGCGAAGTGGTCCCGGTGCTGCGCAAGGAGCTGCAGAAGGACCGTCCCGTCGAGGTGCCGGATGCCCCCACCCACGCGAACCGGGTCGCGGCGGCGTACGGCGGCCAGGCGCCGCGGCAGGCGGTCCCCGGCGCCAACCGGGGCGACAACCTGGTGGGCGCGAGCCCGTACCAGGACAGCCCGGCCCCTGCCGGCGCGGCGTTCGGCCTCGGCCGGAAGGGAGCCTGACATGACCTCCGCCCGTCGCATCGCCGTCGTCTCGGCGGGGCTGTCGAACCCGTCGTCGACACGCATGCTGGCCGACCGGCTCGCCGCCGCGACCGTCGAGCACCTGACCGAGCGCGACATCCAGGTCGAGGTCGACGTGTTCGAGCTGCGCGACTACGCGCACGACATCACGAACAACCTGCTGACCGGCTTCGCGCCGCCGGCCCTGGAGTCCGTGGTCAACGCGGTCGTCTCGGCCGACGCGGTCATCGCGGTGACGCCGATCTTCTCCACGAGCTACTCGGGGCTGTTCAAGTCGTTCATCGACGTGCTCGACCCCGACGCGCTGACCGGCAAGCCGGTGCTGATCGGAGCGAACGCCGGCACCGCGCGTCACTCGCTGGCGATCGACTACGCGATCCGGCCGCTGTTCACGTACCTCCACGCCGAGCCGGTGTCCACCGGCGTCTTCGCGGCCTCCAGCGACTGGGGTGCGTCGGCAGACAACGTCGCGCCGCTCGCGGAGCGGATCGAGCGCGGTGCGCGCGAGCTCGCCGACGCGGTCGCGCGGCGCGAGCCGGCGACCGACGCCGACCCGTTCGACCCGGCGAACTATCTCGGCGAGGGCCGTTCGTTCGGGCACCTGCTCGGCGGGCTGGCGGGGGAGTAGCCCCCCGGCCTCATCCGAGGCAGATGTCCTCGCGTGCGCGGAGGGGACGCCATTCGTCCTCTCCGCGCGCCTCCCTGCCCCTGAGCTCGTCGACGGGCGGCAGCACGTCGGCCTCCACGAGCGGTCCGAGATCCACGCCGGCCAGCTCCTCGATGTCGGCGATCGGCACCTGGAACGTCCGGAAGGCGCCGAGGGGCGGCACGGAGAGCGCTCCCTGGCGCACGTCGATCAGGGCCGACTGGTCGAGCACGAAGCCGGCTGCCGCGAGCTCAGGCATCCGCCCGTCCCGATCCGTCGCCCACGCGGCCACCTTGAAGAAGCGACGAGGGATCCGGATGCCGCGATACGGCGGATCGTCGGGCGCCAGCACGGGCGCCGTGAAGACGCTGAGGCGTTGATCGGTGGCGTCGGCGTACGCGAGCACGTGGTCCTCGAGACCCAGCCACAGCTCCTTCGACTGGTTGAAGCCGCCGGCCTGCGGCGCCGCGTTCGGGTAGACGAACGTCGCCTCGGTCGCCCGGCGGGCGTCGGGCGGCGTACCCCAGCCGGGGTCGCGGCGGCGCACCAGGTGCCCGCGATCGAGATCGTTGGCGGCGTACAGTTCGGGCCCCGCCTGCTCCGTCTCCGGCACGCGCGGGTCCAGGCGCCACTGACCGGTGCGGGGCAGGTCCCGCAGCGACGAGCCGTCGATGTTCACCCCCGTCACGACCGCGAGCCTGCGAGCCGCGTCCAACAGCACGGTGAACCGCGGATACGTCAGCACGTGGACCTCGCCGTCGCCGAGCGGTTGAGGGAGAGGGAGAGGGATGCCCACGAAGCGGTCGTCATAGCCGTCCGGCGTCGTCTCGGTCACGCGTCCATCCTGGCCGAGGCGGGGGTCACGGGGTCGCGGTCGTCCTTGTCTGGCGCATTCCACAGGTCGCCGAGGATACGCCAGCAGTACTCCTCGACGGCTGCGGTGGCGGGGTACTCGTCCTTGTCGATCATGTTCTTGTCGGCCGCGTCCAGGTACAGCCGCTCGGCATGCTCGTCCATCCACGTGCCCACGAACGTCGCGAGGTTGAGGCGGGCGTTCCCGTCGAGCATGATCTGGTCGCGGATGACCCGGTAGGCGGTCTCGGGCAGCATCTCGGCCGGTCCGTTCGGCGGCGACTCTAGCTTCGCGTCGCTGCGACGGGCACCGCGCAGATCACATGAAAGGACGGGCTGCTCACTCGCCGCCGCGCGGCCCGGCGGTGCCTCCGGGCGCCTCCCCGGAATGCACCCAGCCGTACTCGGACTCCGGCCGCCCGCGGGTGCCGTACCGCTGCGCCCGCTGTGCCCGCCCCGCGGCCACCAGGTGCTCCAGGTAGCGTCTCGCCGCCACGCGCGACATGCCCAGTCGCTCCGCGGCCTCGGCGGCTGAGATCGGGCCGCGCTCACGCACCTCGTCGCTGATCACCGCGAGCGTGGCGGGCGCGAGCCCTTTGGGCAGCGGCACCGGAACGGCCGGGCGCAGGGCGCCCAGCAGCGCGTCGATCTCGGCCTGCGTGGGGGCGCCTGCCGCCTCGTCGGCGCGTCGGCGGAACTGACGGTACTGCTCGAGCCGCTCGCGGAAGGCCGCGAAGGTGAACGGCTTCACCAGGTACTGCGCCACCCCGAGCGCCACCATCTGGCGCACCACGTCGGCGTCGCGCACGCCGGTGATCGCGATGACATCGACCGCGACGCCACGCGCCCGCAGGTGGCGCAGCACATCGAGGCCAGTGCCGTCCGGCATCGTCACGTCCAGCAGCACCAGGTCGACCTCGTCGCTGCGCGCGAGGACGGCATCGATCGCGGCGCGAGCGCCCGTGCACTCCGCGACGACGGCGAAGCCGTCCAGACGCGCCACGTACTCGCGGTGCAGCTCGAGCGTGAGCGCGTCGTCGTCCACGAGCAGCACGCCGATCACGACGACCGCCCCGCGGGCAGCGTCACCACGAAGGTCGTGGGGTCGTCCTGCAGCGTCACCGTTCCGCCGGCTCCGACGACGATGGAGCGGACCAGCGCCAGGCCGACGCCGCGCCCCGCGGCGCCGCCCGGCTTGGTTGAGAAGCCGTGCTCGAAGATGCGGTCGCGCAGCGCAGCCGGCACACCCGCGCCGCTGTCGGCGACCTCCAGACGCAGCGCGGGCGGCGAGGTCGAAGCGGCGGCGAACACGACGCGCACCCAGCGCGGTGCGTCGCCCGCCGCCGCGGCATCCATCGCGTTGTCGATGAGGTTGCCGACGACCGACACCGCGTCCACCGGCGAGAGCGCGCTGCGGGGAGCATCGGGATCGATGTCGGCCGACCACTCGATCCCGCGCTCCCGAGCCTGCGCCGCCTTACCCAGCAGGAGGGCCCCCACGGTCGGATCGCCGCCGCGGCGCGCCGCGACCTGATCCACGAGCTCCTGGCTCTGGCGTGAGGTCTCCGTCAGGATCTCGACGGCTTCGCGCGTGCGGCCGAGCTCCAGCAGCGACACCGCGGTGTGCATGCGGTTGCCGTGCTCGTGGGTCTGCGCGCGCAGCGCCTCACCGAGCGTACGCACCGACTCGTACGACGCAACGGCGTCGCGGATGGTGCCGGCGGGCAGATCGCCGGCAACCTGCCGCGTGGAGCGACGGGCCAGCCAGGCTCCCACGAGTCCGGCGGCCAGGAGTGCGAGCGCGATCGAGAGCACGAAGGGGAGCCGGGGGAGGATGTCGGACCAGATGCTGCCGACGGTCACGCCGACCGAGACCCAGCCGACGAGGTCACCCGCGCGCGTGACCGGGACGATGGTGCGCACCGAGGGTCCGAGCGTCCCCGTGAACTCCTCGGTGACCGCTGCCCGTTGGGCGGGGATCGTGCCGAGATACGGGCGGCCGATCTCGTCGGGGTTCCGGTGGGTGACGCGGATGCCGTCGGGCGTCATGATCGTCACGAAGTCGACACCCGTCCGCGCCCTGACGTCCTCGGCCACAGGCTGCAGGCGGGCCGAGGACTCGGGAGCGGCGAGGGCGGCTCCCACCTCCGGCAGAGCCGACAGGGATGCGGCGACCGCACGCGTGACCTCCTCGGCCTCGCTGCGCTCGGAGCGCTCCGCGTCCAGCACGAGCACGGCGGCGAGGGCGGCGACGATGACCGCGGCGGAGAGCGCGACCACCGCGAAGACCCGGGATGCCGCACTCGTGCGCTCCGTCCTCGATGACATGGCTCTCCTCGTCGATTCCGCCGGGTTCCATCCTCGCGCCTGAGCCGGCTCGGACCGAGCGTCGGACCGCGACCAATACGACCACAAGTCGACCCGGCGACAGCGACGTCGCACGCTGTGGTCACGCCGCGGACGTCCCCGGCACCGCAGACACACACTCGTTCACCCGCAGGAGGCAAAGATGGCTCTCTCGACCCGGACCACGTCGTTCGCACTTCCCGGCTTCAACTCCCGGCGCGGCAAGCAGGCGTGGGACAAGCACACCTGGCTCTACATCTCGGTCATCGTCGCCGTGGTGCTGGGCGCGGTCGTCGGCCTCATCTGGCCCGACGTCGGCGTGGCGCTCAAGCCCCTCGGCGAGGGGTTCGTCGCCCTCATCAAGATGATGATCGCGCCCATCATCTTCTGCACCATCGTGGTGGGCGTCGGCTCCATCGCCAAGGCCGCCACGGTCGGCAGGATCGGCGGACTGGCGCTGCTGTACTTCATGGTGATGTCGACGTTCGCGCTCGCCATCGGCCTCGTGGTCGGCAACCTCCTCCACCCGGGTGAGGGCCTGAACATGACCAGCGCCAGCTACGAGTCCACGGCGGAGGCCAAGACCACCCAGGAGTTCATCCTCGGCATCATCCCGACGACGTTCTTCTCCGCCTTCACCGGCGAGAGCGTCCTCCAGGTGCTGTTCATCGCGCTCCTCGTCGGATTCGCGCTCCAGCAGATGGGCGACAAGGGCACTCCCATCATGAATGCGGTCAAGCACCTCCAGGCGCTCGTCTTCCGCATCCTCGGCATGATCCTGTGGCTCGCGCCGCTCGGCGCCTTCGGCGCCATCGCGGCGGTGGTGGGCAACACCGGCATCGCGGCGATCTGGGCGCTGGGCACGTTGATGATCGCGTTCTACATCACGTGCGCGGTGTTCATCGTCGGGATCCTCGGCACGCTGCTTTACGCCGTGGCCCGGGTGAACCTCTTCAGCCTCATGAAGTACCTGGCGCGCGAGTACCTGCTGATCGTCGGCACCTCGTCCTCCGAGTCGGCGCTGCCGCGTCTCATCGCCAAGCTCGAGCACCTCGGCGTCTCCAAGCCGGTGGTGGGCATCACCGTGCCGACCGGCTACTCGTTCAACCTCGACGGGACGGCGATCTACCTGACGATGGCGTCGCTGTTCATCGCCAGCGGCATGGGCGCTCCGATGTCGATCGGCGAGCAGATCGGCCTGCTGGTCTTCATGATCATCGCCTCCAAGGGCGCCGCCGGCGTCACCGGCGCGGGCCTGGCCACGCTCGCCGGCGGTCTGCAGGCCTACCGCCCCGACCTGGTGAACGGCGTCGGAGTGATCGTCGGCATCGACCGGTTCATGTCGGAGGGCCGCGCCCTCACGAACTTCACGGGCAACGCCGTGGCCACGGTGCTGATCGGGACCTGGACCAAGGAGTTCGACGCCGCGCGAGCCCGTCGCGTGCTGGCCGGGGAGCTGCCGTTCGACGAGACCACCCTTTCCGGACACGACCACGACGGGATGTCCTCATCGGCCGACGCTGTCGGCGTGCAGGGGCTCGAGGAGGCCGCGATCAGCGAGGCAGAGGCCCGTGAGAAGCGCGCGCGCGAGCGCGAAGCGATCCTCTCGCGCTGAGCGGCGGCCGAGGAGACAGGGTGAAGGACGGGTGCGATCGATCGCACCCGTCCTTCCCCGTCCTCACTCGTTGGGATCGAGCTCGCCCGCCTCGATCGCCGATTCGCGCTCCTCGAGCTCGAACTCGTCGACCTCGTCCTCGACGGCCTCCAGCGGGTCGAGGGTCGGCGGTGGCAGCTCGAGTTCGACGTCGTCGTCGACGGGCACGTCGCGGTCGTCGTCGGGAATGCGCTCTCGGAAGTCGCTCATGTCGGGCTCGCTGTCATCACTCATCCGCTCTTGCGTCGGAACTCGCGCTTGGTCATCGCGCCGTGGGTGCCGTGGATCGCCGAATCGGCGTCCAGGTGCGACTCGCCCTGGCGGTGATTCGCGTTCTTCCTGTCGAGAGCTTCCTTGAACTTGCGCTTCATCTCTTCCGATGCCGAAGACGCCGGCTTCTCGTCGGTGCTCATGACGCCCACCCTAGGCGCGGCATCCGACGTCCGCCAGGGTCCGGCGACGGATCGCCCCGCTGGTAGGCTTGTGCGGGTTGCCCCCGGGCATCCGCTCAAATGAACACGAGCACTGTGCTCGCACCGAGCACTGTGGAGCAGGCCGGCAGGAAGCTGGTCCCCTGTGGTGGGTTCCCCGACGCGACATCGCGGCGGGTGATCTTCGACTGGTGACCAGCGCTGGCGAGTCCCGCGGGATCACCGCGCG
Organism: Microbacterium atlanticum; assembly: GCF_015277815.1. Taxonomy (NCBI): domain Bacteria; kingdom Bacillati; phylum Actinomycetota; class Actinomycetes; order Micrococcales; family Microbacteriaceae; genus Microbacterium; species Microbacterium atlanticum. Next base: position 1,263,565 of record NZ_CP063813.1, read on the forward strand.
CCGAGATCTGCCTGTTCCTGCTCCTTCGACTGACCCTCGCCCGGCACACGGCCGGACGAGGCTAAACAAAGAAGGAGGGACCTCTTGGAAGGTCCGGAAATCACCGCCGCCGAAGCCGTCCTCGACAACGGCCGCTTCGGCACCCGCACCGTCCGGTTCGAGACCGGCCGACTCGCGCAGCAGGCACAGGGTGCCGTCGCCGCGTATCTCGACGAGGAGACGATGCTCCTCTCGGCCACCAGCGCGGGCAAGAATCCGCGTGAGGGCTTCGACTTCTTCCCGCTGACCGTGGACGTCGAGGAGCGCTCGTACGCCGCCGGAAAGATCCCCGGTTCGTTCTTCCGCCGCGAGGGACGGCCGTCGACCGAGGCGATCCTCGTCTGCCGTCTCATCGACCGCCCGCTGCGACCGTCGTTCGTCGACGGCCTCCGCAACGAGGTGCAGATCGTCGTCACGGTGCTCTCGATCGCACCCGGCGAGTTCTACGACGCGCTGGCCATCAACGCGGCCTCCCTGTCGACCCAGATCTCGGGTCTGCCGTTCTCGGGTCCGATCGCCGGCGTCCGCCTCGCGCTCATCCCGGGCCACGGCGAGAACGGCGACCAGTGGGTCGCGTTCCCCAACGCCAAGCAGCTCGAGGACGCCGTCTTCGACCTCATCGTCGCCGGTCGCGTCCTGGAGGACGGCGACGTCGCGATCATGATGGTCGAGGCCGAGGCCACCGAGGGCTCGTGGAACCTCATCAAGGGCGGCGCGACGAAGCCGAGCGAAGAGGTCGTCGCGCAGGGCCTCGAGGCGTCGAAGCCGTTCATCAAGGAGCTCGTCGCCGCGCAGAACGCCGTCGCGAAGACCGCCGCCAAGGAGATCCAGTCGTACCCGGTCTTCCCGGCGTACAGCCAGGAGACGTACGACTTCGTGGCGGAGCGCGCCTACGACGAGCTCGTCGGGATCTACCAGATCGCCGACAAGCAGGAGCGCCAGAACGCCGACGACGCCGTCAAGGACCGCGTCAAGGCCGAGCTGATCGCCGCCGTCGAGGCGGAGCAGCTCCCGGGCGTCGCCACGCTCGAGTTCAGCGCCGCCTACAAGTCCGTGACGAAGAAGATCGTGCGCGGTCGCATCCTCACCGAGGGTGTGCGCATCGACGGTCGCGGCCTCGCCGACATCCGCCCGCTCGACGCCGAGGTGCAGGTCATCCCGCGCGTCCACGGCTCGGCGATCTTCCAGCGCGGCGAGACCCAGATCCTGGGCGTCACCACGCTGAACATGCTCAAGATGGAGCAGCAGATCGACTCGCTGTCGCCGGTCACGCACAAGCGCTACATGCATCACTACAACTTCCCGCCGTACTCGACCGGTGAGACGGGCCGCGTGGGCAGCCCGAAGCGCCGCGAGATCGGTCACGGCTTCCTGGCGGAGCGGGCGCTCGTGCCGGTGCTGCCGGGCCGCGAGGAGTTCCCGTACGCGATCCGCCAGGTGTCGGAGGCTCTCGGCTCCAACGGCTCGACGTCGATGGGCTCGGTGTGCGCCTCGACCCTGTCGCTGCTGAACGCCGGGGTGCCGCTGCGCGCCCCCGTCGCGGGCATCGCGATGGGCCTTGTGTCCGACGAGGTCGACGGCCAGACGCGCTACGCCGCGCTGACCGACATCCTCGGCGCCGAGGACGCCCTCGGCGACATGGACTTCAAGGTCGCCGGGACGAGCGAGTTCGTGACCGCGATCCAGCTCGACACGAAGCTCGACGGCATCCCGTCGTCGGTGCTCTCGGCCGCGCTGACGCAGGCCAAGGACGCCCGCCTGACGATCCTGAACGTGCTCAACGCGGCGATCGACGCGCCCGACGAGATGGCGCCCACCGCGCCGCGCGTCATCAGCGTGCAGATCCCCGTCGACAAGATCGGCGAGCTGATCGGCCCCAAGGGCAAGACGATCAACGCGATCCAGGATGAGACCGGCGCCGACATCTCCATCGAGGAGGACGGCACCGTCTACATCGGCGCCGTCGACGGTCCGTCGGCCGAGGCGGCACGCGCCCAGGTCAACGCGATCGCCAACCCAACCAACCCCGAGGTCGGCGAGCAGTTCCTCGGCACGGTCGTGAAGATCGCGACGTTCGGCGCGTTCATCTCGCTCCTGCCCGGCAAGGACGGACTGCTGCACGTCAGCGAGGTCCGCAAGCTCGCCGGCGGCAAGCGCGTGGAGAACGTCGACGACGTGCTGTCGGTCGGTCAGAAGCTGCTCGTCAGGATCACCAAGATCGACGACCGCGGCAAGCTGTCGCTCGAGCCCGTGCTCGAAGAGGCGGCGGACCCGGACGGCGCCGGCAGCGCCGCCCCCGCGGAGACACCCGCCGAGGCCTGAGCCCGGGGATCACGGCCGGCCGCGCCGGTCGTGGCTCCGGATGCCCGCTCCCTGTGGGGGCGGGCATCCGTCGTCTGACGCGTTCGCGTCGCGGACCGATGGCTGACGAGGAAGCCGGGTCAGCGCTTCGTGACCGAACCGTTACGTAATGTTTATCGACAGTTCGCCTGGCTGCGCGGCGTGTTCGCCGGACTGCCTTACCCTCGAAGTACGCGCCGGGGGGTGCGAACAGTGATCACGGGGCTCGGTGACGAGCAGCGTGAGGGGGTGGCACATGGCTTTCTTCGGCGTTGACTCGACGCTTCCCCCGGTGAGCCCGGATGCCGCCGCCACCGGCACACGCCGTCCCCATCCGTCGGCACCGATACCGGTGCAGGGCCCGTCCGTGGGCAGCAACATCCGTGTGCCGCTCGGCGAGAGCGGATCGGACGCCTTCCCCCTGATCCTCGGCGCGGCCGAGTTCGGCTGGACCGTCGATCTCGAGTCCAGCCACGCGATCCTCGACGCGTACGCCGAGCTCGGCGGCAACGCGGTGCACACCGCCGACAGCTACTCGAGCGGCCGCAGCGAGCACATCCTCGGGCAGTGGCTGCACTCGCGGGGCCTCCGCGACGACATCGTGCTGACGGTCCGTGTGGGCGGTCACGCCGACAATCCGGGGCTCGGCCCGGTGAATCTCATCCGCGCGGTCGAGGCGTCGCTGAAGCGGCTGCGCACCGACCGGATCGATGTCCTCTCCCTCGATGCCACGACCGACCCCGGCTCGTCGCTGGAAGACACGCTCGCCACGGCCGAGTGGCTCGTCGACACCGGCAAGGTGCGGGCCCTCGGCGCCTACGGGTACACCGCGGCGCAGCTGGTGGAGGCGCGCATCCTCTCGTCCGCGGGCTACCCGCGCATCACCGTGCTCGACGTCCCGTTCAACGTGCTGCGCCGCCATGAGTTCGACGCGGACCTCCGCCTCGTCGCCGGCGCCCAGGCGATGGCCGTCACGCCGTCGCACGCCCTCGAGCACGGATTCCTGGCGGGGCGGCAGCGTTCGAAGATCCGCGGCGCGCTCTCGGTGCGCGGCGCCCAGCTGGCGGCGAACCTCAACCGTCGTGGCAGCCGCACGCTGCGCGCTCTCGACGCGGTCGGCGCCGACCTCGGCGTCCCCGACGCGGCGGTGGCGGTCGCGTGGCTCCTGGCTCAGCGGCTCGTGACCGCCCCGATCGTGAACGCCTACGCGCCGCAGCACGTCGAGGAGCTCGTGCAGGGTGTCGGGGTGCGGCTCAGCCGCTCGCAGCTGGCCGACATCGGCCGGGCCGCAGAGTAGTCGCGCGCCTCCGGCGCGGCGTCCCGACTCGTACACAGCCCCGTAGCCGGCCTGCGCCGGTGTCGTAGGGTGGAAGGGTGCCGTCCCCCGGCACGCGACCCCCGACGGAGTGAGCTGCGTGACGCACTACATCTACCTCGTGCGGCATGGTGAGCATCAGGATGCCGAGCACGGTCTCATCGACGGACCCCTCTCGCCGCGCGGGCGCCGGCAGGCGTCGCTGCTGGCGGATCGACTCTCCGGGGTGCCGTTCGATGCCGTGTGGCATTCGCCTCTCGAGCGAGCCAGCCAGACGGCGCGCGCCGTCTCGGAGAGGATGCCGTCGGTGGCTCCCGAGCCGTCGGCGCTCCTCTTCGACTGCGTGCCCACGGGCATGACCGCCGATACGCCGACGGTGTTCGAGCCGTTCTTCGGCTCGGTCACCGAGGCCGAGGTCGACGCGGGGCGCGCCCAGATGGCCGACGCGGTGAGCGAGTACCTGGTCCGCAAGCGCGGCGAGGTGCACGAGCTGCTCATCACGCACAACTTCGTGATCGCGTGGTTCGTGCGCGAGGTGCTGCAGGCGCCCGACTGGCGTTGGATGACCCTCAATCAGGCGCACTGCGGCCTCACCGTCATCGCGCAGAAGCAGGGGCGTCCGTGGACGCTGCTGTCGCACAACGACATGGCGCACCTGCCTGTCGAGCTGCGCACCGGACTGCCCGAGGTCTACCCCGTCTGAGGCGCGCCCGTCACAGCGCCTTGCCGTACCACCGGGTGGCGTTCGGGTTGTCGTTGTAGGGATCGATCGGTGCAAAACCGGTGCTGGCGTACAGCGCTCCCGCCGCCTCCAGCGAGTGGTGGGTGTCCAGCACGAGCTCGGCCGCCCCGAACTCACGCGCGCGGCGCTCCAGGTCCTCCACGAGCAGGCGACCCCAGCCGCGGCCCCGCGCAGCCGGGCGCAGGTACAGGTGCTTGAGCTCGTAGCGCATGCCGAGCGATCCGGGGGAGATGCGACGGATGCCGCCGCAGCCCTGCGCCGCGCCCTCGTCGTCGTCCAGCACGACGAAGACGCCGGCGGGCGGGACGAATGCCGCCGGGTCGGGGAAGGTCGTGCGGTACGACACGTCCATGAGCGCGAATCCCTCGGTGCGCGCGCGGAAGTAGTCGGCGAGGAGCTCGTGCGCGTCGGGGGCGTCGGCACGGCAGGAGCGCAGGGTCACCACCCCTCCAGCGTAGGCGTGCGCGGCTCGTCACCCGCCCGGCCCGGGCAGGAGGGCGCGCCTAGGATGGAGACATGACGACACGCGTGGCCATCGTCGGCGGCACCGGGAAGCTCGGCGGCATCATCCGCGAGGTCGTCGAGGCGGAGCCGGGGTTCGAGCTGACGACCGTGCTCTCCTCCCGCTCGGAGCTGTCCGAGCTCGAGGGCGCCGACCTCGTGGTGGACGCGTCCACCCCCGCGGTCTCGATCGACGTCGTCCGCGCCGCCATCGAACGGGGGATCAACGTGCTCGTGGGCACGTCCGGGTGGTCTGCCGAGCGCATCGCCCTGGTGCGACCCCTGGTGGAGGCCGCAGGAACCGGTGCCGTGTTCATCCCGAACTTCTCCATCGGCTCGGTGCTCGGCTCTGCGCTGGCTGCCGCGGCCGCCCCGTTCTTTCCGTCGATCGAGATCGTCGAGGCCCACCGTGAGACGAAGATCGACTCGCCCAGCGGCACGGCCGTGCGCACGGCCGAGCTGATCGCCACCGCGCGACAGGGCGTCGGCCCCGTCGAATCGCCGCACGTCGACCAGCGCGCACGCGGACAGCAGGTCGCAAGCGTTCCGGTCCACTCGCTGCGTCGCCCGGGCGTGATCGCGCGGCAGGAGACCCTTCTGTCGGGTCCGGGCGAGACGCTCACGATCGTGCACGACACCTCCGAGCCGGCGGCGGCCTACGGCCCGGGCATCCGGCTCGCGCTCGCAGCGGCGCGCGACGCGTCGGGCGTGACGATCGGGCTGGACAGCCTGATGGACATCGGGGTCGGACGGCCGGCGACGCAGGCGGAAGGTCGTCCCCTCGATGAGGGCGGCGTCACCGGGCAGGTCGCCCGCGCCACCTCCGCATGAGCGCGCGCATCGGCGTCGCCGTCATGGCGGTGCTTCTGGCGCTGTACATCGCGCTGGTCGCACAGCGTGCCTGGCTCCTGCTCACCAGCGGTGAGGGCGTGGGCGTCGCCATCGGGATGGCCCTCGTGGTGCTGCCCGTCATCGCCGCGTGGGCGCTCGGTCGTGAGCTGTGGTTCGGCGTGCGGGCAGGGCAGCTCGGGCGTCGTCTCGAGGCCGAAGGCGGCCTGCCCGACGAGGAGGTCGCGGTGTTCCCGAGCGGACGTGTGGTCCGCGAGGATGCGGATGCGGTCTTCCCCCGATACCGTGAAGCGGCGCACGCGCATCCCGACGACTGGCGGGTCTGGTTCCGTCTCGGCCTCGCCTACGACGCCGCGGGCGATCGCCGTCGTGCGCGAGAGGCGATCCGCAGGGCGATCCGCCTCGAGTCGGCCGAGCGGTCCCGCTGACCCCGTCGCCCTGTCAGCCTGCCGCCGGCACCGCGGCGGCCACGGCCTCCTCGACGGTGGGGTGGGCGAACTTGAAGCCGGACGCGGTCAGCGCGGCGGGCACGACGTGCGCGTCTGCGGTGAGGATCGCCTCCGTCGCAGCGGTGCCGAGCACGAGCTTCATGCCCCAGACCGGGGCGGGCACGAGGAAGGGCCGGTTCATGCGCACCGCCAGCGCGAATCCGAGGTCGTTGGCGGCCGCTCGAGTCGGGCCGCTGAGGTTGACCGGTCCGGTCAGTCGCCGGTCGAGGACGTGGCGGATGGCGCGCACCTCATCCTCCAGCGAGATCCACGGCCACACCTGGGTGCCCGTGCCGATGGGCCCGCTCACTCCGAGCCGCGTCAGCAGCAGCAGCGGCTTGAGGACGCCGTCGGCGTGCACCACGGGGGCCGTGCGCAGCAGCGAGACGGCCGCCTCGGGTCCCGCGCCGAGCGCCGCCGCCTCCCACTCGCCGACGAGGTCCGCCAGGAACGACTCGCCGCGCGGCGCATCCTCGGTGAGCCGCGCCCCCGGCGCCGTGCCGTAGTAGCCCACAGCGGAGGCCGATACGAAGTGCGGGGCATCCGTTCCGAGTTCTCGGACAGCCCGCGCCAGTGCGCGTGTCGGGGTGATCCGCGACCACAGCAGGGTGGACTTGTAGGACGTCGTCCACGGGAAGCGCCCGATGCTGGCGCCATTGAGCCCCACCACGGCGTCCGCACCTTCCAGCACCGCCGGGTCGAGCGGCTCGTCGGCCGTCAGCCACTCGATCTCGCCGGCATCCGCGGCAGGACGGCGCACGAGCGTGACGACCTCGACGCCGTCTGCGCGCAGACTCTCGACGAGTGCCCCGCCGATCAGTCCTGAGGCGCCGGCGACGACCACTCTGATCCGGGCCGTGCCGGCGTCGGCCGGCCTGGGGGATTCAGGCAAGCGTGGCCTCGATGGTGATCTCCACACCGGCCAGCGCCTGCGAGACCGGGCAGCCGGCCTTCGCCTCCTGCGCGATCCGCTCGAAGTCCTCGGGTTCGATGCCCGGCACGACGGCGTTGACGTTGAGGTGGCTGCCGGTGATCCCGGTGCCGGGCTTGAACGTCACCGACGCGGTCGTGTCGATCGACTCCGGCGGCGTCCCGTTCTCGGCGAGGGCCAGGGAGAACGCCATGCTGAAGCACGACGAGTGCGCGGCGGCGATCAGTTCCTCGGGTGTCGTGATCGAGGTGGACCCCTCGCTGCGCGCCTTCCAGTTGACCGGGTAGGTGCCGAGGCCTGAGGACACGAAGGTGGTCTCTCCGGAACCGTCGAACAGTCCGCCCTTCCAGGCGGTGGTCGCTTCGCTGGTGACGGTCATGGGGGCCTCCTCGCTCGCGGTGCACCTGCGTCGCAGGCGTCACGCGTCAGCCTAATCAAGACGGATGGCGCGCCGCGACGTCGCGCGTGGGGCGGGACGTGTCAGGCGGCGGCCACGCGGGCGCGGCCCACGAGGCCCGCCCGCTGCAGCAGCAGGTAGAGCTGACAGCCGAGGCAGAGGCCGAAGAGCGCGTTGAGGAAGGCCGCCACGAACGCGGCCGCGGCGCCGATCGTGAGCGACCACGGCACGCCGGCGAGGTGCAGCACCAGGCCGATCGTCACCACGAGGAGCCCCACGCCCTGCGCGAAACGCGGCGGCCGGGAGTCTTCGAGCTCGGCGGGCGGCGTCAGGCGAGGAGCGACGAGCGTGCGGAAGAGGACGGCCCAGGGCGCCGACCGCGGCGAGAGGACCCCCCACAGGAACAGCAGGGCGACGGCGGCGAGGAGGAGGAAGGCGGGATCGAGTGCCCGCTGGGCGAGCGTCGCCGCCGGCAGGACGAAGCTGCCGGCGACGCCGCTGACGGAGCCTTCGCCGGTGTCGGGGTCCACGAGGCCGATGAGCCCCGCCCCGCCGGGCCACCGCGCCGTCGAGAGGCCCGTGAGACCGAGGAAGACGCCGGCGAGGAGGAGCACAGCGGTGAGGCCGGCCGCGAAGCGGGGACCGCGGGGATCGATTCCGCGCGAGCGCGCAGCAGGCGCTGCGTCAGACATTCGCGTCCTCTGAGATCAGTCGTTTCAGCTCGAGCTCCAGGACGTCGCGGCCGGGTGCCCCGCCGAAGCGCGTCTGCACCACGCCGTGCCGGTCCAGCACGAGGGTGGTGGGGGTCTGCAGCACGTGGAAGTGCTTGGCGATGTCGGGGCGATGCGTGAGGTCGACATCGAGGTGCCGCACGCCGGGGTGATCGTCGGCGATGGCGGCAAGGGTGCGGTGCACTCCGGGACAGCGAGCGCACATCTCGGTGCTGAACTGCAGCAGCGTGGCCACTTCCCCCAGACCGTCGGCACCCAGGCGGTGGGGCTCGACCACCTCGTGGTCGACGTTGCGGCGGGCGCGGACTTGTCGCCAGTTCAGGTACGCGCCCAGCGCGATCGTCGCCGCGAGGAGCACGGCGAGTGCGATGAGGGCGCCGAGGACGGTCACAGCAGAACAGGCTAACCCCTTTCAGCTGAATAGAGGACCGATCCACGCCACATGACGAACCGCTCGCCGCATCCGGTGCGGGTCGATCCGCCGGCGGGCGCGACGGCGCGGGTATCGTGGCAGCCGTGACGACGCCGATCGCGACCCCGTACGAGGACCTCCTGCGAGACGTGCTGGACAACGGCACGCATAAGGACGACCGCACCGGCACGGGCACGACGAGCGCCTTCGGCCGCCAGATCCGCTTCGATCTCGCGCAGGGCTTTCCGCTCGTGACCACCAAGCGCGTCCACTTCAAGTCGATCGCCTACGAGCTGCTGTGGTTCCTGCGCGGCGAGTCGAACGTCGCGTGGCTGCAGCAGAACGGCGTGACGATCTGGGACGAGTGGGCCGACGCGGACGGTGAGCTCGGCCCCGTCTACGGCGTGCAGTGGCGATCGTGGCCGACCCCGGCGGGCGAGCACATCGACCAGATCGCGCTCGTGCTGGACCAGATCCGTGCCGATCCCGATTCCCGGCGGCTCATCGTGTCGGCCTGGAACCCCGCGGACATCCCGGACATGGCGCTGGCGCCCTGCCACGCGATGTTCCAGTTCTACGTCGCCGACGGCCGGCTGTCGTGCCAGCTGTACCAGCGCAGCGCAGACCTCTTCCTCGGCGTCCCCTTCAACATCGCCTCCTACGCGCTGCTCACCCTGATGATGGCGCAGCAGGCCGGCCTCGAACCGGGCGATTTCGTCTGGACGGGCGGCGACTGCCACATCTACGACAACCACGTCGACCAGGTGCGCGAGCAGCTGACGCGCGAACCGTACCCGTACCCGACGCTGCGCATCGCGCGCACGCCCGACTCGATCTTCGACTACCGCTACGAGGACTTCGTGCTCGAGGGCTACCAGCACCACCCCGCGATCCGCGGCGCCGTCGCGGTATGAGCGCCGTCGCGCCGCCGCGCCCCGTGGGCCTCATCTGGGCCGAGGCCCGCGATCGCGTCATCGGAGCCGACGGCGGCATGCCGTGGCACGTGCCGGAGGATCTTGCGCATTTCAAGCAAGCGACGCTCGGTGCGCCGGTGGTGATGGGCAGGCGCACGTGGGAGTCGTTCCCGGCGCGGTTCCGCCCCCTGCCGGGACGGCGCAACATCGTCGTGACGCGCCGCGAGGAGTGGACGGATGCCGGCGCCGAGCGCGCGTCGTCCCTCGAAGCCGCCCTCGCGCTGGCGGCGGAGGGCGACCCGCAGCGGATCTGGGTGATCGGCGGCGGGGAGCTCTTCCGCGAGGCGATCGGGCGGGCCGACCTCCTGGAGGTCACGGAGTTCGACCTGGCGGTACCCGGCGACACGACCGCCCCGGAGCGCGCGGACTGGACCCCCGCGCGGATCGACCCCGCGCACGGCTGGCACACATCGAGCTCGGGCATCTGCTACCGGTTCCTGACGCTCGTCCGAGACCCGGTCGCAGACGCGTGAGCATGGCGAAGACCGCTCTCATCACGGGTGCGAGCTCGGGCCTGGGCGCCGAGTACGCCCTGCAGCTCGCGGCCAAGGGCGCCGATCTTGTGCTCGTGGCGCGCGACCGCACCGCGCTGGAGGCCCTCGCCTCGCGGCTGCGCACGGTCTACGGCGTCGAGGTCGAGGTGCTCGCGGCGGATCTGCTGAAGCCGCGCCAGCGGGATCGCGTGATCGAACGGGTCGCCGACGAGAGCCGCCCCATCGAGATCCTCGTCAACAACGCCGGCTTCGGGCTGCCCCTCGCCTTCGAGCGCAACGACATCGCCGACGAGGTCCGCCACCTGCGCCTCCACGTCGACGTGCCCATGCGCCTCACGCACGCGGCGCTGGGCGGCATGCTCGCGCGCGGGCACGGGCGCATCATCAACGTGGCGTCGGTCGCGGCGTTCATCCCGCGCTCGACGTACGGGGCGTGCAAAGGGTGGCTGGTCAGCTTCAGCCGCTGGGCCAACGGCCGGTACGGTGCGCGCGGGGTCACCGTGACGGCGGTCTGCCCCGGCTACACTCACACGAACTTCCACGAGCGGGCGGGCCTGCCTCCCGGACAGGAGGGCGTGCCGGACTGGATGTGGCTGGACGCGCGTGACGTGGTGGCCGCCTCACTGCGCGACGCCGCCCGTGGGGTGGCCGTCTCGGTTCCGTCGCTGCGCTACCGGGCACTCGTCGCGGCGGCGCGGTTCGCACCGCCGTCCCTGGCTGCCCGCATCGGCGAGCGCGGGCGCTGACACCGGCGCATGCGGCCCGAGCCCTCCGGCACGCGGCGGTCGCGGCATCCGGATAACCTGAGAGCATGACGCATACGGGCAACCCCTTCGGACAGGTGCTCGTCGCGCTCGTCACCCCCATGACGGCCGACGGCGAGGTCGACTGGCCCGCCGTCGAGAAGCACATCGACGACGTCATCACCGCCGGCGCCGACGGCATCGTCGTGACCGGGACCACGGGGGAGACATCCACCCTCACCGATGCCGAGAAGATCCGCCTGGTCGAGGTCGGGAAGGACGTGGCGGCCGGACGCGCCAAGATCATCACCGGCGGCGGCTCCAACGAGACCGCGCACGCGATCGAGCTCTACAAGGCCAGCGAGAAGGTCGGTGCCGACGGCATCATGATCGTCACGCCGTACTACAACAAGCCCACCCAGGCGGGCATCCTCACGCACTTCCGGCTCGTCGCCGATGCGACCGATCTGCCGGTGATCCTGTACGACATCCCCGGGCGCACCGGCGTGCCGATCCGCTACGAGACGATCCTGCGGCTCGCCAAGCACCCGAACATCCTCGCGATCAAGGACGCCAAGGGCGACTTCAGCGAGGTCAGCCGCGTGCTCAACCAGACCGACCTGATGTACTTCTCCGGCGACGACGCCAACGTCCTCCCGCACCTGGCGATCGGGGCGACCGGCCTCATCGGTGTCACCGCCAACATCGCCGCGCAGCCCTACCGCGTGATCGTGGACGCCGTGAACCGCGGCGACCTGGCGGCGGCGACAGCGGCTCACAAGCAGCTGGAGCCCCTCGTGCGCGCCGTCATGACGCATGTGCCGGGAACCGTCTCGGCGAAGTACATCCTGCACGGCCTCGGCCGCATCGGCAGCCCGCGCGTGCGCCTGCCGCTGGTGGGGCCCGAGGAGTGGGAGGCGGCGAAGATCGAGGACGAGCTCGCCCTGGTGTCGGGCGTTCCCGGCGCCGACTTCTCCAACTTCCGGCCCGACCGCAACGCCGCCGCCGGCGGCGCGCTGCCGAAGGTGTCGGGCACCACCAGATGACCACGGCGCCGGCAGCCTGCGTGGCGGCGGCGTCCGGAGCGAGCGGATGCCGCCGCCCGGCCGCCCGCCTCACGGACGCCGTCCGCTCGACACGATGAGACAACCGCGCCGCTGAACGCGGCGCTCCAACGCAGCTGGAGGAGCGACATGCCCACCACCCCGTACGATCCCCCCGAGCTGGAAGCGGGCACCCTCCGGATCGTGCCGCTCGGCGGTCTCGGCGAGGTCGGCCGCAACATGACCGTCTTCGAGTACGGCGGCAAGCTGCTGATCGTCGACTGCGGTGTGCTGTTCCCCGAGGAGCACCAGCCCGGCGTCGACCTCATCCTCCCGGACTTCGAGCCGATCAAGCAGCGCCTCGACGACATCGTCGGGGTGGTGCTCACCCACGGTCACGAGGACCACATCGGCGCCGTGCCGTACCTGCTCAAGCTCAAGAGCGACATCCCGATCATCGGCTCCGGGCTCACGCTCGCCCTCACCGAGGCGAAGCTGAAGGAGCATCGGATCAAGCCCTACAGCCTCACGGTGGCCGAGGGGCAGCGCGAGAGCCTGGGGCCGTTCGACCTGGAGTTCGTCGCCGTCAACCACTCCATCCCCGACGCCCTCGCCGTCGCGATCCGCACGCCGGCGGGCCTCGTGCTCGCGACGGGCGACTTCAAGATGGACCAGCTGCCGCTGGACGGCCGCCTCACCGACCTGCGCGCGTTCGCTCGGCTCGGCGAGGAAGGCGTCGACCTCTTCCTCGTCGACTCGACCAACGCCGACGTGCCGGGGTTCACGCCGCTCGAGCGCTCGATCGGCCCCGTGCTGGACCAGGTGATCGGCAAGGCTCCCCGCCGGGTCATCGTCGCGAGCTTCTCCAGTCACGTCCACCGCGTGCAGCAGGTGCTCGATGCCGCAGCCGCCCACGGCCGTCGCGTCGCGCTCCTCGGGCGCAGCATGGTGCGCAACATGTCGATCGCCGAGGAGCTCGGCTACCTGCACGTGCCGGAGAACGTGCTGATCGACTACAAGAAGGCGCGGGACCTCCCGGACGACCGGATCGTCTACATGTCGACCGGATCTCAGGGCGAGCCCATGGCCGTGCTCAGCCGCATGGCGAACCTGGACCACGCGATCGAGCCGGGTCCGGGCGACACCGTCATCCTCGCCTCGAGCCTCATCCCCGGCAACGAGAACGCCGTCTACCGGGTCATCGACGGGCTCACCAAGCTCGGCGCCAACGTCGTGCACAAGGGCAACGCCAAGGTGCACGTCTCGGGTCACGCGGCGGCCGGCGAGCTGCTCTACTGCTACAACATCCTGAAGCCGCGCAACGTGCTGCCCGTGCACGGCGAGTACCGCCACCTCATGGCCAACGCCCGCCTGGCCCAGGACACCGGCATCGCCCCCGAGCGCACCCTGCTCGCCGAGAACGGCACGGTGATCGACCTCAAGGACGGCGATGCGCGCGAGGTCGGGCAGCTCGACCTCGGCTTCGTGTACGTCGACGGCTCGACGGTGGGCGAGATCACGGACGCCGACCTGAAGGATCGCCGGATCCTCGGCGAGGAGGGATTCATCTCGGTGATCGTCGTGGTCGACGCCGCCACGGGCAAGGTCATCTCGGGACCCGAGATCCACGCCCGCGGCTTCGCCGAGGACGACCGCGTCTTCGACAGCGTCAAGCCGAAGATCGCCGCCGCGCTCGCCGAGGCCGCCAAGTCCGGCGTGCGCGACCAGCACGCGCTGTCGCAGGTGGTGCGGCGCACGATCGGCCGCTGGGTGAACCAGTCGCTGCGCCGCCGGCCGATGATCGTCCCGCTCGTGATCGAAGCGTAGCGAGATCACCGACGGGCGGAGCATCGAAGCGTAGCGAGATCACCGACGGGCGGAGCATCGAAGCGTAGCCCGCCCGTAACACGGTTGGCCGTACGATCGGCGTCGTGGCATCCTCTTTCCGCGTCCGTCCCGCTGTGCCGGCGGACGGCTCGTTCCTCGGCGACATGGTGGTCGAGGCGGCGAACTGGCGTCAGGGCGGCGCACGGCCCCGCCATGAGGTGATCGGCGGCGACGAGCACGGGCGCTATGTCGCGGGGTGGATGCGGCCGGGCGACGCCGGGTTCGTCGCGGAGACGGCGGCGGGCGAGCCGATCGGCGCGGCGTGGTACCGGCTCCTTCCTCGCAGCGATCCGGGCTTCGGCTACGTCGGCACGGGGGTTCCGGAGCTCATCATCGGGGTCAAGCCCATCTGGCGCGCGCACGGCGTGGGGCGCGCCCTGCTGCAGCGTCTGTGCGAGCACGCCCGCACCCAGGGGTATGCGCGGATCAGCCTGAGTGTCGAGCGTGACAACTTCGCCACGACGCTGTACCGCAGCGAGGGCTTCGCGGTCACGCAGCGCGGTCCGGGGCGCGACACGATGGTCAAGCTCCTGCGCTGAGCACGTCCTGCGGCGGCGTGGTTGCGCTGAATTGTCGGGGTCCCCGCCTACCGTGGAGGGATGGCCAGGAGCACTAGCCCGACCAAGGGGTCGCGTGCGTCTTCGAGCGCGTCCGGGAACGCGCGTTCCGGCGCGTCGTCGACGGCCCGCAAGCCCGCCGCCGCCAAACCGGCACCCGCACCCAAGCGCTACGTCGGCGACGACGACCGTCCGCCGCTCATCGTGCGTGCGTGGATGGGGCTGGCGCACGGCACGGGCGGTCTGTTCCGGGCGTTCGGTCCGGAGTCGCTCGAGAAGGAGCAGCGCCGCGACGGCTTCCCGTTCCTGCTGGTGCTGCTGGCGATCGCCGGCGCCGTCAACGAGTGGTTCTTCATCGGCAGCGACGTGGCCAAGACGATCAGCGCCTACACCGTCGGGGGACTGATCGGCCGCGAGGCCTTCGTGCTGCCCGTCCTCCTGCTCCTCCTCGCCGGGTGGATGTTCCGGCATCCCTCATCGGTGCATGACAACGGGCGCGTGGGTATCGGGTTCGGTCTGCTCATCCTCACGATCGCCGGATTCTGCCACGTGGCCGGCGGCCGTCCGCAGCCCAACGAGGGGCTTCCGGCGCTCAGCGAGGCGGGCGGGCTCTTCGGCTGGATGGTGGGCGAGCCGCTCGCGCTCGTGCTCACCGATGTCGGCGCCTACATCGTGCTGTCGCTGCTGGCGGTGCTCAGCGTCCTCATCATCACCAAGACGCCTCCCAATCGCATCGGGCGCCGGCTGGGCGAGCTGTACGCGTGGATGTTCGGGGCCGAGCCTCGGGAGCAGAAGACGACGGATGCCTCCGCCGATGCTGCAGAGGACGACGAGGGCGACCCTGCCCTGCCGTGGTGGCGCCGCAACAAGACCGGCCGCGAGACCGACCCCGGCGACGAGGGGCTCGGCTCGGACGACCTCACCGCGCTCTTGCCGCCCGGCTCCGTGGAAGGCGGCTTCGAGCAGGCGATGGCCCCGCCGGTGCCGCCGGCAGCCACCGACGACCTCACCGAGGTCATCGACCCCGCCGTGCTGTCGGCCGCGAAGGCCGCCACCTCCTCCCGCACCTCCCTGCGCGACGACGCCGAGACGGCGGAGGACGACGGAGCCCTTCCGGGCCTGGACGGCATCGGATCGCCCACCGCGGTGGACTCGCCCTCGGCCCCCTACCGCCTGCCGTCGGTGCACTCGCTCGCCGCCGGATCGCCGCATGTCGCCCGCTCGCAGGCGAACGACGACACGGTGCGCGCCATCACGAGCGTGCTGGACCAGTTCGGGGTGGACGCGCGCGTCACCGGCTTCTCGCGTGGACCGACCGTCACGCAGTACGAGATCGAGCTGGGACCGGGCGTGAAGGTGGAGCGCATCACGGCGCTGACCAACAACATCGCCTACGCCGTGGCCTCCAACGAGGTCCGCATCCTGGCGCCGATCCCCGGCAAGAGCGCGATCGGCGTGGAGATCCCGAACACCGACCGCGAGATCGTGACTCTGGGCGACGTGCTCCGCTCGGCGGCGGCGACCAACCAGACCCATCCGATGACCATCGGCGTCGGCAAGGACGTCGGTGGCGGCTACGTCGTCGCCAACCTCGCGAAGATGCCGCACCTTCTCGTGGCCGGCTCGACCGGCTCCGGAAAGTCGAGCTTCGTCAACTCGATGATCACGAGCCTGCTCATGCGGGCCAAGCCCGCCGACGTGCGGATGGTGCTCATCGACCCGAAGCGCGTGGAGCTCACGTCGTACGCCGGCGTGCCGCATCTCATCACGCCCATCATCACGAACCCGAAGAAGGCGGCCGAGGCGCTGCAGTGGGTCGTGAAGGAGATGGACATGCGGTACGACGACCTGGCGTCGTTCGGCTTCCGTCACATCGATGACTTCAACAAGGCGGTCGTCGCGGGTGAGATCACGCTCCCGCCGGGCAGCGAGCGGGTCCTGAAGCCGTACCCCTACCTGCTCGTGGTGGTCGACGAGCTCGCCGACCTCATGATGGTCGCCCCGCGCGACGTCGAGGACTCGATCGTGCGCATCACCCAGCTGGCCCGCGCGAGCGGCATACACCTCGTCCTTGCCACGCAGCGACCCTCCGTGGACGTCGTCACGGGACTCATCAAGGCCAACGTGCCTTCTCGTCTGGCCTTCGCCGTCACCAGCGTCACCGACTCCCGCGTGATCCTCGACCAGCCGGGTGCCGATCGGCTGATCGGGCAGGGCGACGGACTGTTCCTGCCCATGGGGGCCTCCAAGGCCCTCCGGGTGCAGGGGGCGTGGGTCAGCGAGAGGGAGATCGAGGCCGTGGTCGCGCACGTCACGGCTCAGGCGCGCCCCGAGTACCGCGCCGACGTGCAGGCAGCCGCCGAGAAGAAGGAGATCGACGCCGACATCGGCGACGACCTCGAGCTCCTCCTCGCCGCCGCCGAACTCGTCGTCTCGAGCCAGTTCGGGTCGACGTCCATGCTTCAGCGCAAGCTCCGCGTCGGCTTCGCGAAGGCCGGCCGCCTCATGGACCTCCTCGAATCGCGCGAGATCGTCGGTCCCTCCGAGGGCTCCAAGGCCCGCGACGTGCTGGTCACCGTCGAGCAGCTGCCGTCGGTGCTCGCTCGCCTGCGTGGCGAGGACGTCCCCGACGAGGCAGCCGCAGCGCCGCCTCCTGTCGCGGACGACCCCTATGGGACGGATGCCGTCGCCACGCAGTACGACCGATACCCCGTCGTCGACGGCGATGAGGGCTCGGAAGACGCGTGGGGGCTCACCGGGCGCGACTGACGGCGGCGTCTCGTCCCGGCGGACTGGTCCGCGCCGATAGGCTCTGGGCCATGGCGATCCCGCGGCAGCTTCCGAACGCGATCACGATCGTGCGCATCCTGTGCGCACCGGTGTTCCTTTGGATGCTGCTCGCCGACGGCGGCGCCGACGGCCCGCTGCGCTGGTGGGCCGCCGCGCTGTTCATCGTGGCCATCGCGACCGACGGCATCGACGGCTACCTGGCACGCAGGCATGACATCGTCTCCGATCTCGGCAAGCTGCTCGATCCGATCGCCGACAAGGTGCTGACGGGTTTCGCGTTCATCGGCCTGTCGATCCTCGGGGAGTTGCCGTGGTGGGTCACGATCATCGTCCTGGTGCGCGAGGTCGGGATCACCGTCTACCGTTTCGCGGTGGTCAGTGACCATGTGCTGGCGGCGGCGTGGATGGGCAAGCTCAAGACGCTCGCGCAGGGCGTCGCCCTGTCGCTGGCATTGCTTCCACTGTGGACGCTCGTCGGCGAATGGATCTTCTGGGTGAACGGCGTCACCATGGCGATCGCCGTGATCCTCACGATCGCCAGCGGCATCGATTACGTCGTCAGCGAGGTGCGCGGCGCCCGCGCGAGGCGGGGGAGCGCGTGAGCGGCGCGGCGCCCGACCACGGCACGACCTCCACCCTGGCCGAGAAGGCTGTCGCGGTGCTCCGCGCGCTCGACGCGCGAGGCTGGTCCGTCACGGCGGCCGAGTCGCTCACCGGCGGACGGGTGACGGCCACGCTCGTCGACGTGCCCGGCGCCTCCGCGAGCGTGCGGGGAGGGATCGTCGCGTACGCCTCGGATCTCAAGACCAGTGCGCTCGGAGTCGAGGCCGACCTGCTGGCAGCCCGCGGCGCCGTCGACCCGGCCGTCGCGGAGCAGATGGCGCGGGGCGTGCGGCGCGTCCTCCGGGCGGATGTGGGCCTGGCCACCACAGGGGTCGCCGGTCCCGATCCGCAGGATGGCCGGCCGGTCGGCACCGTCTTCGTCGCCGTCTCGACGCCCGAGACGACCGTCGTGACGTCGCTGTCCCTGACCGGTACACGCGACGAGATCCGCAACGGCGCGGTGCTCGGAGTGCTGGACCTGGCGCTCCGGCTGCTGTGAGGTCACGACTCGGGAACAGACGGTGTTTCGTCTCGGTTACATTCGGTGATTCCCACCCGATGCCCAGCGCGCAGGGTTAGATTGGCATCATCCGGTGCTGTACTGTTGTCCACCCGGACACCGCGGAATCTGAAGTGAGGAGGGGGCCAAAATGATCCTGGTACGTCAAGAGATCGGCGAAGTGCTTCGTGATTTCCGCCAGCAGAAGGGGCGCACCCTCCGCCAGGTCGCGAGCCGCGCCAGCGTCGCGCTGGGCTACCTCAGCGAGGTCGAGCGCGGACAGAAGGAAGCCTCCAGCGAGATCCTCGCCTCCGTGGCCGAAGCGCTCGACGTCCCCATCTCGACCATCATGCGCGAGGTCGGCGACCGCATTTCGGTGCTCGAGGGACTGCAGACGTTCCCCGATGTCGTCCCCGACGACCTGGTGGCCTCGGTCGACGCCGAGCTGTCGCTGCGCTGATCCGCTTCGGCTGAGTATTCGCAATCGCACGCACGCATGCGCCGTAGTGAGTTCCACCGCGCCGTCTCAGACGAGTTCGGAGCGCGCGCCGGCGCCGTGGTGACCGATCTCGTCCTGTCCGCCGTCGGCGGACGCACGGCGGCGGACGCGATCGCTGCGGGGGTCGATCCCCGCGAGGTGTGGCTCGCGCTCTGCGACGAGCTGGACGTTCCCGCCGAGCGGCGGTACGGCGTCGGGCGACAGCAGCTGCGGCGCCGCTGACCCGCTTCCGTGCCGGCAGCGACACGTGCCGCTCCGCGGCGTGGTTCCGCGGCGTGTCCCTCGAACCTTCGTTCGATTCGGGCGTAGGCTCCTGCACAGCAGGTGTCGAGAACGTGTTTTGCACCGATCTGAGGGGAACGAAGACCGATGTCGGAGCCCCTCCGTAGCGTGAACAACGTCGAACGACACCACACGCCTTGTCGCAGCATCCCTCCCGCCGGGTCGGAGCGCGACAGCCTACAGGCGACGGAACGCGAGCACAGAGGAGCACGTCATGCCATCACCCCTTGACCGCGAGAAGGCCCTGGAGTCGGCCCTCGCACAGATCGACCGGCAGTTCGGCAAGGGCTCGGTGATGCGCCTCGGCAGCGACGAGCGCGCGCCCGTCGAGGTCGTGCCGACCGGCTCCATCGCCCTCGACGTCGCCCTCGGCATCGGCGGCCTTCCGCGCGGCCGCATCATCGAGATCTATGGGCCGGAGTCATCGGGCAAGACGACGCTGACCCTTCACGCCATCGCCAACGTGCAGCGCGCCGGCGGCATCGCCGCGTTCGTCGACGCGGAGCACGCGCTCGACCCCGACTACGCACAGAAGCTGGGCGTCGACATCGACCAGCTGCTCGTGTCGCAGCCCGACACCGGTGAGCAGGCGCTCGAGATCGCCGACATGCTGGTGCGCTCGGGCGCCATCGACCTCGTCGTCATCGACTCCGTCGCAGCCCTCGTGCCCAAGGCCGAGATCGAGGGTGAGATGGGAGACTCGCACGTCGGTCTTCAGGCGCGGCTCATGTCGCAGGCTCTCCGCAAGCTGACCGGTGGGCTCAACCAGACCAACACCACGATGATCTTCATCAACCAGCTCCGCGAGAAGATCGGTGTGTTCTTCGGCTCGCCCGAAACCACCGCCGGCGGCAAGGCTCTGAAGTTCTACGCGTCCGTGCGGCTCGACATCCGACGCATCGAGACACTCAAGGACGGCACAGAGGCGGTCGGCAACCGCACGCGGGTGAAGGTCGTCAAGAACAAGATGGCGCCGCCGTTCAAGCAGGCGGAGTTCGACATCCTCTACGGCGTCGGCATCTCGCGTGAAGGCAGCCTCATCGACTTCGGCGTGGAGCACGGCATCGTCAAGAAGTCGGGCGCGTGGTACACCTACGACGGCGAACAGCTGGGGCAGGGCAAGGAGAACGCGCGCAACTTCCTCATCAAGAACGAGGATGTCGCCGCTGAGATCGAGTCGAAGATCAAGACGAAGCTCGGCATCGGTGTGCCCAAGGGCGCGGTTGACGGCGCGGCCGGAGACGAGCTGGCGGCGCGCCGCCCTGCGTGATGGTGCGCTTCAGCGAACCCGGGGGCGAGTCCGGCGACGGACTCGCCCCCGTGACTCCTCTCTTCCCCCGCGGCGGCGCACAGCGGCCTCACACGGCGGTGCCTCGCCCGGTGCCGCAGCGCGAGGCGGCGCCGTTCGCAGGGCCCGGGGGCTGGAACGACACCTGGGCAGACGATCCGCGCGGTGGCAAGGCCGAGGCTGCCGACGATGACGGCTACGACGGGGATGACGGGCACGGCGATGGGTACGACGCGTGCGGTGAGATCGAACGCGAGATCGCCGAGAAGACGCTGCTGAAGAAGCTCCGCACCCGCTCCCTCTCGGTGCGCGAGGCTCGCGCCGTGGTGGCCGAGCGAGGTCTCGACAACGCGGCGATCGAAGGAGTGATCGGCGCGTTCCTGCGGATGGGGTATCTGGACGATGCCAAGCTGGCCGATCAGCTGATCCATGCCGGAGTCGACCGCAAAGGACAGGGGCGCACCGTCATCGCGCAGACTCTCGCCAAGCGCGGAATCCCGCGCGGCATCGCCGACGCAGCTCTTGATGCTCTGCCTGACGACGATGCCCGTCGCGCCCTCGAGTTCGCCCGTACGAAGGCCGGATCGATGAGTGGGCTCGACCGCGACGTCGCCCTCCGTCGACTCTCCGGTCAGCTGGCCCGACGCGGCTACGGCGGCTCGGTCGCGCTGCAGGCGGCGCGCACGGCGCTCGACGAGGTCGCGCAGCCGGGTCGCCGCGTGCGCTTCGAGTAGGCGTCGTCCGCGCTCGCAGGGCCGGTCGGCTGACTCTTCGGCAGCGCTCGTAGAATGGCGGAATCATGTCTTCGCCCTCCGCAACCCCGACCCTCATCGCGCCGTCACCGGCTGCGCACGACGTCGACGGCCGGGCCCGCACCTACGAGGTGCGCACCTTCGGCTGCCAGATGAACGTGCACGACTCGGAGCGGCTCTCCGGCTCGCTCGAGAGCGCCGGCTACGTCCGCGCCGAAGCCGGCGAAGAGGCTGACGTGGTCGTCATCAACACCTGCGCGGTGCGCGACAACGCGGCCGGCAAGCTGTACGGCACCCTCGGTCACCTGAAGTCGCGCAAGGACAAGCGCGCCGGCATGCAGATCGCCGTCGGCGGCTGCCTCGCGCAGATGGACAAGGACGTCGTCCAGCAGAAGGCGCCGTGGGTCGACGTGGTGTTCGGCACCCACAACATGGGCTCCCTTCCTCGCCTCCTCGAGCGTGCCCGGCACAACGACGAGGCCGAGCTCGAGATCCTCGAGTCGCTCGAGATCTTCCCGTCCACCCTTCCCACCAAGCGCGACAGCGTGTACAGCGGCTGGGTGTCGATCTCGGTCGGCTGCAACAACACGTGCACGTTCTGCATCGTGCCGAGTCTTCGCGGCAAGGAGAAGGACCGCCGCCCCGGCGACATCCTCAACGAGATCCGGCTGCTCGTCGACGACGGCGCGATGGAGGTCACCCTCCTCGGTCAGAACGTCAACTCCTACGGCGTCGAGTTCGGCGATCGCCAGGCGTTCGGCAAACTGCTGCGCGCAGCCGGCGAGATCGAAGGACTCGAGCGGATCCGCTTCACCAGCCCGCACCCCGCCGCCTTCACCGACGACGTCATCGACGCGATGGCCGAGACGCCGGCCGTGATGCCGCAGCTGCACATGCCGCTGCAGTCCGGCAGCGACCGGATCCTCAAGGCGATGCGCAGGTCCTACCGCAGCGAGCGGTTCCTCGGCATCCTCGACCGGGTACGCGCCAGAATGCCCGACGCCGCGATCTCGACCGACATCATCGTCGGGTTCCCGGGCGAGACCGACGAGGACTTCGAAGACACGATGCGTGTCGTCGAGCAGGCCCGGTTCGCGAGCGCCTTCACCTTCCAGTACTCGATCCGCGAAGGCACCCCCGCGGCCACCATGGCCGACCAGGTGCCCAAGGAGGTCGTGCAGGCGCGCTACGAGCGCCTCGTCGCCCTGCAGGAGCGCATCTCGCTCGAAGAGAACCAGAAGCTGCTCGGCCGTGAGGTGCACCTCCTCGTCTCCACCGGTGAAGGCAAGAAGGACGCCGAGACGCACCGCCTGACCGGGCGGGCCGAAGACAACCGGCTCGTCCACTTCGAGGTTCCGGCCGGATCGGACACGCCTCGTCCGGGCGACGTGGTGTCGGTCGTCGTGACCCACGCAGCACCCTTCCACCTCCTCGCCGACGCGCCCGGCGGCGCGCCGCTGCGCATCCGCCGCACGCGGTCCGGCGACGCGTGGGACCGGGCGCAGGCGGAGTCGTGCGGCATCCCCGCCCCCGGGGCGGCGGGTTCCGCCGGCGCCCGCGCCGTGTCCCTCGGACTGCCGACGCTGCGCGTCGGCGTCTGAGGGCGCCGACGGTGCGGCGGTCCGGCGTGCTCGCGGCACCCCGAGCTGCGCTCGCAGGCGGGAGCTGACGGCGCGGATGCCGGTTTCCACAGCGCGAGACCAGGGAGGCGAGGGGCGTCGGCCTCGCCTGTGGGCAATCGTCGGCGCCACCGGGACCGGCAAGAGCGCGCTCTCGCTCGACCTGGCCGAGGCCCTCGCGGCGCGCGGCCGCCCGGCCGAGATCGTGAACGCCGACGCCATGCAGCTGTACCGCGGCATGGACATCGGGACGGCGAAGCTCCCGGAGGCGCAGCGGCGCGGCATCCGTCATCATCTCCTCGACGTCCTGGACGTCACCGAAGAGGCCGCCGTGGCCTGGTACCAGCAGACCGCGCGCGAAACGATCACCCGGATCCACGCGCGCGGTGCCGATGCTGTGCTCGTCGGCGGATCGGGACTGTACGTCTCGAGCGTGCTGTTCGACTTCCGCTTCCCGCCACGCGACCTGGAGGTGCGCGCCCGACTCGAGTCGGAACTCGACCGCAGCGGGCCGGGGGCGCTCTTCGCGCGGCTGCGCGAGCTGGATCCGGCCACGGCCGAGCGGATCGACCCCCGCAACGGCCGCCGCCTCGTGCGCGCACTCGAGGTGCTCGAACTCGGGGAGCGCACGCACGGCGCCGCACTTCCCGAGGAGCCCACGCTGTGGCAGCCGCAGACGCGGATCGTCGGGGTGGGGGCGCCGCGGGACGAGCTGGTCAGGCGGCTGGACGAGCGCGTCCGGGCGATGTGGCGCGAGGGGCTCGTCGACGAGGTGCGGGAACTGCGCGAGTCCGGCCTCCAGCGCGGCATCACCGCGCGACGCGCCATCGGGTACGCCCAGGCGCTGGCGCAGCTGGGGGGCGAGATGACCGAAGCGGAGGCGATCGCCGAGACGCAGGCGCTCACCCGCCGGTACGCCCGTCGGCAGGTGTCGTGGTTCCGGCGCTACGAGGCCGTGCGCTGGGTCGAGCGGTCAGCGGATGCCGCGGCCCTGGCAGACTCGATGCCATGACGATCGCCATCCGCCCCTTCGACGTCGCCGACACCGAGGCCGTCGTGTCGCTCTGGCAGGCCACCGGGCTCACCCGTCCGTGGAACAACCCCTACCAGGACATCAGCCGCAAGCTCTCGGTGCAGCCCGAGCTCTTCCTCGTCGCCGTGGACGACCGGCTGGTCGTGGGCTCCGTGATGGCGGGCTACGACGGGCACCGCGGCTGGCTGTACTACCTCGCCAGCGCCCCCGACCGTCGCGGAGAGGGAATCGGCAGGCGTCTGGTCGGCGAGGCTGAGGACCGCCTCTTGGCGATGGGCTGCCCGAAGGTGCAGCTGATGGTCCGGCCCGAGAACGGGGTGGCGCGCGGATTCTACGACTCCCTCGATTACGAGCCGTTCGACATCTGGGCCACCGGCAAGCGCCTCATCGCCGACTGACGGGCGCTCCGCGCAGCGACCCTAGACTGGAACGATGCCGACGACGATCGCGTTCACCAAGGGCCACGGCACCGGCAACGACTTCGTGATCGTTCCCGACCCCGAGGGAGCGCTCGACCTCACCGACGACCAGGTCGCGGTGCTCTGCGATCGCCGGTTCGGCATCGGAGGCGACGGGATCCTCCGGGTCGTCCGCTCGAGCGCGATCTTCGAAGGCGCCGAAGCCGCCGCGTCCGGTGCCGAGTGGTTCATGGACTATCGCAACGCCGACGGCTCGAAGGCGGAGATGTGCGGCAACGGCGTGCGGGTGTTCGTGCGGTATCTCGTGGACGTCGGCTGGGCCGACCTGGACGCCGCCCCCCTGGCTGTGGGCACGCGCGCGGGCGTGAAGACGGTCACACGCAGCGACGGCGCGCCGGGGGAGCGCGGATACGAAGTCGACCTCGGGCCGTGGCGGGTCGAGGCGTCCGAGGTGCTCGTCCGCACGCGCGGCGGCGGAGCGCCGCGTCCCGGCATCGGCATCGACGTCGGAAATCCCCACGTCGTCGTCGCACTGCCGGACGAGTCGGAGCTCGAGGGCCTGGACCTGGCGGCGCAGCCGCTGCTGCAGCCCGAGCCGCCGCACGGCGCCAACGTCGAGTTCGTCGTGCCCAGCGACCCGCTCGTCCGCGAGGGCGTCGGCCTCATCCGCATGCGCGTGTTCGAGCGCGGCGTCGGTGAGACGCTCAGCTGCGGGACAGGTGTCGCGGCGGCGGCGCTGGCGGTGCGTCATTGGGCGGGTCCCGCCGCCCCGGACCGCTGGACCGTCGACGTGCCCGGGGGAACCCTCGGAGTCCGGATGCCGCAGGTCGACGGTGAGCGTCACGTGCTGCTCTCGGGCCCTGCGACCCTGGTCTACTCGGGCGAGGTCACGCTGGCCTGATCCGGCGGCATCGTCGTGATCCGCCGCCCCCGTTCCGCCGGAGGCGCGCGCGTCGCGTCAGAGCTCCGGAATCCGGATGGGCTCGCTCGGCGGCGATCCGTGGCGCCGGACCTTCAGCACGCGGAACCCGCGGGCGGTCGCGGCCCGGTGGACGCTGAAGCGCCGGTCGAGAGTGGCCGCAAGCCAGCGCTGGAGCGAATCCGAGCCGAGGTTGCGCTGCACCACGAGCCAGGCATCCGCCCGCTCGTCGAGCCGCGGGATCCACCGTTCGAGCAGTCCGTGCAGCTCGTTCTTGCCGACCCGGATCGGCGGGTTGGACCGGATCGTGCGGAACATCACGTCGTCGGGAACATCATCGGGCAGCACTGCGTTGACATTCTCGAGCCCCAGGTCGGCCGCGTTGCGGCGGACCAGGTCGAGCGCCCGCTCGTTGACGTCGACGGCCCACACCGTGGCGCGCGGCGAGTCGAGCGCAAGACTGAGCGCGATCGGACCCCATCCGCAGCCCAGATCGAGGAAGTGCCCGCCCGCCGGGGGCGGGGGCGTGTTCGACAGCAGCACCGCGGTGCCGGAGTCCACGTGATCGGGGCTGAAGACGCCGCCGGCGGTCGTGACCTCCAGGTCGCGTCCGGCGAGCCGGACGCGGACGCGGCGCAGATTCTCGGGGCTGGCGGGCGTCGCACTGAAGTAGTGGTCGCTCCCCATGGCTGACGAGCCTAGCGGAGGTGCTCGTCCGCGTGCGACGCGTCCGCGGACGCGATTCCCGGCCCGCGCGCACCCAGCAGGACTAGAATTCACGGACGTCGGGAAGCGGCCGGTGAACGCCGGAAAACGGCATCCCCTCCATAACGAAGGAACACATGACGGATACGACAACCCCTCAGAGCACCGACGAGACGCCGGTCGACCCGGTGGACCGTGTGCTGGCGCGCGCCGAGGCGCGCTCGGGGGTGCACGTCTTCGGAGCCGCGCAGGCGCTCCAGGACGAGACCACCATCGGGCTCGCCGACAGCGATGGCGAACAGTGGGACCGTGAGGAGCGTGCCGCGCTCCGGCGCGTCCCGGGCCTTTCGACCGAGCTCGAAGACGTCACCGAGGTCGAGTACCGGCAGCTGCGACTCGAGAACGTCGTGCTGGTGGGCGTCCACGCGCAGGGTGAGACCGAGGACGCCGAGAACTCGCTGCGTGAGCTGGCCGCCCTCGCCGAGACAGCCGGTGCCGTCGTCCTCGACGGCGTGCTGCAGCGCCGGCCCCACCCGGATCCCGCCACCTACGTGGGACGGGGCAAGGCCGAGGAGCTCCGCGACATCGTGGCCGCCGTCGGCGCCGACACCGTGATCGCCGACACCGAGCTCGCGCCCAGCCAGCGGCGTGCCCTCGAGGACGTCGTGAAGGTGAAGGTCATCGACCGCACCACGGTGATCCTCGACATCTTCAGCCAGCACGCCAAGAGCCGCGAGGGCAAGGCGCAGGTCGAGCTCGCCCAGCTCGAATACCTTCTGCCGCGACTGCGTGGATGGGGCGAGTCGATGAGCCGCCAGGCCGGTGGCCAGGTCGGCGCGGGCGGCGCGGGCATGGGCTCGCGCGGTCCCGGTGAGACGAAGATCGAGCTCGACCGTCGTCGCATCCGCACCCGCATGGCCCAGCTCCGCCGGCAGATCCGCGACTTCGCTCCCGCACGCGATGCCAAGCGGGCCGAGCGCAAGCGCCACACGGTGCCGTCGGTCGCGATCGCCGGCTACACCAACGCCGGCAAGTCGAGCCTGCTGAACCGGCTGACGAGCGCGGGCGTGCTCGTCGAGAACGCCCTGTTCGCCACGCTGGACGCGACCGTGCGCCGCACCGAGACCGCGGAGGGCCGGGTGTACACGCTCACCGACACCGTGGGGTTCGTGCGCAACCTGCCGCACCAGCTCGTCGAGGCGTTCCGCTCGACGCTCGAAGAGGTCGGAGAAGCAGACGTCATCCTGCACGTCGTGGACGGTTCGCACCCCGATCCGGCCGCGCAGCTCGCGACGGTGCGCGATGTGATCGGCGACGTCGGCGCCCGCGACATCCCCGAGATCGTCGTCTTCAACAAGGCCGACCTCGTCGACGCCGACACCCGCCTGGTGCTGCGCGGTCTCGAGCCCAAGGCGGTCTTCGCCTCCTCCCGCACGGGGGAGGGCGTCGAGGAGCTGCGTGCCGCGATCGAAGCGGCTCTGCCGCTCCCGGCGGTCGAGGTCCACGCCCTGGTGCCGTACGACCGTGGCGAGCTGGTCTCGGCGATCCACGAGCAGGGGATGATCCTCTCGCAGGCGCACGAAGAGGGGGGCACCGCCGTGCACGCGCGCGTCGGTGAGCACCTCGCCGCCCGCCTCGCGCCGTTCTCGGTCTGACGCACAGCCGCCGGCCCCGCACTCGTCCCGGGTGCGGGGCCGGTGCCGTCTCAGGCCAGATCGAGGGGCGGGATGCCGGGCGTGCGGAAGCCGAAGATCTGCCCGAGGAAGGCGACCTCGGCCTCGAGGGTGCGCACCAGGGTCTCGGCGCCGCGGAAGCCGTGGCCCTCGCCCTCGAAGGCGAGGTAGGCGTGGGCGGCGCCGTTCGCGGCGAGAGCGTCGCGAACCGCCTCCGTCTGCGACGGCGGCACGACGAGATCGTCCAGGCCCTGCTCGATGAGCAGGGGCGTGCGCAGCCGGTCGAGGTGCGACAGCGGCGACCGCTCGATGTACAGGTGCTCGGCCTCGGGAAGCGGCCCCACCATGCCGTCGAGGTACCGCGCCTCGAAGTCGTGGGTGTCCTCCGCGAGGCGGCGCAGGTCGGCCACGCCGTACCGGCTGATCCCCGCCCCGAAGACGTCGGAGGTCGTGAGCGCGCAGAGCACCGTCCACCCGCCGGCGGAGCCCCCGGCGACGGCCAGCCGCTTCGGATCCGCCGCGCCGGCGTCGGCGAGACCCCGGGCCGCGGCGATGACGTCGTCCACGTCGACGACGCCCCACTGACCGCGCAGGCGCTCGCGATACGCGCGGCCGTAGCCGGTGGAGCCGCCGTAGTTGACGTCCAGCACGCCGATGCCGCGGCTGGTCAGGTACGCGATCTTCCCGGATGCCGCGCCGCCGACGTGGTCCGTCGGCCCGCCGTGGACGAAGACGACGTACGGGGGGCGCTCCTTCTGCGGACCGCGCGCGTCCGGGTTGCGGGGCGGGTAGTCGAACGCGTGCACGGGGCCGTGCGGGCCGGCGAACGTGACGGCGCGGGAGCGCGGCATCCACTCGTCACCCCACACCGACTCGCCGCCGACGACCAGTCGCGACGCCTCGGGGCGGTCGACGTCGAGCTCCCACAGCCCCGGCCCGCGCGATCCCGCGCCGGAGACCAGCACGCGGCTGCCGCGGACATCCTCGATCGACACGCGCGTCACGGCGTCCACCGGAACGCCGTGCGCTCCACCCTCCGCGTCCAGCACGACGAGCTCATCCGACCCGTTCGTGCGGACGGCCACGATACGCCCGTCGTCGAGCGGCGCGAACCAGCGGGTGCCGAGCACCCACAGCGCGCCACCCGTGTCGGCGTCGGCGGGCGCGAACGGCGTGCGCCGGAGATCGGCGCTGAGATGCATCCGCCAGAGGTTCCAGCGTCCGGACGGGTCGTCGGAGAAGAGGAGGTCGCTGTCGCCGAGCCAGACCGGCTGCAGCGGAGACGAGTCGCCGCCGGCGACGGTCGTCCACTCGGCGACCGCGCCGTCCTCGAGGAGGCCGACGCGCAGCTCGGCGCGATCCCACGCCATGTGCGGGTGATCCCACGCGATCCACGCCAGGTGTCGCCCGTCGGGGGAGAGGGCGGGGTGGGCCACGAAAGCGCTGTCGGTCGCGATGGATTGCACGCGGGTGGCATCCGTCGCCGCGGAACCGTCGGCGGGGATCTCGACGATGTCGCGCAGCGGCGGGCGATCCGGACGGTGGGTCTCCCGGATCGCGAGCAGTCGCCCGCCCTGCAAACTCAGCCCGCCGTAGCGCACGTCTCCCCCCGCCGGCGTGAGCGCCTGCGGTGCGGACCCGCGCACCAGGCGCCGCACGCGCTGGTCGGCCTTCTCCACGAAGTACAGCACCCCGTCGTCGTCGGCGGTCCACCCGCCGCCGCCGTACTCGTGCACGCGTGAGCGCGCGCTCCACGGCGCGGGCAGGACGTCCTCGACGGACCCGGCCGCCGTGCGCCGTCGCACCGCGGACCGCCCGCGCTCCTCGGCCACCGACTCCCCCCACCACACCTCGTGGGCGTGGTCCGCGCCGACGAAGCGGGCGCCCTCGATGCGAGGCGAAGCGGCCGACACCGCCGCGGCGGTGATCGGGGAGGGCCAGCTGCCATAGGGGAGAGTGCGGGTGGTGGTCACGCCACCACGGTACGACGCCGGTGCGGGGATCACCCGAAACAGTAGGTCACACCCCGGACCCGCGCCGACCGCCTCCGCTACCGTGGACGCATCGTCGCCCGGTCGTCCTCGCGGACGCCCCGCCCCTCGGGGAACCGGGCAGGAGCGACAGCCGAGCCCGGCACCCGCCCGCGATGACACCTCCTTCCGCTGCGGCGGTGAGGGTGGTGCCGCGGCCGTCCGGGCCTCTCCCGTTCGGCCGAGCCCTGTCCCCGACCTGAGAAGCAGACCTATGCCGATCGATCTCAGCACCCCCGGCGTGCCGGTCTCGTTCGAGGTGTACCCGCCGCGCTCCGACGCGGGCTTCGCCGCACTGCACGAGACGATCCGCCACCTCGCCGCCGTCGACCCTCGCTTCATCTCGGTCACCTACGGCGCGGGGGGCTCCACCGGCGGCCGATCCCTCGAGCTGCTGATCCACATCCTGCGCGAGACGCACGTCCAGCCCCTCGCCCACCTGACGTGCGTGGGCAACAGCTACGCCGGTGCGACGTCGCTCATCCGCGAGTTCCTCGACGCCGGGATCACCAGCTTCCTCGCCCTCCGCGGCGATCCGCCCGCCGGATCTTCGGAGGGCGACGCGTTCCTGGGCGACCTGGAGTCGGCGGCGCAGCTCGTTCAGCTGATCGATTGCGTGCAGGCCGCGCGCGCCCCCTACACCGAGGCGCCGGTTCCGGGCGTCCCCGGGGCGGTACGCGTCGCGGAGCGGCCGCAGGTCGACATCGCAGTCGCCGCGTTCCCCAACGGCCACCCGCGCGCCCGGCATGCCGCCAGCGACATCGATGCGCTGCTGGCGAAGCAGGCGGCCGGCGCCACCCTCGCCATCACCCAGCTGTTCTTCCACGCCGCGGACTATCTCGGCTTCGTGCAGCGCGCCCGCCGGGCCGGGGTCACCATCCCGATCCTGCCGGGCATCATGCCGATCACCTCGCCCGCGCGACTGCGGCGGGTGCTCGAGCTGACGGGGGAGCAGCTGCCGGCCGAGCTCGCCGTCGCGCTCGAGGTCGAGCCGACCGCCGAGGGACAGCGCGCCGTGGGTGTCGCGCACGCGGCGCAGCTGGTGAGGGACGTCGTCGACGGTGGGGCACCGGGCGTGCACCTCTACGCGTTCAACAGCCACGACACCGTCCTCGACGTCCTGACGCGGGCCGGGCTGCTCGACCCCGTCCCGCGCATGTCCCGCCCCGTCCACTGAGACGCGCCACGCCTCCGTGGGGGAGTCCCCACGGTGCCTTCGGCGTCCCCCGGAACCGTCCACCCACCCTGAGAGAGAGATGCACATGACCGACCCCCGCCCGCCCTTCCCTCGAGGCACGATCCTCGGCTATCCGCGCATCGGGCGCCGCCGCGAGCTGAAGAGAGCCGTGGAGGCGCACTGGTCCGGCGCCAGCGACCTCGAGGCACTGGAGCGCACCGCCGCCGATCTCCGCCGCGCCACGCGGGAACGCCTCGCCGACCTCGGCCTGGGCAAAGCGGACTCCTCGATCCCGGAGTCCTTCTCGTTCTACGACCAGGTCCACGACGCCGCGGTCACCGTCGGTGCGCTGCCCGCGCGCTTCGGCGCACGCCGAGCCGACGACGGGCAGATCGGCCTCGGCGCCTACTTCGCGGCCGCCCGCGGAGCCGGTGAGGCTGCACCCCTCGAGATGACCAAGTGGTTCGACACCAACTACCACTACCTCGTCCCCGAGATCGGGCCCGAGACGGTGTTCGCCCTGTCGAGCGACCGCCTCGCGCGACAGGTCGCCGAGGCGAAGGTCGACGGCTTCACCGTCCGGCCCGTGATCGTCGGTCCCGTCACGCTCCTCGCGCTGGCGAAGGCGTCGGATGCCGCTCCCGCCGGCTTCGACCCGGTAAGCCGCCTGGACGACCTGCTGCCGGTGTACGCCGATCTGCTGGCGAGCCTCCGCGCTGCGGGGGCGGAGTGGGTGCAGCTGGAGGAGCCTGCGCTCGTGAGCGAAAGCCTGCCTGCCGACCCCGCGAGGCTGGCGGAGGCCGCCGGCCGGGCGTATCGAGCACTCGGCGCCGCCGTCGACCGGCCCGCGGTGCTCGTCGCCGCCCCCTACGCGCAGCTCTCGGTCGAGGCGTGGACGGCGCTCGCCGCAGCGCCGATCGAGGCGATCGCGATCGACCTGACTCGCGGCGGGGTCCCGGCGGCCGTCGACGGCCTCGCGGGCAAGACGGTGGTCGCCGGTGTGATCGACGGGCGCAACGTGTGGCGCGGCGACCTCGAAGCGGCATGGCGGCGCCTCGGCGAGCTCGAACGGCTCGGTGCCGGCGCGCTGGCGGCGGGGACATCGACGTCCTTGCAGCACGTGCCGCACGACGTCGCCGACGAGCCGGCGCTGTCTGCGCGTCTGGCGTCCTGGCTGGCGTTCGCCGACCAGAAGGTCGGCCAGGTGGTGACGCTGGCGACCGGTCTGGCGGGCGGCCGCGAGGCGATCGGGGACGCCCTCGACGAGGCATCCGCGGCGCTGGCCGACCGACGGTCGGCCCCGGGTGTGCGCGACGGGGCGGTGCGCGTCCGCACCGGCGCGCTCGCGGAAGAGGACTTCGATCGCGGCTCGTACACCGCACGCGTCGCCGCGCAGGACGAGAAGCTCGACTTGCCGGTGCTGCCGACGACGACCATCGGATCGTTCCCCCAGACGGACGAGATCCGCCGCGCCCGCGCGCGACACGGCCGAGGCGAGCTCGACGCGGCGGAGTACGACCGGTTCCTCCGGGACGAGATCGCCCGGGTGGTGGCTGTCCAGGAGGACCTCGGGCTCGACGTCCTCGTCCACGGCGAAGCCGAGCGCAACGACATGGTGCAGTACTTCGCCGAGCACCTCGACGGCTTCGCCGTCACGGTCAACGGCTGGGTGCAGTCCTACGGCTCGCGCGCCACGCGCCCCTCCATCCTGTGGGGCGATGTGGCGCGGCCCGCGCCGATCACCGTCCCCTGGTCGGCCTTCGCGCAGACGCTCACCCACAAGCCGATGAAGGGGATGCTGACCGGACCCGTCA
The DNA here is from genome assembly GCF_015277815.1 of Microbacterium atlanticum. Lineage (NCBI taxonomy): Bacteria > Bacillati > Actinomycetota > Actinomycetes > Micrococcales > Microbacteriaceae > Microbacterium > Microbacterium atlanticum. Next base: position 1,296,110 of record NZ_CP063813.1, read on the forward strand.
CGATCCTGGCGTGGTCGTTCGTCCGCGACGACCAGCCGCTCAGCGAGACGGCGAACCAGGTCGCCCTCGCGCTGCGTGACGAGATCGCCGATCTCGAGGCGGCGGGGATCCACGTCATCCAGGTGGATGAGCCGGCGCTGCGCGAGCTGCTTCCGCTGAAGAGGGCCGATCAGCGGTCGTACCTGGATTGGTCGGTGCGCTCGTTCCGGCTCGCGACCGGGGGCGCGGCCGCCGGCACGCAGGTGCACACACACCTCTGCTACTCCGAGTTCGACGCCGTGATCGACGCCATCGCGGCGCTCGATGCGGACGTCACGTCGATCGAGGCCGCTCGCAGCCGCGGCGAGGTCATCGGCGACATCGCGTCGTCGGGCTTCGCTGCCGGCATCGGCCCGGGGGTCTACGACATCCACTCGCCACGAGTGCCGTCCGTCGCCGAGATCTCGCAGCTGCTCGACCGCGCCGTCGCCGAGCTCCCGCTGCGTCGTGTCTGGGTCAATCCCGACTGCGGCCTCAAGACGCGCGGGTACGCCGAGACGGTGGCCTCGCTGCGCAACCTCGTCGAGGCGACCCGGGAGGTGCGGGCGACCGTGGGCGGTTAGCGGCCCTTCTTCGTTCCGGATGCCGCGGCCCCGTCGGTCGCGGCATCCGGCGTCTCGACCACCACGGTGTCGGCCTCCGTGTCGACCACGACGGTGTCGGCCTCCGTGTCCACGAGGGCGGCCGCACCCGTGTCGACGACCAGGGTCTCGGCGTCGGGATCGAGGACCAGCGTGTCACCACTGTCGGTCGCCCCATCGCCGCCCGCGAGCGGCGACGTGGCGGCGGCGGCCGTGGCCGCTTCGGCCTCCTCGGGCCGGCGCTGCAGCAGTTCCGCGATCCACCACACCACGAGCCAGACGATCAGCACGAGGAAGACGTCGCCGACCGACAGCGGGCGCAGAAGCATCAGCCACAGCACGGCGAGCACGCCGAGCACCGCCCGGACGAGCACGCGCTGGCCGAAGAGCCACGCGCCGACCCGTCCGGTGTCGACGCCGCGTCGGAGGGCCGCCGTGCGGATGCCCGCGTTGACCGAGGCGACGCCGTGTCGCGCCGCCCGGGCGCCGCGCCACCGTCCCGACATCCAGCCGAGGACGGCGATCACGACGCCCAGCAGCGTCAGGACGACCGCGGTGTCGCGCATCGCACCGGTGATCTGCCCGTACATCGAGGCCAGCGCACCGGCCGGCACGCCGAGGCTGGGACCACTCAGGGCGAGCACGGACCCTGCCGCGCCGAGCGCGATGGCCAGCGAAGCCGCGCCGACGGCGATGCCGACGCCCGTGCCGAGGACCGCCGTCGAGCGCCGCCGTGCGATGAGGATGCCCGCGACGAAGAGGACCAGCGCGAGCAGCGGCGTCCACCACCCGGCGGCGACCGCGAGGTTGTACACCGTGCCTACGACCGCGAGCGCGTCGCTCTGTGCCACCACGATGGTCCGGTCGATCTCGGGGATCTGCGCCGCGATCCCGATGCCGCGGTCCACGAGTCGCTGCTTCACCTCTTCGATGATCGGACCCAGCTGGATGCCGACCTCCCCCTCGCCGGTGATCACCACCGCGCCGCTCGCGGCGCCCCCGGCGGCGACGGCCTGCACAGACCGATGGCTGGCGCGCAGGGTCGCCTCCCAGACGTCGGCGAACGCCTCGGACTGCACCAGGCGCGTGACGGTCGTGTCGACGAGGTTCTGCACGCCTTGGGCGGCGGGTGAACGGAGCAGGTCCAGCGCCGCAAGCGCGCGTGGTGGGAGGTCCAGCTGCTGGATGCCGTCGAAGAGATCGTTCACGACCGTGTCGAGGTCGAGCGACTCCTCGATCGCGGTCGTCACCTCCTGCGCCACCAGGGCCTGCACCTGCGGGTCGTCGGCGAGCGGAGCGAAGGTCTGTACGAAGCGCGTCTCGTCGACGAGTTCGACGCGCGCCCACGCGGCGACGATCGACACCGGCACCAGGATGGTCGCCAGCACGATGCACAGGGCCGAGAAGAAGGCCCGCCAGCGGCTCCCGGGAGGCGCGTCCGATGCCTTCGAGCCGCCCCCTGGTTCGCCGCGCAATCGGGCATTCTCCGCCTCGAGCGCCTCGAGGCGCGCGCGGAGATCGGCGTCGGCGGCGCTGGTGGTATCGGTCATCCCCCCCTTATAGCGCTCAGGCTCGGTGTGCCACCAGGACCTTCGTCACGCGTTTCAGACGAAAGCGCCATCAGACGGCACGCAGCACCGCGACGACCTTGCCGAGAACGGTCGCCTCATCACCGAGGATCGGCTCGAAGGCGGAGTTGCGCGGCAGCAGCCACGTGTGGCCGTCGCGCTGCCGCAGGGTCTTGACCGTGGCCTCGCCGTCGAGCATCGCCGCCACGATGTCGCCGTTGTCGGCCGTCGCCTGGGCACGGACGACCACCCAGTCCCCGTCGCAGATCGCGGCGTCGATCATCGACTCGCCGGACACCTTGAGCATGAACAGGTCGCCCTTGCCGACGAGCTGGCGCGGCAGCGGGAAGATCTCCTCCACCTGCTGCTCCGCGGTGATGGGCACGCCCGCGGCGATCCGGCCGACGAGCGGCACCAGCGCGGCGTCGCCCAGCGAGGGGGTGGTGTCGGCGGGGCTCTCGGTGGCCATGCCTGGCAGGTCGATGAGCACCTCCATCGCCCGGGTCTTGCCGGCGTCCCGTCGCAGGTAGCCGCTGAGCTCCAGCTGGTTCAGCTGGTGGGTGACGCTCGACAGCGACTTCAGCCCCACGGCGTCGCCGATCTCCCGCATGCTCGGCGGATAGCCGTGCCGGGCGATCGAGCGCTGGATCACTTCGAGGATCGCGAGCTGCTTGTCGCTGAGGCTCTTGCGCCGACGAGTCTGGGGCTTGTCGCGCCCGGCTGCGTCGCTCATCTTCCGGCTCCCGTCCTGCGCCCCCGCGAGCGCTGTTTCTTCGAATGTCGGAGGCCCGTGGTGGGGTTCTCGTATCGAAACCGTATCCGTCTTCCGGCGGAGCCGGGAGGAACCGGTCCGCGTGTCGCGTTCGAAGATGCGGGCCTGGTATCGACAGTTGACAAGCTAGAAGATCGAAGATAAATTCGGAAGAGAGATTCGCATTCCCCACCCCCGGCCGGGCGGGGAGTGCGAATCTCTTCCCCCATCGCGAGGAGACATCATGACTGCGATCGCCTACACGACGTCCGCTCCCTCGTCGCCGCGCCCGACCCGTCTGCGACTGACGGCTCGCGGCCGCCGCGTCATCGCGGCAGCGGCCGCGATGCCTGCCGCGATCGCCCTGGCCGCCGCCGTGATCGGCGGGGGCGCGGCTCTGGCCTCGCGCGACGCCGGCGCGCCGACGGGGTCGTTCGAGACGATCACTGTCGCGCACGGCGACTCCCTCTGGACGATCGCCGAAGAGCTGGCACCCGAGCATGATCCGCGCGACGTGGTCGACGCCATCGCCCGCCTGAACGCGCTCGACAGCGTGACCGTCCAACCCGGTCAGAGCTTGGCCATCCCCACGGAGTACGACCCGTCGAGGTGACGTCGCCGACGTCCGAGGCGCCGGCGTCATGCGAGGCTGCTCCGACTCGTGCGGCTCTACGATGGGACGGGTGAGTGCACGTCTCGAAGACCTCCCTCTCCGCGCCGATCTCCGCGGGCAGAAGCCCTACGGCGCACCGCAGGCGCCTTTGCCGGTCGCGCTCAACGTCAACGAGAACACGCACCCGGTGCCGCAGGATGTCGCCGACGACATCCTGGACGCCGTGGCGCTCGCACTGCGGGATGTGAACCGGTATCCCGACCGGGAGTTCACGGCGCTGCGCGAGGGGTTCGCCGACTACCTCGGCCACGGCCTCACGCGTGAACAGGTCTGGGCTGCCAACGGCTCGAACGAGGTGCTGCAGCACCTGCTCCAGGCTTTCGCGGGACCGGGTCGCAGGGCGTTCGGCTTCGGCCCCACGTACTCGATGTATCCCCTGCTCACGCGGGGAACGGGCGCCGAGTGGGTCGCCGGCACGCGATCGACCGACTACACCGTCGAGCCGGCCGACGCCGCCGCGCAGGTGGCCGATGCGGCCCCGGCCGTCGTGTTCCTCTGCTCGCCGAACAACCCGACAGGCACGCCCCTGGGCCTGGACGTCGTCGAGGCGGTCTACGAGGCGACCGACGGCATCGTGATCGTGGATGAGGCGTACTTCGAGTTCGCCCCGCACGATGAGCGCTCGGCGCTGACCCTGCTCCCCGGCCGCGAGCGGCTCGTGGTCTCGCGCACGATGAGCAAGGCCTTCGCGTTCGCCGGCGCCCGCGTCGGCTACCTCGCCGCCGACCCCGCGCTGATCGACGCCCTCCGGCTCGTGCGCCTGCCCTACCACCTCAGCGCCCTCACGCAGGCCGCCGCGACCGCCGCGCTGCGCCACGCCCCCACCATGCTGGGGATGGTCGACGAGATCGTCGGTCAGCGCGAGCGGATCTCGGCCACGGTCGAGGCGCTCGGCTACACGCCGCACGACTCGTGGACGAACTTCGTGCTGTTCGGTGGAGTGGCCGATCCCGCGGCGACGTGGCAGGCGCTCTACGACCAGGGCGTGCTCATCCGCGACGTGGGAATCGCGAATCACCTCAGGGTCACCGCGGGCACCGAGGAGGAGACCACCGCGTTCCTGGACGCACTGGCCTCGGTAGGATCGAGCGCATGAGCGCCGCAACCCGCACCGCCTCGCTGCGACGGGCGACGAGCGAATCCACGGTCGAGCTCGAGCTGGACCTCGACGGCACCGGGCGCAGCCGCATCGACACCACGGTGCCCTTCTTCGACCACATGCTGACCGCGTTCGCCAAGCACTCGCTCACCGATCTCACCGTCCGCGCCTCTGGTGACACCGACATCGATGCGCACCACACCGTCGAAGACATCTCCATCGTCCTGGGTCAGGCCATCCGAGAAGCCCTCGGCGACAAGGCCGGCATCTCGCGCTACGGCGACGCACTGGTGCCTCTCGACGAAGCGCTCGCGCAGGCCGTCGTCGACATCAGCGGCCGCCCCTACCTCATGCACACCGGCGAGCCGGCCGGGTTCGAGCACCACCTCATCGGCGGCCACTTCACCGGGTCGCTGGTGCGTCACAGCTTCGAGGCCGTCTCGTACAACGCGGCCCTGACCGTCCACGTGCGCGTCCTCGCGGGCCGCGATCCGCATCACATCGCCGAGGCGGAGTACAAGGCCTTCGCCCGGGCCTTCCGGCAGGCCAAGGCGCTCGACCCGCTCGTCGACGGCATCCCGAGCACGAAAGGCGCCCTATGAGCGCTGGCGCGTCCTCCGACCGCGAGAGGCCGCTCGTCGCCGTCCTGGACTACGGGTCGGGCAACGTGCACTCCGCCGTCAAGGCGCTGGTCGCGGCCGGAGCCGACGCCCGGCTGACGTCCGACCGCGGTCTCGTGATGGAGGCGGACGGCCTGTTCGTCCCCGGCGTGGGTGCGTTCCGCGCCGTCGCCGAAGCGCTGCGCGCCAGCCGCGGCGACGAGCTCATCGAGCGCCGGCTCGCCGGCGGGCGACCGGTGATCGGCGTCTGCGTCGGGATGCAGATCTTCTTCGAACGCGGCGTGGAGCGCGGCGTCGACACCGAGGGCATGGGGGAGTGGCCCGGAGTGGTGACCGAACTGGATGCCCCGGTCCTGCCGCACATGGGGTGGAACACCGTGCAGCCCGGCGAGGGCTCGCGCCTGTTCCGCGGCATCGAGGACGAACGGTTCTACTTCGTCCACTCGTTCGGCGCCCAGAAGTGGCTTCTCGACGTGCAGCCGCCGTTCCCCGAGCCGGTTCTGACGTGGTGCGAGTACGGCACGCCCTTCCTCGCCGCGGTCGAGAACGGACCGCTGTCGGCCACCCAGTTCCATCCCGAGAAGTCGGGGGAGGCCGGCATCCGGCTGCTCTCGAATTGGATCGAGGGGCTCGGCGGGGATAACCTCTGAGACCGTGCCAACTCCGGGAGCGTGCGCTTCCGCGATCTTCCCGCACGAGGAGCCATGAACGATTTCGCGTCCACCCCCGAGCTCGTCCTTCTGCCCGCCGTCGACGTCGCCGACGGCAAGGCCGTGCGTCTGACCCAGGGTGAGGCGGGCACCGAGACGAACTACGGCGATCCTGTCGACGCCGCCCTCGACTTCGCGCGGCAGGGCGCCCGGTGGATCCACCTGGTCGACCTCGACGCCGCGTTCGGCCGCGGGAGCAACGCCGGCGTGCTGCGCAAGGTGATCAAGCAGGTGCGCGGCGTGCAGGTGGAGCTGTCGGGCGGCATCCGCGATGACCGCACCCTCGAGGCTGCCCTCGAGAGTGGCGCCGCGCGCATCAACCTCGGCACCGCGGCGCTCGAGAATCCCGAGTGGGCCGCCGATGTGATCGGCCGCTACGGCGACGTGATCGCTGTCGGCCTCGACGTGCGCGGCACGACGCTGGCCGCCAGGGGGTGGACGCGGGACGGCGGCGACCTGTGGACCGTGCTCGACCGCCTCGAGGCGGCCGGCTGCAGCCGGTACGTGGTCACCGACGTCACCAAGGACGGCACCCTCAAGGGACCGAACCTGGAGCTCCTGCGCGAGCTCGCCTCGCGCACGCCCAAGCCGATCGTCGCGTCCGGCGGCGTGTCGAGCCTCGACGACATCGCAGCCCTGCGCGAGCTCGTGCCGCTCGGTGTCGAGGGTGCCATCGTGGGCAAGGCGCTGTACGCCGGCGCGTTCACGCTCGCCGAGGCACTGGATGTCGCCGGACACTGATCGGCCGTCCGACGGTCCGGGCCACCCGCACGGAGACCGCGCCGCCGACTCGGCCGGGGTGCCGTGGGAGGGGAGGGGCTTCCACTCCAACCCGCACGCGTCTGACGACGGCTCGGCCGATCCGGCCTTGCTCGCCGCGCTGACGGCGTTCCGCGCCGGCTCGGGCTCAGAGCGCGAGGTCGTCGACGCGTACCGCAGCGCGCGACTGCTCATCCCGCTCATGGCCGACAAGGGCGATCACGGGGTGGGCGCACACGGAATCGAGGTCGACAAGACGCAGGAGCTGTCGATCGTGACCGTCGCCGCACCCGACGGGCGCCGGGTGCTCCCGGTGTTCACCTCGGTCGACAGCATGAAGAAGTGGGATGCCGCAGCCCGGCCTGTCCCGGTGGAGGGCGTCCGCACGGCTCTGGCCGCCGCGGCGGACGACACCGACCTCATCGTCATCGACCCGGGCTCCGAGACCGAGTTCGTCATCCGGCGCCCCGCCGTGTGGGCGATCGGCCAGTCGCAGCCGTGGGAACCGAGCTACTTGTCGGCCGAAGTCGTCGCGGGGCTCCGCGAGAGCATCGGGGGCGAGCTCTCGGTGATCGACCTCGTCGTCGACGCCGGCGACCCCGAGGCGCGTCTGCGCGGTCCCGAGCTCATCGTGAAGCTCCAGCTGATGAACGGCCTCGAGAAGGCCGAGCTGGACGCCGTGCTCGCTCGCCTCGCCAAGCGCTGGGCGGCCGACGACCGGATCGCAGTGCTCGTCGACTCGCTGACGGTCAAGCTCGTCCGCTCCTGACAGCGCCGTCCCTTGCCCTTCGCCCGCCGACGGCGGATGATCGGCGCGGAGGGCAGTCATGCACGACGGCATCGCACGCGGGGACGCACAGAGCACCGAGCACAGGGGCCGTGCCGGTGCTGTCGAGGACGGTCCGACGGCCGACGGCTACCGGCGGGCGTTGGACGCGGCGCATCGCCACTCCTCGGCGTGGCTCGAATCCGTGGGCCAGCGGCCGATCCGCCCCGACGCCGACGCCGACGCCGTGCTCGCCCGGCTGCGGCGCGACCTGCCCGATCGTGGCCAGGATGCCGAGGCGGTCGTCGAAGAGCTGGTGGAGGCATCCGCTCCCGGGCTCATGGCGATGGGCTCGCCGCGGTTCTACGGGTTCGTCATCGGGGGGACCTACCCCGCCGCGCTCGCGGCCGACTGGCTGGTGTCTGCGTGGGATCAGAACACCGGGTCGCGGCAGCCGACGCCCGCCACCGCCGCCGTCGAAGAGGTCGCCGCGGCGTGGCTGCTCGAGCTGCTGGGACTCCCCGCCGGCAGCGGCGTCGGCTTCGCCACCGGTGCGACCAGCGCCAACCTCTCGTGCCTCGTCACCGCGCGCGACGCGGTGCTGCGCGCGCACGGTGCCGACCCTCTGGAGGGCCTGCAGGCCGGACCGCGCGTGCGGTTCCTCGCGGGCGATGCCGTGCACACCTCCGTCGTGCTCGGCGGCCGCATCGCCGGACTCGGCGCGCCCGCGACGGTGGGTGCCGACGATGAGGGGCGCATCGACGTCGACGGGCTCTCGCGGGCGCTCGAGGCCGGGGAGGGACCCACGGTGGTCGCCCTGCAGGCCGGCGATGTGCACTCCGGCGCGTTCGACGACTTCGCCGCGGCCGTCGAGGTGGCGCACCGCGCGGGGGCATGGGTGCATGTGGACGGCGCCTTCGGGCTGTGGGCGGCGGCGAGCCCGCGGCTGCAGCACCTCGTGCGCGGCATGGCCGACGCCGACTCGTGGGCCACCGACGCCCACAAGACGCTCAACGTCCCGTACGACTGCGGTGTGGCGATCGTCCGCGATGAGGCGGCGATGGCGTCTTCCCTCGGCGCCCACGCGGCCTACCTGCCGGCGGTGGCCGGAGTCACCGATCCGTACGATCGCGTGCCCGAGCTGTCGCGACGTGCTCGGGGCGTGACGGTGTGGGCGGCGCTGCGGTCCCTCGGCCGCAGCGGCGTGATCGGGCTCGTGGACGGACTTGCCGATGCCGCGACCGCGCTGGCCGACGGCTTCCGTCGCATCGCGGGCCTCGAGGTGCTCAACGACGTGGTGTTCACGCAGGTGTGCCTCGCCGCCCGGGACGGCGACGCCGCGACGGCGGCGCTGGGGGAGTGGCTCCGCGCAGAGGGGACGGTGTGGGCCTCGTCGTCGACCTGGCGCGGCCGCACGGTCGTCCGGTTCGCGGTGAGCAACCACGGCACCGACGCGGAGGCGGTGCGGCGGACGGTCGACGTCGTCGCCCGCGGCGCGGCGGCGCTCGGCATCGGAGGGTGACGCTTCCGGGGCATTCGGCCCCGCCCGCTCTCACCCCCGTCGGATCAGGTGACCGGGCCCGTCCACTTCTCGCCCGGGCCCTTGCCGATCGGGTCGGGGATGACGGATGCCTCGCGGAAAGCCAGCTGCACCGAGCGCAGCCCGTCGCGCAGCGACCGGGCGTGCATGTCGCTGATCTCGGGGGCGCCCGCGGTGATCAGTCCCGCGAGGGCGTTGATGAGCTTGCGGGCCTCGTCGAGGTCGGTCTGGGTGGCGGGGTCGTCGGCGAGCCCGACTTTGACGGCAGCCGCGCTCATCAGGTGCACGGCGGCGGTGGTGATCACCTCGACGGCCGGGACGTCGGCGATGTCGCGGGTCGCTGCGGACGCCGCACGCTCCTGCTCCTCCCACCGCGCCTGGCGCTCGGCGTCGACCGCCGCCGCGTTCGCCGAGGGGTCGTCCTGGTCTCGAATCGTGTCCACGCCGTACTCTCTGATAGACTTCTGCGGTCTCCGGTGCGTTCTGCATCGGATCGGAAAGAGGATCACATCCCACCCGCGCTTGCCGCTCCAGGCTACCGGGTCACGCACTCCGCCCCGACCGTCCGCGGCCGGGGTAGCTGCGGCGAGAACGTCGCGGAAGGCTCCCTCACCGGGGCAGGGTGCAGAAGTCGGCGCTGAAGCGTCCTGACGGGTGGAGTGGATCTTCCTCCGCTCGCGGCACAACCGTGTGCCGCGGGGGCCAAACCCACTTACCCAAGGAGTTCCGCATCAGCGATCCCCGCACCAACGACCGCATCCGTGTGCCCGAGGTCCGCCTCGTCGGCCCGAACGGAGAGCAGGTCGGCGTCGTCCGCATCGAGGTGGCGCTGCGCCTGGCTCAGGAGGCCGACCTCGATCTCGTCGAGGTGGCCCCCAACTCGAAGCCGCCCGTGGTCAAGATCATGGACTACGGCAAGTTCAAGTACGAGGCCGCGCAGAAGGCCAAGGAAGCGCGTCGCAATCAGGCGAACACCGTCCTCAAAGAGGTGCGGTTCCGCCTCAAGATCGAGGCTCACGACTACATCACCAAGCTCAAGCGCGCCGAGGGCTTCCTGCAGTCCGGCGACAAGGTCAAGGCGATGATCCTGTTCCGCGGTCGCGAGCAGTCGCGTCCGGAGCAGGGCGTCCGCCTGCTCCGCAAGTTCGCCGAGGACGTCGCGGAGTTCGGCACGGTGGAGTCCAACCCCACCATCGACGGCCGCAACATGGTGATGGTCATCGCCCCGCACAAGAACAAGTCCGAGGTGAAGACGGAGCAGAACGCCCAGCGTGCTGCCAACAAAGAGGCCGCCCGGTCCGCCCGCAACGGCGGCGCACCGGCCTCCGACGCCGAGGCCCCCGAGGCCGAGGCGACCACGGCCGAGTAGGCCCCACGAACTCCCGCGCTGCGGGATACCGACTCCCGCCCGAGCGGGACGTGAAACGAAGGAAGAAGAGATGCCGAAGCAGAAGACCCACTCGGGCGCCAAGAAGCGCTTCAAGGTCACCGGCAGCGGGAAGCTCATGAAGCAGCAGGCGAACCTGCGCCACAACTTCGAGGGCAAGCCCAGCCGCCGTACCCGCCGCCTGTCGCAGGAGCAGGTGCTCGCCCCGGGCGACGCCAAGGTCGCGAAGAAGCTCCTCGGCCGCTGACGCGCGTCGACGCAAGTTAGGAACAAGAAATGGCTAGAGTCAAGCGGGCCGTCAACGCCCACAAGAAGCGTCGCGTCATCCTCGAGCGCGCCTCCGGTTACCGGGGCCAGCGCTCGCGTCTGTACCGCAAGGCGAAGGAGCAGGTCACCCACTCGCTCGTCTACGCGTACCGCGACCGCCGCAAGCGCAAGGGCGACTTCCGTCGCCTGTGGATTCAGCGCATCAACGCCGCTGCCCGCCAGAACGGCATCACGTACAACCGCTTCATCCAGGGCCTCGGCCTCGCGGGTGTGCAGGTCGACCGCCGCATGCTCGCCGAGCTCGCGGTGAACGAGCCCAAGACCTTCGCGTCGCTCGTGCAGACCGCCAAGGGCGCACTGCCCGAGAACGTCAACGCTCCCAAGAGCGCCTGACCACGGCATCCCGACGACAGGGCGTCCTCCTCGCGGAGGGCGCCCTTTCGCATCCCCGCCGAGTGGCGTTGGTGGAAGACGTGATGGGGGAGGGATGCCGCGACTCTAGACTGATGCCGTGCTCGAGAACCCTCGCTCTCCGCGCGTGCGCGCCGTCGCGAAGCTGACCAAGAGGAGTGCCCGTCAGGAGACCGGGCTGTTCCTGCTCGAGGGGCCGCAAGCCGCCCGTGAGGCGCTCGCGTACCGGCCCGACACCCTCGTCGAACTGTTCGCCACGCCCACGGCGTTCGAGAAGCACGCCGACCTGCGCGATGCGGCGACGGACGCCGGACTCGAGGTCGTCTACACCACCGAGTCCGTGCTCGATGCGATGGCCGACACCGTGACTCCGCAGGGCATCGTGGCGGTGGCCCGTCAGGCGCCGACCTCGGTGCGAGAGGTGTTCGCGGCCTCGCCGCGCCTGGTCGCGATCTGCGAGGAGGTGCGTGACCCCGGCAACCTGGGCACCATCATCCGCGCAGCCGACGCCGCCGGTGCCGATGCGGTCGTGCTCACCGGCCGCACGGTCGACCCGTACAACCCCAAGGTGGTGCGCGCGACGACCGGTTCGCTCTTCCACGTCCCCGTCGCCGTCGGGGTGGACCTGGCGAGCGCCGTGGCCAAAGCCCGTGCGGCCGGCGTGCGCGTGATCGCCGCCGACGTCGGCGGCGACGACTTCCTGGGATCGCGCGACCTGCTGGCAGAGCCGACGGCGTGGCTCTTCGGCAACGAGGCCCGCGGGCTCGACGAAGACGCGCTCGCCCTCGCCGACCTGTCCCTCCGCCTGCCGATCTACGGCGCCGCCGAGTCACTCAACCTCGCGACGGCGGCGAGCGTCTGCCTCTACGAGACCGCCTTCGCGCAGCGTGCGGGGCGCTGAGGCGGCGCCGGATTCCGGTGCTGTTACGGATCGGTAAAGGCGCGGCGTCCCTCTGGCCGAGTGTCGCCGCGCACCCCTAGGGTGAAGGGCATGGCGACACCTGATGCACCGGCAGCGGCGCCGCGCACTTCCAACATCAACGTCCGTCGCGGCGAGCCGCTCGTGGTCGTCGACCACGTCGACAAGCATTTCGGCGACCTCCACGTGCTGAGAGACATCAACACCGTGGTCAACCGCGGCGAGGTCGTGGTCGTGATCGGTCCGTCGGGCTCCGGCAAGTCGACCCTGTGCCGCGCGATCAACCGCCTCGAGACGATCGACTCCGGCCGGATCACGATCGACGGCGTGCCGCTTCCCGAAGAAGGCAAAGGGCTCGCGAAGCTGCGTGCCGACGTGGGAATGGTCTTCCAGTCCTTCAACCTCTTCGCGCACAAGACGGTCCTCGAGAACGTCACCCTCGGTCCGATCCGGGTGCGGGGCATGAAGAAGAAGGACGCCGACGAGAAGGCCATGCAGCTCCTCGATCGCGTCGGCGTCGCGAACCAGGCCAAGAAGATGCCCAACCAGCTGTCCGGCGGTCAGCAGCAGCGTGTGGCGATCGCCCGGTCGCTGGCGATGAACCCCAAGCTGATCCTCATGGACGAGCCCACCAGCGCGCTGGACCCCGAGATGATCAACGAGGTTCTCGACGTCATGGTCGGCCTTGCGCAGGAGGGCATGACGATGATCGTCGTCACCCACGAGATGGGCTTCGCCCGCAAGGCCGCTGACCGCGTGCTCTTCATGGCCGACGGCGCGATCGTCGAGGAGGCCACTCCGGACCAGTTCTTCACGAACCCGCAGAGCGACCGCGCGAAGGACTTCCTCTCCAAGATCCTCGAGCACTGATAAGCCCCCGCCGCTCTCAGCGGCCGGGATCCGAGAGGACCGTCACGAACGGTCCCGCACAGCAAAGGACGAAGACATGAAGCGAATGCGACTTCCGCTGATCGCGCTGGCTGCCGCCGGTGCGCTCGCGCTGTCGGCGTGCGCCTCCGGCGGAACGCCGGCCGGCGAAGACACCGCGGCCCCCGAGCCCGAAGAGGTCACCTTCGAAGAGGGCACCACGATGGCCGAGCTCAACGAGGCGGGCTCGATCACCATCGGCACCAAGTTCGACCAGCCGCTGTTCGGTCTCAACGGCCCCGACGGTCCCGAAGGGTTCGACGTCGAGATCGGCAAGATCATCGCCTCCGAACTCGGCATCGCCGAGGAGAACATCGAGTGGAAGGAGGCCGTGTCGGCCAACCGCGAGCCGTTCATCCAGAACGGCGAGGTCGACATCGTCATCGCCACGTACACGATCAACGACAAGCGCAAGGAGGTCGTCTCCTTCGCCGGTCCGTACTACATGGCGGGCCAGTCGATCCTCGTGCTCGCCGACAACGACGACATCGAGAGCGAAGCCGACCTCGAGGGTCAGCCGGTCTGCTCCGTCACGGGTTCGACGCCGGCGGCGAAGCTCGCCGAGATCGGAGCCGAGCCGGTGCTGACCGACACCTACTCCAACTGCCTCGAGCCGCTGCGCAGCGGCGCCGTGGTGGCGGTGTCGACCGACAACGTCATCCTCGCCGGCCTCGCCGCCCAGAACGAGGGCGAGTTCAAGGTCGTGGGCGAGCCCTTCACCGAGGAGCCGTACGGCATCGGCCTCGCGCTCGAGGACACCGAGTTCCGCATGTGGATCAACGACGTGCTCGAGAAGGCGTACGAGGACGGCCGGTACGAAGAGGCCTGGAACGCGACGGCAGGCACCGTGCTGCCGTTCGTCGAGCCGCCGACCCCCGACCGCTACTGATCGACGACGGATGCCTCGGGCCGGCCGCAGACGCCGGCTCGAGGCATCCGCTCCCCTGACCCCGACCCGGAAAGAGGCGCATGGAGCAGCTCTGGTCGCTGATGCCGATCTTCCTCGAAGGCTTCCGCGTGACGCTCATCCTGCTCGCGGTGTCGGGCGTGGGTGCTCTCGTGCTGGGAACGCTCATCGCGGCGATGCGCATCTCGCCGGTCGCAGCCCTTCGCGCCTTCGCGGCGTTCTGGACCGAGATCGCACGCAACACGCCGCTGACGCTGGTCTTCATCTTCACGGCGTTCGTGATGCCCATGCTGGGCGTGCGGATGCCGTACATCATCCTCGCCTTCATCGCGCTGACCTACTACACCTCGCCGTTCGTGGCCGAGGCGCTGCGTTCGGGCATCAACGGCGTGCCGGTCGGGCAGGCCGAGGCCGCGCGCAGCATCGGGCTCGGGTTCGGGCAGACGGTCTCGCTGGTCGTGCTGCCGCAGGCCTTCCGCATGACGATCCCGCCTCTCATCAACGTCTTCATCGCCCTCACCAAGAACACCTCGGTCGCGGGCGGCTTCTTCGTGGTCGAGCTGTTCGCCACGACCAGGCAGCTGGCCAACGACAACGGGAACATCGTGATCCAGATCCTCCTGACGGCGGCCGCCCTGTACCTCGTGGTCACCGTCCCGCTCGGCTTCCTCGCCGGGCGGCTCGAGAAGCGTTGGGTGGTGCGGCGATGACCGGCTCGAGCGTCCTCTTCGATGCCCCCGGGCCGCGCGCCCGCCGTCTGTCGCTGATCCTGTCGATCGTCGCCGGGCTGCTGATCCTCGCCGGCGTCGTCTGGGTCGTCATGACGCTGGCAGCCCCCCGCACCTCGGGCGGCATCAACCTGCCCGGCATGTTCGACGGCTCGCGGTGGGACATCTTCACCGACCCCGCGGTGTGGGGCTTCATCGCGGAGGGCATCGTCGCGACACTGCAGGCGGCCGCTGTCGCCGCGGTGGGGGCGATCGCGCTCGGCATCGTGCTTTCGCTGCTGCGCAGCTCGCTGATCCCCTGGGTGCGCATCCCGACCGCGTGGGTCATCGAGTTCTTCCGCGGCATGCCCGTGCTGCTGATGATGCTGTTCATCCTGCTCGTGGCGTCCACCGGCGCGTTCTGGGCGGTGGTCATCGCCCTGATCCTCTACAACGGGACGCTGATCGGCGAGATCCTCCGCGCGGGGCTGGCGGCGCTGCCCAAGGGGCAGCGCGAGGCCGCGCTCAGCGTCGGGATGCGCGAGTTCCAGTCCAAGATGCTCGTGGAGTTCCCGCAGGCCTTCCGTCAGATGCTGCCGATCATCGTCGCTCAGCTGGTCGTGCTCCTGAAGGACACATCCCTCGGCTACATCGTCGGCTACAACGAGATCATCCGGAACAACATCAACAACCTGGGCAGCTTCTACGGCAACCGGTACCTGTTCTCGCTGTTCGTCGTCACCCTCGCGATCTACCTGACGATCAACCTGCTGCTGTCGTGGTTCGCGCGCTGGCTCGCACGCCGCACGGCCTCCGGCGGCCGCAAGGGCGGACGCGCGAAGGCGGTCGTCCAGGATCCGACCAACCCCGCGACGCTGCTGCATGTCGAAGCGACGGCCGACGCGATCGAAGAGGCGCCACCGGGTCGCTGACGCGGCGGGTCGGGGCGTCCGCCGTCGGTAGACTCGTCTCTCGTGTCCGACGCTCCCGCACCCACCGAGATCACGCCTGAGGCGGTGAACGCCGCCCTCGACGCCGCCCTCGCCGCCGTCGCCGCCGCAGCCGACACCGCCGCGCTGAAGGCCGCACGGTCCGCGCACTCCGCCGAGGGCTCGCCGCTGGCGAAGCTCAACGCGCGGCTGCGCGACGTGCCGAGCGACAAGAAGGCCGAGTTCGGCAAGCTCGTCGGCCAGGCCCGCGGCAGGGTGAACCAGGCGTTCGCCGCCCGTGAGGAGGAGCTCGCCGCGGCCGAGACCGCCGCCCGGCTCGAGGCGGAGCGGGTGGACGTCACCGCCCTCCCGTCGCGAGCGCGCGTCGGTGCGCGCCATCCGATCTCGCTCCTGCAGGAGCAGGTCTCCGACATCTTCGTCGGGATGGGATGGGAGATCGCGGAGGGGCCGGAGCTCGAGCACGAGTGGTTCAACTTCGACGCGCTGAACTTCGACGAGGACCACCCGGCGCGCCAGATGCAGGACACGTTCTTCGTCGACCCGGTCGAGCGGCACCTCGTGATGCGCACGCACACCAGCCCCGTGCAGGTGCGGTCTATGCTCGAGCGCGACCTGCCCCTGTACGTGCTGTGCCCCGGTCGTGTGTACCGCACCGATGAGTTCGACGCGACGCACCTTCCCGTCTTCACGCAGTTCGAGGGCATCGTCGTCGACAAGGGCATCACGATGGCCCACCTCAAGGGCACGCTCGATCACGCGGCCAAGGTGCTGTTCGGGGCGGAGGCCAAGACGCGGTTCCGCGCGAACTACTTCCCCTTCACCGAGCCGTCCGCGGAGCTGGACCTCTGGCACCCGACGTTCAAGGGCGGTCCGCGATGGATCGAGTGGGGCGGCTGCGGGATGATCAACCCCAACGTGCTGCGCGCGGCGGGGATCGATCCGGAGGAGTACTCGGGCTTCGCCTTCGGCATGGGCATCGAACGCACGCTCATGTTCCGCAGCGACGTCCAGGACATGCGCGACATGGCCGAGGGTGATGTGCGCTTCAGCGAGCAGTTCGGAATGGTGGTCTGATGCGCGTCCCGCTCTCCTGGCTGCGTGAGTACGTCGACGTTCCGGCGGATGCCTCGCCCGAGGACGTCCTCGCGGCGCTCGTCCGCGTCGGTTTCGAAGAGGAGGACATCCACCGCTTCGAGCTGCAGGGCCCGATCGTCGTCGGCGAGGTGCTCGACTTCGTCGAGGAGCCGCAGTCCAACGGCAAGACCATCCGCTGGTGCCACGTCCGCGTCGCTCCCGACGGCGAGACGGCGGCGGACGGCGGCGATGCCGTCCACGGCGTGGTCTGCGGCGCCCGCAACTTCTTCGCGGGCGACAAGGTCGTGGTGACGCTTCCCGGCGCCGTGCTCCCCGGACCGTTCCCCATCGCCGCCCGCAAGACCTACGGGCATGTCTCCGACGGCATGATCGCGTCGGCGCGCGAGCTCGGCCTCGGCGAGGAGCACAGCGGCATCCTGCGCCTGGTCGAGCTGGGCATCGACGCGCCGGTCGGCACCGACGCGATCTCGCTGCTGGGCCTGGACGACGTCGCCGTCGACATCAACGTCACGCCCGACCGCGGCTACGCGCTGTCCATCCGGGGGGTGGCGCGCGAGTACTCGCACTCCACCGGCGCCGCCTTCCGCGATCCCGCCGACCGTCCGTGGGAGGAGCTCGCCCCCGGCTCGGGCTTCCCGATCGCGGTCGACGACGCAGCCCCCATCCGGGGACGCGTCGGCGCCTCCGAGTTCGTGGCCAGAGTCGTGCGAGACGTCGATCCCACCAAGCCGACCCCGGCCTGGATGATCGCGCGGCTGTCGCTGGCCGGCATCCGCTCGCTCGGCATCCTCATCGACATCACGAATTACGTCATGCTCGAGCTGGGCCAGCCGATCCACGGCTACGACCTCGACAAGCTGCAGGGCGGCATCACCGTGCGCCGCGCGCAGCCGGGGGAGAAGCTCGAGACGCTCGACGGCAAGGTGCGCACCCTGCACCCCGAGGACCTGCTCATCACCGACGAGTCCGGACCCATCGGCCTCGCCGGCGTGATGGGCGGGGGCGCTACCGAGATGAGCGACGCGACGCGCAATGTGCTCATCGAGGCGGCCGTGTTCGACACCGTGTCGATCGCGCGCACCGCGCGGCGGCACAAGCTGCCCAGCGAGGCCTCGCGTCGCTTCGAGCGCGGTGTCGACCCGCTCGTGCCGTTCGTGGCCGCCCGCCGGGTCGCCGAGCTGATGGTGGAGTACGCCGGCGGCACGAGCGATGAAGAGCATGGCGGCGCGCTGTTCGCCGAGGTGTTCGTCCCCGGCATCGAGCTCCCGCCTCGGTTCGTGCAGCACCTCATCGGCGTCGACTACACCGACGGCGAGATCGAGGCCGCGCTGCGCCTCATCGGCTGCGAGGTCGTCACGAACGAGGACGACGCCGCCGGCTGGCAGGTCATCCCGCCGTCCTGGCGCCCCGACCTCAGCGACAAGTGGACGCTCGCCGAAGAGGTCGCCCGCATCGAGGGATATGACCGCATCCCTTCGGTGCTGCCGACGCCGCCGTCGGGCCGCGGCCTCACCGCCGCCCAGCAGGGGCGCCGTCGCGTGGCGAACGCGCTGGCCGCCGCCGGCTACACCGAGACGCCGTCGTTCGGCTTCACCACCGAGGAACAGAACGACCTCCACGGCTCGGCCTCCGGGGAGCACCTCCCCAGCGTCAAGCTCGCCAACCCGCTCGACGGGCAGGCGCCGTTCCTGCGCCGCTCGCTCGTGCCCGGTCTGCTGCAGGTGGCGCACCGCAACGTCGCGCGCGGTCTCACCGATCTCGCGCTCTTCGAGACGGGTGTCGTCTTCCTCCCGAGGCCCGGAGTGGTCTATGGCACCGCGCACGTGCCGCCCCTCGCGGTGCGACCGGATGCCGCGACCCTCGCCGAGCTCGATGCGTCGATCCCGCCCCAGCACCGGTTCATCGCGCTGCTCCTGGCCGGCCACCTCGTGCCGAAGCAGCCGGGCATGGCCCCGGTCGTCGCCGAGCTCGCCGATGCCCTGGACGCCGTACGTGCCATCGGCGCCGCGGCGGGGGTGGCGGTCGACGTGGCGCAGGGCCGGCGCGAAGCGCTGCACCCGGGGCGCACCGGCGTGCTGTCGGTCGCCGGCACCGAGGTCGGGTACGTCGGCGAGCTGCTGCCGGCCGTGGCGGAGGCATCCGATCTCCCCGGCCGCGTGATCGTCGCCGAGCTGGATCTCGACCTCGTGCTGTCCCTCGCGGGCGAGCGGGTCGTCGCCGCCTCGCTGTCGGGCTACCCGGCCGCGACGCAGGACGTCTCGCTCGTTGTCGGGGCCGACGTCCCGGCCGGCGATGTGCGCGCGGCTCTGCTCGAGGGCGCGGGCGAGCTGCTGGAGTCGCTGCGCCTCGTGGACGACTACCGGGGCCAGGGCGTGCCCGAAGGCCGCAAGAGCCTGACGTTCGCGCTGCGCTTCCGCGCGCCCGATCGCACGCTCACCGCCGCCGAGGCGACGGAGGCGAAGCTCGCCGGCGTCGCCGTGGCCACCGAGCGGTTCGGGGCGAGCCTGCGGGACTGACCGCGGTCGTGCGGGGCGTCGTCCGAGGGCGCGTCCCAACCCGCCTGATGCGCCCACGGCGGAAACGGATGCCGCGACCCGGCGCGTCTGGTTGGGTGTACGCATGACCGACGTGCTGGTGCTGGGCGGGACGGGGTGGCTGAGCGGCCGGATCGCGCAGCGGTGGGCCGATGCCGGGGCGACGGTGGCATGCCTCGCGCGCGGCGGGCGGGCGGCGCCCTCCGGGACGACGCTCGTGGCGGCCGACAGGAACGCCCCGGACGCGTACGCCGAGGTCGCACGGCGGGACTGGGACGAGGTCGTCGACATCTCGTCCGACCCCGAGCACGTGGCGGCGGCGCTGGACGCGCTCGGGCAGCGCACGCGGCACTGGACGTACGTCTCGACCGTCTCGGTCTACGCCTCCAGCGACGAGCCTGGCCAGGACGAGGGCGCGGAGCTGCTCGAGCCGGCGGCCGACGGCGAGGAGGAGGACTACGGGCGCGCGAAGGCGAGGGCCGAGGCATCCGTCCGCTCCGCCATGGGATTCCGCGCGGCCGTCGTGCGGCCCGGCCTCATCGTGGGACCCGGCGATCCGACCGATCGCTTCGGCTACTGGGTGGCGCGGCTCGCCCTCGCCGGCGACGGCGAGGTGCTGATTCCCGACGCCGAGGGCCGCGGCGCCCAGGTGATCGACGTCGACGACCTCGCCGATTTCGTGCAGGCGATCGGGCGCGAGCGGTGGACGGGGGTCGTGAACGCCGTCGGCGACCCGGTGCCTCTCGGGCAGCTCCTCGCCGAAGCCCGCGAGGTCGCCGGCCACACCGGGGCCCTCGTGCCGGCGGGCGACCCGTGGCTGGAGGAGCACGGCGTGGCGTACTGGATGGGCCCGCGGTCGCTGCCGCTGTGGCTGCCGGCGGGGATGGCCGGCTTCTGGACGCGGTCGCACGCGGCGTACCGCCTGCTCGGCGGACGCCTGCGGCCGCTGCGCGAGACCCTCGAGCGGACGCTCGCCGACGAGCGCGACCGCGGCCTCGACCGGGAGCGGCGCGCCGGCCTCACCCGCGCCGACGAGCTGGA
Source organism: Microbacterium atlanticum (assembly GCF_015277815.1). Lineage (NCBI taxonomy): Bacteria > Bacillati > Actinomycetota > Actinomycetes > Micrococcales > Microbacteriaceae > Microbacterium > Microbacterium atlanticum. The sequence goes on from NZ_CP063813.1 coordinate 1,316,361, forward strand.
GCTGCTGCACGAGCTGCAGGTGTGACCCGTCCGGGATTTGCGGATGCCGGAACCGGCGGCTATCGTCGGCCCATGCCTTCGGCCGCGCTCCCGCACCACACGCGGTTCCTGAGCCTGTCGAAGGGCGTTCCGAGTGTCGTCCCCGCGCGCCGACGCCGTCTGGGCGAGCGCCGACTCTAGGCGACCCCGCACGCCGTCCTGTCATGGACCGTTGCGAGCGGGCGTCGCCGTCTTCCGGCCCCGCACCCAGACTCTAAGGTGGAATCCATGACATATTCGGTCGCCGTCTCCGGCGCATCCGGCTATGCGGGCGGCGAGATCCTGCGGATCCTCGCCGCGCATCCCGACGTCGAGATCCGCACCGTGACCGCGCACTCCAACGCGGGACAGCCGCTCCTCCAGCATCAGCCGCACCTGCGCTCGCTCGCACACCTGACGCTGCAGGACACGACTCCCGAGATCCTCTCGGGGCACGACATCGTCTTCCTCGCGCTGCCGCACGGACAGTCCGGGCAGTACACCGACGCGCTCGGCGACACCCCCCTCGTCATCGACGCCGGTGCCGACCACCGGCTGACGACGCAGGCGGACTGGGATGCCTTCTACGGCGGCGACTTCCACGAGCCCTGGGTCTACGGCGTCCCCGAGCTGCCGGTGCACGGCAGCACACAGCGGGAGCGGCTGGCAGGGGCGTCCCGCATCGCCGCTCCCGGCTGCAACGCCTCGACCGTGAGCCTCAGCCTTGCGCCGGGCGTCGCCGCCGGCGTCATCGACCCGTCCGACATCGTGTCGGTGCTCGCTGTCGGGCCGTCCGGCGCGGGAAAGAGCCTCAAGACGAACCTCCTGGCCGGCGAGATCCTCGGCACCGCCAACCCCTATGCCGTCGGCGGGACGCACCGCCACATCCCCGAGATCGCACAGGCGCTGCGCGGTGCGGGCGCCGACGGGCGCATCGGCATCTCGTTCACGCCCGTGCTGGTGCCGATGGCGCGCGGCATCCTGGCGACGTCCACCGCACCGATCGCGCCGGGCGCGACCGACGACCAGATCCGCGGTGCGTGGGAGGCGGCCTACGGCGACGAGACGTTCGTGCAGCTGCTCCCGGCCGGGCAGTTCCCCCGCACGGCGGATGTGCTCGGGGCCAACACCGCGCTGATGGGCCTGGCCGTCGACCGCGCCGCGAACCGCGTCGTCGTGGTCACCGCGGTCGACAACCTCGTCAAGGGAACCGCGGGCGCCGCCGTGCAGTCCATGAACATCGCGCTGGGCCTTCCCGAAGGCACCGCGCTCACCGTGAACGGAGTCGCACCGTGAGCGTGACCGCGCCCGCAGGGTTCGAGGCGGCGGGCGTCGCCGTCGGCCTCAAGTCGACCGGCAAGCCCGACGTGGCGGTCGTCGTCAACCGCGGACCGCTCAAGGTCGGTGCGGCGGTGTTCACGAGCAACCGGGCGAAGGCGAACCCCATCCTGTGGTCGGAGGAGGTCATCCGCGACGGGGTCGTCGAGGCGATCGTCCTCAACTCCGGCGGAGCGAACTGCTTCACCGGCCCCTTCGGCTTCCAGACCACGCATCAGACCGCCGAGAAGGCCGCCGAACTCCTCGAGGTGAGCGCCGGCGACATCCTGGTGTGCTCGACCGGGCTGATCGGCACCGGCGACGAGACGTTCCGCGCAAAGGTGCTCGCCGGCACCGCGCAGGGCATCGCCGAACTCTCCGCCGACGGCGGGGAGGCGGCATCCCTCGCCATCATGACGACCGACTCCCAGCCGAAGCGGTCCGTGGCGACGCGGGACGGCTGGTCGATCGGGGGCATGGCGAAGGGCGCCGGGATGCTGGCGCCCGGCCTCGCCACGATGCTCGTGGTGGTCACGACCGACGCGGTGCTCGACGCGGCTCAGGCCGACGCCGCGCTGCGTGCCGCCACCGCCCGCACGTTCGACCGGCTCGACTCGGACGGCTGCATGTCGACGAACGACCAGGTCACCCTCATGGTGAGCGGCGCGTCGGGCATCACGCCCGACCTGCAGGAGTTCGCCGCCGCGCTCGCCGACGTCTGCTCGGACCTCGCGCGGCAGCTGCAGGGCGACGCCGAGGGTGCCAGCCACGACATCACGATCCAGGTCATCAACGCCGCGTCCGAGGACGAAGCCGTAGAGGTAGGGCGCTCGGTCGCCCGCAACAACCTCTTCAAGGCGGCGATCTTCGGCAACGACCCGAACTGGGGCCGCGTGCTTGCCGCGATCGGCACCACCCGGGCCGCGTTCGACCCGTACGACGTGGACGTCTGGATGAACGGCGTGCGCGTGTGCTCGCAGGGCGGGCCCGACGCGCCGCGCGAGGCCGTCGACCTCAGCCCGCGGGCGACCGACCTCGTCATCGACCTGAAGGTCGGCGGGGCGCAGGCGACGATCCTCACCAACGACCTCACCCACGATTACGTCCACGAGAACAGCGCCTACTCCTCATGACTGATCTGCAAGACACCGATCCGTCCGAGGCCAGCGCCCGGGCCGTCACCCTCATCGAGTCCCTGCCGTGGCTGAAGCGGTTCCGCGACCAGATCGTGGTCGTCAAGTACGGCGGCAACGCGATGGTCAGTGAAGAGCTGCAGGATGCCTTCGCCGCCGACATCGCCTACCTCCGCTACGTCGGGGTCAAGCCCGTCGTCGTGCACGGCGGGGGTCCGCAGATCTCGTCGATGCTCGATCGCCTCGCGATCCCCAGCGAGTTCAAGGGCGGCTACCGGGTCACCTCGACGGAGGCCATCTCGGTCGTGCGCATGGTGCTCACCGGCCAGATCAACCCGCAGCTGGTGTCGAAGATCAACGCGCACGGCCCGGTCGCGACGGGCCTCAGCGGAGAGGACGCGGGCCTTTTCGGCGGCCGGCGCCGGGGCGTCGTCATCGAGGGCGTCGAGCACGACCTCGGCCGGGTGGGCGACGTCGTCGAGGTCGACCCCCGACCGGTGCTCGACCAGGTGGAGGCGGGCCGCATCCCCGTCGTCTCGAGCATCGCGCCCGACCTCGATCGTCCGGGACACTCGCTGAACGTGAACGCGGATGCCGCGGCATCCGCTCTGGCGGTCGCACTGGGGGCGGCGAAGCTCGTCGTGCTCACCGACGTCGCGGGGCTCTACGCCGACTGGCCGAACCGCGACTCGCTCGTGTCGCACCTGACCTCGACCGAGCTGCGCGCGCTGCTGCCGACGCTCGAGTCGGGCATGATCCCGAAGATGGCGGCGTGCCTCGAGGCCGTGGAGGGCGGCGTCGAGACCGCCGCGATCATCGACGGGCGGGTGCCGCACTCGGTGCTCGTGGAGATCTTCACCAGCAAGGGAATCGGAACAGAGGTGGTCCTCGGATGACGTGGCAGGATGACGCGGGACGCGACCTCGTGAAGAGCTTCGGCGCCCGAATGCAGATGTTCGTGCGCGGCGAGGGCTCGTACCTGTGGGATGCCGACGGCAAGCGCTACCTGGACTTCCTGGCCGGGATCGCGGTGGACTCGCTCGGCCACTCCCACCCGGTGTTCGTCGACGCGATCTCGACGCAGGCGGCCACGCTGGCGCACGTCTCGAACTACTTCGCGACGCCGCCGCAGCTCGCACTCGCCGCGACGCTCAAGCGCCTGGCCGGCACCGGCGACACGGGCCGCGTGTACTTCGGCAACTCCGGCGCCGAGGCCAACGAGGCCGCGTTCAAGCTCGCCCGTCTGCACGGCGGCACCGACCGGCCGCGCATCCTCGCGCTGCGCGACGCCTTCCACGGCCGCACCATGGGCACCCTCGCCCTCACCGGCAAGCCCTACATGCAGGAGCCCTTCCTCCCGATGACCCCCGGCGTGGAGTTCATCGACTCCACCGCGGAGGCGCTCGAGGCGGCGATGGACGATCGTGTTGCGGCGCTGTTCGTCGAGCCGGTCAAGGGCGAGGCGGGCGTGCTGCCGCTCCCGGACGGCTACCTCGCCGCGGCGCGCGAGATCACCCAGCGCCACGGCGCGCTGCTGATCGTCGACGAGATCCAGACCGGCGCGGGCCGCACGGGGGAGTGGTTCGCCTTCCAGCACGAGGGCATCACGCCCGACGCCATCACCGTCGCCAAGGGCATCGGGGGTGGCTTCCCGATCGGCGCGCTCATCACCTTCGGCGAGGCCAGCGAGCTGTTCTACCCGGGCACGCACGGCTCGACCTTCGGCGGCAACGCCCTGGGCACCGCCGTCGCCGGCGCGGTCCTGGGCGAGATCGAGCGGGCGGAGCTGGTCCGCAACGCCGCGGAGCGCGGCGCGCAGCTGCGTGAGGCCATCCTCGACATCGACTCGGAGCTGATCGACGGATGCCGCGGCCTCGGCCTGCTCCTCGGCATCGGTCTGCGGCATCCGGTCGCCAAGGCCCTCGTGGCGGCGGCGCAGGAGCACGGCCTGGTCATCAACGCACCGAACGACGAGACGATCCGCCTGGTGCCGGCCCTGACGATCGGCGACGTCGAGATCGACGAGTTCGTGGAGCTCTTCACGGCTTCGCTGCGGACGGTCGAGGACGCGCTGGTGCTCGAGGGGTCGACGCCGGGCACGACGACGGAGGTCCCGGCATGACCCGCCATCTGCTGCGCGACGACGACCTGACGCAGTCCGAGCAGAACGAGATCCTCGAGCTGGCCGTCGCGCTGAAGAAGGACCGTTGGAAGCTGAAGCCTCTCGCGGGCCCGCAGACCGTCGCGGTCATCTTCGACAAGTCCTCGACGCGCACGCGGGTGTCGTTCGCCGTGGGCATCGCCGACCTGGGCGGCTCGCCGCTCATCATCTCGACGGCGAACAGCCAGCTCGGCGGCAAGGAGACCCCCTCCGACACCGCGCGCGTGCTGGAGCGCCAGGTCGCGGCGATCGTGTGGCGGACCTACGCGCAGGCCGGGCTCGAGGAGATGGCGCGGGGGACCCGCGTGCCGGTGGTCAACGCGCTGAGTGACGACTTCCACCCCTGCCAGCTGCTCGCGGACCTGCTCACCATCAAGGAGCACAAGGGCGACCTCGAGGGCCTCACCCTCGCCTTCTTCGGCGACGGCATGTCGAACATGGCTCATTCGTACGTGCTCGCCGGCGTCACCGCGGGCATGCACGTGCGGGTCGCTTCGCCGGAAGCGTATGCGCCGCGGGACGACGTGATCGCCGACGCCGACCGGCGCGCCGCTGAGACCGGCGGCTCTGTGACGCTCTACACCGACCCGAACGAGGCGGCGGCCGGCGCCGATGTCGTCGTCACCGACACGTGGGTGTCGATGGGCAAGGAGGAGGAGAAGCTGGCCCGCCTCCGCGACCTCGGCGGCTACAAGGTGACGCAGGAGCTGATGTCGCTCGCGCAGGACGACGCGATCTTCATCCACTGCCTGCCCGCCGACCGCGGCTACGAGGTCGACGCCGAGGTGATCGACGGGCCGCAGAGCGTCGTGTGGGACGAGGCCGAGAACCGGCTCCACGCCCAGAAGGCCCTGCTGGTCTGGCTTCTCCGCCAGGCCTGAACCCGCCGTCGCGATGAGGTCCCGATCGGTAGGCGCCTCGCGGCTCGGCTCCGCCGTGAGCCTGGTCGGAGGGCGGCCGTGAGCGAAGCGGGCCGCGTCGCCCTCGCGCGAGAGGGATGGGTCGCCTCGCGATGGACGCGCCTGAACCATGCCCCCCGCATCACCGGCGTGGACCTCGCCCGCGGGCTCGCTGTGCTCGGGATGTTCGCCGCGCACCTGCTGACGATCACCGACGAGTTCGACATCGCCGAGCCCGAGACTTGGGTCGCGGTGGCGGAGGGGCGCTCCTCCATCCTGTTCGCCACGCTGGCGGGTGTGTCGATCGGCCTCATGACCGGCGGACGCACGCCGCTTCCGCCCGACGCCCTCACCACCGCCCGCTACCGCATCGCGGTGCGGGCGTGCCTGCTGTGGGTGATCGGCGCCCTGCTCATCGCCACGACGGTGCCCGTGTTCGTGATCCTCCCCGCCTACGCGGTGCTGTTCCTTCTCGCCCTCCCGCTCACCGGCCTCCGCGCCCGCCCGCTCTTCGTCCTCGCCGGCGTCCTGGCCGTCACCATGCCGTTCGTGCAGGTCATCCTCGACGCGCTGCCGGTGTGGAACACAGCCCTCGGGGTGGAGGCATCCGTCGCCCTGGGCTGGCACTATCCGTTCACCACGTGGATCGCGTTCGTCGTCGCCGGGCTCGGTGTCGCGCGTGCGGGCGTCACCACGCTCTCGGTGCAGGGGCTGCTCGCAGCCGTGGGCATGGCGCTCGCGGCGGTCGGATACGGGCTGGATGCCGCGACCGGCTCGACCACCGCGGAGGAGGCGACCTCGTACGTCGGCGCCCTATGGACGGCGCGGCCGCACTCGACGGGTCTGCTCGAGGTCATCGGCTCGGGCGGCTTCGCGCTGTTCGCACTCGGAATCTGCCTCCTGGCGTGCCGGACGGTGCTGGTGTGGGTGGTCCTGCCGCTCCGCGCGGTGGGTGCCATGCCGCTCACCGCCTACACGCTGCAGCTGGCGGTGTGGGCCGTCGTCGCCGCACTGACGCTGGACCGCGTCGGCGACCTCACCGGATTCCGGGCGCTCGAGCCGTTCAGGCCCTTCGCGCTCGGCACCGTGGTGTTCTGCACCGCGTGGGCGCTGCTGGTCGGCCGCGGTCCCCTCGAGACGCTGCTCGATCGCGGCGCGCGCTTCGTGGCGCCCGGTCGCCGCCGGTGATCCGGCCATCTCGACGCTTCACGTGGCACGTCCGGCCGCTTCCGGGAGAGGATGCCACGACTCACGCCAGACGAGCGACGGATGCCGCGCCGGCGGCCACGCCGCGGACTCGAGGGGGCGGCCGCCGTCGCTAGGCTGGGCGGGTGAGTGAATCGAAGGGCGACGGCACCAACGAGGGCGCACTGTGGGGAGCCCGTTTCGCGACGGGACCGTCCCCGGAGCTGGCGGAGCTCAGCCGGTCCACGCACTTCGACTGGGACCTCGCGCTGTACGACATCGCCGGGTCGCACGCGCATGCGAAGGCGCTCGCCGCGGCGGGCTACCTCTCCGCGGACGAGGAGCGCGCCATGCACGAGGGCCTCGACGCGCTCGCGCAGGGCGTCACCGACGGGACACTGCGGCCGGGCGCATCCGATGAAGACGTCCACGGCGCCCTCGAGCAGGCGCTGATCGGCGTCGTCGGCGCTGAGCTCGGCGGAAAGCTGCGCGCCGGGCGCAGCCGCAACGACCAGATCGCGACGCTCGTCCGGATGTACCTGCTCGACCACTCGCGCACCATCGCGCGCGAGATCCTCCGGCTCGTCGACGCCGTCGTGGCGCAGGCCGAGGCGAACGCCGACGCGATCATGCCCGGACGCACCCACCTCCAGCACGCGCAGCCCGTGCTCCTCGCGCACCATCTCCAGGCTCACGCCTGGCCTCTGGTGCGCGATCTCGAGCGTCTCCGCGACTGGTCGGTCCGCGCGTCGGTGTCGCCCTACGGCGGTGGCGCGCTCGCCGGGTCGACGCTCGGCCTGGACCCCGAGCTCGTCGCCCGGGAGCTCGGGCTCTCCCGGCCGGCGGAGAACTCGCTCGACGGCACGGCAGCGCGCGACGTCGTCGCGGAGTTCGCGTTCATCGCCGCGATGATCGGCATCGATGTGTCGCGCTTCGCCGAGGAGATCATCCTCTGGAACACGCGCGAGTTCGGGTTCGTGACGCTGGACGACGGCTACTCGACGGGGTCGAGCATCATGCCGCAGAAGAAGAACCCCGACATCGCCGAACTGGCGCGGGGCAAATCGGGCCGCCTCATCGGCAACCTCACCGGCCTGCTGGCGACGCTGAAGGCGCTGCCGCTGGCGTACAACCGCGACCTGCAGGAAGACAAGGAGCCCGTCTTCGATTCGGTGCGCACGCTCGAGACCGTCCTGCCGGCCTTCGCCGGCATGGTGGCCACGATGCGGTTCCACACCGACCGCATGGCCTCACTCGCGCCGCAGGGCTTCTCGCTGGCGACGGATGTCGCGGAGTGGCTCGTCAAGCGCGGCGTGCCGTTCCGCGACGCGCATGAGATCTCGGGCCAGCTGGTGCGGGTGTGCGAAGAGAACGGGCTCGAGCTGCACGAGGCATCCGACGCGCAGCTGGCGGCGCTGTCGCCCCATCTCGCCCCCGAGGTCCGCGACGTGCTGAGCATCGAGGGATCGGTGGCGAGCCGCACCGGTGCCGGCGGCACCGCTCCGGTGCGCGTCGAGGAGCAGCGGGTCGAGCTGATCGGACGGGTCCAGGCGGCCGCACACGCACTCGGCCTGTAGCGGCGGCGGCTGCGCGGCCGGCGGGGCCGGCAGGCGGATGCCGCACCCGGCGCGAGCGGGCCTACCAGATGGCCAGCCGCACCAGGCCCGCGACGAGGCAGGCCCACACCAGACTCGCCAGCGTGCCGATGATGAAACGCTCTCGCGCCTCGGCCGCCGCGAGTTCGGAGAACCGGCCGATGCCCTTGAGAGCGACGATCACGGCGATCGCCTCGGGGAACCCGGCGATGATGCCGAGCGCGACCGCGACCCGCTCGAGGTAGCCGATCGTGGTGCCGCCGCGCATGACCTCGCGCACGGCCCCGTCCGTCTCGGAGCCGATGACTCCGGGCGCTGACGGCGCACGCAGCAGGATCCCGCCGTTGTCGCCCTCCTCCACGCGGCCGTGGCTGGCTGCGTCCAGCACCCGACGGGTGATCGGGTTGCCGCCGAGGACGGCGAGCGCGGTGCCGAGCAGCGCGATTCCCAGGCCGACCAGGAGCGGCACGTTGAGGGGGGAGACGACCACGACCAGAAGACAGAGGACCACCAGCACCGCGGCGGCGATGAGGGGGAGGTCCGCCGGCTTGCGCAGGCTGATGACCACGAGCACCAGCGCCCCGCACAGGGCGAGGAACAGGAAGATCGAGAGCGCGGCGACCAGCAGCACGTCGGGGGACACCATGGCGCTCAGTCTGGCATGGACGCCCGACGTCGCTCCGGGGCCCGCGCCGGATCGTCGGCGGAGGCGTCCAGTCGCTGCAGCACGCGGATCAGCGCCGGCACGGCGGCCTCTTCGACCCGGAGGCCGGCGGACTTCACCCGCAGGCTCACCGCTGCTTCCGAGATCCCGAGCAGCTCGGCGACATCCCGCTGGGTCCGCTCCGCGGTCAGCAGGTCGTACACCTCCCACCCCTCCGTCGTGCGACGGTCCCGCAGTTCGACGAGGAGCCGCACGAGGGCTTCCGCGTCAGTGGCGGCGGCGTCGTCGACGGCGGCGGTGAGCGCGAGCCGGGTCGGGGTCTTCTTGGCGCGCTCGACGGCGTCGCGGGCGTGCACGAACGCCGCGCCCCGACCCGCGCGCACGCTGTCGGGAAGGGGTGTCTCGACGGCGCCGACGCCGATGCCGACAGCCCACCGCTGAGATCTGGTGAGCTCCAGCGCGACCTCGAGCGCCGCCTGAGCGTCTTCGAGCGCGAGCTGGATCTCGTCCCCTGCGGTGCGCTCGGGGGCGAGAGTGATGTCTGCGTCGGCCAGCGTCTGGACCGCTCGGATCGCTTGGGGCACGAGGTCGGTTCCCGCACGGCTGTCGCGCTGATCAGCGGTGATGACGAACATGAGGAGCCTTTGGTCTGAAAACTGAAGTCGGCTCAGTTTAGCGTGCAGACTCAACAGGCGTAAGTCTCCACGCTCAATGACGGCGAGATATGCCTGTGGGCTTGATCCGAGGATCGCGCCCGCGAACCCGGACGCGGGGCCCCGCATGCCCGCTGATAGCCTGAAACGCGTGTCTGAAACCGTCGTGAGCGCGACCGCGCCCGCCAACGACCCGACGTTCGAGAACGTGTGGGACGAGATCGTGTGGCGAGGGCTCGTGCACGTGTCCACCGATCAGGAGGCGCTGCGCGCCCTTCTCGGCGGGGAGCCGGTGACGTACTACTGCGGCTTCGATCCGACGGCGCCCAGCCTGCACCTGGGCAACCTCGTCCAGCTGCTCACGATGCGCCGCCTTCAGCTCGCCGGTCACAAGCCGCTGGGGCTCGTCGGCGGATCCACCGGCCTCGTGGGCGACCCGCGGCCGTCTGCGGAGCGCACCCTGAACACCAAGGAGACCGTCGCCGAGTGGGTCGGCTACCTGCGTTCCCAGGTCGAGCGCTTCCTGAGCTTCGACGGCGACAACGCCGCGCGCATCGTCAACAATCTCGACTGGACCGCGCCGTTGAGCGCCATCGACTTCCTGCGCGAGATCGGGAAGCACTACCGCGTGGGCACGATGCTCAAGAAGGACGCGGTCGCGGCGCGCCTGAACTCCGACGCGGGCATCAGCTACACCGAGTTCAGCTACCAGATCCTGCAGGGCCTGGACTACCTCGAGTTGTACCGTCAGTACGGCTGCGTGCTGCAGACCGGCGGCAGTGATCAGTGGGGGAATCTCACCAGCGGCACCGACCTCATCCACCGCGTCGAAGGCACGCACGTCCATGCCATCGGGACGCCGCTCATCACCAACAGCGACGGCACGAAGTTCGGCAAGAGCGAGGGCAACGCCATCTGGCTCGATGCCGCGATGTGCAGCCCGTACCGGATGTACCAGTTCTGGCTCAACACCGACGACGCCGACGTCATCCAGCGCCTGAAGATCTTCACGTTCCTGACGCGCGCCGAGATCGAGGACTACGAGCGCCTCGTGGCCGACGAGCCGTTCCGCCGCGCAGCCCAGAAGCGCCTCGCGCTGGAGGTCACCACCTTCGTGCACGGCACGGATGCCACGGCCGCCGTGGTCGCGGCATCCGAAGCGCTCTTCGGCCAGGGCGATCTGACGTCGCTCGACGCCGCGACGCTGCGTCACGCGCTGGACGAGCTGCCGAACGCGTCCGTGCCGGCCGGGACTCCCGTGGTGCAGGCGCTCGTCGACACCGGTCTCGTGGGCAGCCTCTCGGAGGGTCGCCGGGCGATCGCGCAGGGCGGAGTGTCTCTGGACGGAGTCAAGGTCGACGACGACTCGGCCGTCGTGACCGGTGGCCTGCCAGGCGGGGTGTCCGTGCTGCGACGCGGCAAGAAGACGCTCGCGGGTGTGCTCGTCCACTGAGCCGGCGGCCGTGCGCCCGCTCGCGCCGACCATGAAGGGGTGACGGATGCCGTTCACTCCGAGTCATGCCGTCATCGCGCTGCCCTTCCTCCGCACGCCGCTCGTGCCCGCCGCGATCGCGATCGGCGCGATGACTCCCGACCTGCCGCTTTTCGTGCGGGCGCTTCCGCTGCACTACGGGCTCACGCACTCGCCGGCATGGCTGCCCGTGACGATCGCGGTGGCCTTCGTCCTCCTGCTCGTGTGGCGCTGCCTTCTGCGTCCGGCTGCGCGGGAGCTCGCACCGCGCCGGCTCGCTGTGCGCCTGCCCGCGTCGTGGGATGCCGGAGCGGGCGCCGCCCTCCGCGAGACGCTCGGGGGTGCTCCGGGCGACCGGCGCGGAGGGTGGCCGGGTCTCCTGCTGCTCGTGGCGTCGCTCGCGATCGGGGTCGTGAGCCACATCGTGTGGGATTTCTTCACCCACGAGGGCCGGTGGGGGACGACGGCGATCCCGGCGTTGGCGGATGATTGGGGCCCGCTCCCGGGGTTCCGCTGGCTCCAGCACGGATCGAGCGTCATCGGGCTTGCGGTGATCGGGGCGTGGATGGTGGTGTGGCTCGCGCGGCGTCGGACAGCGGCAGCCCCGGTCCATGTGCTGCCGGGCTGGGTCCGCTGGACGTGGTGGGCGTCGCTTCCCGTCGTGCTCCTGGTCGCGTGGCTGTGGGGGCTCGCCGTGTACGGCGGGCTCGACCATGAGTTCACCGCGGCGCACCTGGGATATCGCGTGCTCCCCCCGGCGTGTGCCATCTGGGGTGCCGCGACCGTCGCGCTCTGCCTCGTCGTGCAGGTGCGCCGGGCGCGGATCGCGGCTCCCTGACCCCGGCGGTGCTGGCTGCCGCGGTCGTCGGCGGGTCGGGATTCCGCATGAGGACGCCGATCAGCACGCGCGACACGCCCGGGATGCGAGGCGGATTCGACGACCCGGCCGAGCGCACGTAAAGTATTCCTTGTTCGCCCCAAAGGGTAGAGCGGAGGCCGGAAGGCCTGGCTCCCCTCAAGCAGCGGACCACCTCCCACACACTGATCTGCGCAGCAGATCGTCCGCTCGTCGGATGCGTGGGGGACTCGCTCGAAGGGCTCCGGTCAGTTTGACGGAACGGCTTCGGGGAGATAAGATAGTGAAGTTGCCCAGCCGGGGCAGCAGGGTCTGCGACTCTCTGCTGGCTGGTGCGTCCGATCTTTGAGAACTCAACAGCGTGCACTTGTCAAATGCCAATTTTTTTCTCTGTCGACCGGTTTTTTCGGTTGGTGGGGGTCTTTTTTGGATCAATTCATGGATGTCAGTTTGATATTCGTTTTTGGTCATGGTTGAACTCGTCTGCTGGTGAACTGTTTTCCCGGTTTCTGGTGGGCATCATTTTTTTATGGAGAGTTTGATCCTGGCTCAGGATGAACGCTGGCGGCGTGCTTAACACATGCAAGTCGAACGGTGAAGCTCAGCTTGCTGGGTGGATCAGTGGCGAACGGGTGAGTAACACGTGAGCAACCTGCCCTGGACTCTGGGATAAGCGCTGGAAACGGCGTCTAATACTGGATATGAATCGCGGCCGCATGGTCAGTGGTTGGAAAGATTTTTCGGTCTGGGATGGGCTCGCGGCCTATCAGCTTGTTGGTGAGGTAATGGCTCACCAAGGCGTCGACGGGTAGCCGGCCTGAGAGGGTGACCGGCCACACTGGGACTGAGACACGGCCCAGACTCCTACGGGAGGCAGCAGTGGGGAATATTGCACAATGGGCGGAAGCCTGATGCAGCAACGCCGCGTGAGGGATGACGGCCTTCGGGTTGTAAACCTCTTTTAGCAAGGAAGAAGCTTTTTGTGACGGTACTTGCAGAAAAAGCGCCGGCTAACTACGTGCCAGCAGCCGCGGTAATACGTAGGGCGCAAGCGTTATCCGGAATTATTGGGCGTAAAGAGCTCGTAGGCGGTTTGTCGCGTCTGCTGTGAAATCCCGAGGCTCAACCTCGGGCCTGCAGTGGGTACGGGCAGACTAGAGTGCGGTAGGGGAGATTGGAATTCCTGGTGTAGCGGTGGAATGCGCAGATATCAGGAGGAACACCGATGGCGAAGGCAGATCTCTGGGCCGTAACTGACGCTGAGGAGCGAAAGGGTGGGGAGCAAACAGGCTTAGATACCCTGGTAGTCCACCCCGTAAACGTTGGGAACTAGTTGTGGGGTCCTTTCCACGGATTCCGTGACGCAGCTAACGCATTAAGTTCCCCGCCTGGGGAGTACGGCCGCAAGGCTAAAACTCAAAGGAATTGACGGGGACCCGCACAAGCGGCGGAGCATGCGGATTAATTCGATGCAACGCGAAGAACCTTACCAAGGCTTGACATACACGAGAACACCCTAGAAATAGGGGACTCTTTGGACACTCGTGAACAGGTGGTGCATGGTTGTCGTCAGCTCGTGTCGTGAGATGTTGGGTTAAGTCCCGCAACGAGCGCAACCCTCGTTCTATGTTGCCAGCACGTAATGGTGGGAACTCATGGGATACTGCCGGGGTCAACTCGGAGGAAGGTGGGGATGACGTCAAATCATCATGCCCCTTATGTCTTGGGCTTCACGCATGCTACAATGGCCGGTACAAAGGGCTGCAATACCGTGAGGTGGAGCGAATCCCAAAAAGCCGGTCCCAGTTCGGATTGAGGTCTGCAACTCGACCTCATGAAGTCGGAGTCGCTAGTAATCGCAGATCAGCAACGCTGCGGTGAATACGTTCCCGGGTCTTGTACACACCGCCCGTCAAGTCATGAAAGTCGGTAACACCTGAAGCCGGTGGCCCAACCCTTGTGGGGGGAGCCGTCGAAGGTGGGATCGGTAATTAGGACTAAGTCGTAACAAGGTAGCCGTACCGGAAGGTGCGGCTGGATCACCTCCTTTCTAAGGAGCACCTCGGTCTTCGGATCGTAGGACCCAGATCAGGACGGATGTTCCTGGTTGGGGCTCGTGGGTGGAACATTTGACATGGCATCAGCGCAGCTGGTTCCTACTAGTACGCCGGGTCTTCGGGCCGGGTTGGAGGGTGGGGGTTGGTGAGCGGGGTGCCTGCACGCTGTTGGGTCCTGAGGGACCGGACGCCTGCCCCGTTTTGGTGGGGTGGTGTTGCGACTCTCTGGGCCTCCTGTGCTGCCGGTTCGTGCTGGTGGGTGTGGGGGTGCCGCCCGTACTTTGAGAACTACACAGTGGACGCGAGCATCTTAAAGATGCGGCCCCGGTTTCGGGGTCGCGTTTCGAGATGATCTTTTTAGATCATTAGTCAATTTCTGGTCGCATTCCTTTTGGGGTGTGGCCCGAGTTTTGATTCTCATGTTTTCAAGTCTTTAAGAGCAAACGGTGGATGCCTTGGCATCTGGAGCCGAAGAAGGACGTAGCAATCTGCGATAAGCCTCGGGGAACTGATAAGCAAGTTTTGATCCGAGGGTGTCCGAATGGGGAAACCCCGCTGGGCGGCGTGCCGACCCAGTGACTCCCGCCTGAATATATAGGGCGGGTAGAGGGAACGTGGGGAAGTGAAACATCTCAGTACCCACAGGAAGAGAAAACAACCGTGATTCCGTGAGTAGTGGCGAGCGAAATCGGATGAGGCTAAACCTCATGTGTGTGAGAGCCGGCAGGCGTTGCATGTGGGGGGTTGCGGGACTTTCCTGACCATTCTGCCGAGTGGTCGACGTGACAGAAGCGTATAGACGAACCGTCTTGAAAGGCGGGCCAGAGTGGGTGCCAGCCCCGTAGTCGAAATGCGTGTTCTGACGTGGAGAGTATCCCAAGTAGCACGGGGCCCGAGAAATCCCGTGTGAATCTGTCAGGACCACCTGATAAGCCTAAATACTCCCAGATGACCGATAGCGGACAAGTACCGTGAGGGAAAGGTGAAAAGTACCCCGGGAGGGGAGTGAAATAGTACCTGAAACCGTTTGCTTACAAACCGTTGGAGCACCCCTGGTAGGTGTGACAGCGTGCCTTTTGAAGAATGAGCCTGCGAGTTAGCGATATGTGGCGAGGTTAACCCGGGTGGGGTAGCCGTAGCGAAAGCGAGTCTGAATAGGGCGATTCAGTCGCATGTCCTAGACCCGAAGCGAAGTGATCTATCCATGGCCAGGCTGAAGCGACGGTAAGACGTCGTGGAGGGCCGAACCCACTTAGGTTGAAAACTGAGGGGATGAGCTGTGGATAGGGGTGAAAGGCCAATCAAACTTCGTGATAGCTGGTTCTCTCCGAAATGCATTTAGGTGCAGCGTTGCGTGTTTCTTGCCGGAGGTAGAGCTACTGGATGGCCGATGGGCCCTACAAGGTTACTGACGTCAGCCAAACTCCGAATGCCGGTAAGTGAGAGCGCAGCAGTGAGACTGTGGGGGATAAGCTTCATAGTCGAGAGGGAAACAACCCAGACCACCATCTAAGGTCCCTAAGCGCGTGCTAAGTGGGAAAGGATGTGGAGTTGCTCAGACAACCAGGAGGTTGGCTTAGAAGCAGCCACCCTTGAAAGAGTGCGTAATAGCTCACTGGTCAAGTGATTCCGCGCCGACAATGTAACGGGGCTCAAGCACGCCACCGAAGTTGTGGCATTGACATTATTGGTAGGCCTTCGTGGTCCAGCCGTGTTGATGGGTAGGAGAGCGTCGTGTGGCGAGTGAAGCGGCGGGGTGACCCAGCCGTGGACGCCACACGAGTGAGAATGCAGGCATGAGTAGCGAAAGACGTGTGAGAAACACGTCCTCCGAAAGACCAAGGGTTCCAGGGTCAAGCTAATCTTCCCTGGGTAAGTCGGGACCTAAGGCGAGGCCGACAGGCGTAGTCGATGGACAACGGGTTGATATTCCCGTACCGGCGAAGAACCGCCCCAACCAATCCAGTAGTGCTAAGTGTCTGAATCCCACTGACGGATCCCTTCGGGGTGATGCGGTGGGCCTAGCGCACGACCCCATGCTGAGGCGGTTAGCGTATTAACAGGTGTGACGCAGGAAGGTAGCCCATCCCGGGCGATGGTTGTCCCGGGGCAAGTGCGTAGGCCGAGTCATAGGCAAATCCGTGACTCGTACAGGCTGAGACACGATGCGGATGAAAAGTGGGTGATCCTATGCTGCCGAGAAAAGCATCGACGCGAGGTTCTAGCCGCCCGTACCCCAAACCGACTCAGGTGGTCAGGTAGAGAATACCGAGGAGATCGAGAGAATCGTGGTTAAGGAACTCGGCAAAATGCCCCCGTAACTTCGGGAGAAGGGGGGCCATCCGCTTATACCCACTTGCTGGGAAAAGGGCGTGGTGGCCGCAGAGACTAGTGGGTAGCGACTGTTTACTAAAAACACAGGTCCGTGCCAAGTCGCAAGACGATGTATACGGACTGACGCCTGCCCGGTGCTGGAAGGTTAAGAGGACCGGTCAGCTCTTCGGAGCGAAGCTGAGAATTTAAGCCCCAGTAAACGGCGGTGGTAACTATAACCATCCTAAGGTAGCGAAATTCCTTGTCGGGTAAGTTCCGACCTGCACGAATGGCGTAACGACTTCCCAACTGTCTCAACCGCGAACTCGGCGAAATTGCATTACGAGTAAAGATGCTCGTTACGCGCAGCAGGACGGAAAGACCCCGTGACCTTTACTACAGCTTGGTATTGGTGTTCGGTGTGGCTTGTGTAGGATAGGTGGGAGACTGTGAAGCGGATACGCCAGTATTCGTGGAGTCGTTGTTGAAATACCACTCTGGTCACTCTGGATGTCTAACTTCGAACCGTGATCCGGTTCAGGGACAGTGCCTGGTGGGTAGTTTAACTGGGGCGGTTGCCTCCCAAAAAGTAACGGAGGCGCCCAAAGGTTCCCTCAACCTGGTTGGCAATCAGGTGGCGAGTGTAAGTGCACAAGGGAGCTTGACTGTGAGACTGACAGGTCGAGCAGGGACGAAAGTCGGGACTAGTGATCCGGCAGTGGCTTGTGGAAGCGCTGTCGCTCAACGGATAAAAGGTACCTCGGGGATAACAGGCTGATCTTGCCCAAGAGTCCATATCGACGGCATGGTTTGGCACCTCGATGTCGGCTCGTCGCATCCTGGGGCTGGAGTAGGTCCCAAGGGTTGGGCTGTTCGCCCATTAAAGCGGTACGCGAGCTGGGTTTAGAACGTCGTGAGACAGTTCGGTCCCTATCCGCTGCGCGCGTAGGAAGTTTGAGAGGATCTGACCCTAGTACGAGAGGACCGGGTTGGACGAACCTCTGGTGTGCCAGTTGTACTGCCAAGTGCACCGCTGGTTAGCTACGTTCGGGATGGATAACCGCTGAAAGCATCTAAGCGGGAAGCCGGCCTCAAGATGAGACTTCCATACCCTTCGGGGTGAGAGGCTCCCAGCCAGACTACTGGGTTGATAGGCCAGATGTGGAAGCGCAGCAATGCGTGCAGCTGACTGGTACTAATAAGCCGATGACTTGATAACGCCCTCGCTGGTGCCCGCGTCCACTGAGTGGTTCCCGATGTACGGTCGGAAACCAAACAACAACAAAACAGCAGACTTGTCGTTGTGCATGACTGAAACATCAACAGAGTTTCGGCGGCCATAGCGAGAGGGAAACGCCCGGTCCCATTCCGAACCCGGAAGCTAAGCCTCTCAGCGCCGATGGTACTGCAGGGGGGACCCTGTGGGAGAGTAGGACACCGCCGGACACCCATTACACGGAATGGCCACCCAACGCAGGGTGGCCATTCCGCGTTAAGGCGTGCATTCGTCCCTCGGTAGACTCGAGGGATGCCGCCGCTGGATCCCTCCCTGTCCGCCGTCGACCTCACACGCGCCATCTGCGACATCCCGAGCGTGTCCGGCGATGAGAAGACTCTCGCGGATGCGATCTTCGACACCGTCTCACCGCTGCCGCACCTCGACGTCTATCGGGACGGCGACACGATCGTCGCCCGCACCGACCTCGGCCGGGCGCAGCGCGTCGTGATCGCCGGGCATATCGACACCGTGCCCATCAACGGCAACGTGCCCACGAAGGACATCGACGTCGACGGGCAGCCGTTCCTCTGGGGCCGGGGCACCGTCGACATGAAGGCCGGCGTCGCGGTGCAGCTCAAGCTCGCGGTCGAGCTGGCCGCACCTCGCGTCGACATCACCTGGATGTGGTACGACCACGAGGAGGTCGACGCCGACCTCAACGGACTCACCCGGCTGGCCCGAACCCGTCCCGACCTCTTCGCCGGCGACTTCGCCATTCTCGGCGAGCCGTCCAATGGCGAGGTCGAAGGCGGCTGCAACGGCAACCTGCGAGCGATCGTGCGCACCTCCGGCGTCCGAGCCCACAGCGCGCGGGCGTGGATCGGCGAGAACGCGATCCACAAGGCCGCCCCGGTCCTCAACCGCCTCGCGGAATACCGCCCGCGAGAGGTCGAAGTGGAAGGACTCGTGTACCGGGAGGGCTTGAACGCCGTCCGCATCGGCGGGGGCGTCGCCGGGAACGTGATCCCGGATCTGTGCGAGGTCGAGGTCAACTACCGCTTCGCGCCGAGTCGTGACGTCGCCGAGGCCGAACGCCACGTGCGCGATGTCCTCGCCGGGTTCGACGTCCAGATCGTGGACGCCGCCGCCGGCGCCCGTCCGGGCCTCGATGCCGCGCTCGCCCAGGAGTTCCTCGCCGCCGTCGGAGCCGAGCCGCGCCCCAAGTACGGATGGACCGACGTCGCGCGCTTCAGCGCGCTCGGCGTTCCTGCGGTGAACTATGGCCCCGGCGACCCGCACCTCGCCCATCACGACGAGGAGCGCGTGGCCATCTCGCAGATCGAAGCGGTCGAGCGAGGCTTGCGCTCGTGGCTGAGCGCGAGCTGACCGCTCGGGCGGCGCCGCCGGCTGCGGCGCGCGCCGCTCTGGTCGTCGCCGCGATCTACCTCGGCGCTCGTGCGGTCACGACCGCGATGCTGGTCGTCGCGGCGGAGCTGTCGGGCTACGGCTCGCGCATGGGCCCGGATGCTGAACTCACCGACACCGTCGTGGCGTGGGACGGCTCGTGGTACTGGCTGATCGCCTACTCCGGGTATCCGACCGAGCTGCCGCTGACGGAATCGGGCCAGGTCGCCGAGAACGCCTGGGCGTTCCTCCCGCTCTACCCTCACCTTGCGCAGCTGGTCTCCCTGCCGTTCGGCTCGTGGGCGTATGGCGCTGCGATCGTGTCGCTGGTCGCCGGGTACGGGGCATCCGTCGTCCTCTACCACCTGCTGCGGCCCAGGCTCGATCATCGCGCGGCGCTGTGGGCCGTCGCGTTCTTCGCTGCGGGCCCCCTGGCTGCGCTGTTCCATGTCGGCTACGCGGAGTCGCTGAACCTGCTGTGGCTGTTCTGCTCGCTGTGGTGCGTGCTGCACCGCCGGTACGGCTGGCTGTACGCGCTCATCCCGCTCATGGCGTTCACGAGGCCCGGAGTGCTGGCCTTCTCGCTGTTCCTCGCGCTCTTCGGCGTCTGGCGCTGGGCGACCAGATCGCGCGAGCCGTTGCCGGTCGCCGAGGTCGTCCACATCGTGCTCCTCGGACTGCTCGCTGCGGGCGCAGGGTTCGCCTGGCAGTTCATCGCGGGCTGGATCACCGGTGTGCCCGACGCCTACCTCGCGACGGAACTCGCCTGGCGCCGCAACTGGGTTCCCGGTGATGCGGCCTTCGTGCCGTTCGAGCCGTTCCTCGCCGGTATCGCGTTCTGGTTCGGCACGATGTGGAACCTGCCCGTCCAGCTCGGCTATGCGGCTCTCGCCGGCGCTGTGGTGCTGATCGCCGCGGCGCTGCTCTTCCTGCCCCAGGTGCGCCGGCTGGGCGTGGAGCTGCGGCTGTGGAGCGTGAGCTACCTGGTCTACCTCCTGCTGGTCTTCTTCCCGCAGTCGAGCGTCTTCCGGCTGCTCGTGCCCCTCTCGCCGCTGTGGGGCGCCTTCGCGGTGCCTCGGTCCCGCCTGTGGCGCGCGAGCGTGCTCGTCGTCTGCCTGGTCGGACAGTGGTGGTGGATCTACAACATGTACGCCCTCGGCAACCAGACGTGGCAGGTCCCTTGACCCGACCGACACGGATGCCGCTTTCCCCAAGCGTGCCCGTTCACTATTGCCTCACGATAAACTTGAGGCGCAGACCATCGATGTAAAGGAGCCGCAATGGCAGCCATGAAGCCGAGAACCGGAGACGGGCCGATGGAGGCCGTGAAGGAGGGTCGACTCATCATCGTGCGCGTGCCGCTCGAGGGAGGCGGCCGCCTCGTCGTCTCGGTGAACGACGCTGAGGCCAAGGAGCTCTACGACGTCCTGGGGGGCGTCGTCAACGCCGCGTGACAAGCATTCGCGTGAACGGCCGGTCCTCTCAGGGCCGGCCGTTCCTGTCTGCGGAGCCGAGTCAGGTGGTCGGGACGGTCGTGAGCTGGAGGAGTCCCTCACCCGTGATCGAAAGCGCCCCGATGACGGCGGGCGAGCCCTGCGTCTCCTGGATGAGCGACCGGTAGGCCGAGGTCACGGGATCCCGCCGTACCGGGTCGGCGACCGCCCCGCCAGCGAGCACGCGGGGCACGAGCACCGTCCCGCCGGCGCGGACCAGGCGCAAGCCGTGCTCGACGTACTCGATGACACCCTCGGGGTCGGCGTCGACCAGCACGATGTCGTAGGACGCCTCGTTCATGCGGGGGAGCACCTCCGCCGCGCGGCCGGTGATGAAGCGCGCCCGCGCTGGGGGGACGCGAGCGTCGGTGAACGCCTGGCGGGCGGCGCCGAGGTGCTCGGGCTCCTTGTCGATGGTGGTGAGCGTGGCGCGCGGCGAGCCGCGGAGCAGCCACAGTCCCGAGACGCCGGCGCCCGTGCCGATCTCCACGATGTTGAGGGCCTGCGAGACCGCGGCGATCACGGCGCACTGGGCGCCGACGGCGGGACTGATCGGGGCCGCACCCAGCTCGAGCGCGTGGGCGCGGGCTCGGGCGATGTGATCCGGCTCGTTGGTCACCTCGTCGACGAACCGCTGGTTCGCGTCGTGCTCTCCCATGCACATCCCTCCGACGGCCAGCCTACGCGGCGCCGCGGCGCTGGCCGCACAGGCGCGGCGGTAACCTGATGTCATGATCTTCGGCCTCACGATCGAGAAGCTGCTGCTGATCGGACTCGTTGCGGCACTCATCGTCGGACCCGAGCGGCTGCCTCGCTACGCGGAGTCGCTGGCGCAGTTCACCAAGCGCGCGCGGGAATGGGTGTCGACGGCCAAGACCCGGGTGCGCGACGAGATGGGCGAGGACTTCGACGACGTCGACTGGCGCACGCTCGATCCCCGGCAGTATGATCCGCGGCGCATCATCCGCGAGGCGCTCCTCGACGACGCACCGGTGCCGACCGTCCGCGCGGCGCAGGTGGCGGGCGCTGCCACCAGCGCCCTGGCGCCGCCGGAGCAGCCGGTGAAGTCGCCGTTCCGCGGCCCGGAGGCCGGTCCGCCGCCGTTCGACAGCGAGGCCACCTGATCGCGCAGCTCAGCGCAGACGGAGCGGGAGCGCGCGCCCGGACAGCCCCCGAGGGGTGGTGGCGAGCGCCTCGGCGACGTCGGCGATGGCGCGTGCGGCCGGATCGTCGGGGTGGGCGAGGACCGCAGGGACGCCGGCGTCGGCATCCGCCCGCAGCGCGGGGCTCAGCGGCACGGAGGCGAGCAGCGGAACCTCCGATCCGGCGCGCGACAGCGCGTCGGCGACCGCGGCTCCGCCGCCTTCGCCGAAGAGCGGGAGGAGCGTCCCGTCTGGAAGCGTCATCGCGCCCATGTTCTCGACCACGCCGATGACGCGCTGTCCGGTCTGCCGGGCCACCAGGCCGCTGCGCACCGCCACATCGGATGCCGCAGCCTGCGGAGTGGTCACCACGAGCACCTCGGCGTTGGGCAGCAGCTGTCCGACGGAGATCGCGATGTCGCCGGTGCCCGGCGGCATGTCCAGCAGCAGCACGTCGAGGTCCCCGAAGTAGACGTCGGTGAGGAACTGCTGCACCGTCCGGTGCAGCATCGGACCGCGCCACGCGACGGCGCCGATCGCGCCGTCATCGGCGCCGCGGCGCAGGAACATCCCGATCGAGATCGTCTTCACGCCGTGGGCGACCGGCGGCAGCATCAGGTCGTCCACGCGGGTGGGCTGCGGCACCGAGCCGTCCGCGGCGACCAGCCCCAGCTGGGCGGGGATCGAGAACCCGTGCACGTCGGCGTCGATGAGACCGACGGCGAGGCCGCGCGCGGCGAGCGCGACGGCGAGATTGGCGGTGACGGTGGACTTGCCCACGCCGCCCTTGCCGCTCGTGACGGCGATGACGCGGGTGAGCGTCCCGGGCCCGAAGGGCATCTCGCGCCCCCGCCTTCCGCGGAGCCGCTCGGTGAGCGCGTGCCGCTCCGCGGGTGTCATGACGCCCACCTCGAGTTCGACCTCCGTGACGCCGGGGACGGATGCCGCGGCCGCGCGCACGTCCGCGGCGATCCGGTCGGCGGCGGGACAGCCGACGATGGTGAGCGCGATGCCCACGTTGGCGACACCCCCGTCGCCGACGGACACTTCCCGCACCATGTCGAGCTCGCCGATGGGGCGGCGCAGCTCCGGGTCCGGGACGGCGCCGACCGCGGTGCGGACCGCGTCCGTGAGCGGGTCGGTCATCGGGCCGGAGTGTCGGGCGCGGCGTCCGCGCTGCTGTCGAGCCGGTCCGCGAGAGCGCGCAGCTCGTGGCGCAGCACGTCTCGGCTGACGGCCTGGTCGGCGTAGTCCTTCACTGCCATGCGCAGCGCCACCACCTCGCGGGCGAGGTACTCGGTGTCGGCGAGGTTGCGCTCGGCGCGCTGGCGATCCTGCTCGATCTGCACGCGGTCCCGGTCGTCCTGACGGTTCTGCGCCAGCAGGATGAGGGGCGCCGCGTACGAGGCCTGGAGCGACAGGATCAGCGTCAGGAGCGTGTAGTTGTACTCGCGCGGATCGAACTGCCACTCCCGCGGCGCGAACGTGTTCCACGCGAGCCACACGACGACGAAGATCGTCATCCCGATGAGGAAGCCGGAGGTCCCCATCGCGCGGGCGAACGCCTCGGAGAAGCGACCGAACCGGTCGCTGGACGGCTGCGGGGAGCGCTGCAGCATGCCGGAGCGGCCGCGGGGCGCGTCGAGCGAGGGCTGACGGGTGTTGCGGGCCATCAGCGCCTCCGGGGAATGCTCGCGGTCGTGGTGGGTACGGGTTCGGACGCCGGACGTTCACCCTCCTCGGCGTCGTGGGATCTCCAGTCCTCGGGCAGCAGGTGGTCGAGCACGTCGTCGACGCTCACCGCGCCGACGAGGCGATGGGCCGGATCCACGACGGGCAGCGACACGAGGTTGTACGACGCGAGCAGACGCGCCACCTCGGCCGCTGATGCGGTGGCCGGCACCGGGTCGAGGGTGTCGTCGATGATCGCGCCGAGGCGCTCGTGCGGCGGATACCGCAGCATCCGCTGGAAGTGGACGGTGCCCAGGAGCCGGCCGGTGGGCGTCTCGTACGGCGGGAGCGTCACGAACACCGCCGCGGCGAGCGCGGGGTGCAGCTCGTGCCGCCGGATGAGGGCCAGCGCCTCCGCGATCGTCGCGTCGGCGGAGAGCACGATCGGCTCGCTCGTCATGAGGCCGCCGGCGGTCTCGGGGCCGTACTTCAGCAGCGCGCGGACGTCCTCCGCCTCCTCGGGCTCCATGAGGTCCAGCAGCTCCTCGCGCTGGTCCTCGGGGAGCTGGCCGAGCACGTCCGCTGCGTCGTCGGGCTCCATCGCGTCGAGGATGTCGGCGGCACGCTCGTCGTCCAGCGCCTCGAGGATGTGCACCTGCTCCTCCTCCGGCATCTCCTCGAGCGCGTCGGCGAGGCGGTCGTCGGGAAGCTCCTCGACCACCTCGAGGAGGCGCTCCTCCGGCAGGTCGAGGAGGGTGTTGGCGAGATCCGCCGGGCGCAGCTCGGAATAAGTGGCGACCAGCTGTTCGGCGGACTGCGCCTCACCGGGCACCTGGCTCTCGCGCACCGCGTCCCAGTTGGCGAAAGTCGTGGCGCCCTTGGCGAAGGGGGAGGCGCTGGTCTTCGGCTTGCGCAGGAAGAGCTGCCCGACATCCCACTCGCCCAGACGGTTGCGCTCGATGGCGACGTCCTCGATGACAGCGGTTCCGGAGCCGTCGGCGAAGAACACCTTGCGCCCGAGCATCTCCGCCATGACGCGGACTTCGCCGCCGCGCTGCTGGAAGCGGCGCACGTTGATGAGGCCGGTCGTGATGACCTGGCCCGTGGCGATCGAGGTGACCCGCCCGATCGAGACGAACACGTTGCGGCGGCCGGGGATCTCGACCACCAGACCGATCACACGCGGGGGATCGTCCTTTCGGTAGATGACGACGACGTCACGGACCTTGCCGAGGCGGTCGCCCACGGGATCGAAGACCGAGCACCCGGACAGGCGCGCGACGAAAACCCTCTGCGTGCTCACCCGTCCCAGCGTAGTCCGCGTGCCGTGGGAGGATGGGGAGATGACCATGATGGGAGGCCGCTCCGCGAAGGGCTCGGACGCCGTCGGACAGACGGTGGCGAGCTTCCCGACGTACGAGGCGGCGCAGAAGGCGGTGTCCTCTCTCATCGCCGCCGAGATCCCGGCGCGCGAGATCGCGATCGTCGGTCAGGGGCTGCGCTCGGTCGAGCGGGTCACGGGTCGACTCGGCTACGCCTCGGCCGCCCGCTCGGGCGCGGTGAACGGACTGCTGCTCGGGCTGCTGTTCTCGGCGATCCTGGTCATCGGCTCGCCGTCCGTGCCGATCCAGGCATTCGTCGGGGTGCTGTTCGTGGGCATCGCGATCGGCATGCTCATGAGCATCGTCGCCTACTCGTTCGTCAGGCGCCGGCGGGACTACGCATCCGTCATGCAGGTCATCGCGGACCATTACGAGGTCACCGTCACCGACGGCAGCGTCAGCCGCGCCCGGCAGGTGCTGGGTCCGCAGTCCACCGCGCCCTCGAGCCCGTCGCAGAGCCAGGCGGCGACCGCGGTGCCGGCCGCCACGGACGAACCGCCCAAGTACGGCGAGCGCGTCGTCACGACGCCCGAGGCCGCTGCGGGCGCGGCACCGGCCGAGGACGACGACGCACCACCGCACGACCCCTCGTCCGACGCCGTCGCAGACGACAGCCCCCACCGCGCGTGACCTCGACGACCTCGATCACGATCCCGGTCGAGCTGCCGAACGGCCGCGCGGACGTCTCCGCCGACCTCGTGATCCCGCCGACCCCGTGGGGGTTCGCCGCCCTGGCCCATGGAGCGGGCGCGGGGTTCCGGCATCCGTTCCTCACCGGTTTCGCCGACGCCCTCGCCGAGGCGGGGGTCGCGACGCTGCGGTTCAACTTCCCTTACGCGCAGGCCGGAAGACGGATGCCGGGCCCGGCCGCGCACGCGATCGCGACGTGGCAGGCGGTGCACGCCGGGTTGACCGAGCGCGCCGCCGGTCTGCCGGTGTTCGCCGTGGGCAAGTCGTACGGCGGGCGGATGGCGTCGATGGCGGCGGCCGAGCGCGGGATCGACCCGGCCGGCGTGGCGTACCTGGGCTATCCGCTGCACCCGCCCGGAAGCCCGGACAAGGCGCGCGTCGCGCACCTGCCGGACGTCGCGCCGCCACAGCTGTTCGTGACGGGATCGAACGATCCGTTCGTCGACCCGCACGATCAGCTCGAGCGGGCGGTGGCCTCGTGCCGGTCGGCGAAGATCTGGTGGGTCGAGGGAGGCGGCCATTCCTTCGAGGTGAAGGGCCGCAAGAGAGCGCCCGCCGAGGTGGCCGCCGAGCTGGCGTCCCCGGTCGCCGCGTGGTTGCGTGCGACTCACTCCGCCGCCGGCGGACCGGCGTAGCGCCCACGCGGGCGCAGTCTCAGAGGCCGCTCGTCGTACTCGTCCCGGGCGTGGGAGATCCAGCCCGCGATACGCCCCACGGCGAACACGACCCCGCCCGCGTCCGCGGTCATCCCGGCCCAGAGGGTCAGCGCCGCCAGTGCGAGGTCGACGTTCGCGCGGCTGTCGGTGCGTCTGGACACCTCGGCCGTCACGGCGTCGACGGCCGACATCACCTCGGCGGTCGCGGGTCGCCGGCGAAGCAGGTCGAGGAGCACCGCCGCCCGCATGTCGCCGTCGGCGTAGAGCGACTGGCCGAAGCCGGGGATGCCGCGTCCGCCGTCGCGCACCGCGCGGGCGATCGCCGGTGCGGCCGGTTCACCGTCGCGGACGGTGCGCAGCAGCTGCCACGCCGCGCGGCTCGCCGTTCCGTGCAGCGGTGCATCGAACGCTCCCAGCGCGGCCGTCACCACCCCGTAGCCCGACGCGCGGGCGGATGCCGCCACCCGGGCGGCGAGCGTCGAGACCGCCAGGTCGTGGTCGATCACGAGGATGAGCGCCGCGTCGAGCAGGCGCTCGCCTTCCGCGTCGTCGTGACCCCCGAGCGCGCGCCACAGCGTCGGCGCGACGGGTCCGGGAGGCCTTGTCGGTTGAAGAGCTGCCGGAAGTCCTGTCAGCAGCCGGGCACCGATGCGCGTGAGGTGCTCGGGTGCCGGATCGTCGCGGAGGGGGTCCGCGGCGGCCAGCGCGGTCACGGCGGCGACGAGCCGATCGAGGGGCCGTGCGGCGTCGCCGAGGGACGCGACCGAGCGACGCGCGAGCTGCAGGTCGTCGGCGTCCGGCGGGCGCAGCTCCGACATCCCCCACAGCCAGCGGACGACGTCCTCGAACGTCTGCTCGCGAGCCAGCCGCGCTGCAGACCGCTCGCGGTAGAGCAGCACGTCGTCCTCCACGTGCGCGAGCCGCGTGTCCAGCACCATCAGCGGCGTCCCCGGCGTCGCACCCCGCGGCGCGACCGGGGGCCGCCGGCGGCGCCCGGCGAAAGCCTCCACCTCGAGCGGGTCGAACCACGAGCCGGCCGCGTCGCGCTCGCGGGACAGCAGCCCGCGGGACACGTACGCGTACAGCGACTCCGGCTTCACGCCCAGGCGGGCGGCGGCTTCGGCCGCGGTGAGGCGGGGGAGAGCGGTCATAGAGGTTGATCCGATCAAGATTGACGAACGGTCGATCAAGTCAGACCCTGAGTGTAGCGGGCTCGCCACCGAGCCCCCTGCAAGGAAGGGGATCTCATGAGCACGACGTCGGAATCGCCGGTCATCCAGGCGCCTCGGGGGCTTGCGGGCGTGATCGTGGCCGACACGGCGGTGAGCGACGTGCGGGGTGCCGAGGGCGCGCTGCAGTACCGCGACCGCTCGGCCATCGACCTCGCCGAGTCCGCCCGTTTCGAAGAGGCGTGGCAGCTTCTCGTCACCGGCGAGGAGGCGACCGATGCCGGGCGCCGGTCGTTCGCGCGTCGGATCGAGGAGATCCGGGCGAGCCTCGCCGGCGATGTCGCGGCGGTCGTGGCGGCGGTGACGGCGGCGACACCGGACGTGATGGCGGGGCTCTCGGCCGCGTGGTCGCTGCTCGCGGCGAGGCGCGGCATCCGTCCCGTCTTCGATCTCGGCCCGGCACAGCGCCTCGACGAGGCGATCGCCTTCGCCGGGTCGACCCCGGTCATCGTGGGCGCCCTGTGGCGCCGGAGGAACGGCGAGCAGCCGCTGCCGCCGCTGACGGGCCGGGGACTGGTCGCCGACTACCTCCACCAGGTGACCGGGCGCGTCCCGGACGGAGACGCCGAGGCGGCGCTGACCGCCTACCTGATCTCGGTGATGGACCACGGCTTCAACGCCTCGACGTTCACCGCGCGGGTCATCGCGTCGACCGGGGCGGACACCGCCGCCTGCCTCGTCGGCGCCCTCGGGGCCCTGACGGGACCGCTGCACGGGGGAGCGCCGTCGCGTGCGCTGGACGGACTGGATGCGGTGGGCGCGCCGGAGCGCGTCGAGCCGTGGATCCGCGGCGAGCTCGCCGCGGGCCGGCGGCTGATGGGCTTCGGGCACGCCGTGTACCGGACGTCGGACCCGCGCGCCGAGCTGATGAAGAGGATCGCGCTGCGCACGGGCGGCGCTCGCGTCGACCTCGCGGTGCGGTTCGAGGCGGCGGCGCAGCGCCTGCTCGCCGAGGCGAAGCCCGGACGCGACCTGCACACCAACGTCGAGTTCTGGGCGGCCATCGTCATGGAGCAGTGCGGCCTGCCCCGGTCGATGTTCACACCGACCTTCGCCGTTGCCAGGGCCGTCGGCTGGACGGCGCACATCCTCGAGCAGGCGGCCGATCCCAAGATCATCCGGCCGTCCGCACGGTACGTGGGGCCGCCGCTGCGGGAGAACGCCGCCTGAGCGTGGCGGGCGGCCCGGTTCTCAGCGTCCGGCGGCGTAGCCCTGCATCCCGCGGGGATTGGCCGCCGCCCACAGCAGCCCGGCAGCCATGTCCCTGCCGACGGCGGAGACGCGGCCGAGCGACCAGTCGCCTGCCCGCGTGACGCGGTGACCTCGGCGCTCCAGCCCCTCGATCACCGCCTCTCCCAGCCGTCCCTCCACGACCGCTCCCGCGGGCGTCCAGGTGCGGGGCCAGAAGGACTCGGGCATGGCAGTGGTGTGCAGGGCCGGTGCGTCGATGGCCTGCTGCGGCGTGTAGCCGCCGACGATGATGCGCAGCAGGGCGAGCAGCTGCCACTGATCCTGCTGGTCCCCGCCGGGCGAGCCGATCGCGAACTCCGGCGCGCCGTCACGGAGCACGACAGTGGGCGTGAGCGTCGTGCGCGGCCTGCGACCGGGAACGAGCGACGACGGATGCCCCGGCTCGAGCCACGTCATCTGGAGGCGCGTGCCCAGGCAGAAGCCCAGCGCCGGGATGGTCGGCGACGACTGCAGCCAGCCGCCGGACGGGGTCGCCGAGACGATGTTGCCCCACCGGTCGACGACGTCGAGGTGGCACGTGTCGCCGCGGGTCTCGCCGGTCCTGGCGACGGTGGGCTCTCCGGTGCCGATCCCACGGGCGTCGTAGGTCTCGCGCAGCGGCGGGCGGAACGGCGTGGTCCCGGAGGGTGAGCCGGGCCGGAACTCGGCCGACGCGGTGTCGGCGATGAGTGCGCGGCGCTCGGCGAGGTAGTCCTCGGAGAGCAGCGCCTCGAGGTCGACGTCGTCGTCGCCGAACCAGGCGTCGCGGTCGGCCAGTGCCAGCTTCTGCGCCTCCAGGACGGTATGGGCGCCGGCCTCCTGCGAGGGATCGAGGAGGTCGTCGGCCAGCGGCTCGAGCAGCGCGAGCGTCTGGAGCAGCGCAGGTCCCTGGGTCCAGGCTCCCGCTTTGGCGACGGTGCGCCCGCGGAAGTCGCGCGTGACGGCGGGTTCGTAGGTCGCCTCGAATCCCGCGAAGTCGTCGGCCGTGATGACCGCCGGGTGGGCACCCCCGTCCGAGTGGCGGTGCGGCTGCCCGAGGAACGCGGATGCCTCGTGGGCGACGAATCCGCTCCTCCATTCGCGGCGCGCGGCGTCGATGCGCGCGGCGCGGCCGACGGGACCGTCGTCGCGCACGGTGCACGAGGCATGCACGAGGCCGTCCAGCACCTCCGCGTAGGCGGGATTGCGCAGGATCCGCCCGGCGGCGGGGGGCTCGCCGTCGGGCAGCCACAGCGCCGCGGAGGTCGGCCAGTCGTCCCGGAAGAGCTCGGCCACCCGCGCGATCGTCGCAGCGGCACCGGCCACCAGCGGGTGACCGTCGCGCGCATAACCGATCGCGTACGCCAGGACGTCGGTCAGCTCCCACGTGCCGTGGTCGCGCAGGAGCAGGAGCCACGCATCCACCGCGCCGGGCACAGCCGCCGCCAGCCCGCCGGCACCGGGCACGAGGTCGAGGCCAGCCCCGCGGTAGTGGTCGATCGTCGCGGCCGCGGGTGCCGTGCCCTGGCCCATCAGCACCGTCGGGGCGCTTGCGTCGGCGGTCTGGAAGATGCCCACGAGGTCGCCGCCCGGGCCGTTGAGGTGCGGCTCGACCACATGCAGCACGAAGGCCGCGGCGACCGACGCATCGAAGGCGTTCCCGCCGCGCTCCAGCACCGCCTGTGCGGTGGCGGTCGCGAGCCAGTGCGTCGTGGCCGACATCCCGAAGGTGCCGGTGAGCGTCGGGCGAGTGGTGAACGAGGACGGGGGCGTGTACGGCACGTCAGCGGCCGCCGCGGGCGATCCAGGCCTCGACCTCGTCGGCGGTCCGAGGGATCGCCGCCGACAGGTTCACGGGCCCGTCCGCGGTCATCAGGATGTCGTCCTCGATCCGCACGCCGATGCCGCGGTACTCCTCCGGCACCGTGAGGTCGTCGATCTGGAAGTAGAGGCCCGGTTCGATCGTGAAGACCATGCCGGGCTCGAGGAACCCGTCGTAGTACATGTCGCGGCGTGCCTGCGCGCAGTCGTGGACGTCGATCCCGAGGTGGTGGCTCGTGCCGTGGACCATGTAGCGGCGGTGGTGGCCGCCCTGGTCGGCATCGAGCGCCTCGGACGCGCTGACCGGCAGGAGTCCCCATTCGGCGACCCGCGTGGCGATCACCTCCATCGCCGCCTCATGGATGGTGCGGAAGCGGACTCCGGGCTTCGCGGCGGCGAACGCCGCGTCGGCGGCCTCGCGCACGGTCTCGTACACGCGACGCTGCACCTCGGTGAACCGGCCGCTCACCGGAAGGGTCCGCGTGATGTCGGCGGTGTACAGGCTGTCGAGCTCGACACCCGCATCGATGAGGATCAGGTCTCCCGGGACCACCGCGCCGTCGTTGCGCGTCCAGTGCAGGTAGCACGCATGCGGTCCGGAGGCGGCGATGGTGTCGTAGCCGACCGCGTTGCCGTCGCTGCGGGCCCGCCGGTGGAACACCCCCTCGACGACGCGCTCGCCGCGAGGGTGGGCGACGATCGCGGGCAGGTCCGCGACGATGTCGTCGAAGCCGTCGGCGGTCACCCGTACCGCCAGCTCCATCTGGCCGATCTCGTACGAGTCCTTCACGAGGCGCAGCTCCGAGACGAAGCGCGTGAGCTCCGCGTCCTCACCGAGCACCACGTCGCCGTCGCGCTCCTCGAAGTCGTCGATGTGCGCCGTCGGCACACCCAGGTCGGCCGCTACCGCGGCCAGGGCAGGCCGCGGACCGATCCAGAACTCACCGATGGAGGCATCCGAGTAGAACTCGCTCGTGGAGCGATCGGCACGCTCACGGAAGAACAGCGTGACGTCGTGGCCGTCGCCGGAGCGGGGCTCGAACACCAGCACCGCGCCGGGCTCGGACTCGGATGCCCAGCCGGTCAGGTGGGAGAAGGCGGAGTGCGCGCGGAACGGGTAGTCGGTGTCGTTGCTGCGCTGCTTCAGCTCGCCCGCCGGGATGACCAGGCGCCGGCCGGGGAAGGCCGCCGAGACCGCGTCGCGCCGTGCTGCCGCGAAGGGTGCTTGGGCGCGCGGAGGTGCGGCCGACTCCGGGCGTTCGGCCCAGCCGGTGGAGATGGTGTCGAGGAAGCCCTGCCCGAACGGCTGACGTCGGTTGGTGCTCGTCGAGGGCTGCGTGCGGGTGTCGGCGGTCGCCGTCTCCTCGGTGCTCGTGGCTCCGGTCGACGTCTCGTGGGCTGCGCTGCTCATGCATCCAGTCTCGCACGGGCGTGCCGCGCCGAGCGGGCTCAGCCGGCCGGCTCGTACTGCACGATGAGGGGGCGGTGGTCCGATCCCGAGCCGTCCAGGGCGCGCAGCACGATGGATCCCGAAGGGCGCCACTGCTCGGTGGCCATGATGTGGTCGATGGGTGCGCCGAGGATGGCCGGGACGTCGGTGGACCACGTGCCGAGCGCGCCGTTGCCGGTCTCCACGGCGGCGTCGCGGCAGTGACCGAGTGTGCCGCCGTCGATTCCCAGGCCCGACATGTGGTCGACGGTGGCGTTGAAGTCGCCTGCCATGATGACGTTCCCCTCGACGCACTGGTCGGCGAGCCACCGCAGGTCGTCCCGCCAGCTCTGCATGTAGCTCTGACGTGGGGCGACGGCGTGGGCGGCCACGACGATGGGACCCTGCCCCGACACCGGCATCGCGACGGCGCTCGGAACGGTCGAGGTGTTGCTGGTGCCGTCCCGTGACGACTCGATGACGGCGTAGTCGCCCATCTCGGGCGAGATGAGCAGCGTCGTGGAACCGGCGTCCCATTCCGTGGACGGGTCCTCGGCGTGGTGCGCCCACATCCGGTGCCCGAGATCGCGCATGGCGATGGCGACGCGCTCGCCGGTCTCGATGGTGGTCTCGGGGAGCGCGACGACATCGGCATCCATCGCCACCGCGATCTTCGCGATCGTCTCCGGCGCTGTCGCGGGCCCGGCGGTGTTCCAGGTCATGACGCGGATGCTGGCGTCGGTCTTCGCGGGGAGGGGATCCGTGCCGAGGCCGCCGCGTCCCGCGATGACGGCCAGGTTGGCCACGCCCGCCACGCCTGCGACGACCGCGAGGGAGAGCGCGAGTGCGCGGATCGGCCGCGCGATGGCGAGCAGCAGCGCGAGGACGGCCGCGGCGAGGAAGGCGAGTGCGAGGATGCCACGGAAGGACACGATCTGGGCGATCGGGAAGATCCTTTCGACGCGGAAGAACGCCGGCCACGTCAGCACCGCCGCGCCGATGGCGCACAGCACGGTGAGGAGGATCCCGAGCAGGCGAAGCACGACGGCGAGCCTATGCGAGCAGGCTGGGAGATCCGTCAGCGGGCGGGCGTGGCGCAGGACCTCGCTGCTCCGGTGGACGCCGGATGCCGCGCTACGCTCGGAGGATGCCGGGACCGCAGCGCTTCGAGGGGCCGAGCGACCTGCACCTGCACTCCGCGCACTCCGACGGCACGCAGCCTCCGGCCGAGGTGATGGCGGCGGCACACCGCCACGGGATCCGCACGGCGGCGCTGACCGACCACGACACGACGTCGGGGTGGGCCGAGGCGGCCGAGGCTGCGTCGTCGCTCGGCATGACCTTCGTTCCGGGCATGGAGCTGTCGGCGCGGCACGAATGGCGCAGCGTCCACGTGCTGGCCTACCTTCCCGACCCCGACGAGCCGGCCCTGCGCGCCGAGACCACCCGCATCCGGGCGTCCCGACTGGATCGTGCGCGTCTCATCGCCGACCGCATCGCGCGCGACTACGACCTGGTGTGGGACGACATCCTCGCCCAGACCACCGACGGCGCCACGGTGGGACGCCCCCACATCGCCGACGCGCTCGTGGCGCGCGGCTTCGTGCGCGATCGCGCGGAGGCCTTCTCCGGCATCCTCAGCCCGCGCGGGGACTACTACGTCGCCCTGTACGCGCCCGACCCCGTCACCGCGGTCGGGCTCGTCTCCGGCGCCGGAGGCGTGCCGATCATCGCCCACCCCGCCGGGCGAGCCGGTCTCCTGCCGATGCGGCTGATCGAGCGGATGCTGGATGCCGGCCTGGCCGGATTCGAGCTCGGGCATCGCGAGAACCGGGAACCGGCGCTGGGCACCCTTCGAGCGCTGTGCCGCGAGCGCGACCTCATCGTCACCGGATCCAGCGACTACCACGGGCTCGGCAAGCCCAACACCCCCGGGGAGAACACCACGACGGATGACATGGTCGCCCGCGTCGTGGCCCGCGCGACGGGAAGCGCCCCCGTTCACCCCTGAGAGCGAGCGAGGGCGCTGCCCGCCGGGTCAGCCCAGCGCCCGCGCTTTGAGCGCGTCGTACTCGGCCTGCGTGATCGTCCCGGCGTCCAGCAGCGCCTTGGCCTTGGCGATCTCGTCGGCGGGGCTCGCTGCCGAGCCGCCGGCGACCGACTTGATGTAAGCGTCCTGCGCCTTCTGGATCTCGCCCGCCTCCCGCGCGCTGCGTTCGGCCATGCCCTTGCCACGCGCGATCAGATAGACCAGCAGCGTGAGGAAAGGCACGAAGATCAGGAAGACGATCCACACCGCCTTGAGCCAGCCGTTGAGCTTGTGGTCGCGGAACAGGTCGCCGATCACGGCGAACAGCGCGAACAGGTAGACGACGAAGAAGAAGATCCAGAGGAACCACCAGATGATGTCCCAGAAGGATCCCCAAATCCCTGGTACTCGTACGCGGTGTTGACGGCATCGAGGAATCGCACGATACGCCTTTCTTGAATGCGAGGTCACGACGGATATCCGCCGTGTGCGCTCACACTAGCGCCGTGCTCGTCCCGTCCGCCGTCGACACGGCGGACGGTGCGCGTCAGGCGCCGACCGGCGCACCGCCCGCCGGCGTGGCGCCGCCGCGCCGACGGCGCCGCCGACGGGCCGGCGCGGGCTTGCCGTCGTGGTGCTCCTTGCCGCCGCCGTCGTGCGTGCCGCCGCCGTCGGACGAGCGGTCCGCGGTGCCGTTCGGCGCCCCGTGCTCGTGCGCCGCCTTCGCTCCGCCCTCGGCGGTCTCGAACGTCGAGCCCACCCGCTCGCCCTGGCCCCGCCGGCGCCGGCGCCGGCGGGTGGGTCCCTGGCCGTTCGCCTCGACCTCGGCGGCGGCATCCGTCGCCCGCTCGGGCTGCACCCGCACGGCCTGCGTCCGGGGAGCCGTCGCGATGCGGCCCTTCGTCCCGGCCGGAATGTCGAGGTCGGCGAACAGGTGCGGGCTCGACGAGTACGTCTCGACCGGCTCGGGCTGGCCGAATTCGAGCGCGCGGTTGATGAGGGCCCACTTGTGCAGGTCCTCCCAGTCCACGAAGGTCACCGCGATGCCGGTCTTGCCGGCGCGGCCGGTGCGGCCGGCACGGTGGAGATACGTCTTCTCGTCGTCGGGGATGGTGTGGTTGATGACGTGGGTGACGTCGTCGACGTCGATGCCGCGCGCGGCCACGTCGGTGGCGATGAGCACGTCCTTCTTGCCGGCCTTGAAGCCGGCCATCGAGCGCTCGCGCGCCTCCTGGCTCATGTCGCCGTGCACCGCGCCGGCGTTGAAGCCCCGGTCGTTGAGCTCGTCGACGAGCCGCTGCGCGGCACGCTTGGTGCGCGTGAAGATGACGGTCTTGCCCCGGCCGTCGGCCTGCAGGATGCGCGCGATCACCTCGTCCTTGTCGAGCGAGTGCGCGCGGTAGACCAGGTGGCGGATGTTCGCCTGGGTGAGGCCCTCGTCGGGGTCGGTCGCCCGGATGTGGATGGGGTTGGACATGAACCTGCGCGCGAGTGCGACGATCGGCCCGGGCATGGTCGCCGAGAAGAGCTGGGTGTGACGCACGGCCGGCACCTTGGAGAAGATCTTCTCGATGTCGGGGAGGAACCCGAGGTCGAGCATCTTGTCCGCCTCGTCCAGGACCACCTCTGTCGCGTTCGACAGGTCGAGCAGGCGCTGGTTGTTGAGGTCGATGAGACGGCCGGGCGTGCCCACGACGATCTGGGCGCCGGCCTTGAGCTGATCGATCTGGCCCTCGTACGCCTTGCCGCCGTAGATCGCCACGACGCTGGTCGAGCGGTTGGACGTCAGCATGTCCATGTCCTCGTAGACCTGCACGCACAGCTCGCGGGTGGGGACGACGATGAGCGCCTTCACGCCGTGCGAGGGGTCCAGTCCGAGACGCTGGACGACCGGGATGCCGAAGCCGAAGGTCTTGCCGGTGCCCGTCTTGGCCTGCCCGATGATGTCCTGACCGGGCAGGCCCAGCGGGATGGTCTGCTCCTGGATGGGGAACGCGTCGGTGATGCCGCGCGCCGAGAGGGCCTCGATGATGTCCTGATCGACGCCGAGGTCGGCGAAGGTCGTCACGATGGGTGCCTGTCCGGCAGTGGGATGCTGCCTGGGTTGATGTCGCCCGGGCGCGTGTTCCGGCCTCGTCGAGGTCGCCGCGCGGGCGGAAGTGCGATCCACGCCCTTCTTTCCCACAGGCGCGGGCGCCCCGATCCGACGCCGGGGCCGACACCCACGATACCCGAGGAGCCTCTCGCGGACACTTCCGGGCGCGCGCCCTCGTAGGCTTTCGTTCATGGTGAAGTGGTTCTGGGAGCGCCGGGACACCGGGCGCAAGCTTCAGTTGCGCTCGCGTGACGAGCTCAGCGGCGCCAATCGCGTCGACTTCGAGGAGCTGGCGCCCGACATCGACACCTTCCTCGGTCAGGCGGCGTACCTGCAGCTCGGCTTCTTCGAGACGCTGACCGAGCAGATCCAGACCATCCCCGAGCTCGCCGAGAAGGAGGCGGTCTCGCGCGCCGCCGGAGCCGCGCTGACCAAGCACGAGGCGCTCGTCGCGCTCATCAGGGAGCGTGGCGACGATCCGACGGAGATCATGCGCCCCTTCCGCGAGCCGCTGGACGCCTTCCGCGCCGCGACGCACGGGGTGCGTACGCCGGAGACGCTGCTGTCGGTGCACATCACCGCCGGCCTCCTGGACGACTTCTACCTGGCGCTGTCCGCGAGCTACGGCGACACCGGCGACCGTGTGGCCCGCGTCCTGCTGGCGGACTCCGATCGCCAGGCGATCGTCGAGCTGATCGCCGATACCATCGCCAGCGACCCCGAGTGGCGATCGCTGCTGGCGTTGTGGGGGCGCCGGCTGGTCGGCGACACGCTCCTCATCGCGCGCGCGGCCCTGCGTCCCACCGAGTTCGGCCGCGCCGATCAGCAGAAGGTCGAGCCGGTGTTCACCGAGCTGATGGCGGCGCACTCGCGGCGCATGGACGCCATGGGGCTGGCCGCCTGAGTCGGCGGTCAGCCGATCCCGAGACGCGCCTTCTCGCGCGCGTCATGGCCCACGCGGGCACGTGAGACGAAAATCACGACCGGATACGTCACGACGACGGGCACCACCAGCGCCGCCAGCCACGGCCACACGGTGTCGATGCCGACGCCCAGCCAGGTGAGGATCGACCAGGCCGCCCCCGCCGACACCGCGCCGATCATGGGCGCGAGCACGGCGCCGCGGGTGAGCCGCTGGTGCAGCTGGAAGTGGATGCCGGTGCCGATGACCGCACCGAGGATGAAGGCGATGAGGATCTGCACGGCAGGGCCCCGGATCAGGCGACGAAGCCGACGCGGCGCGACTCCTCGGAGCCGAGTTCGACGTAGGCCAGGCCCGCGGTGGGGACGATGTACGAGTTGCCCTTCGCATCCGCGAACGTCACATGCGTGGCCCCGGCGTCCAGCGCCGCGGCGACGGACTTCTTGACGTCGGCCGCCGGCTCGTTCGTCTCGAAGTTGAGCTCGCGGCCGGTGTTCGCGATGCCGATGCGGATCTCCACGTGACTGACCTCCTGCGCGGGGCTCAGGGCTCCCCGGGCGCATGGCAACTCTACGACAACACTGCGAGGCATCCGGTCGTCGCCGAAACGCTCTGGGCGAACGGTCGGATGTCGGTCGCGCGGGTTACCGTCGAGGCATGGGTACCGAACGCGGTGAGCGCGCGCCGCTCGCCTTCGACGCGCAGCAGCGTGCCGTGATCGCGCTGCCCGGGACCGCCTCCGGCGTCGTGGTGGGCGCGCCGGGAACCGGCAAGTCGGCGACGCTCGTCGCCCGCGTGGCGGCTCTGGTCGACGCGGGCGCCGATCCCGACACACTGCTCGTCCTCACGCCGTCGCGCCAGACGGCGACGTCGCTGCGCGATCGCCTCGGGCTGGCCGTGCAGGTCGCCACGAGCGGACCGCTGGCGCGATCGGTCGCCTCCTACGCCTTCCACCTCGTCCGCGCGCACGCGGTGGCGGTCGACGCCGAGCCGCCGCAACTTCTCACGGGTGGCGACGAGGACCAGATCATCCGCGACCTCCTCGAGGGCGACGACGAGGACGAGGCCGCCGGGGTGCTGCGCTGGCCCGACTGGCTGGGGCCGGCGATCCGCAATACGGCCGGGTTCCGCACCGAAGTGCGAACGTTCCTCGCCGAGTGCACGACTCTCGGAATCGACCCGCGGCGCCTGCGCGACCTGGGTGAGCGGCACGAGCTGCCGGCGTGGGTGGCGCTGTCGTCCTTCTACGCCGAGTACCTGCAGGTGCGCGACGGCATGCGCGGCGCCCATCGCGATGCCGCCGGGCTGGTGCGCGAGGCGGTCGGGCTGCTGCGCACGTCACCTGCGGGAGCGCCCGCCCTCGACCGGGCGCGGGTGGTGCTCGTCGACGA
Organism: Microbacterium atlanticum; assembly: GCF_015277815.1. NCBI lineage: Bacteria > Bacillati > Actinomycetota > Actinomycetes > Micrococcales > Microbacteriaceae > Microbacterium > Microbacterium atlanticum. The sequence continues at coordinate 1,354,465 of NZ_CP063813.1, forward strand.
CGCGCAGGAGCTGACCCTCGGCGCCGTCGAGATGCTCGAGGCGATACGCGCGCGCGGCGCGGCGGTGCTCGCCTTCGGAGACCCCGACGTCGGCTCGGGGTCGTTCCGAGGCGCCACGCCCGAGAACTTCGCCCGCCTCGCCGGCTCCCTGGGTGCGGTCCATGTGCTCTCGGAGGGACACCGGGGCACCGCCTGGCAGCGTGCGCTCGTCGACGGCGTGACGGCGAGGATCGGGGCGGTCGGGGTCGTCGCGCACCGGCGGGCGGCGGTCGATGCCGTGCCGGACGGCTCGGTGCGGACGCTGACGCTGCGGTCGGCGGCCGAGGAGTACGACGCGATCGCCCGCGTGCTGCGCGAACGGCACGTGCACGACGGCGTGCCGTGGCACGCGTGCGCGGTGATCGCGCACGACACCCGCCAGGTCGCCGCACTCGAGGCGGAGCTGTCCGCGCGCGAGGTGCCCGCGCGTGCGGGTGGACCGGGGCGCGCGCTCGGCGCTGTCCGGCCGGTCGCCGACCTGCTGCGGCTGATCGAGCTGGCGGCGCAGGACGACTGGACGTTCGAGGACGTCTCCGGCGCGCTGGTGGGGACCTATGGGCGTCTGGACGTGATCGAGCTGCGACGGCTGCGGTCGGCACTGCGGCATGCCGAGCTGCGCCGGGCGGCCGATCCGCCGGACGAAGCGATCCGCGAACCCGAGCGATCGGGCCGCGATCTGGTCCTCTCCGCGATGCGCCGGCCGATCGAGTTCGACGTGCTCGATACCCGCGAAGCGCGCCGCGCGGCCACGCTCGCGCGCACGATCGCAGTGCTGCGCACCGACCTCGATCGCGGGGCGACCGCGCACGAGCTGCTGTGGACGGCGTGGGAGCGCAGCGGTCTGCAGCGCGCCTGGTCAGAGCTCGCCCGCGGGAACGGTCCGCTCGCGGAGCAGGCGAACCGCGACCTCGACGCGCTCGTGGCGCTCTTCCAGGCGGCCAAGCGCTTCGTCGAGCGGTCGCTGGATGCCGATCCCCGCGTGTTCGTGCGCTCCATCCTCGACAGCGGCGTGGCGGAGGACCGGCTCGAGGCGCCCCCGCGCACCGACAGCGTCCGCGTCATGACACCGGCCGGCGCCCTCGGCCTCGAGTTCGACACCGTCGTCGTCGCCGGCGTCCAGGACGCGGTGTGGCCCAACACCCGCCTGCGCGGCGGCCTGCTCGACACGTGGCGGCTGGCCGATGCCGCACGCCGTGGCGACGACGAGCCCGACGGGATCTTCGACCGGCGCCGGGCCGCGATGCACGACGAGCTGCGGCTGCTGGCCCGGGCGCTGTCGCGCGCGACGGCGCGCACGATCGTCACGGCCGTCGACGACGACGACACCGGGCCGAGCGTGTTCTTCGAGCTCCTGCCCGATCCCGAATCGCTCGACCTGGATCATCCGGTGTCGCTGCGCGGGCTGGTCGCTCGCCACCGCCGCACCCTCACCACCGCGGGCATGCGGGGTCTGGCCCCGGCACCGGAAGCAGTGCCGGCCGTCGGTTCGGTGGCGCGGGCAGCGGAGCAGCTGGCGCTGCTGGCCGACGCCGGCGTCCCGGGGGCGGCACCCGCCGACTGGTACGGCATCGCGCCGCCCACCTCGACGGGTGCCCTGCGCGATCTCACCCGCGAGGACGTCCGGGTTTCTCCGTCGCGGCTGCACGCGCTGGAGGAGTGCGCCCTCAACTGGGTCATCGGCGACCTGGGAGGCGACCCGGGCAGCACGACGGCGGGACTCGGCACCATCATCCACGCGGCGCTCGAGCAGGCGGCCGGCACCGACGAGGCGTCGCTGTGGGCCGAGGTCGAGTCGCGGTGGGGCGAGCTGACCTTCGAGGCTCCGTGGCGTGACCGGGCGGAGCAGGCGCGGGCGCGCGATCTGGTGAGGCGGCTGCATCTGTACCTGCGGCGCTTCGAGGATGCCGGGGGCACCCTCATCGGCGCCGAGCCGCATTTCGAGGTCGACATCCCGCTCGCCGACGCTCCGCGCCCGCTCGGCGGCGAGCCGCATCGCGTGATCCTGTCGGGCTACATCGACCGGGTGGAGCTCACGCCCGAAGGAAGCGTGGTCATCGTGGATCTCAAGACCGGAAAACGTGAGCCGCAGACCGACCCCAAAGTGCTCGACAACCCGCAGCTGGCGGCGTACCAGCTCGCGTACGAGGCGGGGGCGATCCCCGCCGCGAGCGGGTACGCGCCGGGCGGTGCCAAGCTGCTCGTGCTGCGGCCGACGGCCGCGAAGGCGGATTACGCGACACCGTGGCAGCCGCCGTTCGACGACGAGCGGCGCGAGGCGTTCCTCGCGCGCATCCGCACGGCGGTCGAGATCATGCGCGGCGAGTCGTTCACCGCGCCGTACGAGGAGCACTGCCGTGATGAGCACGCGTACGGCCTCTGCCGCATCCATACGATCGGCGCGGTGAGCGCGTCGTGACCATCCTCGACCCGCAGGCCGCGACGCCCGCCGCCGCACCCGGCCCTGCTCCGGCGACCCGGCTGCCGGCGCGCGTCATCGCGGCCGCCCTCGGCCAGTTCCCGCCCACCGATGAGCAGACCGCGGTGATCGAGGCGCCGCTGGCCCCGGCGCTGGTCGTCGCGGGCGCGGGCAGCGGCAAGACCGAGACGATGGCTGCGCGCGTGGTCTGGCTCGTCGCGAACGGCGTGGTGCGGCGCGATGAGGTACTCGGGCTCACCTTCACGCGCAAGGCCGCGGGGGAGCTGGCCGAGCGGATCCAGAAGCGGCTCGCGCGCCTGGCCGAGTTCGAGAGGCGCGGGCTGGTCCCCGCTCTCCCGGAGCTCGCCGCGGCCGGGCGCCTGGATATCCTCGGCGAGCTGGAGCGATCCGGCGCTGCGGGCGCCCGCGCCACTGCCGAACGACACCGCGTGCTCGATGACCTCGCCCGGTCCGTCGGCGCCGTGCCCCAGGCGTCCGCCGACGACGCGCTGCTGCACCGTCCGACCGTCGCGACGTACAACAGCTTCGCCGATCAGATCGTGCGCGAGCACGCGCTGCGGATCGGGCGGGATGCCGAGTCGGCCGTGCTCTCCGAGTCCGCGGCCTGGCTGCTCATGCGCCGGGTCGTGTTCGCCTCCGACGATCCCCGCCTCGAGGAGCGGGGTGAGGCGGTGCGCACGATCGTCGACGCGGCGCTGCGCATCGCGCGCGACGGCGTCGACAACCTCGTCGACTTCGACGAACTCGCCGCGTTCCCCGAGCGATTCCAGGTCGTGCGAGACCTTCCGTCGACGAACAAGCGCACGACCGTGTACGCGGATGTGCTCGAGGCGATCGAGAAGGTCGGCGGGCTCTCGATGCTCGCCGACCTCGCGCGCGAGTACGCCGCCGAGAAGCGCCGCCTGGGGGTGATCGACTTCTCGGATCAGGTGGCCGGTGCGCTCGAGGTGGTGGCCGGCCACCACGCCGTGGTCGACGAGCTGCGCGGTCGCTACCGCGTGGTGCTGCTGGACGAGTACCAGGACACGTCCGTGCTGCAGACCGACCTGCTGGCCGCGCTCTTCGCCGGCACCGGTGTGATGGCCGTCGGCGACCCGCATCAGGCTATCTACGGGTGGCGCGGCGCGAGCGCCGGCAACCTCGGCGGCTTTCCGGCTGCCTTCTCGCCGGACGCCCCGTGCGCCCGGTTCTCGCTGCTGACGAGCTGGCGCAACAGCGCGTCGGTGCTGACGGCGGCCAACGCCGTGCTCGCGCCGCTTGCGGCGTCGGCGTCGGTTCCCGTCCAGGAGCTGCGCGCACGCCCCGGAGCGCCCGGCGGACTGGTCGAGCTGGCTTTCGACAGCGATCTCGACAGCGAGGCCGACCGGGTGGCGGACTGGTTCGCGCGCGTGCGCGCCGAGCGCGCGCAGACCGGTCTCGGCACGACCGGGGCGATCCTGTTCCGGAGCAAGAAGCACATGGTGCGGTTCGGCGACGCTCTCGGCAGGCGCGGGATCCCGCACCGCATCCTGGGACTCGGCGGGCTGCTGTCCACCCCGGAGGTGGTCGACGTCGTGTGCGCATTGCGGGTGATCAGCGATCCCTCGGCCGGCTCCGCGCTCATCCGGCTCCTCTCCGGCCCGCGCTGGTCGATCGGGCTGCCCGACCTCCGGGAGCTGGCGGCGCTCGCCCGCCGGCTGGCGCGGCACGACGCCGCGCTGCGCCCGCTCGCGCCCGACGTGGTCGAACGCATCCGCGGCAGCGCCGGCGACGACGACGGCTCCCTTGTGGACGCGCTGGACTTCGTGCTGCGGCAGAAGCCCGACCACGGCTGGCTCGCCGGCTTCACCGCCGGTGCGCGGCAGCGGCTGCGGGAGGCGGCATCCGTCTTCGCCGGGCTCCGCCAGGCGAGCGGCATGCCGATCCCCGAGCTGGTGCGACTGATCGAGCTGGAGCTGCGGCTCGACATCGAACTCGCGGCGAACGAGTCGCGAGGTCCCGCTCGCGTCGCCTCGGCACAGCTCAGGGCCTTCGTGGACGAGGTCCACGCCTTCGTCGCCGCCGACGAGACAGGGTCGCTGTCGAGCCTGCTCGCGTGGCTCGACCACGCCGAGCAGCTGGACGAGTTCGCTCCGCGCACGGAGCCGCCCGAGGACGACGTGGTGCAGCTGCTGACGATCCACGGCTCGAAGGGCCTCGAGTGGGACGCCGTCGCCGTCGTCCGCATGGTGAAGGACGAGCTGCCCAGCGCGCCCCGCGACACCAGGGCGTGGCTCGGCTTCGGCGTCCTGCCGTTCGCGTTCCGCGGCGACTCTGCCTGGCTCCCCGAGCTCGCGTGGCGCTCTGCGCAGACCCAGCAGGAGCTGAAGGCGGCGATGGACGCGTTCGTCGAGGCCAACCGGGAGCGTCAGCTCGAGGAGGACCGTCGGCTGGCGTACGTCGCCGTCACTCGGGCGCGGGAGCACCTGCTGCTCACCGGAGCCACCTGGTCGGGAACCAAGCGTCCGCGCCAGCGGAGCACCTTCCTCACCGAGATCTCCGAGGCGCTGGGCGTGGCGCTTCCGGCCGACGAGCCCGGCGACGATCCCTACCAGGGTGAGCGCCGCGAGCTCCAGTGGCCGATCGACCCCCTCGGTGCGCGCCGGTCCGCCGTGGCGCAGGCGGCGGCAGCCGTCGAGGCGGCGGCTGCCGCACCGCGGGCGGCGCTCGAGCCGCAGGCAGCGCTTCTGCTGGCGGAGCGCGACGCCCGCCGCGCGCGTCCGACGCTCACCGCGCCCACCCGCATCGCGGCGTCGCGCTACAAGGACTATGCCGCCGACCTGGAGGGCACCCTCGCCGCCATCGCCCGCCCGATGCCCGAGCGACCCTTCCGCCAGACGCGGCTGGGCACGCTGTTCCACGCCTGGGTCGAGCAGCGGTCCGGTCGCGTCGGCCTCGGCGGCTCCATCGACGATGCGCTGTGGGAGACCGACGACGACGCGACCGGCACGGCGGCCGGCTCAGCGGACGCCGCAGCCCTCGACGCCCTGCGTGAGCGCTTCCTCGCTTCCGAATGGGCGGCGCTGCAGCCGATCGAGGTCGAGACCGAGATCGACTTCACGACCGTCGGGCCGGACGGTCTCCCGCACATCGTCATCTGCAAGCTCGACGCCGTCTACCGGCGGAAGGATCGCGGTGGCCGCCTCGAGATCGTCGACTGGAAGACCGGCGCGGCACCGCGCACCCCCGCCGAGAAGGACGAGCGGATGCTGCAGCTCGAGCTGTACCGGCAGGCCTACCATGCCAAGCACGGCGTCCCGCTCGACGAGATCGACGTCGCTCTCTTCTACGTCGCCGAAGGCATCATCCTGCGCGGATGACGCCGTCGGGCAGGTGCGACGCCATGGGACCGCTCCGTCACTCGGACAGCCAGCGGCGCAGCGCCGCCTCGGAGGCGCGCTCCGCCTCGGCCGCGGCATCCGATCCCTCCGCCGATCCGGGCTCTGAGTGGTCGGCCGCAGCGGCCGGGACGGGGAGCTGGATCGGTGCCGTCGACACGTCGTCGCGCGCGGAGCGCGGAAGGTCGGCGTCGTCCACGTCGACGTCGTCGGTGACCCACTGGGCGAGCTCCTCGGGATCGTAGGCGTCGGTGTGCATCGAGGTGTCGACCGTCGGCGCGGAGGCTTCGGGGATGCGGTCGAGCATCGCGATCGCGTCGTCCACTCCCAGCCGTTCGGCCGGGACGAAGTCGTCGGTCGCGACGCCGCCGGCGAGCGACTCGAGCAGGTCGACCGCGTCGGCGACGATGTCCTCACGGCCCTCGTCGTGGCCGTGCACCAGCCACTTGGCGAACTCGAGCTCGGCGTAGAGGCGGGCCCGCTCCCGTGTGCGGGCATCCGGCGCGCGATCGCTGGCGGCGACGTACGCCGCGTACACGTCGTCCGCCGCGTCCGGCGCCGAGGCGAGCCACTGCAGGTCGGTCGCGGGGTCGCCGATCGACAGCCCGTGCCAGTCCAGCAGACCCGTGACGGTGGGCACGCCGTCGAGGTCCTCGAACAGGAACGACGCGGCGCCCGCACCGCCGAGCACCACGGTCGACTCGAAGCGCCAGAGCTCGTCGGCGTCGACGGCGCGGTGCCACCGCGCGGCGAGGCTCACCGGCAGACGGCGCGTCGCCGTCGCGCGGTCGATGAGGCGTCCGGCGTCCGCCCGCACCTGCTGCGGCGTGCGCGCGGGCAGGCCCTCGGTCCTCACGACGGAGTGGGGAAGTGCATGAAGAGCGGCCAGCGCCGCCCCGAGTGAGGTCGCCGCGCCGCGACCCGGAGGCAGGTGGACCGCGTCGACGCGATACCCGGGCAGGAAGTCCACGACCACCACCCGGCTGCCGCCGAGACCGGCCTCACCCAGCAGCTGGGGCGCCCGGAACGGAAGCAGTCCGCGCACCCCCGGAGTGAGGGCCCGCAGCGCCCGTGCTTCCGCCGCCAGCTCCTCGGCGGCCGAGGCGGCGGCGGGAACCCGGACGACGACGCGGCGGCCGTCTTCGAGGTCCGCCACGGCCGTGTCGTAGCGACCGGTCGAGCCCTCCGTGAGGGCCCCGACTCCCACGACCCCGACCCGCGGCAGAGCCGACGTGACGGACGCGGCTAGAGTGAGGGGAGAGCGTGCCATGTGCCCAGGGTAGGTCGGTCGCGCTCGTCCGTCCCCGCGCCACGCCCGGCCCAGATCGACGAAGCGGAGCCTGTTTGATGACGGCGCCCGAGAGCACGAGTCCTCCGCCGCTGGCCCTCTCGGCCCTCGATCGCTCGGGCGAGGAGCGTCTCGTGCCGGGACTGCTGGACGATCTCCGGACGGATGCCGCCACCCGCGTGCTCGTCATCGCCGGCGACCTCGCGCCGCTCTCCGCTCCCGACGCCCTGCGATGGGTGGCGCCGTCGGACGTGCCTGCCGGTGCCGAGTGGGGCTTCCTCGGTCGCGGTCCGGACGGCACCGCGCTGCTGGCGGCGGCGTTCGCCGCACAGGACGAGGAACTGTTCCCCGCCCCGTCGGGCTGGGGAGCGCTGCGGGCTGTTGGCGGGCTGCTGTCGGCGGGCGACGGGAGCGCGTTCGTCGAGGCGCTGAGTCTCGGCCGGTGGCTGGTGGACGCGCCGTACTGCCCGGCGTGCGGCACTCGCACCGTCCTCGGCGACGCCGGGTGGTCGCGGCGGTGCCCGAGCTGCAGCCGCCAGCATTTCCCGCGCACCGATCCCGCAGTGATCGTCGCCATCACGAGCGCCGACGACCCCGACGCGCTGCTCCTCGGATCCAACGCGCTGTGGGCGGCGCAGCGCTTCTCGTGTTTCGCCGGCTTCGTCGAGGCGGGGGAGTCCCTCGAGGCCGCGGTGCGGCGGGAGGTGTTCGAGGAATCCGGCATCACGGTCGGAGCCGTGACCTACCACGGCTCGCAGGCCTGGCCGTACCCGCGCTCGCTCATGGTGGGCTTCCTGGCGGAGGCGCGCGAAGATTCCGCCGCGCGCGCGGACGGCGACGAGATCGCGGCGGTCCGATGGTTCCGTCGCGCCGAGATCGGACGCGCGCTCGCGGGGGAGGGCGACATCGTGCTCCCCGGGCGCGCATCGATCGCGCACCGGCTCATCTCCGACTGGTACGCGGAGCGGGCATGAGCACGGGAGCACTCGCCGGCCTCGACGAGCGACAGCTCGAGGCTGCCACGGCGCTGCGGGGCCCGGTCGTGGTGCTCGCCGGCGCCGGCACCGGCAAGACGCGCGTCATCACGCACCGCATCGCACACGGCGTGGACACCGGCGCGTACTCGCCGCAGCGGGTGATGGCCGTGACCTTCACGACGAAGGCCGCCGGCGAGATGCGCGGGCGCCTGCGTGCGCTGGGGGTCGACGGTGTGTCGGCGCGGACGTTCCATGCCGCGGCGCTGGCCCAGTTGAACTTCTTCTGGCCGACTCTGGCGGGCGACACCGCACCGGCCATCGTCGACAACAAGGTGCGGCTGCTCGCTCATGCCGCCGACGGCATCGGGCTCGACCCCGACGTCGCCACCCTCCGCGACGTCGCCTCCGAGATCGAGTGGCGGAAGGTGTCGATGCTCGGCATCGACGACTACGCCGCCGCTCGTCCGGGCGGGGTGGGCAGGCTGGGGGTCGACCGCGTGGTGGCGCTGCAGCGCGCGTACGAAAGGCTCAAGGACGAGCGGCGCCAGCTCGATTTCGAGGATGTGCTGCTCGCGTGCGCGGGCATGCTCGAGGCCGAGCCCCAGGTCGCCAAGGCGGTTCGTGAGCAGTACCGCCACTTCACGGTCGACGAGTTCCAGGACGTCTCACCGCTGCAGAACCGCCTGCTCGAGCTCTGGCTCGGCGATCGGCGCGATCTCTGCGTCGTGGGGGATGCGAGTCAGACGATCTACTCGTTCGCCGGGGCCGACGCGCGGTTCCTCCTCGAGTTCGCCGCGCGGCACGAGGGAGCGCGGACAGTGCGCCTGGAGACGAACTACCGGTCGGATGCCGCCATCCTCGCCGTCGCGAACGAGCTGATGCGCGGGCGGCCCGGTGCGCTCTCACTCGAGGCGGCGCCAGCGCGCGAGCGCAGCGCGGCGCCGGAGCTCGTGCCGACCGTGACCGCGTTCGAGGACGACCGCGCCGAGGCCCGAGCCGTCGCCGCGCGGATCGCCGATCAGATCGCCGGGGGTGCGGACCCGCGAGACATCGCCGTGCTCTATCGCTCCCACGCCCAGTCGGCCGAGCTCGTCGCCGCGCTGTCAGACGCCGGAGTGGCGACGACGGTGCTGGGCGGGCGCCGCTTCTTCGACCTGCCCGAGGTCCGGCAGGCGGTGATGGAGCTGCGGGCGGCATCCGTCGCGCCGATCGAGAGCGGCTTGGTCGACACGGTGCGCGACATCCTGCGCTCCCGGGGACTCACCGACGAGCCTCCGGCAGCCGGCGGCGCCCTCCGCGACGCGTGGGAGGCGCGGGCTGCCCTGCTGCGCCTTGCGCAGGAGGCGCCCACCGGAACGACCCTGCGCTCGTTCGCCGATGAGCTCACCGCTCGGGCGAAGGTCCACGACGAGCCCGCGCTTCGCACGGTCACCCTTGCGACCCTCCACGCCGCCAAGGGCCTCGAATGGCATCACGTCCATCTCGTCGGCGTCGCGGAGGGGCTGCTCCCGATCTCGTACGCGACGACGTTCGAGCAGGTGGACGAGGAGCGGCGCCTCGCCTACGTCGGCATCACGCGGGCCGGGCGAACGCTGTCGCTGACCTGGGCTCGAGGCGCGCGGGAGCGGCAGCCGTCGCGGTTTCTCCGAGAGATCGGCAGCGGCACTCTGCGTGCGGCCGGTGGAACCGCACGGTCCGGTGCAGGGAGCCGCCGACCAGCGCCACCGAACGCGTCCGGACCGGCGCGGGGTTCCGCGCGCGCTCGGCGATGAGCCGACCCGCCACGATGCCCGCTTCGCACAGCACCGCCGGGTCGGCCGCCACCGGGCGTCCGAGCAGCTGAGCCGCCACGACCGGCCACGATGGATCCGCGTCGGAGCGCGCGGCAGTGACGCACGCGAGGCACGCCGTGCGGCCGGGCTCGACGAACGGGCCCACCTCCGCACCTGCGCCGGTGAGCACGACCGGGATGTGCGCCCGGTCCGCCCCCATGAGGGGCGCGGCAGCGGCCGGAGGAACCACATGAGGCACGATCAGCACAACCGCGGACCCGGGAGGTGTCTGAGACGTCGCATCGAACCGGTGGGCGATGCCGACATCGGCCCCCGATGCCGCCACGCCGGCCGCGACGGCATCGCGCTGGTCGTCGGACACCTGCGCGTCGCACCGCACCGTGACCCGCGGCCGCCGGGGCGGCGCGTCCCGCGCGAGGGCTGCTCGCAGCCGGGCGAGCAGCCGGTTCGCTGCTGCGGGGTCGGGCGCGCCGACCGCCTGCGCGAGCGGCGCGAACGCGGAATCCGGGATGCCTCGCTGGAGCTCGCTGACCACGCGCAGCATCCACTGCTCGGGTTCGGCGAGCACCGCCACCGGCTGAGCGCCGAACTGCAGGACGGTGTCGGTCCGCCACACCGGCGGGTGGGAGGGGTGGAGGCGCAGCATGTCCCGATCCTGCCGCGCGCGGTGGCCCGAGAGTCGTCATCCACAGGAGGAGCCGGAGAACCGGTCTCGGCGGCAGCCTGGGGAGGAGGGGAGACCGCCTGCTCAGACCGGGCGGTGATCGTCCGGTGCGCCGTCGCCGTCGTCGCCGGCGTCGTCGTCGTCGCGGTGGGGCAGACCGCCGGCCAGCAGCCGCGCAAGGGCATCGTCCAGCTCGTCCGGAGCGGGCTCCTCGCCGCGGGCGCGTGCCTCTAGCCGCGCGACGAGTGCGGCGGGATCGTCGATGTCTTCTGCGCCGGGCATGAGGTCGGGGTAGTCCCACAGCGCGTCGCGCGCGCTCGCGCCGACGGCATCCGTCACCGCACGCCACATCGCCGCCGCCTCGCGCATGCGGCGAGGCCGGATCTCGAGCCCCACCAGCGAGCCCAGCGCCTGCTCCGCGGGCCCACCCACGGCGCGGCGACGGCGCACGGCTTCGGCGATGCGCGGCGCGGACGGGAGCCGCGAGGTGGCAGCCTCGGTGACGACCTCGACCCACCCCTCGATGGTCGCCAGCAGATTCTCCAGGCGCGCCAGCGCGGCGTCCTGCGCCTCGGAGCGGGCAGGCAGCAACGCCCCGCTCTCGATCGCGGCGCGCAGCTCATCGGGATTGGACGGATCGAAGCGCGACGCGAGATCTTCGAGCGCGTCGGTGTCGACGTGCACCCCGCGGGCGAAGTCGGTGACCTGCGAGATCACGTGCAGCCGCAGCCAGCGGGCGTGGCGGAACAGCCTCGCGTGGGCGAGCTCGCGCGTCGCGACGTACAGGGCGAGCTGGTCTTCGGGGACCTCGAGGTCGCGCCCGAAGTCGGCGAAGTTCTGCGGCAGGATCGCCGCCTCCCCGTCCGGCATGAGGGGGATGCCCACATCGCCCCCGCTCACGACCTCCTTGGCGAGGCTGCCGACCACCTGGCCGAGCTGCGAGGCGAACAGCGAGCCACCGACGGTGCGCATCAGCCGACCGGCGCCCTGCACCATCGCCTGCATGTCGTCGGGCGCCTGTTCGCTCAGCGCCCTCGTCAGGGCGTCGCCGATGCTCGTCGCGACCGGCTCGGCCAGCTCCTGCCAGACCGGCAGCGTGGCCTCGACCCACCCGCCCCGGGTGATCGTCGCCGGGGGAGTGGGAAGCTCCGAGATCGTCGTCGCCTCGCTGAGCCACAGCGTCGCCAGCGCGAACGCCTGGTCGAGGTCGGTCCGCTGGCCGGCGGTGACGCCGAGGCCCTCCTGATTGGCGATGTGCAGCGCCTGCCGCTGCGCGAGGTCCCACGAGATCCCGCCCTGGTCGGCCCCGGCGAACGCCCCCTGCAGCTGGCGCATCACCGCCTGCATCATGGCGGGGTCGATGTTCATGCCCGACAGCCGCGAGAGCTGCTCCGCGTCGAGATCGCCCCCGGCGCCGCCGAAGAGCTGACGCATGAGCTCCTGGAAGTCGTCCTCGGGACTGCGGTCGTCGTCTGCCACTTCAGTCGCCTTTCAGCCGGTCGGCACCCTCGCGCTCTACGCTAGTCGCAGCATCCGTCGCACTCCCCGGCAGGGACCCCGTACGCCTTACGCCGGTCGCGAACGACCAGCGAATCCACCCCAGGCACGGAAGAGAGGTCCCGCGTGGCCCTGTTCGACGAGAACTCCGCGATCGATCCCGCCCCGCGGCACCGCATGTCGCGCCGGACGGTCGTCGGCGTCTGGGCTCTCGTCGTGGCGATGGTCGCGCTGCTGGCGATCACGTTCCTCCCCACGTCGTACGTGATCCAGCAGCCCGGGCCGGTGTACAACACGCTCGGCACGGCCGAGAACGCCGACGGCGAGGAGGTCCCGCTCATCTCGGTCGAGGGGGCGGAGACGTTCCCGACGGAGGGCGCGCTGGACCTCCTCACCGTCCAGGTGCAGGGAAACCGCGAGCGGACGCCCTCCTGGTTCGAGCTGGCGCTGGCGTGGTTCGACCCGACGAAGGCCGTGCTTCCCATCGATGCGGTGTTCCCGGAGGACCAGACCACGCAGCAGCGCAATGAGCAGAGCGCGGCGATGATGACCGACTCGCAGCACGAGGCGACCGCGGCAGCGCTCACCGAACTCGGATACGACGTCGGCGGGCAGCTCGCGGTCTATTCCGTGATCGACGGGGCCGCCGCCGACGGCGTGCTCGAGCAGGGCGACATCATCCTCGCCGCCGACGGCCAGGAGGTGGCGGATGCCGCCTCCCTCCGCCGCGTCATCAACGACGGCGACGGCGCCCCGGTGGAGTTCGTGGTCGATCGTGGCGGCCAGGAGCAGACCGTCGAGGTGACCCCGGAGGAGGGAACCCTCGACGGCGAGGAGACCTGGCTCATCGGAGTGAACCTCACCACGGACTACGAGTTCCCCATCGACGTGACCATCCAGCTCAACAACGTCGGCGGTCCGAGCGCGGGGATGATGTTCGCGCTGGGGATCATCGACACGCTGACCCCCGGCCAGCTCAACGGCGGCGAACAGGTCGCGGGCACCGGCACCATCTCGGCGGACGGCACGGTCGGACCCATCGGCGGCGTTCGGCAGAAGATGTGGGGAGCGCTGGAGGCCGGGGCCGACTGGTTCCTCGCGCCGGAGCGGAACTGCGACGAGGTCGTCGGGCACATCCCGGGCGATCTGCGCGTCTTCGCGGTCGAGGATCTCGGCGACGCACTGGACGTTCTGGACGCGGTGCGCGGCGACGCCGACGTCGATGCACTGCCGACCTGCACCGCCCGCTGAGCGCGGGCCCGCCGTTCCCGAAACGTTGCCTGTTTCGGAGAGTTCGCCCAGCCAGCACCGGGCAGGCCCCGATCATGCCCCGCCTAGGATGGGATCGTGACCACGACCTCGTCGCCGACTCCGGCCACACCTTCCCGCTCCCGACGCGTCATCGCCATCACCCTCGCGATCATCGCCGCACTGGTGGTGGCCTTCTTCGTGTTCGCCAGCCTCTACGCCGACTGGCTGTGGTACGAGCAGCTGGGCTTCTCGGAGGTGCTGCTGACGCAGTGGGTCGCGCGTGTGATCATGTTCGCGATCGGCTTCCTCGGCATGGCGGTTCCGGTCTGGCTCTCGATCCAGCTGGCCTACCGCCTGCGTCCGGTCTATGCGCGGCTGAGCTCGCAGCTCGACCGCTACCAGGAGGTCGTCGAGCCGCTGCGGCGCCTGGCGATGTGGGGCATCCCGATCTTCTTCGGCTTCTTCGCGGGCTTCGCGGCGTCGGCGCAGTGGGAGACCACATGGCTGTGGTTCAACGGCGTCGCCACCGACACCGTCGACCCCGAGTTCGGCCTCGACACCGGCTTCTACATGTTCGCGATGCCGTTCTGGAGCGCCCTGGTCGGGTTCGCCTCGGCGGTGCTGCTGGTGTGCCTGCTCGTGACGGCGCTCGTGTCGTACCTGTACGGCTCGGTGCGAATCGGCCAGCGGGAGCTGCGCATCTCGAAGTCGGCACGCATCCAGCTCGCGGTGATCGCGGGCCTCTACCTCCTCGTGCAGGGGGTGAGCCTGTGGCTGGACCGGTTCAAGACGCTCGTCGAGTCCGGTGCCGACGGCCGCATCACCGGGCCCGGATACACCGGCGTGAACGCGATCATCCCCGGACAGACGATCCTCGCGTTCGCGGCGGTGATCGTCGCGATCCTGTTCTTCGTGACGGCGATCATCGGCCGCTGGCGCTATCCGCTCATCGCGACGGCGCTGCTGGTGGTCTCGGCCATCGTCGTGGGCGTCGGCTACCCGTGGGTGGTCAACACCTTCCAGGTGCAGCCCAACCGGTTCACGCTGGAAGAGGAGTACTACCAGCGCAACGTCGACATGACGCACGAGGCCTACGGCGTCGCCGGCCTCGAGCAGCAGGACTTCACCGCCGTGACCGATGTCGAGGCCGGTCAGCTCCGCGACGATGCGGCCACCACCGCCCAGGTGCGCATCATGGATCCGGCGATCATCTCGCCGAACATCCGCCAGCTCGAGCAGTACCGCTCCTACTACCAGTTCGCCGATCCCCTCGACGTCGACCGCTACGAGATCGACGGCGTCTCGCAGGACACGATCGTGTCGGTCCGTGAGCTGAACCTCGACCAGCTGGGCAACGCGGCGGACTGGCAGAACTCCGCCGTCGTCTACACGCACGGGTACGGCATCGTCGCAGCCAAGGGCAACGACCGCACCGGCGAGGGCGACCCCGTCTTCCTCGAGCGCGGCATCCCGGCGGCCGGTTTCCTGTCCGACCAGGAGGACTTCCAGCCCCGCGTCTACTTCGGTGAGTTCTCGCCGCCGTACTCGATCGTCGGCGCTCCGGAGGGCGCTGACCCGGTCGAGCTGGACTACCCCTCGGGTGAGGACGGCTCCGGCGAGACGAAGACCACGTTCGACGGTGACGGCGGACCCAGCCTCGGCAGCGTCTTCAACCGGCTCATCTACGCGCTGAAGTTCCAGGCCGAGCAGATCCTGTTCTCGGACTACGTCAACGAGGAGTCGCAGATCCTCTACGACCGCAACCCGCGGGACCGCGTGCAGAAGGTCGCGCCGTACCTGACGCTCGACAACGACGCCTACCCGAGCGTGGTCGACGGGCGCGTCGTGTGGATCGTCGACGGCTACACCCTCAGCTCGAACTACCCGTACTCGTCCACGGTGAGCCTCACCTCGGCGATCTCGGACTCGTCCAACCCCGCACCGCGCTTCGCGCTGGATGACATCAACTACATCCGCAACTCGGTGAAGGCGACCGTCGACGCCTACGACGGCTCGGTCACGCTGTACGCCTGGGACGAGGAGGACCCGGTGCTGCAGTCGTGGCAGAAGGTCTACCCGTCCACGATCAAGCCGATCGATGACATGTCGGCCGAGCTGATGAGCCACGTGCGCTACCCGACCGACCTGTTCAAGGTGCAGCGCACCATCCTGGGCGTCTACCACGTCGACGACGCGCGGTCGTTCTACCAGAGCGACAACCGCTGGCAGACGCCGGCCGATCCGCAGGAGGAGACGCAGCTCCAGCCGCCGTACTACCTCACGATGCAGATGCCCGATCAGGATGAGCCGACGTACTCGATGTTCACGTCGTTCATCCCGGCGGCCACGGCGGGCAACGCCCGCAACGTGCTGATGGGCTATCTCGCGGTGGATTCCAACGCGGGAAGCGAGGCCGGCGTCAAGAGCGAGGACTACGGCAAGCTGCGGATGCTGGTGATCGATGCCGACACCACGGTGCCCGGGCCCGGTCAGGTGCAGAACACGTTCAACTCCGATCCGCTGGTCTCGTCGCAGATCAACCTGCTCAAGCAGGGTCAGTCGGAGGTGCTCAACGGCAACCTGCTGACGCTGCCGGTCGGCGGCGGCCTGCTGTACGTGCAGCCCGTCTTCGTGCAGTCTTCGGCGGGGACCAAGCTGCCCAAGCTCCAGAAGGTGCTGGTGTCGTTCGGTGACGACATCGCCTTCGAGGACACGCTGAACGAGGCGCTGGACACGCTGTTCGGCGGTGACTCGGGTGTGGACGCCGGCGACTCGGACGTGCAGCCGACCCCCGGCGCCACCCCCGCACCGACTCCGGCGCCGACCGAGCCCGGTGAACCCGCGGAGCCGACCGCGCCGACGGACGAGTACCAGGCCGCGCTCCAGGAGGCCCAGCAGGCGATGCTGGAGCGCCAGGCGGCGCTCGAGGCCGGCGACTGGGCCGCCTACGGCGAGGCTGACGAGCGTCTCACGGCTGCCGTCGACAAGCTGATCGAGCTCGGCGCCCCGTAACCGACCGGGGAGCGACGCTCAGGCGGTGATGAGGGCGTACCAGATGAGCAGGAGAGTCACCAGGAATCCCGAGAGCTGGTTGATCCAGAGGAACCGGCGCCATCCGGTCGTCGCGGCCTCGGCGTCGCTGTCGGCGATCGAGCGGTAGGGCCATACCGTGACCAGGTACGGCACGGCGACCAGGGCGGCGAGCGGACCCGGCCACTCGGTGGCGAACATGACGAGTCCCGCCGCCGCGTAACAGGCGAGGGCGAACCGCACCGTCCACCGCGCGCCCCGGGCCGTGGCGATCGACGCGATGCCGGCCTCGCGATCGGCGACCACGTCCTGCACCGCGCCGAAGGCGTGCGAGGCGACGCCCCACAGCGCGAACGCCACGATGAGTGCGACGAGACCGGGGGTCCACACCGCTCCCGCCAGCACGAGGGCGTAGACGGCGGGGGAGAAGAAGTGGATGCTGCTGGTCATCGAATCGAGGAACGGCCGCTCCTTCAGGCGCAGCGGCGGCGCGCTGTAGAACACCACGAAGAAGAGGCTGGCCGCGAGCACCGCCCACGACGCCGGGTCGCCGATGACGATCAGGTACACGACGAACGGCAGGCACGACAGGCCGGCCGCCCACAGGGTGATGCGGTGCAGGCGCCGATCGAGGACGGCACCGTGAGCGCCGCCCTTCCGGGGGTTGCGGAGGTCGGACTCGTAGTCGAAGACGTCGTTGATGCCGTACATCGCAAGGTTGTACGGCACCAGGAAGAACAGCGTGCCGACGACGAGGGTGAGGTCCAGCTGGCGGGTCGTCAGCAGGTACGCCGCTGCGAAGGGGTAGCCGGTGTTGATCCAGCTCACCGGCCGCGACGACACGAACAGCTGGCGCACGACGCCTCCTGCGCGCAGCGGCATGGCGGCGGTCATCTGGCCGCCTCGCGGGACGCGGACCGGGGACGGGCGACGAGCACGAAGACCGCGGGCACGAGGAAGGCGGCGCACAGCGGGTATGCGAAGTCCTCCACGGGGGCGAGGCCGATGCGGACGCCCGAGATGAGGCCCTCGGGGTAGGTGAAGAGGCCGGCGGCGATCATGAGGTTGTCGAAGACAGCGGTCAAGGCGATGAGGATCGCGGCGGCGATGGCGGATGCCGCCATCCGGCGCCCGAACGCCGGACGCGACGCCGTCAGCGCCACGGCGACGGCGGTGAGCGCCAGGAACGGCAGGTTCAGCAGGAGATATGTCATGACCCGGCCTCCGACGCCGAGGCGGCGGCATCCGCTCGGCGCCGCTCGAGCAGGCGCTGAGCGCCGGCCGACGCGACGAGGGCGAGATAGCACAGGAAGGCCAGGAAGACCGGTTCCTCCAGCGGCAGATGCGGTGCGAGATCGATCCCGAGCAGCAGCGGGCTCCCTCCCTTGACGAACACGCCTGCGGCGATCCCGACGGCGTCCCACGCTAGGAAGAAGGCCGTGCCGATGAGAACCGCCGCCGCGGTGCGGCCGGGCGACCGCCACGCCATCAGCCGCCAGCGTCGGTCGATCAGCAGGACGCCCGCTGCGGAGGCGAGGATGGCGGTCAGATAGAGGCCCGGCACCCTCATACTCTCGCAGGTTCGGCGAGCGGACCGGGGGAGCGGTCGCCCCGGAGCCGCTTGACGATGAGCTCCGCCGAGATGAGGCACATGGGAAGGCCGATGCCCGGCAGGGTCGACGCGCCGACGTACGCGAGCCCGTCGACGGCGCGCGATGCGTTGCGCGGGCGGAAGACCGCGCTCTGTCCGAGGGTGTGGGCCAGGCCGAGGGCGTTGCCACGCCAGGCGCCGAGCTCGGCGGCGAAGTCGCCGGGGGCGACGGTGCGGCGCACGACGATGCGGTCCGCGAGGTCGGGAACCCCGCACCACTGCGCGATCTGGGAGATGACCCGGTCGGCTGCCGCTTCGATGCGCGCGTCGCCGTCGCCCTCGACGCCGCCGCGTCCGAGCGACGGGTCCGCCGGCACGGGCACCAGGACGAAGAGGTTCTCGTGCCCCGCCGGTGCGACGGTCTGGTCCGTCGCGCTCGGCCGGCAGACGTACACGGAGGCCGGGTCGGGGATCCTCGGGCGAGACCCGAAGATGTCGTCGAAGTTCGCCTTCCAGTCGCGCGTGAACAGCAGCGTGTGGTGCGCGAGCTGCGGGAGGGCGCCCTCCACGCCGACCATCACCAGGAGGGCGCCGGGACTCGGTGTGCGCGAAGCCCACCACTTCTCGGGATACGTCTGCTGCGCGGGGGGGAGCAGCGTCGTCTCGGTGTGGTGCAGGTCGGCACCCGACACCACGAGGTCAGCGGTGAGGCGCCGCCCGTCGGCGAGCTCGACGCCGGTCGCGCGGCGCCCCTCCGTCGTGATCGCGGTCACGCGGGCTCCGGTCTCGATCGCGACGCCGGATGCCGCGGCCAGGCGCGCCACGGCTCGGATGATCTCGGTGAACCCGCCGCGCGGGTAGAGCACGTGCTCGTCGAGGTCGAGGTGGCTCATCAGGTGGTAGAGGCTCGGCACCCCGTACGGCGAGCCGCCGAGGAACACCGCCGGATACTCGAGGATCTGACGCAGCCGGGGGTCGGCGAACCTGCTGTCGACGTGGCGCGCGAGCGTCCGGGTGAGAAGGGGCGCCAGCCGGGGCATCCGCCGGAGCAGAGCGGGGTCGCGCAGCCCGGCCGTCGTCTCGTACGTGTCGTAGAGGAACCTGGTCACGGCGAGGTCGTACGCGTCGGCGGCGGAGTCGAGGTACGCGTCCAGCCGCGCGCCCGCGCCGGGCTCGACGCTCTCGAACAGCGCCGTGACCTCCGCGCGCCCGGAGCGGACGTCGAGGGGCCCGAGCCCGGTCGCGGGGTCGGAGTAGACGCGGTAGGCAGGGTCCAGCGGAACGAGATCGAGCTCATCGGCGGCCGTCGTGCCCAGCAGCCGGAAGAAGTGGTCGAAGACCTCCGGCATGAGGTACCAGCTCGGGCCGGTGTCGAAGCGGAAGCCGTCCTGCTCCCACGAGCCGGCGCGTCCCCCGAGCTCGTCACGAGCTTCCAGCAGCCGGACCTCCCAGCCCTCCGACGCCAGCAGCGCGCCGGCGGCGAGCCCGCCGATCCCCCCGCCGATCACGATCGCACGGCGCGCTCCGCCGTTTCGGATCATGCGCGGACCTCCTTCGGCGCGAAGCCGAGCATCGCGCGCGCGGCCAGGCGCGCCTTGACCGTGTCGGGCACCCGCACCCGCTTCGGGCCGCCCTCGGATGCCCGGAGCCGTCGCGCCAGCTCCGCGAACAGGTCGTGGGCGGCCGTGACCGCGCGCCGGCAGTCGGCAGGAAGCTCCGGGATCACGGCGGCAGCTGCGCCCAGATCGGCGTCGATCCGGTCGAGCACTGCCGCGCGGTCGCCCGCCGGGGTCGAGAGGCCCAGGTAGTCCCGGCCGAGCCGCGAGCGGTCGTCGTCCAGGTCGCGAAGGAAGTTCACGTCCTGGAAGGCCGCTCCCAGCCGCCGTGCCCCGTCGACGAGACGGGGTGCGGGATCGACCGGATGCCGCGACCCCGCGTTGACGAAGACCTGGAGGCACATCAGCCCGATCACCTCGGCCGAGCCGTAGACGTACTCGTCGTGCGACGCCGCGTCGTGGCTCGTGACCTCGAGGTCGGCTCGCATGGAGGCGAAGAAGGGCGTGATGAGGTCTGCGCCGATCCCGCACTCCCGCGCCGTGCGGGCGAAGGCGTGGAGCACCAGGTTCGTGCTGAACCCACGGTCGATCGCGGCGAAGCACTCACGCTCGAGCTGATCGAGCACCGCTGCGGTCTCGTGCGGCGAGAGGCCCGCCTCCTGTGCGGGGCCGTCGACGACCTCGTCGGCCACGCGCGCGAGGGCGTAGACGTTGCGCACGTGCGGCCGCGGGCGCGCGCCGAGCATGCGGCACGCAAGGCCGAACGATGTCGAATACCGGCTGATGACGGCCGCCGCGGCGTCTTCGGCTGTCCGGTCGTACAGCGAGAGCCCGGTCACCGCCTGCTGCCTGGTGGCCTTCACGGGATCCTTCCCTCGATGCGGTCGGCCAGCGTGCGCAACAG
Source organism: Microbacterium atlanticum (assembly GCF_015277815.1). Taxonomy (NCBI): domain Bacteria; kingdom Bacillati; phylum Actinomycetota; class Actinomycetes; order Micrococcales; family Microbacteriaceae; genus Microbacterium; species Microbacterium atlanticum. Next base: position 1,374,848 of record NZ_CP063813.1, read on the forward strand.
GGCGCCCGCGCGCTCCGGCAGTGCCGGGTCATGCGAGGCCGCGCGCGTGTCGTCCAGCGTCTCGGCGATGAGGCCGACGAGCCGGTCCCTCGCGCCGGTGGCCTCCAGCACGAGTTGCGCCTCGCGCACGGCGACCGGGCCGGTGCGCGCGAGCGCGAGCGCCTGGTCGACGCCGGGCGCGGCATCCGTCTCCCTCGCCAGCGCCACCAGCGGGGTCCGCTTGGTCTCGCGTAGGTCCGGCCCGCAGTCGCGTCCCGTCTGCGCCGACGTGCCGAACGCGCCGATGAGGTCGTCGACGAGCTGGAACGCCAGCCCGAGGCGTCCTCCGGCATCGCCGAGCACGCGCAGGGCGTCGGGGTCGGCCCCGCCGAGGAGGGCCCCTGCTTGCAGCGGGGCGCGGAAGGAATAGACAGCGGTCTTGTTGAAGGCCGTGTCGAGGGTCTCGGCCCGAGACGGGAAGGCCGAGGTGACGCTGTTCTCCACGTCGGCCAGTTCGCCCGCGGCAGACACGAGGACGGCATCGTCGAGCAGCGTCAGCAGCCGGTCCTTCGTCGCCTCGTCGGTGTGGGCCATCGCGACGAGCCGGAACGCCTCGTGCAGGAGGATGTCTCCGGCGAGGATCGCCGCAGCGTCGCCCAGGTGGGCCGCGCCATCGGCGTCCGCGCCGTTCGTGCGGCCCCGCCGGCGGAACTCGCCGGCCACGTTGGGCACGCCGCGTCGCTCGATGTCGTGGTCGATCACGTCGTCGTGTACCACGAACGCCGTGTGCAGCAGCTCGAACGCGGCGGCGACCGACAGGGCCGCCGACGCGTGCGCGTCGCCGGTGCGGAACGCGTCGAACGACGCGGTCACCAGCGCCGGGCGGAACCGCTTCCCCCCCTGGGCGGCACGCGTGATGGCGTCGGCGAGGGCACCGAAACCCGGACCCAGCTCGGCGGCGCGCTCTCGGATCCGCGTGAGCGAGCCGTCGATCGCGATGCCGACGCCGGGGTCCTCCGGGCCGATGATCATGACGCCCTTCGCTGACGCGCCGGCGCGTCGAAGAGGTGCAGCTGCTGCGCCTGCAGGACGAGCCAGGGGCTGAACGCCCACGGCGTGGCTTCCAGCGATGTCGCAAGGTCGGCGGGCTCGACCCACCGGGCGTCCAGCGCCTCCAGAGGGTTGAGGACCGGCTCGTCGTCGGTGTACGCGATGTAGACCGGGCACACCTCGTGCTCGACGATGCCGTTCGCGTCGGTGGCGCGGTAGCGGAACAGGGGGAGCGCCACGCGCAGGTCCCGGAGGGTCAGCCCCAGTTCGACGTCGGCGTGGCGACGGACGGCCGAGATGACCGGCTCGGCCGGCCGCGGGTGGCCGCAGAAGGAGTTCGTCCAGACGCCGGGCCACGTGCGCTTCGCGAGCGCGCGACGGGTGATGAGCACCTGACCCTCGCTGTTGAGCACATGGCACGAGAAGGCCAGGTGAAGGGCGGTGTCGGGACCGTGGACGCTAGACTTCGGGGCGGTTCCGATGGCCCGGCCCTCGTCATCGAGCAGCACCACATGGTCGGTGTCCGTCATCGGCAAGCTCCTCTCAATCGCTAGCTTAGCTAGCGAATTATTGAGTGTGATGCTACAACGGGATGGAGGTGAACGTCCACGATGTCAGAGCCCTGGGTTCCGCAGACGATGCACGACCACGCCGTGCTGCGCGTGCTCACGTCCATTCGTAGCATGAGCGACGCCATGGAGCGCATGCACAGCGGCATGAAGGGCGACATGGCGATGAACGCCTCGGACCTCGCTGCGCTTCGCCTGCTCGTCGTCAGGGAGCGCACCGGTCGTCCCGTCAGCCCCCGGGACATCGCGCAGCACCTCCGCATCACGACCGCGTCGACGACCAAGCTGCTGGACCGGCTGGTGGAGTCCGGTCACGTCGAGCGCCGTCCGCATCCGAGCGACCGTCGCGGCCGGGTCGTCGTGCTGACCGATGCGGCGCGGGCCGCATTCTTCCGCGTCTTCGGCGAGCGCCTCCGCGCCATGCGGGAGGTCGCCATGGGGTATGACGAGGGCGAGCTGGACGTGATCGCCCGGTTCCTCGACGACCTCGGAGAGGCCATGGATCCGCCCGACGTCGCTGCGCCGCAGGCTCCGGCGCCCGCGGTGTGACCGGTCCGAACGAGAAAGGGCGTCCCCTGTCGGGGACGCCCTTTCTTCTTCTCTGTTGCGGGGACAGGATTTGAACCTGCGACCTCTGGGTTATGAGCCCAGCGAGCTACCGAGCTGCTCCACCCCGCGGCACAAGACAAGAGCCTAGCACGGATCCCGAGCGGGTCTCGCCACCGTCCGGCGCGGCTTGCCGCAGCCGAAGCCGCACGACAGGATGAGCGCATGTCTGATCGTCCCGAATCCGACGCCGTGGGTCGCGACGAGACACGCGAGGAGCGCGCCGACCGGAACTGGAATGAGGTGCTCCAGGAACTGCGGGTCCTTCAGACGGGCACGCAGATCCTCACCGGCTTCCTGCTCGCGCTGGCATTCCAGCCCGCCTTCGCCGATCTCACCGGCGGCCAGCGAGCGGTCTATCTGACCCTCGTGGTGCTCGCGGCCCTGAGCTCGATCATCGCGCTCGCCCCCGTTGCCCTGCACCGTGTGGTGTTCCAGCAGGGGGCCAAGCCCGCCGTCGTGCGCTACGGTCACGTCGCGCTCATCACCGCGCTGCTGACGGTGTCGGTGCTGATGGTGGGCGTCGTCGCGTTCGTGTTCGACGTCGTCGTGGGCGGATCCGCGTTCTGGTGGGCTCTCATCGCCCTCGCCGTGGTGATCCTCGCGCTGTGGGTCCTCGTCCCCGCCGTCATCCGCGCCCGCGCCAGAGAGAAGGCGAGCCCACGATGACCGAGGCGCTGGGAGTCGGCGTCGCCCAGTTCGCGCCGACCGCGGATGCCACGGCGAACCGGGAGGCGATCGCGCAGCTGGCGGCCACCGCGGCCGGCAGGGGTGCACGCGTCGTGGTGTTCCCCGAGTACTCCAGCTACTTCGTCGACCCCTTCGACGAGTCGCTCGCGCACAACGCCGAGGAGCTCGACGGCGCGTTCGTGACGGAGCTGCGCCGCATCGCGTCCCGGCACGACATCCTCGTGGTCGCGGGCCTGCTGGAGCGCGCGAGCGACCGCGAGCGGGTGCGCAACACCGTCGTCGCCGTCGACGCGAAAGGTCTGCAGGCGCACTACCGCAAGCTGCATCTGTACGACGCCTTCGGGCAGCGGGAGTCCGACTGGGTCGAGGCGGGAGATCCGGCCGAGCCGCAGACGTTCGGCTGCGGCGGGCTCACCTTCGGACTGATGACCTGCTACGACCTGCGCTTCCCCGAAGTCGGGCGGGTGCTCGTGGACGCCGGCGCCGAGGTGTTCGCCGTGCCGGCCGAGTGGGTGCGCGGGCCGCTCAAGGAGCACCACTGGCGGACCCTGCTGCACGCACGGGCCATCGAGAACACCGTGTTCGTGGCCGCCGCCGATCACCCTCCGCCGCTCGGGGTGGGGCACTCCCTCATCGTCGACCCGCAGGGTATGGAGGTGGCCGCCGTCGGCACGTCGACCGACGTGGCGGTCGCACATCTCGACATCGGAGCGATCGAGCGCGTGCGCCGGGTCAATCCGGCGCTGCGCCTGCGGCGCTTCGGGGTGAGTCCGCGCTGACAGGTCAGCGGAGTGCGGCGAGGCGGGATGCCGCCTCTTCGAGCACCTCGACGCGCTTGCAGGCTGCGAAGCGGAGAAGGGTCGCGTACTGCCCGCGGCCCGCCGGTGACGCGAACGCGGTGAGCGGTATCGCCACCACGCCGGCACGCTCGGGAAGCTCGCGGCAGAACGCCGCGGCATCCGTCGCTCCCAATGGTGCCGCGTCGGCCACCGTGAAGTACGTGCCGGCGGGCGTCGAGACCTCGAGCCCCGCTGCACGCAGGCCCGCGCCGAGCAGGTCGCGTCTGACGCGGAGCGCGTCGGCGATGCCCTGGAAGAACGCATCGGGGAGACGGAGCCCCGCGGCGATCGCTGGCTGGAAGGCGCTGCCGTTGACATAGGTGAGGTACTGCTTGACGGCGAGCACCGCGTCCACGAGGGGCGCGGGCCCCGTCACCCACCCGATCTTCCAGCCGGTGGTGGAGAACGTCTTGCCGCCGGACGAGATGGTGAGGGTGCGCTCCCACGCGCCGGGAAGCGTCGCGAGCGGAACGTGCGCGCTGTCGAAGACGAGATGCTCGTAGACCTCGTCGGTGACGATCAGGGCGTCGTGACGGTCAGCGAGCCGGACGATCTCGTCACGCACCTCCGCGCTGAAGACCGCGCCTGTGGGATTGTGGGGGTCGTTCACCAGGATGATCCTGGTGCGGTCGGTGACCGCGGACCGCAGCTCGTCCAGGTCGGGCTGGAACGCCGGCCAGCGCAGCGGCACCGGCACGAGCCGGGCGCCGGCGAGGGCGGCGACGGCGGCGTAGGAGTCGTAGTACGGCTCGAAGACGACCACCTCGTCGTCTGATCCGTCCACGAGGCCGAGCAGCGCCGCCGCGAGAGCTTCGGTCGCCCCTGCCGTGACCAGGGCGTTGCGGGACGGATCGAGGTGGAGTCCGTAGAACCGCTGCTGGTGCTCCGCAACGGCGTCGAGCAGGTCCGGCAGGCCCCGTCCCGGTGGATACTGGTTCACCCCCTGGGCGATCGCGTCGCGAGCGGCCTCCAGGACTTCGCTCGGGCCGTCCTCGTCCGGGAAGCCCTGTCCGAGGTTGATGGCGCCCGTCCGCGCCGCGAGCGCCGACATCTCGGCGAAGATGGTGGGGTGGATCGACCCGTCCGAGCCGACGAGTCCGGCACCGGCGGCCGTGCGGTGCCACGCTCCGGGGATCTGTCGCATCGCTTCACCGTACCGGGCGGGCTCATCCCCGTTGCATAGGCGAGTCCCATTCCCGACATAAGAAACGCACAGCATCGGTGGGCACAGTGGTGAGTGCTTGGCAGAAGGAGCAATCATGAGCGACACCCAGGGCGACCGCCCGGAAGACCACGTCCCCGCAGACCCGTCGACCACGCCCGGCGAGGCCCCGACGCAGCCCGCCGTCCCGGCACAGTCCGCGGCCGAGGCCGCCGCTCAGCACCGCACGCCCGCCCAGCCGACGGCGCCGACCCAGCCCCTGCCGCCCGCGGGGTACCCGACGGGCGCCCACGCGTATGCCCGGCCGCAGGGGTACGCGGGCCAGCCGGCCGCATATCCCTCGTACGCCGGACAGCCCCGCAAGACGTCGTCGGGTGCGGGCAAGGTCGTCGGCCTCATCGTCGCCGCCGCCATCGTCGGCGGCGCTGCCGGGCTCGGCGGCTCGTACGCCGGCGTGAACTGGTTCACCCCGGCGGCGACCTCGCCGGCCGCCGGCCCCGGCACCGTCACGGTGAACGACACCGATTCGGTCAACGAGACCACCGGCATCGCGGCCAAGGTCGTGCCGAGCGTCGTCACCATCGCCGCCTCGAGCTCGGCGGGCGCCGGCACCGGATCCGGTGTCGTCCTGACCGAGGACGGCTACGTGGTCACGAACACCCACGTGGTGACGCTCGACGGCGCGACCGGCGACGCCCAGGTGCGGGTGACCACCGCCGACGGCCGCGTGTACGACGCCGAGATCGTCGGCACCGACCCGCTGTACGACCTCGCGGTCCTCAAGCTGCAGGACGCCGAAGGCCTGAGCCCCATCGAGTTCGCCGACTCCAGCGACCTCAACGTGGGCGACACCACCGTGGCCGTCGGTGCGCCGCTCGGGCTGGCGAACTCGGTCACCGAGGGCATCGTGAGCGCGCTCAACCGCTCGATCCAGATCGCCTCCGCCGCCGCTCCCGACAGCGGGGACGACGCGCCGGAACAGCCCGAGGAGAACGGTCAGCAGGGTCCCTTCCGCTTCGACTTCGGGCAGGGCGACCAGCAGGCGCCGGCCGGCGAGAGCATCTCCATCGCGGTGATCCAGACCGACGCGGCGATCAACCCCGGCAACTCCGGGGGCGCGCTCGTCGACTCCGACGGCAGGCTCATCGGCATCAACGTCGCCATCGCGACCGCCGGCGGCACCTCCTCGGAGGGCTCCGGCTCGATCGGCGTCGGATTCTCCATCCCGTCCGACATCGTCCAGCGCATCACCGACGAGCTCATCGAGAACGGTGAGGCCACGCATGGTCTCCTGGGCGCGACCGTGCGGCCCGCGGCATCCGTCGAAGGGTCCACCATCACCGGCGCCTACATCAACGAGGTCAGCGACGGCGGGGCCGCGGCGGCTGCGGGACTGACCGCAGGCGACGTGGTCACCGGCTTCAACGGCATCCCCGTCACCGACGCGACTGACCTGACCGCGCAGGTGCGCGGTCAAGCGGCGGGCAGCGAGGCGGAGGTCACCTTCGTCCGCGACGGCGAGACGCAGACCGTCACCGTGACCCTCGGAACACTCGAGCAGTAGGTCGACGGCTCCAGGGCGCCATCGCGCGGGCAGGATAGGCTCGCGTGATGGCGTCCTTCTCGTTCGGCGCGGGGAATGCGCGGAAGCTCGCGGCGATTCCGCTCTATGCCGCGGGACGCATGCTGACCGCGGTGGTGCCGCGGACGCGCGACGAGTGGGTGTTCGGGTGCGCGGTCGGAATCGCCGACGGCGCCCTCGCGCTGTGGGACGTCGTCGCGGCCGACGGTCACCCCGCGGTGTGGCTCGTCGGCAGCGCCCGTGAGGCGCAGGATGCCGCGGCCCGGGGCATCCCGAGCGTCCCCAAGCGCTCGCTGCGCGGCCTCTGGCGCACTGCCCGCGCTCGCGTCATCGTCGTCACGCACGGGTTCGGCGACGTGAACCGGTACGCCGTCACCGGAGGATTCGTGGTCCAGCTGTGGCACGGCATTCCGCTCAAGCGGATCGGCCTGGACTCGCCCGAGACCTCGCGTGTGCCGGGCGCCGTCGCCCGCACGCCTCTCGCCCGGCCGGCGCGGGCGCTGCTGCGGGCGATGTACCGCACCGCGGCCCGGCGCATCCGCCTCCTCCCCGCCGCGTCCCACCTCGTGCGGGGGCGCCTCGAGTCGGCGTTCGCGCTCCCCGACGACGCGGTTCCGGTCACCGGCGAGCCACGCGTGGACGTGCTGTCGCGCGGAACGGCAGACGACCGGCGCGTGCAGGCGCGGGCAGCGATCGCCCGGTCGGTGCCGCACTCCGAGACGTCCCAGCGGATCGCGCTCTACGCACCGACCTGGCGCGACGGGGCGCCCGACCCCGCCGTCCCGACCGATGACGAGTGGGAGGGCATCGTCGACGTCCTGCGTCGCCACGACGCGACGCTGCTCGTGCGCTCCCACCCGCTGGGCGCCGGAGAGTACGTCCCGCCCGTCGCGACCGATCGGGTGCAGTCGCTCGGCAGCGACCTGGTGCCCGACGTGACCCCGCTGCTGCCCGGACTCGACGCGCTGATCACGGACTACTCGTCGCTCGCGTTCGATGCCGCCCTCGTTCCGGTCCCGACGCTGTTCCTCGCGCCGGACATGGCAGACTACGGCGGGCGCCGCGGATTCTACGGGGCCTACCGGGACGTCGCGGGGGAGGGCTGGGCCGTGGACTGGCGGGAGGCGGCGACCCAGCTGGACGCGCTCTTCGCCGGCGACGCGGAGCGAACGCGGCGCGTCGAGCGGGCGATCGCGCTCAGCGCCCGGGTGCACGCCCACCGCGACGGACGAAACGCCGAGAGGGTGTACCGTGCGATTCTGGCCGGCATCGCCGCGGACCGCCGCCGAGGGAGAGGAAACGCATGACCGACGCGCGCTTCACGACCGAGGGGGGACCCGCGCTCGTTCTCTCGGGGGAGGGGGAGCGGCCCGCCGCGGTGGAGCTGGTCGGGTCCCGCGCACGGGTCGTGGGCCGCCTCACCGGCCGCGGCAGGACGTGGCGGGCGACGCTGCCGCTGCGCGCCGCGCGGTGGGGAGGACCGGAGCTGCCGCTGCCGACCGGCACCTACGAGCTGCGGGTGGCGGATGCCGCGGCCCGCGGCATCCCGGCTCCCGTCGCGCTGCCGCTGACCCAGCTGGGCACGCTGCGCGCCGAGCTCGAGGGATGGACGCTGCGCGTCGGTCCGCCGATGAACCCGGCCTACGACTCCGGCGAGGGGCAGGACGCTCTCGAGCGCCGCTATGCCACCCGCCCGCGGACCGGGTTCGAGAACGCGGTGTTCTTCGAGAGCTTCTACGGACGCAATGCCAGCTGCAACCCGCTCGCGATCGATCGCGAGCTGACACGCCGCGCGCCGGGCGTGACGCGCTACTGGAGCGTCGTCGACCTCTCTGTCGCCGTGCCCGAAGGCGCCGTCCCCGTCGTCGAGGGCAGCCCGGAATGGTGGCGCGCGCGCGGCGCCGCGCGCCTCCTCGTCGTCAACGACTGGCTCCGCCGGCGGTTCGCGCGGCGCAAAGGCCAGGTGGTCCTCCAGACCTGGCATGGGACGCCGCTCAAGCGGCTGGCTCTGCACCGCCCCGGCTTCGATCCCCGGCGCGCGGCGGCGGTGGTGCGCGAGTCACGGCGCTGGAACATCCTGCTGGCGCAGAATCCCTACGCTGCCCGCATCCTCGGCAAGGCGTACGCGTTCCTCAGCCGGCCGATCTGGGTGGAGGGCTACCCCCGCAACGACGTGCTGGCCAGCGGCGACGGCTCGGCCACGCGCATCGCGCTCGGGATCCGCCCGGGCGAGCGGGTGCTGCTCTACGCGCCCACCTGGCGGGACGACCGCGAGCAGATCGTCGACTTCGTCGACCCGGCGGCCCTCGCCGCGGCGACGGACTCCGTCGTGCTGGTGCGCGGGCACTCCCGCACGCTGCTGCCGGGGCGGGATGCCGAAGGGCCCCGTGTCATCGACGTCACCGGCTTCCCGGACACGTCGCGGCTGCTGCTGGTGGCGGATGCGCTGATCACCGACTACTCGTCGGTGATGTTCGACTTCTCGGTGACGGGCAAGCCGATGTACTTCCTGGTGCCTGACATGGAGCACTACCGGGGCGAGCTGCGGGGGTTCTACTTCGATCTCGCCGCGCACGCGCCAGGGCCCATGGTCCGCAGCCAGGACGAGCTCGTCGCCGCCCTCGCCGCCGACGACCGCGAGCGCTACGACGAGCGGTACGACATCTGGCGCGCGAAGTTCAATGCGCGCGATGACGGGCATGCGGCCGAGCGGGTGGTCACCCGCATCCTGGATCAGGGGCTCATCGAGCCCTGACCGAGCGGCCGGCCTGTTCGTCAGGGCAGCGGCGTGTTGCGGGTGCCGAGCCGTGACGTGTCGACGGTGTCGTGCGCGCCGCGCACCACGCCGACGACGAATCCCCAGCCCCACGCGAGATGCATCGAGGGCAGCACCGCGGCCGTCCACAGCTTGTCGCGCCAGCCGCGCCCGCCGCCGGGTCCCAGCGCGACGGCGATCACGAGTGCGGCGTATGCGATGAGCGGCACATAGACCACGGATGCCGCGATCGACCACCACCCGGAGATGGCACCGGTGAGCTGAAGGACCGCCACCGCCATGGCGACCAGGATCGTGAGCACCAGGATCGGCGGCGCGAAGAAGCGCAGCGAGTTGCCCCGGCCGAACCGTCGCACGAGCTCGCCGCGCCAGCGGCCGGTCGCCGCGAACTGGCGCACGAGCCTCGTCCAGCTCTCGCGCGGCCAGTAGGTCACCGCGAGCGCGGGGTCGAACCAGACGCGGTAGCCGGCGCGCCGGATGCGGAGGTTCAGCTCCCAGTCCTCCCCGCGCCGGATGCTCTCGTCGAACAGCCCCACCTCCTCCAGCACGGTGCGCCGCATGACCCCGAGGTAGGCGGACTCCGCCTCGCCCTCCTGCGTGCCGCCGTGATATGCGCCGCCGCCGAGGCCGATGGGCGAGTTATAGGCACGGGCGACGGCGCGCTGGAAGGGAGTGCGGCCGTCGGCTCGCATCACCCCGCCCACGTTCGCCGCGCGGACGCGCGCCAGGGTCGCCAGTGCTCTGCGGGTGTACGTCGGATCGAGCTCCGAGTGCGCGTCCACCCGCACGATGGTGGCGTATCGACCGGCGCGGATGGCCAAGTTCAGCCCGATCGGGATGTCGGCGGCCGGGTTGTCGACCAGGATGATCCGCTCATCGGACCGGGCGAGATCGTGGGCGAGCTCGGTGGTGCCGTCGGTCGACGGGCCGAGCGCCAGAACGAGTTCGGTCGGCCCGGGCACATCCTGTGCGAGCACGGTCTCCACGGCGCGGCGGAGATATCCGCGTTCGTTGAGCACCGGCATGACGAAGCTCACGCCGGCGTCGGGCGGGACGATCGGCGCGTCCCTGCGTCCGTGTTGCTCGACATGCACGCGTCGATCATGTCACGGGCGCCCTGGGTAGGCTGGACGCGTGGGTCTGGTCTCGGATGGCAGGAAGGCGATCGCGCTCGTGCGCAAGGCGGTGCGAAACCGCTCCGCCGTCAGGGACGTCAGGCGCAGGCTCGCCCACGCGCCGCAGCATCCGCCGTTCCACTACCGGGTCGCCGTGTACTTCGCCGACGGCGCGGTGAACATGTATCAGATGCGCCAGTGGTACAAGCCGCTCGCGGGCCTCGCCAAGATCTGGCCGGTCGTGGTGCTGAGCCGGGCGGCGACCGGCGCGCAGGCACTCGTCGCCGACGGGGCGCTGCCCGTCGCCTTCGTCCCGACCGTCCGCGACCTCGAGCGGTTCATCTCCACGCAGGACATCCGCGTCGTGCTCTACGTCAACCAGAACACCCGCAACTTCCAGATGTTCCGCTACGGGCGGCGGTGGCACGTGTTCATCAACCACGGCGAGTCCGACAAGATGTACATGACGACCAATCAATACAAGGCTTACGACTACGCCATGATCGCCGGCGATGCGGCACGCGAGCGTCTGTCGCGGGTGCTGTGGGACTACGACCTCGATCACCGCACGATCGCGATCGGGCGCCCGCAGGCCGACCACTACTCCGGCGAACTGCCGTACACCCCGGACGACCGCACCGTCGTGCTCTACGCGCCGACCTGGGAGGGCGACCGGCCGTCCGCCCACTACGGCTCCATCGTCACCCATGGGGAAGCGCTCGTCCGCGCACTGCTGAGCACCGGACGCCACCGCGTCATCTACCGGCCCCATCCCCGCTCAGGCGTCGTCGACGCGGAGTACGGCGCGGCCAACAAGCGGATCGTGGCCGCGCTCGCCTCGGCGAACGCCGCCGATCCCACCGCGCAGCACGTGTTCGACGACAAGCCGGACCTCGGCTGGCAGCTGGCGGCGGCCGATGTCGCGGTCGTGGACATCTCGGCCATGGTGTACGACCGGCTGGCTGCCGACAGGCCGCTGCTCATCACGCGGCCGGTCGACCCGGCCGCCGCCATCGACACCCACGGATACCTGTCGGCCTGCGAGTGGCTGACCGCCGCCGATGCCGCCGACATCGTCGCCCAGACCGAACGCGTGCTGGCCGATCCCGACGCGGTCGCACGTCTCGAGCAGTGGGTCGCGCGGTACTTCGGCGATACGACGCCGGGAGCCGCGACCGCGCGGTTCCACGCCGCCGTTCAGCGGCTGATGGACGACTGGGACGCGTGGTACGCCCGGTCTGCGGACGGCTCGGACGAAGAGCCCGAGGACGAAGCCGAGCTCGACGACGACGGCTGAGCCGTCGCGTCTCAGGCGACGGTCGCCGGGCGTTGGACCAGCCGCGCGATGGCACGCAGCGGGATCGCGACCCAGGTGGGGCGGTTGCGCGACTCGTAGATCGCCTCGTAGACGGCCTTGTCCAGTTCGAGCGCGGCCAGCAGCGGATGCCGCGTGTCCAGGTTGCCGCCGGAGGCCGCGGCGTATCCGTCCACGAACGCCTGGCGAGCGTCCCGCGCCCAGCCGCGGACGGCCTCCGCCGAACGCGACGGATCGTCCAGGCGCAGCGACCCCGCGACATAGTCGAACGATCGCAGCATGCCGGCGACGTCGCGCAGCGCGAAGTCCGGCTGTGTGCGCTCCGCCATGGGACGCAGCGGCTCGCCCTCGAAGTCGACGACGACCCAACCGCGCTGGGGCGAGTGCAGCACCTGGCCGAGGTGGAAGTCGCCGTGGATGCGCTGCAGGGGCGGCCAGGGAACCTCGAGCGCCCGTCGGTATACGGCCGCGGCCGCGTCCCGGCGCTCGGCGATCTCGGGCACCTCGGCCATGGCGATCGAGAAGCGGCGCTCCCACGTGGCCGCGGTGGCATCCCGATCGGATGCGGTGGCGGTGCGTGTGGGGAAGCAGTCGGCCAGCGCGACATGCACGTCCGCCGTGGCCGTGCCCAGCGCTCGAGCGCTGGCACGGAAGTCGTCTGCGTTGGCTGCGGCGCGCAGCGCGACCCGCCAGGCGTCTTCGACGCCGGGGAGGAACTCCTGCGCGAAGGCGAGAGATCCGCGCACGGCGCCGTGCGCCGTGGCGAGGTCGGGCCATGTGCCCTCGATCGATCCGACCGGACGCGCGACGTGCGTCGAGCCGGAAGCGGCGAGCGCCTCCTGCAGCTCGATGTCGGGATTCAGCCCGGGATGCAGCTGCCGGTACACCTTGCAGATGATCGGCATGCCCGCGCCCTCGTACACCAGCGACGTGTTGGACTGCTCGCCGCTCATCACCCGCGCGGATCGCTCCGCGAACGGGCCGCCCGCCGCGAACGGCCGGCCTCGCGCAATCGTCTGCGGGCCCCGCGCGGTGCCGCCTCCTGCGACGAGTCGCAGGAGGGCGTCCGCGTACGCGGGGTCGTGCGGGCCGTCGATGAAGGTCGTGCCGGGGGTGGGGCTTCCGATGATGTGATCGGAGTCGGCGTCCACCGTCTCCGTGGCCCGCTCGACCACCGGAACCTGGTACAGAACGGCCGGAAGCGCCCCCTCGTCGGCGACCAGGAAGGTGCGCACGCGAGCGCCACCGCGTGGTGACCCACCGTGCGCGTCGTCCTCCTCGCCCGCGCTGAGATCCAGCCACGACACCAGCCGGAGGCTCGGCGGGCGTCCTTTCGCGGCGTACCAGCGCTGCCGCGGCATCCACGCCGCCAGGCACGCCAACGTGCTGTCCATACCTGTGAGGGTATGCCCGGAGCGGTGGGGTGTCGAGGCGCCACGTGCAAGCGCTTTCAGACGGATCTGCCGCCCCGCGTCAGGTCATGGCTCGTCGGTCGAGGCATCCGGCGCCTCGATCGCCGGCGTACGGCGCCGCACCGTGAGCCGGCGCACCGTGCCGGCCCCCCTCTTGACGCCGCCGACGACCGCCTCGCCTGCCCGACGGATGCCGCGCCCGGCCAGCCGCTCCATCCGGTCCGCGCCCTGTCGCGGCTCGAGCTCGGGCGGCAGCTGAGTCGGCGGCGCCCCGAAGGCGCGACGGGAGCCGACGAGCACGCGGCGGCCGAGGATGTGGTTGCCCGCGCCGCCGATCGCGGCGCCGATGCCGAACGGCAGAGCCTTGCCGATCCACGATGCGCCCCCGCGCACCGCGAACTGGCGGATGAACGTCGACTTGAGGCGGTCGACGAGCGGTCCGACGGCGGCGCGCGGGATGGTCTTCGTCACGACCTCGCCCCAGTACCGTTCGCGCGAGGGCCCGCGACCCGCGAGCTGGGCGGCCAGCTGAGCGACCAGGTCCGTGCCCTCCTTGCCGAGCATCAGTGTGAGCACCAGCGCGCGAGCCCGGTCCGGATCGGCGACGGGGATGCCGTGCACCTCGGCGACCGACTGCGCGAAGAGAGTGGTGGCCTCGAGGAAGCCCATCGTCTCGACGCCGCTGAGCGCCAGGGTCACCCCGGTGCCGATGCCGGGGACGACCGCGGTCGCGCCGACCGCCGCGCCGCCGGTGGTGACAGCAGCCAGGTAGCGCCGCTCGAGGATGCGGACGATCTCGGCGGGTGAGGAGTCCGGGTGCCGGAGCCGGATGCTGCGCAGGTGGGCCAGGACGACGGGCCGTTGGATCGCCAGCACCCGGTCCAGTGCCCGGATCGTGAGCGGATGCTCCTCGGAGCCGGCAGGCGGGAGCCCGCCGTCCCACGGCGCGTCGCCGGGCAGCGAGTGGATGCGGTGAACCTTGTCGGTCATCGCGATGGCTCAGACGAACAGGTTCGCCCGCTCCAGGTCCTCGGCGAAGTCGACCTCGACGGCATACAGGTCCGAGATGTCGAGGGGCTGCAGGCGCACGCCGTCCTCCGCGATGGCGAGCTCGAGGCCGCGCTCGAAGTAGTCCTGATCGTCGACGCGTGCGAGGTGCCGCATGAACGCCTTCTTGTCGGCGCTCGAGATGTAGTTGATGCCGACCGCTTCGCCGATGCCGCCGGTCACGGTCTTGGAGAGCTCGTCGATGAAGCCCTCCGACGTGACGGTGTACTTCACCTCTTCGTCGCTGACCTTCGAAGTGTTGACGGTGACGAAGGACTGGTCCCGCTCGATGAGCCCGATGGCACGTCCGAGCACCCGCGGATCGAAGACGACGTCCCCGTTCATCCAGAGCACGCCGGCCTTGCCGGTCTTGGCGAGGGCGCGGAGGAGGCTCTTGGACGTGTTCGTCTGGTCGTAGCGGTCGTTGTAGACGTAGTCGACGTCGGGGAACGCCTCGACGATCGTCTCGGCGCGGTAGCCGACCACCGTCGTGATCTTCGCCTCACGGCCGAAGGCGGCACGGATGTTGTCGTGCTGCTGCTGCATGATGCTGCGGCCGTCGCCCAGCTCCGTGAGAGGCTTGGGCAGGCTGCGGCCGAGCCGCGAGCCCATTCCGGCTGCGAGGATGACGGTCTGAAGGGTCAAAGTGTGCTCCTGAGTGCGTGATTCACTGCCGGTTCACCGGCCCGACACCCCTTCGTGCCTCGACCATGGTAGCGAGGGCGACTGGGAAGGTGCAGGATGCGGCCTGCCCGTTGCGGTTTCGTGACATTCGGTGTAGTCCGCCACGCGCCGAAACCCGACGACCCTTCCGCGAGAAGCGCTTGATACCGTGGTCCGGATGACTGCCTCCCTCCCGGTGCCGAACGACATCGATCCGGACGAGCCGGACCGTCACGGTGCCGCGCGCGTCGTACGGCTCTCGGACGGCGCGAAGCCGGCTCCGCAGAAGCCTCGGCTGCCCGCCAAACCGCGCAAGAGCGCGGCGAAGTCGGCCAAGGCGGCGAAGGAGGCTCCCGCGCCCGAGGCGGCGGGCGAGCCGGGACCGCCGCCGCCGACCGATCTGCAGCGCGCTGCGGACGCGGCGGCCGGCATCATCGTTCCGCCGCGGCCTCCGCTCCCGCCCATCGTCGCCGAGGAGCCCGTCCCCGCTGTCGCCGAGGAGCCCGCGGCTGTCGTCGAGGACGAGGCGTCCGTTCTCGACGTCCTCGAACCGCAGCCGGCCGGGGCGGCGATCGCGCTCGAGCTCCGGGGCGTCAGCAAGAGCTTCGGCGCGACGCGCGCCGTCGACGGGATCGACCTCACGGTGCCGGCCGGAAGCTTCTACGGGCTGGTCGGCCCCAACGGCGCCGGCAAGACCACCACGCTGTCGATCATCGCGGGCCTGCTGGTGCCCGACCGCGGGTCGATCCGGGCGGGAGACATCGACACCGCAGCCGACCCGCTCGCCGCCAAGCGCGTGATGGGGGTGCTGCCCGACCGGCTGCGCACGTTCGACCGGCTCACCGGGCGACAGCTCCTCTACTATTACGGCGTCCTGCGAAAGCTGCCGTCCGCCGTCGTGGAGAGCCGTACGGCGGATCTCGCCCGCGCGTTCGATCTCGAGGATGCCCTCGGGCGCAGCGTCTCGGACTACTCCGCCGGCATGCTGAAGAAGGTGATGCTCGCCGGCGCGCTCATCCACTCACCGCGCCTGCTGGTCCTCGACGAGCCGTTCGAGGCCGTGGATCCGGTCTCCAGCGCGATGATCCTCGACATCCTCTCCACCTATGTCGCGCACGGCGGCACGGTCATCCTCTCCAGCCACGGCATGGAGCTCGTGGAGCGCGTGTGCTCGCGAGTCGCCGTCATCGTGGCCGGGCAGGTGCTCGCCGAGGGCACCGTCGACGAGGTCCGTGGCGAACTGACGCTCGAGCAGCGCTTCGTCGAACTGGCCGGGGGCCTCAGCGACGTGGAGGGCCTCGAGTGGCTGCACACATTCTCCGATTGAGGATCGCCCTTCTCCTCGGCGCGCTCCGCGGCGACGTACGACACGTCGTGCGGATTCTCAGTGGGCTCGTGCTGCTCGCGGCAGCGACCGTCGCCGTCTGCTGGGCGATCCTGACCCTGCGCGAGGCCCCCGTCGAGGAAGCCCTGGTGGTGACAGCACTCGGAGGGTCGGCCGTGACGCTCGGGTTCGCGCTCGCGCCCGTGTTCGCCGCCGTCGAGGATCCGCTCGACCCGCGCAGGTTCGCGCTGTTCGGGCTGCCGGCCGGCCGGCTCGCCGTCGTGCTGGCGGTCGCCGGGCTCATCAGCGTGCCCATCATGGTGCTCGTGTCCGTCGCCGTCAGCGCCGCGGTGGTCTGGGAGGAGCATGCGGTGCGCACCCCGGTGACGGTCGCCGGCATGGCGCTGGGCGTGCTCACGTGTGTCCTTCTCGCGCGCGTCTGCATGGCGCTGGCGTCGCTTCACCTTCGCGAGCGCCGTTCACGCGAACTGTTGGGCGTCTTCGTGCTCGTGGTGCTCGTGGTCGTGGTTCCGGTCGCCGTCTTCCTCGCCTCCCTGGAGTGGGACGGCACCGTCCCGCCCCAGCTGCGGGAGGCGGTGAGAGTCCTCGCGGTCACTCCCTTCGGAGCCGCGTGGGCGCTGCCGGGGACGGTGGCCGCCGGCGGCGACCCGTGGCCGCCGGCGCTGGTCGCAGTCGGGACGTTGGTGCTGCTCGCCCTGATCTGGCTGTGGACCGTGCGCCACGTGCTCACCACGACAGAGCGACCCGCCTCGGGCCGCGTGCGCGGCGGGCTCGGCTGGTTCGGTGTCGCGCCCGGCACCCCCGGCGGCGCCATCGCGGCACGGAGCCTCGTGTACTGGTTCGGCGACCGGCGCTACATCGTGAACGCGATCATCATCCCCTTCGCCGCCCTGGTGACCGTCGTGCCGCTTCTCGTCGCCGGCGTGCCGCCGCAGCTCGTGGCTCTCGTCCCCGTCCCGTTCGCGGCGCTGCTGCTCGGATGGCTGCCGCACGACGACCTCGCGTACGACTCGACGGCCGTCTGGATGCACATCGCAAGCGGTGTTCGGGGCGTCTCGGACCGCATCGGTCGGCTCGTGCCCGTCCTGCTCGTCGGGGTTCCGCTGCTGGCGGTGTCCGTGCCCATCGCGATCTCGGTGCACGGGCGATGGGGCATGCTGCCGGCCCTCGCGGGCGTCTGCGCGTGCCTGTTCCTGTGTGGACTCGGCCTGTCGAGCATCTCGTCGGTCGTCGCGCCGTACGCCGTGTCGCGCCCGGGGGAGAGCCCCTTCCAGCAGCCGCAGCGGACGACCGCGCGCGGCGGGATCGCGCAGGCGGTCGTGCTGATGGGCGCCCTCCTGCTGTCCGCCCCGGTGGTGTGGTGCGCATGGCTCGCGCTCCAGGGCGACGACACCGCTGCGACCACCGCACTGTGGGGCGGGCTCGCGATCGGCGCCGGCGTGCTTCTGGTAGGAGTGACCGTGGGCTCCCTGGCGTTCGAGCGCCGGGGCGGTCGCCTCATGGAGTTCGCCGAGTCGACGTGACGCGCGGCCGACCGCGCCCCGTCCGGTCCCCGCGGGTACACTGGCAGACCATGAGCACCCCGCTGGACAGCCCCGACCAGGGCGGTATCGCGACCCTCGATCGCGAGCTCGAAGAGCTCCTCAAAGAAGAGAACATCGAGCCGGGTGACCACGAGCGCTTCTCGCACTACGTGAAGAAGGACAAGATCCTGGAGTCCGCGCTGACGGGAAAGCCGGTGCGCGCGCTGTGCGGCAAGAAGTGGACGCCTGGTCGCGACCCCGAGAAGTTCCCCGTGTGCCCCACGTGCAAGGAGATCTACGAGTCCCTCCAGGGCTGACCCGCCGCCGCGACATGCCGGGAAGGCTACGTCAGCGGGCGTCGGCGTAGACCGTCGGGATCGCCGGGTCGGACCTGCTGAGCGCGAGGGCGCGCACCGGCAGCTCCTCGCGCACGCGCGCGTGATGGTCTCGCGCGGCCTCCACTCCGGCGGGGCCCTCGTACGAGGGATCGGGTTCGCCGTCGACGACCAGCGTCGTCTGCAGCGGACGGGCGTCCGGATGCGAGGCGGCGGTGTCGAGCTGCTCGAAGCCGTCGGACACGACGATCAGCTCGGCGGTGGCCGTGCCGGCGTCCAGCTGCCGGAACGCCGCCTTGCGCCCGCCCGTGGAACCCTTGTCGGTCGACGCCTTCGCGACCGCGACCCAGCCCCCCGTGGCATCCTGCCGGGCGACGAGCTTGTAGACCATGCCGGCGGTGGGCGTTCCCGACCCGGTGACGACCGATGTGCCCACGCCGTACGCGTCGACGGGAGAGGCCGCCAGGGCAGCGATCGCGTACTCGTCCAGGTCGCTGGTCACGGTGATCCGCGTGCCGGTCGCGCCGAGCTCGTCGAGCTGCGCGCGCACCTCTGCGGCGACGGTGGGCAGATCGCCCGAGTCGATGCGGACGCCGCCGAGATCCGTGCCGGCCACGCGGATCGCCGTCTCGACGCCCGCCGTGATGTCGTAGGTGTCGACGAGCAGCGTCGTGCCCACGCCGAGGGCGTCGATCTGCGCCCGGAACGCGTCCTCCTCGGTGTCGTGCAGGAGCGTCCAGGCGTGTGCGGCCGTGCCCATCGTGGGGATGCCCCACCGGCGGCCGGCCTCGAGGTTGGAGGTCGCACCGAACCCGGCGATGTACGCGGCGCGCGCGGCCGCCACAGCCGACTCCTCGCCGGCGCGCCGCGACCCCATCTCGGCGAGCGGCCGGTCGCCGGCGGCGATGCTCATGCGGGCCGCCGCCGTGGCGACGGCGGAATCGTGGTTCAGGACGCTGAGCGCCAGCGTCTCGAGCACGACCGCCTCGGCGAACGTGCCCTCGATCGTGAGGATGGGGGAGCCGGGGAAGTACAGCTCGCCCTCGCGGTACCCGGTGACCGAGCCGGTGAACCGGTAGCCCTCGAGGAAGTCCAGGGTGGCGGCATCCACCACCTTCTCATCGCGCAGGTACCGCAGCTCGTCCTGGCCGAACCGGAAGTCGCGGATGAGGGAGAGCAGCCGCCCCGTCCCCGCGACGACGCCGAAGCGACGCGCGCCGGGCAGTCGCCGACCGAACAGCTCGAAGACGCATCGACGATCGCCGCTGCCGTCGCGCAGGGCGGCGTCGATCATGGTGAGCTCGTACCGGTCGGTCAGCAGGGCGGTCGAGGCGCGCATGGGGGCCAGCCTACTGAGCGGCTGGCGTAGGCTGGGGCATCGTGACCCTTCGGCAGGCTCAGGACGGCGCTGACGCGCCGATCGGAATCTTCGACTCCGGGGTCGGCGGGCTCACCGTCGCCCGCGCCGTGTCGGCGCAGCTGCCGCGCGAGTCGATCGTCTACATCGGCGACACCGCCCGCTCGCCGTACGGACCGAAGCCGATCGCCGATGTGCGCCGCTACGCGCTCGAGGTGCTCGACGACCTCGTCGCCCAGGGTGTGAAGATGCTGGTGATCGCCTGCAACACCGCCTCCGCCGCGATGCTGCGCGACGCGCGAGAGCGGTACGACGTCCCCGTGGTGGAGGTCATCAACCCCGCCGTGCGCACCGCGATGTCGACGACCCGCAACGGCCGCGTGGGCGTCATCGGCACAGCCGGGACCATCAGCTCCGGCGCGTATCAGGACATGCTGGGGGTCAACGAGCGGCTCACGGTCTTCGCGCAGGCCTGCCCTCGCTTCGTCGAGTTCGTCGAGGCGGGCGTCACCGACTCACCCGAAGTCCTCTCGGTCGCCGAGGACTATCTGGCGCCCCTCCGGCACGCCGGCGTCGACACCCTCGTGCTCGGCTGCACCCACTACCCGTTCCTGGAGGGCGCGATCAGCTACGTGATGGGACCCGACGTGAGCCTGGTGTCCAGCGACACCGAGACGGCGAAGGACGTCTACCGCCAGCTGGTCACGCGCGACCTGCTCGCGGGGCCGGATGCCGAGCCCCGCCACGTCTACGAGGCCACCGGTGCGTCAGCCGACGAGTTCCTCCGCCTCGCCCACCGTCTCATGGGTCGAGAGGTCACCGCGGTGCGCCTCGTGCAGACCGGCTCCATCGACCTGCCGCAACGCCTCGGCTGAGGCATCCGCCCCCTTCCGGAGGACACACATGACCGAGATCACCCGCGCCGACGGCCGAGCCGTCGACCAGCTGCGTCCCGTCACCATCGAACGGGGCTGGTCCAGCCAGGCCGAGGGGTCGGCCCTCATCTCGTTCGGCGGCACCAAGGTGCTGTGCACGGCGTCCTTCACCAACGGCGTGCCGCGCTGGCTGACCGGCAAAGGCCGGGGCTGGGTGACCGCGGAGTACGCGATGCTGCCGCGCGCGACCAATGAGCGCAACGACCGGGAGAGCGTGAAGGGACGGATCGGCGGGCGCACGCACGAGATCTCGCGGCTGATCGGTCGCGCGCTGCGCGCGGTCGTGGACACCAAGGCGCTCGGCGAGAACACGATCGTCATCGACTGCGATGTGCTGCAGGCCGACGGCGGCACGCGCACCGCGGCGATCACCGGCGCCTACGTCGCGCTCGCCGACGCCATCGAGTGGGGCCGGTCGAAGAAGTTCATCGGCCAGAAGGCCACGCCGCTCATCGACTCGGTCTCTGCCGTGTCGGTCGGGATCATCGACGGCGAGCCGATGCTCGACCTCGCCTACGTGGAGGACGTGCGCGCGGAGACCGACATGAACGTCGTCGTCACCGGCCGCGGCCTCTTCGTGGAGGTGCAGGGCACCGCCGAGGGCGCCCCGTTCGACAAGCGGGAGCTCGACGCTCTGCTCGAGCTCGGGATCGACGGCTGCGCCCGGCTCCGCGAGCACCAGCTGGCAGCGCTGGGCGCCGGGGCGGCCGGGTGACCGCGGTGCAGCAGATCGTGCTGGCCACGCACAACCCGCACAAGGTCGAGGAGTTCCAGGCGATCGTCGCCGCGACCCGGCCCGACCTCGTCGTCGTCGCATACGCCGGGCCGGAGCCCGTGGAGGACGGCGTCACCTTCGCAGAGAACGCGCTCATCAAGGCGCGGGCAGCGGCCGCGCACACCGGGCTTCCCGCCCTCGCCGACGACTCCGGCATCTGCGTCGACGTGCTCGGCGGGGCACCGGGCGTCTTCTCGGCGTACTGGGCAGGGCATGCCAAGGATGCGTCGGCGAATCTCCACCTGCTCCTCGACCAGCTCTCCGACATCCGCGACCCCCATCGCACCGCGCAGTTCGTCTCGACCATCGCCCTCGTCGTCCCGGGCGACGCCTCGCGCGAGTGCGTGGTGGAGGGCGTGTGGCCCGGTCGCCTCGCCGCCGCGCCGGCGGGGGAGGGCGGCTTCGGCTACGACCCCGTCTTCATCCCCGACGGGCAGCCGGACGGCGAGGAGCGTACGGTCGGGGAGTGGACGGCGAGTGAGAAGAACGCGTCGTCGCACCGGGTGCGCGCGTTCCAGGAGCTCGGGCCGCTCCTCGTCGAGCTGTGACGGGCGAGCCGCGACTGAGAATCACGATCATTCCCGACTGCGCCGTGCTCAGGGTGCGGCGGGTCGCCGGGGCTTAGCCTGGGCTCATGCACGACCACGCGCCCTCGGGACTCCGGGGAGCCGGCAATCGCCGGCTCCTGGCGTTCTCGCTCGCGATCACGGCGATCGTGATGGTGGTGCAGATCGTCGGCGCGGCGCTGTCGGGTTCGCTCGCGCTGTTCGCCGACGCGGTGCACATGTTCACGGATGCCGCGGCCCTCGTCATCGCCCTCATCGCGAGCGTCGTCGCCGCGCGGCCGGCGAACGACCGTCGCACCTTCGGCTACCGGCGCGCCGAGGTGTTCGGCGCACTCATCAACGCGGCGATCCTGATCGTGCTGTCGGCGTGGGTGGCCGTCGAGGGGGTCACGCGCCTCGTCGATCCCGGTCAGATCGAGGTCGCGGGCGGGCTCATGCTCGTCATCGCTATCGTCGGCCTCGTGGCGAACGCCGTGGCGCTGTGGCTCCTGAGCGCGGCGCAGCGTCACAGCATCAACGTCCGCGGCGCGTACCTCGAGGTGCTCGGCGATCTGATCGGATCGGCCGCCGTCATCGTCGCGGCGCTGGTGATCGTCACGACCGGTTGGCTGCAGGCGGACGCCGTCGCGTCGCTGCTCATCGCCGCGATGATCGTTCCGCGCGCGGTGGGCTTGCTTCGCGAGGTGGTCTCGGTGCTCACGGAGTCCGCACCGCAGGGCACCCACGTCAAGGAGATCCGCGAGCACATCCTTTCGACCCCGGGGGTCGTCGACGTCCATGACGTGCATGTCTGGCAGCTCACGCGGGGTTCGCCGGTGTTCACGGCGCACGTCGTCGTGGACGATGCCGCGCTGGCGGACGGTCGGTCGGCCGGCATCCTGAGCAGGCTTCAGACATGCCTGGCGCAGCACTTCGACGTGGAGCACTCGACATTCCAGCTCGAGCCTGCCGGGCATGTCGAGCACGAGGCCCACGCGTGAGCTCTCAGTCCTCCCGCCGCACGTCCGAGGGCGCCTTGTCGGGGCGGAGGCCCCGCCACCTCGGGTGGCGGAGGATGCCGCCGGGCGTGAACTCGCCGTACTCGACCTCGCCGACGAGCTCCGGCCGCACCCAGAGGGCATCCCGCGCATCCAGCGGCGGCACGCCCGTCAGAGGGTTGTCGTCGGTGCGCAGCGGCAGCAGCGTCTTCATCAGCGCCTTCAGGGTGGATTCGCTGAATCCCGTGCCCACCCGCCCCGCGTAGCGCAGCCCCGACTCATCAGGGATGCCCAGCAGCAGCGACCCGAAGGTCGTGCTGCGCCCGCCCTTCCCCGGACGGATGCCGGCGATCACGACCTCCTGGGTGCGGGTGAGCTTCACCTTGAGCCAGGCGTCCGATCGCCCGCCGCGCAGATACCGCGAGCCGGGATCCTTCACGACGATCCCCTCGAGGCGCAGCTGCTCGCTGGTCTCGAGCGCAGCATCGACGTCCTCGAACACCGGCGGGACGGCGATGGGATCCACGGATGCCGCGGCCACCGCCTCCAGCACGTCCCGGCGCTCGCGCAACGGCAAGCCGGCGACGTCGTCGTCGTCATGGGCGAGCACATCGAAGAGGTAGTAGCGGACAGGAGTCCGGCGCGCCTCTCGTGCGATGTCCCCCGCGCGTTCGAGGTTCATCCGCGTCTGCAGGAGGGGGAAGCTCGGCCGCCCGTCGGGCTCGAGGGCGACGAGTTCGCCGTCGACGACGCACGGCTCGGGGCCGAGCCCCGCATCGAGGGCCGTCAGCTCGGGGTAGCGATGCGTGACCTCGTTGCCGCTGCGTGCGAAGAGGCGCAGGCGCGCGCCGTCCCAGGCGCCGACGGCGCGGATGCCGTCCCACTTCATCTCCACCCACGCCGCGCGCTCGCCGTCACGCTCTGCCCATCCGCGCGCTGCTGCACGTGCCTGCGCGGGAGTCGCAGATGACGCGAGCATCGGCCGCAGGTCGTCGGCGGCCGGGGCAGGAGCCGGCACCGTGCGGCGGGGCTCGTCAGCCTGAGGGCTGGGCTGGACGACGATGCCGTCCGGCTGCGGCCGGCCCGCGGCATCCGTCTTCATCCGGTGCAGCAGCCAGCTCGACTTCTCGCCCTCGCCCTGCGTGCGGATGAGCGCCAGCCGCACGCGGCCGAGCGGACCACCCGGACGCCCCTCCAGGGTGGCGATGACCTCGTCGTCGCGCCACTTCTCGAGGTCGTAGCGACCGTCATCCCAGATCGTGACGGTGCCGCCCCCGTACTCTCCGGCGGGGATCGTCCCCTCGAAGGCGGCGTAATCCATGGGGTGGTCTTCGGTCATGATCGCGAGGTTGTTGCGCTTGTACGAGTGCGGCACCCCCCGTGGCACCGCCCAGCTGACCAGCACGCCGTCGTGCTCGAGCCGGAAGTCCCAGTGCAGCGCGGTCGCGTGGTGCTCCTGGATCACGAAGCGAGGGCGCTCCCCGCTCGCGGCGGTGCCGAGCGGGTTCGCCGGCACGGGCTCGGGCGTGCGGTCGGCGCTGCGCTTGGAGATGTATGCCGAGAGCGGGCCGGTCTCCGCCTCGCGTCCGCCGGCGTGGAATCCCAGCGCCGACATGGGGTCGCCGATCGTCTCTATCCGCTCGAGCACCTCGGCGAACTCGAGGTGCCGCAGTCCCGGATGCTCCACCTCGGCCCAGGTGCGCGGCGCGGCGACGGTGGGGTGCGCGCGTCCTCTCAGCGAGTACGGCGCGATCGTCGTCTTGGAGCCGTTGTTCTGACTCCAGTCGATGAGCACTCTGCCGTGCCGCTCCGACTTCTTCATGCTGCTGACCACCAGGTCGCGATGATCGGCTTCGATCGCCCGCGCCAGCTCGTTCGCCAGCGCGGACGCCTGCTCCGACGTCTGCCCCGGCGGCAGCGCCGTGTAGAGGTGGATGCCCTTGCTGCCGCTGGTGACCGGGTACGGCTCGAGCCCCATGTCGACCAGGAGCGTGCGCGCCCACCCGGCGACCACCGCGCACTCCGCCAGCCCGACGCCGGGGCCCGGATCGAGATCCAGCACGAGACGGTCGGCCGGCCCCCGGTCGCCGGACGGGGCGAACCGCCACTGGGGCACGTGCAGCTCGAGACTCGCCACCTGCGCGAGATAGACCAGCGTCGGCACGTCCCCGACGAGCGGGTAGTCCTTGGTGCCGGACGAGTGGGGGATCGGCATGCGTCGCACCCACGAGGGCGCGCCTCGCTCGAGGTCCTTCGCGAAGAACACCATTCCGGGGTCGTCCTCGGTGCCCACGCCGTCCGGCCACCGCTTGCGGGTGACCGGACGCCCGATCACGTGGGGGATCAGCACCTCGGCGACGCGCGAGTAGTAGTCGATGACCTCGCCCTTGGTGGTGCCGGTCTCGGGATACAGCACCTTCTGCAGGTTGGTGATGCGCAGACGCCGGCCGCCGATGCGCACCAGCTGCTCGTCGCCCGCCATAGGCCCATCCTGCCGTGTCGTGCAATCCCCGTGCGCGGGGCTAGCCGCGGGCGGTGTGACGGGTGTCTACTGGTGTGGTGAGAGCGATCTGGAAGGGTGCGCTGACGTTCGGGCTCGTGAACGTCCCGGTCAAGGTGTATTCCGCGACCGAGGACCACGACGTGTCCCTCCATCAGGTGCACAACAGAGACGGTGGTCGCATCCGCTACCAGCGCAAGTGCGAGGTGTGCGGCGAGGTCGTCGCCTACCAGGACATCGACAAGGCGTACGACGACGGCGAGCGCACTGTCGTGCTCACGAAAGAGGACCTCGACGCGCTGCCGGCTGAGCGCAGCCGCGAGATCGACGTGGTGGAGTTCGTGCCGAGCGAGCAGATCGATCTGCTGACCCTCGATCGCGCCTACTACCTCGAGCCCGACTCGGCGTCTCCGAAGGCCTACGTGCTGCTGCGCAAGACGCTCGAGCAGACGGACCGCACCGCGATCGTGCGCTTCTCGCTGCGGCAGAAGACGCGTCTGGCAGCCCTCCGCGTGCGCGGTGACGTGCTCGTGCTGCAGACGCTGCTGTGGGCGGACGAGGTGCGGGAGGCGGCCTTCCCGGCGCTCGACGAGCCGGTGCGGATCTCAGCGAAGGAGCTGGAGCTGTCGGCCTCCCTCGTCGAGAGCTTCGCCAGCGACTTCGATCCCGAGGAATTCACCGACGAGTACCAGCAGGAGCTGCGGACGCTGATCGAGGCCAAGCTCGAGAAGGGCGACGCACTGGACACCACCGAGACCTTCGGCGAGCAGGAGGAGGAGACCGGCGGCGAGGTCATCGACCTCATGGCGGCGCTCCGCGCGAGCGTCGAGAAGTCGCGCGCGGCCCGAGAGGGCGGCACATCGAAGCCGACCGGGAAGAAGGATGCCGCTGGCGACGCGAAGCCGGCGGCCAAGGCATCCGCCAAGAAACAGGCAGCGAAGAAGCCGGCAGCCAAGAAGAAGGCGTCCTGACGGTCAGGCCTTCGGGGCCTCGCCGTGCTCGGGGCCGCGCTCGAAGACCTCCTGGTCGAGCACCAGCGCCTCAGCCTCCTGGTGGTCGGTGATGACGTCCTCGCCCGCCGCGGCGGCCTTCTTGGCCTTGCTGCGCTCGCGGAGGTAGTGCCACAGCGTCACGACCGCCGTGCCGCCCACAGCCGCGAGCAGGATCAGGTCGATGTAGTTCTCGACGAACTCGGCCACGGGCGGGATGAACCCGATGAGGTAGCCGAACATCGTGAGCCCGAAGCCCCAGATCACGGCGCCGATGAAGTTGTAGAGGGTGTACTTCCACTTGTTCATGTGGCCGACGCCGGCGGCGACGGGTGCGAACGTGCGGACGATCGGCACGAACCGGGCGAGGATGATCGTCAGGCCGCCGAAGCGCTCGAAGAAGGCGTTCGTGCGCTCGACGTTCTTGACGCTGAAGAGACCGGACTCCTTCTTCTCGAAGACGGCGGGTCCGCCCTTGTGGCCGATGTAGTACCCGACCTCGCCGCCGATGAATGCCGCGAGACCGATGAGCAGCGCCACCCACCAGACGCTGAGTCCGAAGACCCCGTTGGGCGCGTACGGCTGCGGGTGGGACAGGAGGCCGGAGATCACCAGCAGCGTGTCGCCGGGGAGCAGGAAGCCCACCAGCAGGCCGGTCTCGGCGAAGACGATGAAGCAGACGACGACGAGCGCCCAGGGCCCCGCCCATCCGATGATGGAAGCCGGGTCGAGCCACGGGATCAGGGCGGTGGGAACAGCATGCACGATGTGGGTTTCCCGTCGTCAGTCGGCGGAGGATGCGAGCGCTCGCGTGCGGAAGGTGGGACTTGAACCCACACGCCCGAAGGCACAGGAACCTAAATCCTGCGTGTCTGCCAATTCCACCACTCCCGCGAGTGGGATCAGTCTACTGACGCGATCAGCGGCGGATGCCGAACAGGAAGTAGCTCGCCGGACCGATCCAGTTGACGAGGATCGCCGGGATCCAGACGGCCTTCGGTCCGCGGACCTCGTCGGCGCCGCGATGAGCGAGGTCCCAGAACGCCAGGAACGCGAACGCCGCCTGCACGAGTCCGAGGACTCCGAGTCCGGCCTTCGCGCCGGCTGCCAGTTCCATCTTCTTCGTGGTCATCGTGGTCCCTTTCGTCGTCGTTCCCATCCTGCCTCGCACACGCCCCCGCCGCATCTGTGGATAACTTTCGGCCGGCTCGGTGCCGAATTGCCAGGATGCTGGGGTGACCGCTTCCGCCGCCCCCGTCGCCACCCTCGTGGCCGAGCGCGTGCGCGAACGGCTGCGCGCCGAGCGGTCTGACCCCACCCGCGACCCGGAGTTCGCCGCGCAGGTCGCGCGCGCCGAGGTGCGCCGCCACAACGACTTCGCGCTGGCGCGGGGTCTGGCTCCGGTCGACGACGAGACGGCATGCGTGCGGGAGGTGCTCGCCGCCGTCGCCGGCTTCGGGCCGCTGCAGGCCTACCTCGACGACCCCACGGTCGAGGAGGTGTGGATCAACGCCCCCGACCGCATCTTCGTCGCCCGCGGGGGCGTGCCCGAGCGCACACCCCTCATGCTCACCGACACTGCGGTTCGAGATCTCGTCGAGCGGATGCTGCAGTCCAGCGGACGTCGCGTCGACCTGAGCCAGCCGTTCGTCGACGCCTCGCTCCCCGACGGCAGCCGCCTCCACGTGGTCATCCCCGACATCACGCGCCGCCACTGGGCGGTGAACATCCGAAAGTTCCTGCCGGCTTACCGTGACCTGGGCAGACTGGTCGCGGCCGGGTCCCTCGACTCGGAGGCTGCGACGATGCTGCGCGATGCCATGGTCGCGGGGAGCTCGGTGCTGGTTTCGGGCGCCACTCACGCCGGAAAGACCACCCTGCTGGGCGCGCTCATCGCCGCGTGTCCGCCCGAGCACCGGATCGTCACGGTGGAGGAGACGTTCGAGCTGGCGGTCGCGGCCCCCGACCTCGTTGCGCTACAGGGCCGCCAGCCCAGTCTCGAAGGCACCGGCGAGGTGACGCTGCGGCGCCTGGTGAAAGAGGCCCTGCGCATGCGGCCCGACCGGCTCGTGGTCGGCGAAGTCCGTGACGCCGAGGCGCTGGACCTGCTGCTCGCGCTGAACACGGGAGTGCCGGGCACGGCGACGATCCACGCCAACTCGGCCCGCGAGGCACTGGGAAAGCTCGCGGCGCTGCCCCTCCTGGCCGGGCGGAACATCGACTCGGGCTTCGTGCTGCCGGCGGTCGCGGCATCCGTCGACCTGGTCGCCCACTGCCAGCGCGACACCACCGGAACGCGACGGGTGGTGGAGATCGTCGCTCCCACCGGAGTCGACCGCGGCGTCATCTCCGCCCGCACGCTCTACCGGGCGGACGCGGCGTGACGTTCGTGTGGGGTGCCGTGCTGGCGGCGGGACTCCTGCTCATGCTGTCGCCATGGATGTGGCCGGCCGGCGCCGGTGCCCGGGTGGTCGTCTCGCGGCGCGGGCGCGTGTCGCGCCTGCTCGAGGATGCCGGAATGCCGCGCGCCTCCGTGCCGGCGACCATCGTCGTGGCGGGCGTCTGCGCCGTCGTCGCCGCGGCCGTCGCCTGGCTGATCGCTCCGGTCGGGGCGCTCGCGCTCGTCGCCGCGGCGGCCGGAGCGCTCGCGCCGTTCGCCTGGCTCCGGGCGCGGCGGTCGAGGCTGCTCCGCACCCGTCGCGCGCTGTGGCCCGACGTCTGCGACCTCCTCATCGCGTCGGTGCGCGCGGGGATGTCGCTCCCCGACGCGGTGGCGAGTCTGGCCGACTCGGCACCGGCCGAGCTGCGCCCCGCCTTCGCCGCCTTCGCGCGCGACATGGCAGCCTCCGGCCACTTCGAGTCCGGCATACAGCGACTGAAGACGGCGCTGGCAGACCCGGTGGCTGACCGAATCGTCGAGACGCTGCGGATGGCGCGCCAGGTGGGGGGAACCGAGCTGACGCCGGTGCTGCGCGCGCTGGCGACATCCGTCCGCGCCGACGCCGCTCTGCGCGCGGAGGTCGAGTCGCGGCAGTCGTGGATCCGGGGCGCCGCGGTCCTGGGCGTCGTGGCCCCCTGGGTGATCCTGGCCCTCCTGGCGATGCGGCCCGAGGGGGCCGGCGCGTACGGCAGCCCCACCGGCGTCGCCCTCATCCTGATCGGCGCCGCGGTGTCATTCGTCGCGTACCGGCTCATGCTGCGGCTGGGACGCCTGCCCGAACCCCGGCGGTGGTTCGGGTGAACGGCTTCGTGGTGGGCGACGTGGCCTACGCTGTGGTGCTCGGCACCGCGCTGGGCGTCGGGGCGTGCCTGCTGGTCTCGCTGGCGCCGCGCTGGGGCGCGCCGAGCCTCGCGCGCCGGATCGCCCCCTACGTCCGTGATGTCACCGATCCCCGAGGGCTGGACGTCTCGGCCGGCGCCGGCTGGTCGGCGTTCGCCTGGTCGGCGTTCGCAGCGCGCCGGCTCGGCCGGCTGGCCGGCGGCGAGGCCGTCCTGGCTCGACGCCTCCACCGTGCCGGCTGGACCATCGACCCGGCGACCTTTCGAGGACGCCAGCTGGCGTGGGCTGTCGCGGGGCTCGGCGCCGGCGGCGCGCTGATCGTGGGGCTCGTGCTCGTGGGGCGCGGCTCTCCGGCCCTGGGGCTTCTCCCGCCGGTGGCCGCCGTCGCCGGTGCGCTGTCGTACGACGCCTGGCTCACAAGGGCGGCTCGCTCCCGCGCGGCGCGCATCGAGGAGGAGCTCCCCACGGTGCTCGAGTTCCTCGCGCTGTGCCTGTCGGCCGGCGAGGGCATCCTGGACTCGCTGCGGCGGGTCAGCGAGGTCGGCGCCGGCGAGCTCACCGCGGAGCTGCGCGGCGTCGTCGTCGCCGTGGGCACCGGTTCGCCCCTGGCCGAGTCGCTGTCCCGACTGGCGAGCGGCCTCGAGATCCCGGCTCTCACGCGCGCCGTCGATCAGCTGGTCGCCGCGCTCGAGCGAGGCGCACCCCTCGCGGGCGTTCTGCAGGCGCAGGCGCTCGATGCCCGCGAGGACGCCAAACGCGCGCTCATCGAGCGCGCCGGGCGGAAGGAGATCTACATGCTCTTCCCCCTCGTCTTCTTGATTCTGCCCTTGAGCGTGCTGTTCGCGGTGTTCCCGGGGATCTTCATGCTTCGACTCGGACTCGGCTGAAGCCGGAAGGAGAAATGATGAGAACACGGATGCAGCGGCTGGTCTTCCGGTTGCACGCGGCGATGCGCGACGTCACCGACGACGACCGCGGCGATGTTCCCGGCTGGGTTCTGATCACGCTGATGACCGCAGGTCTCGTGGTGGTGATCTGGGCGATGGCGGGACCCGCGCTCGCCGACCTGTTCGAGCAGGCGATCAGCCGCGTCTCCGGTCTTTGACCAGGTGAGCGCCCTCGCCGTCCGCGCGATCCGGGCCGCCCGCGCCCCGCTCGCCGCGCACCGTGACGACGAGGCGGGCGCGAGCCCGGTCGAGTTCGTCCTCGTGGGCGCGCTGCTGACCGTGCTCACGCTCGCCGTGCTGCAGCTCGGTCTCGCGGTGTACGTGCGCAACGTCGTCCACGACGCGGCCGTGGAGGGCGCGTACCACGCGGCGCTCGCCGACACCACGCTCCAAGAGGGTGCCGAGCGCACCAGGGACATCGTCTCCCGCACCGTGGGGGCGGAGTTCGCGGATGATGTCGCCGTGCGCCGGACCTCCGCTCTCGGGCACGACGCCGTGGAGGTGCGAGTCGCCGCCACTCTGCCGCTCATCGGCTTGCTCGGAGCCCCACGCGCACTGGAGGTGACCGCCCATGCGCCGATCGAATCCTTCGACTGACGACGACGAGCGCGGGTCCGCCGCGCTGGAGTTCATCCTCGTGGGACTGCTCATGCTCGTCCCGCTCGTCTACCTCGTGGTGGCGCTGGGGATGATCCAAGGACAGAGCCTCGGTGCCGAGGCGGCCGCCCGGCATGTCGCGCGTGCCGTGTCGACCGCGACGGGCGCCGCCGACGCACGGCAGCGCGCGGATGCCGTCATCGACGCGGTCTCCGAGGAGTACGGCCTCGCCGGGGTCGACCTCGCCCTCGCGTGCGCGCCCGAGGGGGCGTCATGCCCACGTGCCGGTGCGACGCTCCACGTGACCGTCCGCACGACGGTGCCGCTGCCGCTCGTCCCACCCGTGCTCGGGCTCGACCGCATCGCGGCCGTTCCCGTCGAGGCATCCGCTGCCCACAAGGTCTCGCGCTTCTGGAGCGGCGGATGAACCCCCGGTGGCGCGCGGCGCACACCGACGACGAGGGGAGCGTCCTGCTGCTCACTCTCGGCTACGGCCTGCTCGCGATCGCGGTGATCCTGGTGTGCTCCGCCGCGACGAGCCTGTACCTCGCTCAGAAGCAGCTGGACGCGGTCGCGGATGCCGCGGCCCTCGCCGCGGCGGACGGGTTCGAGCTGTCCGTTGCAAATGGGCAACCCGTTGCGGTGCTGGAGAACGGCGGCGTGCGCCGCGAGGCCGAGGCCATGGTCGCCGAGATCGGAGACGACGCGGTGCTCGTGTCGGCATCGAGTCCCGATGGCGTCTCCGCGCGCGTGGCGGTCGCGGGGGAGTGGCATCCGCCGATCGTCACGCTGTTCCTGCCCGACGGCGTCGCGCTCCAAGCCACCGCGACGAGCCGCACGGCGCTCCGCTGACGACAGAGTGAGCGGCCCGCGGCCGCCTACCAGCCGTGCGCGTTGATCCAGGCGCGGCGGCGCTCGGTCTCGGTGCGCGTCTCCGCCTCATCGGAGCTGTCGTGCTCGACGAGCCGCGACGCGCCGTCGAGCTCCACGAACCGAAGGCACACGGGGCACAGCGCCCTCCCGCCGGGGTAGCCGTCGGCGAGCAGGGCCGCCGGCTCACCGGGTGCGCCGGAGCCGGAGCAGCGCGGCGGGTCGGCTGCCGCATCGGTCCACATGATCGCGCGGTGACGGTGCAGGCCCGGGTGGTCGAGCGGGCGCGTGCAGCGCCGATCGTGGTTGCGGCTGCGGCAGAACTGCACGACGCCGCTCATGGTCTCGTCCGCGGGACGTAGCGGGGCACCCAGCGCACGAATGCGAGCGCGCCGAGCAGGCCGACCGCGCCCATCACGCCCGTCGCGACGGCGAGCGACGCGGCGGCGGCGATGCCCGAGACGAGCAGCGGCGCGACGGCACCGCCCGCGTCGGTGAGGGTTCGCCACGACCCGAGGAACGCCGCGGGCTCCGCCTTCGGAGCCACATCGGCGCCGAGGGTGAGCAGGATGCCGCTGGACAGCCCGTTGCCGACGCCCAGCACGGCGGCGAACATCGCGAACCACATCGCTGACTGCGGCAGATCGTGCGTGAACGCCAGCGCGACGAAGCCGGCGCCCATGAGCAGCATGGCGGGCAGAGCGGCCCAGAGGCGCCCGAAGCGGTCCATCACCTGGCCGCTCGCATAGAACAATGCGAAGTCGATGGCGCCCGAGATGCCGACCACGAGCGCGATCGTCTGAGCGTCCAGCCCGATCGACACACCCCACAGCGGCAGCACGACCTGGCGCGCGGAGCGGACGGCGGAGAGGGATGCCGCGGCCAGCCCGAGTGTCGAAAGCACGCAGCGGTGACGCCACATGGTCCGCAGGACACCCGTGCGCTCCACCGTCGGGATCGCGCCCGTCACGGGCTCCCCGGTGTCCTCCGCCCCGACGTCGTCGCGCGCGGCGCCCGGCGCCAGGAACTGCTTCTCGGGGTCCGGGCCCAGCAGCACCAGGATGATCGTGCCGGCGAGGCATCCGCCGAAGAACCAGATGGCGGCGTGCTCGTCGCCGAAGACCGCCAGCAGCCCCGCGGCTACGAACGGACCGATGAACATGCCCAGCCGGAACGTGCCCCCGAGGAGCGACAGGGCGCGGGCGCGGAACGCCAGCGGAACGCGTGTGGTCATGAAGGAGTGCCGTGCGAGGCCGAAGGCTGCGGCGCAGAAGCCGATGAGGAAGACGGCGATCGCGAAGAGGCCCAGCGACGGGGCGAGGGCCATTCCGACCACGCCGGCGAGAGAGATGAAGCCCGCCACCGCCATGGTGAGGCGCTCGCCGATCCGGGCGACCGCCCAGCCTGCGGGCATGTTGCCGCAGAGCTGCCCGACGACGAGCGCCGAGGCGACCAGGGCGGCGGTGGCGACATCCGCTCCGAGCTGTGCTGCGATCACGGGAATCAGCGGGATGACGGCACCCTCGCCGAGCGCGAACAGCACGGTGGGGCCGTACACCATCGGGCCGAACCGCCACAGCACGTCCCTGGCAGTGGGGGAGCCGGCGTGATCGGTCATCTCTTCCACGTTAGTCTGGAGTGTCATGCTCGACTTCGATCCCTCCGCCGACATCCAGGCCCTGCGCTCCACGTTCGCCGACATCAAGGCCGTGGTCGACGTCGAGGCACTCAACGCCGACATCGCCCGTCTCAGCGAGGAGGCCGGCGCCCCCGACCTGTGGGACGACGTCGAGAAGGCCCAGAAGGTCACCAGCGCGCTGAGCCATCGCCAGGCCGAGCTCAAGCGGATCACCGACGTCGAGCAGCGCCTGGACGATCTGGACGTCCTCGTCGAGCTCGCCAACGAGATGGACGATGAGGACTCCGCCGAGGAAGCGCGTCACGAGATCGCCGAACTCGAGGACATCATCAGCCAGCTCGAGGTGCAGACGCTGCTGGACGGCGAGTATGACGCCCGGTCCGCCGTCGTGACGATCCGCTCCGGCGCGGGCGGCGACGACGCCACCGACTTCGCCGAGATGCTGATGCGCATGTACCTGCGCTGGGCGGAGCGGCACAAGTACCCGGTGAAGGTCATGGACACGTCATACGCCGAGGGAGCCGGCATCAAGTCGGCGACCTTCGAGGTCGACGCTCCGTACGCCTACGGCACGCTGTCGGTCGAGGCGGGGACGCACCGTCTCGCCCGCATCAGCCCGTTCGGCTCCGCCGACAAGAGGCAGACCTCGTTCGCCGCCGTGGAGGTCATCCCCGTGATGGAGGAGGCCGTCGAGGTCGACATCCCGGAGGGTGACATCCGGGTCGATGTCTTCCGCTCGTCCGGTCCCGGTGGGCAGTCGGTCAACACGACGGACTCGGCCGTGCGCCTCACGCACCTGCCGACGGGGATCGTCGTGTCGATGCAGAACGAGAAGTCGCAGATCCAGAACCGCGCCGCCGCGATGCGGGTGCTGCAGACCCGTCTGCTCCTGCTCAAGCGCGAGGAGGAGGCGGCGAAGAAGAAGGAGCTCGCCGGCACCATCACGGCCAGCTGGGGCGACCAGATGCGCTCCTATTTCCTCTACGGGCAGCAGCTCGTGAAGGACCTCCGCACCGGCCACGAGGTCGGCAACCCGGCGATCGTGTTCGACGGCGACCTGGACGGCTTCATCTCGGCCGGCATCCGCTGGCGCAAGCGCAAGGACGACGACTGACGCCTCGCACGGCGGGTCAGAACGGCGCCGCGGAGTCGTTCACCGAGGAGCAGAACACTGGCACCCGGCGTTCCGGCTCGGTGACGTAGCGACGCCCCGCGGGCGACGTCCATTGCAGCGCACCCCCGCTTCCGGAGATCTGCTCCACCTGCCACCCTCCGTTGTGCTTGAGGGTGTGGTGTCCCTTGCAGAGGGGAGCCAGATTGTCGAGCGAGGTCTCGCCCCCGTGCTCCCAGGCGACGGTGTGATCGATCTCGCACCGCGAGGCCGGAATCCCGCAGCCAGGAGCCATGCACCGGTCTGCTCGCCACCGGACCAGCCGGCGGAGCGCCGGCGGCGGACGGTACTGCTCGCGCCCGACGGAGAGCACCGCTCCCGTCTCGGGATGCGTGAGCACGCGCATCCAGCCGTCGGCGCCGCCGCACAGTTCGCGCGCCCGTTCGAGAGGGATCGGTCCCAGGCCTTCCACCGCCGCCGGCGAGTGGCCCGCGTGGACGTCTACGGCGCGCGCGTCGAGCAGGGCGAGCGCCGGCACGGTGATGGCGACGGTGGCTCGGATGCCGCGCGCCTGGGGAGCGACCGCCGCCGTGTCGCCGTCGACGAGGAGGTCGCCGAGCACGTCGGCACGACGCTGATCCAGCGTGCGCTCCTCATCGGTCCGTGCTCCGAGCGCCTTGGCCATCGCCGTGATCCTGCCGTGAATGGCGTGCGCCTCCACCGCAGGGAGGAACGCGTGAAGCCACGCCATCCCATCGTCGGCGACCTCCACCACCACTCGACGCTGCCGAAGAGCTGATTCGTGGCGGTCGGCGAGGGTGGCGGAGCGCTCGGTCTCGATCAGCCGGGCGAGCTGTCTGCGGAACGAGCCGACCGGAAGCTGCTCTGCCAGCTCCGACGCGCGCCCCCTCAGGCGCGCCCGCACGTCCGGTGCGACGGCATCGAGGGCGTCGACCATGATCTCGGCGTGCCGCTCGCTGATGCGGGCACGGTGAAGCGACTCCAGGATGTCGGGATAGCGGTGGACGAGGGCCTGCGCCAGGTTCAGCAGGCGTGCCGCCGCAGCCTCGGTGATGCGCAGGGCCGATGCCAGTTCGAGGCGCACCGACCTCTCGACGACGGAAGCCAGCGCTCCGCCCGAGCGGGCGCCATCGGCGACGGCTCGACGACGCAGGGTGTCGATGCGTACGAAGCGCTCCGCCGCGAACGCCGCCATCATGCCGTCCACTTCGGTGACGAGGTCGAGATCGTCGGGCACGGGTGCCGCAGCGTCGATCCATGTCTCCTCATCGAGGGAGGGCTCACCGACTTGTCCCACACCGCGCGGGTCCGCGGCTGTCGCCCCAGGGGTCGCGGAGGAGATCATGGAACGAGGTTAGAACATACCTCCGACATCCCTGCCGTGCAGGCGGGACACCTCGTCCCGGTC
Source organism: Microbacterium atlanticum (assembly GCF_015277815.1). Taxonomy (NCBI): domain Bacteria; kingdom Bacillati; phylum Actinomycetota; class Actinomycetes; order Micrococcales; family Microbacteriaceae; genus Microbacterium; species Microbacterium atlanticum. The sequence continues at coordinate 1,410,828 of NZ_CP063813.1, forward strand.
GGGCGGGTGTCGCTGGACCGCAGACCCCCACGGCCGCTTAGGCTCGTTAGGCCATGATCCGGTTCGAGAACGTCACGAAGCGCTTTCGCGGCACTGCGAAGCCCGCCCTCAGCGATGTCGACTTCGAGGTGCAGCGTGGTGAGTTCGTCTTCCTCGTCGGTGCCTCCGGCTCGGGGAAGTCGTCCTGTCTGCGACTGATCCTGCGCGAGGAGACGCCGAGCGAGGGCCGGGTGGTCGTGCTCGGCCGCGACCTGCGCACCCTGTCGAACCGCAAGGTGCCGTACTTCCGCCGTCACATCGGCGCCGTGTTCCAGGACTTCCGGCTGCTTCCCACCAAGACGGTCTTCCAGAACGTCGCCTTCACGCTGCAGGTGATCGGCTCATCACGAGGCTTCATCCAGCAGGCGGTGCCGGAGGTGCTCGCCCTCGTCGGGCTCGCCGGTAAGGAGAAGCGGTTCCCGCATGAGCTCTCCGGCGGTGAGCAGCAGCGAGTGGCGATCGCGCGTGCCCTCGTCAACCGTCCGCAGATCCTCCTCGCCGATGAACCGACCGGCAACCTCGACCCGGCGACCTCCATCGACATCATGCAGCTGCTTGCGCGCATCAACGCCGGCGGCACCACGGTCGTGATGGCCACGCATGAGGCCGGCTTCGTCGACCAGATGCAGCGTCGGGTCATCGAGCTGAGCCACGGCGAGATCATGCGCGACGAGCGGCACGGCGGCTACGGCGACCGCTCGAACCTGCCCAGCCTCACCCCGGAGCCCGAGCGCGGCGCTGCCGCCGTGGCCGCGCTCACGGCGGTGCTCGAGGTGCAGCGCGAAGCCTCCCTCGCTGCGGCGGCGGGTCTGGATCCGACCGTCGTGTCCGACGACGGCACGATCACGGTCGCGGAGACGGATGCCGCAGCCTCGGCTGCGGCCTCGGCTGCGACCACGGCCGCGATGGCGGCGGCGCTGGCGGCAGACGAGCTGAGCAAGGCTCGGGCGCTGGAGCACGCGGTCGAAGCACCGTCCGACGAGGATGTGGACCCAGCGAATCCGGAGGGCACGGCCACGGAACAGGCGCCGTCCCAGACGCAGTCGATCCCCGTCATGGACCAGATCGAGGTGGCGGAGCTGGGGCTCGCGGATCGCCTCGGACTCGGTGAGACAGATCCCGACGACGAAGTGGGGCCCACCTCATGAGGTTCGGACTCATCATGTCGGAGGCGTTCACCGGTCTCCGGCGCAACGTCTCCATGGTGATCTCGGTCATCCTCGTCACGTTCGTGTCGCTCACGTTCGTCGGCGCCGCCATCCTCATGCAGATGCAGATCGGGACCATGCGCGACTTCTGGGTCGACCGCGCGCAGGTCGCCATCTACATGTGCACGGAGATCTCCACCAATCAGGCGACCTGCGCCGACGGAGAGGCGACGCCCGAGCAGGTCGAGGAGGTGCGGGGGAAGCTCGCCGGCAGCGCGCTGTCGCCGCTCATCCGGGACATGGTGTTCCTGGACCATCAGCAGGCCTATGAGGAGCTGCTGGACCTCGTGGGCGAGGAGGACGCCAGCGTGGTCACCCCCGAGCAGGTGAACGAGACCTTCCGCATCACGCTCGTGGACCCCGCCCAGTCGGCGGTCATCATCGAGGCGTTCACCGGCACGGCCGGCGTCGAGCAGGTGCAGGATCAGCTGCAGTACCTCGAGCCCCTCTTCTCCGCGCTCACCGTCGCGACCTACATCGCCGTCGGCATCGCAGCCCTCATGCTCATCGCGGCCGTCCTGCTCATCGCCACCACGATCCGGCTCTCGGCGTACGCGCGACGGCGCGAGCTGGGCATCATGCGCCTGGTCGGGGCATCCAACCGGTTCATCCAGACCCCGTTCATCCTCGAGGGCGTGTTCGCGGCGCTGCTGGGCTCGGTGCTCGCCAGCGCCGCGGTGATCGCGGGGGTGCATTTCGGCGTGGACAACTACCTCCGGAACAGAGTCGACTTCGTGACGACCTGGGTCGACCTCGGCGAGGCCTGGCTGGTGGTGCCGGTCCTCATCCTCGTCGGCATCGTGCTCGCCGCGCTGTCGGCGGGTTTCGCGATCCGGCGGTGGCTCCGCGCGTGAGGCGAGGCGGTCCGGCCGCGGTAGACTGACAGGCTGCCACGCGGTCCGTGTGGCACGGTCACGAGCCAAGCAACCGGGAACGGAGTCGCCATGCCGAGGGAACGCGGGGAGAAGGTCGTGGCGACCAATCGTCGCGCACGTCACGAGTACGCCATCGAGAAGACGTACGAGGCGGGGCTCGTGCTCACCGGCACCGAGGTCAAGTCACTGCGCGAAGGACGGGCGAACCTGACCGACGGCTACGCGTACATCGATGGCGGCGAGGCGTTCCTGGACGCCGTTCACATCCCCGAATACTCGCAGGGGCACTGGACCAACCACTCCGCCAAGCGCACGCGCAAGCTGCTGCTGCATAAGGACGAGATCATCAAGCTCTCCCACGCCGTCTCGGCGGGCGGCTACACGCTGGTGCCGCTGAAGCTCTACTTCTCGGACGGCCGCGCGAAGGTCGAGATCGCCGTGGCGAAGGGCAAGCGCGAGTTCGAGAAGCGCCAGACCATCCGCGAGCGCGAAGACAAGCGGGAGGCCGAACGGGCGATGCGCACCCGCAACCGCCTGGGGGAGTGAGCCGCACCGTCAGCGAGCGGCGAACCGGGCCTCCACCGCCGCCGAGATGACGATGTCCTCCGGCTGCAGCTGCACCGCCGGTGCGCCGCCGCCCGCATCCGCGGCGAACGACGCCTTCGCGACCATCATGCGCGGTCCCGGTGCCATCTCCGGCCGTTCGGGGCGTCCGAGCAGGCCGAGGTCGGCGATCTCGAGCGCCGCCACGTCGGCCAACCCCAGCGCGCCGGCATAGGCGGCGGCGCGGGCGACGGCGACGCCGACCGCCTCGGTCGCCACGGACCGCTCCACCGACGCCCGGGTCTCGGGCGTGAGCTTCCACTCGATCCAGCCGAGCTGGACGCCCTCACGCTCGGCGACGTCGCCCGCCCACCAGGAGAGCACCGCGAAGTCGGTGAAGGTCACCGAGAAGTCGACCGTGGCGTAGTGCACGGGGGCGAGCCGCCGCCCCTCGTTGCTCCAGGGGCGCTCGGACCAGACGGAGACGCGCTGGCTCGTCCACTCCGCGACGGTTCCGGCGGTCTTGCGGGCCGCGAGGTCGTCGCGGATCGGCTCGGTGAGTGCGGATATCCGCTCGACCACAGCGCCTCGCTCCGGTCCCTCGGCGCGGATGGTGAGGTGCGCGACCGCGCGTTCGGGGGCGATGCGGGTCTCGTGCTCCCCGCGGACGGTGATGACGACGTCGCTCATGTCGCCGACTCTACGCATCGAAGCTCCCCGGTTCGAGAAATCTTCATTCAGCTGCATCCAAACTCCCCGAGCGGCGGGAATCACTTTTCGATGGGCGGCGAACGGCCGCCCCGACGAAGGAGGACCACCGTGCGAAACAAGATTCTCGCGGGCATCGCCGCCGGGGCCGTTGCAGCCCTCGGGTTGATGGTCGCGCCCGCCACCGCCGCCACCGCCGGCGGCGCCCAGCTGTCGGTGCTTCACGGCATCCCCGACACTCCCGTCGACGTCTACGTCAACGGTGACCTGACGATCGACGACTTCCAGCCGGGCGATCTGGCCGGACCCCTCGACCTCCCGGCCGGCGCCTACGAGGTCGTCCTGACCGCGCCCGACGCCACCGACGCCAGCTCCCCGGTCCTCGGACCCGTGAGCGTCACCCTGGAGGCAGGCGTCAACTACACCGCCGTGGCGCACCTCAACGAAGGCGGCGAGCCCACGGTCACGCCCTTCGTCAACGACACCGCCGCCACCGCCGCGGGTGAGGGCCGTCTGACCGTGCGTCACGTCGCGGCCGCACCTGCCGTCGACGTCCTCGCCGGCGGCTCGCCGGTGATCGAGGATCTGACGAACCCCAACGAGGCGACGCTCAACCTCGCCGCCGGCACGATCTCCGCGTCGGTCGCGGCCGCCGGCACCACCGATCCGGTCCTCGGACCCACAGATGTCACGGTCGAAGAGGGCGCTCTCACGATCGTCTACGCGTGGGGCAGCCTCGAGGACGACAACCTGGCCGTCGCTGTCCAGACGATCTCGGGTCTGCACTCGGCTCCTGACGGGGTTCCCTCGGGCAGCGGCGGCCAGCTGGCCGAGCGCGACGCGATGATGCAGTCCCTGTTCGTCTTCGCGGGGCTCGCGATCGCGGCTGCGGTGGCGGGATCCGTCATCGCCGTCCGCGCCCGCGCGAACCGCTGAGGGCGGCCGACATGACGAGGGCGACCGCGGGAGCGCTGACGGCTCTGGCGGTCGTCCTCGTGCTGGCGGGGTGTGGCTCGGGGCAGGCCGAGCCCACCCCGCCGCGGGCGGCACCGACGGTGACGGCGACTCCCACGCCGGCCCCGACATCGACCGTCGACGTGCCGATCGCGGCGGCCACCCAGGCTCCGGTGCGGAATCCCCAGCCCCCGGTGCGGGTGGTCGCCGCCTCCGTCGACGTCGATGTTCCCGTCGTCCCCGTCGGCGTGGAGACCGGCGGGTTCATGGAGCTTCCCGTCGATCCCGCGATCGCCGGCTGGTACCGGTTCGGCTCCGATCCGGCCAGCCCCGACGGCAACGTCGTGATCTCGGCGCACGTCGACGCCCCTGCCTACCCCATCGGCCCGTTCAGCCGGCTGCGCGACCTGGCCGCAGGGGAGGTCGTCGAGGTGACGGATGCCGCGGGCGCGGCGCATCGCTATTCCGTCGAGTCCGTCACCTACTACCCGAAGGCGGACCTCCCCGTGAGTGAGCTGTTCGCCCGCGCGGGCACGAGGGATCTCGTGCTGATCACGTGCGGTGGCGCGTTCGACTCCACGACGGGTCGTTACGCCGATAACGTGGTCGCCATCGCGACCCCGATCCCCTGAGCCGGCGAGGATGCCGACCGCGATGAGGATGAGAGGACACAGCGTGGAAGAGGCGCACGAGCGGGAGCTGAGCGATCGCTTCCGCGCCGGCGACGAGCGGGCGCTCGAGGAGATCTACCGGCGATGGTCGCCGGTCGTCTTCACCATGGCGCTGCGATTCGTCGGCGACCGCGGCGACGCCGAGGACGTGACGCAGAAGGCATTCGTCTCGGCGTGGACCTCGCGGCAGTCCTACGACCCGGCGAAGGCGAAGCTGTCGACGTGGCTGATCGCGATCACGCGTCGCCGCATCGCCGACACGCTCGAGGCGCGGGCGCGGGTACGCGCGCTGCAGGAGGAGCTGCAGCGGTTCACGACCCCCGAGGACGTGGTCGGCGGCGAGATCGACCTGGGCGACCGACTGCTCCTGGCGGACGAGATCGACAGGCTCGAGCCGGATGCCCGCCGCGTGCTGCGGCTGGCGTTCTACGACGACCTCACACACGAGCAGATATCGGAGAGGCTGGGCATGCCGCTCGGTACCGTGAAGAGCCATATCCGACGAAGTCTCACCCGCCTGCGCAGTCGATTGGAGGTCGGCCATGTCGCATCTTGATCCTGACCGGCTCTCGCTGATCGCGCTCGGCGAAGCAGCGAGCGAAGACGAGCGCCGCCACCTCGATGTGTGCGACGAGTGCGCCCTCGAGCTCGCAGAGCTGGAGTACACGGTCGTCGTCGGCCGCTCGACCGTCGCGCTCGGCGACCTGCAGGCGCCTCCCGACCGGGTCTGGGACCGCATCGCCGCCGAGCTGCACCTGGGCGCGGCCTCCGGGGACGAGGGCGGGTCGGCCGACGCGACGCGCGTGGCAGGTGACGAGGCATCCGTCCCCGTCGCCGACCGGTCCGACTCGACTCGCGCGCCGTCCGCCGAGAAGCCGCACCGCCGCCGAGGCATCCGGCTCCTGTTCGCCCTCGCGGCCAGCCTCGCGCTCATCGTCGCCGTCGTCGGCGTGTGGACCTTCGTTCGCCAGCCCGAGCCCGTCGAGCTGGCCTCGGCGACGCTCGAGGCCTTCCCCGCGCACCCCGGCGCGGCCGGCACGGCCGTCGTGGTGGAGCAGCCCGACGGCGAGCGGCAGATCGAGGTCGACCTCGACGACAGCGAGCCCGACGACGGCTTCCGCGAGGTGTGGCTGATCAGGGCGGACGCCTCGGCGCTCGTCAGCCTGGGCGTGCTGGAAGGCCGCACGGGTGTGTTCTCGGTGCCCGACGACATCGACCTGCGTGAGTACGTGCTCGTGGACATCTCCCAGGAGCCGGCGGACGGCGACCCCGACCATTCCGGAGACTCGATCGTGCGAGGTGAGCTCGGGTTCGCGTGAGGATCGCAGCCGGCGCCCCCAACAGGTGGCGCCGCCGGCGACTGCCACATGCCGGGCTGCGGCGCAAGCCGCTCCGCTCGGCGGCTTGCCGCGCCTATCGTCGTGGACACCGGAAGCCCGTCGACGACAGGAGCATGGCGATGTCGCGCAACGTGAGAGTGCTGAAGTGCACACCGGAGGACGTGTTCGAGGTGCTGAGCGACGGGTGGCTCTACCCCGCGTGGGTGGTCGGTGCGTCCCGCATGCGCGAGGTCGACGAGCGCTGGCCGCACGAGGGGGCCGAGGTGCATCACTCGTTCGGCGTCTGGCCGCTGCTGATCGACGACAAGACTGTGGTGGAGGAGTACGCCCCACCGGAGCGCGTGGTCATGAAGGCGCGCGGGTGGCCGATCGGCGAAGCGCGCGTGACGATCGACGTCAAGCCGCGGGGTACAGAGTGCGTCGTCCGCATCCAGGAGGAGGCGGTCGCCGGCCCGGGACGGCTGGTGCCCGAGCCCCTGCTCGACCTCCCGCTGCACTGGCGCAACAGTGAGACGCTGCACCGCCTCGCCTACCTCGCGGAGGGCCGCGCGACGCGGCGCACGGCGGCGTCGACCGCCGAGAAGGAGATGGCCGCGAGCGGGGAGACGGCCGAGAGCGGGGAGACGGCCGAGAGCGGGGAGACGGCGGCGAGCGAGGCGTCGACGCCGTGAACGCCCGTGCGCGAGTGGGAGGCGACGACCTCGACGCCGTGATCGTGGGGGCGGGCCCCAACGGTCTGGCCGCCGCCGTCACGCTCGCGCGCGCGGGACTGCGCGTGCGCGTCTTCGAGCGTGCCGACCAGGCGGGCGGTGGCGCGGCCACCCGCGAGCTGACAGTCCCGGGGTTTCGACACGATGTCTGCTCGGCCGTGCACCCCATGGCGTTCGAGTCGCGGTTCTTCCGCGAGTTCGGGCTGCGCGAGCGGGTCGACTTCGTCGTCCCCGAGATCTCGTTCGGGCATCCGCTCGACGGAGGGCGGGCCGGCATCGCGTACCGCGACCTGACCCGCACCCGCGACAACCTGGGCAGAGACGGCCGTGCGTACGAGCAGCTCCTGCGCGGCCTTGTGGAGCGCGCGACCGCGGTGGCGGACTTCACCGGTTCGACGCTGCTGCAGATTCCGCCCGACCCCGTCACGACCATCGCGTTCGGCCTGCGTGCCCTCGAGCAGGGGACACCCGCGTGGAACGCCCGGTTCCACGAGGATGTCGCGCCCGCGATGCTCACCGGCGTCGCAGCGCACACGATCCTGTCCCAGCCGAGCGTGGCCGCCGCCGGCGCCGGACTCGCGCTCACCGCGTACGCCCATGCTCGCGGCTGGCCGATCCCGGTCGGCGGAAGCCAGGCTATCATCGACGCGATGGTCGACGATCTGCGGTCCCATGGCGGGGAGGTCGTGCTGGACCACGAGGTCACCTCGCTGGCGGCGCTTCCGGCGGCGCGCGTGACGGTGCTGGATGTCACGCCGAAGGCGCTCATCCGACTCGCCGGCGACGCGTTGCCGGAGCGCTACCGCACGGCGCTGCGACGCTTCCGGTACGGCGACGGGGTGGCGAAAGTGGATTTCGCGCTCAGCGAGCCCGTCCCATGGACGCACCCGGAACTGCGCCACGCGGGGACGGTGCACGTCGGCGGCACGCGCGGCGAGGTGGCCGATGCCGAGAACCAGGTCAATCGCGGACGCATGCCTGCGCGACCGTATGTGCTGGTGTCGCAGCCCACCCTCTTCGACTCCACCCGCGCGCCCGCGGGGATGCACACGCTGTGGACGTACACGCACGTGCCCGCCGGCGACCCCGTCGACCGTCGGGAAGCCGTCATCGGGCAGATCGAGCGGTTCGCTCCCGGCTTCCGCGACACCATCATCGCCACGAGCTCCCGGAGCGCCCGGGAGGTCGAGCGGCACAATCCCAACTACCCGGGCGGCGACATCGCGGCGGGTGCACCGACGTTCGCGCAGATTCTCGGCCGTCCCGTGCTGAGCGCCGATCCCTGGCGCACACCGATGCCGGGGGTGTACCTCGCCTCGGCGTCGACCGCGCCCGGACCCGGTGTCCACGGGCTGCCAGGGTGGTACGCCGCACTCAGCGCACTCCGCCACGACTTCGGAACCCGTGCGCTGCCCGACCTGTCCCCCCGCAGGCGCGCCGGCTGACGGGCGCCGGCCACCGGCATCCGCTCACCTGTCAAGGGGGAGGGCGCCGTCGCGGATGCCGCCTACCGTCAGTGCATGGAACCGCAACGCGAGAACCCCGACGCCGCCTCATCGACCTCTTCGAAGGAGCGGCTGAGCCCGCTGTCCGAGCAGGACTCGTTGCGCAAGGACATGAGCTACAGCCCGGGCAGCGAGACCGAGACCCAGCGCAAGCAGGAGGACGAGCTGCCGGACTCCCTCGACCCCGACATCGACGCGGACGCGGTGAACGTCGTTCCGGGCACCGGGGGGCCGGACGACGTCGGCGATGTCGAGGTGGACCCTGACGAGCTCAACCTCCCCGGGCGGGCGGCGGACGCATGAGCCGCGGGGAGGCCCCCGTCGTCGTGATCACCGGCGCCTCCAGCGGCATCGGCCGCGAGACCGCCCGCCGGTATGCGAAGAAGAACGCAAGGCTCGTACTGGCTTCGCGCAGCCGGCCGGCCCTCGAGACGGTTGCCGACGAGTGCCGCGCGCTGGGCGCACGGGCCCTGGCCGTTGCCACCGATGTCACGGACGAGGAGGCGGTGCGCACGCTCGCGGCCACCGCCGTACGAGAGTTCGGGCGCATCGATGTGTGGGTGGGCAACGCCGGCGTGTTCTCCTACGGGACGTTCGAGGAACTCCCCGCCGCGGTGTTCCGTCAGGTCGTGGAGACGAACCTGATGGGTCAGGTGCACGGTGCCCGTGCCGTGCTCCCGCATTTCCGGCGCCAAGGATCGGGCATGCTGGTGCTGGTCGGCTCGCTGTACTCGCGCGTCGGCTCACCCGGGAAGGCACCGTACGTCACCAGCAAGTGGGGTCTGCTCGGGTTCGCGGAGGCGCTGCGCCAGGAGCTGCGCGGCTCCGGCATCCGCGTCCGCGTGGTCCTTCCCGGCACAGTGGACACGCCGATCTATCAGCACGCCGCCAACGTCACCGGACGCCGCGTGCACCCGCTGCCGCCGGCCTCGTCCCCGGCCCGCGTGGCGCGGGCGATCGTCCGGTCGCCGTCCCGTCGGCGTCACGCGGCCTTCGTCGGGCGCACGCAGACGGCGGTGCTTCCGGTGCATCGCTACGCGCCGCCCGTCTACGACACCGCGGCCAGATGGGTCAAGGAGAACGTAGAACTGCGCGGGGGAGACGCCGAGCCGACGGACGGCACGGTGTTCGTCGCGCCGACCGAAGCGAGCCCCTCCACCGGCGGCTGGCGATCCCTGCGCGCGAGGCTGGTGACGGGCGCGTTGGCCTCAGCGGTCGTGTCGCTGCTGGTGGCGCAGGTCCGCCGCGCTTGAGGGGGGCCGGCAGGGTCGCCCGCAGCGGGCGGGGTCACCAGCCCCGGGTCAGCGGAAGCCCTCCATCTGGGTGCGCTCGTCGGCAACGCGCACGCCGTAGCGGTAGGCGAGCTTGCCGCCGAGCCAGCCCGAGACGCCGAGGGCTCCGAGTCCGATGATGCTGAGGATGAACCCGACGATGCTCACCTGATCGTCGTCGTCGGCCGACAGCCGGACGAGGAGGTTGATGACGAAAAGCACGGTGACGCCGAGGTTCAGCGCCATGTGGATGGTCGCGGTGCGCCGCGCCACGGTGCTGCGGCCGAGCTGCAGGTAGTCGAGGAAGCCCCAGATGGCGGCGAGCACGGCTCCGACGAGCCCGATGACGATGAGGATCCAGGCGGCCCGGATGTACGGCTCGGGGTCCTCAGAGACGAGGCCGATGATGTCGAAGACGAGGCTCGCGACCCAGGCCCCGATGGGAATCGTGACGAGGATCGGGTGGAAGGGGTGTCCGTAGGGGCCGGCCAGGCCGGTGCGAGGACGCTTCGCGCGCTGCTGCGGGGTGTTCTCAGACATCTCGGTTCGCTCCTTGGGTCGTTTGGCTCAGCCGACCATCAGCGGTTCGATCGCGCACGGGCCTTGACAACGCCGGAAAACGGATGCCTCGCCCCACCGTTCTCTCCACACCGCCGTGGCCAGCGGGAATGGCGGGGGTGCGGCATCCGTTATAGACTGATGTGCTCGGATGCCTCGGCGTCCGAGTTGTGACAATTCCACAGTGTGACAGCGGCCCTTCGCACGAAGGACACCTCGAAACGAGGGCACGGGGATGATCGGTTTCGACATCGCCTGCGAATCTGCGTGAAGCGGGCCGAGGATGCAGGGTTATCTCGTGAACGCCCCCTGCAAACCAATAACTGCCGAACAGAAGCAGTCCGAGTTCGCCCTCGCTGCCTGAGCAGCGAGCCCGACTCCGTCAATCCGTGACTGATCCCGTCACGGGTATTGGCGTCATCTAGGGATCTTGCTGCGTGACGTCGCCTGAGCGTCACGCGGGACTCTTTTCAGGATGGGCTCGTCGACTTAGGTGTCTGTGACAAAGGTCGGAGCCGAGCAGAACGCCTTCACAGACTGCGCCCGGAGAATCCGCCGTTACTCAGCGATGGACGGGGGTTCGATTCCCCCCATCTCCACCAATCCGCTGTCACTTGAATGGGCTCGAGAGCCGCGGAATCACGCGGTTCTCGAGCCCATCCTTTTGGTCATGGTTGGTCATGCCAAGCTGCATCGCCCACAAATCGCCCACGAATTTTCGGCGCATAAGCGTGGGAAACTGCGTCTGGATGCCGTGCAATGACGGTTCTCGATGGCGATGTTCGCGCGCGCTGCTCACGAGTGGAGCGACTAACTGGCCCAGAGGCGGCCGACATCCGCGTTCACGCCGCCCTGATTCATCCGTTCCGCGACGTCGGCGAGGTCGTCGTCGAACAGATCGGCGTACGTGTCGAGAGTCATCGAGGCCGACTTGTGCCCCAGCATCCGCTGGACCGCCTTCACGTTGGCTCCGGATGAGATCGCAAGGCTGGCGGCCGTGTGGCGCAGATCATGGGGCGTCAGACGCTCGATGTCAGCAATGCTCAGGGCGGTCGTGAACCATGAGTTCATTCCTTGCTGGGTTTTCGCACGCCGCAGGTGCTTGCCCTCCAAGTCGGTGAAGACGAGATCGTGGGCTCGCTTGCCACTGCACAGTCGTTTGAGAGGCTGCTCGAGAAACGCAGGAAACGGCACGAGCCGACGTTCCCAGTTCTTGGGCGTACCGAGCACGATCTTGCCGTTGACCTCGACTGCCGCTCGCTGTACCTGGATGCGGTGCCTCGGAAAGATGATGTCGCTGACGTGCATTCCGATCGCCTCGCTCCATCGGACTCCGCAGTAGGCGAGAACAAGGATGAGGGTCTTGTGTGTGTCGTTGTTAGTCGCTTCGGCGAGGCGCACGACCTCGGCGTGTGTGAGGTAGCGACGCGGCTTCTGCGATTGCTTGGGAGGCAGATTCTGCGCGCCTCTGGCGACATTCCGGGGGATTCTGCCGTCGCGGACGGCCGTGTCGAGGATGCCGGCCAGCACGCCCAGCGCGCGATAGACGACGCTCGCGGATCGCGGATTGGCACCAGCCTTCTCACTTTTCGTGCGCTTCGTTGTCGCGGTGCCCTCGGACAGCTCGCGGATCCACTGCTCGACGTGGGACGCGCGGATGTCGCCGATACGGACGTCGCCCCAACGCGGCAGGACGTAGACCCGCCAGGAGGTATCCAACGAGCTGAACGATGACGCCTTGAGCGCGTGCTTCTTGTTCCGTAGCCAATCGACGCCAAGCGCCCCCACGGTGATGCGAGCTTCACCCGGGTCGGTGTACGAACCATTGGATCTCGAGACGGCGGTGTGTGCGCGATAGAGCTCGGCCTCCTTCTTGGTGCGAAAGCCCTTCTTCTCAACCTGCTTCTGCTGATCGTCGCGCCAACGCACGCGATAGCGTCTGCCGGATCCGATCTCGTAGGCAGTGATGCTTCCCATGGGTCACCTCGCGGCAAGGGTAGCCCGGACCGGATCGCCTTCGCCCGATGTGGTGACGCTTCGGGCGCGTCCTGTGGATAACTGTCGGCAACTGCACATAGGTGACGTTCTGCTTCGTCGGGCGGTCCGCACTCAACCTCCCTCGAGAGAAGTTCGTGCCTGGCGGCCATCGTGCTTCGGGCACTGATGGCGGACAACGAATACATCGAGCATGGAACCGTCCCATGGACGGATCGTCTTGCGCTACACGGAGCTCCACGCGGCTCTTTCCCGCTGTCAGACGTGTATGGTCACTGGATGCTGTATAGTCAGTCAATGCTGACCTTATCTTCGCGCGTCGATGTGATGAATCGGTTGGGCCGGGCGATGGCCGATCCCACCCGGTCGCGGATCCTGCTCTCGCTCCTTGACCAGCCCGGCTACCCGGCGCAGATGGCACGCGACCTCGATCTGACCCGGACGAATGTGTCCAACCATCTCTCCTGCCTGCGCGGCTGCGGCATTGTCGTTGCGACTCCGGAGGGGCGGCAGACCCGGTACGAGATCGCCGACCCGCACCTCACCCAAGCGATCGGCGCGCTTGTGCAGGTTGTGCTTGCGGTCGACGACGGTACGGGATGCGTGGATCCTGACTGTGCCCTCCCGTTGTGCTGCGGGGCGGGGGCCGTGGCGTGAGCGTCGCGACCGACCCGGTCCGTGTCGGCATCCTACGTCGGCGGATCCGTTGGATCGTGGGGTTCACGATCACCTACAACGTCATCGAGGGCATCATTGCGCTGATCGCCGGTGGAGCCGCCTCTTCCGCCGCGCTGATCGGATTCGGGCTCGATTCGTTCGTGGAAGTGCTCTCTGCGGCGGCCATCGCCTGGCAGTTCGCCGCCCCCGACCCCGAGACTCGCGAGAAGCCGGCGCTGCGAATCATCGCCGTGTCCTTCTTCGCCCTGGCTGCGTACGTGAGCGTCGATGCACTGCTGTCGCTGACCGGCCTTAGGGAGCCGGAGCACAGCCCGGTGGGGATCGCGTTGGCCGCGATCAGCCTGGTGATCATGCCTGTCGTGAGCTGGCTGGAGAGGCTCGCGGGGCGGGAACTCGGCTCGGCCTCAGCGGTGGCTGATTCGAAGCAAACCCTGATCTGTGCCTACCTGTCGGCGGCGCTCCTGGTCGGCCTGCTGCTGAACAGCCTGTTCGGCTGGGCGTGGGCGGACTCCTTTGCCGCCCTGTTCATCGCCGGGTTCGCCGTAAAGGAAGGACTCGAAGCGTGGCGCGGCGACGCCTGCACCGTCCCGATCGCCGCCCTCACTGGTGAACTCGAAATCGACGACCACCACCACGACCATGACGGTCACCACGAGCACGCGTAGCGTGGAATCGTGCGATTGACCTCCCTACGCAACACCGGCGTACAGGCCGCCCTTGCCGCGGCGCTGCTGTTCGGTGCGGGTACCCCGATCGCGAAGCTGCTGCTCGTCGACGTGAGCCCCTGGATGCTCGCCGGCCTGCTCTACCTCGGCTCCGGGATCGGCCTGGGTGTGTACCGGCTGATCCGCCGGGCACCCCGGGTGCGTTTGGAGCGCCGGAGCTGCTGCCTCTGGCCGGGGCGGTGTTTTTTGGCGGGGTGGTCGGCCCGGTGCTGTTGATGTTCGGACTGGTCGGGATGCCGGCATCCGGCGCGTCTCTTCTGCTGAACGCGGAGGGGGTAGCGACTGCGCTGCTGGCGTGGTTCGTGTTCAAGGAGAACTTCGACCGTCGCATCGCCCTCGGTATGGCCGCGATCGTCGCCGGGGCGGTCGTGCTCTCTTGGCCCGGCCAGGCCGACTTCGCCGGCATCCTCCCGTCAGTGGCGATCCTCGGCGCGTGCCTCGCCTGGGGGATCGACAACAACCTCACCCGGAAGGTCGCCCTTCACGACGCGACCTGGCTCGCCGCTGTCAAGGGACTCACCGCGGGACCGGTCAACCTCACACTCGCCTTCCTGCTCGGCGCATCACTTCCGCCGCTGCTGAACGTCGGGGCGGCGATGGTGACGGGGTTGTTCGCGTACGGGATCAGTTTGGTGCTGTTCATCGTCGCCCTCCGCCATATCGGCACCGCCCGCGCTGGCGCGTACTTCTCGATCGCCCCGTTCTTCGGCGCCGTCCTGGCGATCGCGATGGGGGATCCGATCACGATCCCGCTGATCATTGCCGGAGCGCTCATGGTGCTCGGGGTCTGGCTGCATCTGACCGAGCGGCACGAACACCCACACACCCACGAGCCCCTCGAGCACGACCACTGGCACACGCACCCCGACGAGCATCACGACCACGACCACGCCGAGCCGGTCTCAGCCGGCATCCGCCACCGGCATCCACACGCCCACGTTGAGCTCACCCACGCGCACGAGCATTACCCGGACAGCCACCACCGGCACTCGCACCCGACGACATAGCGTTTCGGTCGGGAGCAGGTCCGCGCGTTCGCCTGGCGAGTGGTCAGTCGGCCGTGCGTCGGTCGTTGTGCAGCCGTAGCGCGATCCATAGGCCGCAGCGCCGACACACGTATCCGGCGGTGCCGTTCAACGCGTGGACTCTGCGTCGGGGCAGAGTTCGCCCGCAGCAGGAACACTGGACCGCCGCGTCAGTGTCCATTGGCGGCGATCGCTTCGATGAGCTGTTCGGTCGTAGGGAGTCCAGCCAGCCCGGTGGGCGTCATATATACCCGGCAGGCGAGGTCCGCGGTGCGCCCGCCGCTGGGGAACAGGTCCTGGCCGTCGATCGTGATGGTGGGCGAACCCGCGAAGGGAACCCGGGCGGCGTCCTCGGACGTGCGGAGCAGTCGGTAGGCGATGGTCGTCTCACCGAACCCGGTCGCATCCAGGGCTTCGCGGAGGCGGTTCCCGGTTTCGCCCCAACTGGGGCAGTCCTCGATGTGGAGTACCTCGATGTTCATTCCCTCATCCTCCGCCAGCGCCTTGCAATGCCAAAGCGATCAGTTGCGATCAGCCAGATTACCCTAGGGGGGTATAGTATCGAGATATGAACGGGTACGCAGCGAATAAGGACGACCTCCTGAAGCGGCTGAGCCGCGCGGAGGGTCAGGTGCGTGGTATCGCGCGGATGGTCGAGAACGACAAGTACTGCATCGACATCCTCACGCAGGTCTCCGCCGCAACCAGCGCACTGGAGACGGTCGCCCTCTCCCTGCTGGCCGATCATCTGTCGCACTGCGTGGCGGAAGCGACCGCTGAGGGCGGCGCCGTCGCTGCGGAGAAGATCCGTGAAGCGAACGAGGCGATCGCCCGCCTGGTCCGTTCCTGACCACACCCCCCGACCGAGAGGACACCATCATGACCGCGAACGAGCGCACCGACCTGGGCCTGACCGATTCCGCCGCCGGATGCAGCTGCTGCTCCACCGCGTCCGCCACCGACACGCAGGTTGCCGTATCGACGACCACACAGGATGTTCTGGTGGACGGGATGACCTGCTCGCACTGCGTGATGAGCGTCACTGAGGAGATCACCGCGATCGACGGGGTCGAGAACGTATCGGTCGATCTGAACGCGGGCGGCTCCTCGCGTGTGACCATTCACAGCGCCGCACCGATCGATGCTGAACGCGTGCGCGCCGCGGTGGAGGAGGCCGGGTACGCCCTCGCCGGCAGCCCGTCATGAGCACCCTCGATGTGGAGCTCGAGATCTCCGGGATGACCTGCGCGTCATGCGCGACGCGGATCGAACGCAAGCTGAACAAGCTCCCCGGGGTTGAGGCGACGGTCAATTACGCGACCGAGAAAGCCCGTGTCCGCGCCGACGGTGTCGAGGCGGCGGAGCTGATCGCGGCGGTCGAATCCGCCGGGTATTCCGCGGCGGTACCGGCACCTGTCGCGCCCGAGCCGACATCGACCGACACTCCTGCGGAAGATCCCGAGCTGGTGTCGCTGCGTCGCCGGCTACTTATCAGCACCGCGTTGGCGGTACCGGTCGCGCTGATGTCGATGATCCCGCTGCTGCAGTTCACGTACTGGCAGTGGCTGGCCTTGACGCTGACCGCGCCGGTGGCGGTGTGGGGGGCGTGGCCGTTCCACCGTGCGGCGTTCGTGAACGCCCGCCACGGGGCGGCGACGATGGACACGCTGATCAGCGTCGGGGTGATCGCCGCGTTCGGCTGGTCGCTGTATGCGCTGTTCTTCGGCATGGCCGGGATGCCCGGGATGCACATGACCTTCACCCTGTTCGGCAGCCCCGAGGCGGGCAGCGGCGAGATCTACCTCGAAGTCGCCGCCCTGGTGACGGTGTTCATCCTCGCCGGCCGGTACGCGGAGGCCCGTGCCAAGAAGTCCTCCACCGAAGCGCTCCGCGCACTCCTGCACCTGGGCGCGAAGAATGCCACGCGCCTGGTCGGCGGCGTGGAACAACTGGTCCCCGTCTCCCAGCTGATCGTCGGCGACCGGGTGCTCGTGCGCCCCGGGGAGAAGATCCCCTCCGACGGCCTGGTGGTCGATGGGGCCTCCGCGATTGACGCGAGCATGCTCACCGGCGAATCCGTCCCGGTCGAGGTGACCACCGGGTCCCGCGTCGTCGGCGCGACCGTGAACGTCGGCGGACGACTGATCGTGGAGATCACCCGGATCGGCGCCGACACCGAACTGGCACGGATGCAACGGCTGATGGATGAAGCCCAGACCGGCAAAGCCAAGGTGCAACGCCTCGCCGACCGCGTCTCCGGGGTGTTCGTCCCGATCGTGATTGTCCTGGCGATCGTGGCGTTCGCAGGGTGGCTGCTGGTCGGCGGATCACTCGAGGTCGCGTTCACCGCCGCGGTCGCGACCCTGATCATCGCCTGCCCCTGCGCGCTCGGCCTTGCGACACCGACCGCGTTGCTGGTCGGCACCGGCCGCGGCTCGCAGCTGGGGATCCTGATCCGCGGACCGCAGGTGCTGGAACAGACCCGCCAGGTCGACACCATCGTGCTGGACAAGACCGGCACCATCACCCACGGCACCATGACCGTCACCACCGTCTCACCCGCCCCCGGCGTCACCGCCGAGGATCTCCTGACCACTGCGGCGGCGGCCGAGTGGGGCTCCGAGCACCCGGTCGCCCGCGCCATCGTGACCGCCGCCGGCGACACCCCGCCGCTGGCTGAAGCGTTCGCCTCCCATGCAGGGTTCGGTGTGCAGGCGATCGTCGACGGCGCGCTCGTGGTCGCCGGCCGGCCGCTGTGGGTTGAGGATCAGTGGAGCGTGCACCCTCCGATCACCCACCGCACAGAGGCAGAGGCTCTGGAAGCGGCCGGGGCCACGGTGATCGCGGTCGCCCGCGACGGCGAGTTCCTCGGCACCATCGCCGTCTCGGACACGGTCAAGCCGACCAGCGCCGAAGCGATCGCACGCTTCCGCGCCCTCGGCCTGTCGCCGGTTTTGCTCACTGGCGACAATGCCGGCGCCGCGCAGCACATCGCCGCCCAGGTCGGCATCGACGAGATCCGCGCCGGGGTCACCCCGGCCGGGAAGCTCGAGGTGATCCGTCAGCTGCAAGCCGCCGGCCGGGTCGTCGCCATGGTCGGCGACGGCGTCAACGACGCCGCAGCCCTGGCCGCAGCGGACCTCGGTGTCGCCATGGGCGGCGGCACGGACGCGGCGATCGCCGCCTCCGATGTCACGATCGCCTCCGGCGACCTGCTTGTCGTGGTCGACGCGATCCGGCTGTCCCGCCGCACCCTGGGCACCATCAAGGGCAACCTGTTCTGGGCGTTCGCGTACAACATCGCCGCGATCCCGATCGCAATGCTCGGCCTACTCAACCCGCTAGTTGCTGCGGCCGCCATGGCGCTGTCCTCCGTGTTCGTGGTCACCAACAGCCTCCGCCTGCGCAGCTTCCGCCCCCACCCCGCGCCCGCTGTTGCGGCGCCCGCGCCGGCCGACCGGACGGTGCAGCCGGCCTGAGCCGGTCTACCCTGGACACGAAGGAGGTGACATGTCGATGATCGCTCTGGCGCAGCGTCTGCGTCCCGGCCCGCGCGGGCTGGGTCGCTCGGTCCTGCTGCTCATCGCTGTCACTGCCGCGATCATCGTCGGGCTGCTCGCGATGCACTCCCTGAACAGTCACACCGAGACCGCCGCACCCGCAGCCGCGGCGCCGATGCACGAGCACGGCACCCCCAACCCAGGCGTTGTCGACCACGGCACCACCCAGCCAGCGACCGACGGGGACTGCGCGGATTGTGGCGGGCACGCCAGCATGCTGGCGATGGCTTGCGTCCTCGCGCTCCTGATCGTCTCGCTGCTGCTGTTCCTCCCGCGCGTGGGCATCTCCTGGGGGTCCGCGCTGCGCGCCGGCCCGGCCCTGACCGCCCGTGCCGCTGTCCTTACTCGACCACCGTCTCTTCTGGTTCTCTGCATCAGTCGTACCTGAGCAGCGCTGTCAGCCGACCCGTTTGCGGGTGGGCACAGCATTCGCGCGCCCGGGCACCGGCTCGTGCGCCTCATATACGACTGAGGAGATACCTGATGAACAACCGTGCCGCGGCAACTGCCACGATCACCCTGACCGCCCTGCTCGCCCTCGCCGGCTGCGCCAGCACCACCAGCAGTGGCGGGATGGACAACATGCCCGGAATGGGCTCATCGGCATCCGCATCCCCGGCCGCCGACGTGAACAACGCCGACATGCAGTTCACGATGATGATGATCCCGCACCACGAACAAGCCGTCGAGATGGCTGACATGATCCTCGCCAAGGACGGCATCGACGAACGCGTGATCACCCTCGCCGAGCAGATTAAGGCAGCCCAGGGCCCCGAGATTGAGCTGATGGAGTCCTGGCTCGACGAGTGGGGCACCCCGATGGGGGACATGGACGGCATGGACCACGGGGGGATGATGTCCGACACCGACATGCAAGCCCTCGAGGATGCCACCGGTGCCGAGGCCTCCCGCCTGTTCCTGGAGCAGATGATCGTCCACCACGAGGGTGCGATCGAGATGGCCCAAGACGAGGTCGATAACGGGCAGAACCCCGATGTGGTCACCCTTGCCGAGAACATCATCGCCTCCCAGACCACCGAGATCGCCACCATGGAGGACATCCTCGCGACCCTCTGACCGGCAGGGGCCGGCCGCACCCGACGGCCGGCCCGCTGTCTCCGGAGAACGCCACTATGACTACACACGCCCGTACCCTCGCCGCCGCCACCCTCGCCGCGACGCTTACCCTGACCGCCACTGCCTGCACGGCGTCCCCTGACAGCGATGCCTCGCCCGCCCTCATCCCGCATGTCCACGATGTCGCGTTCGATCTGGACGGGGCGCTGCTGGTCGGCGCGCACACCGGTGTCTATCTGGTCGACCTCACCAGCGATGAGGTCTCCCTCGTCGGTAAGACCACATTCGATGCGATGGGACTCACCGTTCAGGGGGATACGATCCTCGCGTCCGGTCACCCGGACCCGGCCAACCAGGACCACACGTTCACAGCCCCCAACGTGGGACTGGTGCGCTACAGCGAGGCCGGCTGGGAGCAGGTGTCGTTGGCAGGCGTCACCGACTTTCATATGCTCGCCGCCACCCCCGCCGCACCAGAGATCCTCCTCGGGCTCCCCTCGGACCGGCCCGTCCTGGCGGAGAGTACCGATGCCGGGCAGACCTGGGCGGATCTTGTCCCACTGACCGCCCGTGACATCAGCATCGACACCACTCAGGCCGACATCGTCACCGCCACCACCCCAGACGGGCTGATGGTCAGCCGCGACGGCGGCACCACCTTCTCGCCTGTGCCGAACGGCCCCGCCCTGCTGGTCATCACGGCCGATCCGACGGTGGAGGAAGGGATCATCGGCGTCGATACCGACGGCACTATCTGGACCGGGGCGACAACGCCCGACGCGGTGTGGAAGACCGCCGGGCACGCCACCGGCACCGCGTCCGCGATCGCCGTCAGCTGGGAGGGGATCGTCGCGATCGCCGACGACGGTGGAGTCCGCGTAACGTCCGATGCCGGGAACACCTGGCGAGTCGTCATCAGAACCGAGCCCACCTCATGAGCACGCCGCAGCGGCTTCACGGAGCAGGAGAACAGAAATGAACGGAACTACGCGCACCGTCGTCCTGGAAGTCGAGGGAGTCTCCTGGGCATCGTCGAAGTCGATCGTCGAATCGACGCTTCTCCGCCAGCCCGGGGTCACGGATGTCGAGGCGAACCCGGTCTCCCAGACCGCGAACGTCTCCTACGACCCGCAGCTCACCTCACAAGCACAGCTGCGGCAGTGGATCATCGACTGCGGCTACCACTGCGCCGGGCAGTCCGTCCCCGAGCACATCTGCGATCCCGCTCTCGACCCCGACCACGCACACGACGCAGGCGTGACGGTGGCGCCCACCCGACCTTCCACAGATGCGGACCCGGGTCACGGCGCCGACGCGGGCACGCCGATGCACGATCATGCGGTGGCCCCTGCTGAGCCTTCGGGGCACGATGCCCACAGCGGGCATGGGGAGGGGATGCCTGCTCGTACAAGCCAGGATGCGATGGGGCACGGCGGGAGCCATGCGGGGATGTCGATGGCGGCGATGACCCGCGATATGCGCAACCGGTTCATCGTCGCCGCTGTCCTGTCGCTGCCGATCATCCTGTGGTCACCGATCGGCCGCGAAGTGCTCGGCTTCACCGTTCCGGCACCATTCGGGCTTCGCGACGACTGGTTCTCGCTGATCCTCTCCCTTCCAGTGATCTTCTACTCCGCCTGGATCTTCTTCGACGGCGCCTGGCGTGCCCTTCGGGCTCGCACCCTGGACATGATGGTGCTGGTCGCCGTCGGGGTCGGCACCGGCTGGCTCTACAGCGTCGTGGTCACCCTCACCGGGGGCGGGGAAGTGTTCTACGAGGCCGCCACGGTGCTGGCCAGCTTCGTGCTGCTCGGCCACTGGGTGGAGATGCGCGCCCGCGGCGGCGCGAACGACGCCATCCGCACCCTCCTCGAGCTCGCCCCGCCCCGCGCGGTCGTCCTACGAAACGGGGAAGAGCTCGAGGTGCCCACCTCCGATGTCATCCCCGGGGACCTCATGCTGGTCCGGCCCGGCGCGAAGATCCCCACAGACGGGACCGTGGAGGAGGGCGCGTCGGAGATCGACGAATCCATGGTCACCGGCGAAAGCCTCCCAGTCGTCAAGACCGCCGGATCGACGGTGATCGGCGCCACCGTCAACACCACCGGCACCCTGCGGGTGCGGGCCACTAAGGTCGGTGCCGACACCGCGTTGGCCCAGATCGTCGCGCTCGTTCAGGAGGCGCAGAACTCCAAAGCCCCCGGGCAGCGGCTCGCGGATCGCGCAGCCTTCTGGCTGGTGCTGGTCGCCCTGATTGGCGGCACTGTCACTTTCCTGGTCTGGTGGCTGATCGGCGCCCCGGTGCCCACCGCGATCCTGTTCGCCATCACCGTGGTGGTGATCACTTGCCCCGACGCGCTGGGCCTGGCCACACCGACCGCAATCATGGTCGGCACCGGCCTCGGCGCCAAACGCGGCGTGCTGTTCAAGAACGCCGGAGCGATCGAGTCCGCCGCGCACATAGACACAGTCGTCCTGGACAAGACCGGCACCCTCACTAAGGGCGAACCCGAAGTGACCGACTACCTCCCCATCGGGATGAACGACATCGAACTGCTCTCCCTTGCCGCCGCCGCCGAGCGCGAGTCCGAGCACCCGCTCGCCAAAGCCGTCGTCGCCTACGCCGACGCCCGCAACATTCCCCGTCGCACAGCCAGCTCATTCCGCAACGTCACCGGCCTCGGTGCCGTTGCAACGGTCGATGGCCGCCGCGTGGTGATGGGCAACGCCCGACTAATGGCCGACGAAGGAATCGACATCAGCTCCATCGCCGCCGCCCAGAACGAACTCGCCGCCACCGGACGCACCGCCATCGCATTCGCCGTCGACGGCAAAGCCGCCGGCGTGATCGCCCTCGCCGACGCGCCACGCGAGACCGCCGCCGCAGCGATCACCGCACTGCACGAATCCGGCATCGAGGTGGTGATGCTCACCGGCGATAACGAACCCACGGCCAAACGCATTGCCGCGCTGCTGGGCATCGACACCGTCATCGCCGAAGTGCTCCCCGAGGACAAGTCCGCCAAGATCGCCGAACTGCAACGCTCAGGCAAGAAGGTCGCCATGGTGGGCGACGGCGTCAACGACGCCCCCGCACTCGCACAAGCCGCCCTCGGCATCGCGATCGGAGCCGGCACCGACGTCGCCATCGAAACCGCCGACGTCGTACTGATGCGCTCCGACCCGCTCGACGTGGCAACCGCGCTACGCATCGGCAAAGGCACCGTCCGCAAAATGCGCCAGAACCTCGGATGGGCCATCGGCTACAACGCCGTCGCACTACCCATCGCCGCAGGCGTGTTCTATCCGTCGCTGGGCATCATGCTCACACCCGAGATCGCCGCAATCACCATGTCCGGCTCGAGCGTCATCGTCGCCGTCAACGCACTCATGCTGAAGCGCCTCCGCCTCCCGGCCCCGGCCGCCCCGACGGAAAAACATTCCGGTCCGTCTCCCGTGCCCAGCGGCGACCGAGCGTGACGTACGCCTAGCCCAAGCTCGTGGCCAGCACGGCCGTGACCTCAACAAAGGAGAACGCCCATGTCAGAAAACGCCACCCATAGCGCAGCACTGGTGACCGACCCGGTCTGCGGCATGCAGATCGATCCCCAGATAGCCGTCACCACCCGCGAGCACGAAGGAACCACCTTCTACTTCTGCTCACACGGCTGCGCCGCCGCATTCGACGCCGACCCCCACCGCTACGGTCACCCCCACGCGGCACAGTGATCCCCTCACCGCCTGTGTCGCCCGTCCGCAATCGGGTCGCTCAGCGTTCGTTGTTCTTGACGGCCCAGAGCTCAGGTCTCGAGAGTGTGCGGCTTGATCACGCGCGATCCGGTCGGAATGCTGTCGTCGGCCATTACGCAGTCCTCGCGTGATGCCGCCAGTCTGACGACCGACTCGGACGTTCGACAAGGTGGTTGCGAGAGTCGGTGCCTCTTGGATCGTTGTCGTGGCGATCGCCCCCATCCCGCCAACGTTCGCTATCACTCTGGCGTTTGCCTTCCGGCTGCTCTTCGGGCTCAGGGAGGCTGTCTTCCTTCGCGCGGGCACGGCGGACAGTGACTCGGGATGCCGTCAGGCGTCGGGCGCGGTAGCCGCAGTCAGCACGATGAGCGGGCTGTGCGCGATCATGTCGTCGACATCGTCTCTGCGCCATCGGCGCGCCGCAGCCTCGATGAGCGGCCGTGCTTCGTGGGGATCGGGGATTATACGCGCCGTGGCTGGGACGTCGGCTTCGATGCCCTTCTTCAAATGCACAATGACGTTTGGGTCTGCGGTGATGTTGTGTATCCAGTCCCGTGTGCGGTCTCGACGCGGCATCCCGGTGATGAACAGCACGCCATCCTCATCGTGTAGGAAGATCTCGATGCGGCGCGGTAGCCCGCTACGGCGACCGGTCGTCGTCAGGTCGATGAGCTGGCTTCGGTGCAGGGCTTCGCGGACGTCGTTGTTCACACCTGTTGAAGCAATCTCGCTGCTGCAGACATTCCGAGCGATCGGTGAGACTTTCCGTGCGCAACGCTGATGGCAAAGCTTCGCAGGCAATAACCAAGTCTGTCGCCAGCGGGTCGGTCAACGCAGCGCCGAGTCGTGGTCCCAGCCGTAGGTAGCGTTCGGCGGCGCCAGAGTGGTCAATGTCCGCAAGACCCGTCTGCACTAGTAGTCGCGGTCAGGTGCGCTTTACGAGGCAAGCACGGCGCTCGAAATTGAAGGACGGCAATCGGCATTGAAGGACGGCAATCGGCGCGAAGAGACGCTTGCGACAACGCAACGCACTACGGCGCGCGACAGCGACACGGCGGAACACGAGCGAGCGAAGTAGGGAAAGAGCGACAGCGATGCACGCAGGCACCCGACCTGGTGGTTACCTCATCGGCAACCTAAACGTGCATCTCCCTGCACTCGCAAGCAAACCGTAAAAAGTCCTGGATAACGCGCAAAACCGGCCGTACGCTGACGGCATGCGAGGAGGCCTTGAGCGGTGGAAAAGGGGTGTCGAGTCCCGCGGGGTTCGACACGCGATCGCCTACGCGCTTGAGGGCACCTGTGATGCTCACCTCCCGCACTTGTCCGGTGCTGATGCGCTCGAAGCGTACGGTCTGGCATCTGACTCGACCGTCGCGCGATTCATCGTCGACCAGGGCCGCATCTCGGCCGACGAGCTCACCGCCAGCGGGCTTCGCGTCTGGCTGACCGGCCACGACCCCGTCAGCGGCGAGGAGCGCGGCCGGCAACGGCTGAGCGCCGACGCTGACCTCTTGCTCGACGGCACGCTCAATCACCCCAAGTCGTACAGCATCGCCGCGTTGCTGCATCCAGAACTCGCGGCCGAGTTCGAGGCGCTGCAGGACCGGCTGCGGGATCAGATCCTGCTCACCTGGCAGCGTGAGCTGAACGCGCGACGTGGGCACGGCGGACTCATCCGAGAGGACATCACCCGGATCGAGGTCGTCGAGCTGCAGCATCGTCGCTCCCGGGCGCTCGACCCGCACGCTCACCGTCACATGTGGTTGAACGTCAAGGTGCTGGGTGAGGACGGCAAGTGGTCGAACGTCGACTCGCGTGTCGCGATGAAGCTGCATACGGTGATCAACGCCGAAGGCGATCTCGCTGCCCGCACCGACCCCCGATGGATGGCCGCCCTCGCACGCTACGGGTTCACTCTCGACGGGGACGGGGAGGTGGCGCAGCTCGCGGGCGCGGTGCGGTCCTTCTCGCGTCGGTCGGCGCAGATCGAGCGGAACCGAGCGAGGTTGGTAGCGGAGTGGACGGCCGAGCACAATGGGGCGAGCCCCAGCGTCCGGGTCCTGACGCAGATCGACCGTCGCGCATGGGCGATGTCGCGCCCGAACAAGCCGGCCCACCTGGACGAGCAGTCCTGGGAATTGACCGTCCGCCACGAGCTGGCGGGTATCGATCCCGCACTCACCCGTTATCGGGCTCCGATCTCGACTACCGCAACGCCCCTCGACGCGCTGGACCTGGATCTGCTGTCGAATGCTGCGGTCGTTGATGCCGACGCGCGGTCCACCCGTTCCGGCGGCCGGTTCAACTCTTTCGATCTCCGCGCCGGCGCCATCCGCGCCCTATCCCACAGCGGAGTGATCGCGCCGCGCGACGCGATGACCACCACGATCGATGAGATCACCGACCGAGCGCATCGCAAGTCCGTGCGACTCGTGGGGGACGCGGGCATTCCCGGCCACGTGAAGGCGTTCATGGCGACGGACACGATGCGCCTGAAGATCCGTCTCGCGGGGCGCCTCGATGCTCTCGCCTCACCCGGCCGCTCACTCCTGCCGGCCGAGCTACGTCGTGCCGCTGCATCCGCGGAAGACATCGAAAACTTGGATGCCTCGCAGTTCGCAGCGGCGGGTGCGATCGCGGGGACGGGTGGGCTCGTGGCGGTCACCGGGCCGGCCGGCGCGGGCAAGACCACCATGCTGCGCGTCGCGCACGCTGGACTGATCGGACAACGGCGACGGATGCTGGTGGTCGCGCCGACCCGGAAAGCGGCATCGGTCGCCTCGCGCGAGGTCGGCGCCGCAGCCTCGAGCCTGCACGCTCTGCTCGCCGACCACGGATACCGCTGGCACGCCGATCCCGCCGGAGCCCAAGTATGGACTCGGCTGTCGCGCGGCGACGCGGATCCAGCGACAGGGATCGTGTATGACGGGCCTGCGAAGTTCGTCCTCCGGCAGGGCGATCGGATCGTCGTGGATGAGGCCGGCATGGTCGACCTCCAGACCGCGGCCGCGCTTGTCGATCTCGCCCTAGCGCACGGCGTCGGCGTGGCGATGGTAGGAGATCCTCATCAAGCGCTCCCGGCCGGGCATGCAGGAGCGATGGCAACCGCAGTGCGCTACGCGACAGCATCCGTCGAACTCGACACCGTCCACCGGTTCAGCGATCCCGAATACGCGGCGCTCACGCTGCGCCTGCGCAACCCCCGCGACCGCGACGAGGCCCTCAGCGTTGCGGGGGAGTTGCTTCGACGCGGGCACGTGCAACGTGTGGCCAGCACGGACGAAGCGCGCGAGGCGATGGTTGCGGCTTACTTCGATTGGCACGCGCGAGGCAAGCGAGTGGCGCTGGTTTCCGGTTCAAACGGAGAGGCGGATGCGATCAACGACGCCATCCAGCAACGACGCGTCGATGAAGGTGAGCTGGACCCCACGACGCTCGCGCTGGGGATGGGGGAGCAGTGCATCCTGGTCGGTGACACCGTGCAGACCCGCCGCAACGATCCGCGCACCGGTGTCGAGAACCGTGCGCAATGGATGGTGCGCAACATATCGGATGGGAGCATTGACCTCGCCTCGGTCAGTGACAGTGGTGAGATTCGCCGCGTGAGCCGCGACTACGCGCTCGACCATCTGCAACTTGCGTACGCGTCGACGGTGCACGGCATTCAAGGTGAGACGACGGATGCCGCGGTGGTTGGGCCTGATGTCGACGCGGCCGGCCTGTATGTAGGCCTGACGCGTGGGCGGCACCAGAACATCGCCGTCACGATCGCTCGGACCGACGAGGATGCGCTAAGCAACATCGGCGCTACGATGATGCGCGGAACGACCGAGCTGACGATCCAGGACGCGATGCGCGCGGCGGAGGCTGAGCTGCGGCGAGCGGCGCGCGAGCGGGCGCTGGAGGCGTCCGGGCCGTGGAACGTCCCGGGCTCTTCTGCCTCGCTCGGCGGACTGTCGCGCTGATTGCGTTGGGACTGCGGGCATCCGCTTTGCGACGTCGTCCTCCACTAGATCGCGCCCACCGCGAATCTCGCTGCGCTCAAGTCGTTGCTGACCAACTCGATGTGAGCGTCAGCACAGCAACACGCATGATGGCGAAAATGGAACAGGAGGGGCGCGCAACGGGTCTCATCTCGCGCGAGACCTACAACCGGATGCAGACGGAGCAGCAGAAGCTGACGTCGCCGCATCAGTTGGGCGACGCAGACCCGGCAGGACCTGCGATCGGACTACATTTCCGGCCGGTGCGTAGGCCGTCACCTACACTGGCCACAGCGCGTTGTCTGGTGCCGCGATGCGCGGTTCTCGGTACCGTGGGATTGCGACTTCCAGTCGCGTTATCGACGTTGAATCACACATCGGTCGAGCGGCCCACATTTCGCCCGCACTTGCTGAGAAGAGCCGCGAATTTCAATGCATATTCGTGTCGGCGCATGCGCCTGAGCGCTCCGGAATTCCGCGGTTTTTGCGGGTGAATGAGGGTTGTTCATATGCCTTTCGCCTCATTCGATTCCCCCCATCTCCACCAACCGCTGTCACCGAAGAGGGCCCGAGCTCCGCAGAATTCTGCGGAGCTCGGGCCCTCTTCGCGCTGACCGCTCCAACGTGCGCGGATCGACGCTCTGTCACTCGGCTGGATCGTCGCTGAAGCTGTTGCCCTCGAGCGCCTGCGAGGGTGAGCCCGAAATCGACGTCGTCACCGTACAGTGCGATCCCGAGCGCCTGGACCATCGGCGGCGGCGTGATCGCGTTCGCAAGCTTCGTGGACACCACGGCAATGGTCGTGTCGAGCTCGGGTGAGTGCATCGTCGCCGACTCGTAGCCGGCGAAGCTGCCCTCCGCGCCGTAGAGAAGCCTCCGGTCTCGACGAAGCCGAGCCCGTAGCGCCACTGCCCGGGGCCGTTGTAGTTGCCACCGAAGACGAACGGCATCATGTCGGTCGTCGCCTCCGCCCAAACCTCCGGAGTGAGCAGCGATCCGGTGGCCAGAGATTCGGCCCACACCCGCATGTCGGTCAGGGTCGACACCATGCCGCCGTGCGCCCAGAGACAGGATCCGGGGATGTCGGTCGCATCATCCGCGGCAGTCGGGGCCTGGGTCGGCCCCGTGGACCCGGTTCCGTAGCCGCGCGTCAACGGCGGGGTGAGGCCGCTCCCCGATGCCGGAAGCAGCGTTCGGTCGAGACCAAGGGGTGTCGCGATGCGTTCTTGCAGCGCGGTATTGAGGTCCTGGCCGGTGACGATTTCCACGACGCGACCGAGCAGGTTGTATCCGTAGTTGCTGTACGACCATCGTTCGCCGGGCGCCGCGACAGGCTCGAACAGCGCCTCGGCGGTGAGCAGCTCGTTCACAGTGCAACCCGACGGCACCTGCGCCTGCACAGTAGGGGACGTGAAGCCGTCGGCGAGACCGCTGGTGTGGTTCAACAACTGCCGGATGGTGATCTGGTCGCCGTTCGGGACGCCCGGCACCCAGGTGGAGATCGTGTCATCCAGACCGACGCTCCCTTCACCGACCAGCTGGAGCACGAGGTTCGCAGTGAAGGTCTTGGTCTGGCTGGCGATCTTGAACTGCATGTCCGGAGCCAGCGGCTCTCCGGTCGCCAGGTCGGCCACGCCGGTCGCGGTCACGTAAGGCAGGCGCGGGACCGACGAGCGACCGATGGTGCCCTCAGCGACGTTCCTCAAGGCCCTGGACGCGATCGCCCTCACGCTGCGCCGCCAGGACGTGAAGCTCGTCGTCTGCGGCGTGCCCGAAAGATTCCGCCAACTGGTTCGTCGCACCGGCCGACTGAGTCACCTCGGCGAAGACGACATCGTGGCCGCGACATCGAAGCTCCAAGAGGCGCTCGACCTTGCTTATGCGCATGCGGAGACGGTGCGGCTCGGAACGACTTCCGCGGATGATCCTCGCGTTGGGTGAAACGGCGTTCGAGAGCGTCAGCTCGCGGGCCGGAGGATCAGGTCGTCGATCGCGTCTTTGTCCACCGGCCGGCCGAGGAGGAAGCCCTGCGCTCGGTGGCATCCGACCGTCGAGACGAATTCGAGCTGCTCCGGCGTTTCGACGCCCTCGGCGACGACGCGCAATCCTCGGCGGCGGGCGACCTCGACAACGCCGGCGATGATGTCGCTCGCTTCGAGGTTGTTGCCGTCGAGGAGGGACCGGTCGAGTTTCACCTCGTCGACGGGCAGCCGGGCCAGCTGAGTCGACGACGCATGACCGACCCCGTAATCGTCGAGCGACACGACTCCGCCCATCTCGCGTATGTCGTCGAGCCGTGCCGTCACGGCCCCCACATCCAGCAGGGGATACGACTCGGTGATCTCGATCGTGAGCAGGGCCGGCGGGAAGGCGAATCGCCCCAGCATCGAGGTGACATCGAGAACGAAGCTGTCGGCCTCGAGCTGCACCGGTGAGGCGTTCACCGATACCGAGACGGGGTCCGTCGATCCCTGCCACCCGCTTGCCGCGTCCAAGGCCTGTTCGAGCATGAACCGGCCGATGGGGTGGATTGCGCCGGAGCGCTCGGCTATCGGGATGAACACATCCGGAGGCACGAGTCCGAGCGTCGGGTGCCGCCAACGGCAGAGCGCCTCAGCGCCGACGACGTCCCGGGAGCGGAGGTCGAACTGTGGCTGGAACACTGCGAACAGCTCCTCGCGCTCCAGCGCGCCATCGAGCGCGGCCGCCAGGTCGGCATCCGCTCGCGCTTCGTCTGAAGACGTCACGGTTCCCTCAGCGCTCCGCGTGCCACCGTCGACCGGCGATGATCGGTCGTGCGCTGGACGAGCTCTGGACGAGACATCTGCTTCTTTCATGAGCGTTGACTACGACGGTACGGGTGCGTGCGTTACGCCGAGGCCACGAGAGGGTTTCACCCGGTCCACAGTCCTGGAGCTGCGCGATGCGTTGACCGAGTATCCCGAACCTGCGGTCGGTTCGGGGTGTCTTGACAAGCGGACCTGACAGGTCTCCGCGGCACGACGGAGGCGCGACCGACGGTCTGGCGTTCGTCGGGGTGATGTGCGGGTCCCGCGACGGGTGTATCGTGCGGTCGTGCGCACCGGTGGGGACCGGAGGCACGGTCGAGGGGGACTGGGGGTTCGCCATGGTGACCAAGCTGCCGTCGTCCGGCGCGATGCCCGCGGGGCAGCATCCGGGCTGTGACACGTCGGGGCTCATCCTGGTGCACCGCATCTTCCGCTGGCTGTACACCCAGCTGCCCGAGCTGGTGCGCGAGGTGAAGCCCGGTGACCTGGAGCGCGCCGCGATCGTCGGGCGGTACGCGCACCTGGACTTCTATGCGCTCCACATGCATCACGAGACGGAGGACATCGCGCTCTGGGACCGGCTGACCTCGCGTGACCCGGGATGCGCCCTCCACGTCGATCAGATGCGGGCGCAGCACGCCGAGGTGGCGGCACAGCTCGCGCGTATAGAGCCCCAGCTGGCGCCGTGGACCGCCACCGCGGACCCGCGACTGGGTGACGCGTTCGCGACGGACATCGAGACCCTGCGCGACACCCTGCGAGCGCATCTGATGCAGGAGGAGGACGACATCCTGCCCGTCGCGGGAGCCGTCCTCTCACAGCAGGAATGGGACTGGATGGAGGAGCACACCCGCGAGCACCTGGCCGCGCACCGCAAGGAGCTGGGCAAGGACATCATGTCGCTGCAGGTCGGGCTGCTCATCGCGAGCGTCCCGGAAGAGGAGCGGGCTGACTGGATGCGCAAGAACATCCCCGCGCCGATCCGGCTGCTGTATGTCCTGTTGATGAAGCGGCAGTACGACCGGGCGATGAGGGAGCTGTACCCCGACCGGCCGGTCCCCGCGATGGTGTGACCGCTCATGCGTCGACGCATCTTCCTCGACGTGCCTCTGCCGTACCCGCCGGAGCGGGTCTTCCCCTACTTCGCCGACCCTGCGCGGTGGCCGGACTTCGCCCCGGCGGTGCAGTTCCGCCAGCGCATCGGTGAGGGGCCCGCACGGGTGGGGAGCCGATGGTGGGCGATCGACCGCATCCTCGGGCCGTTCACCGTCCGCTTCGCTGACGAACTCGAGGTCATCGAGCCGCCGCGACGGGTGATGTGGCACTCCACGGCGCCGTGGAACTCGCGAGTCGAGTACGTCTGCGTCGCCCACGGCGGCGGGACGCGCGTGCTCGCCGACTACGAGGGCGACGTCGCCGGGTGGCTGCGGCTCGTGGCTCTGCTGCCGACGTTCGTGCTCGCGCGCATCCTGATGCGGGACTTCCGCGGGCTCGAACGACTGCTCGCAGCCGAGACTGGGTCGATCCTCGCACTCGACGCCGGCGTTGCCCGTGGCTGACAGGCGT
Source organism: Microbacterium atlanticum (assembly GCF_015277815.1). Classification (NCBI taxonomy): domain Bacteria; kingdom Bacillati; phylum Actinomycetota; class Actinomycetes; order Micrococcales; family Microbacteriaceae; genus Microbacterium; species Microbacterium atlanticum. The sequence continues at coordinate 1,442,361 of NZ_CP063813.1, forward strand.
CTTCGACGGGTGCCGTCAGCCTGATCCCCTCGTGCGGCGGGGCGGTGCATGTCCAGCCCCGCCGCGGGTCTCGGCGCGCGTGGGAGGCTGACGGGGTGACCGGAAGGACAGTGATGAAGCAGCGCACTCTGGCAGGACGACAGGTCTCGGCGATCGGGCTGGGCGCTATGCCGCTGTCGATGAACAACGACAGGCAGTACCCCTCGTTCGAGGACGCCGTGGCGACGGTGCACGCCGCGCTGGACGCCGGCGTCACACTGATCGACACCGCCGACATCTATGCGCCGGCCTGGGATCAGATGGGCCACAACGAGCGCATCGTCGCGGAGGCGCTGCAGACCTGGGAGGGGGACCAGTCCGGCATCTTCGTCACGACGAAGGGCGGAATCACGCGCGCCGAGGGGGAGACGTGGGGCCGTGACGGGTCCCAGGAGTATCTGCGCTCCGCCGTCGAGAAGTCCCTCGAGAACCTCGGCGTCGACCAGATCGAGCTGTACCAGTATCACCGTCCCGATCGGTGGCGCGTGTACGGCGATGTCATGGTGTCGCTGGCGCAGCTGCAGCAAGAGGGCCTCATCCGCGCGGTCGGGATCTCGAACGCCAGTGTCGAGGAGATTCAGATCGCGCTGGACGTACTCGGCGAGGGCAACCTCGCGAGCGTGCAGAACGAGTTCTCGCCGAAACACCCTGGCAGCATCGGTGAACTGACGTTCTGCGGCGAGCACGGCATCGCCTTCCTCCCGTGGAGCCCGCTGGGGGGCACCGGCGGAGGGGCGCGGCGCGTGGGGGAGCGGTTCGCCGCCTTCGCCGAGGTCGGCGAAGCACACGGCGTCAGCCCCCAGCAGGTCGTACTGGCCTGGGAGCTCGCTCTCGGCGGGCACGTCATCCCCATCCCGGGCGCCCGGCGCGCGGCATCCATCACGGACTCCGCGAAGGCGGCCGATCTCGAGCTCACCGGCGGCGAGGTCACCCGCCTGTCCGAATCCGTGGGCATCTTCGGCGACTGAACGCGTCGACCGGACGCGGGGTTCACCCGGCGGAGGCGACCGACTCGACCGACGACACCGGGGCGACGGCCATCGAGGAGAGCGCCGCATAGGCCAGCGTCGGCCCCGGACGCTCGTGCTGCGCCGCCGCTTCGGTGCGCAGCGTCTCGCGACCCGGCCAAGCGGGATCGGCGAGCTCGACGATGGCCTCGGCCAGCTCGTCCACCGTCGCGGTGTTGGGCGCCAGCGCGCGACCCGCGCCGCTGCGCTCCACCGCAGCGGCGCCGGCGAACTGGTCGGTCGAGTACGGCAGCACCAGGAGGGGCACGCCGTTGCCCACCGCCTCGGTGACCGAATTGTTGCCGCCGTGCGTGACGGCGAGCGCAGCGGTGCCGAGCAGTCGCACCTGCGGGAGATACTCGCGGACCAGCCAGCCCTCCGGCAGCGCCCCGAGATCCGCGGCGGGGGTGGCGCCGGTCGCGACGGCAGCGCGGAGGCCGGCGCGTCTGACGGCCGCGGCGACCCGCGCCAGCACGTCGCCCCGGACGGAAAGGAAGCTGCCGAAGCTCACGTAGACGAACGGCGCGTCGTCGCGGAGGAACTCGTCCACGGCGTCATCGGGCCGTTCGTCGCGCCGCGTCGAGCCGAGGAAGACGTGCGGCGGCAGCATCCGTCCATCTCCCTCCGCCAGGAGTGCAGGGTAGTTGTAGAGGACCATGTCGCCGTGGAGCGCGAACGCATCGTCCACCGTCCGAGCGCTCGGATCGAGCTCGCGCGCGGCGGTGTTCCACTGCTGCGCGAAGCGATCGGACACCTCGAGACACAGCCGGCGCAACCCCGCCAGCGCGGTGGGGTCGGGATCGAAGGCCCGGGGCCACGCAGGCGGGTACCCGTACACCTCGCCCGGTGCCGGCAGCGCCGAAGGGTGGCCGAGCACGACGTCGCCGTAGTCGATGCCCGCGACGTGCAGCGCCAGCCTGGCGCTGAAGGCGAGGTGGTCGACGAGGACGACGTCAGGCTGGACCCGATCGACGACGGCGAGGGTGGCTCGCGCGCGCTCCTCCGGCCGCCACATCAGATCGGTGAGACGCTCGCGCGCCTGGTACGCCAGGGTCGGCACCATGCCTTGTCGCGTCGCGGCGAAGAAGCCTTCGAGCGATGCCGCCTCGGCGGCATCCTGCTCCCGGGTGCGCATGACGCCGGCGTTGGCCCCGCGGCCGAGCGGCAGATCGATGCGTTCGAGGCCGAACGCCGTCACGATGGGCTCGGTAGCGGAGCCGGTCGCGACCACCACGCGCTCGCCGGCCTCGCGCCAGGCCGTCGCGAGCGTGGCAAGGGGCAGAAGGTGCGAGGCGAAATCCGGGCTGATGACCAGAAGCGTCATGCGGGCAGCCTCGCCGACCGGGCGAACTCGGCCTCCTGCTCGACCACCGAGGAATAGATGGGTGCCAGGGTGGCGGCCATGGACTGGATCGTGAATCGCGTCACGACGACCTCCCGCGACCGCCGGGGCCGTTTCTCGTCGCCGTCCACGGCCCGGTCCAGTGCCGCCGCGACCGCATCGGCCAGCCGGCCGGTGTCCCACGTGGCGGTGAGGAAGCCGGTGTCGCCGTGGTCCACGTAGGTGGCCGGTCCGCCGCCGTCCGGGGCGACCACCACGAGGCCGGTTGCCATCGCCTCGAGGACGGCGAGACCGAACTCCTCCTTGATGCTCGGGCACACGTACGCACCGCCCGGGGCGGCGAGCCCCGGCACCCCGAACCTCGCCGCGGCCATCCACCGTGCGGCGATGTCGTTGGCGCGGTGACCCGCGAGGATCAGTCCTCGACGCGTCTGCTCGCCGGGCGGGACGACCTTCGCGATGAGGTCGATCTGCTCCTGCTCGTCGCGCGACGGCCGGTCGAGATCGCCCCCGATGACGAGGAGGTTCGCGCGGTCGGCGAGCGACGATCCGGCCCACGCGTCGACGAGTGTCGCCACCCCTTTCACGCGATGGAGGCGTCCCACGGTGATCAGCAGCGGAAGGTCGCGGCGATCGTGCGGAAGGCCCTCGAGCAGCGCGGCGAGGACGCCGAGCGGCGTGCCGGCAGCGGGGCGATCGGCCGCCTGCGCCGCAGCGCGGGCCTCCGCTACGGCGCAGTCGATCACGTCGAGGTCGACGCCCTCCGCGACCACGGTGTGCCGCTCGCTCCGCGCCGTCATGTCGATGCCGATGAGCTCGCGCATCTCCTCGACGAGGTGCGGGCGCGGGAAGAAGACGGTGTGCGAGGAGGACGCCGCAAGCGTCTGGACCAGGCGGGTCCGGAACCAGAAGTGATCGCGGAGGTCGCTCTGCCCGAAACCCTCTCGCGTCAGCGCGCCGGCGTCCTCCAGCGACCGGATGACGCTATGCGGGTCGGGGGCGACGGTGAAGACCGTGGGAATGCCGAGCTCCCGTGCCACGTCCGCGGCAGCCAGACTGCCCACGTCGGCCATCCGCAGATGGATCACGTCGACCCCGCCGGCGGCGCGAAGGATACGGCGGATGCCGCGACGCGCCGCCACCCGATACGGCCAGGCGACCGCGGACGCGACCGGCTCGGCGGCGAGCGGGACGTGGCCGTAGACGTGACCCGACGTCGTCCCGGCCACCTGGAGCAGGTCCTCGGCGCTGTGGCGGAGCGGTCCGCGCGACAGCGTCAGCACCCGCTCGATGGGACCGGCGCCGCTGACCAGGGCGTCGCCCAGGCGCACCAGCAGGGTGGCGACGCCGCCATTGTCACCGGCGCCGGCTGCCGACAGCGAGGGTTCGATGTCGGCGTGGAGGAACAGCTGTGCGACGGTGAGGCCTCGCGGAGCGCGGTGGGCGGCGGGGGGCGGGTCGAGGTCGATCAACGCCAGGCGGGCTGCGGCAGCCAGACGGCCTTCCCCGGCGACCAGCGCGCCCAGTTCTTCGTCGAGTCCCGCGCTGTCCAGGCGCTGACCGAGCGCTGCGATCGCGACCTCTCGGACCTGCTCGGACTCGGCCGAGTCCAGCGCCACCTCGCGGAGACGGCGTGTGGCGATGGGCTGGCGGATGAGACCGAGTGTCTCCACGAGGGCGGCACGGGATGAGGCATCCGTCATGCCGAGCAGCGCCGCCTCGATCGGAACCGCGAGCGTCTCGCCGGCCACGCCCGACCACTTCTCGATCGTGTGCTGCGCGAGCATCCCGGTGAAGCCGCCCGCCGCCACCATTCCCAGCAGCCGGGCGACCGCCTCCGCTCTCGGGAGGCTCTGGCCGAGGGCCCACGCCGCATGCTCGCGGATGAAGGCCCGGTGATCCGACAGCAGATCGACGAGCCGCCGCAGTGCCTCTTCGTCGTGCATCTCGGCAAGCGCGTGCACCGACGCGATCGCGGCGATGTCGTCGTTGCTCGCGATCGCCGCCAGCAGGACCCGCAGCGTGCGCACACTCGGGTCGCGGCCGGCTTCGAACGCCACGTCGTCGGCGGCGCGGAGTGCCTCGACGATCGTCGGTGCGTGGTGAACCTCATCCATCGCGGTCTGAACGCCCACGGTCAACCTCACTCACAACGCAGGGCGAGTCTGCGCTGTCGAAAGCGTAAGCCGCCGCCGATGGGGGAGGGCGCGCTTGACAAAGGTTCGTATCGGTGCTGGTCCGGCTCACCCGAACGCGTGTCGGCGAGGAGCGGGTGGCGGAGGAACCGGCTTCGCGGCGATGATCGCGTCGCGCGGGATGGTGACGATCCCCCGCTTGCCGTCGACGACGACGAACTGGGGGTCTGCGCGCAGGAGCTCGCCGAGCACGTCGGTGGCCTGTCCCGTCGGCAGGAGGTACCTCACGACGACGCGGCGGCCGGGCTCGGGGAGGCGGATCATGAGGTGCTCAGACGATGCCCCGGGTGCGGATGTCCGACTCCAGGCTCGTGCCGCTGATGTCGAGGTAGATGCGGCGTTCCGTGATGGAGACCGTCATGGCGCTCCGCCGCTCGAGCTGGGCGGCCACGGCGTCGACGAACCCCGGGTCGAAGCTGTGCAGGCGGATGTCCTCGGCGCGGTGGATCCGCTTGCCAGCCCACAAGCCGGCCACCCGTGCGGGGTCGCGATGCGTGTACACCGCGACCCGCGACGCCTGCAGGCTGCCGGCGTGCAGGCGCGCGGCATCCGGAGCGCCGACCTCCACCCACGCGGTGAGGGCACCGGTGAGGTCGCGGGCGAGCACGGCCGGCTCGTCGGTGGCGGAGATGCCCTCGCTGAACGCGATGCCGTCCTCGTACTCGAGGCAGTACGCCAGCACGCGCGTGATCAGGAAGGCGTCGGTCTCGGACGGATGCCGCGCCACACGCACGGACAGATCCTCGTAGACGCCCCGGTCGATGTCGGCCAGCTGGATCGTGAAGGTGTACATCGTCGCGCCGGCTGCCATAGCGATCGAGCCTACGCGGTCGCGAACCCCGGGCCGGGCGCGTGCGGTCGCTGATGTTCTTCCAAGTTTTCCCGGCGCCTCGACGAAGATGCCTTAGGTTGACTGCATGGCTGGGGAGCTGACGGGAGTCCGGGGTGCGTCGCGACGGCGACGCATCGCCGCGACGGCGGTGATCGTGGTGGTGTGGCTGGCGATCTTCCTCCTGGGAGGGCGCGCGTTCAGCCAGCTCAACGACCTCGGCACGAACGACCGCGTGCAGTTCCTGCCGGCCAGCGCCGAATCCACCATGGTGCAGGAGCAGCAGTCCCGGTTCCGCGCGGAGGGCTTCTCGTACGCCGTGGCGGTCTTCAGCTTCGACGAGCCCCTCGATGAGCACGCCGCGCCGCTCATGGAGCGCTCCATCCAGCGCATGGAACCGATCGAGGGTGTCGACGTCTTCCGCGCGACCCCCATCATCGTCTCGGACGACCGGCTCGCCGCCGAGCTGGTGATCCCGGTGGACGCCGCCGGAGAACTCGACGAAGCCGTCGCCGACCTGCGCGCGGGACTGGCGCAGGCGGTGCCGGAGGCATCCGGGGTGTACATCACCGGCGGCGCCGGCTTCGCGGCCGACATCATCGCGGCGTTCTCCGGGATCGACGGCCTCTTGCTGCTCGTGGCGCTCGGCGCGGTGCTGATCATCCTGATCGTCGTCTACCGCTCGCCGCTGCTGCCGATCATCGTGCTCGCGACGAGTCTGTCCGCGCTGTGCGGCGCGGTGCTGGTGGTCGCCGGCCTCGCACGGTCGGGGGCGATCCTCCTCGCCGGCCAGACGCAGGGGATCCTCCTGATCCTCGTGGTCGGTGCCACGACCAACTACGCCCTCCTCTACATCTCCCGCTACACCGAGGCGCTCACCCGGCACGAGTCCCGATGGGATGCCACGTGGGATGCGCTGAGACGGTCATGGCAGCCCATTCTCGCCTCGGGCCTGACGGTCATCGCCGCGCTGATGGTGCTGCTCGCCAGTCAGCTCGACTCCAACCGCACGCTCGGACCGATCGCCTCGATCGGCATCGTGTTCGCCCTCCTCGCGTCCTTCACCCTCCTCCCTGCGCTCCTGTACTGGGCCGGAAGGGCGGCGTTCTGGCCGCGGAAGCTCACCGCGCCGCCGCCCGATGCCACGGTCCTGGAGGCATCGGGAGTCTGGCCACGGCTGGCGCGGTTCATCCGGCGCAGACACCGGCTGGTGTGGGTGGCGACCTCCCTGGTGCTGGCCGTGATGGCGCTCGGCGTGACCCAGCTGAAGGCGGACGGCTCGCCCTCGAGCGAATACGTGACCGGGCAGTCGCAGGCGCGCGAGGGTCTGGCGGTGCTCGGCGAGCACTATCCCGCGGGCTCGGGGACCCCCGCTGTCGTGATCGTGGACGTCGAGCGCTCGCTCGACGCCGTCGCGGCCATGCTCGAGGTCGACGGCGTGGACCATGTGCGCATCGCGACCCTGGGGGGCCCCACGCCGGTGACGGCGGACGGCGTGCAGCCCTTCGCCGCCGGGTCGGGCATCGCGCTCGCGCCCCTCGTGCTGGACGGCCGGGTGCTCCTGGAGGCCACGCTGACGTCGGCCGCCGACACGCCCGCCGCAGAGGCGACGGTGAGGGAGCTGCGCGCCGCGCTGGACGACGTCGGGACCGACGTGCTGGTGGGAGGTCAGACGGCGATCGACGTCGACGCGAACGCCGCGGCGATCACCGACCGCACGCTCATCATCCCCGCGATCTTCCTCGCGATCGCGCTCATTCTCGTGCTGCTGCTGCGATCGGTCGTCGCGCCCCTGATCGTCATCGGCAGCGTCGCGCTCTCGTTCGCCGCGGCGCTCGGCGTGTCCGCTCTCGTCTTCAACACGGTGTTCGGATTCTCGGGCGCCGACCCCACCGTGCCGCTGTTCGCGTTCGTCTTCCTCATCGCGCTCGGCGTGGACTACAACATCTTCCTGATGACACGCGCGCGCGAAGAGACGCTGCACCACGGGCCGCGAGAGGGCGTCCTGCGCGCACTTGTCGTGACCGGGGGCGTGATCACGTCCGCCGGAATCGTGCTGGCGGCGACCTTCGCAGCGCTCGGCGTGCTGCCGCTGCTGTTCCTCGCCCAGATCGCGTTCATCGTGGCCTTCGGCGTGCTGCTGGACACGTTCGTGGTGCGCACGCTCCTCGTCCCGGCGCTGGTGTACGACCTCGACCACCGCGCGTGGTGGCCCAGCCGGCTGGGCCGTGCCCGCCCGGCGCGGCCGGAGAGCCTGGATGCCTCGACCGGCGGTGCGGGCTCGGGCGAGCCGGCCGCCGGGGAAGCGCTGCCGTCCGGCGAGGCCATGCGCGCGGACGGCGACGCCGCGCGCGTCTGAGATCACGTCGCCACCGCTCTAGCGGATCGGAATCTTGGGCTTTCCTTTAGGCTGCCTCAGCAATTCATCAGGCCGAATCATTCCTGCAGATCACCTCGAAAAATCCTTGCCGTTGGCTGGGTGATGGAGTAGACAGAGCCTGCAGTCGTTCTTGCCCGACGTCTGCGCGGCCGGCTCAGGGGATCCGGCGCATCATTTGGGGATATGGGTGGCGACGCCCGTAGGAGGCATTTGCCGTGGACGCAAGAACATCTACACGCACGCGGATCGAACCGGGTTTGTCAGCGGCAACGCTGCAGATCGCGGCCGCAGTCACAGCGATCATGGCTTTGGTCGTGACGCTGCTGTTGGCACCACCACCGCCGACAGCGAGAGCCATAACCGACGAGGATCCCTCGTTCGTGCTGACGCAGAACGACTTGGAGTTCATCCTCCGTCAGATCCAGATCTCCGAGGCGCACGCGGCGGACGAGCTGAACCCGTCCAACTACGAGCTGTACTGCCCCGCGCAGGGCACCGCGGCTCAGAACTGCGTGCCCGACATCATGCGGCCCGCGGGCGTACGCACCGTCGACGGCAGCTACAACAACCTCGTCGCAGGTCGCGGCGGGTACGGCTCCTCCGACAACGCGTTCCCCCGGCTGCTGCCGGAGCTGTGGCGGCAGGCTGAGCCGGAAGCGCTCGACCTCGGATTCGACGCCAACACCCCCGAGCAGATGGCTGCGTGTGGCGGGACGGGCAACACCTGCTACTCGCAGACGGATGGCAACGTCTACGACTCCCACCCGCGTGAGATCAGCAACCTCATCGTCGACCAGACGACGAACAACCCGGCCATCGTGAACCAGGTAGAGGCGGGCACGGCCATCCCCGTCCCCGGCACCGACCGCGTCACGACCCCGAACACGGCGCCCGACGAAGAGCTGTCGGCGCCGTTCAACACGTTCATGGGCTTCTTCGGGCAGTTCTTCGACCACGGTCTCGACCTCGTCGACAAGGGCGGCAACGGCACGATGATCATCCCGCTCGCCGCGGATGACCCGCTGTACTGCCTGCCGACCGGCGTGCGTGCACAGGACGAGACCATCACGTGCAACCCGGACGCGAACTTCATCACCCTGTCGCGGGCGGACCGCCTGGAGGACGAGGCGGGCAACCCGACGAACCAGCACGCGAACCTCACCAGCCCGTTCATCGACCAGAACCAGACCTATGCCTCGCACCCCGCGCACCAGGTCTACCTGCGTCAGTACGAGCTCGTCGAGGGCGTTCCGCAGCCCACCGGTCGCCTGATCGAGGGTGTCAACGGCGGGATGTCGACGTGGGCCGACGTGAAGGCGCAGACCAATGAGATCCTCGGTCTGAACCTCACCGACGCCGACCTGCTGGATGTGCCGCAGATCGCGGTCGACCCGTACGGCAACTTCGTCCGGGGGGCGAACGGCTTCCCGATGTTCCTCCTCGTCAACGAGGCGGGCGAGACCCAGTGGCTCGAGGGCCAGCCTGGCGGCGTCACGATCCCGGCCGGCTGGTCGAAGGTCGGCACCGGACACGCGTTCCTTGACGACATCGCCCACGGATCGACTCCGGTCGTCGGCGAGAACGGTGAGCTGCTGCCCCGCTTCGACGAGAACGGCGAGCCGATCCTCGACGAGAACGGCGAGCCCGTCCTCACCGGGTACGACAACGCCACCCTCGACGCTCACTTCATGGCCGGCGACGGTCGCGTGAACGAGAACATCGGCCTGACCGCCGTGCACGCGGTGTTCCACGCGGAGCACAACCGCATGGTGGGGCAGATCCTCGATGTGCTCAACGGCGCGCGTCCCGAGCTCGAGGCGCAGGACTCCGACGAGCGCGGCGGCATCGCCGAGTTCGCAGCGGCGTTCCGCGGCGAGAACCACTCCTACGCGTCCGACCGTCCCGAGGACCAGCTGCCCGGCTACGTGCCGGCGGACAACCCGGCGGCCGCTCCGGTCGCGGGTCAGGCGGACGACTGGACGTTCCAGGAGCGTCTGTTCCAGGCGGCGAAGTTCGCGACCGAGATGCAGTACCAGCACCTCGTGTTCGAGGAGTTCGGTCGCAAGATCGCGCCGACCATCGACGCTGTCGTGTTCAACGAGAACAGCTACAACGCCGACATCAACGCGGCCATCACCGCCGAGTTCGCCCACGTCGTCTACCGGTTCGGGCACTCGATGATGACCGAGGAGATCGGCCGCGAGCCGCTGCTCGAGGGCGACTCGGGTGCGATCGCGCCGGACGGTGCGGGCGATGTGCCGCTGCTCACCGGGTTCTTGAACCCGGACGAGTTCGACCACAACGGCCAGCTCAGCCCGGAGGAAGCCGCAGGGACGCTGATCAACGGCATGACGTCGCGGATCGGCAGCCAGATCGACGAGCACATCGTCGACGTCCTGCGTAACAACCTCCTGGGTCTGCCGCTCGACCTTGCCTCGCTGAACCTGCTCCGCGGCCGCGACGCCGGTGTTCCGTCGCTGCAGACCGCGCGTCAGACGTTCTTCCAGGCGACGGGCGACGACGACCTGCGTCCGTACACGAGCTGGAACGACTTCGGGCTCAACACGAAGAACGGCAACAACTTCGGACGCGCCGGTGAGCGGGCGTCGCTGGTGAACTTCGTGGCTGCCTACGGCACCCACGAGACGATCACCAACGCCACCACGCTGGAGGAGAAGCGCGCCGCCGCCGCTCTGCTGGTCAACGGTGCGCCGCTCGGTGAAGAGTTCGTGATCCGGTTCGCCGGGCCCGACCGCTTCCAGACGGCGCGCGTGATCGCGGAGCGTCACTTCCAGCCGGGAGTCCCCGTCGCCTACATCGCACCCGGGTACAACTTCCCGGACGCCCTCGCGGGCGGCGCGCTTGCGGCGGCCACGGGTGGCCCGATCCTGCTGGCGGGGCCGACGGACACCGGTGAGCTTCCGCTCGCCACGGTCTTGGCCCTCGCGCACCTCGAACCGCAGCGGATCGTCGTGCTCGGTGGCCCTGCGGCCGTCGGTCCGAACACCGTTGCCGCGCTCAACGACGTGTCCGCCACGGACGCTCCCGTCGAGCGGATCTCGGGTGCGGATCGCTTCGAGACGGCAGCCGAGATCGCGCGTCAGCTCGAGCCCGGCGGCCGGGTGTTCATCGCCAACGGCCTGAACTTCCCCGACGCCCTCGCGGGCGCGGCGGTGGCCGCCGCTGACGGCTCGGCCGTCCTGCTGGTGACTCCCACGGGCATCCCCGCAGCGACGGCAGAGGTGCTCGGCGAGCTGAACCCGTCTGAGATCGTGATCCTCGGCCAGACGGCTGCGGTCTCGGCCTCGGTCGCGGCGCAGCTGGGTGGTTTCACCACCGGCGACGTGATCCGGCTCGGCGGGGCTGACCGGTACGCGACGGCGATCGACATCACGCAGCACTTCTTCCCCACGGGGGCGGACGCGCTGTACCTGGCGACCGGAGCGAACTTCCCGGATGCTCTCGCGAGCACCCCGGGTGCCGGCATCAACGGCTCGCCGCTGCTGCTCGTTCCTCCGACAGGGCTGACGCCGGAGCTGATCGCCGAGATCCAGCGGATCTCGCCGCAGCAGATCCGGATCCTTGGCGGCACCGCAGTGGTGAGCGAGGAGGTCGAGCTCGCGCTCGCCGAGTTCGCTCCCGAGCCGCTGCAGGCCCCCGAGGACCGTCTGGAGTTCATGAACAGCACGGGCGCCTGGGCTGGAGTCGAGACGGGTCTGAACAACGTCGACTTCTGGGTCGGCGGTCTCGCGGAGCGGCTGAACCCGTTCGGCGGAATGCTCGGATCGACGTTCAACTTCGTGTTCGAGACGCAGCTCGAGAAGCTCCAGTTCGGTGACCGGTTCTACTACCTGTTCCGCAACCAGGGCGAGCAGCTGTTCGCCGCACTCGAAGGCAACACGTTCTCCGACATCATTCAGCGGAACACGGATGCCTCCAACCTTCCGGCAGACATCTTCGCGCTGCACGACCCCATCCTCGACGTCGATGACTTCGCAGGTGGAGGCGCGCTGCCCGCGGGTCTGATCCAGGAGCCGGACGGCACGTACCGCTGGAGCGGTGACGAGCACGTCGAACTCCACGGATCCGACGCCAACGACCGGATGCGGGGAGACGAGGGTGACGACGCCATCTGGGGTTACGCCGGCAACGACCGCATCGAGGGCGGGTCGGGCAACGACGCGCTCGTCGGCGGCACGGGCGACGACATCATCACCGACTCGTTCGGCGATGACAACCTCAAGGGCAAGCAGGGCAATGACGTCATGCACAACGGCCCCGGCGACGACCTGTCGATCGGTGGTCTGGGTGACGACTTCATGATCAACGGCGGTGGTGACGCGACCACGCTCTTCGCAGGGCTGGGCGACGACGTCACCCTCGGCACCTCCGGCCGCACGACGGTCTTCGGTGGCGAGCACAACGACTGGGTCGAAGGATCCAGCCACGCCGACCTGCTGCAGGGCGACAACGCCGACCAGGCGCAGAACGACACCCTGGGTGGCAACGACGTCGTGATCGGTCGCTTCGGCAACGACGACATCGAGGGCGAGGGCGGTGACGACATCATTGTCGGAACCTCCGTCGGCACCGATCGTCACCTCGGAAACCTGGGCTTCGACTGGCTGACCTACTGGGGCACGCCGGATGGAGTGGTCTCCGACTGGGCATTCAACCGGGTGTTCGAGACGCAGAACCAGCTGGCTTCGCGCTTCGATCTCCTCGAGGCCCTGTCGGGCGGCGTCGGGAACGACACGCTCCGCGGTCCGCTCGTGGAACCGGACGACTTCACCACGCTGAGCGAGGCGCCCCTCAACAAGGCGACCGAAGCGTCGCTCGACCTGGTGGACGGCTTCGAGGCCATGCTGCGGCCGACGGCGACGCACCCCGTGACCGGTGACGAGATCGCCCTCGGCGACTTCGCCCTCCCGATCCTGCGGGACGCGCCGGAGATCGACGCGGACGGCGTGCACAAGGTGATGATCGCCGGACCCGGCAGTGACACCGTCGAAGGACGGGGTGGCAACGACTACCTCGACGGCGACGCGGTCCTGCGGGTGCAGCTGCAGGCGACGCTCAACGACGGCACGGTACTCGTCGTCAACAGCGCGTCGGAGCTGGTGACCCACGCGGTGGAGGGCCGGCTGAACCCGGGCAACATCGAGATCATCCGCGCGATCGACATCGACCGCGCAGATGGGGCGACCGACACGGTGCAGTACGCCGATGTGCGGGCCGCGTACGCGATCTCGGAGATCGGGTTCGAGGGCTCCGGCTACTGGTCGGTCGCTCACACCGCGGTCCAGGAGGCCGAGGAGAGCGACGGCACCGACACCATCGTCGGGTTCGAGCGCATGCAGTTCGCGGACGGCTGCGCCGAGCTGATCGAGGGCGAGTGGGTGTCCTGCGAGCCGTCGGCCTTCGTGCAGATGGCGCCGATGGACCCGGTGGAGGGCGAGCCCGTCACCGCGACCCTGTGGGCGGATGAGGCGTTCACCGTCGACTTCGATGAGTCGGCTGTGACCAACCTCCTCTACACCTGGTGGGCCGGCGAGGGCGACACCCCCGCCACGGTGGGCGAGTGGGAGGTGCTCGCCACCACGACGAGCCCGACCTACGTGCCCACTCAGGCGGCTGTCGGCCAGTTCCTCCGCGTGACGGTCGGCTACACCGACCCGGCGGACGGGCTGTTCCGGGCGGCACGGTCGGCGGTCTCGACGACGCCGGTGGCGGATGTGCAGCAGAACGGCACGCTCACCATGCAGTCGGTGGCTCCGTTCACCGTCGGCACGCCGATCATCCCCGGCGTCCCGAGCGACCCGGACGGGCTGTTCGAGGAAGGCGCGCTCACCTACCAGTGGGCGTGGACGACCGACGACCCGGCATCGCCCACCGCGGTGTGGACCGACATTCCGGCTGACGCCGGCGGGACGGCGAGCGCGTACGCGCCGACGGCCGCTGACGTCGGACGGACGATCCGGGTGACCATCGGCTACGTCGACGGCGCCGAGACCGCGCAGACCGTGTCTGCGTACACCTCGGTACCGATCTCGGCAGCGCCGTGACGAAAGGGGTCCCGGCCGATACGCTCCCCGTGTCGGCCGGGACCCCTTCGTCCCCTCGGTCCGGAGCACACCGGACCAGCCGGCTTCGGCCGGTGTCGCCGTCCCGGCGATCAAAGCTCGCGTGGTCCCTCACCGGCGGTCTCATACCCGCCCGGACGTGACCCCAACCGGCCGACGGCAGAGATCGTCTGCGGGTTCGAGCGACCGGCTCCGTTGCGCAAGCGGATGCCGGGGGCGCCTCGCCGCAGCCCGTGGGCTCGCCGGGAACGGCCGAAGGGCCGGTTCGAGAGAACCGGCCCTTCGCGCTGCCTTCGAGCCCGGGACGAGCGTCAGCCCCGCGGCCACTCGATGAGCAGCAGGCCCTGCTTGGTGTCCGCGACGGTGACCTGGCCGTCCGCGAACCGGTAGGTGATGCCGTACCCGTTCTCATCGGGGGCGATGACGGTGCTCGGGCTCTCGGTGACGTACACGGCCGATGCATCCTCCTCGCGGATCCATCCCTGCGACACGAGCTCGGTCTGCGCAGCGGAGGCGGCCTCCTCGTCGAGGGGCGCCCAGCCGAAGGTCTGTCCGTGGTCGCCGGCGGGGCCGCTGAAATCCGCCCACATGCACTGGATCCCGCCCTCGATCTGGGTGCTGCCGATGTACAGCGGCTTCTCCTCTGCGCTCCAGCCGATGCTCTCGAAGTCGGCCACCACGGTCTCCCCGATCAGCGTCTCGCACGTCGGAATCTCGTTCGACGCCGGTTCGGGCTCTGGCGTGGGGGACGGGTCCGGGGCGACGGTGGTCGGTGTCGCCGCGTCGCCGGTCTCTTCGGGGGTCGCTTCCTCGGGCGCGCCGGAGCAGGCGGTGAGGACCGTCGCGGTGAGGACGAGCGCGGCGGCGGTGCCGAGGATCCGGGGCGCAGGCATGGCGTATCTCCGTGGGGAAGGGAGGGGCGGACGGGCGTCAGGCGGAATGGAGCAGATTGAGGAAGGCGGAATGCAGCACGCGATTGGTCGCCAGCGCGGAGCGATCCGACACGGAGTCGTCGCCGTCGAACGACGTGAACCTGCCGCCGGCCTCGGTGACGATGGGCACGAGCGCGGCGATGTCGTACTCCCGCACGCCGAACTCCGCCACGAGCTCCAGCCGTCCCTCGGCGAGCAGCATGTACGGCCAGGTATCCCCGTACCCGCGGTCCCGCCACACCGACGACGTGAGGCGCTCGAGGGCGTCGAGCTTGCCGGCATCCCGCCACTGCCCGATGCTCTGGAAGCTCACGCTGGAATCGGCGATCGAGTCGACCCGCGACACCGACAGGCGCCGGCTCTCGCCGGTGGGGCTGTTCGTCCAGGCGCCGAGACCCGCAGCCGCCCACCATCGGCGGCCGATGGCCGGCTGGCTCGCCACGCCCACCCGCGGCACGCCGTCGATGGCGAGCGCGATGAGCGTCGTCCACATCGGAATGCCCTTGAGGTAGTTGGCGGTGCCGTCGATGGGGTCGATGATCCACTGGCGGGCCGACTCGCCGCTGGTGCCGAACTCCTCGCCGAACACGGCGTCGCGAGGCCGTTCCTGCTCGAGGATCGCGCGGATGGCGCGCTCGGTCGCGAGATCGGCCTCGGTCACGTGCGTGGCATCCGCCTTCACCCGCACCTCCAGGTCGGCCGCGTCGAAGCGGGACATGGATGCGGCGTCGGCGGCGTCTGCGAGGCGCAGCGCGAGGTCGAGATCCTCGGACAGATCCCCCTCGAACGGCGTGTCGAACGTCGATGGCGAGAGGGGGGAGGTCACCCGACCAAGGATACCCGGGGCGGTCCGCGCTCGATTTCACGTTGTGTGATCGTGATGGTAACGTTGATCCTCGGTTCGCCGCGTCGCGAGCCGAGCACCTCTAGCTCAATCGGCAGAGCAACTGACTCTTAATCAGTGGGTTCTGGGTTCGAGTCCCAGGGGGTGCACACACGTCAGAAGGGCGGTCCGAAAGGGCCGCCCTTCGTCGTCCCCGCAGGTCCCGATTCGGTAACGACGCCGCCTCGACTTGACCCGGACACGGAGCGATGCCTAGATTGCAAGAACCTGAATCGGGTCTCAGGTCGGGTTTTCGCTCCCGACCTCAGGGACCAACACCTTCCAATGGGGAAAGGCACGCACATGCGGGTTACGAAGAAGTTGCTCCTGGGCTCTGTGGTCGCCACAGCTGCGATGGCCCTCGCGGCGTGCGCGCCGCCCGCCGGCGCGCCGTCTGGCGAGGCGACCGACGGCGGGGGCCCGGCCGAGGTCACCGTCGGCATCGTCACGAGCGAGTCGGGTCCGCTCGCCGGCTACGGCAAGCAGTACCTCGACGCGTTCGAGGCCGGCCTCGACTACGCCACCGACGGCACCGGCCAGATCGACGGCACGACCATCACCATCGAGAACCGCGACGACGCAGGCGACCCGGACAAGGCCGTCACCGCCGTCAAAGAGCTGATCGGCGAGGGCGTGAACATCATTGCCGGCACCGCGTCGTCGGGGGTCGCCCTCGCGGTCGCCGAGCAGGCGGCCCAGAACAAGGTGCTCTACATCTCCGGGCCGGCCGCGGCCGACGCGATCACCGGCATCAACGAGTACACCTTCCGATCCGGCCGTCAGAGCGCGCAGGACGTCGCCACCGCCGGAACGTTCCTCGACGACATCGAGGGCAAGACGGTGGCGGTCTTCGCGCAGGACAACGCATTCGGGCAGGGCAACGTGGCCGCCGTCCAGGCCATCCTCGGCGCCAAAGGGGCGACGGTCACTCCGGTCCTGGTCGCCGAAGACGTGACCGAGTTCACGCCGTTCGCGCAGCAGGTGCTCGCCGGAGCTCCCGACCTCGTCTTCGTGGCGTGGGCGGGTGCGACCTCAGGCGCGATGTGGCAGGCGATGAGCCAGCAGGGGGTGCTCGACGAGATCCCCGTCGTCACCGGACTCGGCGACGCTGCGACGTTCGGTGCGTACGGGGAGGCATCCGAGAAGATCAACTTCCTCAATCACTACTTCCCGGGCGGACCCGACAACGACGTGAACGCTGCGATGGTCGAGGCGATCGAGGCGGCCGGCGGCACCCCCGACCTCTTCAGCCCCGACGGCTTCAACGCGGCGATCATGATCGTCCACGCGATCCAGGAAGGCAAGGGCGACGTCGACGCGATGGTGTCGGCACTGGAGGGCTTCGAGTTCGACGGACCCAAGGGCGCGATGACGGTGCGCGAAAGCGACCACGCCCTCATCCAGGAGATGTACCAGGTGAAGCTCATCGCCGACGGCGGCAGCTTCGTGCCCGAGCTCATCGACACGGTCGCCGCCGACGAGGTCGCCCCGGCCGAAGCCGAGTGACCCGGAGCATCAAGCGACGATGAGCACCCAGATCCCGTCCGCGCCCCGCGCGGAGTCCGCCCGCCGCGGCGCTCCGCTGCGCATCGAGGGCCTCGGCCTGCAGATCGGCGGCGCGACGATCCTCAAGGACGTCGACCTCGACGTCGCGGCTGGCGCCCTCGTGGGCGTCATCGGTCCCAACGGCGCCGGCAAGACCACGCTCTTCAACGTGATCTCCGGGCTCATGAAGCCCACCGCCGGCCGTGTGGTGCTGGACGACCGCGACATCACGACGGCGTCGGTGCCCGCACGGGCGCGGGCGGGACTGGGGCGCACCTTCCAGACCTCGAGTCTGTTCCCCAAGCTGTCGGTGCTCGAGAACGTGCGCCTGGCGGCCCAGGTGTCGCTGGGCGGCTCCGGTTCGCTCCTGCGATTCCCGAAGCGGACGGATGCCGCGACCGC
Organism: Microbacterium atlanticum; assembly: GCF_015277815.1. Classification (NCBI taxonomy): domain Bacteria; kingdom Bacillati; phylum Actinomycetota; class Actinomycetes; order Micrococcales; family Microbacteriaceae; genus Microbacterium; species Microbacterium atlanticum. The sequence continues at coordinate 1,459,998 of NZ_CP063813.1, forward strand.
ACTCGCACTCGAGAAGCTCGAGGTCGTCGGGCTCGACCACATGCGGGACGCGATGGCCGGTGACATCTCCCACGGCGACAAGCGCAAGCTCGAGATCGCGGTGCTGCTGGCCACCGAGTCCCGCATCGTGCTGCTGGACGAGCCGATGGCGGGCGTCGCCTCCGGAGACGTGCCGGGACTGGTGCAGAACATCCGCGACATGCAGCGCGAGAAGGGCTGCACCCTGCTGATGGTCGAGCACCACATCGACGTGCTGATGGGACTGGTCGAGAAGGTGGCGGTGATGTACTTCGGCACGATCATCGCCTACGACACGCCGCAGAGGATCATGGACGACCCGCTGGTGCAGAGCGCGTACCTCGGCACCGGCGCGACGGGGACGGAGGCCGCATGAGCGCGGAGCCCATCCTCACCGTCCGGAACCTGCGCGGCACGATCGCGGGTCAGCAGGTCGTCGAAGACGTGTCGTTCGACGTGCCTGCGACCGGCATCACCGCGGTCCTCGGCCGCAACGGCGTCGGCAAGACGTCGACCCTCCGCGGGATCCTCGGCCTCATCACCCGCCGCGGCGAGGTGCGCCTCGCGGGTGAGCGCATCGACGGCCTGCCGACGCACCGCATCGTCCGGCGGGGCGTGGGCTACGTGCCGGAGGACCGCGAGGTCTTCGCCAAGCTGACCGTCGCCGAGAACCTCGCGCTCGCGGAGCGGCAGCGCCATCCGCGGCACGAGTTCGTCGCCGGGCTCTTCCCCGATCTGGTCGCGCGCCGCGACCAGCAGGCAGGGACGCTTTCGGGCGGCCAGCAGCAGATGGTCTCCGTCGCACGGGCGCTTCTCAACGACAACCGGCTGCTGCTGGTCGACGAACCGACGAAGGGCCTCGCGCCGAAGATCGTGACGGAGGTGGCCGACGCGCTGGAGGAGGCGTCCAGAACCGTGCCGATCCTGCTGGTCGAGCAGAACCTCGACGTGGTGCGCCGCCTCGCCGAGGACGCCGTCGTCATCGCGGGCGGACGCGTCGCGCATGTCGGCAAGGCACGGGAGATCCTCGACGACGACGACCTGACCCGCCGCCTGCTGGGCGTGCACGTGGAGAACGTCCTATGAGCACCCTCGTCCTGACACTGATCACCGGGATCGGCCTCGGCGCCCTCTACTTCCTGGTCGCGAGCGGACTCAGCCTGATCTACGGGCTGATGCACGTGCTGAACTTCGCGCACGGGGCCTTCCTCACGCTGAGCGCCTTCATGGGCTTCATGGTGGCCCAGGCGCTCGGCACCGACTCGTGGGGGTCGTTCCTGCTGTCCGTGCTCGTCGGCGCCGCGGTCGGTGCGGTGTTCGCCACGCTCACGGAGCTCGTCCTCATCCGCCCGCTGTACGAGCGCCACATCGAGCAGGTGCTCGTGACGGTCGGCCTCTCCTTCGCCGCCGTGGCGCTGTTCGAGGGCATCTGGGGCACCGATCCCATCCACATCTCGGGGCCGCCCTGGCTCAAGCAGACCACCGAGGTGCTCGGCGCCCGCATCCCGAACACCTACTGGGTGCTCATGATCGCCGCCGTGCTCGTTCTCGCCGCGCTGGTGCTCTTCCTGCAGAAGACGCGGTACGGCATGATCATCCGCGCGGGGGTGGAGAACCGCTCCATGGTGACGGCGCTCGGCATCGACGTGCGGCGTTCGTTCACACTCGTCTTCGCGATCGGGGGCGCGGCCGCGGGCATCGGCGGAGTGCTCGCGATGCACTACTCGACGTTCGTGTCGGCCCACCTGGGGCAGACGCTCCTCATCTTCGCTTTCATCGTCACCGTGGTGGGGGGCCTCGGATCGCTGACCGGCGCGGCCGTGGCATCCGTCCTCGTCGCGGTGCTGCAGCAGTTCGCGAACTTCTACCTCGGCGGGACGGGCGACTTCATCGTCGTGATCCTGCTGGCAGTCGTGCTGCTGGTGCGGCCGAGCGGGCTCCTCGGGAGGAAGGCATGATGCGCCGGTACGTTCTCATGATCGTCGGGGCGGCGCTCGTCGTCCTCATGGCGATGCTGCCGCTGCTCAACCTCTCGCTCCCGGGCATCCTCCCCACGCCGACGTACATGCCGGGCACGCTCGCGCTGCTGTCGCTGTGCATGGTGTTCGCGGCGCTCGCCCTGTCGTACAACCTGCTGCTCGGATCGGGCGGGATGCTGTCGTTCGGTCATGCGCTCTACTTCGGCGCGGGCGCGTACGGCCTGGGCATCGCGCTCGAGCACTTCGGCGTGCCGCTGTGGCCCGGGATCTTCCTCGCGCTGATCGGCGGCATGGTCATCGCGCTGGTCACCGGCGCGGTGTCGATGCGGGTGTCGGGCATCCCGTTCGCGATGGTGACGCTCGCCTTCGCACAGGCGGGGTCGGTGCTGGTGCGCCGCAACTCGCAGGTGACCGGCGGCGAGGAGGGACTGAGCCTTGCCACCGAGCAGGTGCCGGACTTCCTCATCGGCGTCATCAACACGCGCAATCTGTACTGGTTCACGCTCGCGGTGCTGGTCGTCGTCTACCTCGTGACGCTGTGGGTCGACACCTCGCGCCTCGGCCACCTCGCCCGCGCGACGCGCGAGAACGAGCAGCGCGTTCGGGTGCTCGGGCTGTCGCCGTACCGCGTGCGACTCATCGTCTTCGTCATCGCCGCGGCGCTGGCGAGCCTCGCCGGCTTGGCGTACATGCTGCTGCAGTCGGGCACCGTCCCGCGGGCCGTGTCCGCGGACCTCACCATCACCGTGCTCGTCATGGTCGTGCTGGGTGGCGTGGGGTTCCGGTGGGGTGCCATCGTCGGTGGTGTGCTGTACACGCTTCTCGACCAGCGACTCACCGTGCTCGCAGGGTCCGAGGCCATCGCGGGCCTCCCGGACTGGCTGCGCGTGCCGCTGTCTGAGCCGCTGTTCCTCCTGGGTGTGCTGTTCATCGTCGTGGTGATGTTCCTCCCCGGCGGCATCGCCGGCACGATCGACGGCGCGGTCCGCCGCCGCCGGGGCGAGCGGGTGCGCACGTCGCTGCGCGGGCTCGACGACGCCGAGCGGGCGGCGGAGACGACCGAGGCTCCGCTCGAGGTGCGCTCGTGATGTGGAGCGTCGATCCGCACCTGGAGGACGAGCCGCACACGATCGGCCGGTGGATCACCGATCGCGCCGGACGATCGCCGGATCGCGTCGCTGTCGACGACCGCGGCGTGACCACCGACTACGCGACGCTCGCCGCCCGGGCCGGCGAGCTCGCCGAGAGCCTGCGGCGGGCCGGGTACGGCCCCGGAGACCGCATCGCGACGGTGTCGGGCAACTCCACCGATCACGTCGTCGCGTTCTTCGCCTGCGCGATCGCGGGCATCGCCTTCGTGCCGCTGTCGTGGCGGCTCACACCGCGCGAGCTCGCCGAGGTGCTCACCCGCTCGGCGCCCGCGCTCGTGCTCATCGAGGACGAGCACGCCGCACTGGCCGGCGACGCCCTGCGGATCGCGGGCGGGCCGGCGCCGGCCGCGGCACTGGGCACCACCGGGATCGAGGCATCCGTCCCGCCCTCCCTCCATCCGCGGACCCGTCGGCCGGTGCGCGACGACGACCCGCTGCTCGTCATCTTCACGTCCGGCAGCGAGGCGGCTCCGAAGGGCGTCGTGCTCACCCACGCCAACTGCTTCTGGAACAACCTCGCCCTCGCACAGGCGCTGCCGCTGACGCAGGAGGACGTGGTGCTGGCGATGCTGCCGCAGTTCCACGTCGCGGCCTGGAACTGCCAGCCGCTGCTGGCCTGGTGGGTCGGGGCGACCGTCGTTCTCGAGCGCTCGTTCCAGCCCGCCCGGGTGCTCCAGCTCATCGCCGACCGGGGGGTGACCGCGATGATGGGCGTGCCCACCCAGTACGCGTTGCTCGCCGCGGATCGCGCCTGGCTGTCGACGGATGCCTCGTCCCTGCGCCTCGCCCTCGTCGGCGGCGCCACCATGCCGATGTCGCTGCAGGAGGCCTGGGGTGCGCGCGGCATCCCCCTCACTCAGGGGTACGGTCTGACCGAGGCGGGCCCCAATGTGCTGCACCTGGCCGCCGCCGAGGCCGCAGGCACCGCGGGCGCCGTCGGGCGTCCCTATCCGTACGTCTCGGTGAAGGTCGTCGATCCGGCCTCCGAGCTGACGCTGGAGGGGGCGGCGACCGGCGAGCTGTGGGTCCGGGGCCCGAGCGTCTTCGCCGGCTATCTCGGCGACGAAGCCGCCACCGCCCGCGCGATGAGCGGGGAATGGCTGCGCTCCGGCGACCTCGTCTCCCGCGACGCGGACGGGAACTTCCGGGTCGTGGAACGGCTGAAGGACATCTTCATCTCGGGCGGCGAGAACGTCGCCCCCGCCGAGGTCGAGTACGCCCTGTGCCTGCACCCGCTGGTCGCCGCGGCTGCCGTCGTCGGCGTTCCCGACCCCGTCTGGGGCGAGCGGGGCGTGGCGTTCGTCGTGCCGGTCGCGGGTGCGGCGCTGGCGGAGGACGAAGTGCGCACCCACGCCCGCCGCAACCTCGCCGCGTTCAAGGTGCCGGTGCGGATCGTGCTGGTCGACGAGCTGCCGCGGGCGACGATCGACAAGCTCGCGCGGTCGCGGCTGCGTGAACAGGCACGCGCGCTGATGGATCGCTCGGGGGAGAGCGAGCAGGGGACGCCCGCCGCCGGCGCCGGGCGCACGAAAGGGGAGTCCGCATGAGCATGCCCGATGACATCGCCGAAGAAGAGGAGCTGATCTCGTCGGCGACCGGCCGTCCGCTCACCAAGCGCGGCGAGGCCACCCGCCGGCGCCTGCTCGAGGCGGCGGAGCTGGTGTTCGCCGATCAGGGCTACCACGAGGCATCCATCGTCAAGATCACCGAGCGTGCCGGAATCGGTCTGGGCACCTTCTACCTGTACTTCGACAGCAAGCAATCGATCTTCGAGGAGCTCGTGCTCGATCTCAACCGCCGGGTGCGGCACTCCATGTCGGAGGCCATGGCGGGTGCGGCGTCCCGACTCGAGGCCGAACGCGCGGGCTTCGCCGGATTCTTCCGCTTCACTGCTGAGCACCCCGCGTTGTACCGCGTCGTGCGCGAGGCCGAATTCGTCTCGCCGGAGGTGCTGCGCACGCACTACACGCGCATCGTCGAAGGCTACGAGGCAGGCCTGCGCGCGGCGCAGGAAGCGGGCGACGTCGACCGGGGGCTCGATCCCCAGACCACCGCCTGGGCGCTGATGGGCATGGGCGAGCTCATCGGCATGCGGTTCCTGCTGTGGGAGCGCGACGCCGAGGGCAGACCGCCGGCGGAACTGGATCCAGTGGTGTTCGCCGGGATGTCGCGGATCATCGACAACGCCCTCGCTCCGCGGAGCGCCGACGAGGAGAAGGAACGCTGATGACAGACAACGATCTCGCGGGCAGGCGCGCCGTGGTCACCGGCGGCGCCAGCGGCATCGGCCTCGCCTGCGCGCACGAGTTCGCATCCCGCGGCGCGCACGTCACGATCGCCGATCTCAACGAGCACGCCGCGACGGATGCCGCCGCCGCTGTGGGCGGCGTGCCCTGGGTGATCGACCTCTCCGACACGGCGGCGCTGGAGCATCTCACCCTCGACGCCGACATCCTCGTGAACAACGCCGGCATCCAGCGGGTGTCGCCGATCACGGAGTTCGACCCCGACGCGTTCCGCCTGCTGCTGCGGCTCATGCTCGAGTCGCCGTTCCTCCTCATCCGCGCCGCCCTTCCCGGCATGTACGAGCGCGGCTGGGGCCGCATCATCAACATCTCCAGCGCGCACGGCCTGCGCGCGAGCGCCTTCAAGTCGGCCTACGTGTCGGCCAAGCACGGACTGGAGGGCCTGTCCAAGGTGACGGCGCTCGAGGGCGCTCCGCACGGCGTCACCAGCAACTGCATCAACCCGGCGTACGTGCGCACGCCCTTGGTCGAGAAGCAGATCGCCGACCAGGCGAAGGTGCACGGCATCCCCGAGGACGAGGTGGTCGAGAAGATCATGCTCACCGAGAGTGCGGTCAAGCGCCTCGTCGAGGCGGACGAGGTCGCGTCGCTCGCGGGCTGGCTCGCTTCCGAGAAGGCCGGCATGGTCACGGGCGCCTCGTACACGATCGACGGCGGGTGGACGGCCCGATGAGCGACGACCGGATCGCACCGGCAGCTCCCGGCGGCACGGTGGCGGCGGCCGCGACCCACACCTACCGCGAGATCGACGTGCCGGTCGCCGGCGGGCTGCTGCACACCGGGGTGTGGGAGCCGGCCGCCGCACCGAGCGACGAGGTGGGCGACCCGCCCACCGTCCTGGTCGTGCACGGCGTCACGGCCTCGCACCTGGCATGGCCGTTCGTGGTGGACCGGCTGCCGGGAGTGAGGGTCATCGCCCCCGACCTGCGCGGTCGCGGGCGAAGCAACGGTCTGGCCGGCCCCGCCGGCATGGGCGCGCACGCCGCCGACCTCGCCGCCCTCCTCGACGCGCTCGGTGTCTCGCAGACGGTGGTGGTCGGGCACTCGATGGGCGGATTCGTCGCCGTCGTCTTCGCCGACCGCCATCCCGACCGGGTGTCGCGCGTCCTGCTCGTCGACGGCGGACTGCCGCTGGATGTGCCGGCGGGCCTGAGCACCGACGCCCTGGTGGCGGGCATCCTGGGTCCCACCGCCGCGCGGCTGTCGATGCGATTCAGTGGGCCGGAGGAGTATCTGGACTTCTGGCGGAAGCATCCCGCGTTCGCCGGTGCGTGGACGCCCGAGCTGGAGCGCTATCTCGCGTACGACCTCGTGGACGACGGCGAAGGCGCGTACCGCCCGGCGACGAGCTATGCCACGACCGCGGACGACACGGTGGACATGAACACCGGCAGCGCCCTGCCGGAGGCGCTGGCGGGGCTGCGGCATCCCACTCGCCTCCTCACGGTGCCGCGTGGTCTGCGGAACGAGTCGCCGGGCCTCTACGCACCCGAGCACCTCGCACGCCTGCTCGCGTCGTACCCGGCTGTCGCGCACGAGCGGATCGAGGGCTTCAACCACTACACGATCGTGATGTCGCCGTCGGGTGCCGACGTCGTGGCCGCCGCGGTGCGCGAGGAGCTCGCCGCGGTCGCGGTCCCGTGACCCTCAGCGGGAGGCGGCGATGCGGGTCGTCAGCTGATGGGCGTGGGCGAGCAGCGTGCGGCCGAGTTCCGGAAGTCGCTCCGCGCCGAAGCGGAACTGGACGCCCGTGAGGCTCAGCGCCCATTGCGGGTGCCCCTCACGGGTGAAGACGGCGGCGCCGATGCCGTAGGACCCCTCGACGATGAGCCCGGGGTTCACGGCGTAGCCGCGCTCCTGCGTCTCGCGCAGCCGGGCGCGCAGGCGCGGCTCGCTGTGCGACGCGCCCCACTCGGTGGCGAGGTGCGGATGACGCTCGAAGTAGGCGTCCACATCGTGGCGCGGCAGGAACGACAGGATGGCCAGCCCGGCGGAGGCCACGCCGAGCGGGAAGCGCACGCCCTCCGAGAGCACGAACGACCGGATCGGAAAGCTGCCCTCCTCGCGGAGCAGGCAGACCGTCTCGTCGCCTCGGCGCACCGACAGGAACGCGCTCTCCTCCGTGCGCACGGCCAGCGAGCGCACGATGTCCCTCGCCACCGCGGTGATGTCGTACCGGGATGCCGCGACGGTTCCCATCAGGAAGAGCTCGGGCCCCGGCATCCACCGTCCGGTCTTCTCATCGTGGTCCACGAGGCCCTCGTGCCGGAGGGCTGTCAGCAGCCGATGGGTCGTGGGCCGGGTGAGCTCGGCGCGCCGCGCGAGCTCCGCCACGGCCATCCCCTCCGCGCCGCCGGAGGTCACCAGGCGCAGCAGCCGGGCGGCCCGAGCGACGGACTGGGCCCCGGGCACGGTGCGGTTGAGAGGTGCGTCCACAATATGGACGGTAAGCCACCGCGCATCCACATCGCAAGCGCGGCGTAGCGCCAGCCCCGCGGGCAGGGAAGCATGGTGTGCAGAACTCCACGCATCCGGCGCGACGGGCGGGGCGGAACCCGCTCCGCCGGGTCGCCCGTCACACATCCGTGGAGTTCCGCAGACGTCGCCGATGCAAAGGAGCAGAATGATCGACAAGACGTGGGGCTCGGCGGCCGAGGCCGTCGCCGACATCCCCGACGGCGCCTCCCTGGCGGTGGGAGGCTTCGGACTCTCCGGCAACCCGATCGCCCTCATCGAGGCCCTGCTGGCCCAGGGGACGGGCGACCTCAGCATCGTCAGCAACAACTGCGGGGTCGACGACTGGGGGCTGGGCGTCCTGCTGAACGCCAAGCGGATCCGCAAGATGACCTCGTCGTACGTCGGTGAGAACAAGGAGTTCGAGCGGCAGTTCCTCTCGGGGGAGCTCGAGCTCGAACTGACTCCGCAGGGCACCCTGGCCGAGAAGCTGCGCGCCGGCGGAGCCGGTATCGCGGCCTTCTACACGCAGACCGGTGTCGGCACGCAGGTCGCCGAGGGTGGCCTCCCGCGCCGCTACGCCGCCGACGGCTCGATCGCCGTCGCCTCGCCGGTGAAGGACGTCCGCCGCTTCGACGTCTCGGGCACCGCACGTGACTACGTGCTCGAAGAGGCGATCGTCACCGACTTCGCCCTCGTCCACGCCCTCCGAGGCGACCGTCACGGCAACCTCGTGTTCAACAAGGCCGCACGCAACTTCAACCCGCTCGCCGCGATGGCCGGCCGGGTGTGCATCGCCCAGGTCGAGGAGCTCGTCGAGCCGGGCGAGCTCGACCCCGACGCCATCCACCTTCCCGGCATCTACGTGCACCGCATCGTGGAAGTCGGATCCGACATCGAGAAGCGCATCGAACGCCGCACGGTCTCGGTCGCCCAGGCCGCCGCGCGCGACATGCCGGAAGGAGCCTGACATGGCGCTCACCCGCAACGAGATGGCCGCCCGCGCCGCCCGGGAGCTCTCCGACGGCGCGTACGTCAACCTCGGCATCGGACTGCCCACCCTCGTGCCGAACTTCGTGCCCGAGGGCGTCACCGTCGTGCTGCAGTCCGAGAACGGCATCCTCGGCGTCGGCCCGTACCCGACCGAGGCGAACGTCGATCCCGACCTCATCAACGCCGGCAAGGAGACCGTGACGACGCTGCCGGGCGCCGCCTTCTTCGATTCGGCGACGAGCTTCGGCATGATCCGCGGAGGGAAGATCGACGCCGCCATCCTCGGCGCCATGCAGGTCTCGGCCGCCGGCGACCTCGCCAACTGGATGATCCCGGGGAAGATGGTCAAGGGCCCGGGCGGCGCGATGGACCTCGTCCACGGCGCCGCGAAGGTCATCGTGCTCATGGAGCACGTCGCCAAGGACGGCTCGGCGAAGATCGTCAACGAGTGCTCGCTGCCTCTCACCGGTCGCAGGGTCGTGGACCGCATCATCACCGACCTCGCGGTCATCGATGTGACGGATGCCGGACTCGTGCTCGTCGAGACGGCCCCGGGGGTCACCGTCGACGACGTGATCGCGGCGACCGAGCCGGAGCTGACGGTGTCGGACCAACTTAAGGTGGAAGCATGAACCACGACGACGTCGTCATCGTCGCCGCCGCGCGCACGCCGCAGGGGCGACTGAAGGGGCAGCTTGCTCCGCTCAGTGCGGTGCAGCTGGGCAGCGCCGCCATCAAGGGCGCCCTCGACCGGAGCGGGATCCCCGCCGAGGCCGTTGACGCCGTGCTGGTCGGCCAGGTGCTGGCCGCCGGCGCCGGTCAGAACCCCGCCCGCCAGGCGGCGGTGGGCGCCGGCATCCCGTGGCACGTCCACTCCAGCTCGGTGAACAAGGTCTGCTTGTCCGGCCTCACCGCCGTCATCGACGGTGCCCGGATGATCGCCACGGGCGACGCGAGCGTCGTCGTCGCGGCCGGCATGGAGTCGATGACCCGGGCACCCCACCTCATGATGGGCTCACGCGACGGCTGGACGTACGGCTCGATCGAGGTGCTCGACCACATGGCGTACGACGGGCTCACCGACGCCTACGACCGCGAGAGCATGGGCGCATCGACCGAGCGGCATAACGGCCGCCTGGAGGTCACGCGCGAGGCTCAGGATGCCGTCGCCGCGCGGTCGCACCAGCGCGCCGCGGCTGCCCAGGCCGACGGGATCTTCGACGCCGAGATCGTGCCGGTTCAGATCCCGCAGCGGAAGGGCGACCCGGTGGTCGTCACGACCGACGAGGGCGTCCGCCCGGCCACGACGGTGGAGACGCTCGCGGGCCTGCGAGCCGCCTTCGCCGAGGGCGGCTCGATCACCGCCGGCAATTCGTCGCAGATCTCCGACGGCGCCTCCGCGGTCGTCCTCACGCGGCGATCCCACGCGGACGAGAACGGCTGGCCCGTGCTGGCCGTCGTGGGCGCCTCCGGCCAGGTGGCCGGACCCGACAACTCCCTGCACTCGCAGCCCGCGCGCGCCATCGAGAAAGCCCTCGAGAAGCAGGGGATCGCCGCATCCGACCTCGACATCGTGGAGATCAACGAGGCGTTCGGGGCGGTCGTGGTGCGGTCGCAGGCAGAGCTCGGGCTCTCCGACGACGTCGTCAACCCGCACGGCGGCGGCATCGCGATCGGGCACCCCATCGGGGCGTCCGGCAACCGCCTGGTCGTCCACGCCGTGCACGAGCTGGTCCGCCGTGGCGGCGGCACGGCCGCCGTGGCGCTGTGCGGTGGGGGCGGTCAGGGAGACGCGCTGATCCTCACGCGCTGAGCGCTCAGCCCTCGAGGCGGCGCTTCAGGCGATCCTTGCGGATCTCCCTCTCGTTCCCGTGGACGGGGGAGTCCTTGGCGACCTCTTCACCGCGCGCCGCCCGGCGCAGATCCACGATGGCGCCGACGACGAGCGCGACGGAGATGCCCCAGCTGACCCACGCGAGAACCTGGCGCCAGGTGAAGGGCTCCTTCTCGCGGAGACCTCGCAGCAGCGTCAGTCCTCCCGTGACGGCGGTGATGAGCCCGGTGCCGAAGAGGTACTTGCGCATGCGGCCACGTTAGCGCGGAGCGATGCGTGCCTGCGCCCCTTGACACGCACCCGCTCGCTGCGTCAAGGGGCGCGGGAGGCCCGCGACGGCGCTGTTAGCCTGGGCGATGCCGAGTCCACGAAACCGTCAGGAGCCCGCGTGACAGAGCCCGCCGAAGGCGCCGACCTCGTCGTCGTCGCGAACCGCCTCCCCGTCGACCGGGTCGTCGACGCCGAGGGCGAGCAGAGGTGGCGTCGCTCTCCCGGAGGCCTCGTGACGGCGCTCGAGCCGGTGATGCGGCGCTCCGACGGGGCCTGGGTGGGCTGGCCCGGCCAGCCCGACATCGAGGTCGCGCCGTTCGAGTTCGAGGGGACCCACCTCGTGCCCATCGCGCTGAGCGCGGACGAGGTCGAGAAGTACTACGAGGGGATGTCGAACGACACCTTCTGGCCGCTCTACCACGACGTCATCGCCGAGCCCCGGTACCGGCGGGTGTGGTGGGACACCTACGTGCGGGTGAACCGCCGTTTCGCTGAGGCCACCGCGGCGGTGGCCGCCCAGGGCGGGACGGTGTGGGTACAGGACTACCAGCTGCAGCTCGTGCCCCAGATGCTGCGCGACATGCGGCCCGACCTCACGATCGGCTACTTCCACCACATCCCCTTCCCGGCATACGGCCTCTACTCCCAGCTGCCCTGGCGCAAGCAGGTGCTCGAGGGCCTGCTCGGCGCCGACGTCATCGGGTTCCAGCGGGTGGCGGATGCCGGCAACTTCGCGCGGGCCGTCCGGCGCCAGCTGCGCTACGACACGAAGGCCACGGGCATCACGGTGCCAAATGCCGACGGCACCACCCGGCGAGCGCTCGCCAAGGCCTTCCCGATCTCCATCGACGCCTCGTCGTACATCGAGCTGGCGCGGCGCGAGGACGTGCGGGCCCGCGCCCGGGAGATCCGGGAGAGCCTGGGCAACCCGAAGCGGATCCTTCTCGGTGTCGACCGCCTCGACTACACCAAGGGCATCCGCCACCGCATGAAGGCGTTCGGCGAGCTCCTCGAGGACGGGCGCATCTCGGTGGAGGATGTCACCCTCGTCCAGGTCGCCAGCCCGAGCCGCGAGCGCGTCGAGGCATACATGCAGCTCCGGGACGAGATCGAGCTCACCGTGGGCCGCATCAACGGCGACCACGACACGATGGGGCACACCGCGATCCGCTATCTTCACCAGGCGTATCCGCGCGAAGAGATGGTGGCGCTCTTCCTCGCCGCCGACGTCATGCTCGTCACGGCCCTTCGCGACGGCATGAATCTCGTCGCGAAGGAGTACGTCGCCTCGCGCATCGACAACCGCGGCGTGCTCGTGCTGAGCGAGTTCGCCGGAGCTGCCGACGAGCTGCCGAGCGCCATCCGCATCAACCCCCATGACATCGACGGGATGAAGGACGCGATCATGCGCGCCATCGACATGCCCGCCGCCGAGCAGGGTCGCCGCATGCGGGCGCTGCGCCGCAAGGTGATCGAGAGCGACGTCGCGCGCTGGTCGCAGTCGTTCCTCGACGCCCTCGAGGGGGCGCGGCGCAACCGTCGTGACGTGGCGGCGGTGCGCACATGACCGCGACCGACGACCGGGCGCGCGCCGAGATCGAGCGTGTCGCGGCATCCGCTCGGCTCCTGGTCGCCCTCGACTTCGACGGCACCCTCTCGCCTCTCGAGGACGAGCCGATGGACGCGCGGATGCTGCCTGCCGCGCGCGATGCGGTGGCCGCTCTGGTGGCTGCGCCCCGGACAGTGGTGGCGTTCGTGTCGGGACGCAGCCTCGTCGACCTCCGCGTGATCGCCGAGCACGACGACTCTTCGCTCGTGCTGCTGGCGGGGTCCCACGGCGCGGAGTACTGGATCCCCGGCGAGGGTCTCTCGCGCCATGCGGAGGACGAGACGGATGTCGCACTCCGCGACATGCTCCGCGCCCACGCCGAGGAGGCCACCGCGCACCTGGAGGGCGTGTGGATCGAGCCGAAGACGTTCGGATTCGGCGTGCACACCAGGCGCGCGGCACCCGCCGCGGCAGCGGAGGCGAACCGGCTCGTCGACCGGATCGTCGCGGAGGAGGCACCCCAGTGGCGCCGGCGCACCGGTCACAACATCGTCGAGTACGCCTTTCGGCACGAGGGTAAGGACTCCGCGATCGCCGAGCTGCGCGAGCGCACCGGCGCCACCGCCGTGCTCTTCGCCGGCGACGACGTCACCGACGAAGACGCGCTGGCGAGCCTCGGCCCCGCCGACCTCGGAGTGCGCGTGGGCGACGGCGAGACCGCCGCGACGGTACGGGTGCCCGACATCGCGGGTCTCGCCGCACTCCTCGCACTGCTCGCGCAGGCGCGCGCGGGCCATCGCGGGTGAGCTGTCACAGCGGCCGAGCGCGCTCCGGCGCGGCAATACACTGAGTCAATGGCCCTGCCCGATTCGCGCCCTGTCAACTCCGTCGACATCAAGCCCCGCAGTCGCGTGGTCACAGACGGCATAGAGGCCACGACCTCGCGCGGCATGCTCCGCGCGGTCGGAATGGGCGACGCGGATTGGGACAAGCCCCAGATCGGCATCGCGTCCAGCTGGAACGAGATCACGCCGTGCAACCTGAGCCTGGACCGGCTCGCGCAGGGGGCCAAGGAGGGAGTGCACGCGGGAGGCGGCTACCCGCTGCAGTTCGGCACCATCTCGGTCTCGGACGGCATCTCGATGGGCCATGAGGGCATGCACTTCTCGCTGGTCTCCCGCGAGGTCATCGCCGACTCGGTCGAGACCGTCATCATGGCCGAGCGCCTGGACGGCTCGGTGCTGCTGGCGGGCTGTGACAAGTCGATCCCGGGCATGCTCATGGCCTCGGCCCGCCTCGATCTCTCCAGCGTCTTCCTGTACGCCGGCTCGATCGCCCCGGGCTGGGTGAAGCTCTCCGACGGCACCGAGAAGGACGTCACGATCATCGACTCGTTCGAAGCCGTGGGTGCGTGCCTGGCCGGCAAGATGAGCGAGTCCGACCTCAAGCGCATCGAGTGCGCGATCGCGCCCGGCGAAGGCGCCTGCGGTGGCATGTACACCGCGAACACGATGGCGTCGGTCGCCGAGGCCCTCGGCCTCAGCCTCCCGGGCTCGGCCGCGCCGCCCTCCGCAGACCGCCGCCGCGACTACTTCGCCCACCGGTCGGGCGAGGCCGTGGTGAACCTGCTCCGCCAGGGCATCACCACGCGCGACATCCTCACCAAGGAGGCGTTCGAGAACGCCATCGCCCTGGCGATGGCACTGGGAGGCTCGACCAACGTGGTCCTGCACCTCCTGGCGATCGCGCGGGAGGCCGACGTCGAGCTGAGCCTCCACGACTTCAACCGCATCGGCGACAGGGTCCCGCACGTGGCCGACATGAAGCCGTTCGGTCAGTACGTCATGAACGACGTCGACCGTCACGGCGGCATCCCGGTCATCATGAAGGCGATGCTCGACGAGGGTCTGCTCCACGGTGACGCGCTGACCGTGACCGGCAAGACGCTGGCCGAGAACCTCGCCGACCTCGCCCCCGACCCCGTCGACGGGACCGTCATCCACCGCTTCGACGACCCGATCCACGAGAAGGGCGGCATCACCATCCTGCACGGCACGATCGCACCCGAGGGCGCGGTGGTGAAGTCGGCCGGCTTCGACGGCAACGTGTTCGAGGGGCCCGCGCGCGTGTTCGAGCGCGAGCGCGCCGCGATGGACGCGCTCGAGGCCGGAGAGATCGTCGCCGGCGACGTCGTGGTGATCCGCTACGAGGGTCCCAAGGGGGGCCCGGGCATGCGCGAGATGCTCGCCATCACGGCCGCCATCAAGGGCGCTGGCCTCGGAAAAGATGTACTACTCTTGACGGACGGACGATTCTCAGGCGGCACAACCGGCCTGTGCATCGGCCACATAGCACCCGAAGCGGTGGACGCTGGTCCCATCGCCTTCGTGCGCGATGGTGATCTGATACGGGTCGATATCGCGGCTCGCACTCTCGACCTACTCGTCGATGAGGCCGAGCTGAGCTCCCGCCGCTCCGGCTGGGAGCCGCTTCCTCCGCGCTATACCCGTGGCGTCCTTGCCAAGTACTCCCGACTCGTGCGCTCCGCTGCGGAGGGCGCGACCACCGGTTGAGCCCGGCCTCCGTCAACCCTCCGACCTGATTCAGAGGATCCCCACCATGTCACTCGACACCGCTGCCGTTCCCCGGCCGCCGGCCCGCACCGCCTCGACGCCCGTGCTCACGGGCGCGGAAGCGGTCGTCCGCTCCCTCGACCTGCTGGGGGTGACCGACGTGTTCGGCCTCCCCGGCGGCGCGATCATGCCCGTCTACGACCCCCTCATGGACGACGAGTCGGTCCGCCACATCCTCGTCCGTCACGAGCAGGGCGCCGGTCACGCCGCCGAAGGCTATGCCGCAGCCTCCGGTCGCGTCGGCGTCGCCATCGCGACCTCGGGCCCCGGCGCGACCAATCTCGTCACCGCCATCGCCGACGCGTACATGGACTCGGTGCCGATCGTCTGCATCACCGGGCAGGTCTTCTCGACCCTGATGGGGACGGATGCCTTCCAGGAGGCCGACATCGTGGGTATCACGATGCCCATCACCAAGCACTCGTTCCTGGTCAAGCGCGCCGAGGACATTCCCGGCGCCCTCGCCGCCGCCTTCGAGATCGCATCGACCGGCCGCCCCGGACCCGTGCTCGTGGACATCACCAAGGATGCCCAGCAGGCAGAGACGCCGTTCGTGTGGCCGCCGAAGATCGACCTGCCCGGCTACCGTCCGGTGACCAAGGCGCACGGCAAGCAGATCCAGGCGGCGGCGCAGCTGATCGCCGAGGCCAAGAAGCCGGTGCTGTATGTCGGGGGCGGCGTGATCCGCGCCCGGGCGTCGGAGGAGCTGCGCACGCTGGCGGAGGCCACCGGCGCTCCCGTCGTGACGACGCTCATGGCGCGCGGAGCGTTCCCCGATTCACACCAGCAGCACCTCGGCATGCCGGGCATGCACGGCACCGTTCCCGCCGTCCTCGCGCTGCAGGAGTCCGACCTCATCGTGGCGCTCGGCGCCCGGTTCGACGACCGCGTCACCGGCAAAGCGGCGCTCTTCGCGCCGCACGCCAAGGTCGTGCACGTCGACATCGACCCGGCGGAGATCTCCAAGATCCGCACCGCGGACGTGCCGATCGTGGGCGACCTGAAGGAGGTGCTCGTCGACCTGCACACCGCTTTCCAGTCCGCCGGCAAGGGTGCCAAGCCCGACATCGCCGAGTGGTGGTCGTTCCTCGACGGGCTGCGGGACGAGTTCCCTCTCGGCTACACGCAGCCCACCGACGGCCTCATGTCGCCGCAGTACGTCATCCAGCGGATCGGCGAGCTCACCGGACCCGAGGGCATCTACGCCGCAGGCGTGGGCCAGCACCAGATGTGGGCGGCGCAGTTCATCAAGTACGAGCGCCCCAACGCCTGGCTCAACTCGGGCGGCGCGGGCACCATGGGCTACTCCGTCCCCGCGGCGATGGGGGCCAAGATCGCCGAGCCCGACCGCGTCGTGTGGGCGATCGACGGCGACGGCTGCTTCCAGATGACCAATCAGGAGCTCGCCACCTGCACGATCAACAACATCCCGATCAAGGTCGCGATCATCAACAACTCGTCGCTGGGCATGGTCCGTCAGTGGCAGACGCTGTTCTTCGACGGCCGTCACTCGCACACCGACCTCAACACCGGGCACGGCACCGTCCGCATCCCCGACTTCGTGACGCTGGCCGAGGCCTACGGCTGCCTCGCGATCCGGGTGGAGAAGGAGGAGGACGTGGATGCCGCGATCAAGAAGGCGCTCGAGACCAACGACCGTCCGGTGGTCATCGACTTCGTGGTGAGCGCTGACGCGATGGTGTGGCCGATGGTCCCGCAGGGCGTCAGCAACAGCTACGTGCAGTACGCGCGCGATCACTCGCCCGCCTTCGCAGAGCAGGAGGACTGAGACATGTCCAGTCACGTGCTGAGCCTCCTGGTGGAGGACAAACCCGGTCTGCTGACGCGCGTCGCGGGTCTGTTCGCGCGGCGCGGCTTCAACATCGAGTCGCTCGCCGTGGGCGTCACCGAGGTTCCCGGGCTCTCGCGCATCACCGTCGTCGTCGACGTGGACGAGCTGCCCCTCGAGCAGGTCACCAAGCAGCTCAACAAGCTCATCAACGTCATCAAGATCGTCGAGCTCGACCCCGTGACATCTGTGCAGCGCGAGCACATGCTCGTGAAGGTGCGCGCCGACAACCAGACACGCTCCAACGTGCTCGAGGTGGTGAACCTGTTCCGCGCCCAGATCGTCGACTACGCGCCGGATGCGCTGGTGGTCGAGGTGACCGGCGACAAGGGCAAGATCGAGGCCTTCCTGCGCGCGCTCGAGCCCTTCGGCATCAAGGAGCTGGCTCAGTCCGGTCTCCTCGCCATCGGCCGCGGCGGCAAGAGCATCACCGAGCGCGTGCTGCGCGGCTGAGTCCGCGCATCCCTCACTTCCCAGACCGATCAATAAGGAGAGACACGAAGATGGCTGAGATCTTCTACGACGCCGATGCCGACCTGAGCATCGTCCAGGGCAAGAAGGTGGCGATCGTGGGCTACGGCTCGCAGGGCCACGCCCACGCCCAGAACCTTCGCGACTCCGGCGTCGAGGTCGTCATCGCGCTCAAGGAGGGCTCGAAGTCCACCGAGAAGGCGCAGGACGAGGGCTTCGAGGTCAAGTCGGTCGCCGACGCGGCCGAGTGGGCCGACCTCATCATGATCCTCGCGCCCGACCAGCACCAGCGCTCGATCTACAACGAGAGCATCAAGGAGAAGCTGACCCCGGGCAAGACCCTCGCGTTCGCGCACGGCTTCAACATCCGCTTCGGCTACATCGAGGCTCCCGAGGGCGTCGACGTGATCCTCGTCGCCCCGAAGGCGCCCGGACACACGGTGCGCCGCGAGTACGTCGCCGGCCGCGGCATCCCCGACATCATCGCGGTGGAGCGGGATGCCTCCGGCACGGCGTGGGCGACCGCGCTGTCGTATGCGAAGGCCATCGGCGGCACGCGGGCCGGCGTCATCAAGACCACATTCACCGAGGAGACCGAGACGGACCTCTTCGGCGAGCAGGCGGTGCTCTGCGGCGGTGTCTCGCAGCTCGTGCAGTACGGCTTCGAGACCCTCACCGAGGCCGGCTACCAGCCGCAGATCGCCTACTTCGAGGTGCTGCACGAGCTGAAGCTCATCGTGGACCTCATGTGGGAGGGCGGCATCGCCAAGCAGCGCTGGTCGGTCTCGGACACCGCCGAGTACGGCGACTACGTCTCGGGCCCCCGCGTCATCGACCCGCACGTCAAGGAGAACATGCAGGCCGTGCTCGCCGACATCCAGTCGGGCGCGTTCGCGAAGCGCTTCATCGACGATCAGGACAACGGCGCGAAGGAGTTCCTCGAGCTGCGCGAGAAGGCGGCCGCGCACCCGATCGAGGCGGTCGGCAAGGACCTCCGTTCGCTCTTCGCGTGGAAGCAGCAGGACGCCGACTATGTCGAGGGCAGCGCGGCGCGCTAGCGCCGCGGTGGCCGAGTGAGATGGCCCGGCTCCCGTTCGCGGGGGCCGGGCCTCGTCTCGTCTGCGTGCGTATCAGGGGGAGCAGGCGTGCGCTCATACTCACATCGCCCCAGCCCGAGGCGATCTTCACGGAAGGAACGACCATGGACGGGAACAACCTGGTCTTCACGGTCGACCGGCTCAATCGCGAGCGGGCGGCCGCCCTCGATCGCGAGAACAGGATCCTTCGCAGCATCGCCGACCGCGGCGTCGTGATCGCGCCCGAGCGGCCGACCACGCACGTCACCTCAGGGATCGGCGTGTGGTGGCGCAGCCTTCTGGCCGGGCCACGGCAGCTGCGCTTCTCCTGAGGCACGGGGCCCGCCGCATCGGGGAGCGGCGGGCCTCGACGTGTGTGGTGGCGCCCTCCACGCAGCTAGGCTCACGGCATGCGTGACGCAGGACCCGTCGAGATCGCCGTGCAGGACCCCGCCGGCGCCCGGATCGCTCTGCGAGGCGGCGCCACCCGCCTGGAGCTCTGCCAGGCGCTGGACGTGGGCGGACTCACCCCGTCCCTCGGCACCCTGGAGGCGGTGCTCGCCGCCGTCGATCCCTCGACCGTCAACGTCCTCGTGCGGCCGAGGGCCGGCGGCTTCGTGTACGACGCGGAGGAGGTCGCCATCGTCGAGGCCGACATCCGCACCTGCGTCGCGCGCGGCGCGGGAGGGGTCGTGGTCGGGGCTCTCACCGTTGCCGGCGCGCTCGACGTCGACACGCTGCGCCGGTGGCGGGATGCCTCGGGGCCGGCCACGCTCGTCTTCCACCGCGCCATCGACGCGTCGGCCGATCCGGCTGCCGTCTTCGATGCGCTGGTGACGGAGGGTGTCGACCGGGTGCTCACCTCGGGTGCTGCATCCCGCGCGGTGGACGGACTCCCGCTCCTCGCCGCGTTCGCGGCTCGATCGGGATCCGTCGAGGTCATGGCCGGCGGCGGCGTCCAGCCCGCCGACATCCCGGCGCTCTTCGCCGCCGGCGTCGACGCCGTGCACCTCTCCGCACGGGCGCGAGCCGGCCGGGACGCCGCTGCCGGCCCCGGCGGCGGCTCACCGGGGCACGACGTCACCGACGGGCGCACCGTCGCCGAGGCGGTCGCCGCGGCCGGCATTACGCTGGACGGGTGACCACCGGACGCGACGACGACGCCCTCACCTGGGACGGCGACGACGACCCGACCCTCCATCTCGGCGCCGACCGCACCCCGCAGACCGACGCCGGTTCCGCAGACCGGGCCGACGCCCCAGCATCGACGGCTGCCCTGCCCGACGGCTACACCGCGGTCGGCAAGGGGAGCGAGGCCGTCGAGGTCACGCCCGCACCCGCACGGACCCCCGACCGCGACGGCGCCGTCGCCGTCGCCGAGCGTGCGCCGATGGGCAACGGCGCGCTGGTGGCGCTCGGGGTGATCGGCGGGATCTACGCGCTCTACGCGATCGGCTGGCTCATCGGCGGGCTGCGGCTGCAGGGCCGCGCGCAGTATCTCGTGTTCGACGTCATGTACCAGGGCAGCCTGTGGCTGGCCGTCCTCGCGCCGCTGCTCTGGTTCGGGGCGACCTTCCTCCTCACCCGGGGTCGCCGACCCTGGGTCAGATTCGTCTGGCTGGCGGCGGGGGTCGTCCTCCTGCTGCCGTGGCCGTTCGTGATGATGGGGGCGGTCGGGCAGTGAGCGAGAACGCGACGGATGCCGCGGTCCCGCCGGCGCGCCCGAGTGCGACCCCGACGTGGCTCGTCGCGGTCATCTGCGGCATAGCCGGGCTCTTCTACGCCTACGCGGTGTGGAACGCCATCGGAAACCTGGTGGCGACGCTCCAGGTCTTCGGCGACGCCGGGCTGACCCTCAACGGGCTGGGCTGGTTCATCTGGATCTTCGCGGCGGTCTTCCCGCTGCTCGTCTGGGGGGCCGCGTTCGCGATCGGGTACCGGCGGGCCGCGCACGAGCTGCTGCTCGTCATGATCACCGGCCTGGCACTGGTGGCCGTCTTCTGGCTGAACGTCGTGGCCTACACCACGCTCAACTCGGCGTCGTTCCTCGGGTGAGCGCCGTCACACGGTCCGGTGGTTGCCCCGGCGGACGGTAGGCTGGCACAGGCCTCGCCCCCGACGGCGTGCGGCGCGGCATCCGCTCCGCCCTGCTCCGCGCGCTCGCGCACCGCCCCGAAGGAACACCCGTGCCGAAGCCTGTCGTCCTCATCGCCGAAGAGCTCTCTCCCGCCACGATCGACGCCCTGGGTCCTGACTTCGACGTGCGCTACGTCGACGGCACCGACCGGCCGGCGCTGCTGTCGGCACTCGCCGACGCCAACGCGGTGCTCATCCGCTCGGCCACGAAGATCGACGCGGAGGCGATCGCCGCGGCTCCCGTCCTGAAGGTCGTCGCCCGCGCGGGCGTCGGCCTCGACAACGTCGACATCAAGACGGCCACTACTGCCGGAGTCATGGTGGTCAACGCCCCGACGTCGAACATCATCTCGGCCGCCGAGCTGACCGTGGGCCACATCCTCAGCCTCGCCCGCCGCATCCCCGCCGCACATGCCTCGCTCGCCGCCGGCCAGTGGAAGCGCAGCGCGTACACCGGCACCGAGCTCTTCGAGAAGACGGTCGGCATCATCGGGCTCGGCCGGATCGGCGCCCTCATCGCCGCGCGCCTGCAGGCTTTCGGCGTCTCCATCGTCGCCTACGACCCCTACGTCACGCCGACGCGGGCGCAGCAGCTGGGCGTTCAGCTGCTCGATCTGGACGAGCTGCTCGCCCAGAGCGACTTCGTCACGATCCACATGCCGAAGACGCCCGAGACGACGGGCATGATCGGCGCGGAGCAGTTCCGCCTCATGAAGAAGACCGCTTTCGTCGTCAACGTGGCCCGTGGCGGCCTCATCGACGAGGAGGCCCTCTACACGGCACTGACCGACGGCGAGATCGCCGGTGCGGGCCTCGACGTGTTCACGAGCGAGCCGCCTGCTGCCGACGGCACCGCCTTCCCGCTCCTGAGCCTTCCCAACGTCGTCGTCACTCCGCACCTCGGCGCGTCGACCGACGAGGCGCAGGAGAAGGCGGGCGTCTCGGTCGCGAAGTCGGTCAAGCTCGCCCTCGAGGGAGACCTCGTGCCCGACGCCGTGAACGTCGCCGGGGGCATCATCGACCCCTTCGTCCGTCCCGGGATCTCGCTGGTGGAGCAGCTCGGCCAGTTCTTCACCGGGCTGGCCCACAGCGCCCTGACGAGCCTCGACATCGAGGTGCGCGGAGAGCTGGCGGCGTACGACGTGAGCGTCTACCGCCTCGCCGCGCTCAAGGGCATCCTGGCCAACGTCGTCAGCGAGAACGTGTCGTACGTGAACGCGCCGCTGTTCGCCGAGCAGCGCGGCATCGAGACGCGTCTGATCGTGGAGCCGGAGAGCCCGCTCTATCGCAACATCACCATCCTCCGAGGCACGCTCGCCGACGGCTCGGTGCTCACCGTCTCGGGCACTCTCGCCGGGACCCGAATGGTGCCCAAGGTGGTCGGCATCAACGGCTACGAGATCGAGGTGCCGATCGAGCGCCACCACCTCGTGATGCGCTACGCCGACCGCCCCGGAATCGTCGCGATCTACGGTCAGAAGCTCGGCAACGCGGGCATCAACATCGCAGGGCTTCAGGTCGCGCAGGCGGATGCCAGCGGCCGTGCGCTCTCCGTGCTGACGGTCGACTCACCCGTTCCGGAAGAGCTGCTCGACGACATGCGCGAGGCGGTCGGCGCCGACCTGTTCCGTCGCATCGAGGTCACCGAGGACTGAGCGCCGGCGGCGAGCCCGCCGGCCACGCTCAGCGGCGGACCGCGCGTTCGACCACCTCGACGAGGGCGTCCATCGCGGCGCCGCGGGGGACCGGGCCGGGGATCGATCCGCCCGCGAGGGCGTTGTTGAAGTACAGACCGTCACTGACGAGCATGACCAGATCGAGGGCGGTGGCGTCCTTCGTGTGCGATCGCAGCGCGTCCGCCCACTGGTCGCGGATACCCCGGAGCGCATCGGTCGCCGCCGCGTTGCCGCCCTGAGCAAGGCGCGACGTCGCGAGGACGGCGCGGTCGAGGGGGTCGTTCTCCATCGCCGACGAGCGCAGGAAGTAGGCGATCGGCCCTTCGGGTGCCGCCGTCATGGCCGCGACGTCCTCGGCGACGAGTTCGTGGAGTCTGTCGATGATCGCCGCCTCGAGCGCGTCCTTCGTGGCGAAGTGGTAGAGCAGGCCGCCCTTGGAGACGCCCGCGGCCCGCGCCGTCGCGTCCATCGTCGCCGCGCGCTCTCCTTCGTCGATGAGGATCTGCTCGAAGGCGTCCACCACCTTCTCGCGGGCGAGGGGTGGGCGGCTCATGGTTCCGATCGTATCGACACGGGTCGCCCGTCCTGTTACTATACCGGCTGGACGGTATAGAAATGACGACTCTTACTCAGGAACTCACGCTCGCGGACGCTCGAGCCCGCAAGGTCGGCTGGCGGGGCTGGGCGGCGCTGGTGGTGCTCATGCTGCCGGTGCTCCTGGTCTCGGTCGACAACACGGTGCTGAGTTTCGCGCTTCCGTCGATCGCCCTGGAGCTCGGGCCCACCAGCGCCCAGCAGCTGTGGATCATCGACGCCTATCCGCTCGTCCTCGCGGGACTGCTCGTGACGATGGGCACCCTGGGGGACCGGTTCGGGCGGCGGCGGATGCTGCTCATCGGCGCCACCGGCTTCGCCGCCGTCTCGGTGCTCGCGGCCTTCGCGCCCAGCGCCGGGTGGCTCATCGCCGCGCGCGCCGGGATGGGCGTGTTCGGGGCGATGCTGATGCCGTCGACGCTGTCGCTGCTGCGCAGCATCTTCACCGACCGCGATCAGCGTCGGCTTGCGATCGCGGTGTGGGCGGCCATGTTCTCCGCGGGGGCGGCACTCGGCCCGATCGTCGGCGGTCTGCTCCTCGAGCACTACTCGTGGGGCTCGGTCTTCCTCCTGTCGGTGCCGGTCCTCGTCCCGCTTCTCGTCCTCGCACCCCTCCTCGTGCCCGAGAGCCGCGACCCCGCGCCCGGCCGCATCGATCCCCTCAGCATCGCGCTTTCCCTGGCCACCATGATCCCGATCGTGTACGGCATCAAGGAGCTCGCAGTCCACGGCCTCACCGCTGCGGCGTGGCTTCCCATGCTCGCCGGCACGGGGTTCGGCGTGCTGTTCGTGCGCCGGCAACTGCGGGCGTCGACGCCGATGCTGGACATGCGCCTGTTCGCGCGGGGCACGTTCAGCGGCGCGCTACTGGTGAACCTCCTGAGCGTCATCGCGCTCGTCGGCTTCCTCTTCTTCGTCGCGCAGCACCTGCAGCTCGTCGTCGGCCTGTCGCCGATGCAGGCGGGCCTGGCGCTGGTGCCGGGCCTCGTCATGATGATCCTGGCCGGACTCGCGGTCGTGCCGATCTCGAAGAAGTGGCCTGCCCGCGTGGTGGTGCCGGCAGCGCTGGTCTTCTCGCTCGGCGGCTACGTGGCGGTGGCGTTCTCGACCGGCTCCGACAGCATCGGCGCGCTCGTCGCCGCCTTCGTCGCCCTCGGCATCGGCATCGGTGCGGCCGAGACCGTGTCCAACGAGCTGGTGCTCTCCAGCGCGCCGCCTGCCAAGGCCGGTGCCGCCAGTGCGGTGTCCGAGACGGCGTACGAGCTCGGCGCGGTGCTCGGCACGACCGTGCTGGGCGGCATCCTCACCGCGCTCTACCGTGCTCATCTCGTCGTGCCCGCAGATGTCCCGGATGCCGCGGCCACCGCAGCGTCCGAGACGCTGGCCGGGGCCGTGCACGCGGCAGAGACGGTCGGCGGCGCCACCGGCCAGGCGCTCTTCGAGGCCGCTGCGACCGCGTTCGACCAGGGCGTCGCGGTCACGGCGCTGATCGGAGCGGTCCTGGTCGTCATCGCCGGGGTCATCGCGGCCACTACCCTGGGAGGGTCCCGCCAGAAGTCGTAGGAGCACCATGTCGCGTGTCGTGAAGCTGGCCGTCATCCCCGGAGACGGCATCGGTCCGGAGGTCATCGCCGAGGCGGAGAAGGTGCTCGAAGCGGTCACCGTCGGAAGCGGCATCCGCTTCGACAAGACCCGGTTCTCGCTGGGGGCCGCGCGATTCCTCGAGACCGGCGACACCCTCACCGACGGCGACCTCGCCTCGATCGCGGCGCACGACGCGATCCTCCTCGGCGCGGTGGGAGGAGTGCCCGGGGACCCCCGCCTCAAGGACGCCAACATCGAGCGGGGGCTCCTGCTGAAGCTGCGCTTCGCGCTCGACCACTACGTCAACCTCCGCCCCTCGCGGCTCTATCCCGGGGTGCCCGGACCCCTCGCGAGTCCCGGCGACGTCGACTTCGTGGTGGTCCGCGAGGGCACCGAGGGGCCCTATGTCGGCAACGGCGGATCCATCCGCACCGGCACGCCGCACGAGGTCGCCAACGAGACGTCGGTGAACACCGCCTTCGGGGTGGAGCGGGTGGTGCGCTACGCGTTCCATCTCGCCGAGCGCCGCCGCAGGAAGCTGACGCTCGTCCACAAGACGAACGTCCTCGTGCATGCCGGCGGCATCTGGAAGCGCCTCGTCGACGAGGTGGCGCAGGAGCACCCCGACGTCGCCGTAGACTACGTGCACGTCGACGCGGCCACCATCTACCTGGTCACGAACCCGGGCCGCTTCGACGTGATCGTCACCGACAACCTCTTCGGCGACATCCTCACCGACCTGGCCGGCGCCGTCACCGGTGGCATCGGCCTCGCCGCCTCGGGAAACATCAACCCCGGCGGCGCGTTCCCCTCGATGTTCGAGCCCGTGCACGGTTCGGCGCCCGACATCGCAGGACAGCAGAAGGCCGACCCCACGGCCGCGATCCTCTCGGTCTCGCTGCTGCTCGACCACCTCGGGCTGCAGGGCGAAGCACAGCGCGTCACCACCGCTGTCGAAGACGACCTCGCGAGCCGGGGCACGGCACCGCGTACCACGGCGCAGATCGGCGACGCCATCGCCCGACGCCTCCGGGCGTAATCTGGAACCGGCAAGCGCCGCCCACTCTCGCGGAACGATCCGCACGAAAGCACAGGCCGTCATGACCCTCATCGATTCCGACCCCGACACCGGACTCGCCCCGCTCGAGTTCACCGTCCACCGCAACCTGCAGGCCAAGACCGCACAGCAGCGCGAGGAGATCCTCGCCAACCCGGGCTTCGGCACCAACTTCACCGACCACATGGTCGACATCTGCTGGTCCACCGGCGGCGGGTGGCACCGCCCGCGCGTCCAGCCGTACGGCCCGCTGTCCCTCGACCCGGCCGCCGCCGTCCTGCACTACGGGCAGGAGATCTTCGAGGGCATCAAGGCGTACCGGCACGCGGACGGCTCCGTCCACACGTTCCGCCCTGACCAGAACGGACGCCGCCTGCAGCGCTCGGCCCGCCGGCTCGCGCTTCCGGAACTGCCCGTGTCGTACTTCATCCAGTCCCTGCGCGAGCTCGTCGCCGTCGACGGCGAGTGGGTGCCGTCGGGTGCCGACCAGAGCCTCTACCTGCGCCCGTTCATGTTCGCCAAGGAGGCGTTCCTCGGCGTCCGCCCCGCGCACAAGGTGGGGTACTACGTCATCGCCTCGCCCGCGGGCGCCTACTTCAAGGGCGGCGTGCAACCCGTGTCCATCTGGCTGAGCGAGGACTATGCGCGCGCCGGAAAGGGCGGCACGGGTGCGGCCAAGACGGGCGGCAACTACGCCGCGAGCCTGCTGCCCCAGTCGGAGGCCTACGAGAACGAGTGCGACCAGGTCGTCTTCCTCGATCAGGACCGCAACGTCGAGGAACTCGGCGGCATGAACGTGGTCTTCGTGTACAAGGACGGCACGCTGGTGACGCCGCAGTCCGATTCCATCCTCGAGGGCATCACGCGCGACTCGATCCTTCAGCTCGCTCGTGACCGGGGCCACCGGGTCGAGGGGCGTTCGGTCTCGTTCGACGAATGGCGTCAGGGCGTGGCGTCGGGCGACATCGTGGAGGTGTTCGCGTGCGGCACCGCCGCCGTCGTCACGCCGATCGGCCTGCTCAAGGGGAAGGACTTCGTCGACGACCAGCCGACCGGCGAGCTGGCGCTGTCGCTGCGCGAGGAGCTCACCGACATCCAGTACGGCCGCCGCGAAGACAAGCACGGGTGGCTGCTGCGCCTTGACGGGTAGGGTCATCGGGTGAGGATCGCGCGCTTCAGCCACAACGACGCCATCAGGTTCGGGATCGTCGACGAAGGGGAGATGGTCGTCCTCGCGGGTGACCCGATGTTCGCGGGATACGAGACGACGGGGGAGCGCGTGCCGCTGGCCGACGTCGCGCTCCTGGCGCCGGTGATCCCGCGGTCGAAGGTCGTCTGCGTCGGCCGCAACTATCGCGAGCACGCAGCCGAGCTCGGCAACGAGGTGCCCCAGGCTCCGATGCTGTTCTTCAAGCCCAACACGTCGGTCATCGGGCCCGGCGACTCGGTGGTGCTCCCGAAGGGCTCGGACTTCATCAGCTTCGAGGGCGAGCTGGCCGCCGTGATCGGGCGGATCGCGAAGAACGTCCCCGCTGAGAGCGCTCTGGACTACGTCTTCGGCTACACGATCGCCAACGATCTCACCGCGCGCGACTGGCAGCGCTCCGACGGGCAGTGGGCCCGTGCGAAGGGCTTCGACTCTTCGTGCCCGCTCGGGCCCGCCATCGAGACGGAGTTCGACGTGAACGGGCCTGCCGTGATCACGACGCGTCTGAACGGCGAGGTCCGCCAGCAGGGGCCGATCAGCGACATGATCTTCTCGCTCGCCGACATCATCGCCTTTGCCTCCGCCGCCTTCACACTGCTGCCCGGCGACGTCATCCTCACCGGAACACCCGCCGGGGTGGGCCAGATCACCGCCGGCGACACGGTCGAGGTCGAGATCACCGGACTCGGCACGCTGCGCAATCCCGCGCGCGATGCCTGAGACCGCATCGCTCTCCGTCGGCGAGCTGGCGCGGGTGCAGCGGCGCACGGTCGCGGTGCTCTCGCTCGGGCAGGTTCTCGGTGGACTCGCCTTCGGCGCGACGCTGTCGCTCGGCGCCGTCCTGGCAGCGGAGCTCTCCGGCGACGAGGCGTTCGCGGGCCTGGCCGCGGCGGCGGTGACCTTCGGCACGGCGCTCACCGCCGTGCCGCTCGCGGCGATCGCGCGCCGACGAGGACGACGGCTCTCTCTCACGACGGGCATGGCCGTCGCACTCGTCGGCGTCGGTCTCGTCATCGCCGCCGTCGGCGTGGACGCCTTCCCACTGCTGCTCGTCGGCTTCCTCATCATCGGCGCGGGCCAGGCCGCAAACCTGCAGTCGCGCTTCGCCGCGGCAGACCTGGCGACCGACGCATCGCGGGGCCGCGATCTTTCCATCGTGGTGTGGGCGACGACGATCGGTGCCGTGCTCGGCCCGAACCTCACCGGACCGGGGGAGGCCGTCGGCGCGGCGATCGGCATGCCGGCGCTCACGGGCGCATACCTGTTCACCCTCATCGCGCAGGGGCTCGCGATCCTCGTGTACCTCGTCGCGATGCGTCCCGACCCGCTGCTGCTCGCGCAGCGGGTGGTGGCATCCGCCCCCGCCGGCAGCCGCCCCATCGCCCGCGCGGATCGGCCGGCGGCCGCGCGCTACGCGATCTTCGCCGTCGCCGCCGCGCACGGCACGATGGTGTCGGTCATGGCGATGACGCCGGTGCATCTCACCCACCTGGCCCACGGCGCGACCGAGGCTGCCACGCTCTCGATCATCGGCTTGACCATCAGCCTCCACATCGCCGGCATGTACGTGCTCTCGCCCGTCTTCGGCGTTCTCGCCGACCGCGTGGGGCGTGTGCCGACCATCCTCGTCGGTCAGGGTGTGCTCGCGGCAGCGCTGCTCACGGCGTCCTTCGGTCAGAACTCCACCGTCGCGGTCACCGTCGCGCTCGTTCTGCTCGGTCTGGGGTGGAGCGCGTCGACGGTCGCGGGATCCGCACTGCTCACGGAATCGTCTTCCGAGGAGCTGCGGACGCGCCGGCAGGGGCTGAGCGACTTCACGATGAGCGTCGTCGGCGGCGTCGGAGCCATCGTGGCCGGGGCCGTGCTCGGGGGGATCGGCTACGGCGGGCTCGCACTGGTGGTGATGGCGCTGGTGGTCGCGTCCGTGGTGCTCGCGCCGCTCGGGTGGCGCGCCGCGGTGCGCGCATAGCTTCGGGGCCGGACCCGACCCGGATCCGGCCCCGAAGCGGCTATCGGAGCGTTACGGCACCGGAACCGCCACCACCTCGGTGACCCGGTCGGTCGCCGGTGCGCTCAGGCCCGGGTTCGCCTCCAGGAAGGCCACGAGGTTGGCCAGGTCCTCCGGGCCGCCGACGAGGTTCTCCCCTTGGGTGAACGCGGTGAACTGGTCGCCGCCTTCCGCGAGGAAGTTCAGCGTCGCGACGCGATACGTCGCCGCCGGATCGATCGGCACGCCGTCCAGAGCCAGCCCGCTGATCTGCTGCCCCTGCGGGGCGGCCTTGTCCCAGGCGTAGGTGAGGCCCTCGGAGGCACCCAGGTGCAGGAACGGCCGGCCGCGGGTCGGCACGTACTGCTGTTCCAGCACGTCCTTGATCTCCTGACCCGTCATGTCCAGGGTCACCAGGATGTTGCCGAACGGGGCGACGGCGAACGCCTCGGCGTACGTGACCTCCCCGGGCTGCTCCGCGTGCGACACTCCGTCGAACAGCAGGCTGGCACGGATGCCGCCCACATTCATGAACGCGATCTGAGCGCCGCCGTTCTCGGGCGCCTCGGTTCCCCACAGGATCGCGTCGGCGATGAGGTTGCCCATCGGCGTCTCGATCGAGCGGTCTCCGCTGGAGTCGCCCGTGATGTCCTCGACGACGCTGCCGACGACCCGGCCGCCGACCACCTCGCCCAGTGCGGACCACTTGGCGATCAGCGCCGTGAGCGCGGGGTCGGCCTCCTCGCGCAGCACCAGATGATTCTCGGAGCTGACGCGGTCGCGGACCACGTCACCGGTGGCCTGGCTCAGCACGAGGCTCGTCTGCGTCACGACGCGACCGTACTGATTGGCGCTGGTGACCCAGCGGCTGTCACCGTTCGGATCCGGGATGTTGCAGATGTAGGGCATGTGCGTGTGTCCGGTGACCACGAGGTCGATGGCCGGATCGAATCCCTCGGCGATCTGGACGATCGGTCCAGAGATGCCGTCGCAGCCGTTGTAGCTCCCCGGCTGCGAGCCGCCCTCGTGCAGCAGCACGACGATCGCCTCGACACCGGCGGCCTGCAGCTCGGCGGCTGCGGCGTTCGCGGTCTCGACCTCGTCGAGGAAGTCCACGGTCGCCACGCCTCCGGGTGCGACGAGCGTCGGGGTCTCCTCGAGGGTCATGCCGATGAAGCCGACCTGGATTCCGCCCAGCTCGCGCACCTCCGTGCCCGGCAGCAGCGTCTCGCCGTCCGACTGGTTGACGACGTTCGCCGCCAGCCAGTTGAAGTCGGCGCCGGCGTAGGGCTCCTCAGGGAAGAAGCATCCCTTCTCGGGGTGGCATCCGCCGTTCTGCATGCGCAGCAGCTCGGTCGTGCCCTCGTCGAACTCGTGGTTGCCGACGCTCGAGATGTCCAAGCCCATGAGGTTGAGGCTCTCGACCGAGGGCTCGTCCTGGAACAGACCCGACAGGAACGGCGAGCCGCCGATGAGGTCGCCGGCGGCCACGGTGACCGAACGGTCCTCGAACGACATCGTGCGCAGCCCGGCGAGGGTGGTCGACAGATACTCCGCGCCGCCGACGAGGTTCTGCTCCGGATCCTGGGCAGGCGTCAGTCGTGCGTCGCTGGTCGCCTCGAGGTGTCCGTGGTAGTCGTTGAACGACAGGACCTGGGCGACCGTCTCGTCGAACCAGCTCGGCTGGCTCATGTCGATCTCATTCTGGACGGCCGGGGCGACCGAGTTGGGGCCGCCCAGGATCGTCAGTCCCTGCGGCGAGAGCTGTTCGAGCGCCGCCAGCGTCGCGGGCGTGAGCGCATCCCCGGCGGTCAGCAGGAGGGGGACACCGAGGTAGCCCGCCAGCGCGCCGCCGGTCAGGGCGTCGGGGAACGCCTGTCCCGTCGCGAGCAGTGGTGCAGTGTCGCGCTCGTACGTGAGCGCGATCATCGCCGCCGTGTCGTAGCGATCAGCGCCGGCCAGCCGGGTCGTGGCGGGAACGATCTGCTGGATGGCGTTGAACACCGCGTCGGACACGGCGCTGCTGCCGCCCAGCACGATGACCGCCTGGGGCTGGAGCGCGGTCAGCGCTTCCGCGGTCGCTGCGGGAAGGTCGCCGCTGCGCGTGAGCAGCACGGGCGCTTCGGCGCGGGCCGCGGCGGCGCCACCGGCCAGTGCGTCGGGGAAGTTCTCACCGGTCGCGACGAACACCAGCGGCAGGCCCACCGGGAAGTCGGCAGCGATGAGCGCCGACGTCTCATAGCGGTCGGCGCCTCCGACGCGCTCGACGGTGCCGTACTCGGCGAGCTCGGCGGCGACAGCTGCAGAGACCGCCGCCTCACCGCCGACGATGCGGATGGTCGTCGGGCTGAGGGTCGCCAGCGCTTCGGCGGTCGCGTCGGGCAGCGAGTCGGGCAGGGTCAGCAGCGTCGGCGCCCCGCTGCCGGTGAATGCGCTGGTGGAGATGGCGGGAGGCGCGAGGCGCGCCGACAGAGCGTCGGGGAATGTCGTGCCGGATGCCACGTACACGATGTCGGGCGCGTCGAACTCCATCGCGATCAGAGCCGCTGTCTCGAACCTGTCGGCGCCGGCGATGCGGGTGGAGCTCTCGCCCTCCACGATCTCCAGCGGCCGGACGACGGGACCCGCCGCGGTGGCCGGCTGTAGGGCCACGACGGCGAGCGGTAGTGCGAGTGCCAGGGCTGCCAGCACTCCGGTACTGCGTCGTTGCAGCACCGTTCGGGGTGACGTCACGATGTCTCCTTCGTCTTTCCTTATGGGATGACGCCGGTTGCCTGGGGGCGGTCGGCTGATCGCGAGGCTAGTGCCAAAGCGTCCAAAGCGACACCCGGTGCGGCGGGTCGGCGCTGCCGGCGCCCGGCTCCGGAAGCGATTGTCAGCGTCCTAGCGCGGCGAGCGCCAGCGCGAGATCGTCGGCGTCGTTGAAGACGTGGAAGGCCACGCGCGCGCGCCCGTTGCGCCCGGACGCCGTCACCCCCGCCGACGTCAGCAGAGCGAGAGCCTCGCCCCGCGGGTCGTCCCATGTGACGATCGCCGAAGGGTGCGGCGGCGCCGCGATGCCCAGGCTCGCCCGGAACTCGGCGGCCAGCCCGGTCGCGTGAGCGTGAAGCTCTGCGGGGTCCAGCGAGGCGAAGAGCTCGAGTGCGGGCGTCGCACCGACGAACGCCTGCCAGGCGGGGGAGACGTCGTACCGGCGCGCGTCCGGAGCGAGCTCGATCTCGGCGCCGTAGCAGGACGACCAGGGGTCGTCGCCCGCATACCAGCCGGCGTGGACAGGCGACGTCCGATCGCGCAGCCGGTCCGAGACGGCGAGGAAGGACACGCCGCGGGGAGCGCACAGCCACTTGTACGCGTGGCAGATGACGGCGTCGAATGCGGATGCCGTCACCGGAAGCCACCCCACCGCCTGGGTGGCATCGCACAGGGTGAGCGCGTCGTGCGCTTCGGCGGCCGCCGCGACGGCCGTGGCATCTGCGACCTCGCCCGTCCCGGACTGCACCAGCGCGAACGAGACCAGCTTCGTCGTCGGGCGCACGTGGGCGGCGAGATCGGCCAGCGGCGCGGTCCGGACGTGGATCCCGCGCCCGGCGTGCACGAACGGAAGCACGATCGACGAGAACTCGCCGGCGGGAACGAGCACTTCTGCGCCGTCGGGAAGTGCGGCGGCCACGAGGGACGCCGCAACGGATGCCTGCGAGCCGATCGCCACGTGCTCGGCGCCGACGCCGATCAGCAGCGCGAACAGCTCCCGCGATCGCTCGACGGTGGCGCAGTACGCCGCGATGTCCGGGCGGCCGTCGGCCCATGCGGCCAGGTCGGCGAGGATCGCCGCCCGGGCGGCACGGGGAGGGAGCCCCACGGTGCACGCGGCGAGGTAGCCTCGGCCGCCGTCGAACTCTCGACGCGCGGCGCTGAGGGCGGTAGGGGCGGCGACGGGTGGCATGGCACCAGCGTGCGCCGCGAAACGCCGCGGGTCTAGAGCCGGTGTTCCATGGCATGCATAACGGTGGCTTATGATTCACCCGTGAGCGACACGGTGGGCGGCGAACCCGCGTTCGACGCGAGGGAACTGCGGGTGGTGCGGGCGATCGCCGACGCCGGATCGATCACGGGCGCCGCCACGGCGCTCGGCTACAGTCAGCCCGCCGTCAGCCAGCAGGTCAGGCGTCTCGAGCAGCGGCTGGGCGTGGCGATCGTCGAGCGGGTCGGACGCAGCGTCCGCCTCACCGACGCCGGGCGGGTCCTCGCCCGACACGCGACCGCGGTCGCCACGGCGCTGGATGCTGCCGCCGGCGAGCTGGCGGAGCTGCGAGGGCTGCGCGCCGCGCGGGTGCGGCTGATGGGGTTCCCCTCGGCGTCGCCCACGATCGTGCCGCGGCTGCTCGCCACGCTGGCGAGGCGGCATCCGGGCATCTCGCTCACCTATGTCGAGGCGGAGCCGCCCGAGGCGGTGGAGGCGGTCCGCGATGACCGGACCGACATCGCTCTCACCTTCAGCTATCCGGGTGACCGCGACGATCCGCACGGGTCGAGCGCTCGGGGGCTCGCGGTGCATGCGGTCGGCACCGATCAGCTGCTGGGCGTGCTGCCGGCGGGCCATCCGGCAGCGAGCGCGTCGGAACTGGATGTGGGTGCGCTCGCCGATGCCGACTGGATCGCGGGGTGCCCGCGCTGCCGGGGTCACCTGCTGGAGCTGTGCGGTCGAGCCGGCTTCACGCCGCGTATCGCGTTCGAGACCGACAACGTCGTCGCGGTCGAGGGTCTCGTGGCGCAGGGGATCGGGGTGGCCACGTTGCCGCGCCTCGCGGTGGAGTCGTTCCCGCGCCTTCCCGGCGTCGCGATCGTGCCGCTGCCGGCCGGCGAGCGGCGCACGATCCACACGGTGACGGCGAGGGGTGCGGAACGGGTGCCGGCCGTCCGGGTGACGCTGGCCGCATTGGGTCGTCTGGTCGCCGGGGCGCAGGGCGCTCGAGCAGGCGACCTCCGCGGAGCGGGGCGGACGCCCGAGGCCGCGACCGACGGCAACTAAACTCGGTCACGATGTCTTCTTCGCCTGACCCCCGCACCACCACCGCCACGGGAGCCGACGTGCGCGTCCGGTTCTGCCCGTCGCCCACCGGCCTCCCGCACGTCGGGCTCATCCGCACGGTGCTGTTCAACTGGGCCTACGCACGTCATCACGGCGGCAGGCTCGTGTTCCGGATCGAAGACACCGATGCCGCGCGCGACAGCGAGGAGAGCTACCAGCAGCTGCTGGAGGCGCTGCGCTGGCTCCAGATCGACTGGGACGAAGGCGTCGAGGTCGGGGGTCCGCACGCACCCTACCGCCAGTCGCAGCGTCATCACATCTACCGCGAGGTGCTCGACAAGCTCATCGCCGCGGGCGCGGTGTACGAGAGCTACTCGACGCCCGCAGAGATCGATGCGCGCAACGAGGCCGGCGGCCGTGCCAAGCAGCTCGGGTACGACAACTTCGACCGGGACCTCACCGAGGAGCAGAAGGCCGCGTACCGGGCCGAGGGTCGGGAGCCCGCGTGGCGCCTGCGCGTGCCGGATGAGGACCTCACGTACGTCGACCTCATCCGCGGCGAGGTGACGTTCCCCGCCGGCTCGTTCCCCGACTTCGTTCTCGTGCGCGCGGGCGGCGTGCCGCTGTACCCGTTCGTGAACCCCGTGGACGACGCGCTGATGGGCATCACGCACGTCATCCGCGGCGAGGACCTCATGCCCTCGACGGCGCGCCAGCTCGCGCTGTACAGCGCGCTGGTGGACGCGGGCATCACGACGTTCATCCCGCGCTTCGCGCACATGCCGCTCGTCCTCGGCGAGGAGGGGAACAAGAAGCTCTCGAAGCGCGATCCGAAGGCCGACCTGTTCCTGCAGCGCGAGAAGGGCTTCATCCACGAGGGCCTGCTGAACTACCTGGCACTGCTCGGCTGGTCCATCAGCCACGATCGCGACGTGTTCTCGCTCGAGGAGCTCGTCGCGGCCTTCGACATCGCTGACGTGAATCCGAACCCGGCGCGCTTCGACCAGAAGAAGGCCGAATCGATCAACGGCGACCACATCCGGATGCTGCAGCCCGACGACTTCGCTGAGCGTCTGGTGCCGTATCTCGCCGCCGCAGGTGTCGTCGAGGAGGACCCGACGCCCGCACAGCGGGCGACGCTGGTCGCCGCTGCCCCGCTCGTCCAGGAGCGGATGCAGCTGCTCGGCGATGCGCCGGGCCTGCTGGGCTTCTTGTTCACCGACCGGGTGACGTACCAGGACGACGCCCTGGCGTCCCTCCCGGCGAACGCGGGCGAGGTGCTCCGGGCCTCGGCGACGGCCCTCGAGAGCGTGCCGGACACCGACTTCACCGCGACCGCCGTGCAGAACGCCCTTGCCGGCACCCTCGTGTCGCCGGTCGAGGAGGGCGGGCTCGGGCTGAAGCCTCGCGTGGCCTACGGGCCGCTGCGCGTGGCGCTGAGCGGACGCCGCGTATCGCCGCCGCTCTTCGAGTCGATGGAGCTCCTGGGCAAGGCGGAGTCGCTCCGTCGTCTGACGGCCCTCGCCGACGCGCGCGGCTGACG
Organism: Microbacterium atlanticum; assembly: GCF_015277815.1. Taxonomy (NCBI): domain Bacteria; kingdom Bacillati; phylum Actinomycetota; class Actinomycetes; order Micrococcales; family Microbacteriaceae; genus Microbacterium; species Microbacterium atlanticum. The sequence goes on from NZ_CP063813.1 coordinate 1,495,394, forward strand.
GCCCGGTTTGGAGCAGGTCCCCCGGTCGCGTAGACTCTATCTTCGGCACGGCTTCGGCTGACAGCCTTGGGGTATGGTGTAATTGGCAACACGGCTGATTCTGGTTCAGTTGTTCTTGGTTCGAGTCCAGGTACCCCAGCCACCGATACAACCCCCGCTCGGCGGGGGTTTTTCGCGTTCGCGACCCGCTTCTGAGCGCACTGATTCCACACCGGTCGACGTGACGCAACCCCCTGGGGCGTGGCGGCGGCGCGCGTAGCCTTCGTGAGAGGTTCGAGGGGACGACGCGTGACTACTCCTTCCGCCCTCGTCGCGGATCGCTACCGGCTGGTGAAGATGCTGGGCGCGGGCGGCATGGGCATCGTGTGGCAGGCCTGGGACACCCGGCTGCGGCGGCCGGTCGCACTGAAGATGCTGCGGACGCAGCCCGAGCTGACGGACGAAGAGCGTCAGGTCGCCACCGACCGCGCCATGCGCGAGGCGCAGATCACCGCCGGCCTTCATCACCCCCACGCGGTCACCGTCTTTGACGTCGTCGAGCACGAGGACCAGCCGTGCATCGTCATGCAGCTGCTCGAGTCGACGCCGCTGTCGGAGCTCCTCCGCGAGCACGGCACCTTCTCGCCCGCACAGACAGCCCGTATCGGCGCGCAGGTCGCGTCGGCGTTGGCGGCTGCGCACGAGCTGAAGATCGTCCACCGCGACGTCAAGCCCGGCAACATCCTCATCACCGCCGACGGCTCGGCGAGGATCAGCGACTTCGGCATCTCGCACGCCCTCGGGGATGCGACGGTCACGGCGACCGGGGTCATCCACGGGACACCCGCCTTCCTCGCGCCGGAGGTCGCGCGCGGACTTCCCACCAGCTTCGCGTCGGATGTGTTCTCGCTCGGGTCGACCCTGTACACGATGGTGGAGGGGGAGCCGCCGTTCGGCAGCGACCGGAACTCCATCGCGCTCCTGCACCGCGTGGCCAAGGGGGGATACCCGGCGCCGAAGCACGCGGCCGATCTCGCACCGCTGCTGCGCAGGATGCTCGCCCCACAGCCCAAGCGCCGGCCGACCATGGCGGCGGTGGCCGGCGCGCTCGCCGCCTTCCCGCAGGAGCCGGCCGTCGACGGCGACGTCGCGCGTGGCCTCATCGCGCTGGGGTTCGACGCCACCACCGTCGGGACACCGACTGCCGACGTGGTGGGCGACCGACCCGACGACCCGCCTGACGGCCCGGCGACGGATGCCGCGCCTGCGGTCTCGCCCGCGGTCGGACCCGAGCCGCTTCCGCCCACCCCGCCGACGATCCCCGCCTGGCTCCTGGGCGATGAGGAGACCGCAGGACCCGGCGCAGCCCCCGCCGTGCAGTCGACGGCACGGCTGCCGACCCGGCCGACCGTGCCCGTCGACCGACCGACCCGGTACGAGGCTCCGACCGCCGAGACCGAGCCTCTCCGCCCCGCCGCCTCGACAACGACGGCTGCAGCCACGCCGCAGGCGGCGGGTCCCGGCGAGGCGACCGACGCGCGAGTGCCGCAGCAGACCCGTCGTGGTCGCACCGCGATCCTCGTCGGCCTCCTGATCCTCGTCGCGGCGCTCGGCCTCGGCGCCGCGTTCCTCCTGATCCCGGCGGCGGACGACGGGCAGGTGGCGGGCCCGGCGGCATCGCGCACCGCGGAGGCGACGCCGTCGGAGAGTCGCACGCCGACGGCGACCCCGGAGCCGGAGGCCCCGGAGCCGGAGCCCCCGGAGCCCACGGCGGAGGAGGCGCCTGCACCGGCCCCGGTGGCTCCCGAGCAGCGGGTGGTCGACACCATCGCGGGGTACTACGCGATGATGCCGGCGGATCGGGACAGCGCCTGGCCGCTGATGACCGCGGACTACCAGGAGAACCATGCCGGCGGCCGCGGTGGGTACGAAGCGTTCTGGTCCGGCGTCTCGGACGTGACAGTGGCCGACGTCATCGCCACCGGTCCCGACACCGGCCAGGCGACGCTGACGTACTACTTCGCGGACGGCCGCGTGGTGGATGAGGTGACCGCGTACCGCTTCGTCGACGACGGGGGCGTCCTGAAGATCGCGGCGACCGAGGTGCTCAGCAGCGGCGAGCGCTGACGCGGGCCGGCGCACCGCAGCAGGTCGGGATCAGCGAGGGCGGTCGGAGACGACCTCGGCCGCGGCATCCCGCCCCAGCGCGAAGTAGGCGGGATCGTCGTCGCTGTGCGCGAGGAGCATGAGCGCGACGGCGGCGGCCCAGGCGTGCGCCCGACGCCAGGTGGCGAGGTCGTATCGCTCCCCGGTCGCGGCGCGGAAGCGCGCACGCCCGCCGGCGTCGAACGCGAGCCACGCCACGGCCAGGTCGTAGGCGGGGTCCCCGGCGGTCACGTCGCCGAAGTCGATGATGCCGGACAGCCGGCCGTCGCGGACCACGAGGTTGCCCGGGTGAAGGTCGCCGTGCAGCCAGACCGCCGGTCGCATCCACGGCGCGGCGGCGACGCCTGTGCGCCAGACCGCGTCGAGCGCCTGCGCGGACGCGGTGCTCAGCGTTTCCGCGGCGCGCAGGACGGTCAGGCGCTCGGCCACGGCGTCCGACCGCGTTTCGAGCGGAACTCCGCGGTAGGGATTGAGCGGGTACCCGGGGGGCGCCTCGACGTGGAGCGCCGCCAAGGTGCGCGCCAGCGTCTCGGCCCAGGCGCCGCGAAGGGAGACCGGCTCGTCCATGGCCCTCGCGCCCTCGATCCACGGGACCACCGACCATGCCCACGGATATCCGGCGGCAGGGCTCCCGGCGACCAGCGGCGCGGGCACCCTCACACCCGATGCGGCGAGACGCTCGGCGATGCCGGGGAGCACGAGCTGCTCATGCAGCACCAGCGGCGCGGCGGCCGCACGACGAGGCAGTCGCACCGCGTGGCGGGCACCGAGCCGCCAGATCTCACTGTCCCAGCCTTCGGCGACCTTGGCGAGCGGCAGGGCGGACGCGCCCGGAATGGCCGCTTCCGCCTGCCCGGCGAGAAGGTCACGAATGAGGTCGCGATCGATGCGGACCTCTGCGGCGGGTCTGTCTGGCACTCGACGACGATAACCCGTTGCGTTTGTGTGGGAATGTGTTGTAATGTGTGGGAATCACACGAAGGAGTGCCTGAGATGTATGCGACGGAGCGCCACGAGCAGATCGAGTTGCTGCTGGCCGCACAGGGCCGCGTGAGCGTCGTCGACCTGGCCGAGCGCTTCGACGTCACCACCGAGACCGTCCGCCGCGACCTCGATCATCTGGAGTCCGCGGGTGCGCTGCGCCGCGTGCACGGCGGAGCCGTGGGACGCGAGCGCGCGAGCACCCGTGAGCCCTCGCTCGCCGAGCGCGAACGCCGCCATGGCAGCGCGAAGGCCGCGATCGGCCGGCGCGCCCTCGATGCGCTCGGCCCGCACTTCAGCGGATCGGTGTTCCTCGACGCCGGCACCACGACCGGGGCCGTCGCGGCGGCACTCGCGCCGCGGCTGGCCACGACGCACATCGAGGTCGTGACCCACTCGCTGACGCTCGGGCACTCGCTCGCGGGCGCCCCCGGCGCGTCCCTCTCGCTGATCGGCGGACGGATCCGCGGCTTGACGGCGGCGGCCGTGGGCGCCGACACCGTGCGCGCGATCGGGTCCCTCCGTCCCGACGTCGCCTTCATCGGCACGAACGGGGTCTCCGCTCGATTCGGACTGAGCACTCCCGACCCCGACGAGGCCGCCGTCAAGCGCGCGATCGTGCGGGCCGCGCAGCGGGTCGTCGTCGTCGCCGATGCCGACAAGCTGGGCGCCGAGCTGCTCGTCGGATTCGCGCCGCTCTCCGACATCGACGTGCTGGTGACGGATGCCGCGCCCGACGCGGATCTCGCCGTTGCGCTCGCAGACGCCGAAGTGGAGGTCTGGCTCTCATGATCGTCACACTCACCGCCAACCCGTCGCTCGACCGAACTGTGACCCTTCCCGCCCCTCTCCGGGTCGGCGACGTCCAGAGCGCCGCGTCGGCGCGCGAGGATGCCGGCGGCAAGGGGATCAACGTCGCCCGGGTCATCACGGCGGCGGGGGAGGAGTGCCGGGCGGTGCTGCCGCTGGCCCCCGGGGATCCCTTCGAGGCGGTCCTCCTCGGCGCCGGCCTGGTCACGCGCCGTGTGCCGATCACCGGTCGCGTGCGGGCGAACATCGCGATCACGGATCCCGCGGGCGTCACCACCAAGCTCAACCTGCGCGGCGCAGCCCTGACCGACGACGACGCGACCGCCGTGGTCGACGAGGTCGTGGCGGCGTCGGCCGGCGCCCGATGGCTCGTGCTTGCCGGCTCGCTCCCGCCCGGGGCGCCCGACGACTTCTACGTCCGCGTCATCCGCGCGGTCCGCCGTGCCCTCGACGCGCACGCGCCGCTCATCGCCGTCGACACCTCCGGGGCCGCGCTCGCGGCGGTGGTGGCTGCCGGCGCACCGGACCTCATCAAGCCGAACGACGAGGAGCTCGCCGAGCTCGCCGGCGCCGACCTCACCGACGCCGACGTGTCCGCCGTCGCCGAGGTGGCGCGCACGCTGGTGCCGGCGAGGGTCGGAGCAGCCCTCGTGACGCTGGGCTCGCGCGGCGCGGTGCTTGTCCGCCGCGACGGAACCTGGGCGGCGACGCCGCCGCCGATCCGAGTGGTGAGCACCGTGGGCGCGGGCGACAGTTCGCTCGCCGGTTTCGTCTTCGCAGACAGCCGCGGTGCCGCCGCCGAAGACAGCCTGCGCCTCGCCGTCCGCTACGGGGCGGCTGCGGCCTCCCTTCCCGGAACCCAGGCGCCCACCCCCGCAGACCTTCCCACCGGCGACGTGCCCGTCACGCGCCTGCCCTGAACCACCACCCCACCCGACCGCAGGAGGTCACCGTGTCCGACACCATCACGACAGGCCTGGTGAGCCTGGACGCCCCGCTGGGGCAAGACAAGTCCGCCGTCATCCGCTCGCTCGCCGCACGCGTGGTCGCGCAGGGGCGCGCGACCGACGCCGAGGCGCTGTACGACGACGCCTGGGCGCGCGAGCAGAAGGACGAGACCGGTCTGCCCGGCGGCATCGCCATTCCGCACGCCAAGAGCGCTGCGGTGACGACGCCGTCGCTCGCCTTCGCGCGCTTGAAGCCGGGAGTCGACTTCGGCGCCCCGGACGGCCCCGCAGACCTGGTCTTCCTGATCGCCGCTCCGGCCGACGCGGCGGAGGCCCACCTGGCCGTGCTCTCGAAGCTCGCCCGAAGCCTCATGCAGGATGACTTCACCTCCGGTCTTCGCGGTGCCGCGACGGACAACGAGGTCGTGGCGATCGTGCAGGCGGCGATCGGCGAGGGCGGTGCCTCCGCTGCGCCTGCGGCCGCCGCGCCTGCGGCCGCCGCGCCTGCGGCAGCCGCCCCTGCGGCAGCCGCAGCCGGCACGAGCGTGGACGGTCAGACCGCCCGTATCGTCGCAGTGACCGCCTGTGCCACCGGTATCGCGCACACCTTCATGGCCGCCGACGCGCTCACCGCCGCAGGCAAGAAAGCCGGGGTCGACCTCGTCGTCGAGCCCCAGGGATCCAGCGGATACCAGGCGCTGCCCGATCACGTCATCCGCGACGCGGACGCGGTGATCTTCGCGACCGACGTGGACGTGCGCGAACCGCAGCGCTTCGCCGGCAAGCCGGTGGTGCGCTCGGGCGTGAAGCGCGGCATCGAGCAGCCTGGCCAGCTCATCGCCGAAGCGCTCGCGGCGGCCAAGGACCCGAATGCGACGCGCGTGAGCGGCGAGGCCGCCGCGGCGACCGCGGCTCCCGCTGAGACGATGTCGTGGGGCGCCCGCATCCAGCGGATCCTTCTCACCGGCGTGAGTTACATGATCCCGTTCGTCGCCGGCGGCGGCCTCCTCATCGCGCTCGGCTTCCTGCTGGGCGGCTACAACGTCACCGACAACGCCGCGAACGTCATCGTGCAGAACTCGCTGTGGGATCTTCCCACCGAAGAGATCACCTCCAACTACGGCCCGCTCGGCCAGTACCTGGGCTCGGTGTTCTTCATGATCGGCGCGACGTCGATGGGCTTCCTGGTGTCGGCGCTGGCCGGCTACATCGCCTTCGCCATCGCCGACCGTCCCGGCATCGCCCCCGGCTTCGTCGCCGGCGCGGTCGCCGTGCTGATGAACGCCGGCTTCATCGGCGGCATCGTGGGCGGCCTCCTGGCCGGTGTGACGGCGTGGTGGATCGGATCGTGGAGCGTGCCCCGGTGGCTGCGCGGCCTGATGCCGGTCGTGATCATCCCGCTCATCGCTTCCATCGTGGCCTCGGGCCTCATGATCCTGTTCCTCGGGCGCCCCATCGCGACGCTGATGGAATGGCTGAACGTCTGGCTCACGGACCTCGCCGGCACGGCGGGCATCGTGGTGGTGGGCGTGATCCTCGGCCTCATGATGTGCTTCGACCTCGGCGGACCCATCAACAAGGTCGCGTACGCATTCGCCGTCGCGGGCCTGGCCGCAGGATCGCCCGAGAACCCGACGCCGTACTACATCATGGCCGCGGTGATGGCGGCCGGCATGGTGCCGCCGCTGGCGATGGCGCTCGCCTCCACCGTGCTCGCGCGCAACCTGTTCCCTCCCGTCGAACGAGAGAACGGCAAGGCGGCATGGCTCCTGGGCGCGGCCTTCATCTCGGAGGGCGCGATCCCGTTCGCCGCAGCCGACCCGCTGCGGGTGATCCCCGCCTCCATGGTCGGAGGTGCGGTGACCGGCGCGCTCAGCATGGCGTTCGCGGTGCAGTCGCTCGCCCCGCACGGCGGCGTGTTCGTGCTCTTCGCGATCAACCCCATCTGGGGCTTCCTGGTGGCGATCGCCGCCGGCACCGTCGTCACGGCGCTGGTGGTCATCGCACTCAAGAAGTGGGTCGGCCGCAAGGAGCTCGAGCAGGCAGAGGCGGTCGAGATGGCGGTACCCGTGGCGGCCTGAGGCCCGCTCAGACAGAATCGGAGACGTCGGCCGGTCGAGTCCGACGCAGACAGGAGAGAACAATGGCAGAACGTCAGGCCACCATCGCCAGCAGCTCCGGGCTGCACGCGCGCCCCGCGAAGCTGTTCGTGCAGGCGGTGCAGGCCCAGCCCGTCCCCGTCACGATCGCCGTCGACGGCGGCCCGGACCTCAACGCCGGCAGCATCCTGTCGCTGATGGGCCTGGGCGCGTCTCAGGGGACGGTCGTGACGCTCAAGGCCGAGGGTGAGGGCGCCGACGAGGCCCTCGACGCGCTGGTCGCGCTCCTGGAGACGGATCTGGACGCACAGTAGGAGGCAGTCCCGGCGCGAAGCCGGGAGGATGTGACGACGGATGCCGCGGGTCGAAGCCGCTGCGGCATCCGTCGTCCGCGTCTCAGGGGATCAGATGTCGGTGCCCTGGGATCAGATGTCGGTGCCCTGCCCCGGGTCGAGCACGATCAGCTCGCCGCCGTCCCGCTCGACGGCCCACCGCAGGCGCGATCTGCCCATGTCCCGGCCCGCGACGGAGAGGGTCATGTCGTGCGTGCCGAAGACCCGTCGCGGGGCGACGGCGAGCACGAAGTCCATGGCTTCGCCGATCTTGAGCCACGGGGCCCCCACCGGGGCGGCGAGGAGCTTCACGTTGCGGCCCTGGGGTACCGCATAGGAATCGCCGGGGTAGTAGAAATGGTCGTTCACCAGCACGCCGACGTTGTCGACGACGGGAATGGACTCATGGATGACCGCGTGCCGCCCCCCGAAGAACTCGAGGCGGAACGGATCGAGCTCGACGACCTCGCCGGGGTGCACGATGGTGATGTCGTACCCGGCTGCGGCCTTGGCCACGCCCTCGGGGGCGTAGATCGGGGTGCCCGGGAAAGTGCCCAGGATGCGGTCCAGGTGATCGGGGGTCCAGTGGTCAGGATGCTCGTGCGTGATCACGATCGCCGCGACCCCCTCGAGCTCGCCCAGCGGTGCCGTGAACGACCCGGGGTCGATCACCAGGCTCTTCCCGGCGTCGACGAGGGTGAGGGTCGCGTGCTCGAACTTGGTGACTCGCATGCGTCGAGTCAACCGTCCGCGGGGCGGGCGGGCAAGCGGGAGGAACCGACGTCCTGCGGGACCGCACCGATTTGGAGCCGCATCGGCCGCCATGGCATAATCGAACGGTTGCCTGAACGGCCCCATCGTATAGCGGCCTAGTACGCCGCCCTCTCACGGCGGTAACGCGGGTTCGAATCCCGCTGGGGTCACCAGTCAGGCAACATCGTCGCAGCCGGCGCTGCGGCAGCGCTGTACGGCCCCATCGTATAGCGGCCTAGTACGCCGCCCTCTCACGGCGGTAACGCGGGTTCGAATCCCGCTGGGGTCACCATGACGAAGAGCCCCCGGTCCTGACCGGGGGCTCTTCCGCATTCCCGCTCTGCGCCGGCGCCGGGCACGTCACGCGCTCCGCTCGTCCGCGACCTCCTCGGGGGCGGCGTCCGGCTGCCGGGCTCTCGCCTGGCGGCGCCCGCGCACGAGGCGCACGACGCCCCACACCAGCAGCCCGGCCGCCGCGGCGACGAGCAGCCACGGGATCAGGAAGCCGATCGCCACGACGATGCCGTTCAGAGTCGCGACCAGCCCGTTCCACCCGGCCGCGAGACCGTCGCCGAAACCGGCGGGATCGGCCGTGACGACCTCGACATCGGGCAGGACGGTCACCGACAGGGTGGACATCTCCACCTGATCGTCCAGCATCTCGAGCTGCTGCTGGTAGGACTCCAGCTGCGCCTGCCGCTCGGAGAGGGCGGTCTCTGCGGCCAGGAGGTCGGCGACGCTCTCCGCCTGGGCCATCAGGTCGATGAGCCTGTCGACGGAGGCCTGGGCCGCGTCGATGCGCGCCTCGAGGTCGACCGTCTGCTCCGTCACGTCCTGCCGGTTGATGCCGGAGGCGGTCACCTCGCCGACGTCGTCCAGCTCGCTCACGACCGCGGCGAGCTCGTCCGCGGGGATGCGCACGGTGATCCAGGCCCCATCGGTCGGAACCGGTTGCGGGTACGGGTACGAGCTGTCGCCCACGATACCGCCGTCCATCGGCTCGACGGGGTACACGCTGCCGTCCCGGCCGACGCTCATCGACTCCACGTACCCGCCGTGCGCGACCGCGGAGTTGCCGATCGACCGCGCCGCGGCATCCACGTCGTCGACTGTCACGGTGGCGGTAGCGGTGGTGATGATGTCACGGTCGGCCTGCGTCGCACCGGCGGCGCTGTCAGCGCCGCCGTCCGGTGCCACGGCGAGTCCCGACGTCCCGCGGGACTCCTCGGAGGACGCGTCGAACGCCGTGCCGTCCTCCGAGCCACCGGGCATCGCCGGGGCGACGGCGGACTGGTCCGACGCGCCGCCGGCGACGCCGACGAGCTGCCCGACAGAAGGGGCGATCACCGCCGCGACGACGATGACCGCGGCCGCAGCGCCGCCCGCGACCCAGAGACGGCCGCGGCGGCGCCCGCGCGCCGACCGCTGCGATCGCTCGCGGGCGATGTCGGCGAAGAGCGCGTCCTCGATCTCGTCGATGCGCTGGTCACTCAGTGAGGGGAGGGCGGCCGGGGTTCCGGCTGCCGGCTGGTCGGTGCTCATGTGCTCTCCTTGACGACGGTCCGCAGTCTGGTGCGGATGCGGGAGAGACGATTGCGGACCACTCCGTGCGCCACGCCGAGCTCGTCGGCGGCGGCCTGGTACGCGTAGCCCTCGGTCGCGCACAGCCGGAAGATCGCACGGTCGAGGTCGCTGAGCCCGGCGACCTCGCGGAGGATCGCCTCCGCGAGGCGCTCGTCGATCACCTGCTGCTCCACGTCCACGGTCGAAGGAACGCTCTCGTCGGCGGGTGCCGCCGTGTGCTCGCGGTCGCGCCGCTGCCTCCGGACGCGGTTGGCGCACTGGAATCGGCAGATCGTGGCGAGCCACGGCAGCAGCGACTCTCCGGCGAGATCGAAGCCCGGAAGCTTCCGCCATGCCACGAGGAACGTCTCCTGCGTCACCTCCTCGGCGTCGGCGGGGTTGCCGACGAGGCCGTGCGCCAGCCAGTAGACCGGCCGGACGTAGGCGCGGTACAGGGCACGGAACGCACGCTCGCTGCCGCCCGCGGCCAGCGCCACGAGTTCGGCGTCGCCGGCCGGAGTCTCGCCTTCCATCCCCACCCTCCGCATTGTCTCTCACCGTGTCAGTGTCCGCACGGCCCGGATCGTCTCACGGGCGCGGGCCGCGGCATCCCGGCTGTATCCTTGTGCGAGCGAAGGGGAGTATCCCGTCATCGCGCATCCGTCATCACGGGTCCCGACAGTGCGACCCCGGGTGCGCACCGCAGGCCGCGGCCCGCGGGGGAGAGACTTTCGGCGTCGACCGACCCCTTCTTCTCCCCGCTCCGAAAGGCCCTGAATGGACCTGGTTCTCCCGCTGTGGTTCGAGATCGGATCCCTCGTGGTCCTCTCGCTCATCCTCCTGGCCGATCTGCTGCTCATCCTGAAGCGACCGCACATCCCGTCGACGCGCGAGTCGACACTCTGGGTCGTGTTCTACGTGACGCTGGCGCTGATCTTCGCGGGCATCATGTGGATCGTCGCCGGACCCGAGTACGCCGGGCAGTTCGTCGCCGGCTGGCTCACGGAGTACAGCCTGTCGATCGACAACCTCTTCGTGTTCGTGCTGATCATGAGCCAGTTCGCGGTGCCGCGTCGTTACCAGCAGGAAGTCCTGATGGTCGGCATCATCATCGCCCTCGTGCTGCGCGGTGTCTTCATCCTCGTCGGTGCCGCGGTGATCGAGCAGTTCAGCTGGGTCTTCTACATCTTCGGCGCGTTCCTGGTGTGGACCGCGTGGCGCCAGGCCTTCCCGGGCGGTGATCACGACGACGACGTGAAGCAGGAGGCCTTCGTCGTCCGCGTGCTGCGCCGCACCATCGACATCAGCGACCACTACGACGGCGCGAAGATCCGCACGGTCGTGAACGGCAAGAAGATGTGGACGCCGATGGTCATCGTCTTCGCCGCGATCGGCGTGACCGACCTGCTGTTCGCCATCGACTCCATCCCGGCGATCTTCGGCATCACGCAGAGCGCGTTCATCGTGTTCACGGCCAACATCTTCGCGCTCATGGGCCTCAGGCAGCTGTACTTCCTCCTCGGCGACCTGCTCGATCGCCTCCGTTACCTGCACTACGGAATCGCGTTCATCCTCGCCTTCATCGGCCTGAAGCTCGTGTTCCACGCCATGCACGTCAACGAGCTGCCGTTCATCAACAACGGCGAGCACATCGAGTGGGCGCCGGAGATCTCGACCTGGATGTCGCTCGCGGTCATCGTGGTGTCGATGGCGGTGGCGACGGTTGCGAGCCTCGTCGCCTCCGCGCGCGACAAGAAGGCCGCGACGGCGGACGCCGCCGCCGCCGTCGTCGCGGACGAGAAGGGCACACCCCCCACTGTCGAGCAGCCGCACCACGACGACCGCCGCTGAGCGCCGGGCGGGCGGCGGGTCGGTGGTAGCCTGAGCACGTGCGGATCGCTCGCCTTCTCCTTAGCGGCCGCGACGAGTCCTAGTTCCCAGGCCTTTCTCGTCGCGGAGTTCGTCGCGGGCCCCACCCATGCGGGCACAGTCCCAAAAGGAGAACGACAGACATGAGCACCATCGCCGCGTCCGGCAGCGCCGGCATCCCCGAGCGTCCGCGCACGCTGGCCGAGAAGGTCTGGGACGACCACGTCGTCGTGCAGGGCGAGGACGGCCAGCCCGACTTGATCTACATCGACTTGCACCTCGTGCACGAGGTGACCAGTCCGCAGGCGTTCGACGGCCTGCGGGCGGAGGGGCGCCCGGTGCGGCGCCTCGACCTCACGATCGCGACCGAGGATCACAACACCCCGACCCTCGACATCGACAAGCCCATCGCCGACCTCACCAGCCGCACCCAGATCGAGACGCTCCGCCGCAACGCCGCCGAGTTCGGCGTCAGGCTGCACTCGCTCGGTGACAGGGAGCAGGGCATCGTGCACGTCGTGGGCCCTCAGCTGGGGCTCACCATGCCGGGCATCACCGTGGTGTGCGGCGACTCCCACACCTCCACCCACGGCGCGTTCGGTGCCATGGCGTTCGGCATCGGCACCAGCGAGGTCGAGCACGTCCTGGCGACCCAGACGCTGCCGCTGAAGCCCTTCAAGACCATGGCGATCACGGTCGAGGGCGAGCTGAAGCCCGGCGTCACGGCCAAGGACATCATCCTCGCCGTCATCGCCAGGATCGGCACCAACGGCGGCCAGGGCTACGTGCTGGAGTACCGGGGCAGCGCCATCCGGTCCCTTTCGATGGAGGGCCGCATGACGATCTGCAACATGTCGATCGAGGCGGGAGCCCGCGCGGGCATGGTCGCCCCCGACGAGACCACCTTCGCGTACCTCGCGGGGCGCCCGCATGCGCCCCGCGGCAAGGACTGGGAGGACGCCGTCGCCTACTGGCGCACACTGCCGTCGGACGAGGGTGCCGTGTACGACGCCGAGGTCTTCCTCGACGCGAACCAGCTCGAGCCCTTCGTGACCTGGGGCACCAACCCCGGCCAGGGCGTGTCGCTGAGCGGGTCGGTGCCGGCGCCGGAGGACTTCGCCGACCCGAACGAGCGCGCCGCGGCCGAACGAGCGCTGGAGTACATGGATCTGCAGCCGGGCACGCCGCTCAAGGAGATCGCCGTCGACGCCGTCTTCATGGGCTCGTGCACGAACAGCCGGATCGAGGATCTGCGAGCGTTCGCATCGATCGTCGCCGGCCGCAAGAAGGCAGAGAGCGTGCGCGTCATGGTTGTCCCGGGGTCGGCACGCGTGCGGCTGGAGGCCGAGGCTGAGGGCCTGGACAAGGTCTTCGAGGAGTTCGGCGCGGAGTGGCGCTTCGCGGGGTGCTCGATGTGCCTGGGCATGAATCCCGATCAGCTCGCGCCGGGGGAGCGGTGCGCCTCCACCAGCAACCGCAACTTCGAGGGCCGCCAGGGCAAGGGCGGACGCACTCATCTGGTCTCGCCGCTGGTCGCCGCCGCGACCGCCGTGCTGGGCCGACTGGCCAGTCCGAGCGATCTTCCCGCGCCCATCCCGGCCGGCGCGCGTGGAACGGAGGCCTGACATGGAGAAGTTCACGACGCACACCGGCATCGCCGCTCCCCTGCGCCGCTCGGCGGTCGACACCGACCAGATCATTCCCGCGGTCTACCTGAAGCGGGTCACGAAGACCGGCTTCGAGGACGCGCTGTTCTCCAGCTGGCGTCAGGACCCCGACTTCGTGCTCAACCAGCCGGCGTACGCCGGTGCCAGCATCCTGGTGGCAGGCCCGGACTTCGGCACCGGCTCCAGTCGCGAGCACGCGGTGTGGGCGCTGCGGGACTACGGCTTCAAGGTCGTGCTCAGCCCCCGGTTCGCCGACATCTTCCGCGGCAACGCCGGCAAGCAGGGACTGGTCGCCGGCGTGATCTCCGAGCCCGACCTGGAGGCGGTATGGGCCGCGATCGAGGCGGCCCCGGGGGCGAGGATGACGGTCGACCTCGAGGCGCGCACCGCCACGGTGGGCACCCTGGAGCTCCCTTTCGAGATCGATGATTACACTAGGTGGCGGCTTCTCGAAGGGCTCGACGACATCGGGCTCACGCTGCGCAACGAAGAGGCGATCGCACAGTTCGAGGCTCGCCGAGAGGCGTGGCGGCCGCGGACGCTTCCGGTTCCGTAAGCCGGGTCGGATGCCCCACCAGGGCGCCCGACCGCCGCAGACACCCTCGAGCAACCAAGTGAGGACCATCGGATGAAGCCACTTCTGAATGTCGCCGCAGGCGAAGGCGCAGCTGCGAAGACGGGGGAACAGGAAGTGACGGGCGAAGTCCTCGCGATCCGGGGCGGGCGGCCGCTCACGGGCCGCGTTGAGGTGAAGGGCGCCAAGAACCTCGTCACCAAGGCGATGGTGGCGGCTCTGCTCGGCGAGACGACGAGCGTCCTGCGCGACGTCCCGGACATCAGCGACGTCCAGGTCGTCCGGTCGCTCCTGGAGGTTCACGGCGTGACCGTGACGGAGGGCGATGAAGAGGGCTCACTGGTCTTCGATCCCAGTGGGGCGGTGTCGGCGCATTTCGAGGAGATCGACGCGCACGCCGGCGCGTCCCGCATCCCCATCCTCTTCTGCGGTCCGCTGCTGCACCTGCTCGGCGAGGCGCTGATCCCCGACCTCGGCGGCTGCCGCATCGGCGATCGGCCCATCAACTTCCACATGGACGCGCTGCGCGCGTTCGGCGCGATCGTCGACAAGAGCTACGAGGGCATCCGCATCACGGCTCCCGACGGCCTCCACGGCGCGAACATCGAGCTGCCGTACCCCAGCGTCGGCGCCACCGAGCAGGTGCTGCTCACCGCCGTCCGCGCGAAAGGGGTGACGGAGCTGCGCAACGCGGCCATCGAGCCGGAGATCATGGACCTCATCGCGGTGCTGCAGAAGATGGGCGCGATCATCTCGTACGAGCCCAACCGCGTCATCTTCATCGAGGGCGTGGACTCGCTGCGCGGCTACGATCACCGGGCGATCTTCGACCGCAACGAGGCTGCCTCCTGGGCCTGCGCGGCCCTCGCCACCGACGGCGACATCTTCGTCGGGGGCGCACGTCAGCAGGAGATGCTGACGTTCCTCAACGTCTTCCGCAAGGCCGGCGGCTGGTTCGACGTCCGCGAGGACGGGATCCAGTTCCGACGGGGCGGGCCGCTGAAGGCCGTCATGGTCGAGACGGACGTGCACCCCGGCTTCATGACCGACTGGCAGCAGCCGCTCATCGTCGCGCTGACGCAGGCCGCGGGCACCTCCACGGTCCACGAGACCGTGTACGAGAACCGCCTCGGCTTCACCGACGCGCTCAACCAGATGGGCGCGGACATCGTCGTGCACCCGCACGGCCTCGACACGGCGAACCGGCGCGTCCCGCGGCGTGCGCTCGAGCAGGCCGCCGTCATCAACGGGCCGACTCCGCTGCACGGCGCGGATGTGGTGGTCCCTGACCTCCGGGGCGGATACAGCTACGTCATCGCCGCCCTCGCCGCCGAGGGGGAGTCCATCGTCCGCAACGTCGGCATCATCCGCCGCGGCTACGAGAAGTTCTTCGCCAAGCTCGACATGCTCGGCGCGGACTTCGACGTCATCGGATAGCCCCGTGGCGCCCACCCGCCCGCGCGCGTCCGCGGAGAAGTCCCGCCCGAGCATCTTCTGGCCTCTCGCCGCGATCGTCGTGCCGCTGGTGGGGCTCATCTTCAAGGTCGAGCTGGAGGGCGCCGAGAAGCTGCCCCGAGAGGGCGCGTACGTGCTCGCCCCCAATCACGTGAGCGAGATCGATCCGCTGGTCGTCGCCGTCGCGGTGTGGCGCGCCGGACGCGCGCCGCGCTTCATGGCGAAGGAGAGCCTCTTCCGGACGCCGGTGCTGGGCGGGATCCTCCGCGTGACCGGAATGATCCCGGTCGCACGCGCGTCATCCGCGTCCGCGGCCCGCGCGACGCTCGAAGCCTCGCAGACGCTGGCGCGCAGCCGCCGGGGCGTCATCGTCTATCCCGAGGGCACCCTCACCCGCGACCCGGATCTCTGGCCGATGCGCGGCAAGACCGGGGCGGTGCGTCTGGCTCTCGCGGGTGGCATCCCGGTGGTCCCCATGGCGCAGTGGGGCGCCCAGCAGGTGCTGCCCCGCTACGGCAAGCTCAAGCTCTGGCCACCCCGCCGCCGGGTGCGGGTGATCATCGGAGACCCGGTCGACCTGTCGGCGTTCGCGGGCGCGGCCTCATCGCAGACCGCCCTGGTGCAGGCGACAGACGTCGTGATGGACGCGATCTCGCAGCTCCTCTCCGGGCTGCGGAGAGAGCCGGCGCCGGCTGAGCGGTGGAACCCGGCCGACCACGGTCAGAAGGAGACGGGGCGCCTTGAGCCGTAGGCACGACGCCGCCCGCCCGCGCGTCGTCGTCGTCGGCGCGGGAAGCTGGGGCACCACATTCGGCAAGATCCTCGCCGATGGCGGCGCCCACGTCACCATGTGGGCCCGACGCCCGGAGCTGGCGAGCGAGATCCACGAGGCCAAGCGCAACAGCGAGTACCTCCCGGGCATCAACCTGCCCCGCACGATGCATGCCACGCACCACCTGTCCGAGGCGCTGGACGGCGCCGACCAGGTGTACCTCTCGATCCCCAGTCAGGCGGTGCGCCAGAACCTCAAGGCCGTGCGACCGCTGATCTCGCAGTCCGAGGCGCCCATCGTGTCGCTCATGAAAGGCGTCGAGCGCCGCACCGGCCTGCGGATGAGCCAGGTGATCGAGCAGGAGCTGCACTGCGATCCCGCCCGCATCGCGGTCGCATCGGGGCCCAACCTCGCCCTCGAGATCGCCCGCGAGCAGCCCACCGCCGCCGTCGTCTCCTCGACCAGCCAGGAGACGGCGGAGGCCGTCGCGCGCCTGGCCCGCAACCGGTACTTCCGCACGTTCGTGAACACCGACGTGATCGGCACCGAGTTCGGCGGCGTGCTGAAGAACCTGATCGCGGTCGCGATCGGCATCGTCGACGGCGTGGGGTACGGCGAGAACACCAAGGCGTCGATCATCACGCGGGGGCTGGTCGAGATGACCGACTTCGCCGTTGCCTTCGGTGCTCAGGAGGAGACGCTGCAAGGACTGGCCGGCCTCGGCGACCTCATCGCGACGTGCCAGTCGCCCCTCAGCCGCAACAACACCGCCGGCCGGCTGCTCGGCCAGGGCTATCGCTTCGACGACGTCGTCAAGCAGATGAACCAGACCGCGGAAGGGCTGGCGTCTGTCGCCCCCATCCTGCAGCTGGCGCGCGAGGTGGGCGTGCAGATGCCCATCGTCGAGCAGGTCAAGATGGTGCTCGACGGCACCATGAACCCGCGGGACATCGCGCCGCACCTGACGACCGACGACGACACCCCACAGGGCGAGAGGACGACGAATGGACAAGCCGGCGGTGGCGGTGCTCTTTGGCGGTCGATCCAGCGAGCACTCGATCAGTTCCGCAACGGCGGGCGGGGTGCTGCGGGCGATCGACCGTGACCGCTACCGGGTGATCCCCGTGGGGATCACCCGTGAGGGGGCGTTCGTCCTCGAGGACGACGAGCCCGCCAAGTTCGCCCTCGACGCCGAGCGCCTACCCGAGGTGGCCGACAACGGCACCCGCGTGCTCTGGCCCGAGGGGGCCGGCGACCGCATGCTGCGCGTGCGCCGTGGCGACGGATCGGTCGACGAGCTGGGCGAGGTGGATGTCGTCCTCCCGATCCTCCACGGCCTCCATGGCGAGGACGGCACGGTGCAGGGCTACTTCGACACGCTCGGCATCCCGTACGCGGGTGGCGGGGTGCTCGATTCGGCGCTGTGCATGGACAAGCACTTCATGAAGATCGTGCTCGCCGCGGCCGGCGTGCCGGTGTCGCCGTCGGTGACGGTCACCCGCGTCCGGTGGGAGCGCGATCCCGACGCGGTGAGGGCGGATGCCGCGGCTCTCGGCCAGCCCACCTTCGTCAAGCCGGCACGCGCCGGATCGAGCGTCGGCGTGTCGAAGGTGCACGACGCGTCCGAGCTCGACGACGCGCTGGCGCTCGCCTTCGCCGAGGACGACAAGGTGCTCATCGAGGCGGCGATCGTCGGTCGTGAGGTCGAGGTCGCCATCCTCGAGGGGCGGGGCGGCGGCGCGCCGCGCGCCTCGCTGCCCGGAGAGATCGTGCTGACCACGCGCGAGTTCTACGACTTCGAAGGGAAGTACCTCGGCGGCGACGGAGCGGAGGTCGTGTGTCCGGCCGACCTCACGGACGACGAGATCGCGCGCATCCAGCAGCTCGGCGTGCGCGCGTTCGAGGCGGTCGACGGCAAGGGTCTGGCGCGGGTGGACTTCTTCCTGTCCGCTGACGGGCTGTACGTCAACGAGCTGAACACGATGCCCGGATTCACGCCGATCTCGATGTTCCCCAAGTGCTGGATCGCCTCGGGCATGTCGTACCCGCAGCTCATCACCGAGCTGATCGACACCGCTCTCGAGCGCGCCGGCGTGTAGGCGCGGCCGGGTCAATCCTCCGCGGAGTCGGCGCCGGGGAGCAGTTCCTCGGTCAACGTGCACTCGCTCTGCACGGTCGTGCCTCCCAGCACCGCCGTCTCGGCGAGCTGGGTCAGCACCTCGTTGGGCGACACCGACTCGTTGTCGATGAACACCTCGACCGCGGGAGTGCGACCGTACGTGGTGACGAGGTACCGCGGCGCCTGCGACTCATCGACGATCCAGTCGACGCCGCCGAGGGTGATGCACCTCGCCTCGGTGGGCCCGGGCTCCTCGACCCCGCAGCGCAGCAGGACGGCCGACGGCTCGCCCCAGGCTCCGGTCGCCTGGGCGTCGGTCCACCGCCGGGGCTGGCCGTCGACCGTGCCCGGCAGTCGCACACTCACCTCTGCGCACGCGGCGTCGTTCGCCTGCTCCGCCGGCTCGAGGTCGACGGTCGTCGAGCAGCCGGTCAGGCCGATCACCGCTGCGGCGGTGAACGCGGCGGCCAAGACGGAGGGAACCAGACGCACACCTCCAGGCTAGCCGTCGGAAGCCGCGCCACCTCCCCTCGGCGACGCCACCGCCGGACGAGTGCCGCGACGGTAGCGTGGTCGCGTGCATGACGACCGCAGCGATCCGACCGTGGGCGAGCTGAGCGAGGGTGCCGTCCTCCGCCGGATCCTCGACCGCCTCGGCGCATCCGGGGCGATCGTCGGACCCGGCGACGACGCGGCGGTGCTCGCCGCCGCCGACGGTCGGGTGGTGGCGTCTGTCGACACCCTGGTCCACGGGCCGGACTTCCGCCTCGCCTGGACGAACGGATTCGACCTCGGCTTCAAGGCGGCGGCCGTCAACCTCGCCGACATCGCCGCCATGGGCGCCACCCCCACCGCACTCCTGGTGGCGCTCGCGATGCCCGACGCCACGCGGCTGTCGTTCGTGACCGACCTGGCCGACGGCCTGCGCGCCGCGTGCCGTGAGCTCGCGCCGGGCTGCCGCGTCGAGGGCGGCGACCTCACGGTGTCCGACACGCTCACCGTCGCCGTCACCGCGCTCGGCGCCCTCGCCGGCCGCGCGCCGGTGCGCCGTTCGGGCGCGCGGCCGGGCGATGTGGTGGCGGTGGCGGGCGGCCTCGGGCACGCCGCGCGGGGTCTTCGCCTTCTGTTCGAGCGGTTCACGGATGCCGCGGGGGCACCGGTCCCCGTCGACGAGACGGTCCTCACCGCGGGCGAGCGCGATGACCTCGCCGCGCAGCTGCGTCCTTCGCCCCCGATCGGCCTCGGCCCGGAGGCGGCGGACGGCGGCGCGACAGCGATGATGGACGTGTCGGACGGGCTCGTGCTGGACGCGTCACGCCTGGCGGCGGCATCCGGCGTCACCATCGCGCTCGAATCCCCGCTGCTCGGTCGGGAGGCCGCAGACGCGCTGGGGGGAGGGGAAGACCATGCCCTGCTGGCGACGTTCCCGGCGGAGCGTCAGCTTCCGCAGGGTTTCCGTCGCATCGGGAGCGTCCTGCCGCACGGCCGGGTGGCGGTGCTGGTGGATGGTCGCCCGCACGAGGGTCGCGCAGGATGGGACCCGTACCGCGACTGGGACGCGGGAACCGGCTGACGTCAGCCGCGCGACGCCGGGGCCGCCCACCACAGCGCGGTGTCGCCGTAGCGCTTGGAGCGCGCGGCGACCAGCCCCGCGGGGAGAGCGGGCTCCGGAGAGCGCGAGCCGCGTTCGATGATGACGTCGGCGTCCGCGGAGAGCAGCGGCGCCAGCAGACTCAGCGTCGCGGCCAGCGCGGCCTCGCCGAGGTCGTACGGCGGGTCGAGGAACACGAGGTCGAACGTGCGCTTCGCCGACGCGAGGTACGCATCGGCCGACGCGCGGTGCACGCGGATCGCGGTATCCGGCCCGAGCGCCCTGGCCACCCGGCTGGCATTGCGCTGGGCGACCCCTGCCGCGCGCGCCGACTTCTCGACGAGATCCGCTGATGCCGCGCCCCGGCTGACCGCCTCGAGGCCCAGCGCTCCCGAGCCCGCGTAGAGGTCGAGCACGGCGGCGCCGGACAGCGCTCCGGTGGACTCGAGCGAGCCGAACAGCGACTCGCGCACGCGGTCGCTGGTGGGCCGGGTGCCGGCGTCGGGCACCTCCAGCGCGAGGGACCCCGCGCGGCCGGCGATGATGCGCGTCACCCCCTCACGATATCCGCCGGACCCGGGCGCCGCCGCCTATGATCCGAGTGGGGGAGAGATGCGCGATCGATGGGGGAACGGCATGGACCGCAGCACACGCAGGCTTTCTCGGGCGGCGACAGCCGTCGTCGCGGCGGCGCTCGTCCTGACGGGCTGCGCGGGGGGCGGGGGCTCGCCGACGGCCTCGCCGACGGCGAGCGCGACCACGACGCCGTCGCCGTCGCCGTCGCCGACATCCACGCCGTCATCGTCACCGAGTGAATCCGCTGCGGTCACGCTGCCCACGGACTGCACCGCTCTCGGCAGCCCCCAGACCTGGCAGGAGACGGTCGGCGACATGACGCTCCAGAGCGACGGCGAGGGTTTCGTCCGGCCGGCGCCCGACGGGGCGACGCTGGCGCTCGGCTGTGACTGGATCGTGGGCGATGCGACCGGCGTGCTGCTGCTGATCAGCACTGCGATGCCGGACGCGGTGTCGGCTGCGGTGGCGACGCTTCCGGAGCAGGGCTACACGTGTCAGGTGTCCGACGACTTCGGCGCGGACTTCTGCGTCCTCCCGGGCGAGGGGACCGACGCCGAGGAGATGATCGTGGCGAGGGAGGGCGTGTGGATCTACATGTCCACCGTTAACCGGGACGGTCGGGCGCTGCTCTCCGAGATCGTGCAGTCGGTCTTCGGATCCTGACCGGTCGTCGCAACGGCACGTCCCGGGTCGAATCTAGACTTCTCGCGTGACCTCCTTCGCGCTGGACTCGCGTCTGGGCGGCGCCATCGGCGGGAAGACCGCGGCGGCCCTCGAGCGCGCGTTCGGCATGTCGACGGTGGGCGACCTGCTCGTGCACTATCCACGGCGTTACGCACGTCGCGGCGAGCTCACGCAGATCTCGTCGCTCCCGGTGGGCGAGGCGGTGACGATCGTGGCCGAGGTCAAGCGGGTGAACGAGCGCCGCATGAAGAACCGCAACGGGACCCTCCTCGAGGTCCTCATCAGCGACGGCAACGGCGACCTCTCCCTCACGTTCTTCAATCAGGCCTGGCGGGTGAAGGACCTGCGGCCCGGTCGCCGCGGCATCTTCGCTGGCAAGGTCGGTGAGTACCGGGGCGCGAAGCAGCTCGCGCACCCCGACTACGAGCTGTTCGAGGACGAGGCGCAGGCGCGCCTCACCGCGGAGGCCAACGCGAACCTGCCGATCCCCATCTATCCGGCCACCAGCACCGTCGCCAGCTGGCAGCTGCAGAAGATCGTCGAGCTCGTGCTGGACGGCCTCGGCGAGGTGCCCGACCCGCTTCCCGACGCGCTGCGTACGCGGCACGGACTGCTCGATGCGCGGACCGCGATCCAGTGCATCCACCGCCCGGAGTCGTTCGCGCAGATCGAGCCGGCGCGGGCCACGCTGCGCATGCAGGAGGCGTTCGTCCTGCAGGTCGCCCTGCTGCAGCAGCGCCAGTTCGTCCGCGCGCTGTCGGCGACGAAACGGCCACCGGGCGAGCTGCTGGAACGCTTCGATGCGGCCTTGCCCTTCCCGCGCACGCCGGATCAGGTGAGCGTCGGCGACGACATCGCGCGCGACCTGCAGGGCGAGTGGCCGATGAACCGCCTCGTGCAGGGCGAGGTCGGCTCCGGCAAGACGCTCGTCGCCCTCCGTGCCATGCTCCAGGTCGCCCAGAGCGGCGGACAGTCCGCGCTCATCGCTCCGACCGAGGTGCTGGCGGCACAGCACGTGCGCTCGATCGCGAAGATGCTCGGCCCACGGCTGGCTCCCGAGCTCATGCCGACGCTGCTCACCGGGCAGCTCCCGGCCGCCGAGCGGCGCCGGGCGGCCCTGCGTGCGGCGTCCGGGCAGGCCCGCATCGTCGTCGGGACCCATGCCCTGCTGAGCGAGAGCACCACGTTCGCCGACCTCGGGCTGGTGGTGGTGGACGAGCAGCATCGCTTCGGCGTCGAGCAGCGCGAGTCGCTGCGGGCGAAGGGCTCATCGCCGCACGCCCTGGTGCTCACGGCCACCCCGATCCCCCGCACCGTCGCCATGACCGTGTTCGGCGACCTCGACGTGTCGACGATCCGCACCATGCCCGCCGGTCGCGCCGGGATCGAGACCTACACCGCCCCGCTCGCGGAGCGTCCCGGGTGGTTCGGGCGGGTGTGGGAGCGCATCGCCGAGGAGGTGGCGCAGGGGCGCCAGGCGTTCGTGGTGTGCGCGGCGATCGACGCCGAGGCCCTCACCAAGGACGACACCGCGGACGAGCTGCCCGGCGACACCACAGGAGAGACGGGCCGCACGCGGTGGGGCGTCGTGCAAGTGGCGGACCTGCTGTCGAGGCATCCGTCTTTCGAAGCGATCCGCGTCGAGATCCTGCACGGCAGGATGCCCTCGGACGACAAGGATGCCGTCATGCAGGCCTTCGCCCGGGGCGAGGTCGACGTGCTCGTCGCGACGACCGTCGTCGAGGTCGGCGTCGATGTGCCCAACGCCTCCACGATGGCGATCCTCGAGGCCGACCGGTTCGGCGTCTCTCAGCTCCACCAGCTGCGCGGCCGTGTCGGACGCGGGGGTGTCCCGGGGCTGTGCCTGCTCGTCACCGAGGCGCCGCTCGGCACGCCCGCCCGCGAGCGCGTCGAGGCCGTGGCCGCGACGCTCGACGGGTTCGCGCTGGCGGAGGTCGACCTCGAGCTGCGCGGCGAGGGTGACGTGCTGGGCGATGCGCAGTCCGGGGCGCGGTCGTCGCTGCGCCTGCTGCGCGTCGTGAAGGATGCCGACATCATCGCCGAAGCCCGCATCGCCGCCGAACGGGTCATCGCCGAGGATCCGGCGCTCCGCTCGCACGCAGGGCTGGCCGCGGCGCTCGAGCGTGATGTCGGTCGTGCCGAGCGTGCCGCGCTGGCGAAGAACTAGCGCGTCAGCCGGTCGCTGTGCCGCCCAGTAGGCTTTCGGCATGAGCAGCCGGATCGCCGTCGTCCCCGGATCGTTCGACCCGCCGACGCTCGGGCATCTCGATGTCATCCGCCGTGCGGCCTCGCTGTACGACCAGCTGCACGTGCTGGTGGTGCACAACCCGGGCAAGGAGGCGATGCTCCCCATCGCCCAGCGTCAGGCCCTCCTCGAGCAGTCGATCGCTGAGGGCGGCATCGACGGCGATGTCATCGTGGCCTCGTGGAGCATGGGCCTGCTCGTGGACTACGCCACGGACGTCGGCGCCGGTGTCCTGGTGAAGGGGATCCGGTCCCAGGTCGATGTGGCCTACGAGACGCCCATGGCCATCGTGAACCGGCACCTCGCTCAGATCGAGACGGTGTTCCTCCTGCCCGATCCCGCGCACGCCCTCGTCTCCAGTTCGCTCGTGCGCCAGGTCGCCTCACTCGGCGGCGACGTCTCGCCGTTCGTGCCCCGCGCTGTCGCGCAGTTCCTCGACACCGGCGCGCGCGGCATCTGACGGGCCGCGCGGCCGGCCCTGCACTCCCGCGGCTAGGCTGGGGAGGTGGCCAAGAAGCATGTGACGGGTCCTTTCGTCCTCCCTGTCCGCGACATCGCACACCGCCCCGGCGAGATGCGCGAGCATTCGTTCGAGGTGCCCGCGCCCGGCAGATGGGGCGAGGGTCTGGTGTCGGTCGCGCAGGGCGAGCCGGTCGCCGTGGATGTGCGGCTCGAGTCCGTGCACGAGGGCATCCTCGCCTCCGCCGACGTCGACACGCAGTACGCCGGAGTGTGCAGCCGGTGCCTGACCGACATCGTCGAGCCGCTCCAAGTCGAGTTTCAGGAGCTTTTCGCGTATCCTGGGGACGAAGAAGCTGACTTCGAGGTTCAAGACGACCACGTGGATCTTGAAACTCTGGTCAGGGAAGCGGTCGTCCTGTCGCTTCCGTTTCAGCCGGTGTGTCAGCCGGATTGCCCCGGCCTTGATCCGGTCACGGGCGAGCGGCTGGCCGAGAACACCGGGTCGCAGCAGAGCGAGCCTCTCGATCCACGATGGGCCGCGCTCCAGGACTTCACCATGACCAACGACGACGAATCACCGCGCTCCCGCGGCTGATCGGCATCGAGACACAGAAGAGAGCAAGCCATGGCAGGCAACCCCCCGAAGCGGAAGGTCTCCCGTTCGAACACGCGCTCGCGTCGCGCGCAGTGGAAGGCCGAAGCGCCCGCCCTCGTCAAGACGGTGGAGAACGGCAAGGTCGTCTACAGCCGCCCCCACCAGGCGAAGGTCGTCACCGACTCGCAGGGCACCGAGCTGTTCCTCGAGTACAAGGGCCGCAAGGTCGCCGACGTCTGATCGTCGCGCCCCTGACGTGACAGACGTCACTGCTGAGCGCACCGCGCTGGCAGACCTCACACAGAAGCTCGGAGTCGACATCGACCCCGAGCTTCTGTCGCTGGCGCTGACCCATCGCTCCTGGGCGTACGAGAACGGCCAGGTGCCGCACAACGAGCGCCTCGAGTTCCTCGGCGACTCCGTGCTCGGCCTCGCCGTGACCGTGCGGCTGTTCACCAAGCACCCGGAGCTGGAGGAGGGCGCCCTCGCGAAGCGGCGCGCGAGCGTCGTGTCGACCGTCGCGCTGGCCGAGATCGCACGGGGCATCGGTCTGGGCCGGCACCTGCTGCTGGGCCGCGGCGAGCTTCTCACCGGAGGGCGCGACAAGGACTCGATCCTCGCCGACACGATGGAGGCGGTCTTCGGCGCCGCCTACCTCTCCGCCGGCTCGGAGGCTGCGACCGGTCTCGTGCTGCGCCTGGTCGAGCCCCTGCTCGCCGACCCCGAGCGCTACGGTGCCGCGATGGATCCGAAGACGGCGCTCCAGGAGCTGGCGGCCCGTGGCGGGATGCCGCCGCCGACGTACTCGGTGACCTCGACCGGCCCCGACCACGACCGCCGGTTCACGGCGAGCGTCGTCGTGGGAGAACTCACGACCCAGGGCGCGGGCACCAGCAAGAAGCACGCCGAGATGGCTGCGGCGCTCACCGCGTGGCGCGAGCTCAGCGGCCGTGCCTGAGCTGCCCGAGGTCGAGGTCGTCCGCGCCGGTCTCGCTCCCGCCGTCACGGGCGCCCTGGTGCTCGGGGTCACCGTGCTCGATGAGCGTGCCCTCACCCGTCACGCCGGTGGCGGTGCGGACTTCGAGGCGCGCCTGACCGGTCGGGTGATCTCGGGCGCGGCTCGGCGCGGCAAGTTCCTGTGGCTTCCGCTCGCGCCTGCCACCGGTGTGGCGGAGGAGGCCGTGGTGGGGCACCTCGGTATGAGCGGACAGATGCTGCTGCGCCCACCCGGAACCGCGATGGAACGGCACGAGCGCGTGCGCGTGGACCTCTCCCATCCGGTGCACGGCGAGCTCGCGATCGTGTTCGCCGATCAGCGCACCTTCGGGTCACTGGCGATCGACGAGCTCGTGGCCACCCGTGATGGGGCGCCGGGCGGGCACGGCTGGGAGGCGGCATCCGTTCCCACCCAGGTCGCGCACATCGCGCGTGATCCGCTGGATCCTGCGTTCCCGGATGCCGCATTCCGCCGAGTCCTCGCGCGCAAGGACTCCGCGATCAAGCGGGTGCTGCTCGACCAGACCGTCGTGAGCGGCATCGGCAACATCTATGCGGACGAGTCGCTGTGGGCGGCCCGCATCCACCCGGAGACGCCGGCACGGGATCTTTCCACGCGTGCCGTCAACCGGCTGCTGGCGGAGGTCCGGCAGGTGCTGGACAAGGCGCTGGCGGAGGGCGGGACGAGCTTCGACGCGCAATACGTCAATGTGAACGGTCAGGCCGGCTACTTCGCCCACTCGCTCAACGCGTACGGCCGCACCGGGGAGCCGTGTCCCCGATGCGGCCGTCCGATCGTGCGGGTCTCATTCACCAACCGGTCGAGCCACTTCTGCGCGCACTGCCAGAAGACCCCTCGACGCCCGGCGAGCTGATCAGAGCGCGAGCACCTTCTTCCACGCGCCGGCGTACGACGCCGGAGCGAAGCCGATGGCCTCGTTGATGTCGAGCATGTGGCGGTTCTCCTCGGCGTTGAACGTCGACACCCGTGGCGACTCGGGCACCAGCTCGCGCCAGCGCAGGAGGTTCGCGCACTTCACGATCGTGCCGAGCCGGTGGCCGCGATGCTCCTTGAGAACGAGCGTCCCGTACTGCTGCGTCGCGCCGGTGTGGTCCTCGGCGATGGCCAGCTCGTTGTAGGCGGCGATCCGCCCGCTCGGCACGTGCAGCACCGCGGCCACCGAGACGGTGAGCCCCTGCGCCCTGAGCCGAGCGTCGCGTCGCTCGACGCGGGCGGCATCCCAATGCTGCTCGTCGATCACCAGCCCGCCGGCAGGCGCATCGGTCGACATGCGCGAGAGGGCGTAGGCGAAGCCGTCGACGTACTCCGCGGGTGTCGGCGACGTCCACTCGAGCGGGCGGTAGTCGTCACCGGCGAAGGCCAGCGCGTCGGCGAGCATGCGTCTCACGGGCTCGAAGTCACCGCTCAGGTCGAAGACGCTGTTGCGCTCGACCTGTTCGAGGGTGAACCCGCTGTCGAGGGCGAACCGGGTCTGCGGGTCGTCCGCAGGGACCGACCCCCACCCGGTCGACGGCTCGAGCCGGGCGCCGCCCCGGTCGGGGCGGTGCAGCGTCCATGTCTGGATGACGGCCAGCCCCCGCTCGCGCGCCTCACGCTCGGCCTCCGCCAGCAGCAGCTCCTCGGCGCCCTTCCCGCGGTGGGGCGGGTCGACCATGAGGTCGAACTCGAGCGTGCTGGCATCGGGCTGGTTGGAGACCATCATCGTGACGACGCCCACCACCTCGGCGCCTCGCAGCGCGGCGAATCCGAGCTGGGTCCAATCCGACTGGTCCTGCCAGGAGCCGAGCATCTCCTCGGGCTCCTCGCGCAGGTAGTCGTGACCGGCGTCGTTCAGGCACACCGCGTTGCCGATGCGCACCATCTCGAGGAACAGCCGGGCGTCGGCCGATTCGGGCGACTCGGGCACGGGGATCGGCTGCACCGTCAGCACAGCGGTGTCGGCGAGGTCAGTCATCGAGCACCTTCTTCCACGCCCCGACGTATGCGATCGGCGCGAAGCCGATCGCCTCGTTGATGTCCAGCATGGGCCTGTTCTCCTCTGCGTTGTAGGTGATGACGCGACGGGACTGCGGAGCGACGTCGCGCCACGACAGCAGCCCGGCGCACTTGACGAGGGTGCCGAGCTTGTGACCGCGGTGCTCCTTGAGGACGAGCGTGTCCTCCTGGTGCGACGCCTCGGTGCGATCCTTGCCGATGACCAGCTCGTTGAAGGCGCACAGCTCGCCGGTCGCGATGTGCTGCGCCGCCGTGACCTGAAGCGTCCGGCCGGACTCGGTGTACTTCGCATCGTGCTCGGCGATGCGCGCGGCATCCCACTTCTCCTCGTCGAACTCGAGCGCCGCGGCCGGGGCGTCCGTCGACATCCGCGACTTCATCCACGCGTAGCCCGCCGCGTACTCGGGAGGCGTCGGCGCGAACCACTGCACCACCCGGTAGTCGCCGGAGGCGGCCCGAGCCTCGGCGAGGAGCCGCTCGACCTCGTCGAACGGTGCCGTGAGATCGAACGCGCTGTTGCGCTCGACCTGCTCCAGCGAGTACCCGTGACGCACGAAGAACCTCGCGATGTGGTCCTCCGGGATGGCGCCGAAGCCGGTGGGCGGCGCGAGTTGCGGGCCCGGCGCGGCGGGGTGCTCCGCCCAGGACTGCAGCACCGTGCGACCGTGCTCGCGCGCGGCGCGCTCGACGAGCTCGTACGCGGTGGAGCCGATGCCCCGTCCCCACGTCGCGCGGAGCAGCTCGATGAGCCAGAACGCGGTGTGCGAGTCGTCCTCGTGCGGCAGGTCCACGCCGATGCGCCCGATCACGGCGCCGTCCTCGACGACGATCCAGGCCAGGCGGGTCTCGTACGGGGTGGGGCGGTAGTGGGGGAGAAGCTCCTCGGCGGAGATGCGGTGGTCATCGTGTCCGGAGATCTCGCGGTAGATCTCATTGCGGACCCGGACCATCTCGACGAAGTCGGCGGCGTCCGCCGACTCGACGGTCTCGGGCACGAGCAGCGGCCGGATCTCGAGGCCGGTGGCGATGGTGGTCATGTCAGTGCGTCCTTGCGTGAGTGGTGAAGGGTGGTCGAGGGGTAGGTCCGCCGCCCGCGTGGGGGCGGCGGACCCGGTGGCCGTCACAGCCGAGGGGCGAGGCTGGCCTCGCGGAAGTAGCGGCGCTCGCGGAGAGCGACGGCTTCCTGGAGCCGGTACGCCTGGGCGTGCCGGCGGCGGTCGTCGGTGAGCCGCGGGGTGCGGGTGCTCCACAGCAGGAGCCGGAGGCCCACGTGCAGGGCGAGGCGGTCCAGGAGCGAGGTGCGGATCTGGCGGCTCGGGAGCCGCAGCGTATCGGGCCGGCCCGAAGGGCGCTGCGGCGCGAGAAGGGTGTTCATGATGGTTCTCTTTCCGATGTGGAAGGGATGCCTCAGGCGGCGCCGAAGGCGGAGATGCCGTGCCGCAGCACGACGGGAGGGAGCAGGGGGTGCGCGCTCAGCACCGCGGGGCGGATGCGGCGCAGCAGACGGATGCCGCCCGGAAACGGGCAGACTCGTCCCCTGCGGGTGTCAGATGGCGGCGGGGAGACGGCCGCTCAGCACAGCGTCGAAGGAGAGGGCCCCCGACGCGCGGAATCGAATCGCGCCGCCATTGCCGGCGGCGATCTCCGTGGAGTTCATGTGCATCATCGGTGGACCTCCTTTCTCGACTTCAGACGCGGTCAGTGACGCTACAGCCTCACGGGTGCCGGCGTCAAGCGTTTTCGCAGATTCGGAGATCTTATGGCGTGTCGCCGCATCGGCCCGGCGCTCCGCCGGCCTGCCGGGCGCCCGGCTCGCGCTCGGGTAGCGTAGGCGCGTACTCGAACGGGGTGGGGGGCGGTCCATGCACCTGAAGAGCGTGACGCTCAAAGGGTTCAAGTCGTTCGCCCAGCCGACGACGTTCGCCCTCGAGCCCGGGGTGACCTGCATCGTGGGTCCGAACGGGTCGGGCAAGTCGAACGTGGTCGACGCCCTCGCGTGGGTGATGGGGGAGCAGGGCGCCAAGACCCTTCGCGGCGGCAAGATGGAGGACGTCATCTTCGCCGGCACCGCGACGAGAGGGCCGTTGGGTCGCGCGGAGGTGCAGCTCACGATCGACAACAGCGACGGGGCGCTTCCGATCGAGTACTCCGAGGTGACCATCAGCCGGACGCTCTTCCGCAACGGGACGAGCGAGTACGCGATCAACGGCGAGTCCTGCCGCCTTCTGGACGTGCAGGAGCTCTTGAGCGACTCGGGCCTGGGCCGAGAGATGCATGTCATCGTCGGCCAGGGACGCCTGGACAGCGTCCTGCAGGCGACCCCCGAGGACCGCCGCGGGTTCATCGAGGAGGCGGCGGGGATCCTCAAGCACCGTCGGCGCAAGGAGAAGACCCTTCGCAAGCTCGACGCGATGGAAGCCAACCTCACGCGCCTGAGCGACCTGGCCGGCGAGTTGCGCCGCCAGCTGAAGCCTCTCGGCCGGCAGGCCGAGATCGCCCGTGAGGCGGCGACGATCGCCGCCGTGGTGCGCGACGCGAAGGCCCGGCTGTTCGCGGACGAGGTCGCGGGTCTGCGCGGCGAGCTCGCCGCGCATGCCCGAAGCGAACAGGAGCGTCACGCCGAGCGGCTGGTTCTGCAGGAGCGCCTGGACAACGCCCGTCTGCGCATCGAGCAGCTCGAGAACGATCAGCGCTCCGAGGCGGTCGATCGGGCCCGCCGCGTGGCGCACGGGCTCGAGCGCGTGCAGGAACGGCTGCGCAGCCTGTACGCCCTCGCCGGCCAGCGACTCGCGTTGCTCGGAGACGCCGAGGACGAGGAGCGCCTTGAACTCACGACCGTTTCGCAGGCGATGATCGACGAGGCGCGCGCCGAGATCGACGAGGTCTCCGACGGGCTCGGGGCGGCGCGGGATGCCGCCGCCGAAGCGGCACGCGAGGTCGTGCGTGCCCGGGCCGAGCTGGACGCGCTCGACGCGGACATCGCGGCGCAGAGCGCCCTCGTGTCGGAGCATGACATGCGCATCACGGCCCTGCGCGGCACCGCCGAAGCGGCGGCATCCGCTCTCGCAGCCGTTCGCGGCGCGGTGGAGCGTCAGCAGAAGGCGCTGGATGCCGCCCTCGCACGCCGTGCCGAGGCGGAGCGGATTCTGGCCGAGGCCGACCCCGACCTCGTTCCGGAGACGGCATCCGCCGACCAGGCCGCCGCCTATGAGCGCGCCCAGCGCGAGGCATCCGACGCGGAGACCGCGGTCGCGGACCTGCGCGAGCGCCTGCACGCCGCCGAGCGCGAGCGCGACGCGCTGACGGCGCAGACCGCGGCGCTGAGCCGGGCGCTGGACGTGAAGAACGGCGCCTCGGCGCTGATCGCCCGGGGACGCGACGGCGTGCGGGGGCTCGTCGGCGACCGCGTGCAGGTGACGCCCGGGTTCGAAGCGGCGATCGCGGCCGTCCTGGGCCCCGTCACCGAGGGCGTGCTCGTCGACGACCGCGACACCGCGTTCGCAGTCGCCGACGACGCGCTCGAGTCCGAGAGCGGGGTGGTCGACATCGTCATCGCCACCGCAGGCGCCGATCACCCGGCGTTTCCGGAGCTTGCGGGGGTGGTTCCGGCCCGGCAGGTCGTGTCGGCGCCCCCGGGTGTGCTCGGACTGCTCTCCTACGTCGTGGTCGTCGACGACCTCGCCACCGCACGCGAGGCTGGTCCATCGCTCACCGCGGGCGAGTCCGGCGGTCCGATCACCCTGGTCACCCGCCGCGGCGAGGTGTACACCGAGAATTCCCTCCGCGCGGGGGCGGGCGCGTCCCGGTCGCGCCTGGAGCTGGCCGCGGAGCGGGATGCCGCAGCCGACCGGCGCGATGAGGTCACGGTGATCGCCGACTCGCTGCGGGAGGCGCTGGCCGACGCGACGCGCGAGCTCGAGGACGCCCGGCAGCGCACCAGGACGGCTCTGGCCACCTTGCGTGAGCACGATGCCGCCCTCGCAGCCCACGCCGAGCAGGTCAACCGCGCCACCGTGCGACATGAGGCCGCGGTGGCCGAGTGCGAGCGTCTCGCTGCCGGCCTCTCGCAGGCGGCGGCCGCTGTCGACGAGGCCGAGGGCTCCGCCGGATCAGCGGAGGAACAGCTCACCGCCGCGCTGGAGGCACCGCGACCCATCCTCGATGCGTCCGCCCGCGAAGGCATGCTCGCGGCGTTGGAGCACGCGCGTGATGCCGAGATGCGCTCGCGTCTGGACGTCGAGACGCTGCGTGAGCGGATCCGGGCCGGCGAGGCGCGGGTGGCCGCCCTCGTTCGCCAGCGTGAGCGCGAGCGCGAGGCGGCGGCGGAGGCCGCGCGACGTGCAGTCATCCGCCGCGCCCAGCGCGAGATCGCAGCGGGGGTGGCCGGTCAGCTGCCCGCGGTGATCGATTCGGTCGATCGCTCGCTCGCGCAGGCCCGAGCGGAGCTCGCGGCCGCCGAAGCCGAGCGGACGGCCGTCACGACGGAGCTGGCGGCGCTGCGCGGCCAGGAGTCGTCGGTGCGCGAGCGGCTGGCCGGGCTCACCGAGAGCGTCCACAGCCTGGAGCTGCAGATCCACGAGAAGCGCCTCCACGTCACCGGGATCCTTGAGCGTGTGCAGTCGGAGCTCGGACTCGACGAGGATATTCTTGTTTCGGAATATGGTCCTGATCAGCCGGTGCCACGGGATCCGGCGGCCGATCACACCGGCGCCCCTGATGAGGACGATGCGGCGACAGTTCCGTACGACCGATCGGCGCAGCGACGGCGCCTGCAGCACGCGGAGCGCAAGCTCACGCAGCTGGGCCGGGTGAACCCGCTCGCACTGGAGGAGTTCGCGGCGCTCGAGCAGCGCCACAGGTTCATGACCGAGCAGCTGGCGGACCTCACCCAGACGCGCAAAGACCTCCTGACGATCATCGAAGAGCTCGACGAGCGGATGCAGGCGATCTTCCTCGCCGCCTTCGAAGACACCCGGACGGCGTTCGGGGAGGTGTTCCCGATCCTCTTCCCCGGCGGCACCGGCTCGATCAGCCTCACCGACCCCGACTCGCCGCTGACCACCGGCATCGAGGTGGCGGTGCGCCCGGTGGGCAAGAAGATCGAACGACTGTCGCTCCTCTCGGGGGGCGAGAGGTCGCTCGCGGCCGTCGCATTGCTCACCGCGATCTTCAAGGCGCGCCCCAGCCCCTTCTACATCCTCGACGAGGTCGAGGCCGCCCTCGACGACGCGAACCTCGGCCGCCTGCTCGGCGTCTTCGAGCAGCTGCGGGAGTCCAGCCAGCTCATCGTGATCACGCACCAGAAGCGCACCATGGAGATCGCCGACGCCCTGTACGGGGTGTCGATGCGGCAGGACGGCGTGTCGGCCGTGGTCGGGCAGCGCATCGCCGAGCGCGTCGCCTCCTGACCCTAGGCTGGGGGGATGGCAGAGAGCTCCTGGTCGCTCGGCCGCGCACTGCGCGGCATGTTCGTCAAGCCCACCATCGACGAGAACACGTGGGACGACCTCGAGACGGCGCTGCTGACAGCGGACTTCGGTCCCGACATCACCGAGCGGATCGTGGACGAGCTGCGCGAGAAGGTCGAGCGCTACCGCACGACCGACCCGAGGGATCTGCAGCGGATGCTGAAGGAGACCCTGGAGGAGCACTTCGCGAAGTTCGACACCACCCTGCGGCTCACCGAGCGTCCGGCCGTCGTGCTCGTCGTCGGGGTGAACGGGGTGGGCAAGACCACCACGATCGGCAAGTTCGCCAAATTCCTGCAGCGCTACGGGCGCTCCGTCGTGGTCGGTGCCGCCGACACGTTCCGCGCCGCGGCGGTCGACCAGCTGGCGACCTGGGCGGAGCGCGGCGGGGCGGCGATCGTCCGCCCGCAGCAGGAAGGCCAGGATCCGGCATCCGTCGCCTTCCAGACGATCGACTACGCCAAGCAGACGGGGACCGAGATCGTCCTGGTCGACACCGCCGGCCGTCTGCACACCAAGGGCGGCCTGATGGATGAGCTCGGCAAGATCCGCCGCGTCATCGAGAAGCAGGCGCCGATCAGCGAGGTGCTCCTCGTGCTCGACGCGACGACCGGCCAGAACGGGGTCATGCAGGCGCAGTCCTTTCTCGAGCACGCCGGCGTGACGGGGCTCGTCATCACCAAGCTCGACGGCTCCGCGAAGGGCGGGTTCGTCCTGGCCGTCCAGGAGCGCACCGGGATCCCGGTCAAGCTGCTCGGCCAGGGCGAGGGCATCGGCGACCTCACGGGCTTCACGCCGCACGTCTTCGCGGCGTCGCTCGTGGAGTGATCCGGATCCGCGAGTGACCCGGCGAGGCGACTCGCGCGCGGGATCGGACGCCATGCCGCGTTCGGGCTATCGCCTGGGCGCCGCTTGCGGTTTCATGGGGTCATGGCGATCGAGCACGACTATTTCGGGCTTCTCGAATCCGGGCCGGACGGATCGATCTTCTGGTCGGAGAACGTCGAGCTCGGCGACCAGTCCGTGACTGTGGATCTGACCGCGCCCGATCAGGACGACGTCTCGGAGGCGGCGCTGGACGTCGCGGCCGGCCTCATCTCGGCCTTGGAAGACATCGACCGCAGCGCGCGCAACGCCATGGTGAACGAGCTCAGCGATCGCACCAGCGAAGTGACCGAGTACATCCTGCAGCAGCAGGAGACGCTGGGAGAGTCGCTGGAGGACGCGCTGGTCGACATCTCCGGCGACGTCCACATCGACGTCATCCGCTCGCTGCAGCTGATGAGCATGACGATCCTCGCGGACGAGCACGGCGGAGCCGACCCGTTCGCGGTGCTCGAGTACGCGCTGGACCCGGACGCGACCGACGACGTGCTGCTGGTCAACCTCGGCTCCGACGCCACGGTGCTCTCGGTCACCAGCGCCGACTGACCGGCGACCGCAGCCGGTCACACCGCCTGCGCGAAGCCCCGCTCGACGTGGACGTCCTCGGCGATGTGGGCCAGGTGGGCGGGGATCTCGCGCCCCTTCGACAGCATCGACTGGGCCCACAGTCGCCCCGCGCGGTAGGAGGAGCGCACGAGGGGACCGGCGAGAACGCCGAGGAAGCCGATGCGCTCCGCCTCGGCCTTGAACTCCACGAACTCCTGCGGCTTGACCCACCGCGCGACCGGAAGATGCCGCGGCGAAGGCCGCAGGTACTGCGTGATCGTGATGATGTCCGTGCCGGCGGCGTGCAGGTCCTCGAGGGCCTGCACCACCTCCTCGGGCTCCTCGCCCATGCCGAGGATGAGGTTGGACTTGGTGATGAGTCCGGCGTCGCGCGCCTGGGTGAGCACATCGAGCGACCGCTCGTAGCGGAAGGCCGGCCGGATGCGCTTGAAGATCCGCGGCACCGTCTCGACGTTGTGGGCGAAGACCTCCGGACGGCTGTCGAACACCTCGCCGAGGAGAGCCGGGTCGCCGTTGAAATCCGTCGCGAGGATCTCCACCCCCGTGTTCGGGTTCCTCGCGTGGATCTGCCGCACGGTCTCGGCGTGCAGCCACGCACCGCCATCGGGCAGATCGTCACGCGCGACACCGGTGACGGTCGCGTAGCGCAGGTTCATGCGGACGACGCTCTGCGCCACCCGCCGGGGCTCGTCGGTGTCGTAGTCGGCCGGCTTGCCGGTGTCGATCTGGCAGAAGTCGCACCGCCGCGTGCACTGCGAGCCGCCGATGAGGAACGTCGCCTCCCGGTCCTCCCAGCACTCGTAGATGTTGGGGCACCCGGCTTCCTGGCACACCGTGTGCAGCTCCTCGGTCTTCACGAGGGAATGCAGGGCCTGGTACTCCGGCCCCATCTTGGCGCGCGTCTTGATCCATTCCGGCTTGCGCTCGATCGGCGTCTGCGCGTTGCGGACCTCCAGTCGCAGGAGCTTGCGACCATCGGGGGCGGTGGAGGGACCGGATGCCGCGCCCGGCGCGCTGCACCCGCTCATGCCGGCACCCCCTCGAAGTCCGCGGCGAACACGCGGCTGAGCGTGTCGATGACGTCGGCCGGCCCGATGTCGGCGCCGGCGATCTCGCTGAGCGTCGTCACCCCGGCGTCCGTGATGCCGCAGGGGATGATCCCGCGGAAGCCGGCGAGGGAGTTGTCGCAGTTCAGCGCGAAGCCGTGCATCGTCACGCCGCGCTGCACGCGCACGCCGATCGCCGCGACCTTGTCCTCGCCGAGCGGCCGGCGCACCCATACGCCGCTGCGGCCCTCGACGCGATAGCCGGTGACGTCGTACTGCGCGAGCACGTCGATGAGGAGCTGCTCGAGCCGCCGCACGTGCGCGACGACGTCGACCGGCTCGGCGAGCCGGACGATGGGGTACCCCACGAGCTGGCCTGGCCCGTGCCAGGTGATCTTGCCGCCGCGGTCCACGTCGACGACAGGTGTGCCGTCGGTCGGGCGCTCGTGGCGGGCGGTGCGCGCGCCGGCGGTGTACACCGGTTCGTGCTCCAGCAGCAGGAGCGTGTTGGGACGTGTCCCGGCGACCACCTCGGCATGGACACTGCGCTGCAGGGCCCACCCCTCGAGATACGGCACATAGGCGGGGGACAGTCCCACCGTCCGGATGTCGAGCATCATGCTCCTTCGCGGTGCGGGTCCACGGATTCATGGATTGCGTCCAACAATACCCCCACCTCCGTGCGCCACGGCCCGGTCGTAAGGTGTCCTCATGTCCACCGAGCACCGTGCCGGGCGGCCCAAGGCGTCGTCACGAGAGACGATCGCCGAGGCCGCCTGCGAGCTGTTCCTCGAGCAGGGCTACGAGCAGACCGCGATCGCCGACATCGCCCGGCGGGCGGGCGTGAGCCGCTCCAGCTTCTTCAACTACTTCTCCTCGAAGTCCGACGTGCTGTGGGCGGGCCTGGACGAGCGGCTGGCGGCCCTCGAGTCGCGCCTGGCCGCGGAACAGAGCGCGGATGCCGCCACTGCGGTGCGCACCGCCACGCTCGCGCTCGCCGACGGCTTCGTCCCCGACAGCCTGGCCCTCGGCATCGTCAACGCCGCCGCGATGGGCCTGGAGCACGAGTACGAGCGCGACGCGGCGCTGCGTCGGGCCCGGGTTGGCCGAGCGGTTTCGGAGCGCTTCGCCCGGGGCGGCGCCGACCGCGTGGGCGCCGAGGTGGCCGGCGCGGCGTGGGGCGGCGCGGTCATCGCCGCGGTCGAGGCGTGGGCGCACGACGGCGCCGGCCGGACCTCGCTGGGACGGTTCCTGACCAGGGCCGCCGACGCGGCCGGCGCACTCTCGCCGACGGCTCCGGCCGGCGAGGTCGCACAGCTGCGCGTGGTCGTGCAGGCCGCCGCCTTCGAGCAGACGCTCGCGTTCTACCGTGACGTCGTCGGAATGCCGCAGGCGGAGGCCTATGAGGCGGAGGGCGGTGCACGCGTGGCCATCCTCGCCGCGGGCCGCGCCACCCTCGAGATCGCGAATCCCGCGCAGGTCGAGTTCATCGACCGCGTGGAGACCGACGGCGACGCGCCGAGCGACCGCATCCGGCTCGCCCTCGAGGTCGCCGACACCGACGCCGCCGTGGGCCGACTGGCCGACGGGGGCGCGCAGATCGAGGCGTCCCCGCGCGTCACGCCGTGGCGATCACGCAACGCGCGGCTGCGGGGACCTGCGGGCCTGCAGATCACCCTGTTCCAGGAGCTCGGGCCCCACGCCTGAGTCGCGGCCGGGCCGCAGCCGGCCGCCGCGAGCGGCGGCGGCATCCGTCGCCGTTAGAATCGGTGCATCATGGCGACTTTCGGCACTCTCTCCGACCGGCTCACCGAGACCTTCCGCAACCTCCGCACCAAGGGCAAGCTCACGCCCGCGGACGTCGACGGCACGGTCCGCGAGATCCGGCGCGCGCTGCTGGACGCCGACGTGGCGCTGCCGGTCGTCAAGGAGTTCACGGCGAAGGTGCGTGAGCGGGCGCTCGGCGACGAGGTCAACCGGGCGCTGAACCCCGCGCAGCAGGTCGTGCAGATCGTCAACGAGGAGCTGGTCGCGATCCTGGGCGGCCAGCAGCGCCGCCTCCAGTTCGCCAAGAACCCGCCGACGGTGATCATGCTCGCCGGGCTCCAGGGATCTGGAAAGACCACGTTCGCCGGCAAGCTGGCGCGCCAGCTCGAGAAGGAGGGCCACACCCCTCTGCTCATCGCCGCCGACCTCCAGCGTCCCAACGCCGTGAACCAGCTGCAGGTCGTCGCGCAGCGCGCCGGCGCCGCCATCTACGCGCCTGAGCCGGGCAACGGCGTCGGCGACCCCGTGCGGGTGGCGCGCGACGGCGTCGAGGTCGCCCGTCGCCAGCAGCACGACGTGGTCATCATCGACACCGCCGGCCGCCTCGGTGTGGACGCCGAGCTGATGAAGCAGGCCGCCGACATCCGCACCGCGACCGATCCCGACGAGGTGCTCTTCGTCATCGACGCGATGATCGGTCAGGACGCTGTGAACACCGCCAAGGCGTTCCAGGACGGTGTGGACTTCACCGGCGTCGTGCTCTCCAAGCTCGACGGCGACGCCCGCGGTGGCGCCGCACTGTCGGTGGCGTCGGTGACCGGCCGCCCGATCATCTTCGCCTCGACCGGCGAGGGCCTCGAGGATCTCGAGGCGTTCCACCCCGACCGCATGGCGTCGCGCATCCTCGACCTCGGCGACATCCTCACCCTCATCGAGCAGGCGCAGCAGGCCTTCGACGAGGAGGAGGCGCTCAAGGTCGCCGAGAAGCTCGCGACCGAGCAGTTCACGCTCGAGGACTTCCTCGAGCAGATGCAGCAGATGCGCAAGATGGGGTCGATGAAGAAGATGCTCGGGATGCTCCCGGGCATGGGCTCCATGAAGCAGCAGCTCGAGGACTTCGACGAGCGCGAGATCGACCGCACCGAAGCCATCATCCGGTCGATGACGCCGGCCGAGCGCCGCAACACCAAGCTTCTCAACGGCTCGCGGCGGCTGCGCATCGCACGGGGCTCCGGCATGACCGTCACCGACGTCAACCAGCTCGTGCAGCGCTTCGAGCAGGCCGCGAAGATGATGAAGACCGTCGCGCGCGGCGGGGTGCCCAACATCCCCGGCATGGGCCCGGTGCCAGGTGCCGGGCGCCCGGGCGCGTCCTCGAAGCGCGGCAAGCAGCAGAAGGCGAAGGGCTCGCGCTCGGGCAACCCGGCCAAGCGCGCCGCCGAGAACGCCGGCATCGCCGCGCAGGCCGCCGAGGCTCCGACGGGTTCCGGCTTCGGCCTGGGCGGCGGCGCCAAGGGCGCGCCGAGCGAAGCCGACCTCGCCGAGCTGCAGAAGATGCTCGGACGCGGCTGACGCCGGGATGGCGGATGCCGCCGGTCGCGGCATCCGCTCGCTGCGGGTCTCGGCGCGATCTCAGTGGCCGAGCGCGGCCAGGTGCTCGCGCAGCGTCGGGCCGGAGCGGAACTCGCCGACCAGGTGCCGCACGACCTCACGCAGGTCGCCGTCCGCGGCGTCGGCCACGGCGAGCTGGCGCGCGTAGCTCGCCCCCTCCGTGAGGATCGTCTCGATGCCGGCGATCTCACGGGCGCACCTCAGCTCCACCGCGATGTCGCCGACCTCGGCGAGGGTCTCACGCAGATGATCGGCGACCGGGCGCTGCGTGCCGTTGCGGTCGACGATCAGGCGCGCGTCCAGTCCGTAGCGGGCCGCGCGCCACTTGTTCTCCCGGACGAACCAGGGCGGGATGGTCTCGAGCCGGTGTCCCTCGTCGATCAGGCGCGAGAAGCGCTCCACGAGCACCTGGACGAGGGCCGCTATCGCGGCGAGCTCGGGCAGGGTCGACATCCCGTCGCACGCGCGCACCTCGATCGTCCCCCAGCGCGGCGCCGGCCGGATGTCCCACCGCACCTCGGAGGCGTCCTCCATGACGCCGGTGCGCACCATGTCGTCGAGGTAGCCCTCGAACTCCCGCCAGTCCCGCAGCGGCCACGGCAGCCCCGCCGTCGGCAGCTGCTGGAACACCAGCGCGCGATTGGACGCGTACCCGGTGCGCTCGCCCGCCCAGAACGGGCTGGACGCCGAGAGTGCCTGCAGGTGGGGCAGGTAGACTGCGAGCGCATTGATGATGGGGAACACCTTGTTGACGTCCTCGACCCCTACGTGGACGTGGATGCCCCAGATCATCATGTTGCGCCCCCACCACTGCGT
Source organism: Microbacterium atlanticum (assembly GCF_015277815.1). Taxonomy (NCBI): domain Bacteria; kingdom Bacillati; phylum Actinomycetota; class Actinomycetes; order Micrococcales; family Microbacteriaceae; genus Microbacterium; species Microbacterium atlanticum. The sequence goes on from NZ_CP063813.1 coordinate 1,534,827, forward strand.
GCGCTCGATGAGCTTGTGGTAGCGGGTCTTGTCGGTCACCGTCTGGTGGTACCACTGCGCGAAGGGGTGGCTCCCCGCGCACAGCAGATCGATGCCGTGCGGATCGGTGAACGTCCGCACCGCGGCGATGGCGTCGCCGATGTCGTCGACGGCGGCGGCGACGGTGTCGCCGATGCCGCTGGTGAGCTCGATGGTGTTGGTGAGCAGCTCGCCCGTGACGGTGTACCGCTCCAGCGTCGAGTCCTCTTCGAGCGCTTCCAGCACCTCGGGAGCACGCGGTATCAGGTCGCCGGTCGCGGTGTCGGCGAGCATCAGCTCCCACTCGAGGCCGACCGACGATCGGGATGATGTCGCGAAGGGCACCGTCATGGGCACAGTCTGACACGGTGGCACGGCGGTCGTTCTGGTTCACGGCATGCCGCGTCATCTGGCAGAATAGAGGGCTGGATCACCCGCTCGACCCTCTATCCGGCGCGGCGATCCTCCCTTCAGAGCTTCCGCCGGGTGTGCACCCCACGCTCCAGGCGATCGGTTCACTCACTTTCCACACATTCAGGAGAATCGTGGCTGTCAAGATCCGTCTCAAGCGCCTCGGCAAGATCCGTGCGCCCTACTACCGCATCGTCGTGGCCGACTCGCGCACCAAGCGCGACGGCCGTGTCATCGAGGAGATCGGCAAGTACCACCCCACCGAGGAGCCCTCGTTCATCGAGGTCGACTCCGACCGTGCCCAGTACTGGCTGTCCGTCGGCGCGCAGCCGACCGAGCAGGTCCGCGCCATCCTGAAGCTGACCGGCGACTGGGGTCGGTTCAAGGGCGACAAGGACGCGGTCTCGACCGTGAAGACCCGCGACGACAAGGCCGCCTTCGAGGTCGACTCCTCGAAGAAGTCGGTCATCAAGCCGAAGGCCGAGAAGAAGGCCGAGGAGCCCGCCCAGGCTCCCGCCGACGAGGCGACCGACGCGGCCGACGAGGCCGCCGACTCCGCCGAGTAATCCGTTGCTCGCCGCCGCGCTCGAACACGTCGTCAAGGGGATCGTCGATCACCCCGACGACGTCCGCATCGACTCGTCCACGTCGCCGCGAGGCGACGTGCTCGAGGTGCACGTGCACCCCGAAGACCGGGGTCGCGTGATCGGGCGCGGCGGCCGCACGGCCAAAGCCCTGCGCACCCTCATCTCTGCCCTCGCCGACGGCCGCCGCGTGCGCGTCGACGTCGCGGATGACTGAGGTGCCGGGCGAGGACACCGCGGGATCGGGCCCTGACGCCCGCAAGCCCGTGAACGCCGTACCCCCCGCCGGCAAGACCCAGCTCCGCGTCGGCCGCCTCGTCAAGGCGCACGGTCTCAAGGGCGCCATCAAGCTCGAGCTCTACACCGACGACCCCGAGGGCCGCTTCGTCCCCGGCGCGACGTTCACGCTCCAGGTGCCCGAGTCATCGCCGTGGCACGGCAAGCCGCTCACGGTTCGCGAGTTCCGGTGGATGAACAGCCACCCGGTCGCCTTCTTCGAGGGGGTCGAGGACCGCGACACCGCCGAGGGCCTCATCCGCGCGATCCTGTGGATCGACGAGGACGTGCAGGCCTCGCCCGCCGAGGACGATGCCTGGTTCGATCACCAGCTCGTCGGGCTCGACGTCGTGCGCGACGGTGAGACCGTCGGCAAGGTCGCGCGCGTCGACCACCTTCCCGCGCAGGACCTGCTCATCGTCAAGGTCCGCGACGCCGAGGTGCTCGTGCCCTTCGTCAAGGCGATCGTCCCCGAGGTGGACGTCGCGGCCGGCCGCGTGATCGTCACCCCTCCTCCCGGGCTGTTCGAAGACCTCCCCGACGACGACGGCGAGTCGGCCCAGACCGCGTCGGACACGCCAGTCGCCACGGACGACACCGCCGGCTGAGGCCGTCTCACTCACCCCTTGGCCGCCGCGTGCGGCAGATGTGATCTGCGGGAAACACGGCGGGAAAGGTCCTGGAACCTCGCTGGCCGACCATGGGGGCATGGCCCAAGTACGCTCCCCGGTGCGCACCGTGTGCTCGTACTGCGGCGTCGGCTGCGGCATCTCGGTCACGACCGCGGACGGCGGGCCGGGGCATCCGCTCGCCATCGCGAAGGTGGCGGGGGACCGCGAGCACCCGACGAACGCCGGGCGGCTGTGCACGAAGGGGGCGACCCACGCCGAGCTCATGCAGGCTCCGGGCCGTATGACCTCGGCACACCGGCGCCCGGCACGCGGTGAGCCGGCCGAGCCCGTCGCGCTCACCGACGCCGTGACGGATGCCGCCGCCCGCCTGCGCGCGATCCTCGACGAGCACGGGCCCGATGCCATCGCACTGTATGTGTCGGGCCAGATGAGCATGGAGGCCCAGTACCTCTCCAACAAGCTCGTCAAGGGGTACCTGCGCGGCATCCACATCGAGTCCAACTCACGCCTGTGCATGGCATCGGCCGGCACCGGCTACAAGCAGTCGCTCGGCGCCGACGGCCCGCCCGGGTCGTACGAGGACTTCGACAGGGCGGACCTCTTCTTCGTCATCGGGTCCAACACCGCGGACTGCCATCCGATCCTCTTCCTGCGGATGGCGGATCGGCTGAAGCAGGGCGCGCGGCTCATCGTGGTCGACCCGCGCCGGACGGCGACGGCGGACCGGGCCGACCTCTTCCTGCAGATCCGCTCGGGGACGGATCTCGCGCTCCTCAACGGGCTGCTGCATCTGCTCGTGGCCGCCGGCGACATCGACGAGGAGTTCATCGAGGCGCACACCGAGGGCTGGGAGCACATGGCCGCGCTCCTGGCCGACTACCCGCCCGATCGCGTCGCCGACATCACCGGCCTCGCCGAGGAGGACATCCGCACCGCCGCGCGCTGGATCGCCGAGGCCGGCGAGTGGATGACCCTGTGGACCATGGGACTCAACCAGTCCACGCACGGCACCTGGTCGACCAACGCCATCTGCAACCTGCACCTGGCGACCGGGGCGATCTGCCGCCCGGGCAGCGGCCCGTTCTCGCTCACCGGTCAGCCCAACGCGATGGGCGGCAGGGAGATGGGGTACATGGGGCCCGGCCTGCCCGGCCAGCGCGCGGTGTTCAGCGCGACGGACCGCGCGTTCGTCGAAGATGTGTGGGGCCTGGAGCCGGGGGCGATCCGCGCGGAATCGGGCTCCGGGACCATCGACATGTTCCGTCGCGCCGCCGAGGGCGAGATCAAGGCGCTGTGGATCGTCTGCAGCAACCCGGTCGCTTCCGTCGCCAACCGCAGGACCGTGATCGAGGCGCTCGAGAGCGCGGAGCTCGTCATCGCGCAGGACGTCTACACCGAGACGGCCACCACGGCGTACGCCGACATCTTGCTCCCCGCGACCCTCTGGGTGGAGGCGGACGGCGTCACGGTCAACAGCGACCGCACCCTCACCCTGGTGCGGGACGTCGTGCCCGCTCCGGGCGACGCGCAGCCGGACTGGCTGCTGATCTGCCGCATCGCGCAGGCGATGGGATTCGACGGCTTCGACTTCGCCTCCAGCGCCGAGGTCTTCGACGAGATCCGCCGGTTCTGGAACCCGCAGACCGGCTGGGACCTGCGCGGGGTCACCTACGAGCGCCTCCGCGAGACGCCGGTGCAGTGGCCCGCCCCGCCCGGCGACCCCGCGACGCGTCATCCGATCCGGTATGTGAACGACGGCGTCAGCCAGTCCCTCCACGTCGAGGACGACGGCACGGTGCCGCGGCTGGCCTTCGCGACGCCGTCGCGGCGCGCGCAGTTCCTCGCCCGTCCGCACCTCGATCCGGCGGAGCTGCCCGACGACGACTACCCGTGGGTGCTCAACACCGGACGCCTGCCGCATCACTGGCACACCCTGACCAAGACGGGCCGGGTGGCCAAGCTCGCCAAGCTGCACCCTGGACCGTTCGTCGAGGTGCACCCGTTCGACGCTGAGCGTCACGGCATCTCGGACGGCGACCAGGTCGAGGTCGCATCGCGCCGCGGCCGGTTCGTCGTGCCGGCGGTGCTCACCGATCGCGTCCAGCCCGGCAGTCTGTTCGCCCCGTTCCACTGGAACGACGAGCACGGCGAGTACGTCACCGTGAACGCCGTGACCAACGACGCGGTGGACACGATGTCGGCGCAGCCGGAGCTCAAGGTCGCCGCTGTGTCGCTGCGCCGCGTCGGGCCCGGTGCCGGCGCCGCCGAGCCGTCGACGGCCTCCGCCGACGAGGCGCTGGCCCAGGCGGGCGTGCCCCTTGCGCCACCCCCGCTGAGCGACACCGAGGGCGCCTATCTGGCGGGCTTCCTGTCGACGGTGCGGTCGGTGGCGCTCGCGCCCGGTGAGGTGCCGGTGCTGCCGGCCGAGGCGCCGCTGGGGGCGCTCGCGCGCGCCTGGTTCGACGGCGTGCTCGCCGGCGCGTTCTCGCGCGCCTCCGTCGGCGGCGCGACGCCGCAGTCCGGCGATGCCGATGAGGTCGTCGTGCTGTGGGGCTCGCAGACCGGGAACGCCGAGGAGTTCGCCACGGCCGCGACCGCCGCCCTCGGGGCGCGCGGCATCCCGGCGCGGTCGCGGAGCATGGCGGAGCTGCGCGCGACCGATCTCACCGCCGTGCGTCGACTGCTCGTCGTCACGTCCACGTTCGGCGACGGCGGCCCGCCCGACAACGGCGCGGCACTGTGGCACGACCTGAACGCCGACGGCGCGCCGGAGCTCTCGGACCTCCGCTACGCCGTGCTGGCGCTCGGCGACTCCAGCTACGACGACTTCTGCGGTCACGGCCGGCGTCTGGACGCGCGGCTCGGCGAGCTGGGGGCGACGGCCCTGCTCGAGCGCGTCGACGTCGAGCCCGATGCCGACGAGCCGCGCGAAGCGTGGCTGGCGCAGATCCTCGAGACGCTGGCGGGGGAGGGGACGGTGGCTGCGGCATCCGTCGTCGCACCTCCGGCCCCCATGAAGCGCCTGTTCACCCGCGCCAACCCGGTGCACGCGCCCCTGGTGCGCAATGAGCTCCTCAGCCGGCCCGGGTCGCAGAAGGAGGTGCGGCGGATCGGCTTCGACCTGTCGGAGTCCGGCGCGACGTACGAGGCGGGCGACTCGCTCGGCGTCGTCTGTGCCAACGCGCCGGGTGTGGTGACGGAGTGGCTCCAGGCCACCGGGATCGCCCCGAACACGATCGTCGAGCTCGACGGCGAGGAGCGCACGTTCGCCGACGCGCTGCGGACGCGGCTGGACATCACCAGGACGCCGCTGGACCTCGTCCGCTTCATCGCCGAGCGCAGCGGCGACAGCGCGCTGAACGCACTGCTCCGGCGCGAGAACAAGGGCCGGCTCGAACAGTTCCTGTGGAGCCAGCAGGCCGTGGACCTCGTCCGCGACTTCCGCGTCGCCGCGTCGGCCGACGAGTGGGTCGGCGTGCTCAAGCGGCTCCAGCCGCGCCAGTACTCGATCTCGTCGAGCCCGAAGACCGATCCGGGCACCGTCGAGCTCACCGTGTCGGTGGTGCGGTTCCAGACCGAGTCGGGCCGTGCGCGGGGCGGCGTCTGCTCGACGTTCCTCGCGGACGGTGAGGCGACGGCGGCGCCCGTGTACCTGCAGCGCTCGCCCGCCTTCCGTCCGCCGGCCGCATCCGATGCGCCCATGATCATGATCGGCCCGGGCACGGGCATCGCCCCGTTCCGCGGATTCCTCCACGACCGTCGCGCCGACGGGCACACCGGCCGCAACTGGCTGTTCTTCGGGGAGCAGCACGCCCAGACGGACTTCTACTACCGCGAGGAGCTTCAGCAGATGCACGCGGACGGCTTCCTCACCCGCCTGGACCTGGCCTTCTCGCGCGACCAGCGGCAGAAGATCTACGTCCAGGACCGCATGGTCGAGCACGGTGCGCGTCTCTGGCGCTGGCTCGAGGACGGAGCCCACGTCTACGTGTGCGGCGATGCGACGCGCATGGCCAAGGACGTCGAGGCGACGCTCGTCGGCATCGCCCAGCAGCACGGCAAGCTGTCCGAGGACGCGGCGACGGAGTACGTCCGCGCCCTGGCGGCCGACGGCCGCTACGCCCGCGACGTGTACTGAGGACCGCCTCGTCCCCACGGGCGCGGGGGCAGCACGAAGATGAGCGGATGCCTCGGCCGAGGCATCCGCTCATCTTGTGGTGTCGCGTCAGATGCGCTGCTTCGCCAGCGAGGCCCGGGGGACGACGTAGACGAGCACCGTCACGAGCAGCAGCGCGACGTACGCGGCGACGAACCCGGCGAACGCCGCGGTGTAGCCGCCCGTCGCCAGCTGCGAGGCGTTGAGCACCTGCGGCACGAGGAACCCGCCGTAGGCGCCGACCGCCGAGATCAGGCCGAGGGCGGCCGCGGCCTTGCGCATCATCCTCGTCGCCTCCGGCGAGCCCGGCTCGTCGCCTCGCGCGAGGGAGCGGGCCGCGAAGATGCTCGGGATCATGCGGTAGGTCGAGCCGTTGCCCATTCCGGTCGCGGCGAACAGCACGAGGAAGCACGCCAGGAACACGGCGAAGTTGCGCAGCGGCATCGTCAGGATGAGCGCCAGCGCGCCCAGAGCCATCACCGCGAAGGCGCCGACGGTCACGCGCGCGCCGCCGAAACGGTCGGCGAGCCTGCCCCCGTACGGACGGGCCAGCGAGCCGACGAGGGCGCCGAGGAAGGCCAGCGAGATCGCCGCCTGGCCGACCTGGATGGTCGACAGCGCCGGGAACTGGTCGGCGATGAGCTTCGGGAAGACGCTCGCGAAACCGATGAACGATCCGAACGTCCCGATGTACAGGACCGCCATGACCCACAGGTGCGGCTCGCGGAGGGCCGCCGCGGACCCCGCGAAGTCGGCCTTCGCGGACGAGAGGTTGTCCATGTAGCGCCACGCGCCGAACATCGCCAGCAGGATGAGCGGGATCCACATCCAGCCGGCGAGCGAGATGTTCAGCGTCGCCCCGGCGCCGATGGTCACAGCGATCGGCACGGCGAACTGGGCGACCGACGTGCCGAGGTTGCCGCCGGCGGCGTTCAGGCCGAGGGCCCAGCCCTTCTCCTTCTGCGGGAAGAAGTACGTGATGTTGGCCATGGAGCTGGCGAAGTTGCCGCCGCCGACGCCGCCGAGGGCGGCGACGAGCAGGAGGACGCCGAACGGCGTCTCGGGGTTGGACACGACGATGCCCAGGAGCACGGCCGGGATGAGCAGGAGCGCGGCCGAGACGATCGTCCAGTTGCGGCCGCCGAAGATCGCGACCATGAACGTGTACGGGAAGCGGAGCGTGGCGCCCACGAGGCTCGGGAGGGAGATGAGCCAGAACGACTCCGAGCTGGTCAGCTGGAAGCCCGCGGCCGGGAGCATCACGACGACGATGCTCCACAGCTGCCAGATGATGAAGCCCAGGAACTCGGCGAAGATCGACCAGCCGAGGTTGCGGCGTGCGATCGCACGCCCCTCGGCCTTCCAGAACGCCGGGTTCTCGGCGTTCCAGCCGTCGATCCAGCGTCCGGGTCGATGAGTGAGGGCGACCGGCGCGTCGGCCGGGGCGATGGAGCGGGGCGGTGCGTCGGTCTGGGTCGTGGACGGGGTCACGGTGGTTGTCATGGCGCCTCCCTGCGGTGAGCTGACACTGGGGGTGAGTGTGCTTCCACGCTAGGAACGGGGTGTTTCGGCCCGTCTGCCCGCGCGGTTACTTCCCGGTCACTTCTCGATCACCGTCCGGCGCCTCCCGCGGTGGGTGCCGCGACACACGTCCGAAACACGCGCGCCTCCTAGACTCGGAGGCATGCGCGTCGACATCGTCACGATCTTCCCGACGTTCTTCGACGTGCTGGGCGTCTCGCTGATCGGCAAGGCCCGTGACCGCGGCATCCTGGACATGCACGTCCACGACCTGCGGGACTGGACGCACGACCGTCATCGCACGGTCGACGACACGCCGTACGGCGGCGGGGCCGGCATGGTGATGAAGCCGGAGCCGTGGGGCGAGGCGCTGGACGCGGTGCTCACCGACGACGCCGTGCTGCTGGTGCCGTCCCCGGCGGGGGAGCTGTTCTCGCAGCCGATGGCGCGCGAGCTCGCCCAGGAGGAGCACCTCGTGTTCGCCTGCGGGAGGTACGAGGGCATCGACCAGCGCGTCGTGGACCACTATGCCGAGCGCGGACGCGTGCGGCTGGTGAGTCTCGGCGACTACGTCCTCAACGGCGGGGAGGTCGCCGCCATGGCCGTGATCGAGGCGGTCTCGCGGCTGATCCCCGGCGTCGTGGGCAATCCCGAGAGCCTCGTCGAGGAGTCGCACGAGCTGGGACTGCTGGAGTACCCCAGCTACACCAAGCCCGCGCAGTGGCGCGGGCTGGAGGTGCCGCCCGTGCTGCTCAGCGGGAATCACGGGGCCATCGCGGCCTGGCGGCGCGAGCAGAGCCTCGCGCGCACGCGTGCGCACCGGCCCGACCTGCTGCCGGAGCCCGACGCCGCGTCGTAGCGGCGGCGCGTCCCGGCGACCGGTCCGCTCACGCCGGATCGATGACGTTGAGCCGGTAGCCGCGCTTGACGACCGTCTTGACGAGGTCCGGCACGCCCAGCGACTCGCGGAGGCGTGCGACGGCCATCTCGACCGCGTGGGTGTTCTCCCCCGAGCGCGGCAGCGCCGTCTGCAGGCGATGGCGCGACACGACGCCGCCGTGCGCGTCGAAGAGCACGCCGACGATGTCGGTCGCGCTGCGCGACAGCGCGATGTGGCGGCCGTCGAGCACGATGCCCGTGCTGCGGAGCTCGAGGCGGCCGGCGGAGGTGGGAAGCGATGCCGCGCCGCCGCCGCCGAAGTGCGTGACGACCGCCCGCACCAGCGAGCCGAGCCGGCCGCGCTCGGCGATGAGGGGCTTGAGGCCGGCGTCGAGCAGCGGGCCGGCCGTGATCGGCCCGACCGCTGCCGTCAGCAGGCGGCCCTCGGCGTCGCGCTCGAGGATCGCCTCGAGCATCCCCTCCTGCCGTGCCGCCGCGAGCCACTCGGCCGCGCCCGGTGCCGAGGTGAACAGGACGGCGTCGACCTCGCCGTGCGCCGCCGCGACGACGGACCGCGACACCGCCGCCGGGTCCGGCGGTGGCCCCCAGCGGTAGACGGTGAGGCTCACCACGTCGGCGCCGGCGCGCTGGAACAGCTCATCCAGCCCGTCGGCACCCGAGCCGTGATGCTGCACCGAGACGCGGCGGTCCGCGATGCCCTCGGCCAGGAGGTACTCGCCGAGCTCGGCGGACGTCTCGGACTCGGCCACCCAGTCCGCCGTGAGCCCGGCCTGCTGGATCGCGCCCCGGGCCTTGGGGCCGCGGGCGACGATCTGCGCCCCGGCGAGCGCGTCGTGCAGCTCGTCGAGGAGCCCGGCCTCGTCGGCCGCCTCCATCCAGCCGCGGAAGCCCACGCCGGTAGTGGCGACGACGATGTCGGGGGGACGCGCGATGAGCTCCTGCGTGGCGGCGATGAGCGCGTCGTCGTCGATGTGGGGGACGATCGTCAGCGCGGGCGCGTGGCGCACCTGCGCGCCGTGTCGCTCGAGTGCGGCTGCCAGCTCGAGCGAGCGACGGTCGACGGCGATGACGATCGTGCAGCCGTCGAGCGCGGCCGAGAGGGTGGGGCGGGTGGTGGAGCTCAACGGACGGTGTCACCTGCCAGCTGGCGGTCGGGAAGCAGCAGCCCGGCGCGGGCGACCTCGCCCACGACGATGACGGCGGGGTTGCGGACGCCGGCGACGCCCGCGTCGAGCACGACCGCGCCCAGCGTGCTGCGTGTCGTCCGCTGATCGCGGTGGTGGCCGCGTTCGACGATGGCCACGGGCCGGTCCGCGGGGACGCCCGCGTGCAGCGCGTCCGAGACGATGCGGGGGAGGGCTCCGACGCCCATGAGGATCACGGTCGTCACGGCGTCGTCGCGCATCGCCGCGAGAGTGGCCGCGGTGACCTCGGCGGGGCCGTTGACGATGTGCACCGCGCCCGCCACGCCGCGATGGGTGACGGGGATGCCGGCGGCCTGGGGCACGGCGATGGCGCTCGAGATGCCCGGCACGACGTCGACCGGGATGCCGGCGGCCAGGCACGCGGCGACCTCCTCGCCGCCCCGCCCGTACACGAAGGGGTCGCCGCCCTTCAGACGGACGACGTGCTTGCCCGCCTTCGCGCGGGCGACCAGCAGCTCGTTGATCTCCTCCTGCGGCACCGGGTGGTGGCCGGGATGCTTGCCGACGTCGATGATCTCGACCTCCGGCCCGACATGCTCGCGGATGTCGGTGGGCCCCAGCCGGTCCATGACGATGACATCCGCACGCGTGAGCAGCCGCCAGGCGCGCACGGTGAGCAGGTCCAGGGGCCCCGGTCCGCCGCCGATCAGGTCGACGCGGCCGACGCTCATGCCTCGTCCTCCCAGCGCACGAGCACGTGCCCGCCATCGACGGACACCGGCCACACGTGCAGGCTCATCGGCTCCTTGCCCTGCGTGTCGAGGCAGGCGCCGGTGCGAAGGTCGAACACCTGCTTGTACATCGGCGACGCGACCGTCGGGATGTCCTGGCGCGTTCCGACGATCCCGCGCGAGATGACGTGCGCGCGACTGTACGGGTCGAGGTTCGACACCGCGTGGACGCGGCCGCCCGTGCCGTCCGGGCCGCGGAGCAGGAAGAGGGCGATCTGGGTCCCGCCCAGGAGCGCGGCGCGCCCGCGCTCGATCTCGAGGTCGGCCAGTTCGCACACGCGCACCCATCCGGGAGGTGCGGTGTACTCGGTCGTCTGCGGGTCGACGAGGGTCATCGGCGCACCTCCAGTGTCGTGCCGGCGATGAGCACGCGCGAGTCGGCCCGCTCGTCCTCGGTGGCAGGTCGGGGCTGTCCGCGCTCGGCGGTGTAGGCCAGTGACGGGTCGGGGGTCTTCGGGGCGTTCACGAACGAGGCGAAGCGGCGCAGCTTCTCGGGGTCCTCGAGCGTCGCCTTCCATTCATCCTCGTACGATTCCAGGTGCGCGGCCATCGCGGCATCCAGATCCGCGCAGATGCCGAGGCTGTCGTCGAAGATCGCGGCGCGAAGGCCGTCGATGCCCCCGTCCAGATCCTCGAACCACGGCGCCGTGCGCTGGAGGCGGTCCGCGGTGAAGATGTAGTACATCAGGAACCGGTCGATCGCGGTGAGCAGTTCCTCGTCGCTGAGCCCCTCGGCCAGCAGCACCGCGTGGCGCGGCGTGAAGCCGCCGTTGCCGCCGACGTACATGTTCCAGCCGGCCTCGGTCGCGATGACGCCGACATCCTTGCCTCGCGCCTCGGCGCATTCGCGGGCGCAGCCCGAGACGCCCAGCTTGATCTTGTGGGGCGAGCGGAGGCCGCGATAGCGCAGCTCCAGCTGGACCGCCATGCCCACGGAGTCCTGCACACCGTAGCGGCACCACGTGGATCCGACGCACGACTTCACCGTGCGCAGCGACTTGCCGTATGCATGGCCCGACTCGAAGCCCGCGTCGACCAGGCGCTTCCAGATGTCGGGAAGCTGCTCCAGGCGGGCGCCGAACATGTCGATGCGCTGTCCGCCGGTGATCTTGGTGTACAGGCCGAAGTCCTTCGCGACCTGGCCGATGACCAGGAGCCCCTCCGGCGTGATCTCGCCGCCCGGGATGCGCGGCACCACCGAATAGCTGCCGTCCTTCTGCAGGTTCGCCATCACGTGGTCGTTGGTGTCCTGCAGCGTCGCGTTCTCGCCGTCGAGCACGTGGCCGCGCACGAGCGTGGACAGGATGCTGGCGAGCGCCGGCTTGCAGATGTCGCACCCGCGACCGGTGCCGAAGCGCTCGATGACGGCGCTGAACGTGGTGAGACCGGAGACGCGCACCGCGTCGAACAGCTGGCGGCGCGACATGTCGAAGTGCTCGCACAGCGCGTTGCTCAGTGCCGCACCGGTCTTCGCGAGCTCGGTGCCGACGATCTTCTTGACCATCATCACGCACGAGCCGCAGGCGGCTCCCGCCTTCGTGCACGCCTTGATACCCGCGACGTCGGTGCAGCCCTCCTCGTGGACCGCGTGACGGATGGCGCCGGCGGTCACGCTGTTGCAGGAGCAGACCAGCGCCTCGTCGGGGAGGTCCCCGGTTGGCGCGGCCACACCGCCTTCGGGCATGAGGTAGGCGGCGGGATCGCCGCCGAGCGCGCCGCCCACGAGCGGCCGCAGCGATCCGTACGCGGACGCGTCGCCGACGAGGATCCCCCCGAGCAGCGTCTTCGCGTCGTCGGACAGGACGAGCTTCTTGTAGACCCCGGCCACGGGATCGGCGTAGGTGACGTCCAGTGCGCCCGGCGTCTGGGCGAACGCGTCACCGAAGCTCGCCACGTCGACGCCGGAGAGCTTGAGCTTGGTCGACAGATCGTAGCCGGGGAAGGATGCCTCGCCGCCGAGCAGCCGCGTCGCCGCGACCTCGGCCATCGCGTAGCCCGGGGCGACCAGCCCGACGCACAGGCCGTCGTAGTTGGCGACCTCGCCGATCGCGAGGACGCGGGGATCCGACGTCTGGCAGCCGGCGTCGATGAGGATGCCGCCGCGCTGGTGCACGTCCAGGCCTGCGGTCCGCGCGAGCTCGTCGCGCGGGCGGACCCCCACCGTGAAGACGACCACGTCCGTCCGGTCGTACGAGCCGTCCTGGAACTCCAGTCCCGCGACCTGGCCGGTGCGGTCGGGATCGAGCCGTGTGGTGACCGTCCGGGTCTTCACCGCGATGCCCCGGGACTCGATGAGTCGCCGGAGGGCGTCGCCCGCGGGGAGGTCGAGCTGCGCCGACATCAGCCGATCGGAGGACTGGACGACCGTGCAGTCCACGTCCAGCCCCTGCAGCGCCCCGGCCGCCTCGAGGCCCAGCAGTCCTCCGCCGATGACGGTGCCGACGAGCGGGCGGCCGAGCTCCGCGGAGCGGCGCTGGACGAACGCCTCGAGCTTCTCGACGTCGTCGAGAGTGCGGTACACGAAGCAGCCCTCGAGCCCGAAGCCGTCCACGGCCAGGCGGGCGGCGTACGATCCCGTCGCGAGCACGAGCCGGTCGTACGCGACGCTGGTGCCGCTGCGGGTGGTCACGCGCCGGGCCTGGCGGTCGATGCGGGTGACCGCGTCGCCGCGCAGGAAGCGGACGCGCGGGTCCTCGAGCACGGTGCGCTCGAGTTCGAGGTCGGCCGCCGAGGCGCCGCTGAAGAAGCCGGTCAGCCCCACGCGGTCGTACGGCGGGCGGTCCTCCTCGCCGATGAGCGTCACCCGCCACTCGTCGCCGGCTCGGGTGAGCAGGCTCTCGACGAAGCGGTGGGCGACCATGCCCGCGCCGACGACCACCACGTGGGTGCCGAGCGCGGGGCTGTGCATCATGAGGTCACCGTACGCGGGTGATGTTGCAGCGGCGTCAGCGTCATGTTTCCGGTTGTTGACACGGTCGCGGTGGGCCATGGCTCCTCCTCGTCGGCCGGATGTTCGGTGAACACGAAGCTACGAGCGCGGTGTTTCACCGCCCTGCGGGCGGGGGTTACCTCGAGCGAACGTTTCTCTCACACGGCATGCGGGGCCCTTGTGAGGTCGCGGTGGTGGCGGGGGCCTACCCTGTTCGCGCACGGTGCGCCAGTCCCGGCGCCCGGTCATCGCCGACCGATATCGTGAAGGCCCTGCGAGATGGAGGATGTATGCAGATCTGGCCAGGTTCCCCGTATCCGCTGGGCGCCACCTTCGATGGAAGCGGCACGAACTTCGCGCTCTACAGCGAAGGCGCCGAGCGCGTCGAACTGTGCCTGTTCGACGACGACGGAAACGAGACCCGGGTCGACCTGCTCGACGTCGATGCATATGTGCATCACGGCTACCTGCCCTCGGTGCAGCCCGGCCAGCGCTACGGGTACCGCGTGCACGGGGAGTTCGATCCGGAGTCCGGCAAGCGGTTCAACGCGAACAAGCTCGTGCTCGACCCGTACGCGAAGGCGGTCGAGGGTCAGGTCGACTGGGGTCAGCCGGTCTTCGGCTACGACTTCGGCGAGCCGGACTCGCGCAACGACGAGGACTCGGCCGCCCATCAGATGATGGGTGTCGTCGTCAACCCCTACTTCGACTGGAGCGGTGACCGCCTGCCGAAGACCCCCTACTCCGAGACGTTCATCTACGAGGCCCACGTGCGCGGGCTGACGCAGCTGCACCCCGCCATCCCCGACGAGATCCGCGGCACCTACAGCGCGATCGCCCACCCCGCGATCATCGAGCACCTGCAGAAGCTGGGGGTCACGGCCATCGAGCTCATGCCCGTGCACCAGTTCGTCAACGACTCCGTGCTCGAGGAGAAGGGGCTGTCGAACTACTGGGGGTACAACACGATCGCCTTCTTCGCCCCGCAGAACACCTACTCCTCCAGCGGTCAGCGCGGCCAGCAGGTGCAGGAGTTCAAGGCGATGGTGAAGGCGCTGCACGCTGCGGGGATCGAGGTCATCCTCGACGTCGTCTACAACCACACCGCCGAGGGGAACCACCTCGGGCCCACTCTGTCGATGCGCGGCATCGACAACGAGGCCTACTACCGGCTGGAAGACGATGACAAACGGTACTACACGGACTACACCGGCACCGGCAACAGCCTGAACGTGGGCAACCCGCACACGCTGCAGCTGATCATGGACTCGCTGCGGTACTGGGTGCTCGAGATGCACGTCGACGGGTTCCGGTTCGACCTCGCCTCGACGCTCGCGAGGGAGTTCTACGAGGTGGACCGCCTCGCGACGTTCTTCGAGCTCGTGCAGCAGGACCCGGTGGTCTCGCAGGTGAAGCTCATCGCCGAGCCGTGGGACGTCGGCCCGGGCGGTTATCAGGTCGGCAACTTCCCCCCGCAGTGGACGGAGTGGAACGGCAAGTACCGCGACACGGTCCGCGACCTCTGGCGGGGCGAACCGGCGACCCTGGGCGAGTTCGCCTCGCGTCTGACCGGATCGGCCGACCTCTACGAGCACTCCGGACGCCGGCCCGTGGCATCCATCAACTTCGTCACCGCGCACGACGGCTTCACGCTGCGCGACCTCGTCTCGTACAACGAGAAGCACAACGAGGCCAACGGCGAGGACAACAACGACGGCGAGTCGCACAACCGATCCTGGAACTGCGGCGTGGAGGGTCCGAGCGACGACCCGGCGGTCCTGACCCTGCGGGCGCGCCAGCAGCGCAACTTCATCGCGACGCTGCTGCTGTCGCAAGGGGTGCCCATGCTGCTGCACGGCGACGAGCTCGGGCGCAGCCAGCGCGGGAACAACAACGGCTACGCACAGGACAACGAGATCACGTGGGTCGATTGGTCGGCCGTGGACCAGCCGCTCCTGGAGTTCACCGCGGCGCTCGCGCGACTCCGCCGTGAGCACCCGACCTTCCGCCGTCGCCGCTTCTTCGACGGCCGGCCGGTCCGTCGCGAGGAGGGCGCGCCGGTTCCCGACATCGTCTGGGCGCGCCCGGACGGCTCGCAGATGCAGCCGGAGGACTGGGGCTCCGGCTTCGGCCGCGCGGTGGCGGTGTTCCTCAACGGCGGCGGCATCCGGGAGCGCGACCGTCGTGGCGAGCCCATCACCGACCGGCACTTCATCATCCTGTTCAACGCGGGCGACGACGATGTGGACTTCCTGATCCCCGAGGTCGACTTCAGCCCGGAATGGGACGTGATCGTCGACACCGCCGGGCAGCACGCCGACACGGAGCCGGTCGAGCCGGGCTCCACGCTGACCGTCCTGGGTCGCTCGCTCATGGTGCTGCGCGAGCACGAGACGGAAACGCCGGAGGTCGACCACTCGGTCGCCGCCTCTCTCGCGGTCACCAGCGTCCAGGGGCCCGACGAGGTTCCGGGCGCCGCACCGCGACCGGAGCTGTCGCGGTGAGCGCGCCGCCCGTGCCGACCGCGCGCCCGCGCTCGACGTACCGGCTGCAGATCCGCCCGTCCTTCACCCTGGACGACGCGGCCGGCCTGCGCGAGTACCTGACGACGCTGGGTGCCGACTGGGTCTACTTCTCGCCGATCCTCACCGCGTCCGAGGGCTCCGATCACGGCTACGACGTCGTCGATCCACGCACCGTGGATCCCGCGCGCGGGGGTCGCGCGGCTCTCGAGCGGGCGGCGCAGGCCTTTCACGAGGCCGGTCACGGGGTGCTCGTGGACATCGTGCCCAACCACGTCGGCGTGGCACGTCCGATCGAGAACCCGTGGTGGTGGGATGTGCTCGCCCGCGGGCAGGCGTCACGGTACGCCGCCGCGTTCGACATCGACTGGCCCTTCGGCGGCGGCAAGGTCCGGCTCCCGGTGCTGGGCGAGGCGGTCGAGGAGGCCGCCGCCTCCGGCGCGCTGCGCGTCGAACAGGGAGTGCTGCGCTACTACGAGCACCGCTTCCCCCTGGCTGAGGGATCCGCCGCGGAGGGCGAGGATGTCCTCGCCGTGCACGCGCGTCAGCACTACCAGCTGATGCACTGGCGGCGCGAAGCCGACGACCTCAACTACCGCCGGTTCTTCGGGGTGTCGAGCCTCGCCGCCGTGCGCGTCGAGGATCCCGACGTCTTCGATGAGGCGCACGCGGAGATCCGCAGCTGGTTCGACGACGGCCTCGTCGACGGTCTGCGCGTCGACCACCCCGACGGACTGCGTGCACCGGTGGATTACCTCGAGCGGCTCGCCGAGGTCACCGGTGGCCGGTACGTGCTGGTGGAGAAGATCCTGGAACACGGCGAGACCCTGCCGCAGTTCTTCGCCGCGGAGGGCACGACGGGGTACGACGCCCTGGCCGAGATCGATCGCGTGCTCGTCGACCCGGCCGGAGAGGCGGGCCTCGACGACCTCGACGCGCGCCTCCGCGAGCGATCGGGTCTCCCCGCTGCCCGGCCGTGGGACGAGGTCATCGCGGGAACCAAGCGCGCCGTCGCCGAGGGCATCCTGCGGTCCGAGGTGCGGCGGCTCGCACGCGATCTCGACGCTGCGGACGACACGGCCGTCGAGGATGCCCTCGCGGAACTGCTGGCCCGCTTCCCGGTGTACCGCTCGTACCTGCCCGCGGGCCGCGAGCACCTGGTCGCCGCCGCGCACGCCGCGAGGTCGCAGCGCCCGGATCTCACCGGCGCGATCGACGCGATCCTGCCGAGACTCGCCGATCCGGGGCATCCGGCTGCCCTGCGGTTCCAGCAGACGAGCGGGATGATCATGGCCAAGGGGGTGGAGGACACCGCGTTCTATCGTGCCACCCGCCTGGGGACCCTCACCGAGGTGGGTGCCGATCCTTCCCTGTTCGCCCTGTCGGTAGAGGAGTTCCACGCGGCCCAGGCGGCCCGGCACGCGGCGTGGCCCGACGCGATGACGACGCTGTCGACGCACGACACCAAGCGCGGCGAAGACGTGCGCGCCCGGCTCTCGGTGCTCGCCGAGATCGCCGAGCGCTGGGCGGAGGTGCTGGAGGAGTTGACGGATGCCGCCTCCAGCGGCCACGGCCCCTTCGACGCCCTGCTGTGGCAGGCCGTGATCGGCGCCTGGCCGGCGTCCCGTGAGCGCCTGCACGCCTACGCGGAGAAGGCGGCGCGCGAGGCGGGCGAGGCGACCACGTGGCTCGAGCCGGACGCGGACTTCGAGCGGCGGATGCATGCGGTCGTCGACGCGGCGTTCGACCATCCGGTCGCGGCCGCCCGCGTCGAGTCGTTCGTGTCCGAGATCGAGGGCGCCGGCTGGTCGAACTCGCTGTCGGCCAAGCTGCTCCAGCTCGCCGGCCCGGGCGTGCCCGACGTCTACCAGGGAAGCGAGCTGTGGGAGCAGAGCCTCGTCGACCCCGACAACCGCCGCGCCGTCGATTTCGATGCGCGGCGCCGACTGCTCGCGGCGATCGACGCCGGCGCGCAGCCGCTGATCGACCGGACGGGCGCGGCGAAGCTTCTCGTCACGGCGCGCACGCTGCGGGTCCGGCGCGATCGCCCTGATCTGTTCACGCGCTATACGCCGGCGACCGTCGTCGGCGCCGCCGCGCATCACGCCGTCGCCGTCGACCGCGGCGGTGCTCTGGCCGTCGCCACGCGCCTGCCGGTGGGTCTGGCGGCGCGCGGCACCCGAACGGGCTCACCTTGGGAGGACACGATGCTGCTCCGGCACGCCGGCCCCACGACCGACATCTTCACGGGACGGACCTTCCGCGGCCACATCCGGCTGGCGGAGCTCCTCGAGACGTACCCCGTCGCCCTGCTCGTCACGGCGGACGCGTCGTGATCCCCGAGGTGTGGGCTCCCCGGGCGGGCGCCGTCGCACTCCGCGCTCCTGAACGCGGTGCGGACATGCCCATGACGCAGCACGCCGGCGGGTGGTGGCGAGCCGACGTCGAGCTGACCGAGGGCGAGGAGTACGGGTTCGTGCTCGACGGTGCGGAGCACGCTCGCCCCGATCCGCGGTCGCGACGTCAGCCCCGCGGCGTGCACGAGCTGAGCGCCGTGTTCGACCCCGCCGCCCATGTGTGGGGGGACGCCACCTGGACGGGTCGGCAGCTCGCCGGCGGAGTGGTGTACGAGATGCACGTCGGCACCTTCACGCCGGAGGGGACGCTGGATGCCGCAGCCGCCCGCCTCGAGCACCTCGTCGATCTCGGCGTCGACTTCGTCGAGCTGCTCCCGGTCAACGGGTTCAACGGCGTGCACAACTGGGGATACGACGGCGTGCTCTGGTACACGGTGCACGAGGCGTACGGCGGACCGGCTGCATACCAGCGCTTCGTCGACGCGTGCCATGCCGCTGGAATCGGCGTCATCCAGGACGTGGTCTACAACCACCTGGGCCCGAGCGGCAACTACCTGCCGGAGTACGGTTCGTACCTGCGCGACGCGGAGTCCAACACGTGGGGCTCGTCGGTCGACCTCGACCAGGACGAGGTGCGCCGGTACATCGTGGAGAACGCCCTCATGTGGCTGCGCGACCACCACGTCGACGGTCTGCGCCTGGACGCCGTGCACGCGCTGAAGGACCGGCGCGAGACCCACATCCTGCAGGAGCTCGCGGAGGCCGCCGACGCGCTCAGCGCGCACCTCGGCCGGCCGCTCAGCCTCATCGCAGAGTCCGACATGAACGACCCGCGCCTGATCACCGGCAGGGAGGCGGACGGGTACGGGCTGACCGCCCAGTGGAGCGACGACTACCACCACGCACTCCACGTCGCACTGACGGGGGAGACCAGCGGCTACTATGCGGACTTCGCGCCGTTGGGGGCGCTGGTCAAAGCCTCCACCCGCGGGTTCTTCCACGACGGGACGTGGTCGTCATTCCGAGGGCGCGCGCACGGGCACCCGATCGACCCGCGCATCCCCACCTGGCGACTCGTCACCTTCTCGCAGGATCACGACCAGATCGGGAACCGGGCGGCGGGGGACCGGCTCTCGCAGTCGCTCGACGAGGGCGGGCTGGCGATCGCGGCGGTGCTGACCGTACTGGCGCCCTTCACCCCCATGCTGTTCATGGGGGAGGAGTGGGCGGCCTCGACGCCGTGGCAGTTCTTCACGTCGCACCCCGAGCCGGAGCTCGGCAAGGCGACGGCGGAGGGACGCAAGGCGGAGTTCGCCCAGATGGGGTGGGACGAGTCGGTCGTCCCCGACCCTCAGGATCCTGAGACGTTCTCTCGATCGAAGCTGCGGTGGGAGGAGAAGGATGCCGGCGTCCACGGCCGGATCCTCGCGCTCTATCGTGCGCTGCTGGCCCTGCGCCGGGAGCGGGCCGAGCTCACCGATCCGGACTTCCGCCATCTCGAAGCCGCGTGCGACGAGCAGGCGGGCTGGTTCCGGCTGCGACGGGGCGGCATGGAGGTCGTCGTGAACTTCTCCGGGACCGAGGCGGAGCTGCCCGCCGACGGCGCCGCGGATGTCGTGCTCGCGACGGACGACGATGCCCGGCTGGCGGCGGACCGGCTCTTCCTGCCGGCGCGCTCAGCCGTCGTGGCGACGCGCGGAGGGGCCTGAGTCAGGCGACGCCGAGCCAGGAGCGGTCGGTGAGGACGACGGGTCCGTCCTCGGTGATCGCCACCGTGTGCTCGGAGTGCGCGCCGCGCGACCCGTCGACCGACCGCAGGGTCCAGCCGTCGGGGTCTGTCACGAGCTCGTCGGTCGTCTGCAGGAACCAGGGCTCCAGGGCGATGACCAGACCGGCGCGCAGCGGATAGCCCCGGCCCGCCTTGCCGTCGTTCGCGACGTGCGGGTCGCCGTGCATCACGCGCCCGACGCCGTGACCGCCGAAATCGGTGTTGATCGAGTAGCCCCGGCCGTGGGCGACCTCGGCGATCGCCGCGGAGATGTCGCCGATGCGGTTGCCCACCGTCGCCGCGGCGATCGCGGCGTCCAGCGCGCGCTCGGTGGTGTCGATCAGCACGAGGTCCTCGTCGCGCGGGGTTCCGACGACGAACGAGACCGCCGAGTCGGCCACCCAGCCGTCGACGGCCACGGCGAAGTCGAGGGAGACGAGATCGCCGTCCTGCAGGGCGTAGTCGAAGGGCAGGCCGTGGAGCACCGCGTCGTTCACAGAGGTGCAGATCACCTTCCCGAACGGGCGCGCGCCGAACGACGGGTGATAGTCGATGTAGCACGACTCCGCTCCCGCGCGCCGGATCAGATCGTGCGCGCGGCGGTCGATCGCGAGGAGATTGGTCCCCACCTTCGTCTCGTCGCGCAAGGTCGCCAGCGTCTCGGCGACGAATCGCCCCGCGGGCCTCATCGCCTCGATCTCGGCGGGGGTGCGCAGCTCGATCATGTGGAGGTTCCTCTCGTCCGGATCCCATTCTGGCCGACCCTCCGCGGCGAGGCTGTGAGGATGCCCCGCGGCACGCGGACAGGCTCCACAGCGAGCCGGGGCGGGCGTACCATCAGGGGCATGTGGGTGCGTCGTGCGTTCTTCGGCTGGCTGATCCCCGCCGCGTTCCTGCTGCCGCTGTGGCTGCTCGTCGGATGGGCCGTGTTCAGTGCCGGCGGCTGGGAGTTCCTCTGGGTCCTGTTCCTGGCCATCCCGGGCGTCTTCCTGTGGCAGCTGCTGCTCACGCTGCTCGTGCGCGCCCGCGGCACCGTCCGTGCCCACCGCGCGGTGTCGTGGTGGGACGTGCTCGGGTTCACCGTGTGGCACGGTCTCGTCATCTCGCTGGGGTTCTTCGCCGAGGACTGGTGGGCGCCGGTCATGGTCGTGACGATCCTCGCCGGCGTCGGTCTGTTCTGGCTGGAACTGTGGCAGCTGTGGAGCGAGGCGCGACCCTCGCGATTCGTGCTGCACACGACGGAAGGGGTCGCCTACATCCCGGCCCCGCAGGGGCGCGCGCAGCAGTTCGAGAGCGAGGTCGTCGTGATCTCCGAGAAGCCGTCGCCGCCCGCGAGCTGACGTGTTTTGGCCGGTCGCGGCATCCGTGGCAGAATGGATGTTTGTGCCCTGACCGGTTCTGCCTCAGGGGAACCAGCTGCCCGGCGTATGCCGGGGGCCCTCGGCACACCCCGTCCTTTTCCCATCATTCCCGCGGTCGACCTGTGGCGGCCGCAGAGAGAGACGATCATGCAGATCCTCGACGCCGTCGACGCGGCCTCGCTCCGCTCCGACATCCCCGCGTTCGCCCCCGGCGACACCGTGAAGGTGCACGTCAACATCACCGAGGGCAACCGCTCGCGCATCCAGGTCTTCCAGGGCGTCGTCATCGGCCGTTCGGGCGACGGCGTTCGCGAGACCTTCACCGTGCGCAAGATCAGCTTCCAGGTCGGCGTCGAGCGCACGTTCCCGGTGCACTCCCCGGTCATCGACCACATCGAGGTCGTGACCCGCGGTGACGTCCGCCGTGCGAAGCTCTACTACCTCCGCAACCTCCGCGGCAAGAAGGCCAAGATCAAGGAGAAGCGCGAGAACTGACACCCGCTGTCGCATCGCTTCGACGAAGCCCCGGACACCTGGCGTCCGGGGCTTCGTCCGTCTCCGCGACGCTCCGGAATGTGCGACCCTTGAACCGGGCCGCCGCGACCGTCGGTGCCTGCGAAGGAACTCCATGACGACCGAGAAGTCGGCTCCGGCCGAGTCGGCGCCCGGGCCTGACGACGCTGCCGTCCTGCAGCCGCGCCGGCGCGGCTGGCTGACCTTCCTGCGCGACGTCATCGTCATCGTCCTGATCGCCGTGCTCGTCTCGCTCGTGGTCAAGACGTTCCTGGTGCGGTCGTTCTACATCCCGTCCGGGTCGATGGAAGACACCCTGCACGTTCAGGACCGCATCCTCGTCGACGAGATCACGCCGCGGTTCGGCGATTACGCACGCGGCGACATCGTGGTGTTCCGCGACCCGGGCGGCTGGCTGCCGCCGAGCACCGACCCCGCGCGCCCGCCCGTGATCGAAGCGGTGGAATGGGCGCTGTCGCTCGTCGGTCTGGCCGCCCCCGACAGCGACGATCACCTGGTGAAGCGCGTCATCGGCCTCCCGGGCGACCATGTCGTGTGCTGCAACGCCGCAGGTCAGATCACCATCAACGACGTCGCCATCGATGAGACGGACTACCTGAAACTGCCCAGCGGCGAGGCCGCGGCATCCGGTGACTCGTTCGACGTCGTCGTGCCGGAGGGAAGCCTCTGGGTGCTGGGCGACAACCGCTACCGCTCCCGGGACTCCCGCTACAACACCGACCAGCCGGGCAAGGGGTTCGTGCCGATCGACAACCTCGTCGGGCGCGCGTTCCTCGTCACCTGGCCGTTCGACCGCTTCGGCCTGCTGGACTTCCATCATGAGGTGTTCGCGAGCGTCCCCGACGCCGCTGCGGAGGGCGGCGGGCAGTGACCGTCGCGGAGCCGCGGCTCACGCTCGAGCGTCGTCTCCTGCGTGAGCACGCGCTCGTCATCGCGTTCGACGAGGTGGGCCGCGGTGCGCTGGCCGGTCCGGTCGCGGTCGGGGCGGCGGTCATCGACGCCCCCCGCTCACGCAAGCGCATCCCGCCGGGCCTGCGGGACTCCAAGCTCGTCCCGGAGCCGAAGCGCGCCGACGTCGCGGCCCGCGCGGCGTCGTGGGTCGCCGCGAGCGCCGTGGGCTGGGCGAGTTCCGAGGAGGTCGACGAGATCGGCATCATCCGCGCGCTCGGGCTGGCGTCGATCCGCGCGCTGGCCGACCTCCGTGCCCACGGGGTGGTTCCCGAGGAGAGCATCGTCATCCTCGACGGGAACTACGACTACATCAGTCCCGCCGGTGCCTGGGGACTGACCGTGCGGCCGGTGATCAAGGCCGACCGCGACTGCGCGTCGGCGGCCGCGGCATCCGTCATCGCGAAGGTCGCGCGGGACCGTCTGATGACCGAGCTCCATGACGAGCTGCCCGCCTACAACTGGGCGCGCAACAAGGGCTATGCCAGCCCGGACCACCGTGAGGCGATCCGTCTGCACGGGATCAGCCGCCACCATCGCGCCTCGTGGTCGATCGGTGACGCGCCCACCCTCTTCTGACTGTTCGCCGGACGCGGACCGGGCGGTCCGCAGGTCCGTGCGCCCATAGGATGGAGGCACCATGGATGACGAGGTCTTCGAAGACTACGATCGCGAACTCGAACTGGCGCTCTACCGCGAGTACCGCGACGTCGTCTCGCAGTTCCAGTACGTGATCGAGACGGAACGGCGCTTCTACCTCGCGAACGAGGTCAACGTCGTGCGACGCGACACCGAGCACGACTTCTACTTCGAGATCTCCATGTCGGACGTGTGGGTGTGGGACATCTACCGGGCCGACCGGTTCGTCAAGGCCGTCCGCGTGCTGACCTTCAAGGACGTCAACGTCGAAGAGCTCTCGCGTCGCGACTTCCACCTACCCGAAGAGCTCTCCCTCGACAGCTGAGCCCCGTCGAGGCTCCTCCCCAGCCTGTCCGATCCGGCGGTCCGCCCGGGTTCTGAACGGATGCCGTCGCGCACCGTCCGCCGTGCCCTTGCCGTGCGCGAGCATGCCGGAATGGCAGACAAGGACGTGCTCGGGCGAGCGGGCGAGGATCGCGCCGCCCGCTACTTTCAGGAGCTGGGGTACACCGTCCTGGCTCGCAACTGGCGTTCCCGCGACGGCGAGCTGGATCTGGTGGTCGCCGACGCGGCAGCGCTCGTCGCCGTCGAGGTCAAGACACGGCGAGGTGAGGACTTCGGTCACCCGTTCGAGGCGATCGACGCGCGCAAGCGGGCGCGGCTGTGGCGTCTCGCCGTCGCTTTCGCGGCGGCGCATCCCGACCTCGTCCGAGGTCGCAGGCTGCGCATCGACGCGATCGGGCTGACCGGTGCGGTTCCGGACGACGCACGCCTCGAGCATCTCGTCGATGTGGAGGTGCCGTGAGCGTCGCCCGCACGTGGGCCGTGGCGCTCGTGGGCGCGCAGGGGGAGTGCGTCGACGTCGAAGCGGATCTGTCGCAGCAGACACCGGAGTTCCGCATCATCGGCCTGCCGGACAAGGCGCTCGGCGAGGCGGTCCAGCGGGTGCACAACGCCTGCGCGAACAGCGGGACGCCGCTCCCGCGCCGTCGGCTCACGGTCAACCTCTCGCCCGCCAGCCTGCCCAAGCACGGGTCGGGGTTCGACGTCGCGATCGCGGTCGCGTGTCTTGCGACGGAGTCGACGATGGATGCCTCATCGGTGGCGAGCACGGTGCACGTCGGCGAGCTCGGGCTGGACGGACGACTGCGGCCGGTGGTGGGGGTGCTCCCCGCCGTGGTCGCGGCGCGCCGCGCGGGGCATCGCCGGGTGGTGGTCCCGCACGCGAACGGCGCCGAAGCGCGGCTCGTCGAGGGGATCGACGTCCTCGCGGCGGTGAATCTGGCTCAGGTCGTCGCCTGGCATGGCGGCGGGGTCGAGGTGCCCGACGACGAGCCGGTCGCGGCGGGCGACGATCATCCGCCGGCGGATTCGCCGCCCGAGCTCTCGGAGGTCATCGGTCAGCGCGAGGCGGTCGATGCGCTGATCGTCGCCGCCGCCGGTGGCCACCACCTTCTCATGTGCGGCCCTCCGGGCGCCGGGAAGACCATGCTGGCTCGCCGGCTGCCGGGGATCCTCCCCGAGCTGGACGACGAGGCGGCCCTCGCCAGCGCCTCGATCCGCAGTCTCTCGGGTGCGCGGGTCGTGGAGCTCTCGCGCACGCCGCCCTTCGAAGCACCTCACCACAGCGCCAGCGTCGCCGCGCTCGTCGGGGGCGGCAGCCGGCTGATCCGGCCCGGCGCGATCGCCCGCGCGAGCGAGGGAGTGCTCTTCCTCGACGAAGCGGGTGAGTTCGCCGCCAGCGCGCTGGACGCGCTTCGCCAGCCGCTCGAGTCGGGAGCGATCACCATCCACCGCGCCGGTGCGGTGGCGCAGTACCCGGCGCGATTCCAGCTGGTTCTCGCGACGAATCCCTGCCCGTGCGGCGACTACGGCATCCGCGGCGGAACCTGCACGTGCCCGCCCGCCGCCATCCGCCGGTACCTCGGCAAGCTGTCGGGGCCGCTGCGGGACCGCATGGACATCGAGCTCACGCTCACGCGGGTGTCCGTGGCCCAGCGCGATCTCGGTCCGGCCGTGTCCAGCGCCGTCGCGCGCAGCCGCGTGAAGGAGGCCAGGGACCGCGCGCGCCACCGCCTGGCGGGCACGCCGTGGCGCGTGAACGCGGACGTTCCCGGCACGTGGCTGCGCGAAGGCCCTGCGGCCCCGGTGCCGGCTGTGCGGCGCCCGCTGGACGCGGCGCTCCACCGGGGCGCGCTCACGCTGCGCGGGTACGACCGCGTGCTTCGTCTCGCGTGGACGCTGGCCGACATCGACGGACGCGCGCAGCTCCGCGGCGAGCACGTCGGCCGGGCCCTCTACCTCAAGAAGGGACTGGCGC
The DNA here is from genome assembly GCF_015277815.1 of Microbacterium atlanticum. Classification (NCBI taxonomy): domain Bacteria; kingdom Bacillati; phylum Actinomycetota; class Actinomycetes; order Micrococcales; family Microbacteriaceae; genus Microbacterium; species Microbacterium atlanticum. The sequence continues at coordinate 1,560,639 of NZ_CP063813.1, forward strand.
TGTGAGCGCGTTCGACCTCAGCCCGGCGGCGTCCCGACGGGCGCTCGCACCGCTTGGACTCAGCGGCGGCGACGACGACATCCGCGAACGTCATGCCACGGTCGTCTGGTGCCTCCTCACGGAGCCCGGTGATTCCGTGGCTCGGCGCATCATCGCCGGCTCCGGTGCCGCCGCAGGGCTGGAAGCGGTCCTCGGGGGAGGCCTGGTATCCGAGGTCACGCCGCGCGAGCTCGCCGAGGGCTGCAGGCGCTGGCTGCCGCGGCTGTCGGCGGAGGCCGTAGACGTCGCCGTCCGCACAGCGGCGAGCCGCGGCGTGCAGCTGGTGACACGCAGCGACGCGGAGTGGCCCGAGCCCCTGGACGACCTCGGAGATCACGCCCCGCTCTGCCTGTGGGTGCGCGGCGATGCCGCCGCACTGCGCAGGGTCGACCCGTCGGTCGCGATCGTCGGCGCCCGCGCCGCGACGGGATACGGCGAGCACGTCGCGATGGAGCTGACAGCCGATCTCGCCGGCACCGGGGTCGCGGTCGTCTCCGGAGGTGCCTACGGCATCGACGGCGCCGCGCATCGGGCGACCCTCGCCGCCGGCGGTCTGACCGTCGCGCTTCTCGCCGGCGGAGCCGATCGCGCCTACCCCGCGGGGCATACCCAGCTGATCGACGACATCTCCCGGCGCGGCGTGGTGGCGAGCGAGGTGCCCTGCGGCTCCGCCCCGACCAAGTGGCGGTTCCTGCAGCGCAATCGCCTCATCGCCGCGCTGGCCGGTGCGACGGTCGTCGTCGAGGCCGGCTGGCGCAGCGGATCGCTCAACACGGCGGGCCACGCCGCTGCGCTGTCGCGGCCGCTCGGCGCGGTCCCGGGGCCGATCACCTCGGCGGCATCCGCAGGGACTCTCCGCCTCATCCGCGAGTACGGCGCCGAGTGCATCACCGGAGCCGAGGATGTGCGCGAGATGCTCGGGCTCACGTCCGCGGCTCAGCCCCCTGCGGTCGTCGGCGGCTACACCGACGACACTACGCGCGTGCTGGACGCACTGAGCAGCCGCGCCTGGCGGGGTGTGGGCGAGATCGCGCGGCGCGCGGGCATGGCACCGGATGCCGTCACGGCCGGTCTCGGCGTGCTGGCGCTGACCGGGCAGGCCGAGTGCGGTCCGCGCGGATGGCGGCGTGCGCCCGGCGGCCGGTGAGCCCGAACCCCGGGCGGGTCGCAGCAAGCGGCGGTGACGTCCGAGGCGCAAGCTGGGGGAGTGAAGATCTCGGACGCCGCCGACGCCTACCTGCGTCACGTGGCTGACGTGCGCCGGCTCGCTCCGGCCACCGTGCGGGCCTACCGCTCCGACCTCGCCGACCTCGCCGAGACGTGCGACGACGCGGAGCTCGCCACCGTCGACCTCGAACAGCTCCGCGATTGGCTCTGGCGAGCCGTGCAGCGGGGAGACAGCCGCGCGACGATCGCGCGTCGGACCGCCGCCGTGCGCGGATTCTTCGCATGGGCGACCGAGGAGGGCGCGATGACGGCGGACCCGAGCCTGCGGCTCGTCGCGCCCAAACGTGGCCGCACACTGCCGAAGGTCGCGACCGCCGACGTGCTCGCCGGCGTCTTGCAGCGGCTCGCGACGGTCGCCGCGGAGGGCGACCCGCTCGCGCTGCGCGACCACGCCGTCCTGGAGCTGCTGTACGGGGCCGCGGTGCGCGTGTCCGAGCTCTGCGGGCTCGACCTCGACGACGTCGACCGCGACCGGCGCACGCTGCGGGTCCTGGGCAAGGGATCCAAGGAGCGGGTCGTCCCCTTCGGTCTGCCCGCGCTGCGCGCGGTCGAGGCGTACCTCGTGCGGGGCCGGCCCGCGCTGGCGGTCCGCGGGGACGGCACCGGGGAGGCATCCGCTCTCTTCGTCGGCGCGCGCGGCGGACGGCTCGGATCGCGCGCCGTCTACAGCCTCGTGTCCCGCGAACTGGGCCCCGAGATGGGCGCGGGCGTCGGACCCCACGCGCTGCGCCACTCCGCGGCCACGCACCTCCTCGACGGCGGCGCGGATCTGCGCGCGGTGCAGGAGATCCTCGGACATGCGAGCCTCGGCACGACCCAGATCTACACGCACGTCTCGAGCGAGCGCCTCACCGCGTCGTACCGGCTCGCCCACCCCCGCGCCTGAAGCGCCGGCGTCCGGCAGAGTGCGCACCGGCGCTCAGCAGCAGGGCAGCAGCACCGCTCGTGGAACGCCGCCGAGCAGCACCAGCGGGTTGATGTACTCACCATCCAGCCGCACGCCGAAGTGCAGCACGCCCGCGGCCACGTGGCCGCCTTCGGCGAGGACTCCGACGGGAGCGGATGCCGCGACCGGCGTTCCCGCGACGAGCTCCGACGCGACGGGCTCGAGCGTGGTGACGAGGCCGTCGCCGTGGTCAATCGTGACCACGGGCCGTCCGGCGACCTGCCCCGTGAAGGCAACCACGCCCGGCGCGGGTGTCTGGACGGCGTCGTCGTCGAGCAGGAGGAGATCGACACCGCGGTGTCCGGGGCCGTACGCGTGAGCAGGAGCCACGAACGGCCGCTCCAGTCGGAACGGCTCGGCCGGCCAGCGCCATCCCCTCGACACCGCGACCGAGCCGCCGTCGTCGGCGTCGACCCCCGTCCGGGTGGCGTCATCCGCCCGCGCCGCCGATGGCGGGCCGCCGGCGACCCCGAGGAGGAGCGCAGCAGCCACACAGATCGTCGCGCGCGTGCCGGGTGCTGCCATGACCTCGACTCTGCCGCCTGCCGCCGGCTGCTGTCGCCGATCGCCTGCGGTCGGTGGACAGCCGGCGGCATGCAGCGGTGGGGGAGGAGGGGCGAGGACTCTGCCGGCTGGTACACTGGAGGCCGCACTCCGCCTGTCGGAGTGACTCCGCGTGCCCACAGCGCTGCGATTCCGGTCTCCGGTCCCCGAGGTCTTCCCCGGGTCAGCAGCGTGGCATCCCTCCCATCGGTCCCCGCGAACGCCTGAGTGCGAGCGTGGGGCGGGATCGAGCCGGGCGCCAGGCCCGCCGGCACCAGCCGGCGACAGAACAACCGCAAGCAGGCGCACCAGCGCCGGAACAGGAGAACGGCCATGGCCGTCGTCACCATTCGCCAGCTGCTCGACAGCGGCGTCCACTTCGGACACCAGACCCGCCGGTGGAACCCGAAGGTCAAGCGCTTCATCCTCACGGAGCGCAGCGGCATCCACATCATCGACCTTCAGCAGTCGCTGACCTACATCGACAAGGCGTACGAGTTCGTCAAGGAGACCGTCGCGCACGGCGGCACCATCCTCTTCGTCGGCACCAAGAAGCAGGCGCAGGAAGTCATCGCCGAGCAGGCGACCCGCGTGGGTCAGCCGTACGTCAACCAGCGGTGGCTCGGCGGTCTGCTCACCAACTTCGCGACCGTCTCCAAGCGCCTCGCGCGCATGAAGGAGCTGGAAGAGCTCGACTTCGACGACCCGGCTGCGAGCGGCTTCACCAAGAAGGAGCTCCTCCTCAAGAAGCGCGAGCTCGACAAGCTGCACAAGTCGCTCGGCGGCATCCGCAACCTGCAGAAGACGCCCTCGGCCATCTGGGTCGTCGACGCCAAGCGCGAGCACCTCGCCATCGACGAGGCCTCGAAGCTCGGCATCCCGGTGATCGGCATCCTCGACACCAACGCCGACCCCGACGAGTTCCAGTACCCCATCCCGGGCAACGACGACGCGATCCGCTCGGTGGGCCTGCTCACCCGCATCATCGCCGACGCAGCCGCCGAGGGCCTGATCCAGCGCCACCAGCCGAGTGACGAGGCAGCCGATGCCGAGCCACTGGCCGACTGGGAGCGCGAGCTGCTCGAGCAGGGCACGCCCGTCGAGACCGAGGTCGCCGCCGTCGAGACGGCAGCGACCGAGTCGGCGGCCGACGAGGCCGGCGCGGAGGCAGCCCAGGTCGCCGAGACCGCCGAGACGCTCGAGACGGCTGAGGCGCCCCAGACCGCTGAGGCCACCGCCGCCGAGTAAGGCTCGCACACGCACTCCGCCTCGGCGGGACCGCCCGGCCGCACGCCGGACGGTCCCGCCGAGGCATCCACGAGAAGTCACACACATCAAGGAGCCGCCACCCATGGCAAACTTCACGATCGCCGACATCAAGACGCTGCGCGAGCAGCTGGGCACGGGCATGGTCGACACGAAGAAGGCGCTCGAGGAGGCCGACGGCGACCTCGAGAAGGCCGTCGAGATCCTGCGCCTCAAGGGCGCGAAGGGCAACGCCAAGCGCGCCGACCGCTCCACGAGCGAGGGCCTCGTCGCGGCGAAGGAGGTCGACGGTCAGGTCACGATCATCGAGCTCAACACCGAGACCGACTTCGTCGCCAAGAACGACCGCTTCATCGCGCTGGCGGAGAAGGTCCTCGACGCCGCCACCGCCGCGCACGCCGACTCGGCCGAGGCGGCTCTCGCCGCGCCAGCCGGCAGCCAGACGGTCGCCGAGCTCATCTCCGACGAGGCCGCCATCATCGGCGAGAAGGTCGAGCTGCGTCGCGTGAACACGCTCTCGGGCGACAAGTTCGAGATCTACCTCCACAAGACCAGCAAGGACCTCCCGCCGCAGGTGGGCGTCGTGCTGGCCTACTCGGGCGACGACGCGGAGACGGCCCGCAGCCTTGCCCAGCACATCTCGTTCGCGAACCCGACGTACCTGTCGCGTGACGAGGTTCCCGAGGCCGAGGTCGACAAGGAGCGCGAGATCGTCACCGAGATCTCCCGCAACGAGGGCAAGCCGGAGGCCGCGCTGCCGAAGATCGTCGAGGGCCGCGTCAATGCGTTCTTCAAGCAGGTCTCGCTGCTGGACCAGGACTACGCCAAGGACAACAAGCTGTCGGTCGCGCAGGTCGCGAAGGACGCCGGGCTGACCCTCACGGGCTTCGCCCGCTACAAGGTCGGCGCCTGACATCGTGAGAGGGCCCGCACCGGCGATCCGGTGCGGGCCTTTTCTCATGCCCTTGGGTAGTTTGTGGGTGACGAGAGGACCACAGTGATCAACGAGAACACCGGGCGCCGCCGCGTCCTTCTGAAGCTCTCCGGCGAGGCGTTCGGCGGGGGACAGCTCGGGGTCAACCCCGATGTGGTCAGCCAGATGGCGCAGGAGATCGCCGCGGCGGTCGACCGCGTCGAGATCGCCGTCGTGGTCGGCGGCGGGAACTTCTTCCGCGGCGCCGAGCTGAGCCAGCGCGGCATGGACCGCGGCCGTGCCGACTACATGGGCATGCTGGGCACGGTGATGAACGCCCTCGCGCTGCAGGACTTCCTTGAGCAGGCGGGCGCGGCGACCCGGGTGCAGTCGGCCATCTCCATGACGCAGGTCGCCGAGCCGTACATCCCGCGACGCGCCGAGCGGCACATGGAGAAGGGCCGCGTCGTCATCTTCGGCGCCGGTGCCGGCCTGCCCTACTTCTCCACCGACACCGTCGCCGCCCAGCGCGCCCTCGAGATCGACGCGCAGGAGGTGCTGGTCGCCAAGAACGGCGTCGACGGGGTCTACACGGCGGATCCGAAGAAGGATTCCTCGGCCACCCGTATCGACCGCATCACGTATCTCGACGCCCTGCAGCGGGGCCTCAGGGTCGTCGACTCGACGGCGTTCAGCCTGTGCATGGACAACAAGATGGACATGCGCGTGTTCGGGATGGAGCCCGCCGGGAACGTCACGCGAGCTCTGCTGGGCGAATCCATCGGAACGCTCGTCACGGCCTGACGGTCACAGACCCCTCCGCCGATACACTTGACGAGCCCCATCTACGCGAAGGAGACACTGTGATCGCGGACGTCTTGGCCGATGCCCGAGCGCGCATGGACCGCGCCGTCGAGGCTGCGAAGGAGGACTTCGCGACGGTGCGCACCGGACGTGCGAACCCGCAGCTGTTCCAGAAGGTGCTCGTCGACTACTACGGCAGCCCCACCCCCCTCGCTCAGCTCGCCTCCATCAACAACCCCGAGGCGCGCACGCTGCTGGTCACCCCGTACGACAAGTCGGCGCTGAAGGCCATCGAGCAGGCCATCCGCGACATCCCGAACCTCGGCGTCAACCCCACGAACGACGGTAATCTCGTCCGGGTCACGATGCCCGAGCTCACCGAGGAGCGGCGCAAGGAGTACGTCAAGCTCGTGCGCAGCAAGGGTGAGGATGCCAAGGTGCACGTGCGCGGCATCCGTCGCAAGTCGAAGGACGACATCGACTCGCTCAAGGGCGAGGTCGGCGAGGACGAGCTCGCGCGCGGTGAGAAGGAGCTCGATGCGCTCACGCGCTCGCACGTCGACGAGATCGACGAGGCGCTCAAGCGCAAAGAGGCAGAGCTGCTCGAGGTCTGAGCCCCGCGCATGACCGACCCGTCCGATCCGCTCGCCGGTGAGCCGGCTGCGCCGCTGACGCGGCGGGAAGCCGAAGAGCTCCGCCGGGCCGCCGAGGCTCAGCGCGCGCCTGAGGCTCAGCGCACCACCGAGGTGCGACGCGCGCCGGAGGCTGGGCACCTCCACGACGCGCACCAGCCCGCGCTGCAGGCTCACCTGCGTGCTGCGCGCAGCGAGCTGGAGAGCCAGGTCGAGCGCGCCCGGGCGGACTTCGAGGTGGCCAACGAGCGCATCAAGGAGCGGACCGGCCGCGATCTCATCGTCGCGACCCTGATCGGGCTGGCGATCGGCGCCGTGCTGATCGCATCGCTCCTCTTCGTCAAGTGGGCCTTCATCGGCTTCGCGCTCGGCGCGGCGCTCCTGGCGGTGTTCGAGTTCTCCCGCGCACTCGTGGTCAGCGGGCGACGCGTCGACGTCGTCCCGCAGCTCATCGCGACCACGATCGTCGTCTTGTCGGCCTACTTCGTCGACCCGTGGTCGCTCTGGGTCCTCCTGTTCGCCGCGCTGGCCTTCGTCGTCGTCTGGCGGCTCGTCGCGCAGATGGCCGCGCACGACGACCGCGCGTACGACGCCGTCCTCGGCGACGTCCTGATCGCCTCGCTGCTGCAGCTGTACGTCGCGTTCCTCGGGAGCCTGTGCGTCGTGCTGCTGAGCCAGGAGCGCGGCGAGCTCTGGGTGCTCTCCTTCATCATCGTGACCGTCGCCGCCGATACCGGCGCGTATGTGGCCGGCATCACGATGGGCAAGCACCCGATGGCGCCCCGCATCAGTCCCAAGAAGACCTGGGAGGGCTTCGCCGGCGCGGCGACTGCGGCCGTCATCGCGGGTGTCCTCACCGGCATGTTCCTCCTCGGGATCGACTGGTGGATGGGTGTGGTGTTCGGGATCCTGCTCCTGGTGACCGCCACGATCGGCGACCTCGGCGAATCGATGGTCAAGCGGGACCTCGGCATCAAGGACATGAGCTCCTGGCTCCCCGGGCACGGGGGCGTCCTGGACCGACTCGATTCGATCCTCCTCTCGGTGGTCGCCGCTCTCGGCCTCTACTACGTCTTCACCCCGCTGGTGGCATCATGACGACACCCGACACGAGTGCGCGGACGTCCTTTCCCGAAGCGCACGGGCGCGAGAAGGGCTACGACAAGCAGCCGGTCGACGACTTCCTCGCGCGCGCCCGCGCCGCCTTCGAGGACGGCAGCGACGACCTGACCTCGGCCGACATCCGCCGGGCCGCCTTCCCGCTGGTGCGACACGGCTACGCGATCGCCTCGGTGGACGCCGCTCTCGGGCGGATCGAGGACGCCTTCGCCGCCCGGGAACGCTCGGCGGCCGTCGCCGAAGCGGGCGCGCGGGCGTGGGTGGGACAGACGCGGGAGCTCGCCCAGGAGGTCTTGGATCGTCTGTCGCGTCCGGCGCAGCACCGCTTCGACCGCGTCTCTCGGCTGCGGTACGGCTACCGTGTGTCGGAAGTGGACCTCGTGGCCGACAAGCTGGCCCGCTACCTCGAGACGGGCGAGTCCGTGACCGTCGAGCAGGTGCGGTCGGTCGCGTTCCGGATGCAGCGCGGCGGCTACCGCGAGACGCAGGTGGATGCGGTGCTCGACGCGGTCGTCGAGGTGATGCTCGCCGTCAAGTGACGCCGCTCCGGTCCCGCGGATGGCATCGCTCCGTGCGCGTGTGCGAGAATCGGGGCACTGTGACTTCCGGAAACGAGCTGCACCCGACTCGGCGCGCCCCTCGTCAGGAGCTGTCTTCGGACATCCGGACGCCCGCCGCGCGGCAGCGTCGCACGACTTCTCCGCAACCGCGCTGGTCGCGGCGACGCGGGGTGCTCGGAGCGTTCTCAGCGTTCGCGGTGCTCGGATTCGTCGTCGCCTACATCGGTCCCACCGGCTTCGCGCTCGCGCAGGCCAGCGTCCAGGACGACGACTCGACCGTCTCGCTGTACGCCAGCGGACTCGGAGACGTGCAGCGCCTCGAGGCGGATGAGGCGCCCGTGGCCGAGCCGGCGGCGCTCGAGCGCGGCAACTACACCGTCTATGTCAAGCCCAAGCCGACGCCCACACCGACGGCGACCGGGACTGCGGCCTCGTCTCGCTCGGCGTCGGGACCGGGATGGCGTCCTCCGTTCGTCACCCCCGACCCGGGAACGGCGCAGGCCATCGCATACGACATGGTGCTCGGGCGTGGGTGGGGCGACGACCAATTCGCGTGTCTTGTCGCGCTGTGGAACAAGGAGTCCGGCTGGCGGGTCAACGCGTACAACGCCAGCAGCGGCGCATACGGCATCCCGCAGTCCCTGCCCGGAAGCAAGATGGCCACGGCGGGCGCCGACTGGGAGACCAACCCCGCCACGCAGATCACGTGGGGTCTGGGCTACATCGGCGGCCGGTACGGCACGCCGTGCGGGGCCTGGGGCCACTCTCAGCGCACGGGCTGGTACTGAGCCGTGCCGCGGTCGAACCGCCGTCGGCAGGATCCGGGCGGCGACCCCTCGTTCGAGCGCTTGCTGGCGGGCTGGAAGCGCACGGAGGTGCGGCGCGGCGTCGAGTGGACGGTGCAGCCGGTCACGCCGGCACAGGCGCAGAAGGCGTACACATGCCCGGGGTGCGGCGGGCAGATCGACGTCGGGGTGGCCCACCTGGTGACGTGGCGCGCGGACGGTGTGCTCGGGGATGCGGCCGATCTCGCCGCGCGCCGGCACTGGCATCAGCATTGCTGGAAGGTGACGTGAATGGAGATCCGCGGACCGGTGCTGCTGCCCGCGCGTCGGGAGGAGATCGAGCTCGAGACGCTCGACGGCCTGACGCTCGTCGGTGAGCTGGCACTTCCTGAGACTCGCGACCCGGTCGCGACGCTGGTGACGCTGCATCCGCTTCCCACCGCGGGCGGCTTCATGGACTCGCACATCCTGCGGAAGGCGGCCGGACGCCTCCCGGCTCTCGCCGACCTCGCCGTGCTGCGCTTCAACACCCGCGGGACGACGTCGCCGAGGGGTACGAGCGACGGCGCGTTCGACGGCGGACGGGCGGAGGCCTTCGACGTCGCCGCGGCCATGGACTTCGTCCACACCCGGGGACTGCCGCGGCCGTGGCTGGTGGGCTGGTCGTTCGGGACGGAGCTCGCCCTGAAGTACGGCCGCGACCATGAGATCGAGGGCGCCGTGCTGCTCTCCCCGCCGCTTCATCGCGCAACCGACGCCGACGTGGCCGCGTGGTCCGGTGATGAGAGGCGCCTGATCGTGCTGGTGCCCGAGTTCGACGATTACCTGCGACCGGATGCCGCCGCCCAGCGCTTCGGCAGCGTTTCCGACGCCGTCCTCATTCCGGTCGAGGGCGGCAAGCACCTGTGGGTGGGGGAGAACCAGACCCGCCGCGTGCTGACCGAGATCGTCGCGGCGGTCAATCCCGACGCCCTGCCGCTGGCCACCGACTGGGACGGTCCGATCGTCGCCGATGCCTGACCGGCCCGCCGGACGTCACCGCTCGTTCTGGCGCGGAATGACGACCTGGCGGTAGATGATGAGGATGCTGGCGGCCACGGGGATGGCGACGAGCGCCCCGAGGAGCCCCAGCAGCGACCCGCCGGCGAGGGCGGCGATGACGACGACCGCCCCGGGCACCGACACCGCGCGGCCCATGATGCGGGGCGCGATCACGTACGCCTCGATCTGCATGTAGATCAGGTAGTAGATGGCCGCGATCAACGCCGTGGCGGGGGAGCCCACCACCAGGCAGGTCAGCACGATGATCGTGGAGCCGGTCAGGGTGCCGACGAGCGGGATGAGTGAGAAGAAGAAGGCGATCACGGCGAGGACCGCGGGGAACGGCGCATTGATGATCGAGAGGAACACGGCGCTCAGCACGCCGTTGATGACGCCGAGCGCGACCTGGCCGATGACGTAGTAGCCGACCGAATCGGTGATCTGCTCGCCCAGATCCATGAAGCGCGCGCGCTTGGACGCCGGGACCAGCTGGTAGACCGCCCGCTTCAGGTTCGGCGTCGAGGCGGTGAAGTAGATGGTCAGGATGAGCACGATGAACGCGCCGGCGAAGCCCGCGATGAGGGCGCCGACGATCGCGATGATGCTGCTGCCCACTTCTGAGCCGATCGCGCCGACGTCCAGGGAGGCGTACCAGTCCTCGATGTAGGTCCACAGCTCGTCGACGTTCAGCGCGGGGAAGACCGTATGCAGCCAGTCCTGGATCGCGCCGACGGGATCGTCGAACGCGCCGTCCTCGGCGAGCTCCTGCAGCGCGGCGACGAGCTGGCCGATCTGCTGCACGATGATCGGCACGACCATGAGGATGATCCCTGCGAAGGCGGCGAGCACGCCGAGGATCGTGATCAGGACGGCAGCCCAGCGCGGCAGCTTGCGCCGTTCAAGCCACTCCACGATCGGGTCCAGGCCGAGCGAGAGGAAGAGCGCGGTGCCGACGTAGAGCAGGATCGTCTGGAGGTTCTGGATGCTGCCGATGAGGAGCAGCCCGAGGCCGACGCCGAGCGTTGCGAGCAGGGCGGTGCGGAACGGGTTGTGCAGCTTCATCGAGATCCCCTCCCATCGACGACCCGCCGATGCACCAGTCCGCTAAGGATACGCACCAGCGGCGCGCCCACCCGGCAATGGCGCCTCCCACGCGGCTCACAGGTCGCGTTCGCTAGTCTGAAATGTCGAATCGAAGGGTGCGGAGTGTCTGCGCGCCCCGGAAAGGTGTTCTTCGTGCGTTTCGTGTGGGCCGTGGTGGCCTTCGTGCTCGCCACCGTGATGATCGGGGCGGGCATCGCCCAGCGGACGATCTTCCAGGGACCCCGGACCGAGACGGTCGCGATCACGGTCGAGGAGGAGGCGCCGTATCTGCTCATCGACGGCGCGGTGCTCACCCAGCTGCCCGGAACCCAGACGCTGCGCGCGCAGGGCGAGGGCGACCTCTTCGCGTCCTATGGCCGCACCGCCGACATGCAGGCATGGCTCTCCGACACCGAGTACACCCACGTCACGATGGGCGGCGATGGTGTCGTGGAGTCCGCGCTCGTCGAGCCGGACCCGGATGCCGCCACCACCGATGACGCGCCAACCGATTCGCCGGGCGACGAAGCCGCCGCGGAAGCCGCCGATGTGGTCGCCGCAGAGCCCGCTGACGAGACCGCGTCCGGCGACGAGACCGCGACGGCGGGACGCAGCCCCATCGGATCCGACCTGTGGCTCGACGAGTACCAGCACAGCGACCTGCTGATCGCGCCCCTGCAGCTTCCCGAGGGGATGAGCGTGCTCGTTGCGGCCGACGGCACGAGCCCCGCGCCCGATCGCGTGACCGTGACGTGGCCGCTGCAGACCTCCACCCCGTGGGCAGGACCCCTCATCGTGCTCGGCGGGATCCTCATGGCCGTGGGCGTTTTCCTGTACATCCTCGGCATCCGTCATGCGCGTCGCAAGCGCGGTCCCCGTCGCAAGGGGCTGCCCCTTCCGGTGACCGAGCCCATCGACATCGCGATCGACGACCCCGACGGCAAGGGCGTCATCAGCAGTCAGACGCCGACGCGTCGTGCCGTCTCCAGCGGTCGTCGAGCCTTCGCGGTCGTGCCCGTCGTCGCCGTCTCCGCGCTGCTCTTCAGCGGCTGCTCCGCAGACGCCTGGCCGCAGCTGGGTCCGTCGCCGACACCGTCCCCCACGACCACGGTCATCGCCCCCGACGGCCAGCAGGCGCCGGCGGTGACCAAGGCCCAGGCGGAGCGCATCCTCACCCGAATCGCGGCGACCGTCGCCGATGCGGACGCCGCGATGGACGGCGACCTGGCCGAGACCCGGCTGGAGGGGGCGGCCCTGGCCGCACGCGACACCAACTACAAGCTGCGCGCGGCGATCGCCGACTACGCGGCCCCTGCTCCGATCCTCGCCAAGCCGCTGGAGATCATCCTGCCGCAGGCATACGACGGCTGGCCCCGCTCGGTCATCGCCGTGGCCGACGACGAGCAGTCGAAGACCTCGAGCATCATGGTCATGACGCAGCGGGACGCCTGGGCGGACTACAAGCTCTCGTACATCGCGAGCCTCGAGGCCTCGACGACGCTGCCCGACCTCGCGCCGGCCTACATCGGCGCGCCACAGGTGGAGCCGGACTCGCCCTTCCTGCTGCTGCCTCCCGACCAGGTCGCCGCGGCGTACTCGGATGTGATCAACAAGGGCGAGGACAGCGAGTACTACGACTACTTCGAGGTCGAAGGGGATCAGCTTCGGGCGAGCATCACCGCCGACCGTCAGCGCCGCCTCGACGAGTTCAACAAGACCGCGTCGTCGACCGGAAGCCTCGAGTTCAGCTCGGCTCCGGGTGCGCAGGCGCCGTTCGCGCTGCAGACCGTCGAGAGCGGCGCGATCGTGGCGGTCAACGTGAATGAGATCGACACCGTGAAGCCGACGAACGCGGATGCCGTCATCAAGGTCGACGGCAACCTCACGGTCAAGTCACTGGCCGGCGTCGACCAGTCCGCGACCGGCTTCGCCACCACCTTCAGCGACCAGGTGTTCTTCTACGTGCCCGGTCCCGGGTCCACCGAGAAGATCCGGCTCCTGGGCTACTCTTCCGACATCCTCGATGCGAAGGTTCTCTCGTGACCGATCCCAGCCTGGGTGCCGCGGTTCGCGGTGCCGTCGACCTCTCCGCCCTGCGCAATCGCCCCGCACCCGCTGCTTCGGGTGAGGAGCAGGCGCCTGCCGGCGCCGTCGCCGTCCCGTCTCTCGTGCTCGACGTGACCGACGAGTCGTTCCCGCAGGTGCTCGAGCTCTCACGGACGGTCCCCATCGTGGTCGACCTCTGGGCGGAGTGGTGTGGACCGTGCAAGCAGCTGAGCCCGGTGCTGGAGCGGGTCGTGAGAGAACTCGGCGGCCGTGTGGTGCTGGCGAAGGTCGACGTCGACGCGAATCCCCAGCTGTCCCAGGCGTTCCGGGCCCAGTCCATCCCCATGGTCGTCGCCCTCGTCGCCGGTCAGCCGGTGCCGCTGTTCACCGGTGCGGTGCCCGAGCAGCAGGTGCGCGAAGTGTTCGCCCAGCTCTTGCAGCTGGCCGCGCAGAACGGCGTGACGGGAACCGTCTCGGTCGACGGGGAAGCCGTCGATGACTCTCCCGCCGAGCCGCCGCTGCCCCCGCTGCACGCCGAGGCGTTCGATGCGATCGAGGCTGGCGACTATCCTCGCGCCATCGCCGCGTACGAGAAGGCTCTCGCCGAGAACCCGCGGGACGCCGAGGCGCGCGCCGGCCTCAGCCAGGTGCGGCTGCTCGACCGTGTGCAGGGCCTCGACCTGCAGGCTGCCCGCGCAGCTGCGGCCGCCGCTCCGACGGACGTCGCCGCGCAGCTCGCGGTGGCCGACCTCGATGTCGCGGGCGGGCATGTCGAGGATGCCTTCGGGCGGCTGCTCGATCTCTTCGCGCAGCTCCCCTCAGAGGAGCGCACTCCGGTGCGCGAACGGCTTCTCGAACTGTTCGGGCTCGTCGGTGACGCCGACCCCCGTGTGATCGCCGCGCGCAGCCGGCTCGCGTCGCTGCTCTTCTGAACGGCGCACGACACCCGCTGACCCCGACGGCGCCGTCACACCCGGCGGCCGGCCACGCGACGCGGTACGCCGCGCGGCCGATCAACCCTGCGTCGGTGAGGGGATGTGCGCCGGCGTGCCGTGGCGCAGCCACAGGACGCCCAGCGGCGGCAGCACCAGGGACGCGCGTCCGCCGGCGCCCGCGTGCACGACACCGAGATTGCCGACCCCCGAGCCGCCGTAGGCCTGGGCATCCGTGTTGAGGATCTCGTGCCAGACCCCCGCCTCGGGAAGATCCAGCTCGTACGAGCCGATCGTGGAGCCGGAGAAGTTCGCGATCACGACGACGGTGTTGCCGTGCCAGTCCCGCCGGGCGAACGCGATGACATTGGAGTTCCAGTGCGGTCCACCCAGTCGGGTGAACGCCGCGCCGTCGCTGTCGCGTGCCCAGAGTGCCGATTGGTCGCGATAGACCTGGTTCAGGGTGCCGACGAAGTGCTGCAGCTGCGCATGCGCCGGCTGGTCGAGGAGCCACCAGTCCAGCGATCGGCCCTCGGACCACTCCGACAGCTGGCCGAACTCCTGCCCCATGAACAGCAGCTGCTTGCCGGGGTGGCCCCACATGTAGGCCAGGAAGGCTCGCATGTTCGCCAGCTGCTGCCAGTGATCGCCCGGCATCCGTCCGAAGAGGCTGCCCTTGCCGTGCACGACCTCGTCGTGGCTGATGGGCAGGACGTAGTTCTCGCTGAAGGCATAGACGAACGAGAACGACATCTCGCCTTCGTGGTGCGAGCGGTACAGCGGATCGCGCTTGATGTACTGCAGGGAGTCGTTCATCCAGCCCATGTTCCACTTGAACCCGAAGCCCAGCCCGGCGTGGCCGGTGGGAGCGGTGACGCCCGGGAAGCTGGTGGACTCCTCGGCGATCATCGCGATGCCGGGGTAGCGCTTGTACGCGGTGGCGTTGACTTCCTGGAGGAAGCGGATGGCCTCGAGGTTCTCGCGGCCGCCGTGGACGTTCGGCGCCCACTCGCCCTCGTTGCGCGAATAGTCGAGGTAGAGCATGGAGGCGACCGCGTCCACGCGGAGGCCGTCGACGTGGAATTCCTCGAACCAGTACAGCGCGTTGGCGACGAGGAAGTTCCGCACCTCGTTGCGGCCGTAGTCGAAGATGTAGGTGCCCCAGTCCCGGTGCTCCCCGCGCCGCGGGTCCGGGTGCTCGTACAGCGCCTCGCCGTCGAAGCGGGCCAGGGCGAAGGCATCCTTCGGGAAGTGACCGGGGACCCAGTCCATGATCACCCCGATACCGGCCTGGTGCAGCCGGTCGATGAGGTAGCGGAGGTCGTCCGGGTGGCCGTAGCGACTGGTCGGGGCGTAGTAGCCGGTCACCTGATAGCCCCAGGATCCGCCGAACGGATGCTCGGCCAGGGGAAGGAATTCGATGTGCGTGAATCCCTGGCCGCTGACGTAATCGATCAGCTGGTCCGCGGCATCCCGGTAGGACAGCCCCTGACGCCAGGAGCCGAAGTGCAGCTCGTAGACCGACATGGGCCGCGACACCGGGGTGGACTTGGCCCGCTGGGCCAGCCAGTCCCCGTCGCCCCACGTGTACGACGAGCGGACGACCACGGACGCGGTCGCCGGCGGCACCTCCGCGAACTGCGCCATGGGGTCGGCCTTCTGCGCCCAGTGCCCGTTGCGTCCGAGCAGCTCGAACTTGTAGGACGTGCCCGCGCCGATGCCGGGGAGGAAGAGCTCCCACACGCCGCTGCCGCCCATCGAGCGCATGGCGTGTCCCTGGCCGTCCCAGCCGTTGAAGTCGCCGACCACCCGGACGGCGCGCGCGTTGGGCGCCCACACGGTGAACGCCGTGCCGGAGGACCCCTCGTGATCGCGCTCGTGCGCGCCCAGAACCCGCCACAGCTCTTCGTGGCGGCCCTCGCGGATCAGGTGCAGATCGAGCTCGCCGATCGTCGGGGAGTGCCGGTAGGGATCCTCGCTGACGAAGTCGGGACCGTCCTCGTACGCGGCGACGAGCTCGTACCGCCCGGCGGCGCCGCCGGAGCGCGTCCCCTCCCAGATGCCCGCACGGACGTGCTCGAGAGGCACGCGAGTGCCGTCCGCGAACGAGGCCGTGACGCTGCGCGCCAGCGGTCGTCGTGCTCGGACGACCCAGGTCTTCGCTCCCTCCGCATCGGTGTCGGGATGGATGCCGAGCACCGCGTGCGGGTCGTGATACGAGCCGGTGGCGACGGTGTCGAGGATCTCGTCGGAGAACATCATCGGGACTCCTTCACATGGAGGATGTGGACCGGCTCGGTGAACGCGTCGAGCATCACGTAGTTGTGATCAGACCACGTCCACCTGGCTCCGGTGAGGAGATCCTCGACCTCGAACGGCGTGCCCGGCTCCACGCCCCACACGCGCGTGTCCAGGTGGACCATCGTCTGCCGGACGGAGTGCGGGTCGGTGTTGACGACGACGATGACGGTGTCGCTGCGTCCATCGGGCGACACGGCCGCGTCGAGGTGCTTGGCGTAGACGAGGATCGCATCGTCGTCGCTCCAGTGGACGCTCAGGTTGCGCAGCTGCCGCAGCGCGGGGTGGGCGCGGCGGATCTCGTTGAGCCTGGTGAGGAACGGTGCCAGTGAGTCGCCGCGCTCTACGGCGCCAGCCCAGTCGCGGAACTTGTACTCGTACTTCTCGTTGTCGATGTTCTCTTCCGAACCCGGGCGCGCGACGTTCTCGTAGAGTTCGTAGCCCGCGTACACGCCGTACGTCGGCGCCGCCGTCGCGGCGATTGCGGCGCGGATGCGGTACGCCGGGCGCCCGCCGTACTGCAGGTACTCGGTCAGGATGTCCGGCGTGTTGACGAACAGGTTCGGGCGGAGGAAGTCGGCCGTCTCGTGCGCGAGCTGCGACAGGAACTCTTCCAGTTCCGCCTTGGTGTTGCGCCACGTGAAGTACGTGTAGCTCTGCTGGAAGCCCGCGGAGGCGAGACTCTGCAGCGGTGCGGGACGGGTGAACGCCTCGGCGAGGAAGACGACGTCCGGCTCCTCGGCGTTCACCGTGCGGATGAGCCACTCCCAGAACTGCAGGGGCTTGGTGTGCGGGTTGTCGACGCGGAAGATGCGCACGCCCTGGGCGATCCAGTGCCGCACGACGCGCAGCACCTCGGCACGGATCCCGGCCGGGTCGTTGTCGAAGTTGACGGGATAGATGTCCTGGTACTTCTTGGGCGGGTTCTCGGCGTACGCGATCGAGCCGTCCGGAAGGGTCGTGAACCACTCCGGGTGCTCGGCGACCCACGGATGATCCGGGGCGGCCTGCAGGGCGAGGTCGAGCGCTACTTCCAGCCCCTCGGCCTTCGCCGCACGGACGAACGCCCGGAAGTCCGCAAGCCCTCCGAGGTCGGGGTGGACGGTGTCGTGACCGCCGGCGGCCGACCCGATCGCCCACGGGGAACCGGGATCCTGCGGGCCCGCGTCGAGGGTGTTGTTCGGTCCCTTGCGGTTGAGCGTGCCGATGGGATGGATGGGCGGCAGGTAGAGCACCTCGAACCCCATGGCCGCGACGCCCGGGAGCCGCTTGGCGGCAGTGCGGAACGTGCCGCTCTTGACGGTGCCGTCCTTGAGCCGGCGCGCGCCCTCCGAGCGCGGGAAGAACTCGTACCACGCGCCCACTCCGGCACGCTCGCGCTCCACGAGGAGTTCCAAGTCGTCCCCGAGCGTGACGAGCGACATGACGGGGCGTTGACGGAAGAAGCCGGCGATGGTGGCGTCGGTCACGATCTCCAGCGCGCCGGCGTCGTCGACGCCGGCGTCACGGAGCGACGCGGCAGCCGTCGCCAGCGCCTTCCGCTCCGCCGCCGGGCGGTCCTTCTCGGCGCGCGCACGGTCGAACAGGAGCGCCCCGATCTCGCGCATGAGCGCCGCATCCACCCCGGCGGCGATCTTGAGGGCGGCGGCGTGCTCCCACGTGGCGAACTCGTCGCCGAACGACTCGAACCGGAAGCGCCAGACGCCCTGCTCCAGCAGCGCGACCTCCGTCCGCCACCGGTCGAATCCGTCTTCGAGGGGATCGAGGCGATGCAGGGACTCGTCACCCGAGGGCGAGAACAGCCGCAGCTGAACGCCGATGCGGTCGTGTCCCTCGCGGAACGACGTCACGACGAACGGGACGACCTCGCCCACGAACGCCTTCGGCCGGTAGTCGCCCCACGGCACCGCGGGAGACGGCTTGGCGAGGGGGACGCGGCGAGCTGCCGTGTCGAGCTCGGGCTGCCGGGCGGCGGCATCGCGGACGGGGAGGGCTGCGGCGCTCCGCCAGGGACGGGAGAGCGCTGAACGCGTCGACGTGACCACGCCTCGAACCTATCGCGCCCCTGTCGAACCGCACAGCGGCGTGACGCAGGGCCACCGATGCGGTAGCGTGCGCCCCGGGGCGCGTCGCGCCCCCTATTCGGCGCGGAAGAGGCGCATCGACGTGCCGGGGAGGCGGACGATCTCGCCGGGCACGCATGCGGCCCCGTCGCCGGTCGAGGGAACCTCGTCGGCGCTGGACCACAGCGGGACGAACCGCGTCACGCCCTCCACGTCGGGCAACGTCACATCGATCGGCCGTTCCGTGCCGTGCACGATGAGCAGCACGCGGTTGAAGCCCTCGAATTCGGGAGTGGAGGCTGCGACGTACTGCAGCGTCCGGTGGGCAGGATCGGTCCACCGCTCGCCCGACATCGTCCGGCCGTGCTCGTCGTACCACTCCATGACGGATGCCGACGGCGTGTGCTCGCCGAGTCGTGCGAACCTGCTCGGGCGCAGCGCGGGATTGTCCCGGCGCAGGCGAAGCAGATGACGCACGTGTGTGTAGAGGTCGCGCTGCCACGGCGCGTGCTCCCACGACAGCCAGGTCAGCATCGAGTCGTGGCAGTAGGCGTTGTTGTTGCCACGCTGGGTGCGTGCGAACTCGTCGCCCGCGGTCAGCATCGGCACCCCGGCGGACAGCAGCAGCGTGCCCAGCAGGTTCCGCATGGCCTTGCGGCGCGTGGCGAGGATGCCCTCGTCGTCGGTCGGGCCCTCGGCGCCGTGGTTGAAGGACCGATTGGTGTCGGCGCCGTCCCGGTTCTGCTCGCCGTTGCCGTGATTGTGCTTGACGTCGTACGAGACCAGGTCGCGAAGCGTGAAGCCGTCGTGCGCGGTGACGAAGTTGACGCCGGCGAGCGGGCCGCGCTCCTGCGTGAAGGTGTTCGCGGATCCGGCGAGCCGCGTGGCGAAGCCGCCGACGCCGACGGGCGAGGTCGACGCGCGACGGGCGTAGTCGACATCGCTGAGCCAGAAGTTGCGGACCCGATCGCGGTAGCGGTCGTTCCACTCGGTCCAGCCTTCCCCGAAGTTGCCGGTCTGCCAGCCGCCCATGCCGACGTCCCACGGCTCGGCGATCTTCTTGACCCCCTCGAGGGCGGGATCGTCGATGATGGCGCGCAAGAGCTCGTGGTCGGGGGTGAACGTGTGTGCCTCGTCGCGGCCGAGCGTGGCCGCCAGATCGAAGCGGAAGCCGTCGATCTGGACGTCTTCGGCCCAGTACCGCAGCGAATCGAGCACCAGCCGGGCTGCGGCATCCGTCGACGTGTTCAGCGAATTGCCGCACCCGGTCACGTCGATGTAGGCGCCATCGGGGTGCTGCCGGTAGTAGGCCCGGTTGTCGATGCCCCGGAAACTGGACCGCGGCCCGCCGAGTCCTTCCTCGGCGGTGTGGTTGTAGACCACGTCGAGGATGACCTCGAGTCCGGCCTCGTGCAGCAGCTTCACCATCCCCTTGAACTCCCGCAGCACCGCGTCGGGTCCCCGGCGCCGGGCGTCCTCGGTCGCGTAGGCCGCGTGGGGTGTGAAGAAGTTGAGGGAGTTGTAGCCCCAGTAGTTCGTGAGGCCGTGCTGAAGGAGGCGGGGCTCGGTCGTGAAGGCGTGCACGGGCAGGAGTTGGATGCTCGTCACCCCGAGGTCGAGGAAGTGCTGCACCATCGCGGGGTGGGCCAGGCCCGCATACGTTCCGCGCAGCGCGCCGGGAACGTCCGGATGCCGCTTGGACATGCCTTTGAGATGGCCTTCGTAGATCACCGTGCGGTCCATCGGAACCCGCGGCTTGGTCGCCCCCGCCCAGTCGAATGAACCGTCGACCACGGCGGAGCGCCAGCCGTCGTAACCCGTGCGCACGAGACCGCGCGTGTAGGGCTCGAGCAGCAGCGTGCCGCGGTTGAACGTGTTTCCCGGCCCCTGCGGGCCGTCCACGCGGATCGCGTAGCGCACGCCGGGACGCAGGAGCGGCGAGGTGATCTCCCAGACCCCTCCGCCGATCGGGGCGAGGGGCTCGCTGGCCGTGATCCAGTCGAGGTCGGGGTCATCGAAGACGACGAGGTCCACCGCATCGGCGGCGTCCGACCACACCCGCAGCCGGCCCCCGTCCGGGATCAGCACCACGCCGAGCCCGTCGAACCGCGCATCGAGCAGTCCCGCGACGGGAGGCGAGATGACGGACTCCGGGCTGGCCATGCCGACTACGATAACCATCGTCGGAGTCGGCGGTGTTACGGGACTCGGTCTCACCGTCGCCGGGACTGCGGCGCAGCAGCACCGCACATCGATCGCGAGGGGGTCCGTGTGGAGATCTACCTCGACCACGCCGCGACCGCCCCGCTGCGGCCGGAGGCCCGCGACGCCTGGATCGACGCGGCGGCGCGCGCCGGCAACGCGAGCTCTATCCACGCCGCCGGACAGCACGCGCGTCGCCTGCTGGAAGAGGCGCGCGAACGGCTCGCCGCGGTGCTGGACGCCGACCCGATCGAGGTCGTGTTCACCTCCGGGGGCACCGAGGCGGTCAATCTGGCCGTGAAGGGACTGTGGTGGGCACGAGAGTCCACCGCCGATGCCGTGGTGCTGCCCGATGCCGAGCACCACGCGACGCTGGACGCCGTCGAGTGGCTCGAGACGCAGGGGGCGCAGGTGCGCCATGTCGGCGTGGACGCCGACGCGGGCATCCGGCTGGACGAGTTCGCCCAGGCCCTCCCGGGGGCGGCGCTCGCGACGGCGCTCGTGGCGAACAACGAGGCCGGCACCGTGAACGACGCCGCGTCGCTGTCGGAGGCGGCGCTCCGGGCCGACGTCCCGCTGCACCTCGACGCCGTCGCGGCGTTCGGACACGTTCCGGTGTCTTTCCGCGCGTGGCGAGGCGCCGCCCGCGGCAGGGCCGGCCTGGCAGCCCTCAGCGTCTCGGCGCACAAGATCGGCGGCCCCGTCGGGGTGGGGGCGCTCGTGGTCGCCCGCGGCGCCGAGCTCGCGGCGCTCGTGCACGGCGGGGGTCAGCAGCGGCGCCTGCGCGCCGGCACCCCGGACGTCCCGGGGGCAGTGGGGTTCGCGGTCGCCGCCGAGCTCGCCGAGCTCGAGCGCGAAGCGGAGGCGGTGCGACTCGCGACGCTGCGGGAGCGGCTGGTGCGAGGCATCCGTGACGCGATCCCGGATGCGACGCTGCTGGGCGACCCGGTGGCGCGCATCCCCGGGAATGCGCACCTGCTCTTCCCCGGCGCACCCGGGGAGACGCTGCTGTTCCTGCTGGACGTCGCCGGGATCGCGGTCTCCACCGGGTCGGCGTGTCAGGCGGGCGTGCCCGAGCCGTCCCACGTCGTGCGCGCGATGGGACGCACGGACGCCGAGGCCCGCCAGGTGCTGCGGTTCACGATGGGCCGCACCACCGTCGACGCCGACGTCGACGCGGTGATCGCCGCGGTGCCGGACGCGGTCGAGCGAGCCCGCGCGGCGTCCGGGTACCGGTCAGGGTCCGGTTCGTAGACTGGGCGCATGCGGATCCTTGCGGCCATGAGCGGTGGCGTCGACTCCGCCGTCGCGGCCGCGCGCGCCGTCGAGGCGGGTCACGACGTGGTCGGCGTGCATCTGGCGCTGTCGCGCGCCGGCGGCACGCTGCGCACCGGCAGCCGCGGGTGCTGCACGATCGAGGACGCGATGGATGCGCGCCGCGCCGCCGACCGGCTCGGCATCCCCTTCTACGTGTGGGACTTCTCGGAGCGGTTCCGCGACGACGTCATCGACGACTTCGTCGCCGAGTACCGTGCCGGCCGCACCCCAAATCCGTGCATGCGCTGCAACGAGAGGATCAAGTTCGCCGCTCTCCTGGAGCGCGCCCTCGAGCTGGGTTTCGACGCGGTCTGCACCGGCCACTACGCCACCCTGGTCGACGGTCCGGACGGACTCGAGCTGCATCGCGCGTCGGATGCGGCCAAGGACCAGTCGTACGTGCTCGGTGTGCTCACCGCCCAGCAGCTCGCGCACACGTACTTCCCCCTCGGCTCGACGCCGTCCAAGGCCGTCGTCCGCGCCGAAGCGGAGTCGCGCGGGCTCACCGTCGCCCACAAGCCCGACAGTCACGACATCTGCTTCATCCCCGACGGCGACACACGGGGCTGGCTGGCGGAGAAGGTGGGAGCCGCCCGCGGCGACATCGTCGACAGGTCGGGGGCCGTGGTGGGTGCTCACGGCGGTGCCCACGCGTTCACGGTGGGTCAGCGCCGCGGCCTGCAGCTCGGTGTGCCGGCACCCGACGGCAAGCCGCGCTTCGTGCTGGAGGTGCGACCCGTCACGAACACCGTCGTGGTGGGGCCGAAGGAGGCCCTGGCGACCGCCGAGATCGCGGGGGAGCGCTTCACCTGGGCCGGTCGCGCGCCGCAGGTCGGCCGGTTCTCCTGCCAGGTGCAGATCCGCGCGCACGCCGATCCTGTGCCGGCGACCGCCACGCTGGCGGGCGGCGTGCTGCGCGTCGTGCCCGAGACGCCGTTCGACGGCGTCGCCCCCGGGCAGACTGCCGTGCTCTACGAGGGCACGCGGGTGATCGGGCAGTTCACGATCGACCGCACCGTCTCCGCCGTTCCCGTGGAGGCCTGAGCGCCTCCGCGCCCCTCGTCGTGTCCGACCCCGCTTCTAGACTGACGGGGTGACGGATGCCGCACTTCCCGCAGACGCCGGCCTCGAGGCCGCGCGGATCGAAGCCCAGGATCTGACGGAGCGCATCCTCGGTGCGCGCGACGCGTACTACGGACGCAACGCGGAGATCGTCGACGACGCGACGTACGACGCCTGGATGCGCCGCCTCGAAGAGATCGAGCACATGCATCCCGAGCTGCAGGGCCAGGATTCCCCCACGCAGACGGTGGGCGCAGCCGAGAGCTCGCTGTTCGCGCCGGTCGAGCACGCCGAGCGGATGCTGAGCCTCGACAACGTGTTCAGCCCCGACGAGCTGCGCGACTGGTGCCTCAAGACCGAGGCCGCCGCAGGGCGCGGCGTCCGCTGGCTCACCGAGCTCAAGATCGACGGACTGGCGATCAGCCTCCGCTACGAGCGGGGCGTGCTCACCTCCGCCGCCACGCGGGGCGACGGACGCGTCGGCGAGGACGTCACGATGAACGCCGTGCGCGTCCCCGGCATCCCCCAGCGCCTGAGGGGAACCGGCCACCCGGATCTCGTGGAGGTGCGCGGCGAGGTCTTCATCCCCGTCGCCTCCTTCGAGCGGCTCAATGCGCTGCAGGCGGAGATGAGAGATCGAGCCGTCGACGAGACGCGCGCGCGCGGCCGTGCGTTCGACGAGAGCAAGGCGCGCATCAGCGCTGAGCGCAGGTTCCCCTCGTTCGCCAACCCCCGCAACGCCGCATCCGGCGGTCTGCGGCAGCAGCTCGACAAGAAGGACGGCCTCGAGCGCGAGGCCGGGCAGGCGCGACTGGACTCCCTCCGACTGTTCGTCCACGGCATCGGCGCCTGGAGCCGGCCGCCGGTCGACGCGCAGAGCGAGACCTACGCGCTGCTGGCCGAGTGGGGATTGCCGGCGAGCCCGTACTTCGCAACGGCCGACGACGTCGACGGGGTGCTCGCGTTCGTCGCGCGCTACGGCGAGCGCCGCCACGACGTCGAGCATGAGATCGACGGCGTCGTGGTCAAGGTCGACGAGCTCGCCCTGCACGACGAGCTGGGGGCGACGAGTCGGGCTCCCCGGTGGGCGATCGCGTACAAGTACCCGCCCGAGCAGGTGAACACCAAGCTGCTCGACATCGTGGTGTCGGTCGGCCGGACGGGTCGGGCGACGCCGTTCGCGGTCATGGCGCCGGCGCGCGTCGCCGGCTCCGTCGTGCGGCAGGCAACGCTGCACAACCAGGATGTCGTGCGTGCCAAGGGCGTGCTCATCGGCGACACGGTGGTGCTGCGCAAGGCCGGTGACGTCATCCCGGAGGTGCTCGGCCCCGTCGTCGAGCTGCGCGACGGCTCCGAGCGCGAGTTCGTGATGCCGACCCGCTGCCCGGAGTGCGGATCGCCGCTCGCGCCCGCGAAAGAGGGCGACATCGACCTCCGCTGCCCGAACACGCGCGCCTGCCCCGCCCAGGTGAGGGGGCGGGTGGAGCACATCGGCTCGCGCGGCGCCCTCGACATCGAGGCGCTCGGCGAGGTGACCGCCGCGGCGCTCACACAGCCCTCCGTGCCCGACGCGCCGCCGCTTGAGACCGAGGCCGGTCTGTTCGACCTCACCATCGATCAGCTGGTGCCGATCGAGGTGGTCGTGCGCGACGCCGAGACGGGCGAGCCGCGCGTCGACGAGAAGTCCGGCGAGCTCGTGCGTCGGGCGCCGTTCCGGCGCAACCCGTCGGCCGCAGAGAAGAAGGCCGGCCTGACCGGCCCACAGCCGTCGGCGCAGGCGCTCACCCTGCTCGACCAGCTGGAACGGGCGAAGACCAAGGAACTCTGGCGGTTCCTCGTGGCGCTGAACATCCGTCACGTCGGACCCGTGGCCGCCCGCGCGCTCGCGCAGTGGTTCGGCTCGGTGGAGGCGATCCGCACGGCGTCGCGTGATGAACTCGCGGGGGTCGAGGGCGTCGGCGGCATCATCGCCGATTCGCTCCGCGACTGGTTCGAGGTCGACTGGCATCGTGACATCGTCGAGCGGTGGTCCGCCGCCGGTGCGCAGCTGGCGACGCCCGGCCACCCCGGACCGGGGGCGGCGACCAGGAGCGGCGGAGTGCTCGACGGTCTGACGGTGGTCGCTACCGGATCGCTCGAGGGGTACACCCGCGAGGGCGCGCAGGAGGCCATCATCCGCGCCGGCGGCAAGGCGGCCTCCAGCGTGTCGAAGAAGACCGACTTCGTCGCGGCCGGACCCGGTGCGGGCTCGAAGCTCGCGAAGGCGGAGGAGCTGGGCGTCCGCATCCTCGACGCCGCGCAGTTCCACACCCTGGTGACGGTGGGCCCGTCGGCCCTGGACGACGCCGTCGCCACTGCGGAATGATGCCGGTATGTCGCAGTGGCTCTACCGGGTCGTCCCCACCCGCCCCGAGATGCCGGCGGCGCCGACAGCGGACGAACAGGTCCTGGCCTCCGCGCACCTCGACTATCTGATCGATCTCAGGGACCGCGGCATCCTCATCCTCGCCGGGCGCACCCAGGAGCCGGTCGGGACCTTCGGGATCGCGATCTTCGAGGCGCCGGACGCAGAGACCGCCCGCGCCATCACCGAGGCGGATCCGGCTGTCGCCGGCGGGCTCTTCACGGCGACGGTTCACCCGTACGCCGTCGCTGTGGCGCGCGGCGACCTGGTGTGACGGCCTAGGAGCCGGTGATGAGCGTCAGCAGACGGTCGCGCACCTGACGGCGCAGCACCTTTCCGATGAGCGACTTCGGAAGCTCATCGACGACGAAGATGCGGCGCGGGACCTTGTAAGGCGTGAGGATGCTGCGGACGAAATCGCGCACCGACTCCAGGTCGATCTCCTGGCCGGGGGAGACGACGACGGCGGCGACGACCTCCTCGCCCGAGTGCTCGCTGGGAAGCCCGACCACTGCCGCATCATCGACCTGCGGGTGCTGGCGCAAGGCGTTCTCGACCTCGGTCGGCGCCACGTTGAACCCGCCGGTGATGATGAGCTCCTTGATGCGGTCCACGATGCGCACGAACCCGGCATCGTCGATCGTGACGATGTCGCCGGTGCGGAACCAGCCGTCGGCGAACACCGCCTCGGTCTCCTCGGGCTTGCCGTAGTACCCACCGAACACCTGCGGTCCGCGCACGAGGAGCTCGCCCCTCTCACCGGCGGGCACGTCGCGGGTCGGGTCGTCGGGATCGACGACGCGGCACTCGGTGCCCGGAAGAGGAAGTCCCACCGTCCCGGGAACGCGGTTGTCCGCGACGGGATTCGCCATGAGCACGGGGGAGCACTCGCTGAGCCCGTAGCCCTCGACGAGATAGCCGCCGGTGGCAGCCTCGAACGGGACCACCAGTTCATGGGGCAGCGCCATGGCGCCGGAGATCGCCACCCGGGTGCCCTCGAGCGAGACGCCTCTCTCGCGCGCAGCCTTCAGCAGCCGGTCCGCGATCGGCGGGACCAGCGGCAGGAACGTCGCGGGATGCTTCTTCGTGACCTCCAGCACCATGTCCGGATCGAAGCGGGGGAAGAGCACGAGTCGCGCGCCCATCGACATCGCGAAGGTCAGGCACAGCGTCAGCCCATAGGCATGGAACATCGGCAGCACCGCGTAGACGACGCATCCGTCGCCCCGCACGATCGAGGGCACCCAGGCGCGGGCCTGCGCGGCATTGGCGAGCAGGTTGCGGTGCGTGAGCGCAGCCCCCTTGGGCGTGCCGGTCGTCCCGCTGGTGTACTGGATCAGAGCAAGGTCGCCGGTTCCCGGGCGCGGATGCGAGGCCGGCAGGGGCGGCGTGCCGACGACCTGCTCCCACGCCACCGTTCCCGAGACGCGCTCTGTGAGGGCCTGCCGCGCTTCACGGGCCTTGGCGACCGGCAGCGTCAGCGCCGCCCGCATGCGCCACGGCATGGCCTTCACGACGTCCACCGAGATGAGGCTGGTCACGGCCACGTCGGCGGGGAAGTCCTGGACGGTCTTGACCGCCTTGCTCCACACGATCGCGTGCTTCGCGCCGTGGTCCTCGAACTGCTTGCGCAGCTCCCGCGGTGTGTAGAGGGGGTTGTGCTCGATGACGACGGCGCCGAGCCGCAGGATCGCGTAGAACGCGACGATGTGCTGCGGGCAGTTGGGCAGGACGATGGCGACCGGATCTCCGGCCTTCACCCCGAGACGGCGCAGGCCCGCCGCGGCTCGCTCGATCTGCTCGTGCAGCGAGCGGTAGGACGTCTCGCGACCGAAGAACTGCAGAGCCGTGGCATCCGGGTAGTCCCTCGCCGACGCGGCGACGATGTCGACGAGCGATCCGGTCACCGGTGCGAGGTCCTCCGGAACGCCTTCGGCGTAGCTGGCGATCCAGGGGCGAGGCGGGTCGTACGTCGTCACGGCCACAGCCTACGCCGCGGCCGCCACGGCTCGGGGGCGCGGCCCCGGTAGGCTTGGGGGGTGTCTGAAATCACCCCCGATCTCGTGCGCCATCTCGGTGTGCTCGCCCGGATCCAGCTGAGCGACGAGGAGGTCGGGCGCCTCACCGGACAGCTCGACGCGATCGTCGACAACATCGCCAAGGTCTCCGAAGTGGCCACGCCGGACGTCCCCGCCACCAGCCACCCCATCGCGCTGCAGAACGTCTTCCGCTCCGACGTGGCGGGCGGCCAGCTGACCCCCGCCCAGGTGCTCCAGAACGCGCCGGATGCCGCGGACGGCCGCTTCCGCGTGACCGCGATCCTCGGCGAAGAGCAGTAAGGGACAGACGTGACCGATCTCACGAAGCTGAGCGCCGCCGCGCTCGCAGACAAATTGTCCACCCGCGAGGTCTCCAGCGTCGAGGCGACGCAGGCCCACCTCGACCGCATCGCCGCCGTCGACACCGACATCCACGCGTTCCTCCACATCAACGCGCACGCGCTCGACGCCGCCGCCGACATCGACCGCCGTCGCGCCGCCGGCGAGGAGCTCGGCCCCCTCGCGGGCGTGCCGCTGGCGATCAAGGACGTGCTGGTCACGACCGACATGCCGTCGACCAGCGGATCGCGGATCCTCGAGGGCTACATGTCGCCGTACGACGCCACCGTCGTCGCCCGCTCGCGCGCAGCCGGCCTCGTCCCGCTCGGCAAGACCAACATGGACGAGTTCGCAATGGGCTCGTCGACCGAGCACTCGGCCTACGGACCGACGCGCAACCCGTGGGACCTCGACCGCATCCCCGGCGGATCGGGGGGTGGTTCGGCGGCGGCCGTCGCCGCCTTCGAGGCCTCGCTCGCCCTGGGGTCCGACACGGGCGGCTCCATCCGGCAGCCGGCGCACGTGACGGGGACGGTGGGCATCAAGCCCACGTACGGCGGCGTCAGCCGATACGGCGCCATCGCCCTCGCCTCGAGCCTGGATCAGGTCGGCCCCGTCACGCGCACGGTGCTCGACGCCGGGCTTCTGCACGACGTGATCGGCGGCCATGACCCGCACGACTCGACCTCACTCGCACACGAGTGGCCGTCGTTCGCCGCTGCGGCGCGCGAGGGCGCGACGGGCGCCGTGCTCGAAGGTCTCAAGGTCGGCATCATCCGCGAGCTCCCCGACAGCGGATTCCAGGTCGGCGTGTCGGAGTCCTTCCGAGCGGCGCTCGCCGTGATGCAGGCGCACGGCGCCGAGATCATCGACATCAGCGCACCCCACTTCGAGTACGGGGTCGCCGCGTACTACCTGATCCTCCCGGCCGAGGCATCAAGCAACCTCGCGAAGTTCGATTCGGTGCGCTTCGGCCTCCGCGTCGACGTCCCCGGCGGCACCGTGGAGGACGTCATGGCCGCGACCCGCGATGCCGGCTTCGGCGACGAGGTCAAGCGTCGCGTCATCCTCGGGACCTACGCGCTCTCGGCGGGCTACTACGACGCCTACTACGGCTCCGCGCAGAAGGTGCGCACCCTCATCCAGGGCGACTTCGCAGCCGCGTTCTCGCAGGTCGACGTCATCGCCACCCCGTCGGCTCCGACCACCGCCTTCAAGCTCGGCGAGAAGATCGACGACCCGCTCCAGATGTACCTCAACGACGTGACCACCATCCCCGCGAACCTCGCCGGGGTGCCTGGGATCTCCATCCCGTCCGGGCTCGCGTCGGAGGACGGTCTGCCGGTGGGGATCCAGTTCCTGGCTCCCGCCTACGAAGATGCCCGACTGTATCGCGTGGGTGCCGCGCTGGAGGCCCTGCTCGTGGACGCGTGGGGCGGTCCGCTCCTCGACAGAGCACCGGCGATCGGTGCGAACGGAGGTGCCCGCTGATGGCGAAGGACATGCTGATGGACTTCGACAAGGCGCTGGAGCTCTTCGAGCCGGTGCTGGGATTCGAGGTGCACGTCGAGCTCAACACCGAGACCAAGATGTTCTCGGGCGCGGCGAACCCCGCGAACTCCGCCAACCACGGCGCGCAGCCGAACACGCTCGTCGCTCCGGTCGACATGGGTCTGCCTGGCTCGCTTCCGGTCGTCAACGAGACCGCCGTGCGGCACTCGATCAGCCTGGGTCTCGCGCTCGGCTGCTCGATCGCGCCGTCCAGCCGGTTCGCGCGGAAGAACTACTTCTACCCCGACCTCGGCAAGAACTATCAGATCTCGCAGTACGACGAGCCGATAGCGTTCGACGGTCAGGTGGAGATCGAGCTCGCCGACGGCACCCTCCTCGAGGTGCCCATCGAGCGGGCGCACATGGAGGAGGACGCCGGCAAGCTGACGCACGTCGGTGGATCGACGGGACGGATCCAGGGCGCCGAGTACTCGCTCGTGGACTACAACCGTGCCGGGGTCCCGCTGGTCGAGATCGTCACCAAGCCCATCTTCGGCGCGGAGCATCGGGCCCCGGAAGTGGCGAAGGCGTACGTCCAGACGATCCGCGACATCGTGATCGGGCTGGGCATCTCGGAGGCGCGCATGGAGCGCGGCAACCTGCGCTGCGACGCCAACGTGTCGCTGCGCCCCCGTGGCCAGGAGAAGCTCGGCACCCGCACCGAGACCAAGAACGTCAACTCGATGCGCTCGGTCGAGCGCGCGGTCCGGTACGAGATCCAGCGGCAGGCGGCGATCCTCGCCGCCGGCGGCGCCATCACGCAGGAAACCCGCCACTGGCACGAGGACACCGGCACCACGTCGCCCGGACGGCCGAAGTCCGACGCCGACGACTACCGGTACTTTCCCGAGCCCGACCTGCTGCCGGTGGCTCCCGCACCCGAGCTGATCGAACAGCTCCGCGCGGCGCTTCCCGAGCCGCCCGCGGCTCACCGTCGCCGGCTGAAGGCGGAGTGGGGCTTCACCGATCTGGAGTTCCAGGACGTCGTCAACGGCGGTCTGCTCGCAGAGGTCGAGGCGACGATCGCGGCAGGCGCCACGCCGGCCGCGGCCCGCAAGTGGTGGACGGGTGAGCTCACCCGCATCGCCAATGCGCAGGGACGCGAGGCCGCCGAGCTCGCGACGCCCGCGGACGTCGCGGCGCTGCAGGCACTCGTGGACGCCGGCACCCTCACCGACAAGCTGGCCCGCCAGGTGCTCGAGGGCGTCATCGCCGGAGAGGGCTCGCCGCAGCAGGTCGTCGACGCGCGCGGCCTCGCCGTGGTGTCGGATGACGGTGCCCTGATCGCCGCGATCGACGAGGCCCTCGCGGCGCAGCCCGATGTCCTGGAAAAGATCCGCGACGGCAAGGTGCAGGCCGCCGGCGCCGTCATCGGCGCCGTCATGAAGGCGATGAGAGGACAGGCGGATGCCGCACGCGTGCGCGAGCTGATCCTCGAGCGAGCCGCCCAGTAGGACGGCACCTGCGTTGCGCCTGCCGGGACGCGCAATGCCGGAACGACGGAGAATGGACGCATGGGGCGGGGCGACGGCACAGGACGGATCGTCTCGCCGGAGGGCGCGGACGACGCCGGTGCCGGCATCCTCCACGTCGACATGGATGCGTTCTACGCGTCCGTGGAGCAGCTCGACGATCCTTCGCTGAGGGGGAAGGCGATCGTCGTCGGCGCGCCCGACGGCCGGTCGGTGGTCTCGAGCGCCTCGTACGAGGCGCGAAGATACGGGGTGCGCTCGGCGATGCCGGTGGCCCAGGCGCTGCGGCTCTGTCCGACGGCGATCGTGGTGCTGC
This sequence comes from Microbacterium atlanticum, assembly GCF_015277815.1. Classification (NCBI taxonomy): domain Bacteria; kingdom Bacillati; phylum Actinomycetota; class Actinomycetes; order Micrococcales; family Microbacteriaceae; genus Microbacterium; species Microbacterium atlanticum. Next base: position 1,591,638 of record NZ_CP063813.1, read on the forward strand.
CGCACTTCGACCGCTATCTCGCCGTCTCGGCGCAGGTCATGCGGATCTTCCGAGAGATCACCCCGCTGGTCGAGCCGCTGTCCATCGATGAGGCGTTCCTCGACGTGCGCGGCGTGCGCCGCCTCTGGGGAAGCCCCGGGCACATCGCCCGGATGCTGCGGGAGCGGGTCTTCGACGAGACGGGGCTGACCTGCAGCGTCGGAGTCGCGGCAACCAAGCACGTCGCCAAGATGGCGTCGACGCTGAGCAAACCGGACGGACTGCTGATCGTCGCGGAGGCCGACACCGCGGCCTTCCTCGCGCCGCGCTCGGTGAGAGCTCTGTGGGGAGTGGGTCCGAAAGCGTCCGAGGCGTTGGAGTCCCGCGGCATCCGCACCATCGCCGATGTTCTCGACGCGCCGCGCGAGCTGCTGGAGCGGGCGCTGGGGAAGGCGATGGGCGACCGCGTGTGGCACTTGGCGCGCGGCGACGACCCCCGGCCGGTCGACACCGAGCGGATCGAGAAGAGCATCGGCCACGAAGAGACGTTCGACCAGGACATCGCCGACACCGCTGTGCTGCGCTCCGAACTGCGACGGCTGGCGGACCGCGTCGGCGCCCGCCTTCGCCGGCACGGATGGGAGGCGACGACCGTGGCCATCAAGGTGCGGTACTCCGACTTCACGACCATCTCCCGGTCGCAGACCCTCCCCGAGCCCACCGCCGTGGGCCAGCGGATCGGGGATGCCGCCCACGAGCTCTTCGCATCGATCGAGCGCGCGCTGCCGGTGCGCCTCATCGGCGTGCGGGCCGAGAAGCTCCGACCGGCCGGCGCCACGGCCCCGACGCTGTGGGATGACGACGAGGGCTGGCGGCGCATCGAGGATGCGCTGGACGGGGCCGCTGCCAAGTTCGGCCGGGGAGCGGTCACCCGAGCCACTCTGCTCACCCCGCGGGGCGGCGGCGTCCTGCCGACGAGTCCGCCGCCGCCACGTCTGGACCCCGCCTGACGCGGCGCATTCCGAGAACGGGGGGTCGGCCGTCATCTGTGGCTGTCCGTGCGCGGTCTCTGCCGCTAGCGTGGAGCAATGCCCAACATCGCACTCGAACTCGGCCGGCAGTCCGCGTCCTTCGGCGTGAAGAGCGCCTACGGCGAGCAGCAGGACATCGACGGCGTCCGGCTCATCCCGGTGGCACTGACATGGTCGGGATTCGGAGGCGGATCCGATGAGGCAGGCAACGGCGGCGGCGGTGGCGGAGGGTGGGCCATCCCCGTGGGCGCCTACATCCGTCGCGGCGACGACGTGCGGTTCGAGCCGAACCTCATCGCGCTGCTGACGGTTGCCGTGCCCTTCGTGTTCTTCGCCGGCCGCGCGCTCAGTCGTGTCATCCGCGCCCTCAAGAAGTAGCACCGACCAGGTCGGCGATGCGCTGGGCCGCGCCGCCGCAGGCATCACGGCGGCCGTCGCCGAGGTGGCGGCGTCCAACCCCGTCGTCCTGATCGATGGGCGCAGCGGAGCGGGGAAGTCGTCACTGGCGCGCGCCGTGGTCGCGCAGTGGCCGTTGCGCGGGCGGGTCCAGCTGGTCGCCCTCGATTCGATCTATCCGGGATGGGACGGGCTCGAGGAGGGCGTCGAACTCGCGCGCGAGCTGATCCTGACCCCGCATGCGCGCGGCCTCATCGGCGTGTGGCAGCGGTGGGACTGGACCGTCGGCGCACCGGCCGAGGCCCACGCGGTCGACCCGTCGCTGCCGCTGATCGTGGAGGGTGCGGGTCTGCTCACGCCGGCCACCGCACGGCTGGCCGACGTGCGCGTGTGGCTGGAGGCGCCCACGGCGTCCCGCCGCACGCGCGCGCTCGACCGCGACGGCGATGCGTTTCGCCCGCACTGGGACCGGTGGACGAGACAGGAGCAGCGCCATATCGCGACGAACGACCCGATGCGGCTCGCGACGCACGTCTTCGGCGTTCCGTGACCGAAGCTCAGTCAGGCCGGTCGAGCGCCGCCACTAGGCCGTCCAGCCGGTAGCCGAGCCAGTCGTAGACCCCGAACCGCGGATCATCGGAATCGCGGTCGTCGGCCTCGGCCACGCCCAGCCGAGTGGCGAGCACCAGCCGCACCGCTGCAAGTGTGCGCAGCCACGCCTGGGCGGCATCGGGGTCCAGGCGCACCTCGGTCTCCTCCAGCAGCGCCGGGTCGGCGGGGTCTTCGGGGATCCGTGACGCCTCGCTCAGCGAGGTGAGGACCACGGCGGCGTCGGCGCCCCGGCGGTCGAGCAGATCCGACTGGGTGAGCTCGCGGAACTCGCGGTCGGCGTCGGGGTCCTCCGCGTACGCGGACGGCGCCAGCCGGGCGATGGCGGGGTCGCCGTCACGACCGGAGTCGCGCAGCAACTCGGCGAACTGGCCGACCAGTCCCGACAGATGCGCTGCTTCCAAGCGGGTGATCTGCATCACCACCGTCGGAGGCCTCATGACGGTGCCCGTCGCACGGTCGCCCAGAGTCCGTAGTCGTGCATCGCCTGAGCATGCAGCTCCATCTGCTCGCGGGCGCCCTGCGAGACGACGGCGTGCCCCTCGTTGTGCACGGCCAGCATGAGCCGCTCGGCCTCGGCCCGGGGGAGACCGAAGTACTCGCGGAAGACATGGGTCACGTAGCTCATGAGGTTCACCGGATCGTCCCACACCACCGTCTGCCACGGCGTGTCGGGGTCGACCCTCGTGGACCTCTCCACCTCTTCACGGATGCCGGGCGCCGCCAGTGCCGCCATCACGCCCACCCGAGCTCGTGCAGGCGGTCGTCGTCGATGCCGTAGAAGTGCGCGATCTCGTGGACGAGCGTGGTGTGGACCTCCGCGCGCAGCTCGTCGTCGCTCTCGCACGCGGCCAGATGCGGCTCGCGATATACGACGATGCGATCGGGGAGCTCGCCGACGCCGTATCGGTCGCGTTCGGTCAGTGCCCAGCCTTCGTACAACCCGAGCAGGTCGAGGGTGCCGTCCTCCGGGCGGTCCTCGACGACGAACACCACGTTGTCGAGTCCCTCGACCATGTCGTCGGGGAGCTGATCCAGCTCGTCGATCACGAGCTGCTCGAAGCGTGCGGCATCCATCTCCATCATGATGCCCCGCTCCGATGCGAATGGGGCGCGTCCTGCGCGCCCCATTCGAAGGAATTGGGGTGAGTAACGGGACTTGAACCCGCGACCCCCTGGACCACAACCAGGTGCTCTACCAACTGAGCTATACCCACCATGTCTCCCGCCTGCGCGGGCAACCAGAAGATTCTCTCACACCTCTGCGGCAAACGACGACACGGCCGCGGCCGCGGCAGCGCGAGCGCCGTCGCTGGTGGGACCGGGTTCGGGAACGAACACCGCCTGGCGGTAGTAAGCCAGCTCGCGCACGGATTCGACGATGTCGGCGAGGGCGCGGTGCCCCCCTTCCTTCGCCGGCGCGTGGATGTACGCGCGCGGGTACCACCGCCGCGCCAGCTCTTTGATGCTCGACACGTCGACGTTGCGGTAGTGCAGCCAGCGATCGACTCGAGGCATGTACTTCGCAAGGAACATACGGTCCGTGCCGATGGTGTTCCCCGCCAGGGGTGCCTTCCCCTCGAGCGGCACGAATCGCTGGATGTACTCCAGCACTTGGAACTCGGCGTCGGCGAGGCTGACGCCGTGGGGGATCTCGTCGAGCAGACCGGAGGTGCGGTGCATGTTCGTGACGAACTCGCTCATGTTGGCCATCGCCGAGTCGTCGGGTCTGATCACGATCGCGAAGCCCGGGTCGAGCGGTCGGAGCTCGAAGTCCGTCACCACGACGGCGATCTCGACGAGTTCATCGACACCGAGGTCGAGTCCCGTCATCTCGCAGTCGATCCACACCAGACGATCGTTCTCGGATGCCCCCACCATGCGCTCCATCCTCGTGCAAGGTCCAGACATCCCCCGCCTGGACGCACATCCCGACTCCCACGCCGAGACGCCGTGCCCCTCCGGGAGGATTCGAACCCCCGACCTGGCGGGTAGAAACCGCTCGCTCTGTCCCCTGAGCTACGGAGGGAAAGGTGTTCCCACACTACTCGGTCCCGCCGCGCCGTCGCGGACGCTGGCGATCCGGCGCGGCCCGGCGTAGCGTCTGAGGCGGAGGCATCGAAAGGAGTTCACCGATGAGCACCACGGAGACGCACCACCCACTCTGGGTCGCCTACGGAGCATCAGGCGTTGCCGGAAGCATCCGCAAGGACGACGACGGCTATACGGTCACGATGGCCGGGGCCGACGCGGCGGCCGGCACCTATCCGTCGATGGAGATCGCCAAGAGCGCGCTCCACGCCAGGATGGCGCCGGGCAGCGACTGGCCGATGTTCCGGGAGCACTGAGGCCGGGTCCGAGCCGCACGTGCTCGCAGCACCGTCGGACGTCAGATCGGGCGTCCGGCGGTCGGCGCCGCCTGCTTTCGCGTGTCCAGGAGGGGCAGCGCGACGTGCACGAGCGGTCCGATCAGGAAGGCGAAGAGCACGGTGCCGATGCCGACCGTTCCACCCAGCAGCCAGCCGATGGCCAGGACGGAGAGCTCGACCGTCGCCCGGCACACCCAGATCGGCCATCCGAGACGGGAGTTGAGGCCCGTCATGAGGCCGTCTCGTGGTCCCGGGCCGAAACGGGCGCCGATGTAGAGCCCGGAGGCCAGTGCCACGATGAGGATGCCGCCCAGCAGCGTCGCGAGCTGGGCGGCGAGCCCGGAGATCTCAGGCACCACCCCGAGCACGAGCTGCATGCTCGTCCCCACCAGCAGGATGTTCGCGACTGTTCCGACGCCGGGTCGCTGTCGCAGCGGGATCCACAGCAGGAGCACGAAGAATCCGACGATGTTGGTGATCCATCCAATCCCGATGCCGGTGCGGACGGAGAGGCCTTCGGCGAAGACCGTCCACGGATCGACCCCGAGACCGGCGCGCACCGTGAGCGCGCACCCGGCCCCGTAGAGGAACAGGCCGACGATGAGCTGCGTGACGCGGCGTGGCATGCCACCATCCAATCGCAGGATTGGATGGTGGTGACCAGTCCAATGCGGCTAATCTGGCCCCATGGATTCCCGCGTGTCCGCCCGCGCCCTCGCATCGGCACTGGGCGGGTGGCGCACGCGCGAGCCCGCGTACGAGGCGCTGGCTGACGGCATCCGCCTCCTGTGCCTCGATAACCGGCTGGCGCCGCGCACGACCCTACCGGCCGAACGCGAGCTCGCAGGGGCTCTCGCGGTCAGTCGCAGCACGGTCGCAGCCGCCTATCGCAGCCTCCGCGACACCGGCCACATCTCGAGTCTTCGCGGCTCCGGCAGCGTCACTCTCCCGCTCGGCCGGCGGGAACCCGGCCGCGTGGCCGCCGGCGACGGCATGATCGATCTGCAACAGGCCAGCCCACCCGCGTGGCCCGGGCTCGCCGGCCTGATGGCCGAGGCCGCGGGGAGCGCCTCGACGCTCGTCTCGCGCGTCGGATACGACGTGCTGGGGCGCATCGAGCTGCGCGAGGCCATCGCGCATCGGTATGCCGAGCGCGGGATCCCCACGCACCCGGACGAGGTGCTGGTGACCACAGGCGCCCAGAGCGCGATCCACTTGATCTCGTCGGTGCTGGTCGGGCGGGGTGACCGCGTTCTCGCCGAGACCCCCACCTATCCCCACGCTGTCGACGCCCTCCGTCGAGCCGGAGCGCGCCTGGTCGGTGTCCCCGTGACGACGGATGCCGGCTGGGACCTCGAAAGAGCGGAGCAGGCGTTCGCCCGCACGCTTCCGGTGATGGCGTACCTCATGCCGGACTTCCAGAACCCGACCGGTCGCAGCATGACCACCCTCGAGCGCGCCGCCATCCTTTCCGCGGGCGAAAGGGCGGGCGCTGTCCTCGTGCTCGATGAGACGACGGCCGATCTGGACATCGACCGGGGTCCGGTCGCCCCTGGCTTCGAGCCGTCGGAGCCCGGCACCGTCGTGCGGATCGGCTCGCTCGGGAAGACAGTCTGGGGCGGACTGCGGCTCGGGTGGGTGCGGGCCGACGGCGACCTGATCCGGCGTCTGGTCGCCGCCCGCCCCGCGCACGACCTCGGGACCCCGGAGTTCGAGCAGGCGATCGCGACCCAGCTGCTCAGGCGCTTCGACCAGGTGGTCGCTCAGCGCTCGGCGCTGCTGCGATCCGGCCGTGACGCGGTCGTCAAGGCGCTCGAGGCCCAGCTGCCGTCGTGGGGCATCCCCGTCGCGCGCGGCGGCGTGTCGCTGTGGATCGAGCTGGGCGCACCGCTGAGCTCTGCCCTCGTCATCGAGGCGCGGTCCCGCGGTGTGCTGCTGACTGCCGGTCCCCGGTTCTCGGTGGACGGCGGGCACGACCGTCAGCTGCGCGTGCCGTTCACCGCGCCGCCGGACGAGATGGCGCGCGCCGCCGCACTGCTGGCCGACGCGTGGGCGGCGGTGCGGGCAGGGGCGCCGCCTTCGGTCGTGGCGGAGGCGGGCGCCGTCGTCTGACGGCGGTGCGGCCTCGCGGCGACTCAGCGGCCCAGGCGCAGGCACTCGAGGGCGTCGTCTGCACTCCAGAAGTCGCCCAGATCGCGGAACGCGCGCGACGGCGGGTGGAACCTTCGCGCCCGCACGCGTGTACCGTCGGAGTGGGCCACGGCTTCGAGGTGACCCACCACCCGTCCGGACGCGTCCTGCACCCGCCACAGGTGCGGTGCTGCGGGGGTCAGGCGCACGCCCCACCGCAGCGCGACGTCACGGGCGACAAGCTCTTCCGTATCGGTCTGAGTGAACATCGGCTCTCCTCCTGAATCGAACATACGTTCGGGGTCCGACATCGAGCGGCGCGGTGCCGTCGGCTCCTCCCCAGCCGCGGGTACGGGCCGCATCATCCCCAGAACGTGAGCGACAGCGATCACTGGGCGCGCGGGGTGTCCAAGCTGGGTCCACCCACCGGCGCCCCGGGCATGGGCGCCGGTGGCGGAGGAGATTCCTCGTCGACAGAAGGGATGCGACATGAGCGACATGGGCGACATGATCACCGTCACCGGCAACGTGGGCACCGCTCCGGAGCTGAAGCACACCCCCGCGGGTGTGCCCATCACCACATTTCGCCTCGCGAGGGGACTGCGGCGCTTCGACCGCGAGGCGGGGGCGTGGTCGGACGCCGGCACCAGCTGGTACACCGTCTCGGTCTTCCGTGATCTCGCGGATCACGCGTTCGCGTCGCTCAAGAAAGGCGACAGGGTGATCGTCTCCGGTCGCCTGCGGGTCAGGGACTGGGAGGCCGGATCCTCGAAGGGCACCGCAGTCGAGATCGACGCGGACGCGATCGGGCACGACCTCAGGTGGGGCACCACCACCTTCGTGAAGGATGCGCGCGGCAATCGCGGCGGGGCGGCGCACGGTGACGCGTGGGCCGCGCCCGGCGTGGATGCGAACGAGCGGGAGCAGGGCGCGCGGGAGGTCGAGCCGGCGGCCGCGCCTCTCCCGACTCCGCCGCATTCGGCGGGCGGTGAACCGCCGCGCGAGCCGGAGACGCCCTTCTGAGTGCGCCGGCGGCAGAACCGCGCCCCCGTAGACTCACCCCGTGCAGCCACACCCCGCTCCTCGACCGTCATGGCGGCGACGGTGCGTCGCCCGGATGCTCGCGGTCGCCGCGGTCACTGCCGCTGTCGCAGGGTGCAGTCCCACGGGTCCGGCACGTCCCGCCGCTTCGACGAACGCTCCCGCGGGCGCGCAGTCGACGTCTGCGGCGACGGAACCACGCGACCCGGGGGGTGCTGCAGAACCCCCCGCTCTCATCGCCGAGGGCACGGCCGCCGACAACCTGCCGCTGTTCGCAGCGGTGACCGCGGCGGTCTGGGCCTCCGAGGAGCGCGGCGCGGGCCGGGCGTACATCGACGCGCTGGTTCAGGCGGGCTTCGAGAAGGCGGCCATGGAGGTCACGCATGACCTCACCACCGTGGGCAACCCGGCCGAGAGCATCCAGTTCTCAGTCATGTGGGGGCAGGAGTGCCTCCTGGGACAGGTCGGTCCGGCGACGGGCGAACCGGTGACGACGATCATGCCCGTGCTGCAGGAAGGCACCTGCTTGGTCGGGCAGACGCGTGTCATCGACTGGTGACCTGATATATCCCGCATCGCGCCACCGAGGCCCGCGAGGCGGCTGGTCGCTCATCTCGCCCACATGCTCGTCTCTCCGGCGGCCGGTAGGCTGGGACGCTGACGTCTCGACTCCAAGGAGAACTGAATCCCGCATGGCTGAGTACATCTACTCGATGGTCCGCGCCCGCAAGGCCGTCGGAGACAAGCTGATCCTCGACGACGTCACGATGGCGTTCCTGCCCGGAGCCAAGATCGGCATGGTGGGCCCGAACGGCGCCGGAAAGTCGACGATCCTCAAGATCATGGCGGGCCTGGACCAGCCCTCCAACGGCGAGGCGAAGCTGACCCCCGGCTTCTCCGTCGGCATCCTCCTGCAGGAGCCCGAGCTGGACGAGAGCAAGACGGTGCTGGAGAACATCCAGGACGGCATCGCGATCAAGCCGAAGCTCGACCGCTTCAACGAGATCTCGGGCCTGATGGCCGACCCCGACGCCGATTTCGACGCGCTTCTGGCCGAGATGGGCACGCTCCAGGAGGAGATCGACGCCGCCGACGCGTGGGATCTCGACTCGCAGCTCGAGCAGGCGATGGACGCCCTGCGTACGCCTCCCGGCGACGCGGCGATCGCTCCGCTGTCCGGCGGCGAGAAGCGCCGCGTCGCCCTCACCAAGCTCCTGCTGCAGAAGCCGGATCTCCTCCTCCTGGATGAGCCCACGAACCATCTCGATGCCGAGAGCGTGCTGTGGCTCGAGCAGCACCTGCAGAAGTACCCCGGCGCGGTGATCGCCATCACGCACGACCGCTACTTCCTCGACAACGTCGCGGAGTGGATCGCCGAAGTGGACCGCGGCAGGCTCATCGGCTACGAGGGCAACTACTCGACGTACCTGGAGAAGAAGGCCGAGCGCCTGGAAGTGCAGGGCAAGAAGGACGCCAAGCTCGCCAAGCGGCTCGCCGAGGAGCTCGACTGGGTGCGCTCGAACCAGAAGGGCCGCCAGGCGAAGTCGAAGGCCCGGCTGGCCCGCTACGAGGAGATGGCCGCCGAAGCCGAGCGGACGCGCAAGCTGGACTTCGAAGAGATCCAGATCCCGCCGGGTCCGCGTCTGGGCAGCGTCGTGATCGAGGCCAAGAAGCTCCAGAAGGGATTCGACGGCCGCTCGCTCATCGACGGGCTGACCTTCAGCCTGCCTCCCAACGGCATCGTGGGAGTCATCGGGCCCAACGGCGTCGGCAAGACCACGCTGTTCAAGACCATCGTGGGCCTCGAGCCCCTCGACGGGGGCGAGCTGAAGATCGGCGAGACGGTCAAGATCAGCTACGTCGACCAGTCGCGGGCGAACATCGACCCGGGCAAGACACTGTGGGAAGTCGTGTCGGACGGACTGGACATCATCACCGTGGGCAAGACCGAGATCCCCTCGCGCGCGTACGTGTCGAAGTTCGGCTTCAAGGGTCCCGACCAGCAGAAGAAGGCCGGCGTGCTCTCGGGCGGTGAGCGCAACCGACTCAATCTCGCGCTGACCCTCAAGGAGGGCGGCAACCTGCTCCTTCTCGACGAGCCCACGAACGATCTCGACGTCGAGACCCTGCAGTCGCTCGAGAACGCACTGCTGGAGTTCCCCGGCTGCGCCGTCGTCATCACGCACGACCGGTGGTTCCTGGACCGCATCGCGACCCACATCCTCGCCTACGAGGGGACCGACGAGGACCCCGACCGGTGGTACTGGTTCGAGGGCAACTTCGAAGCGTACGAGGCGAACAAGATCGAGCGCCTCGGCCCGGATGCGGCGCGTCCGCACCGCACCGCCTACCGCAAGCTGACCCGCGATTGAGCGCACGAAGCTTCCTCGGACGCCGAGGCGGTGGAAGCCCGTGACGAAGGAAAGAGGAGCGCGCGTGGCTGACGCCGACGAGGCGACGGGTGCACGCGACGGTCACTCCCGCCGCCTGCACATCCCGATCCACCTGCGATGGGGCGATCTCGACGCGTTCAACCACGTCAACAACACCGCCATGCTCAAGCTCCTCGAGGAGGCGCGCGTGCGCGCCTTCTGGCTGCCCGAGCCCGGCGAGGATGCGCCGCCGACCGCGGTGCTGGACTCCAGCATCTTCAGCGGCATGCTCACGCTCATCGCCCGACAGGAGATCGAGTACCTCGCGCCGGTGCCGTATCAGCGGCATCCGCTCGACGTGCAGATGTGGTTCGGCAAGCTCGGCGGGTCGAGCATCGAGGTCTGCTACGAAGTCTGCAGCCCGGTCGAAGGTCTCGGCACGCAGATCGTGTACGCCAGGGCCACGACCGTGATCGTGAAGGTCGATGCCGAGAGCGGACGGCCGATGCGCCTCACGCCCGAGGAGCGGGCCGCGTGGCAGCCGTATCTCAGCGAGCCGATCCGCTACGCGCACCGCCGCTGAGTCACCCGCCGGAGGGATCCTTCTCCGGCACGCGGACCATGATCTCCTGGGCGACGCTCGCCATCAGCGTGCCGTCGCCGGAGTAGATGCGCCCGGTCGCGAGGCCGCGCCCGCCCCGTGCACTGGGGGACTCCTGGACGTAGAGCATCCACTCGTCGACCCTTCCGAAGCGGTGCCACCACATCGCATGGTCCAGGCTCGCCACCTTCAGCCCGCGGGTCGACCAGGCAACACCGTGCGCGCGCAGGATCGACTCCTGGATGGTGAGGTCGCTGAGATACGCGAGCACGGCGCGGTGGACGGCCGGGGTGTCGGGGATCGGCCGCCGGACGCGCATCCACACCGCCTGCCGCGGCACGCGCTCACCCGAGACCGTCGCATAGATGGGCGACGGGATGTGACGCAGATCGATGGGCCGGTCGGTGAACAGTCGCTTCGACATCGGATGCAGCCCCGCCAGATGCGATTCGATGTCGGGCAGGTCGTCCGGTGCGGGGACGTCCTCGGGGATCGGCGTCTGGTGATCGAGCCCCGGATCCTCATCCTGGAACGACGCGATCATCGAGAAGATCGGCACGCCTTCCTGGAATGCCTGGGTACGGCGGGTCGAGAACGATCGGCCGTCGTGGATCCGGTCGACGGCGAAGGTGATCCCCTTGGTCGAGTCGCCGGGTCGGAGGAAGTAGCCGTGCATGGAGTGGACGGTGCGCTCCTCGGGAATGGTCCGCGAGGCCGCGACGATGGACTGCGCCAGCACCTGACCGCCGTAGACCCGGCCCAGCGGCATATGCTGCGAGGTGCCGGTGAAGATGTCCTCGGTTGTGCGGGCATCCGACGCGCTCAGATCGATCACCGACAGCATGGAGGCGACGGGATCGGCCTCCGGGACGGCTTCGGCGGTCGGCTCCTGGTCCACGCGGTGCTCCTTCCCGGGGCGTCCGCCGCCCGCAGGTCCGCTTGGTAGCTTAGGGGCGATGTCCCCGCGCCTCCTGCTCGCCGATGCCGAGTCCGCCGCCGACGCGCTGACCTTCGCCGGACGGGCCGCCCGCTTCACCGACGAGGGTCTGCGTCTCGTCGCGTCGGGGGGCGTGCTGGCGATGACGGCCGCGCCGCTCGCTCCCCGCGGGTTCGGGGATCCGACACCGACGGTCCTCGCCCTGCGCACCCTCGCCGCCGACCCCGAACTCGTCTGCGATCTCGTGGTGGAGGCATCCGCTCTGTCCGCAGTGGACGACGACCGCCGCGCGCTCGCGCTTCCCGACACCGCGCTCGCGCCCGCATGGGCGGGGATCACGCCGCCGCGGACCGGATGGGATCGCCGGCCGGGCATCGAGGCGGCCACGCTCGCCGCGAAGGCGCAGGGAGGCATCGCCCGCGTGTCGGACGCGGTCCCCACGGACGCCGGCGAAGACGTGGTGCGCACGGTGCGAGCGGCGGTGTGGGGTGCGCCGGACGACGAGCTCGGCGGCCTGCCGGCGGGCGTCGCCTTCGCGGCTCTCAGCCTCGGCTTCATCAGCGGAAGCGAGACCGCGCGGGTGTTCGCGAGCGGTCCGTGGACGAGGATCACGCTCGACCGTGGTCACGTGCTCGTGCGCGGGCCGGTGGCGACCGGCCTCACAGCCGTGCGCAGCACCGGGTCAGCGCTCCGCTGATACCGGCGCCGTCGGCGGCCGCCGCAGAGACGGGGCGCCCCGCACCGTCACACCGCTGCGGCAGCCGCCCGTCCGGCGATGCGGCCGGAGAACAGGCATCCGCCGACGAAGGTGCCTTCCAGCGCCCGATACCCGTGCACGCCGCCGCCCCCGAACCCACTCGCCTCGCCCGCGGCGAAGAGGCCGGGCACGGGCTCCCCGCCCGCACCCAGGGCCCGCGCCGACAGGTCGGTCTCGATTCCGCCGAGGGACTTGCGTGTCAGAACGTGGAGCTTCACGGCGATGAGCGGGCCCGACTTCGGATCGAGGATGCGATGGGGGCTGGCGGTGCGGATCAGCCGGTCGCCGCGGAAGGCGCGCGCCGAGCGCAGCATGGCGATCTGGGCGTCCTTGGTGAAGTCGTTCTCCACTTCGCGGTCGCGCGCCTCGACCTCGTGCCGCACCCGGTCGCCGTCCAGCGCTTCGCCGCCGGGGAGGGCGCGCATCCCGGCGATCAGCGCGTCGAGGTCGTTGCGGACGACGAAGTCGGCACCGCGGTCCATGAACGCCTGCACCGGCCCCGCCGCGCCCTTCCCGAGGCGGGAGGCGGCCAGGAGGCGGACATCCTTGCCGGTGAGGTCGGGGTTCTGCTCGCTGCCCGAGAGCGTGAACTCCTTCTCGATGATCTTCTGCGACAGCACGAACCACGAGTGGTCGTACCCGGTCGCGCGCAGGTGGGCGAGCGTGCCCAGCGTATCGAAGCCGGGGAAGAGCGGCACCGGCAGCCGGCTTCCGGTCGCATCGAGCCACAGCGAAGAGGGACCGGGGAGGATCCGGATGCCGTGACCCGGCCACACCGGATCCCAGTTCTGGACGCCCTCGACGTAGTGCCACATCCGATCTCCGTTGATGATCCGTGCGCCGGCGGCCGACGCGATGGGCTGCATCGAGCCGTCGACGTACGCCGGCACCCCTGTCACCATCGTCGCCGGGGCGGTGCCCAGGCGCTCGGGCCACCACCGCCGCACGAGATCGTGGTTGCCTCCGATGCCGCCGGAGGCCACGACGGTGGCGCCGGCCGTCACGGCGAACGAGTCGACCACGTCGCGCGAGCTCGCCACTCCGCGCACGGCGCCCGAGGGTGCCAGGATGTCGCCGCCGGCTCCGGTGACCGTCCCGTTCTCGACGGTGAGCGAGACCACCCGGTGTCGCGGCAGGATCGTCACCCGCCCGTCGGCCTCGGCCGCTTCGACCGCTGCTTGGAAGGGGGCGACGAGCCCGGGACCTGTTCCCCACGTGACGTGGAAGCGCGGCACGGAGTTGCCGGGACCGGTGGCGGTGTAGCCACCGCGCTCGGCCCAGCCGACGATGGGGAAGAATCCCACGCCCTTCTGGCGCAGCCAGGCGCGCTTCTCGCGGTGCGCGAAGTCGAGATACGCGTCGGCCCACCGTCGCGGCCAGAGGTCCTCGTCGCGATCGAAGCCTGCGGTGCCGAGCCAGTCCTGGCGGGCGAGTTCGAGGGAATCCCGGATTCCGAGCCGGCGCTGCTCCGGCGAGTCGATGAAGAACAGTCCGCCGAAGGACCACCACGCCTGGCCGCCCAGGTTCGACCGCGGCTCCTGGTCGACGATGATCACGCGTTTGCCGGCGGCCGCGGCCTCAGCGGCCGCGACGAGGCCGGCCAGGCCCCACCCGATCACGAGCACGTCGGTGCGGTGGCTGGCAGTGGGCATGTCGACTCCTTCGTCGGCGGTGGCCTGGGTCAGCGGGAGGCGTCGGGGTCGGCCGGGGGAGCGGCGGTGACGGGGATCGACGTCGCCGCGCGCATGCCGGCGGCGGGTCCGATGCCGGAGGGCTGGAAGGTGTTCACCATCGCGTAGGCCGCCCGCTGGAGGTAGTCCCAGAGCGTGGCCTCGTGAAGCGGCGGGAGCTTCAGCTCGTCGACGGCGACCCGCATGTGCGCGAGCCAGCGGTCCCGGGCGTCGGGGTCCACGTGGAAGGCGGCGTGCCGCATCCGAAGCCGAGGGTGCCCGCGCTGTGCGCTGTAGGTGGTCGGCCCACCCCAGTACTGCTCGAGGAAGAGCGTCAGCCGTTCCTTGGCGGGACCGAGGTCCTCCTCGGGATACATCGGACGCAGCACGTCGTCGTCGGCGACGCCGCGGTAGAACGCGTCGACCAGGCGCACGAACGTGTCGTGCCCGCCGATCTCATCGTAGAAGCTCAGCGGGACCGGCGGCTGCTCGCCGGCGGGGCCGATGGGACCGTCTGTCATGACGTGCCTCCGGACGTGCTGGCGCCGTCGGCGCCGTCGACGGGCGACGGATTCTTCTTCGGCGTGCGCTTGGGCTTCCACACCGGTCGCTCGACGGCCGGCGGCACCGGTGTCGGCTTCGTCTTCGGCGGGTTGGCGCCACGCACCCGCTGCGCCCCCTCGATCCCGCTGGGCATGACCGCCGCGAGGGCGGGCAGGCTGATGCCCATCTCATCGATGGTGCGCTTGAGTCGCATGCGCAGCTCGCGGGCGACGTCGTCCTTCGCGTTGGCGCGCGTCTTCATGACGAGCCGGATGACCAGCGCGTCGCCCGAGATCGACTCCAGCCCCCACACCTCGGGCTGCTCGAGTATGCGCGTGCGCCACTTCGGGTCCTTCGCGAGCCCCTTTGCCGTGTCGAGCATCGCCCGTTCGACCTCCGCGATGTCGGAGTCGACTGCGACCGAGAGGTCGATGATGACCCTCGACCATCCCTGGGAGAGGTTGCCGATGCGGGTGATCTCGCCGTTGCGCACGTACCAGAGGGTGCCGTTGACGTCGCGGACGTGGGTCACCCTGACGCTCACGTACTCCACGATGCCGGTGGCGAGCCCGAGATCGACCACGTCGCCGATGCCGACCTGGTCCTCCGCGACGATGAAGATGCCGTTGAGCACATCCTTGACGATGTTCTGCGCTCCGAAGCCGAGACCGGCGCCGATGGCCGCCGTGAGGAGGGTGAGGGACCCGAGCGCCGACGGTGCGACGACGTTGATGATCAGCAGGATCGCGATGACGACGATCGTCACGTTGACCACGTTGTGGAGGATCGAACCCAGCGTGCGGGTGCGCTGCACCAGTCGCACCGAAGCCAGCGGCGAACGCTCGAGCGCCTGCGTGTCGTCCACGTTCGCCTTGGACTTCGCCCCGTTGACGATCCGGTTCACCACGCGCCGGATCACGAACTTGAGGATCCACGCGAGCAGGATGGCGCCGAGGACGATCAGGGCGATGGTCAGCAGATTCCATCCCGCCCTGACGAAGAAGTCCCCGACCTGGCGCCAGAGCTCCGCGTCGGTCAGGTCCGGAGGCGTGGTGGTGTCCAGGGGGGCGTTGATCATCGCTTCGATCCTAAAGCGGATGCCCCGGCCCTGCCTGAGTCCGCGATGGACGGACTCGGCGGGACCGCGGCATCCGCGGTCCGGTCACTGACCGTCGCGGTCCTGCACCGACAGCGCGCGCTCGACCCCGGCGAGGTTCTCGGCGACGAGGCGGCGCAGTGCCGGCGCCGCATCGGCGTTCTGCTCGAGCCACGCGCGCGTCGCGTCGCGCAGTGCCACATTCGCCAGCGGCGCCGGGTAGAGGCCCACGATCAGATACTGGGCGATCTGATAGGTGCGGGAGTCCCAGATCGGCTGCAGCGCGTCGAAGTACCGCGGCACGAACGCGTCGAGAAGCTCACGACTCGCGGGGTGGACGAAGCCGAGCGCCGCCGAGCGCACGATCGTGTTGGGCAGCTCGTCGCTGTCGACGAGGGAGGACCATGCCGCAGCCTTGGCCGCGGCGGTCGGAAGCGCCGCCTTCGCCTGGGCGGCGAACTCGCCACCCTTGGCCGTGTTGTCGGCGGCGAGCGCGGCATCGATGTCGGCCTCGGTCACCACGCCGCCGGCCGCGAGCGACACGAGCAGCTGCCACGACAGGTCGGTGTCGATCTCGAGCCCGTCGAGGGCGACCTCGCCGTCGCGCAGTCGGCGGACCTTCTCCCACTGGCTCGGCGCCGCGGCCGCGGACGCGAACGCCGTGACGAACTGCAGCTGGCTGTCGCCGCCGGCCGCCGCGGACTCGGCCAGCTCCCACAGCGCGTCGGCCACCTTCGCGCGCGTCGCGTCGCGCCTCTCCGGCGCGACGTACGAGTTCGCCGCGAGCTGGAGCTGGGCGAGCGTCGTGCGCACAGTGGTCGACTCCGTCTCGGCGCCGATGTTGCGCAGCACCAGGTCGACGTAGTCGGACGCGGATGCCTCGGCATCGCGCGTCTGATCCCATGCGGCGCCCCACACCAGCGAGCGGGCGAGCGGGTCGCTGATCTTGCCGAGGTGGTCGACGGCGGTCTGCAGGGAGCGGTCGTCCAGCCGGATCTTGGCGTAGGCGAGGTCCTCGTCGTTGAGCAGCACGAGAGCCGGACGGGTGCGCCCCTTGAGCTCGGGCACCTCGGTGAGGTCGCCGTCGACGTCCAGCTCGACATGGTGCACCCGCACGAGCGCGTCGCCCTGAAGGTCGTAGAAGCCCACGCCGAGGCGGTGCGGACGGATGGTCGGGTAGTCGGCCGGGGCCGTCTGCACGATGGCGAACCGCGTGATCGTGCCATCGGCATCCGTCACGATCTCCGGCGAGAGGGTGTTCACGCCGGCCGTCTCGAGCCACTTCCTCGACCAGGTCGACAGCTCGCGGCCGCTGGTGACCTCGAGCTCGCTCAGCAGGTCGGAAAGCTCGGTGTTCGACCACTCATGCTTCTTGAAGTACGCCGCCACGCCGGCGAAGAACGCCTCGATGCCCACCCACGCGGCCAGCTGCTTGAGGACCGAGCCGCCCTTGGCGTAGGTGATCCCGTCGAAGTTGACCTGGACGTCCTCGAGGTCGTTGATCTGCGCGACGACGGGGTGGGTGGAGGGCAGCTGATCCTGACGGTACGCCCAGGTCTTCTCCATCGCGTTGAAGGTGGTCCATGCCTCGGTCCACTCGGTGGCCTCCGCCGTCGCGATCGTCGAGGCCCACTCGGCGAACGACTCGTTGAGCCAGAGGTCGTTCCACCACTTCATCGTGACCAGGTCGCCGAACCACATGTGCGCGAGCTCGTGCAGGATCGTGACGACGCGTCGCTCCTTGACGGCGTCGGTCACCTTCGAGCGGAAGACGTAGGTCTCGGTGAACGTGACCGCGCCGGCGTTCTCCATGGCCCCGGCGTTGAACTCCGGCACGAACAGCTGGTCGTACTTGGCGAACGGGTAGGCGTAGTCGAACTTCTCCTCGAAGTACGAGAAGCCCTGCCGCGTCTTGTCGAAGATGTAGTCGGCGTCCAGGTGCTGCCACAGGCTCTTGCGCCCGTACACCCCGAGCGGGATGACGCGGCCCGATGCGCTGGTCAGCTCTGAGAAGGTCGCTTCGTAGGGACCGGCGATGAGCGCCGTGATGTACGAGGAGATGCGCGGCGTGGGCTCGAACCGCCACGTCGCCGTACCGTCGCCGTGCCGCTTCGGCTCGGGCGTGGGGGAGTTCGACACGACCTTCCACGGCTCCGGCGCGGTGACGGTGAACTGGAACGTGGCCTTGAGGTCGGGCTGCTCGAACACCGCGTACATCCGTCGCGAGTCGGGCACCTCGAACTGGGAGTAGAGGTAGACCTCGTCGTCGACGGGGTCGACGAAGCGGTGCAGGCCCTCGCCGGTGTTGGTGTAGAGGCAGTCCGCGTCGATGACCAGCTCGTTCTGGGCGGCGAGGTCGTCCAGCGAGATCCGCGCGTCGGCGAACGACGTCGCCGGGTCGACGGATCGCCCGTTGAGGGTGATCTCATGCACGTCGCGGGCGATCAGGTCGATGAACGTCGATGCGCCGGGCGTCGCGGCGAAGCGGACAACGGTGCGCGATCGGAAGACCTCCGCGCCCCTGGTCAGGTCCAGTGCGACCTCGTACGACTGCGTGTCGACGATCGCGCGGCGCTCCTGCGCCTCGATGCGGGTGAGGTTCTCTCCAGGCACTGCTTCGGCTCCCGTGGGTGAGGATGACGGACGGTGTCTTCGGCCCGTGGCCCGGACGCAGGGTCCGGCGGACGCTGCCGGCGCTGCTGGCACCGGTGACAACCGGTCCAGCCTACGCGGTGCGCGCGCCCGTTCGTCGGTCACGGCGGGCGGCGGTCCGGCGCGAGGGCGTCGACATCCCCGAATCGCGCTCGGCGGTCCGCGGCGGTGTCAGGATGGGAAGGTGACGTCCTCCGAGCAGCCCGTGGTCCCGTTCGCCTCGCCCGCCGCTGCGCCGGGTGCCCCATGGGTGGAGCAGCCGGTCGCGTACGACGCACTGCTTCTCGCCGGCTTCGGCGGTCCCGAGGGACAGGACGACGTCATCCCGTTCCTCCGCAACGTCACCCGCGGGCGCGGCATCCCCGACGAGCGACTCGAGGAGGTCGCCCACCACTACCGCCATTTCGGCGGGGTCAGCCCCATCAATGCCCAGAACCGCGCCCTCAAGGCGGCCCTCGAGGCGGAGCTTGCGCGCCGCGGCATCGATCTGCCGGTGTATTGGGGGAACCGCAACTGGTCGCCCTACCTGGCAGAGGCGGTGACGGATGCCGCGGCCGCCGGTCACATGCGGCTTCTGGGCCTGGCGACGAGCGCCTACTCGTCGTTCTCGAGCTGCCGGCAGTACCGTGAGGACTTCGCCCGCGTGCTGACCGAGACCGAGCTCGCCGGGACGGTGACGATCGACAAGGTGCGACAGTTCTTCGACCACCCCGGATTCGTGCAGCCGTTCGTCGACGGCGTGCGCGACGCGGTCGCCGGGTTCCTCGCCGACGGGATCGCGCCGGGAGCCGTGCGCGTGCTGTTCTCGACGCACAGCATCCCGACCGCCGATGCTGAGCGCTCGGGACCGCGCGCGGGCGACGACAGGCACCGCGACCTGGGGGAGGGCGGCGCGTACGCCGCCCAGCACAGGGCGGTCGCCGAGGTCGTCATGGCGGCCGTCGCCGCGGAGGTGCCGGGCGCCGAGGGCATCGGCTGGGATCTGGTGTACCAGTCCCGCTCCGGACCGCCGTCGCAGCCGTGGCTCGAGCCCGACGTCAACGACGTGATCGCCGAGCTGCCGGCGGCCGGGATCGAGGCCGTCGCAGTCGTGCCCCTCGGCTTCATGAGCGACCACATGGAGGTCCTCTGGGATCTGGACACGGAGGCCATGGAGGCTGCCGCCCAAGCCGGCATCCGGGCGGTGCGCACGCCGACGCCGGGCGTCGACCCGGTCTTCGTGTCGGGCCTCATCGACCTGGTCGAGGAGCGCCTGAACGGCACGCCCCCGGGTGATCGCCCGCACCGCACGGACTTGGGTCCGTGGTTCGACGTGTGCCGTCCGGCGTGCTGCGAGAACGTGCGCGCAGGCTTCAAGCCCGCCGCCGCCGGCGTCGCGCCCTGAGCCGCGGCTGCCTGCTGTCGCCGCTCCCTAGGATGGAGCCCATGCGCATCCATATCGCGACCGACCACGCCGGCCTCGAGTTCTCGACGCAGCTCCAGCACCACCTGGCCGCCGCCGGGCACGAGGTCGTCGACCACGGTCCGATCGAATACGACCCGCTCGACGACTACCCCGCGTTCTGCATCCGTGCCGCCCAGGCGGTGGTCCGCGACCAGGCCGACGGCATCGAAACGCTCGGAGTCGTCTTCGGCGGCTCCGGCAACGGCGAGCAGATCGCGGCGAACAAGGTCGTGGGCGCGCGCGCCGCCCTGGTGTGGAGCATCGCGACGGCGGAGCTCGCTCGCGAGCACAACGACGCCAACGTCATCGCCATCGGCGCCCGTCAGCACACCTTCGACGAGGCGGCCTCGTTCATCGACCGCTTCATCGAGACCCCCTTCTCGGGCGCGGAGCGTCACGCTCGCCGGATCGCACAGCTCTCCGCCTACGAGGAAGACGGCGCCCTCGAGCCGGATCCGCGCGCGACCGCCCCCGGACACCCCGACGTCCTGGCCGCCGACGACAGCTCGTTCGATCCCGAAGCCGGCTGACCCGTGCCCGAGGGCCATTCCGTCCATCGCATCGCCCGCCAGTTCGACCGGAACATCGTCGGCAGGCCCGTGCATGCCTCCAGCCCGCAAGGGCGGTTCGCGGACGGGGCGGCCGCGATCACCGGCCGGAGCGCCACGTCGGTCCGAGCGGTGGGCAAGCAGATGTTCCTCGAGTTCGAGGACGACCTCTGGCTGCGGGTGCACCTGGGGATGTACGGGGCGTGGGACTTCGCGGGCGAGATCGTCGTCGACGCGACGATCGCCTCGGCCAACGGTCGCATGGGACAGACCAACCAGCGCGGCACCGACCTCGACGAGCCGATCTACGACGTCGCGGGCGAGAACTCGCTGACCTCGATCGGTGCACCGCGTCGCACCCGCGTGCACGTGCGGATGTCGGAGCAGACCACCGGCCTGGCCGACGAGCCGGACACGTGGCCGCCGCCGGTGGTCGGTCAGGTGCGATTGCGGCTCCTCACCGACGTCACGTGCGCCGACCTGCGCGGGCCGACGGCGTGCGAGCTGCAGACGCCCGACGAGGTGGTGGCGACGATCGCGAGGCTCGGCCCGGATCCCCTGGTGGATGATGTCGCGGAGGGCGAGGAGCGGTTCACCACGGTCGTGCGGCGCAAGCCCACCTCCATCGCGCTCCTCCTCATGGATCAGGCGGTCGTCAGCGGGATCGGCAACGTCTACCGCGCCGAGCTGCTGTTCCGCGCCCGGCAGCACCCCCATACACCGGGCAGAGACGTGCCCGAAGAGGTCGTGCGGGGGATCTGGCGCGACTGGGTGCGGCTGCTGGCCATCGGGGTCGAGACCGGGCAGATGATGACGATGGACGACCTCGACGAGGCGGCCTACCGCCGGGCGATGGCCAGCCGAGACGACCGCCACTGGGTCTACCACCGGGCGGGGCTGCCCTGCCGGGTCTGCGGCACCGCGATCGTGGTCGAGGAGCTCGCGACGCGCAAGCTCTACTGGTGCCCGAACTGCCAGCGTTGACCGCTTCGAGTCGCGCACGTTGCAGGTGAACCGGTCCTTCGGGCGCCGGGTGCGCGATTCGAACGCCTATCCGCGACCCTAGGCTGGGCCCCATGCGTCAGAACCCGAGCTTCGCCATGACGGACGTCGGCGAGATCCGCCGCCTCATCGAGCAGAACCCGTGGGTGACCATCGTCAGCTCGACCGGTGACGGGCTGGTCGCCTCGCACTACGCCGTGATGCTGGATCCCGCCCGCGACGACCTCACGATCGTCGGTCACGTCGGCAAGCCCGACGACCTCGTCCACGGACTCGGCGAGCGGGAGCTGCTCGCCGTCGTCCAGGGTCCGCACGGCTACATCTCTCCCGGCTGGTACGGCGAGACCCCGAGCGTGCCGACCTGGAACTTCGTCTCGGCGCATCTCAGCGGCATCCCGGAGATCCTCACCCCCGAGGAGAACCTCGAGGTGCTGGAGCGGCTCGTCGCACGATTCGAGGGCGGGATGCCGCAGCCCCGTCTGATGTGGGAGCCTCCGAACGATCCCGACTACGTGCGCCGCCTCGAATGCGGCACCGTCGGCTTCCGCCTCACGCCCACCCGGGTCGTCGCCAAACGCAAGCTCAGTCAGAACCGGCCGGACGAGGTCGTGGAGGACATCATCCTCCGGCTCGAGGCCGGTGCGAGCCCCTATGCCGACGCGAGGCTGGCACCCGAGATGCGCCGCGATCTCGAGACCCGCAGGGCGGCGCGGTGACCCCGGCCCGCGGCGACCGACCCGACGTCATCGCGAACGCCCGCCTCACCGGCACCGATCGGACCGACCCGTTCGGCGACGAGGCGGTCGACGTGCACCTGGCAGACGGACTGGTGGCCGATCTCGCCCCCGCCGGCGCTCTTCCCTGCAACGGGCTCGTGCTCGACGCCGACGGCGGCTTCGTGATCCCGGGCCTGTGGGACCACCACGTGCACACCGTGCAGTGGGCGCTCTCGGTCCAGCGCGTCGACCTCGGCGGCGCCGGCTCGGCCGCCGAAGCGGCGGCACTCATGGGCGCCGCCGACCCGCTCGCGGACGGCCGGCGGGTGGGCAGCGGGTTCCGCGACGCCTTCTGGCCGGACGCGCCCGAACTGGCCGTGCTCGATGCGGCCACCGGCGAAGTGCCCACGTACCTCATCAACGCGGACGTCCACAGCGTGTGGCTGAACTCCGCCGCGCTGCGGCGGGAGGGCTTCGAGCCGGACGGCGTGGGCCTGCTGCGCGAGGAGCCGGCGTTCGAGATCTCGCGGCGCCTCAACGCCGTCGACACGTCGGTGTCGGATCCGCTCGTGGCGCAGATGGCGCAGGATGCCGCATCCCGAGGCGTCGTCGGCCTCGTCGACCTCGACATGGCCTGGAACGAGGACGCCTGGGTGCGCCGGCTTGCGGCGGGATTCGATGCCCTGCGGGTGTCGTTCGGCATCTACCCGGAGTTCCTCGACCGTGCGATCGGGGAGGGGCTTCGGACCGGGGACGCGGCGCGGGGCGCGGCATCCGATCTCGTCCGCGTCGGTCCGCTCAAGGTGATCACCGACGGCTCGCTCGGCACCCGCACCGCAGCGTGCTCCCATGCCTACCCCGGCGACCCCGGCAACCACGGCGTCCTCACCGTCGACATCGCGACTCTGATCGAGCTGATGAGTCGCGCCACCGCCGCCGGCATCGCGTCGGCCATCCACGCGATCGGCGACGTCGCCAACACGCACGCGCTGGACGCGTTCGCGGCCACGGGCGCGTGGGGGACCGTCGAACACGCCCAGCTCGTCGCCCACTCCGACATCCCGCGCTTCTCGCGGCTGGGGGTCGGCGCCAGCGTGCAGCCCGTCCACGCCCTGGACGACCGCGACCTCACGGACTCGGTGTGGGCGAGCCAGACCGCACAGGCCTACCCGCTGCGCGCGCTCCGGGACGCCGGCGCGAACATCCTCTTCGGCTCGGATGCGCCGGTGTCGCCGCTGGATCCGTGGGCGGCGATGGCGGCCGCGGTCTTCCGCACCCGGGACGGACGCGAGCCCTGGCAGCCGGGGCAGCGCCTCGATGCGGCGACGGCGCTCGGCGCCTCGACCCGCGGGGGTTCTGAGGAGCCCGCCCGCATCGGTCCCGGTGACATCGCCGACCTCGCGGTGTGCGAACGCGACCCGCTGGCTGCCGACGAGGAGCAGATGCGCGGCATGAACGTCGCGGCGACGGTTCTCGGCGGTCGACTCACCCACGTCGCGTGAGCGCCCCCACCGGGGGTCTGCCCCCGCACCGGTCGGGGAGCGGGTCGGATGCCGCACCCCGCGCACTGCCGCGAGGCTGGGATCATGACCCTGAGGGAGACGTCGGTGACCGCGATGACCAATGAACCCGGGCCGTTGCCGCGCACCGTCGCGCGCGACGGGGACGGCGGGTTCTGGCCGACCTACGGCCGGGCGTGGATCCGAACGCCCGGGAGTGCGCTGTACCTCCTGGCGGTGTTCGTCCTGGCCATGCTGTCGCTCGGCATCCTCGCCGCGCTGTTCTGGACGAGCGTCGGCCTCTTGATCCTCGTGGTCGGCCTGCCGCTGGGCGTGCTGACCCTTCTCATCGCCCGCGGATTCGGCGTGGCAGACCGCTTCCTCCTCCGGCTCACGGGCCTGCCCCCGGTCGCGGAGCCGGAATGGAGACGCCGCACCGACGGCGGGAACGGCTTCTGGGCGGCCCTCACCCGGCCCGTCCGCGATCCCCACTACTGGGTGTATCTCGTGCACGGGATGATCGTCAGCCCGATCCTCAGCACCGTCTCGTTCGCGCTGACCATCGTCTGGCTCAGCGTCGGGCTCGGCGGACTCACCTACTGGTTCTGGGGCATGTTCCTCCCGCGCGAAGCCCGAGACGGCGACGGCGACTGGGGTCGCTACGTCGCGGACGTCGTGCCCTGGCTGTTCGGCGGATGGTCGAGCTGGGGCGTCGAGGTCGTGCTGTATCTCCTGGCCGGGATCGTGTTCACGATCACGATGCCGTGGGTGCTGGGCGGTCTCGCGCGCGCCCACCACGCGGTGGCGGCGGCGATGCTGGGACGCTGGAGCTCCGACGACCTGGCCGCCGAGGTGCGGGCGGAGTCCGCGGCCCGCGAGGCTGCCGTCCACGCCGAGGACGTCGCCCTGCGCCGGCTCGAGCGCGACATCCACGACGGTCCGCAGCAGCGACTGGTGCGGCTTCAGATGGATCTCGCTGCTGTCGAGCGGCGAGCCGAGGCGGGCGAAGCGGATGCCGCGGCCGACCTCGCCCGCGAGGCGCGCGGTCATGCGAAGGCGGCGCTGGACGAACTGCGCGCGCTCTCGAGCGGGGTCGCTCCGCCCCTGCTGCAGGACCGCGGTCTCGCGGCAGCGCTCGAGGCCGTCGCAGCGGGCTCCCCGCTGCCGGTCCACGTCGACATCGACCCGGCCATCGATCGGGCCGTGAGCGCGGAGGTCGCACGCACGGCGTACTTCGTCGTCGCCGAGCTGCTGACCAACACGGTCAAGCACGCCGGTGCCAGTGCGGTGACGCTGACGGCGGGGCTGCGAAGGGCGCCGAACGGCGCCCCGACCCACCTCGACGTCTGGGTGGTCGACAACGGCCGCGGCGGCGCGACGTTCGCACCCGGTCATGGGCTGGAGGGGCTGCGTGAGCGGCTCGCGGGGCTGCGCGGGCTGGTGGTGCTGGAGAGCCCCGTCGGCGGGCCGACGTCGGTGGGCGCGCACGTCCCTCTCGGGAGCGCGCCGTGACCGGTCCCTATGCTGAGGAGGTGGACGCCGTGCTCGATCCCCTCGCACCCCGCGTCGTCCTGTTCGAGGATTCCCTCCTGCTGCGCGAAGGGCTCGTCCGCCTCTTCGACGAGGCCGGCTACGTCACGGCGGGCGCGTGGGGCGACGCACGCGATGTGGTCGAGCGCGTGCGCGGCGCGCATGCCGACATCGCGATCCTCGACGTGCGCCTGCCGCCCGGCTTCCGCGACGAGGGCATCCGCGCCGCCCTGGAGGTGCGAAGCGCGCTGCCGGATGTCGGCATCCTCGTGCTGAGCCAGTACGTCGAGGCGGTCTACGCGCGCGAGCTGCTCGCCGGCGGCGAAGGCGGCGTCGGATATCTGCTCAAGGACCGCGTCACGTCGCTCGCGGAGTTCACCGACGCCGTCAGGCGGGTGCGGGAGCGAGGCACGGTGCTCGACCCTGTCGTGGTGCAGGCGCTGCTCTCCGCGCGTCCGGACCCGCTGTCGACCCTCACCCCTCGTGAGCGGGAAGTGCTCTCGCTGATGGCCGAGGGGCGGAGCAACGGCAGCATCGCCGAGCGTCTCTTCATCGGCGTGGGCGCGGTGGAGAAGAACATCAGCGCCATCTTCGCCAAGCTCGGGCTCGAGGAGTCGGGGACCGAGCACAGGCGGGTGCTCGCCGTGCTCGCCTTCCTCCAGGCCGGTTGACGACGAAGGCCCCCGGTGGTCACCGGAGGCCTTCGGATGGGAGCACCCTCGTCACTCGGCGAGGTGCGCGAAGAGGAACCAGCGGTCCTTCTCGAGCGACTCCTTGATGCCGATCGCGATGTCCTGGCTCGTGAGGTCGAACTCGTCGAGCCCGTCGATCGCGGCCTGGACGTCGGCGATGACGGCGTCCATGTCGGCGATCACGGTGCGGATGAGGGCATCCCACTGCGTGAAGCCCGCCGGGACCGCGCTCTCGGTCTTCAGAGCCACCGTGGCGACGCGGGCATCGATCGGCAGGCCGAGGGCGACGATGCGTTCGGCTGCCTGGTCGGCGCCGTCCTGGGCGTGGGCGACCACGGAGTCCAGGAGTTCGTGGATCGCGATGAAGTTGGCACCCCGCACATTCCAGTGCGCCTGCTTCCCGTTGACGGCGAGCGCCTGCAGCCCCAGCACGACGGGAGTGAGGAACTGCGCGGTCGCGGCGGCGACGTCGGGGTTGGCGGCGGTGGCGGGGGTGGTCTGGGTGTTCGACATGTCTGGCCTCCATCATTCGGAGGGTCGCTCGGCTGGCGATCGGCCTCCAGTGACTGCAACGGTACTCAGCGGGAGTCATTCCGCAAGCAAGTGAAGGCTGGGCTAAACCGGCCCCGGCGGCCCCGTCGGTTCGGGCACGGCGACGACAGCGGCTAACGTCGATTCGTGCCTTCCGCCGATCACGACCTCGGACCGCAGCATCTGGGCGAGCCTGCCCGGACGGTGACGCGCGAGCCGCGCGACCGGTCGCCGGAGCACGCCGAGCCGTCGCGGTTCCTTCCGCACGTGCAGGGGCTGCGCGCGATCGCCGTGCTGTGCGTCGTGCTCTACCACTTCTGGCCGGGCCGCGTCACCGGCGGCTACATCGGCGTCGACATCTTCTTCGTCATCTCCGGCTTCCTCATCACCTCGCATCTGATGAGGGAGTTGACGGCGACCGGCACGGTGCGACTCAGCCAGTTCTGGGCGCGTCGGGCCCGCCGCCTGCTCCCCGCGTCGCTGCTGGTCCTGCTGTTCTGCGCGCTGGTGGCGATGTCGCCCTACCTCATGCCGACGTCGGCGCTGCCGAACGAGGTCCGCGAGATCCTCGCCTCCACGTTCTACGTCGAGAACTGGTACCTCGCCCTCACCTCCGCCGACTACCTCAACCACGGCGGTGACCCCACGACAGTCCAGCACTACTGGTCGCTGTCGCTGGAAGAGCAGTTCTACGTGATGTGGCCGCTCATCATGCTGCTGGCCGCGTGGATCGCGGTGAAGTGGTTCCGCGGTGCTCGGCGGCGCGCGATCATCGTGGCGCTCGCGGTGGTGACCGTTGTCTCATTCGTCTTCTGCGTCGTCTTCACGATCACCGATCCGGCCCCCGCCTACTTCGTGACCTTCGGGCGCATGTGGCAGTTCGGCGTCGGTGCGATGATCGCCCTCGTCCCGCTGCTGCGCATCCGCCACGCGGTGGGAAGCTTCGTGCTCGGCTGGGCGGGGATCGCGGCACTGCTGTACGCGACCTTCACCTTCGACGGGCAGACGCCGTTCCCCGGATACATGGCAGCGATCCCGACACTCGGGGCGGCGGCCGTGATCGCGGCGTCGAACGCCGACCGGTGGTGGTACCCGACGCGGATCCTCTCCATCCGTCCCGCCCAGTTCGTCGGCGACATCTCGTACTCGCTCTATCTGTGGCACTGGCCGCTCATCATCATCGCCCCGTCGGTCCCGTTCTGGGGACTCACGATCTACCACCGCGTCTCGCTGCTGGTCCTCTGCTTCGTGCTCGCCTGGCTCACCAAGCGCTTCGTGGAGGATCCGGTGCGGGGCTGGAAGGTGCTCACACGGCGCCCGGCCCGGGTGACGCTGTGGTCATCGCTGGCGGGCATGGTGGTCGTCGCGGTCGTGGCGGGCACGGCCTGGCTGGTGAACGCCCCGCTGTACGAGCGCGGCACGCGCGACATCGCCCAGCTGCAGCAGGACCCTCCGGAGTGCTTCGGCGCGGCATCCGTCCTCGATCCCTCGTGCGCCGGGGTCGAGTTCGGCGACACGATCCTCCCCGCGCCCGGTTTCGCCGGCATCGATCGCCCGTCGGACGAGCAGTGTTTCGTGCAGCTCACCGACTCGCGGCCGGTGTCGTGCGCGTTCGGCTCCGACGACCCGTCGGCGCCGCGCGTCGCTCTCATCGGCGACAGCCACGCGTACCAGCTGCTGTCGACCTTCCAGCGCATGGCGGACGAGAACGGGTGGCAGCTGGTGACCTGGTTCAAGGGCGCCTGCCCGTGGAGCACCACACCGCTGTCGACCCCCGGTTCCTTCGGCGCCGCCTGCACCGAGTGGCGGGAGCGGGTGCAGCGGGCGATCGACGACGCGGAGCTGGACGCCGTGTTCACCGCGGCCATCGCGACCACTCCCTACTCGTCCGCAGGCTACGACTCGGCCCACGACGCGGCCGTCGCCGGCTACCGCGACGCGTGGAGCACGGTCACCGAGCGCGGCATCCCCGTCATCACCGTCGTCGACAACCCCGTCTGGGAGACCGACCCGAACAAGTGCCTGCGCACCCGCGATCAGGCGGAGTGCGATGCTCCCCGATCGGACGTGCTGGTGGCCGAGGATCCGCTGCGCGATGCGGCATCCGGATTCGACGCCGTCACGCTCCTGGACTTCACCGACGTGTTCTGCCAGGACGAGCGCTGCGAGCCGGTCGTCGGCGGCGCGAACGTCTACCGCGACCAGGACCACCTCACGGTGACCTTCGCGGACACCCTCGCGCCGTGGTACTCCGAGGCCATCCAGGCGGCCCTGACCAGCAGAATGGGATCATGACGGTCGCACCCGGAGCCTCGATCCTGTCCGCAGCGGGAAGAACCCCCGACCTGCATCCCACCGCCTTCGTGGCGGCAGGTGCGCGGATCGTCGGGGGAGTGACCCTCGGTGAGGGCGCCAGCGTCTGGTACAACGCGGTGCTCCGCGCGGACGGCGACACCATCACCGTCGGACGGGACAGCAACCTGCAGGACAACGTGTCGGTGCACGTCGACGCCGGCAGGCCGGTGATCATCGGCGAGAGCGTCTCCGTCGGGCACAACGCCGTCGTGCACGGCTGCACCATCGGCGACGGCTCGCTGATCGGCATGGGTGCGGTCGTGCTCAACGGCGCGAAGATCGGCTCCGGATGCCTCGTCGCCGGCGGCGCCGTCGTGCTGGAGGGCACCGAGATCCCGGACGGCTCGCTCGTGGCGGGCGTGCCCGCGAAGGTGCGGCGCGAGCTGACGCCGGCGGAGCGTGCCGGGCTGCTGCGCAACGCCGAGCACTATCTCACTCACGTGCGGGAGCATCGCGACGCCAGCCCGGCCGGCTGACGGCCGATCTCACGCCTGCGACGGCGGGTGATGCTTGCCCCGGTGCACCTCGTAGACCCGCACGTGGCCCGGCCAGGACGGATCGTTCTCGATCGGCAGGTCGTCCATGAAGAGCCGGATCACGTGCGCCAGCTGCCCGGGGTGGCTGAAGTTGATGGCGTGTGCCGCGCCCTCGAGCAGCACCACGAGCACGTGGCTGTCGGTCTGACTGGCGACTTCGTCGATCCGGTGGGCGTGCGGCAGCAGCGGGTCGCGCTGTCCGAGCACCACCAGGGTCGGGATGCGCATCTCCAGCAGGCGTTCCAGCGACGGGTACTGCGTGAGCGCCCGGAACATGCGCATGGTGCTCGGTACACCGAACCTCACGTAGTCCGGAACCGCGACGCGCGCCATCCGCACCGGCTCCCGCGGCGCGTCGGCGGTGAGCTGTCGGATGGCCCGGCGCAGCGGCTGATTGAACACCCCGCCCGCCGGCGAGACGAGCACCGCCCGGTCGATCCGTTCGGGGAAGCGGTGCGCGCACTCGATGATGACGGGGCAGCCCATCGAGTTGCCGACCAGCGTCGCCTTCTCGACCCCCCGATCGTCGAGGAAGTCGACCGCGGCTCGCGCGAGATCGGGGATGTCGAGCATGTCGCGACGCTTGCCGCTGCGACCGAACCCCGGCAGGTCCGGCACGAACGTGTGGAAGTCGTCGGCGAGCCGCTCGGCCGTGGGCAGCAGGTACCGCCCCGACAGCCCGAATCCGTGGATGTGCGCCATCACCCTGGCGTCGGCCGGAGGGTGCGGCGACTCCCGGTAGAACACGTCCACGTCGTCGATCCGCGTCCACTTCTCTGTCAGCGTCGACGCCGGTCGGCGCGGCAGCTTCGGCTGTGACGACTCCGGAGCCGGCTTGCGGGTGCCCATCACGCCTCCTGCGAGCGGGGAACGGTGCTCAAGCCAGTCTGCCCCGGGCCGCCTGGAGGCCAGTAGTGCGGATCGCATGAATGCGCGGGCCCCGCGCCGGTCGACCATCGGTCGGCTGCTCGGGGCGGTCGGAGGGGATGACGGGAATCGAACCCGCACCATCAGTTTGGAAGACTGAGGCTCTACCATTGAGCTACATCCCCGTGCGCCCGCTGAGGGGCACCGACCAATCGTAGTACATCGCGGCGGGCGACCCGTCCCGAACGATCCAGACGCGCGGTCGAGGGAAGGGCGCCGTCATGGAGCACACGGGCAAGCAGGTGGTGGAGGCCCTGGTGGCCACGCTGAACGCCGGTGAGGTCGCCGGCATGGACGATCTGTTCCACGAGGACGCGGTCATGGAGTGGCCGCAGTCGGGGGAGCGGATCGTCGGCGCCGGCAATCGGCGGGCGATCTACGGGGCGTTCCCGCGGCTGCCCACGATCTCGCCGCGCCGGCTGGTCGGCGACGGCGACCTGTGGGTGCTGCAGGCCGACCTCGACTACGGCGACGGCGACCCGTACCAGACGGTCTTCGTCTTCGAGCTGCGCGACGGCCGGATCGCGAAGGAGACCGCGTACTGGACCAAGCCCTTCCCCGCCCCGGAATGGCGTGCGCAGTGGGTCGAGCGGATGTGAGGGCCGCGCAGGAAGCGCCCTGCCCGGTCGGCTAGACTTCTCGGGGCCGAACGGCGCGCGCACGCGTGCGAACCCGCCCGGGGCGTAGCTCAGCTTGGTAGAGCGCCCGCTTTGGGAGCGGGAGGCCGCAGGTTCAAATCCTGTCGCCCCGACATCACGGCCACGGAATTTCCGAACCCCGACCTTCAGCCCGCCGCGTCCCGGCGCGGTCCGATAGAGGAGAAGTAACAGGCATGGTGAACAGCACCGTCGAGAAGCTCAGCCCCACGCGGGTGAAGCTGCACATCACGGTCAGCCCCGACGAGCTCAAGCCCTCGATCACGCACGCGTACGAGCACATCGCTCAGGACGTGCAGATCCCCGGCTTCCGCAAGGGCAAGGTGCCCGCGCCGATCATCGACCAGCGCATCGGCCGCGTCGCGGTCCTCGAGCACGCGGTCAGTGAGGGGCTCGACACGTTCTACCGCGAGGCCGTCGCCGCCAACGAGCTGCGCGTGCTGGGCCGCCCCTCGGCCGAGGTCACCGAGTGGCCGAACGAGAAGGACTTCTCGGGCGACCTCGAGGTCGAGGTCGAGGTCGACGTCCGTCCCGAGTTCGACCTGCCGTCCTTCGAGGGCACGACCGTCGAGGTCGACGCGATCGAGGTCGACGACGCGGCCGTCGACGAGGAGCTCGACCGGCTTCGCGGCCGTTTCGGCACCCTGGTGACCGTGGACCGTCCCGCCGCGACCGGCGACTTCGTCGAGCTCGACCTCGTCGCCACGATCGATGGTGCCGAGATCGACCGCGCCGAGGGCGTGTCGTACGAGGTCGGCTCGGGCGAGCTGCTCGAGGGCATCGACGAGGCCATCGACTCGCTCACCGCCGGCGAGGACACCACGTTCCGCTCCAAGCTCGTCGGTGGCGACCACGCCGGCGAGGAGGCCGAGGTCTCGGTGACGGTCAAGGCCGTCAAGGAGCGCGAGCTCCCCGAGGCGGACGACGACTTCGCGCAGATCGCCAGCGAGTTCGACACCATCGCCGAGCTGCGCGAGAGCCTCAAGGAGCGCGTGGGACAGCAGGGTGCCTTCACTCAGGGCTCCGCCGCCCGCGACAAGCTGGTGGACGTGCTCCTCGAACAGGTCGAGATCCCCGTTCCGCCGCAGCTGATCGAGGACGAGGTGCACAACCACCTCGAGTCCGAGGGCCGGCTCGAGGACGACGTGCACCGCGCGGAGGTCGCCGAGGCCAGCGAGAAGCAGTTCAAGACTCAGATGCTCCTCGACAAGATCGCCGAGCAGGTGGGGGTGCAGGTGTCGCAGGAGGAGCTCACGCAGTACCTCGTGCAGTCGGCCGCGCAGTACGGCATGGCCCCGCAGGAGTTCGTCAACGCGCTGCAGGAGGGCAACCAGCTTCCCGCGATCGTCGGCGAGGTCGCACGCAACAAGGCTCTGGCCGTCGTCCTGGGCAAGGTGACCGTCGTCGACACGAACGGCAAGCCGGTCGACCTGACCGGCTTCGTCGCGGTCGAGGACGAGTCCGTCGAGGATGAGGCCGCGGATGCGGAGCAGGCGACTGCTGCCGACGCCGAGGTCGACGACAAGCCCGCCAAGAAGGCCCCCGCCCGCAAGACCGCCGCGAAGAAGGCCGACGCCGACGCGGACGCTGAGAAGGCTCCCGCGAAGAAGGCTGCCGCCAAGAAGGCCCCTGCCAAGAAGGCTGCCGCGGCGAAGGAGTGACGCCGGACCCCGGTGGTGCCATCGGGATCGGGTGAAGGAGAGGACGGATGCCGCGCGGCATCCGTCCTCTTCTCGTCGGGGCCCGATCTGCCCAGGGCGAACACGCGCGGGTCGTTCACGGCGCCCCGGTAGATTCGATGGCGACCCAAGGAAACAGGAGTACACATGGCCGAACCACTTGTCGCGACCAGCGTCTTCGACCGGCTGCTGAAGGACCGCATCATCTGGCTGGGGTCGGAGGTGCGCGACGAGAACGCCAACGAGATCTGCGCCAAGATCCTGCTTCTCGCCGCGGAGGACTCCGAGAAGGACATCTACCTCTACATCAACTCGCCCGGCGGGTCGATCACCGCCGGCATGGCCATCTACGACACCATGCAGTTCGTGCCCAACGACATCGTCACGGTCGGGATCGGCATGGCGGCGTCGATGGGTCAGCTGCTGCTCACCGCAGGCACCAAGGGCAAGCGCTACATCACCCCGAACGCGCGCGTGCTGCTCCACCAGCCGCACGGCGGCTTCGGCGGAACCGCCAGCGACATCCAGACGCAGGCGCAGCTGATCCTCGACATGAAGAAGCGCCTCGCGGAGATCACCGCCGCCCAGACCGGCAAGTCGGTGGAGCAGATCAACGCCGACGGCGACCGCGATCGCTGGTTCTCGGCCGAAGAGGCGCTCGAGTACGGCTTCGTCGACCACATCCGCGAGTCCGCCACCGACGTCATCGGCGGCGGCGGCACGGCGAACTGACGGCTTCGAAGGCGAAAGAGAGAGAACCCGCAATGCAGACCCCCACCTTCGGATCCCGCGCCCCCCAGGGCCTCCAGATGCCCGGCAGTCGCTACATCCTGCCGCAGTTCGAAGAGCGCACCGCCTACGGCTACAAGCGCCAGGACCCGTACAACAAGCTGTTCGAGGACCGCGTGATCTTCCTGGGCGTCCAGGTCGACGACGCGTCGGCCGACGACGTGATGGCGCAGCTGCTCGTGCTGGAGAGCCAGGACCCCGATCGCGACATCATCATGTACATCAACTCTCCCGGCGGCTCGTTCACGGCGATGACGGCGATCTACGACACCATGCAGTACGTCTCGCCCCAGATCCAGACGGTCGTCCTCGGGCAGGCGGCGTCCGCCGCCGCGGTCCTGCTCGCGGCCGGCGCGCCCGGCAAGCGACTGGCACTGCCCAACGCGCGCATCCTCATCCACCAGCCCGCCATGGGCGAGGCCGGCCACGGACAGGCCTCCGACATCGAGATCCAGGCGCAGGAGATCATGCGCATGCGCACCTGGCTCGAGCAGACCCTGGCCAAGCACTCCAACAAGTCGGTCGACGAGGTCAACAAGGACATCGACCGCGACAAGATCCTCTCCGCCGAGGAGAGCGTCGCGTACGGTCTGGTCGATCAGGTCCTGACCACGCGCAAGCGCGGTCAGCAGGCCGCCTTGACCACGTAGAGCGTCCTTTCGCGAGCGGCGCCCTGCCACCCCTCGGTGGCGGGGCGCCGTCGTCGTGTGTCCGCTGAGCGCGAACCCGGACCGTCCACAACGTGCGTCGCAATGCCGACGCTTGTCGGCCCCAGCTATTAGGCTCGGAGTCAGCTGGGGGGCTCTCCCCGGCGGTGACGAGGAGGAGCCGCATGGCACGCATCGGTGAGAGCGCCGACCTGTTCAAGTGCTCCTTCTGCGGGAAGAGCCAGAAGCAGGTCCAGCAGCTCATCGCGGGTCCCGGCGTCTACATCTGCGACGAGTGCGTCGAGCTGTGCAACGAGATCATCGAAGAGCGCATGGCCGAGTCGTCGTCGGGTGTCGTCGCCGACTTCGACCTGCCCAAGCCGCGCGAGATCTTCGCATTCCTCGAGGAGTACGTGGTCGGCCAGCACGACGCTAAGCGCGCGCTGTCGGTCGCGGTCTACAACCACTACAAGCGCGTCCGCGCCCACGGCACCATCCAGTCCGCCGAGCAGCGGGCCGACGAGATCGAGATCGCCAAGAGCAACATCCTGCTGCTCGGTCCGACCGGCTGCGGCAAGACCTATCTCGCGCAGACGCTCGCCAAGCGCCTCAACGTGCCCTTCGCCGTGGCCGACGCCACGGCGCTGACGGAGGCGGGCTATGTCGGCGAAGACGTCGAGAACATCCTGCTCAAGCTCCTCCAGGCGGCCGATTTCGACACGAAGCGCGCCGAGACGGGGATCATCTACATCGACGAGGTCGACAAGATCGCCCGCAAAGCGGAGAACCCCTCGATCACCCGCGACGTGTCGGGCGAGGGCGTGCAGCAGGCGCTGCTGAAGATCCTCGAGGGCACCGTGGCCTCCGTCCCGCCGCAGGGCGGCCGCAAGCACCCGCACCAGGAATTCATCCAGATCGACACCACGAACGTGCTGTTCATCGTGGCCGGGGCGTTCGCGGGGCTCGAAGACATCATCTCGTCCCGGGTGGGCAAGCACGGCGTCGGCTTCGGTGCGCCGCTGCACAACAAGGGCGACGACCTGAGCCTGTTCAGCGAGGTGCGTCCCGAAGACCTCCACAAGTTCGGCCTCATCCCCGAGTTCATCGGTCGCCTCCCGGTGGTCGCCTCGGTGTCGCCGCTGGATCAGGAGGCGCTCATGGAGATCCTGGTCGAGCCGAAGAACGCGCTGGTCAAGCAGTACCAGCGCATGTTCGAGCTCGACGGCGTCTCACTCGAGTTCGACCGCGAGGCGCTCGAGGCGATCGCCGATCTCGCCGTCGCCCGCAAGACCGGCGCACGCGGGCTTCGTGCGATCCTCGAGGACGTGCTCGGGCCGATCATGTTCGAGATCCCGTCCACGGACGACGTCGACAAGGTCGTCGTGACCCGCGCATCGGTCGACGAGGGCGCCCCGCCGACGCTGGTGCTCCGCCAGAAGCGCAAGAGCGCCTGACGCTCCGACGAGACCTGCCGGCAAAGCTGACACGACCGAGGCGTTCCACCGTGGAAGACTTCGCCCCCGACCTCGACGGATTCAACGGCGTCATCAGCGTCCGCCGCGGAGACGACGTGCTCGGCGAGTGGACGGTCGGGCTGGCCGACCGCACTTTCGCCGTCCCCCACACGCCAGACACGCGATTCGGGCTCGCCAGCGGCACCAAGACGTTCACCGCCGCGACGGTGCTCTCGCTCGTCGGCGACGGCGCGCTGACTCTCGACACCAGAGCCAGAGACGTCCTCGAGAAGGATCTGCCGCTGATCGCCTCCGACGTCACGGTCGACCACCTTCTGACGCACACGTCCGGCATCGGCGACTACCTCGACGAGGAGGTCGACGCCCTCGCGCCGCTGACGATTCCGGCGCAGCGGCTCGATTCCACCCCGGCGTACCTTCCGATGCTCGAAGGGTTTCCGACCAAGTTCCCGGCGGGGGAGCGGTTCTCGTACTGCAACGGCGGCTATGTCGTCCTGGCGGTGATCGCCGAGCGCGTCTCCGGCACGGCTTTCGCCGAGTTGGTCACCGAGCGGGTGTTCGCACCTGCCGGAATGACGGCATCCGGGTTCCCGCGCTCGGATCTGCTGCCGCCGGGTACGGCGACCGGCTACAAGGACGATGGGCGCACGAACGTCTTCGAGCTGCCGGTGGTCGGATCGGGCGACGGAGGAGCGCACTCCACCGTCGGCGACCTCCACCGGTTCTGGCTCTCGCTCCTCGGCGGGACGATCCTCGAACCGCGACTGGCGGCACGTGCGACCGAGGCGGTCACGCCTGATGTCGGCGACGGCATGGGGTATGGACGCGGAGTGTGGCTCGACGGCGGAGACTTCGTGATGGCCGGGGGAGATCACGGTGTGACCGCCGTGAGCCGGCACGATCCGGCGACGGGCGTCACGGTCTCCGCTCTGGCGAACATCGAGGTGCCGACCTTCGCCCGTACGCGCGCGGCGATGGAAGCCGTCCGCCGCTTCGGCTGAGGGCCGCCGCGCGGAGCGTCGTCACGACCGCTCGGACTCCCACATGATGGCCCGTTCCGGCCATGCCGGGATGGCCGCTCCGTGCGACGCGACCGACCGGCATCCTGGCGTTGACTCGAGGCATGTCAGCACTGGTTCTCGCTTCATCCACCGCGTCGACGTCCGCGCCGGCGCACGTCGCTTCCGCCCGTCATGATCCCGCCCGGCCGATCGGCAGGGTGTTCGTCGACAGGTACCTGAACGGCCCGCGGGGCTTCGCCAACGGCGGGTTCGCCGCCGGGTCGATCGCACAGCACGTCGACTCCGAGACCGTGTCGGTCGTGCTCCGGCGTCCCGTCCCCGTCGCGCGCGCACTGGATGTCTTCGACGACGGAGACGGCGCGGTGGTGGTCCGCGACGGGGGGAAGACCATCGCGCGTGGCTTCCCCTCGGCTCTCGCAGCGGGGCCGGCGCCCACCGCGCCGAGCTTCGCGGACGCGCAGCTCGCTCGCGCGCGGCATCCGCTCGCCGGTGTCCGCCACCCGCTCTCCGATTGCGTGGTCTGCGGGCCGCGTCGCCTCGACGGGATGCACGTCACTCCTGGAGCACTCGCCGGCCGCCGGCACGAGCTGGCCGCGCCGTGGACGGTCACGAGCGCGTTCTCCCATGCGGGATCGGCCTGGTACGCGGCGGTCTGGGGCGCCCTCGACTGCACCAGCTACCCCGCCGTCGCACTCGAGCAGCGCGTGGTGTGCCTTCTGGGCACGATGACCGCGCGCATCGAGCGCCGTCCCCTCGTGGGGGAGCACCTGGTCGTCCACAGCTGGACGCGGGAGACGAGCGGCCGCCGCTACGAGACGTCGGTCGCGATGACGGACGAGCGCGGCGACGAGGTCGCGCGCGCAGATGCGACCTGGATCGCCGTCGCGCGCCGCGGCCTCGCCTCGGTCATCCGCTGGCTCCGTTAGCCGGCGGCTCCGCCGTCCTGGCCCGTCCGGCCAGGTCGGCGACCATCTCAACGGCAGATCCTGCCGGTCCTTCCTCGGCTCGGCCGCGGGACGGACGCGCGGATGCCGGGAAACGCCCGGTCCGCAGAAAGGAACACGAATGTCCACCATCACCCTCGACACCGCCGACGCGGCCCTGGAGTCCGCCTCGACGGCGGAGCAGGCCGCGGCCCTCGCGCAGCGCCTCCTCGAATCCGTCGGGCCCGCTCTGGAGCTGCTCACCGTGGAGCTCGGCCACCGCGTCGGCCTGTACGCCGCCATCGATGCCGCAGGGTCCGTGACGGCCGCTGATCTCGCGCGACGCACCGGCTACGGCCGGCGGCAGCTGCGTGAGTGGCTCGACCAGCAGGCCATCGCCGGCATCCTCGAAGCGGATGCCGCGGAAGACGAGGACTCCCGCGCATACCGTTTGCCGGCGGCCCACCGACCGGTGCTCCTCGACCCCACATCGCTCGTGCACGGCGCCGGCCTCGCGTCGATGTTCGCCGGCATCGCGTCGACCTTCGATGCGGTCGCGGGATCGTTCGCCGATGGCGGTGCGGTGGGCTTCGCGCAGTTCGGCGCGCCGGTGCGTCAGGGACTCGAGATGATCTACCGCCCCGGATACACCCACGCCCTGGCATCCTGGCTCGAGCAGCTTCCCGACATCGAGGCGCGACTGGACGCAGGCGGGGTCATCCTCGACGCCGGCTGCGGAACCGGCTGGTCCAGCATCGCGCTGGCGCGTCGCTTCCCGCACGCCCGGGTGGTGGGCGTCGACCTCGACGTCGCCTCGGTCGCCGAGGCACGGCGGCACGCGGAGGCGGCGGGCGTCGCCGATCGCGTGCGGTTCGAGCGGGCCGACGTCGGCGATGCGACGACGCTGCGTGCACTCGTGGGTGAGCAGGCGACGCTCGTCACCGTGTTCCTGGCCCTGCACGACATGAACGATCCGCAACGCGCCCTCGCAGCGATGGCCGGGACTCTCGCCGCAGAGGGCGCGATCCTCGTCGGCGACGCGAAGGTGGCCGACGAGTTCGTCGCCCCTGCCGGTGAACTCGACCGGATGTTCGCCGCGTTCAGTGTGCTCCACTGCCTGCCAGCGACTCTCGCGGAGGGCGCGGGGCACGCGCACGGCACGGTGCTGCGCGCTCCGACGGTCGCCGCGTGGAGCGCCGAGGCCGGACTCCGGCGCAGCACCCGGCTGGCGATCGACCACCCGACGTGGTCGTTCTACCGGCTCGACCCGTGACGCTGATGCTGCGGATGCCGCGGCCCGGCCCGCCCCGTGCGGTCCGGGCCGTGGCCCATACTGTTGTCGTGTCCACCGCCACAGACATCCGCTATGTGTGGTCGGGCTCCGACGACGTCGCGTGGTCGCAGCTCGGCGACGGAGATCCGGTGCTCGTCGGGGGCTGGTGGATGAGTCATCTGCAGCGGGACTGGGACTACCCGCCGTTTCGCGGGTTCGTCGAGGCGATCGCCCGATTCCGCCGCGTGATCCGCATGGATCCTCCGGGCAGCGGGCTCTCGCGCTCCCGGCCCGACACCCCGGCGACCCTCGATCCGCACGTCGAGGCGATGCTGGCCGTGCTCGATGCGGCGGACGCGGGGCGGGCGACGCTGTTCGCCGGGTCGTCGGGGTGCGCCGTCGCCATCGCGTTCGCGGCACGCCACCCGGACCGCGTGCGTCGCCTGGTGCTCTCGGGCGCCTACCTCCACGGAGCGTCCGTCGCTGCGCCGGCGGATCGGGCGGCGCTGGTGGAGCTGGTGCGCAGCAGCTGGGGGGTGAGCTCGCGGGTGATGTCCGACATCTTCTATCCCGATGCCACGGCAGAGCAGCGGCGGGCGTACGCGCGGCACCAACGGTCCACGGCAACCCCCGAGGCCGCCGCCGCCGGGCTGCAGGCGGTCTATTCGTTCGACGCGCGTGCGGAAGCCGGCGCCGTGCGGGCACCCACGCTCGTCCTGCACCGGCGCGGGGATCGGGCGATCCGCCTCGCGCTCGGCGCGGAGACCGCCGCCGCGATCGCCGGAGCGCACCTGGAGGTGCTGGACGGCTCCGACCACCACCCCTGGCACGGCGACTCCGAGACCCTCCTTCGGCGCGCGCTCGCGTTCGACGGGGTCTCGGCGGCGTCGCTGGGCGCCGGCGGGCTCACCTCCGCCGGCAGCGCCGCACACCAGGGGAACGGCGACTCCCCGCTCTCCGATCGCGAGCTCGAAGTGCTGCTGCTGGTCTCCCGCGGGCTCACCGACGCCCAGATCGCCGCGGAGCTCTTCCTGAGCGTTCACACCGTCCACCGGCACGTCGCGAACGCGCGCACCAAGCTCGGTGTGCCGTCGCGCGCGGCGGCCGCCGCCTGGGCGGTCTCGCACCGTCGCAGCTAGCCGGTGAGACCGCGGCGTTCGAGCAGAGGCTCGATGACGGCATCCCGCCCTCGGAAGTCCCGGTAGGCCTCCAGCGGATCCTTCGAACCCCCCACACCCAGCAGCCGGTCGCGGAACCGCTCGCCGTTCTCGCGGCGCAGCCCGCCGTTCTCGCGGAACCACTCGACCGTGTCGGCGTCCAGCACCTCGCTCCAGATGTAGGAGTAGTACCCGGCGCTGTACCCGCCCGAGAAGACGTGGGCGAAGTACGTCGACGAGTACCGCGTCGGCACCGCGGGGTTGTCGAGGCCGATGTCGGCGAGGGCGGATGCCTCGAATGCAGCGACATCCAGCTCCGCCGAAGCCTCGTCGACCGACAGGGAGTGCCAGGCCTGGTCGAGCCATGCCGCCGCGAGGTACTCGCTGGTCGCGAAGCCCTGGTTGAACGCCTCGGACGCGTGGAGCCGCTCGACGATCTCGGCGGGCAGCGGCTCGCCGGTGTCGATGTGCCGCGCGTACGACGCCAGGACCTCCGGCCAGTAGATCCACATCTCGTTCACCTGGCTCGGGAACTCGACGAAGTCGCGGAAGACGTTCGTCCCGGCGAAGTGGGGATAGGTGACCGTCGCGAAGAGGCCGTGCAGCGCGTGCCCGAACTCGTGGAAGAGCGTGGTCACCTCATCCAGCGTGAGCAGGGTCGGGCGCCCGGCGGCCGGCTTGGGCACGTTCAGATTGTTCACGACGACCGGGGCGGTGCCGCGGAGGCGGGACTGGAGCACGATCGAGTTCATCCAGGCCCCGCCGCGCTTGGTGTCGCGGGTGTAGAGGTCCAGGATGTACAGCCCCAGGGCGGACCCGTCGGCGTTGTGGACCTCGAAGACCCGGGTGTCGGGGTGATAGCCGACGAGGTCGCCGCGCTCGGTGAACGTGACGCCGTAGAGGTCGGTGGCGGCCCGGAACACGCCGTCCTGCAGCACCCGCTCCGCCTCGAACCACGGGCGCAGCGTCGCGCGGTCGAGATCGTACTCGGCGGCGCGGACCTTCTCGGTGTAGAAGGCCCAGTCGTGCGCCTCCAGCGGGAAGGGCGCCGGTTCGGTGTCGATGATCGCCTGGAGCTTCTCCTGCTCACGGCGCGCGTTGCGAGCTGCAGGTCCCGCCAGCTGACGGAGAAGGTCGTGCACCGCGGCCGGAGAGCCCGCGGTCTCGTCGGACGTGATGTAGGCGGCATGCGATCCATAGCCCAGCAAGGCGGCACGTTCGGCGCGCAGTCGCACGATCTCGAGGAGCGTCGCCCGGTTGTCGTGCTGGTTGCCCCGCGACCCGCGCGACCGGGATGCCTCGAGCAGGCGCGCGCGGGACCGCCGGTCGGTGAGGCTCGACAGGTACGGGTGCCCGGTGAACAGGGTCAGCGTGACCACCCACTTGCCGTCCAGACCCCGGTCGGCGGCGGCCTGGGCCGCAGCCGACAGCTCGCCCTCCGACAGCCCGTCGAGCTCCGCGGCATCGTCGAAGACGACCGCCAGGTCGTTCGTGTCGGCCAGCAGGTTCTTCTCGAACTGCGTGGTCAGCGTCGACAGACGTTGATTCAGCCGCGTCAAGCGCTGCTTCGCGTCGTCATCGAGACCGGCGCCGGCGTGGGACATCTCCGTGAAGTGGCGCTGTACGAGGTATCGCTGTTCGGCGTCGAGGTCGAGCTGGTCGAGCTGGTCGTGGATCGTCTTGATGCGCCAGTACAGGGAGGAGTCCAGCTGGATGGAGTCATGGTGGGCCGACATGAGGGGGGCCAGCTTCTCCTCGATCTCCTGGATCTCGGCCGTCGCGTCGGCCGAGGACACCGTGTAGAAGGCCCGTGAGACGTCGCCGAGCAGCCGGCCGCTCTGTTCGAGGGGCACGAGCGTGTTCTCGAAGGTCGGCATGGAGCGGACCCTGGTGATCGCGCCGACCTCGGCCGAATGCCGGGCGAAAGCCTCCTCGAAAGCCGGGAGATAGTGCTCGGGCCGGATCGCTGCGTAGTCGGGCAGGCCGTAGGGGAGCCCGCTGGGGGAGAGGAGGGGATTGCTCGTCGGCATGCGTGCCAGCCTATGGCGCGGCATCCGATCCGCCCAACGATATTTTGCAAACAGATGCTTGCAAAGACACCTTTGCAAAGCTACCTTTGGAACATGACGAACGAGCTGCCTGCGCAGGACGGCGCCGGGGACGGGGTCCGGCCGGGCGATCGTGTGCTGGACGCGGGGGCGCTGCGGGCACTTGCTCACCCGCTGCGGGTGAGGATCTACGACATCCTCAGCCAGTACGGCGCCCAGACCGCCAGCTCCCTCGCCGAGCGGCTGGGGGAATCGTCTGGTTCGACGAGCTACCACCTGCGCGCGCTGGCGAAGCACGAGCTCATCGTGGAGGTCGACGGACGAGGGTCGGGGCGGGAGCGGTGGTGGGAAAGACCCGTGGGCGGCGTGTCCTTCGCCAACCCGGAAGCCATCAAGACGCCCTCCGGCAGGGCGGCGACGCAGATCGTGATGAACGAGTTCTTCCGTCTGCGGCAGGAGCAGCTCATGGCCTTCGTCGACCGCGGGCTCGGTGGAGAAGACCCGTCGTGGCAGGAGGGGACGATGATCTCCACCGCGACCGCGCGACTGACCCCCGAGCAGAGCAAGGAGCTCACGCGCAAGATCATGGCGCTGATCGACGATGCCGTCGACAAGCACCGCGACCAGGACGGCGATGACGTCCGTCCCGTCACCATCCGGGCAGATGTCTTCCCACTGCCGGGACTAGAAGGATAGGAGCGCAGTCATGACCACCCTCACCGTCTCCGACGTGCCCACCCGGCGCGTCGCTCCCGCTGCCACGCGCGTGGATCGCGCGTTGCTGCGCGCGGCGGACGCCCTGGGCTCTCACGTCCTCGCGAGGCTGGGCCGGCGCGCCGGCCTCGAGCGGCGCCGAGCGCTGACCGTGCAGGCTCGCGTGGACGCGGTGCGCCGTGAAGCGGCGGCACGGGCGGCCATCGGGATCCTCCCGCGGTGAGTGCGCCGACGGGCACCGCGGCGCCCAGTGGGTCGCCGGCCCGGCGTGCGCGGCCGGTCCCGCTCGGCCGCGATTTCGGCAAGCTGTGGACAGCCGCGGCGTTCAGCAACCTCGCCGACGGCGTGGGGCGTGTCGCGGTGCCCCTGGTCGCGACGACGCTGACACGCGATCCGCTCGCGATCGCGGCCATCAGCGCGCTGGCTTTCCTGCCGTGGCTGCTGTTCGGCCTTCCGGCGGGCATGATCGTCGACCGGTTCGATCGCCGCCGGATCATGGCGATCGCGAACACCATCCGCGGTGTCGCCGCGGTCGGCCTCGCGGTGCTGACGGTGACCGGCTCGATCACGGTGTGGTGGCTGCTCGTCGGCGTGCTGGTCTTCGGGTTCGGTGAGACACTGTTCGACAACGCGACGAACGCCATCGTCCCGACGGTCGTGCCTCGACGCGGGCTCGACCGCGCGAACGGCTTCCTGCAGGCGGCGCACATCACGATCGACAACTTCGTCGCGGCGCCCATCGGCGGCGTGCTCTTCGCCGTCTCGCTCGCGCTGCCGCTGTGGGTGGGCGCGACGGGCTATCTGATCCCGATCGCCCTGGCGCTGCTCCTGCCGCTGTCGGCTGCGCGCCCGCTTCGCGAACCCGCGGCCACCGCCCAGGCGTCGCCGGTTTCGGCGCGCGAAGCTGTGGGCTACCTCTGGCAGCACCGATTCCTGCGTGGGATGGTGCTCTTCACCTGCGTCGTCGGCTCGGCGTTCTCGTTCGCCCAGGCGCCGATCTTCCTGTACTTCCTGGACGAGCTCGCCGTCGCCCCCGCAGCGATCGGCTTCGTCACCGCCGGTATCGGGCTGGGCGCGCTTGTGGGATCGCTGATCGCATCCCGGCTGGTGGAGCGCTTCGGCCGCGGCCGCGTCATGATCGGCGCCAACGTGACCGCCGCTCTCGGCCTGTTCGGCGTCTGGATGGCGCCCGAGCCGGTCAGCGGCACGGTGGCCTACGCGGTGATGGCGTGCGCCGTGTCGATCTGGAATGTCCCTTGGGGCGCGCTGCGTCAGGCGATCATCCCGGGTCAGCTGTTCGGGCGGGTGCTCGGCATCATCCGGAGTCTCACCTGGGGGATCTTCCCGTTCGCGACGCTGCTGGGCGGCTGGGTGGCGCGTGCCGACCTGCGGCTGCCGTTCGTCATCGCCGCCGGCGTCACGATCGCGGCGACCCTCATCGCCGGACGACTGCTCCTCGAGGCGTCCCGGCACGACGTCTCGGAGGACTGACGCTCAGCCGAACCCGTCATCGGGATCGTTGCGGGCGACCGGCTGGCCGTCGGCATCGAGCGACACGATGATTCCGGTATCCAGCTCCGCGATCGGCTTGCCCTCGAGCCACGTCAACGTCCAGCGGGGGCGCGGCTGCCCGAACTGGTCGGCGGGGATGGTCGCATCGACCGACTTCACCCCCCGCCGCAGCGCGTCGGGGACGGCGGCGGGGGGCTCGTCACCCGACGTCCAGCGCGTTCCGAGCTGCATCAGGCCTCCTGCGGGGCGAGCTGGATCTCGGCGACCGCCACGCTGTCGGCGTCGAGGTACGAGATGTCGTCGATGCGGCCTACCGCCTTGAGGTCGCCCTCGGCGAGCTCCAGTGCGGCGCGGGTCGCGGCGGGAGCGGCGATGACCGCCCGGGCGACCGGCGTCTTCTGCGACGCCTTCGCCTCGGTCTTGGCCCGGCGGATGCCGATCAGCGCCTCGCTGACGGCGGCGAGGACGGCGGGGTCGCCCCACTCCTCGGCGGGGGCGACGGGCCATTCGGCGTTGTGGACCGACCCCTCGTTGAACCATGACCACGCCTCCTCGGCGGCGAACGCCAGCACGGGCGCGAGCAGCCGGAGCAGCGCCGACATCGCCAGACGCAGCGCCAGCGCGGCGGAGGCCTGCCCGACATCGCTCTGGTTGTAGGCGCGCTCCTTGACGAGCTCGAGGTAGTCGTCGCAGAAGGTCCAGAAGAACGACTCCGTCACCTCGAGCGCGCGGGCGTGGTCGTAGCCGTCGAGCGCCTTCGTCGCCTCGCGCACGACGCCATGGAGGGTCGCGAGCATCGACGCGTCGAGGGCGTGCGTGACCTCGGCGCCCTCGGGAACCGGGAACGACAGCACGAACTTCGCCGCGTTCAGCACCTTGATCGCCAGGCGCCGGCCGATCTTGATCTGCGTCGGGTTCTGGGGATCGAACGCGGCGTCCGTGCCCAGGCGGCTTGATGCGGCCCAATACCGCACCGCGTCGGAGCCGTGCTGGGCGAGGATGTCGGCGGGCGTGACGACGTTGCCCTTGGACTTCGACATCTTCTTGCGGTCGGGGTCGACGATGAAGCCCGAGATGGCGGCATCCGTCCAGGGCGCGCGATCGTCTTCCAGTGCGCTGCGCAGCAGGGTG
The DNA here is from genome assembly GCF_015277815.1 of Microbacterium atlanticum. Classification (NCBI taxonomy): domain Bacteria; kingdom Bacillati; phylum Actinomycetota; class Actinomycetes; order Micrococcales; family Microbacteriaceae; genus Microbacterium; species Microbacterium atlanticum. Next base: position 1,636,627 of record NZ_CP063813.1, read on the forward strand.
GAGAACAGCCACGTCCGGATGATGTCCTGACCTTGCGGCCGCACATCGAACGGGGCCACCAGGTTCCACAGCTCGGGGTCGCGTTCCCAGCCGCCCGCCAGCTGCGGTGTGAGCGACGAGGTCGCCCACGTGTCGAAGATGTCGGTCTCGCCGTCGAAGCCGCCCGGCACGCCGCGCTGCTCCTCGGTGTAGCCCGGCGGCACGTCGGTGGAGGGGTCGACCGGCAGCGATGAGTGGTCGGGCGTCAGCACGCGGCCGTAGTCCCGCTCGCCGTTCTCGTCCAGCGCGTACCACACCGGGATCGGCACGCCGAAGAACCGCTGGCGCGACACCAGCCAGTCGCCGGTGAGGCCGTTGGTCCAGTTCTCGAAACGGACGCGCATGAAATCCGGATGCCACGACATCTGCTTGCCGAGGGCGATGAGCTTCTCGCGCAGCGCCTCGTCGCGCGCGCCGTTGCGGATGTACCACTGGCGCGTCGAGACGATCTCCATCGGGCGGTCGCCCTTCTCGTAGAACTTCACCACGTGGGAGAACGGCTTCGGATCGCCGACGAGCTCGCCCGAGTCGCGGAGGAGCTCGACCACGCGCTTCTTCGCGCTGAACACCGTCTTGCCGGCGAGCTCCGCGTACGCCGACCGACCGGCATCCGACACGACCGCCTCGGGCGCGTCCGCCAGGACACGGCCGTCGAGACCCAGGATCGTGCGGTTGGGCAGGCTCAACTCGCGCCACCACACGATGTCGGTCACATCGCCGAAGGTGCAGATCATCGCGATGCCCGAACCCTTGTCGGGCTGCGCCAGCGGGTGAGCCAGCACCGGGACCTCGACTTCGAACAGCGGCGTGCGCACCGTCGTTCCGAACAGCGGCTGGTAGCGCTCGTCGTCGGGATGGGCGACCAGCGCCACGCACGCGGGGAGGAGCTCCGGGCGGGTGGTCTCGATGTGGACGTCGCCCGATCCGTCGGTGCGGTGGAAGGCGACCCGGTGATAGGCGGCGGGCTGCTCTCGCTCTTCGAGCTCCGCCTGCGCGATCGCGGTGCGGAAGTCGATGTCCCACATCGTCGGTGCGAGGTCCTGGTAGGCCTCGCCGCGCTCGAGGTTGCGCAGGAACGCCCGCTGGCTCGTGCGGATCGTGTCGTCGGAGATGGTGCGATAGGTCTGGGTCCAGTCGACGCTGAGGCCCAGCTGACGGAAGAGCGCCTCGAAGTGCTTCTCGTCCTCCACGGTGAGGCGCTCGCACAGCTCGATGAAGTTGCGCCGGCTGATCGGCACCTGGTCGGCTGCGCGGCTGGACTTGTTGTCGCCCCCCTCGAAGGGCGGGGTGAAGGCGGGGTCGTACGGCAGCGACGGGTCGCAGCGCACGCCGTAGTAGTTCTGCACGCGCCGCTCGGTGGGCAGGCCGTTGTCGTCCCAGCCCATGGGGTAGAACACGGTCTTGCCGCGCATTCGCTCGTAGCGCACCTTCAGATCGGTGTGCGTGAACGAGAACACGTGCCCGATGTGGAGACTTCCCGAAGCGGTGGGCGGGGGCGTGTCGACCGAGTACACGCCGTCACGGCCGACCTCGGCCGCACGGTTGCGGTCGAAGAGGTAGGTGCCTTGCTCCGACCAGGCGGCATCCCACTTCTGCTCGAGTCCCTCCAGAGCGGGCTTGTCGGGAATGTGTCCCTGCGCGGGGCGGGCGTCGGTCATGGCGGCTCCTCGAGCGATATATGCGGCACTGTGTGAGCGTGCCTGAGTGTGAGATGTCGCTCGATTCTAGCCCGCGCGCGTGCGGGGCGCCGCCCGGCGTCTCCAGGACCCCGGCGTGCGATTCCGCTCACGATCGCCCCGGGGACGGGGACCTATGGTGATGGCATGGCCACAGACTCCGATCTCCGCCATCGGAAGCGGCGTTCGCGCCCGCGTGCGGTCCTCGTCGCGGTCGCCGCGGGGATCGCCGTGTTCCTCCTGCTCGTCGGTGTGCAGCGCTTGGGCATCGTCGGCGGCTGGCCGCTGGTCGTGATCGGCGTCATCGCCGTCCTCGCCTTGCCTCTCTCGCGCGAGCTAGGTCGACGCGTGCTCTTCATCGGGTGCATGGCGGTGGGGTTCGCGCCGCTGATCTTCTGGCTGCCGTTTCCTCAGGTGGGGGTGACTCGGTACGGCGCGTCCACCGCTTTGGTGATCGCGGTACTGACAGCCTGTGTGGTCGGGGGGACAGTTCGAGCGCGCGACCTCGTGCCTCGTCTTCGTGGCACCGACGCGGTCGCCGCGGCGGGCACGGTGTTCGCTGCCTGGTGCGTGGCGCCGCTGCTGACCGTCGGAGACGGACACACCGCGCTGCGGATGATGCGAAGCGGCTGGGACTACGCGGCGCACTTCGACATGGTCCAGATGATCCGGCGAAGCGGCTCACTCCTCTCGCTCACGGCGGGGCCGCCCTTCGAGGGGTTCGCCTACCGCGACTACCCCAAGGGATTCCATGCGGCTGTGGCAGTCCTGATGGAACTGACGCTGGGAGGCGATCTCGCGGCCCCGGGGGAGGAGCTGGTCGGCTTCGCGCAGGCGACGGCTGTGGTGAGCGTGCTCGTCGTCGCCGTGCTGCTCGCCGGCGTCGTCTCGATTCCGAGCATCCGCCGCCACACCCTGGTCGCGGTGCCCCTCGTCGCGCTCGTGACAGTCGCGTTCACCCTGGGCCCTGCGGGCGGCACGCTGGTCTTCGCGGGTTTCCCCAACTTCCTCGTCGCCGTCGCACTGCTGGCGTGCGTCCCGGTCATCGTCATCTGCCTGGAGCGTGTGACGCCGATTGCACCGGCGCTCGCGCTGTCCGCGGCGCTCGTGGGCGTCGCCCACAATTGGGCGCTGCTGCTGGTCCCGGCGGTCGGAGCGCTGGTCGGCGTGCTCATTCCTGCGAGGCGCGGCCGCTGGCCACGATCCTCCCGGGAATGGATGTCACTGGCGGGGGTCGCGGCCGTCACCTTGCTCGGGGTCGCGCTCGCGTGGTTCACCCTGCAAAGTGCGCCCGGCGGAAAGGCGGTGTCCCATCTGCTCATCGACGGCGGCTTCATCGGCGGCTCGCGCTCCGAGATGCTGCTGGCTCCCGTCGTCGCGGTCCTCGGGGCGATCGCGCTCTGGTGGCGATCTCGACATCGCGACCGGTGCGGGTCGTCCGAGGCCATGCGGACTGCAGCCTTAGGTCTCCTGCCGTTGACCGGGCTTGCCCTTCTCGCCGCCCTCGCGGCCTATCAGGTCGCTTCGGTGGGCCAGCTGGGCTACTACTTCTACAAGTACGGCGCCGCCGTCCAGCTGTCTTCGATCGTCCTGATCGCGGTGACGACCGGCGTCCTCGTCAGCGTCGAGCGACGGCGCCGCACGTCGCGCACCAGTCTGGTCGTCGCCGCGGTCGGTCTCACGTGCCTGCTGCTGGTCTACTCCGGCGTCGTGAACGTGGTCGCTGAGGGGGTCGCCCTGCGAACTCCGGCCGCCGTCGAGAGCCGTGCGGCGTGGCAGCGCATGTCGGACGGACCGACGCCATCAGAGCCCGAATCATCGCCCGTCGAGCTGCAGGCAGCGGCTGCGGTGACGGATGCCGCTCAGCACATCTTCGTGCCGGCGGACCTCGACGGATCCACACAGCCGCGGTTGACCAACCAGTGGATGTTCGCGCTCGTCGGGCAGTGGACGGACGCGGGCTACCGCATCGTCGATGAGCTGTGGGGCGATAGCGTCCCCGTCGAGGATCGCCCACGCACTCCGGCCGAGGCCGCTGGGCGCATCCACGCGGCCGACCCCGATGTCGTGATCGTCGTGCCGCCGCACATCCACGACTCGCTGAGGTCGGATCCCCGGCTCTCGGAGGCGACGATCACCACCTGGTGATGCGGCCGTCCCGGGATCACGAGGTGCTCCGCGCGCGCGGCGGGGCGGGGCATCCGCTCTCGTCAGCTGCGGTCAGGCGTTGGCGGTGACGCTCTCGGGCTCGGTCGCGAGCTCCGGCTCGGGGCGGCGCCGCGAAGCGAGGAAGGCCGACACGAGCGTCACGGCCGACATGATCGCCAGGATCACGCCGGGGTGCCACCATGCGTACCCCGTGGCCTCGCCGAGGGTGAGAGTGAGGTACGGGACGAATCCGCTGAGGGTCGCAGCCAGCGCATACGCGAACGACAGTGCCGAATAGCGGAAGTGGTCGGGGAAGAGGTCGTTCATCAGCCCCCCCAGCGCCGCCCACGCCATCGTCGGCAGGATGCCGCCGACGATCATCGTCCCGACGAGGATCGGGAAGGTCGCGAACTGCAGCAGGAAGTACATCGGGAAGGTGATGAGGAGCGTGCCGAGCGCCCCCCACACCACGACGTTCGCCGAACCGACGCGGGTCGCCCACGCGCCGAACAGCGGGATCGTGACGAGCTGCAGGAGGCCGCCGACGGTGGTCGCGATCAGAAGATCCTGGAAGCTGAACCCGAGCTGCTCGACGCCGTAGTTCACCGTGTAGGTGTTCATGAGCGAATACGAGCCGATGCCCAGCAGGGCGGCCCCGATCGCGATCGCCATCGCGGCGGGGCGCTGGACGAACATCGTCACGAAGGGGATCCGGTCGCGGCGCCCCTCGGCGACGAGACCCTCGAACACGGGGGTCTCCGAGATCGACCAGCGCAGGTACAGCGAGACGAGCAGGAGCGGCAGCGCCAGCAGGAACGGGATCCGCCATCCCCACTCGGCGATCTGCTCGGGCGGCAGCACGGCCGTGAGGACGATGAACACGGTCGCCGACAGGATCGAGCCCACCGGCGACCCCAGCTGCGGGACCGCGGCGTAGAAGGCGCGCTTGACCGGCCCGGAGTTCTCCGTGGCGATCAGGATGGAGCCGCCCCACTCGCCGCCCAGCGACAGCCCCTGCACGATGCGCAACAGGATGAGCAGGATCGCGCCGAGCCATCCGGCCTGCGCGTAGGTGGGCAGCAGGCCGATGAGGCCCGTCGCCACGCCCATGATCGCGACGGTCCACAGCAGCGTCGCGCGGCGACCCACGCGATCGCCCATATAGCCGAAGATGATCGCGCCGATCGGGCGCACGACGAACGCCAGCGCGATGGTGAGGAACGCGGCGCTCGTGGCACCGAACTGCCCCAGCGGGTCGAAGAACAACGGCCCGACGAAGAACGCCGAGAAGTAGGCGAAGAGGTAGAAGTCGAACGACTCGAGCGAGGTGCCGACCATCGACGCCCACGCGACGCGGCGCGTCGGCGAGGTGTCGGCGGGACGGGACGAGGCGGATGCAGCGGCGGTCACGGACGTCAATCTTGGCACGAGTCCAGAAACCGCGAGCGTGGCCGCCGCATTCCCCCTTGCGGCGCCACGGTAGAATCATCGGACCAGCGCAGATCCGGCCATCACCGGGGAGCTCTCGGAAGAACAGGACGCCACGGCGTGGCATCCCCAGTAGAACCGGGCGGGGCAGGCCCGTCACAGCCGCAGTGAGAGGGGTCGGATGCCTCAGCCGAGGCATCCGGCAATGCAGGGTGGTACCGCGGTCGGTCTGGTCTCCAGACGGGTCGTCCCCGCAGGAAGCACGCGAGCGAGCACCTGCGAGAGACCAATGACCTATCCCCGCCCCTCCGCCTTCGGACCCGCGGCCGACGCGTCAGCGCGCCCGGCCACCGGAGTCAGTCCCGTCGTCCCGAGTCCTCGCTTCCCCGACATCGAGCGTGAGACGCTGGCGTTCTGGGAGGCCGATCAGACCTTCCGGGCGTCCATCGACCAGCGCGAGGGGGCCGACGAGTGGGTCTTCTACGACGGCCCGCCGTTCGCCAACGGGCTGCCGCACTACGGTCACCTCCTCACCGGCTACGCGAAGGACCTCTTCCCGCGCTTCCAGACCATGCGCGGCAAGCGCGTCGACCGCGTCTTCGGGTGGGACACCCACGGCCTCCCCGCCGAGCTCGAGGCGATGAAGCAGCTCGGCATCACCGAGAAGAGCGAGATCGAGGCGATGGGCATCGCCGCGTTCAACGCCAAGGCGCGAGAGTCGGTGCTGGCCTACACGCGCGAGTGGGAGGACTACGTCACCCGTCAGGCGCGTTGGGTCGACTTCGAGCGCGGCTACAAGACGCTCGACTCGTCGTACATGGAATCGGTGCTCTGGGCGTTCAAGACGCTCCACGACAAGGGTCTCGCCTACGAGGGCTATCGCGTGCTGCCCTACTGCTGGCGCGACGAGACGCCGTTGTCGGCGCACGAGCTGCGCATGGACGACGACGTCTACAAGATGCGTCAGGACCCCTCGGTGACGGTCACCTTCCCGCTGGTCGGGACGAAGGCCGAGGCGCTGGGGCTCACCGGCGTGCGCGCTCTCGCCTGGACGACGACACCGTGGACGCTGCCCACCAACCTCGCCCTCGCTGTCGGCCCCGAGATCCGGTACGTCGTCGTGCCGGGTGGGCCGAACGGCGCCGCCGACGTGCACCGCGGCCCGGACGGTCAGGCGGACGAGGCCGAGGAGGCGTACGCGCACCGCTACCTTCTGGCCGAGGCGCTGCTCGGCGGCTATGCGAAGGACCTCGGCTACGACTCCGCCGAGGCGGCGCGCGAAGCCGTCGTCCAGACGGTGCTCGGGACCGAGCTCGAGAACGTCGCGTACGACCGGCTGTTCGACTACTACGCGGATGCCGCGACGTGGGGCACCCAGAGCGCGTGGCGCATCCTCGTCGACGACTACGTCACCACCGGCGACGGCACGGGCATCGTCCACCAGGCACCGGCGTTCGGTGAGGACGACCAGCGCATCACCGAGGCGGCCGGCATCCCGCTCATCATGAGCCTCGACGACGGCGGACGGTTCCTGCCGCAGGTCACCGACGTGGCCGGCGAGCTGTGGATGGACGCGAACCGCCCGCTCATCCGCCTGCTGCGTCAGGAGGGCCGCCTCCTGCGCGAGGCGAGCTACGAGCACTCGTACCCGCACTGCTGGCGCTGCCGCAACCCCCTCATCTACCGCGCGGTGTCGAGCTGGTTCGTGCGGGTGACCGCCATCAAGGACCGCCTGCTCGCGGGCAACGAGCAGATCACGTGGGTGCCCGAGAACGTCAAGCACGGGCAGTTCGGCAAGTGGCTGGACGGCGCGCGCGACTGGTCGATCAGTCGCAACCGCTACTGGGGGTCCCCGATCCCGGTGTGGAAGAGCGACGACCCCGAGCACCCGCGCGTCGACGTCTACGGGTCGCTCGAGGAGCTCGAGCGGGACTTCGGCCGCCTGCCCCGCAACGCCGAGGGCGAGGTGGACCTGCACCGCCCGTTCATCGACGACCTGACCCGGCCCAACCCGGACGACGCGACCGGCAAGAGCACCATGCGCCGGATCGAGGACGTCTTCGACGTCTGGTTCGACTCCGGCTCCATGCCGTACGCGCAGGTTCACTACCCCTTCGAGAACCAGCAGTGGTTCGACGAGCACTCGCCGGCGGATTTCATCGTCGAGTACATCGGGCAGACGCGCGGCTGGTTCTACGTCATGCATGTGCTTTCGACCGCGCTCTTCGACCGACCCGCCTTCATCGGGGTGTCGTGCCACGGCATCGTGCTGGGCAGCGACGGCTTGAAGATGTCCAAGTCGCTGCAGAACTACCCCGATGTGAGCGAGGTGTTCGAGCGCGACGGGTCGGATGCGATGCGGTGGTTCCTGATGGCCAGCCCGGTGCTGCGCGGCGGCAACCTCATCGTCACCGAGGAGGGCATCCGCGCAGGCGTCCGCGAGTTCCTCCTGCCGCTGTGGAACGCGTGGTACTTCTTCGCGACCTACGCCAACGCCGCCGGTGGTGCGGGCGGCGAAGGTTACGAGGCGTCGTGGCGTACCGACTCGACAGACGTGCTGGATCGCTACATCCTCGCGCTCACGGGCGATCTGGTGCGCGACGTCGCGGCCGATCTGGAGGCGCTGGACTCGACGCTCGCGGCGGCCAAGCTGCGCGACTTCGCGGAGGCGCTGACCAACTGGTACATCCGCCGCTCCCGCGACAGGTTCTGGCTGGGCGTCACCGACGACCCGAAGAGCCGCGAAGCCTTCGACACGCTGTACACCGTGCTCGAGACGCTCACGCGCGTGGCCGCGCCGCTCATCCCGCTGGTATCCGAGAAGGTCTGGCAGGGGCTCACCGGCGGACGCAGCGTGCACCTGCAGGATTGGCCCGATGCCACGGCGTTCCCCGTGGCCGATGACATCCGCGCCGCCATGGACGCCGTGCGCGAGGCATCCAGCGTCGCCAACGCGCTGCGCAAGAAGGAGGGCCGCCGGGTGCGCCTGCCGCTTCCCACGCTGACCGTCGCGGTCCCGGATGCCGCCTCCCTCGCGCAGTTCGAGGGCATCCTGCGCGACGAGCTCAACGTCAAGACGGTTCAGCTGATCGAGCTCGGCGACGAGGTGTCGGAGCGATTCGGCATCAGCAAGCGGCTGTCCGTCAACGCCCGCGCCGCCGGCCCGCGCCTGGGCAAGCAGGTGCAGCACGTGATCGCCGGTGCGAAGGCGGGTGTCTGGGAGGAGCGCGACGGCGTCGTGGTCGTCGACGGCATCGCCCTCGAGCCGGGCGAGTACGAGCTCACCCTCGAGGCGGGCGGGGTCCAGGAGGGAACGGCGATCGCGCTGCTCGCGGGGGAGGGGTTCGTGCTGCTCGACACGACGACCACGCCCGCCCTCGAGGCCGAAGGGCTGGCCCGCGACGTCATCCGCGCGGTGCAGGACTCGCGCAAGGCCGCCGGCTTCGACGTCAGCGACCGCATCCACCTGAGGCTCCTCTTCGATGATGCGGCGGACGGCGAGGCGGTGGCCGCTGCCTTCGACGCGGCAGATGTCGCGGGGGAGACGCTCGCCGTCGGCTACGCCGTGACGACCGGGGCGAGCGAGCTCGTCGCGTCGCGCGACGGCGAGGCCCCGATCGAGTACGAGGCGGTGTTCGACGCCGGCACCTACGCCAACCGCGGCGCCTTCACGGTGTCGGTGGGCCGGACGGAGGTGCCGGCATGACAGACCGCGACCGCCGCCGCGCCGACGCGGTCTACGAGGCGCTGCTCCAGCGCCAGGGGGAGCGCTGGGTGCAGCCGCGCGTCGAGCGCACCCGTCGCGTGCTCGAGCTGCTCGACGACCCGCAGAAGACGTATCGCGTCATCCACGTCACCGGCACGAACGGGAAGACCTCGACCAGCCGCATGATCGAGAGCCTCGTCCGCGCCCACGGCCTGCGCACCGGGCTGTTCACGAGCCCTCACCTGGAGCGGTTCACCGAGCGCATCATGATCGACGGCGAGCCGATCGACGACGCCGCGGTGGCCGACGCCTGGGACGAGGTCTCGCCGTTCGTCGACATCGTCGACGCGGAGCTCGCCTCCGAGGACGACGCGCCGCTGACCTTCTTCGAGCTGCTCACCGTGCTCGCCTTCGTCGCGTTCGCCGACGCGCCCATCGACGTGCTGGTGCTCGAGGTGGGAATGGGCGGGTCATGGGACTCGACGAACACCGCCGACGGTGATGTCGCCGTCTTCGCCCCGATCGACCTCGACCATGCGGACCGTCTCGGCGAGACGATCTCGCAGATCGCCCGCGTCAAGGCGGGCATCATCAAGGACGGAGCCGCGGTGGTCTCGGCCCGCCAGGATCCCGCCGCGGAAGGCGTGCTGCGCGAGACCGCGCGGCGCCACGGCGCGTCGATCGCCTTCGAGGGGGCGGAGTTCGCCCTCGCCTCGCAGCGACTGGCGGTGGGCGGCCAGCAGATCACGGTGCGCGGCCTCGCCGGCACGTACGAGGACGAGTACCTTCCGCTGTACGGCGCGCATCAAGGCTTCAACGCCGCGCTGGCCATCGCGGCGGTGGAGTCGCTCGTCGGCGGCGGTACGCAGCGGATCACCGGCGACATCTTGGCTGAGGGGCTGGGTGCCGTGACGTCGCCGGGCCGTCTGCAGCTCGTGGGCACGGCGCCGACGGTGCTCGTCGACGCCGCGCACAACCCGCACGGCGTGCGGGCGCTCGTGGCCGCACTGCGCGAGAGCTTCGACTTCGACGAGTGGGGGGTGGTGCTCGGCGTGCTGTCCGACAAGGACGCCGCCGGGATCGTCGCGGAGATCGCTCCGATCGCAGCGCACGTCTTCGCCACGGCGCCGGAGTCCGAGCGCGCCGAGGACGCCGATGCCATCGCCGATCTCGCCGAGGCGCAGGACCTGCGCGTGTCGGTGCACGCCGACCTGCCGGCCGCCGCGGACGCGGCGCGGGCGTGGGCCGCGGCATCCGATCGGCGCGCCGTCGTCGTCGCCGGCTCGGTCGTGCTCGCCGGGGAGGCGCTGGCCCTCGCGACCGCGGAGGACTGGAAGAGCGGGTGGAGCGAGTGAGCGCGCAACGCCCCGCACGGCGGCGCCGTCCCCGGGGCGCGGCCGAGTCGCTCGGCGCCATCGTGCTCGGATTCGAGTCGTTGATCGCATTCCTCGCGGGGCTCGTGATCTATGGGCTGGCGGCGCTTCCGGCGCCCATAGAGCCGTGGTGGGGAATCGTGGCGGGCATCGTGATGGCGGTGCTCATGATCGCGACCACGCAAGTGCTCCGCTTCCGCTGGGGTATCGCGCTCGGCTGGGCGCTGCAGGTGATCGTCGCGCTCGGCGCGTTCCTCGTGCCGGCGCTGGCCGTCGTCGCCGTCGTTTTCGGGGGCATGTACGGATATGCGACGATCAAGGGGGCCGCCCTGGACCGGCGCAACGCGCAGCCGGCGGGCAGCCCCGAAGAAGCCTGATCCGAGACGAAAGGCCCGCATGCCCACCGAAGAGACCCTGGTCCTCGTCAAGCCCGACGGCGTCGCTCGAGGCCTCACCGGCGCGATCCTCGCCCGCATCGAGGCGAAGGGGTACGCCCTCGTCGACATCCGCCTGGTGGAGCCCGACCGCGAGCGGCTCGAGCGCCACTACGCCGAGCACGAGGGCAAGCCCTTCTACGAGCCGCTGCTGGAGTTCATGATGTCGGGGCCGTCTGTCGCGATCCGACTCGCCGGCAACCGCGTCATCGAAGGCTTCCGTTCGCTGGCGGGGACGACAGATCCGACCACGGCCGCGCCGGGGACGATCCGCGGCGACCTCGGCCGCGACTGGGGTCTGAGGGTGCAGCAGAACCTGGTCCACGGGTCCGACAGCCCGGAGTCCGCCGCCCGCGAGCTCGACATCTGGTTCGCCTGACACCTCGGAAGACGCAGCCGGAGGGGCGGTCGCCGAGGGCGGCATGCTCGTTCACCCGACGAATGTCTGCCAGATGTTCACGATGGCGTTCATCTCGAGCTGCGCCAGCAGCAGGATGAGGGCGTAGCTGAGGATCGCAGCAAGCGGCACCCATGCCATGAGCCGGTCGGCGGCGTGCCGCACGCGTGCGGATGCGGGGAACTGCCCGGTGCGGAACAGGTGGAGCGTCACTGCGTAGAACGTGGGGATGGTCACCGACCACGTCACCATGCACCACGGGCACAGGGTCCCGAGGGCGTAGATGCTCTGGGCGATCAGCCAGATCACGAAGCCGAACGCGAAGGCGATGCCGGCCCAGAAGCACCACCAGAACCAGCGTGCGAACCGGGCGCCGGCCAGGAGCGCCATCCCCACCACGATCGGCGCGACCCATCCCGCGAGACCGAGGATCGGGTTGGGGAAGCCGAACACGCTGCCCTGCCACGAGTCCAGATTGGCTGTGCACTGGACCAGCACCGAGAAGTCGCACGAGGCGATCGCGTCCGGATTCGCGAGGGAGTGCAGCTTCTCCAGCGTCAGCGAGAGTGCCGCCCACCAGCCGACCGCGCCGGCGACCACGAGCCAGACGGCGAGTCCGGTGGGACGGGCGCGGGTCGGCTGCTCGGGCATGCCTCGGATTATGGCATCCGGCTCTGGGAGGGCCCGCACGGAGCGGCCGTGCGAAATCGCGGTGGGAAGCCGTCGGCGTGCCGCGAATGGGCAATCCGGCGGGGGAAGTGCGATAATGAGACTCGATCGATCACGGCCGCGCCGTGGAGATCGCTACAGAAGACTTCAGGGCGACGAATGCCCTTGGCAGCGCGAACCTCCGCCGGAGCGCCGGGATCCGCTGCAGACCGAGTGAGTTCGCGGCACCGCCCCGTCCGGAGGGGCATGGGCGGCGCCGCACGAGATTTCGCCGGGCGACGCGCGGTGCCGCCCCGCTAGGAGTACGCCAGTGATGGCTGATGGAACCGATGCAGAATTCCCGCCTGAGACCGATCCGGACGCGCCGCTGACGGCATCCGCGGGCGACGCGGCACCCGACCAGGTCACGGGCGAGCAGGCGACGGACGCGACCGAGGCCGGCCAGGACGCGGCGGAGGCCGCGACTCCGGATGCCGCCGAGGAGATCCCGGATGCCGCCGACGAGGCGGATCCCCGTCCTGCAGGGACCGACGCCCGGGGCGTGGAGTCGGGCAGCGCGGGCGCGGAGCCCGAGGCTTCGCCCGCTGAGGATGCGGAGGTCGACGGCGCCGACGGAGAGCCCGCGACCGAGGCGCCCACTGCTGTGAGCCTGGGGCTGCTGCCGGCGGAATTCGTCTCGGCGGTCTCGACGCAGCTCCACTTCTACGCACCCGAGATCACGGTCCTCCCCGCTCGGCCGGGGCGCGAGCGCGATCGTTTCGGCGACCGTGAGCCCGAGGCGGATGCCTCAGGTCCCGGATCGTCGCGCCGTCGCAACCGCCGCCGAGGTGGCGAGGGCCGGGACGAGGCATCCGCTCCCTCCGATCAGCCGCCGCACCCGCGTCAGCGCGCCGTCGAGCTCATCACCGAGCCGCAGCGGATCAAGGGCTCGACCCGGCTCGAGGCCAAGAAGCAGCGTCGCCGCGACGGCCGGGAGGCCGGCCGACGCCGCGCCGTCGTCACCGAGGCGGAGTTCCTCGCACGCCGCGAAGCCGTGGACCGCGTGATGATCGTGCGCTCGCGGAACGGGCGCATCCAGATCGCCGTCCTCGAGGACAACGTGCTGGTCGAGCACTATGTCGCGCGCAGTCAGGACGCATCGCTCATCGGCAACGTCTATCTCGGCCGCGTCCAGAACGTGCTGCCCAGCATGGAGGCGGCGTTCGTGGACATCGGCCGCGGGCGCAACGCGGTGCTGTACTCCGGCGAGGTCGATTGGGACGCCGTCGAGACGGGCAACCAGCCGCGGCGCATCGAGCTGGCGCTCAAGACCGGCGACCGCGTGCTGGTACAGGTCACCAAGGATCCGGTCGGGCACAAGGGGGCGCGGCTGACCAGCCAGATCTCGCTGCCGGGCCGGTACCTCGTGTACGTGCCGGGCGGCGCGATGAACGGCATCTCGCGCAAGCTCCCCGACACCGAGCGGGCTCGTCTGAAGAAGATCCTCAAGGAGGTGCTCCCCGAGTCGTCGGGGGTCATCGTCCGCACCGCGGCCGAGGGCGCCACCGAGGAGCAGCTGACCAGGGATGTGCAGCGACTCACCAACCAGTGGGAGCACATCTCGAAGCAGATCGAGTCGATCCAGGCGCCGGCCCTGCTGCACTCGGAGCCCGACCTGCTGGTCAAGATCGTCCGTGACGTGTTCAACGAGGACTTCTCGAAGATGCTCATCCAGGGCGACGACGCGCACCACACGATCTCGAAGTACCTCGAGTCAGTCGCGCCCGACCTCCTCGAGCGCGTGGAGCGCTACGAGGGCGAACACGATCCGTTCGACGAGTTCCGCGTCACCGAGCAGATCGAGAAGGCGCTCGACCGCAAGGTGTGGCTGCCTTCCGGGGGATCCCTCGTCATCGACCGCACGGAGGCGATGACCGTCGTCGACGTGAACACCGGCAAGTTCGTCGGCTCCGGCGGCAACCTGGAGGAGACGGTCACCAAGAACAACCTGGAGGCGGCCGAAGAGATCGTCCGCCAGCTGCGGCTGCGCGACATCGGCGGCATCATCGTCGTGGACTTCATCGACATGGTGCTGGAGTCCAACCGCGACCTCGTGCTGCGCCGGCTCGTGGAGTGCCTGAGCCGCGACCGCACCAAGCACCAGGTGGCCGAAGTGACATCTCTCGGTCTCGTGCAGATGACCCGCAAGAAGCTGGGCCTCGGGCTGCTCGAGACCTTCAGTGAGCCGTGCGAGGTGTGCGCGGGCAGAGGCCTCATCGTGCACCACGATCCCGTGGTCAAGCACCGCTCGGCTGCAGCCGGCGCGCCGACCTCGGGCCGCCGCCCGCGCGGCGGCTCGCCCGCGCCGGCGAACGGCGGCTCGAACGGCACGCACGTCATCACCGAGGGCGTGAAGTCGGCGCTCGCTCAGATCGCCGCCTCGACCATCCACCACCACGACGAGGCGCCGGCGCCCGAGCCCGCACCCCCGGTGGATCCCGCGCCGGCGGAGCGTCCGAAGAAGCGCAAGAAGCGCCAGGACTCGGGCCAGAAGCGCGAGGCGAAGACCGAGAAGGACATGCTCCTGGACTCGGTGCTCAGCGCCCTTCCCGAGCCGAAGGCGCCGGGCCAGGGGCGTTCCCGCCGACGCGTCACCACCGCCGCCCTCACCGGCACCCCCGTGGCGCACACTCCCGCCGAGGACTGAGACCGCGGCCCGGTCCCTCCGGGCCCTGTCGGCGCCGGCGCGGCATCGCTAGGGTGGGCCCGGGGGACGGGGGGAGCGGGGGGAGCGGGGGCGCCATGGCGCGCTACATGTTCGTCACATGGGACGGCGGTGGCAACCGCACGCCGACCATCGCCATCGGACGCGCTCTCGCCGCCCGTGGGCACGAGGTGCGCGTGCTGGGACACGACTCGCAGGCCGACGCCTACCGTGCGGCGGGCCTGCGCTTCCGGCCCTATGCCAGCGCCCCCGGTTTCCGGCTCGATCCGCGGCCGCGGGGCCTGCTGCGGCTCGTGACGGACCGGGGCCTCGCCGACGACGCGGTGGGCTGGCTGGCCGCCGAGTCCGCGGACGTCGTGGTCGTGGACTGCATGCTCGTCTCGGTGCTGGACGCGCTGGACCGCGCGGACCAGCGATTCGCCGTGCTCGAACACACCATGCACGACATCCTCGTTCCGGGTCTGCGCGCCCTGGAGCCCCTCGTCTGGACCAGCGGGATGCGCGTCGCACGACCCCGCTCGCACGCCAGGCCCATCGTGGTGGCGTCCGTCCCGCGGCTGCGCGTGCCGTTCCCGCCGGCGCCGCTGACGGCGGCACCCGGCGCCGTCGTGTACGCGGGACCCATGACGCCGGCGAGCGCCGCCCGCCGCGATGCCGCCACCGTGGTGCTCAGCCTCAGCACCTTTCGGTTCCCCGGCCTGGTCGCGCTGTGGCAGCGCGTGCTCGACGCCGTCCGCGCGATCGACGCGCCCGTCGTAGCGACCCTCGGGCCCGCGCTCGCTCCCGGCGAGGTGCGTGTGCCGCCGAACGTACGGGTCCACGAATGGATGCCCCACGAGGAGCTGTTCCCGGATGCCGCGCTCGTGGTGAGCCACGGCGGACACGGCACGTCCCTCGCCGCGCTCGCCCACGGCGTGCCGGTGCTCGTCCTCCCCCTGGACTCGACGTCGGACCAGCCCCGCATCGGGCGGGCGGTCACGCTGGCCGGAGTCGGCGAGACGCTGCCTCGCCGGTCGGGCCCCGCGGCCATCCGCGCGACCGTCGAACGCATGCTGCGGGACGAATCCCTCCAGCGGCGTTCTCAGCGCCTGGGGGAGGCCGTCAGAGCTCTCGACGGACCGACCAGGGCAGCGCGGGTGCTGGAGCTGTCCGCCTCCTCGCCGTGAGCGGTCAGCGGCGGTCGCGTGCCCTCACGCGCAGACCGGATGCGATGAGGCGGCGTACCAGCTCGTGCCCGCTGACGTGCTCCGCGCCGGCGGCGACCAGCCGGGCGTGCGCCTCCTGCGGGACGTCGTAGTGGTCCAGATCGAAGCCGCGGCGCGGGATTCCGTTCGCTGCGGCGAAGGCGTGAAGCTCGGCGAGGTCGGTATCCGTCACCAGGTGCGCCCACAGGCGGCCGTGAGCGGGCCAGCGCGGGTCGTCGATGAGGATCGCCACGTCCGAATCCTACGCACGGATGCCTCGACACGGTCGCACGCGCTTTCGCGAGGTGATGCGGCATCTGGTAAAGTAGACCCTTGGTGCGTCGAGATATCCGCACCGAGTCTTGGATGACGTCCTGAGCGCGTACGCGTGCTCCCAGAAGAAACAGGTGTGAAGTGGTTTACGCAGTTGTGCGCGCCGGTGGCCGGCAGGAGAAGGTCGAGGTCGGCACGATCGTCGTTCTCGACCGCCAGGCCGCGAAGGTCGGCGACAAGATCGAGCTCCCCGCGGTGCTCTTCGTCGACGGTGACACCGTGACGACCGACGCCGACAAGCTCGCGAAGGTCACCGTGACCGCCGAGGTGCTCGGTGAGGAGCGCGGCCCGAAGATCGTGATCCAGAAGTTCAAGAACAAGACCGGCTACAAGAAGCGCCAGGGTCACCGCCAGGACCTGACGCGCGTCAAGGTCACCGGCATCAAGTAAGCCACAGGAGACGCAGAGATGGCACACAAAAAGGGCGCAAGCTCCACCCGCAACGGTCGTGACTCCAACGCGCAGCGCCTCGGCGTGAAGCGCTTCGGCGGGCAGGCCGTCAACGCCGGCGAGATCCTCGTCCGCCAGCGCGGCACGCACTTCCACCCGGGCGCCAACGTCGGCCGCGGTGGCGACGACACGCTGTTCGCGCTGGCCGCGGGCGCTGTCGAGTTCGGCCACAAGGGCGGTCGCAAGGTCGTCAACGTCGTGGCGGTCGCAGAGTAGTCTTCGAAAGGCTCACGCACCGCGAGAGTGGCGCAGACTTCGTGAAGGGGCGGGCTTCGGCTCGCCCCTTCCGTTTCATCCGCTCCCGGCTCACCCGGGGGCCCCGACCCGAGGGGGACCGCATGGTCACGTTCGTCGACCGGGTGACGCTCCACCTGCGCGCCGGCAAGGGCGGCAACGGCTGCGTGTCGGTGCGCCGCGAGAAGTTCAAGCCGCTCGCCGGGCCCGACGGAGGCAACGGCGGACACGGCGGAGACATCGTGCTCGTCGCGGATTCTCAGGTCACGACGCTGCTGTCATACCACCACTCGCCGCACCGCCACGCCGGCAACGGCGGGTTCGGAATGGGCGACAACCGCTCGGGTGCAGCCGGCGAGGGCCTGGATCTTCCCGTGCCCGTCGGCACCGTGGTCCGCGATCCTGACGGCGAGGTCCTCGTCGACCTGATCGAACCGGGCATGCGCTTCGTCGTCGCCCCGGGCGGACAAGGCGGGCTCGGCAACGCCGCGCTGGCCAACCCCAAGCGCAAGGCGCCGGGGTTCGCGCTCCTCGGAGTGCCGGGCTGGGAAGGCGACGTCGTCCTCGAGCTGAAGACGGTCGCGGATGTCGCGCTGGTCGGGTTCCCGTCAGCCGGCAAGTCGAGCCTCATCGCCGCGGTCTCCGCAGCGCGGCCCAAGATCGCCGACTACCCGTTCACGACGCTGCACCCCAACCTGGGCGTCGTGCAGGCAGGCGACGTGCGGTTCACCGTCGCCGACGTTCCGGGCCTGATCGAGGGCGCGAGCGAAGGCAAGGGCCTCGGGCTGGAGTTCCTGCGCCACGTCGAACGGTGCACCGCGCTCGTTCACGTGCTCGACTGTGCGACCCTCGAGCCCGGGCGAGACCCGATCAGCGACCTCGACGTCATCCTCGCCGAGCTCGGCGCCTACCCCGTTCCGGATGGTCAGGTGCCGCTCCTGGAGCGGCCGCAGCTCGTCGCGCTGAACAAGGTCGATGTCCCGGAGGCGAAGGATCTGGCAGACCTCGTGCGCCCCGACCTGGAGGCGCGCGGGTACCGCGTGTTCGAGATCTCGACCGTCAGCCATGCCGGCCTGCGCCCGCTGACCTTCGCGCTCGCCGAGATCGTCGCCGACCACCGGCTCGAGCAGGCGAAGGCCCCCGCGCCCGAGCGCATCGTGATCCGGCCCCGGAGCGCCGATCGGGAGTTCACCGTGCGGGTGGAGGGCGGCACCTACGGGAACGTCTATCGCATCCTCGGCGACAAGCCGGTGCGCTGGGTGCAGCAGACCGACTTCCAGAACGACGAGGCCGTCGGGTATCTCGCCGACCGCCTGGACCGTCTCGGCGTCGACGATGCGCTCTACCGCGCGGGTGCGACGCCGGGTGCCACGGTGGTCATCGGCGAAGGAGACGGCGTGGTCTTCGACTGGCAGCCCGCACTCACGTCGGCCGCCGAGGTCATGACGGCCCCGCGCGGCACCGACCCCCGACTCTACGATCGCGGCCGCCGCACCAGCTCCGAGCGCCGCGCGCAGTACCACGAGCTCATGGATGCCAAGGCCCAGGCCCGCGCCGACCTCGAGGCCGAGCGCCTCGCCGAGCGCGGGTGGGACGAGGAGGGTGAGGAGTGAGCGCGGCGGAGCGTCGCGACATCCCGACCGCGCGCCGGGTCGTGGTCAAGGTCGGCTCCAGTTCGATCAGCGGGGACAACGCCCACAAGATCGCTCCGCTGGTCGACGCCCTCGCCGCCGCGCACGGACGGGGCACGGAGGTCGTGCTCGTGTCCTCCGGTGCGATCGCCACGGGCATGCCGTACCTGCTGCTGGACGAGCGCCCGAGCGACCTCGCCACGCAGCAGGCGGCGGCCGCCGTCGGTCAGAACGTGCTCATCTACCGGTACCAGGAGGCGCTGCGCCCCTTCCGGATCGTCGCCGGTCAGGTGCTGCTGACCGCGGGCGATCTGGAGAACGCCACCCACCGCTCGAACGCGCGCCGGGCGATGGAGCGCCTGCTCGGGCTGCGCATCCTGCCGATCGTCAACGAGAACGACACCGTCGCCACCCACGAAATCCGGTTCGGCGACAACGACCGCCTCGCCGCAATGGTCGCGCAGCTGATCGGCGCCGACGCGCTTGTGCTGCTGAGCGACATCGAATGCCTCTACACGCGTCCGCCGGACGAGCCGGGCGCCGTGCCCATTCCTCGCGTCGCGTACGGTGACGACCTGCACGGCTTCCAGTTCGGATCGGTCGTGGTCAACAGCGTCGGCACCGGGGGAGCAGCCACGAAGGTGTCCGCCGCGCGGCTGGCGGCGGCATCCGGGATCGGCGTTCTCGTCACCAGCGCCGACCTCGTCGCCGAGGCGCTCGCGGGCGACGAGATCGGCACGTGGTTCCAGCCGAACCCCGAGCCGGCGGCGCCCGCCGCGACCGGGCCGGTGCGCACGGCCGTCGATAGAATGGCCAGATGACCACGATCGCCACGACGGCCCGCGAACGGATGCTTCTGGCGAAGGATGCCGCCCGCACGGTGGGGCTGCTCGGAGACGAGGCCAAGCGCGATGCGCTGCTGGCCATCGCCGACGCGATCGAAGCCGCGACGGAGCAGATCGTGTCGGCGAACGCGGAGGATCTGCGGCGCGGCGCCGAGGCAGGGCTCTCCACGGCTCTGCAGGACAGGCTGCGCCTGGATGAGCCGCGCGTGAAGGCCCTCGCGGCCTCGGTACGTGAGATCGCCGCGCTGCCCGACCCCGTCGGACGCGTGCTGGATGAGCGGACGCTCCCCAACGGTGTGTCGCTCACGAAGATCGCGGTGCCCTTCGGCGTGGTGGGGTCCATCTACGAAGCGCGTCCCAACGTGACCGTCGACATCGCTGCGCTCGCCCTGCGTTCAGGGAATGCGGTGGTGCTGCGCGGTGGGACGGCCGCCGAGCGCACGAATGCGGCGCTCGTCCAGGCCATGCGCGCCGCACTCGCCGAGCGAGGCCTCGATCCCGAGGCGATCCAGACGGTCGACGATTTCGGGCGAGAGGGCGCGCGTGAGCTCATGCATGCCCGGGGTATCGTCGATGTCCTCGTGCCGCGCGGCAGTGCGCAGCTGATCGAGACCGTGGTGACCGAGTCGTCCGTCCCGGTCATCGAGACGGGCGCCGGCGTCGTGCACATCGTCCTCGACCAGAGCGCACCGCTGGAATGGGCCCGCGACATCGTCGTCAACGCCAAGACGCAGCGTCCGAGTGTCTGCAATGCGGTCGAGACGGTGCTCGTGCACCGCGCGGCTGCCGAGCGACTCGTGGGACCGGTGGTCGAGGCCCTCCAAGAGGGCGGCGTCACGGTGCACGGCGACGAGTCCGTCGCCCGGCTCGCCCCCGGGGTGGTCCCCGCCACCGACGAGGACTGGGCGGCCGAGTATCTCAGCCTCGACCTGGCGATGCGCGTGATCGACGACCTCGACGATGCGCTCGACCACATCCGCCGGTATTCCACCCACCACACCGAATCGATCGTGACCGCGGACGCGGCCAGCGAGGCGCGCTTCCTGGCGGAGGTGGACTCGGCGGTCGTCATGGCGAACACGTCGACGCGCTTCACGGACGGCGGCGAGTTCGGGTTCGGCGCCGAGGTCGGCATCTCCACGCAGAAGCTGCACGCTCGTGGGCCCATGGGCCTTGCGGAGCTCACCAGCTCCAAGTGGCTCGCGCGCGGCGCCGGGCAGGTGCGGGCGTAACGGAATAGACTGGTCCAGTCCTGCGCCCCTGAGGCGAACCCGAAACGGAGTCCGAATGACATTCGCCACGATCATCGCCCTCGCCGCCGAAGAGGCCGAGTCCCACGGGAACGTCGCGCTCGAGACGGTGTGGTACGGCATCGTCGCGATCGTGGTCTTCGCGGCGCTGGCACTGGTGACTCTGTCGTATCGCAATGTGGCCAACCGACACTCCCACAAGGCGGAGGCGTACGCCCGTGCGCACGCCGACGACGTCCAGCGAGCGGGGCACGGCCACTGAGGCTGCTTCATGTCGGTGACGGCGGCCCCGCGCATCGGGGTGATGGGCGGGACGTTCGACCCGATCCATCACGGTCACCTCGTCGCCGCCAGCGAGGTGGCGCAGTGGTTCGACCTCGATGAGGTCATCTTCGTGCCGACCGGCGAGCCCTGGCACAAATCCGACGTCTCGCCGACGGAGCATCGGTACCTGATGACCGTCATCGCGACGGCATCCAATCCCCGCTTCACGGTCAGCCGCGTCGACATCGACCGCGAGGGGACCACCTACACCATCGACACGCTCCGTGACCTGAAGGCGCAGCGCCCCGAGGCGGAGCTGTTCTTCATCACCGGCGCGGACGCCATAGCGCAAATTCTCAGTTGGAGAGACCATGATGAGTTGTGGGACCTCGCCCACTTCGTCGCGGTTTCCAGACCCGGACACGTGCTGAACACGGACGGCCTGCCCAGCGATGACGTCAGCCAGCTCGAGATCCCCGCCCTCGCCATCTCGTCGACCGACTGCCGCGATCGCGTTCAACGCGGACACCCCGTGTGGTACCTCGTTCCCGACGGGGTCGTCCAATACATTGCGAAGCACCACCTCTACCGGAGCAAGGAATGAGCACACCCGAGCACCCGGCAACACCAGCCCTCACGCGTAAGCAGATGCGCGAGCTGCGCAACACGGGGTCGACCCCCGTGATCACCGGCGCCCAGGCCGCGACCGATGAGTCCGCCCAGTCGACCGAGCCCGAGCAGCCCGTTCCGTCCACGCCGCCCGCAGCACCCGAGCCGGCCGCGGCGCCGTTCCCGCGACCGGCCGACCCGGTGGTGGTGCCCCCGCCTCCCGTCGCCGACTCGGCGGTCGATCTCGGCGTCTCGCCTCTCACCCGACGCCAGGCCCGGCAGCAGGAGCGCATCCGCACCGCCTCGGTGCCGGTCATCACACCCGAGGTCGTCGCGGCGCACGCCGCGGCTGCCCCCGGCCACTCCCCGGCACTTGCGTTTCCCGTCGACGCTCCACCGGTCCCCGACGAGTCCTTCGCCGAGGCGGAGCGCCCGATCTTCACGGCCCCGGGCGCCGCGTCGGCCGAGGCGACCGACAGCGGCGTGCATGCCCTGTTCGGGCTCTCGCGCGACACCGAGGCCGGGGTTGCGGAGCGCGACGGCGACGCGGAATCGTCGGACGCGTCCGCAGCCGCCGCACCCGTCCTCGCTCCGGAGCAGTCGGAGGACGCCCACGACGAGGAGATTCCCGCGCCGGCGGCTGCCGATGACTCGGCCGGGAGCGACCGGCCCGCCTCGGTGGTGAATCCGAGCCTGGGCGCGCAGCTGCTCGATGCCGACCCCGCGGCATCCGCACCGCAGGCTGTGGAGTTTCCGCCCTCGTTCGATCAGCTGCTGTCGCGCACCACCGGCGCTACGGTCATCCCGAACACGCTCATCGTCTCGCAGGCGCCGGAGATGTCGCCGCTGGTGGCGCCGGTGACCGCGACCGGCGAAGTCATCGTCACGGGTACCTACAGCCTGCCCGAGGGTCTCGGCTCGACCGGTCATGCGAAGGGGACCGCCGACGGCAAGGAGATCGACGCGACGCTCATCGACGGCGAACTGCCTCGGCACTCCTCGCCGACGCCGATCGCCGCCAGCGCCGCCGTCAGCACGTCCAAGATGCCGGGCGACGTCATCAAACCGCCGGCGCCGGAGAAGGGCGGCAGGCTCATGATGACACTCGCCGTCACCGCGGGGGTCCTCGCCCTCGCGCTCGTGGGCGTGCTCATCCTCGCGTTCGTGACGGGGGTCTTCTGATGGTCGCGAGCCCGCAGTCGCACGCCATGCTCCAGGTCGCCGCCGCGGCAGCGGACGCGAAAGGCGGCGAGGACCTCGTCGCGCTGGACGTGTCCGGCCCGCTTCCGCTCGTGGACATCTTCCTGCTGGTCACGGGCCGCAGCGAGCGCAATGTCGCGGCCATCGCCGACGAGATCGAGGACAAGCTCCTGGAGGCGGGGTACAAGCGGCTTCGCCGCGAGGGCCGCCAGGAATCGCGCTGGGTGCTGATCGACTTCGGCGACCTGGTGGTGCACGTCTTCCATGAGCAGGAGCGCGTCTACTACGGACTCGAGCGCCTGTGGAAGGACTGCCCCGTGGTTCCCGTGACGCTTCCCGCGTCCGCCGCCGCCGAGGAGTGACAGTGGTTCGGAGGACCTGGAGGAGTGTTGTAAGCTAGACGAGTTGCCCGCGGGAGCGGGAAACATCCGGGCCTGTGGCGCAGCTGGTAGCGCACCTGCATGGCATGCAGGGGGTCAGGGGTTCGAGTCCCCTCAGGTCCACCAAGAAGGCCGCCCTTCCCGGCGGCCTTCGCCCATTCCCGGCGATGTCGGCCGTTGCGCCCGCGCGCCTCGTCGGCAAAGGTGGGACGCATGAGCGGCGTGACTCCCTTCCTCTGGTTCGACGATTCCGCCGAGGAGGCTGTCGCCTTCTATACCGCGCTCATCGCCGGCTCGGAGATCGTTTCGATGAGCAGGTACCCCGACGAGGTGCCGGGCATGGGCGGCAAGGTGATGCACGTCCACTTCCGCCTCGCCGGCCGCGATTACTACGGCATGGACGCAGGGCCGCAGTTCCCGTTCACCGAGGCCGTCTCGCTCTACGTCTCGTGTGCCGATCAGGAAGAGGTCGACACCTACTGGGACGCGCTCACCGCCGACGGCGGACAGGAGCAGCCCTGCGGCTGGCTGAAGGACCGGTGGGGGCTGTCGTGGCAGATCATCCCGGACCGCCTCGTCGAGCTCATCCGCCATCCCGACCCCGACGTCGCGCACCGCGCGGTGCAGGCGATGCTCCGGATGCGGCGCATCGATCTCGCCGGCCTCGAAGAGGCCGTTGCGGACACGGTCGCCGCTCCGGGATGAGCCGCCTCGCCGTCGGGGGAGCGGCAGCGGCCCTGCTGCTGGCAGCGGCGGCGCTGTCGGGCTGCAGCGCGCCTCCGCCGGGGGCCGCGCCGTCGCCCCAGGCCCCCACGCTCGGGCCCAGCCCCACGGTGCACGCGGAAGCGTGGTGGCGCGCCGGGGCGGCGAGCGGCACCCTGGCGTCGGGCCTTTCGTCGCCGTGGTCGGTGGTGCCACTGGCCGGAGGCGGCGCGCTGATCTCGCAGCGGGACGATGGAGCGGTGCTCGAGGTGACCGCAGGCGGCGACGTGCGCAGGGTGGACACCATCCCGGGCGTCGTCTCGGGAGGAGAGTCCGGTCTGCACGGTCTCGCGCTGCGCGAGGAGAGCGGGACGCGCCTGCTGTACGCGTACTTCGGAGCGGCGGAGGACAACCGCGTGGTCAGGATGCCGCTGCTCGGCGAACCCGGTTCGTACGCACTCGGACCTGCCGAGGTGGTGGTGGCCGGGATCCCGCGGGCGAGCACGCACGACGGCGGACGGCTCGCCTTCGGTCCTGACGGGCATCTCTACATCACCACCGGCGACGCGCAGCAGCGCGATGCGGCACAGGACCCCGCGATTCTCGGCGGCAAGATCCTGCGCGTCACCCCGGAGGGCGAACCCGCGCCGGGGAACCCGTGGGGCACGGAGGTGTACTCGATCGGGCACCGCAACGTCCAGGGAATCGCCTGGACGGCCGATGGGACTCTGTGGGCGAGCGAGTTCGGGCAGAACACGTGGGATGAGCTCAACCGCATCGAGGCCGGTGGCAACTACGGCTGGCCCGTCGTAGAGGGGGCGGCCGGCCGGGAGGATTTCATCGAGCCGGTCGTGACCTGGGCGACGAGCGAGGCGAGCCCGAGCGGCATCGCCGCATACGGCGACACGGTCTTCGTCGCCGGTCTGCGCGGCGAGCGGCTCTGGCAGGTCGACACGACGGACGGTGAGCTGGTCCGGAGCCCGGTGGCCGCCCTCGACGGCGCACACGGTCGGCTGCGCGACGTCGTCGCGGTCTCCGACGGCTCCCTCTGGGTGCTCACCGGCAACACCGACGGCCGTGGGGCACCCCGCGCGGACGATGACCGCCTGCTTCGGGTGGAGCTCACGCCCGCGACGTGACGCGCCCGCGGTCGGTGCGGCGCGCTACGGTGAGAGCGTGAGCTCGCAGCCGCGCTGTCCGCATTGCCGCCATTTCGTCTACCTCGACACGCTGCGGTGCCCCAACTGCGAGGGGGAGATCGCGTATCACCTCCTGACTCGGCAGTTCTACGGCATCCGTCACGGTCAGGTGGGCATCGACGGCGAGACCTGGTACACCTGCTCGAACCGCGACTGGGCCTGCAACTGGCTCGTGTGGGAGAACGCGCCGGCCGGCCGCTGCTTCTCGTGTCGGCTGACCCGCCGGCGGCCTGCCGCAGACGACACGGTCGCCCTCGAGAAGCTCGCCAAGACGGAGGAGGCCAAGCGCCGCCTCGTGCTGCAGCTGGCCGATCTGGGCCTGCCGATCGTCGGATGGGATGTGCGCACCGGAGGCCTGGGCTTCGACCTCATCTCGAGCCTCTCCGACGGCAAGCCGGTGACCATCGGCCACGCCAACGGCATCATCACGATCGATCTGGCCGAGAGCCTGGACGACCGCCGCGAAGCCCTGCGGGTCCGCCTCGGCGAGCCGTACCGGACGATCCTCGGCCACCTCCGGCACGAGGTCGGCCACTACTTCCAGAACGTCCTCCTGACGGACGACGCGCTGTGGGCGGAATGCCGCGAGCTCTTCGGCGACGAGCGCGTGAGCTACCGCGACGCGCTGACCGCGTACTACAAGATGGGTGCGCCCTCGGGATGGCAGGAGTCCTTCATCTCGGAGTACGCCACCATGCATCCGTGGGAGGACTTCGCGGAGACCTTCGCCCACTACCTGCACATCACGGGCACGCTGCAGACCGCCGCGGTGATCGGCATCCGCCTGGACGCGACCGTGAGCAACCTGCGCGACACCGATGTCGTCCCGCTCGCGTCCTACGAGCGTGAGCCGATCCAGCGCCTGCTCACGGATTGGGAATGGCTGTCGCAGGGCTTCAACCGCATCAACCGCTCCATGGGTTTCGGAGATCTGTATCCGTTCACGATCGTCTCCCCGGTGCGCCACAAGCTGGCCTTCGTCCACGACATCGTCACGCGCGCCCCGCTCACGCCAGAGCAGCAGTATGCGCTCGCGGTGCCGGCCGAGACGGAGCGGGCATGACGTCGTTCGCCCGCGGCGATCGCGTGATCGGCGCGGCGACGCACCACGTGGAGAACCAGCCGCCGTGGCGCGTCGACGTGAACGAGTACGAGCTCAACCGCCCCCTCGCCGAGGCAGTGGGGGCGTTCGGTGCGGCGTGGGCGCACGACGACCTCCGGGAGGCCGGCGAGGTGGTCGGCTCCGCCTCCTTCCAGCGCGATGCCCAGCTGGCAGACACCCACCCTCCGGTCGCGCACTCGCACGACCGCTGGGGCTTCCGACTGGATGAGGTCGAGTACGACCCGTCGTACCACCGCGTGATCGGCGAGGCGATCGCCCGCGGCGCCCACACGTCCGCCTGGGCCATTCCTCGTGCGGGCGCGACCGTCGCCCGCGCGGCGATGTTCATGCTCTTCGCGCAGGTGGAGCCCGGGCACGCGTGTCCGGTGTCGATGACCCACGCGGCGGTGGCCTCGCTGGAGGGATCCGGCGCGATCGCGGAGGACTGGCTTCCCCGGCTGTACTCGCGCGAGTACGACCCTCGCCTCGTCGTCGAAGGCGGCAAGCGGAGCGCGCTGGTCGGTATGGCGATGACCGAGAAGCAGGGCGGGTCGGACGTCCGTGCCGGGACCACGGTGGGCGAGGCCATGGGCGGGCGCGCGTATCAGCTCACCGGGCACAAGTGGTTCTGCTCGGCGCCCATGTCGGACGCATTCCTCGTCCTCGCGCACACGCGGGACGGCGGCACCGAGCAGGGTCTGTCCTGTCTGTTCGTGCCGCGCATCCTCCCTCACGGCATCCGCAACGTCTTCCGCATCCAGCGCCTGAAGGACAAGCTCGGCAACCGCTCCAACGCATCCGCCGAGGTCGAGTTCGACGGCACCGTCGGATTTCTGATCGGCGAACCCGGGCGGGGAGTCCGTGCGATCATCGAGATGGTCCAGCGCACCCGGCTGGACTGCGTGCTCGGCACCGCCGCCGGCATGCGCCAGTCGGTGGCGGAGGCGCTCTGGCACGCCCGCGAGCGTCGCGCTTTCGGCTCCGTGCTGGTCGACCAGCCGGCGATGACGGCAGTGCTCGCCGACCTCGCGCTGGAGTCGGAGGCGGCGATGCTGACCGGACTGCGACTGGCACAGCTGTTCGACGCCGCGGCTCCCGAGCGGGACGTCGCGCTGCGGCGGCTCGCGACACCCGTGTCGAAGTACTGGGTGTGCAAGCGCGGTCCGCAGCACGCCTACGAAGCGCTCGAGTGCCTCGGGGGGAACGGCTACACCGAATCCTTCCCGCTGGCCCGCCGATACCGGGAGCAGCCGGTGATGGCGATCTGGGAGGGTTCCGGGAACGTGATCGCACTGGACGTGCTGCGCGCCCTTTCGCGCGACGGCGATTCGGCGGAGGCGTTCGCGGACGAGCTCAGCACGACCGGGGGAGCATCGGCCGTCCTCGATCGGCACGTCCAGAGCGCGCTGTCGCTGCTCCAGCGCCTCTCGCGGTCGGAGACCGCCGAAGCCGCACCGCACGCACGTCGGCTCAGCGAAGACCTCGCTCTGGCGCTGCAGGCGTCGTTGATGCTGCGTCACGCGCCATCCCGCGATGCCGAGGAGTTCATCGGAGCCCGCCTGGGCGACGACCGGCGGGCGCAGTTCGGGGTGCTGCCTGGGGGAGCGGATGCCTCGGCCATCGCCGCGCGCCACTGACACCGGGCCCCCGCTTAGGCTTGATGGATGATGTCATCACGGCGGGCGACCTCGCTCGCCGCCGTCGTGGTCGCCGCGATCGCATGCGCCTCCTGCGCGCCGATGTCCGCCGGTTCGCCGGCTCGCACCGCGTCGCCCCCCGCGGCGTCCGCGCCCTCGCCGACGCCGACGCCGGAGGTCGAGGTGAGTCCGGCCGAGGAGGCGGTCGCCGCGATGACGCTGCGGGAGCGGGCTGCCAGCGTCGTGATGGGGCATATCCCCACGACGGATCCCGCGGTACTGCACTCGTACATGGCGGGCAGCGGAATCGGCGGGTTCCTGCTCATGGGGGCCAACGTGCCGGCGGACGAGGCCGCACTGCGACAGCTCACCGCGTCGCTCACCGTGGATCCCGCCCGCCCGCCCCTGGTCGCGGTGGACCAGGAGGGCGGCGACGTGGCGCGCCTGCACTGGGACGGCCTCCCGGCGCCGTACGAGCTCCAGCAGGCCGACCCGTCCGCGTCCGAAGCCGCGTACGCTGAGCGCGCCGCGCTGCTTTCCCGCAGCGGCGTCACCGTCAACTTCGGGATCGTGGCCGACGTCTCTGCGGACCCCGGCTCCTTCATCCACCGGCGGGTGCTCGGGACGACGCCGGACGCCGGAGCCGAGCGGGTCTCGGCCGCGGTCGCGGGCGAACGGGGCGTCGTCTTCTCGACCCTCAAGCACTTCCCCGGCCACGGTGCCGCACCCGGCGATTCCCATGCGACGATCCCGACGACCGGCATGACGCTCGACCAGTGGCGCGCTGCCGACGCCCTCCCGTTCGTGGCGGGCATCGACGCCGGCGCGGAGCTGCTCATGTTCGGGCACCTCGCGTACACCGCCGTCGATCCCGCCCCGGCCAGTCTCTCCGCCGCGTGGCATCGCATCGCCCGCGACGAGCTCGGCTTCGGCGGCGTCGCGGTCACCGACGACCTCGGCATGCTGCAGGCCTCCGGCATCGACGCCTACCGCGACCCCGTCGCCACTGCGGTCGCGGCCCTCGCGGCGGGCAACGACATGGTGCTCACCGTGGTCCGCTCCACGGCCGACACCGCGCCGCAGACCGTCGATGGCATCGTGGCCGCCGTCGAGTCGGGCGCCCTTCCCGCCGAACGTCTGGACGAGGCGGCGGAGCGCGTGACCGAGCTGCGTCTGGCGATCGCCGAGGCGGGAAGCGGGACGCTGCCGTGCACGACGTGCGAACCCGCCGGCTGACTCACCCCGTCGCGGCCGCGAGCAGGCGGGTTCTGAGAACCTGCGCCCGCTCGGCGAAGCGCCGCTGCTCGCGGACGTAGGCGGCCTTCCCCTCCGGCGTCTCGATGCGCACCGCGTCGTAACCTCGGTCGCTGAGGTCGTAGGGGGACGCCCGCATGTCGAGCGTTCGGACGTCGCGGGCCAGCTCGAACGCGTCGAGCAGGAGCGCGCCCGGCACCAGCGGCCCGAGCTTCACCGCCCACTTGTAGAGGTCCATGCCGGCGTGCAGGCATCCCGGCTGCTCGAGATCCGGCTGCCGTTCGCGAGTGGGCGCTTCGCGATTGCGCGGAGCGGCGTCCGGAGTGAAGAACCGGAACGCGTCGAAGTGTGTGCAGCGCAGTTCATGCGCCTCCACGACGGCGTCGGTCCCGTCCCGCCCGAGGCG
The DNA here is from genome assembly GCF_015277815.1 of Microbacterium atlanticum. Lineage (NCBI taxonomy): Bacteria > Bacillati > Actinomycetota > Actinomycetes > Micrococcales > Microbacteriaceae > Microbacterium > Microbacterium atlanticum. The sequence goes on from NZ_CP063813.1 coordinate 1,665,881, forward strand.
GAGGGGGACGGCATGCCGATGCTCGGCCTGGCGGTAGACCATCGCCCACTCGTGCAGACCGAAGCAGCCGAAGCCCGGCGCCCGTGCCGCCGTCGCCCGCAGGATGCGCGCCACCGTGCCGATCAGGGCGCCGCGCTCCGCGCGGAACGCCTCGGCGTCGACGGCGATCGCACCGGGGGTGCCGCCGGCGCGGTACCAGCGCCACGATGCGCGCGCGTCGGCGGCGGCATCCGCCAACTCCACTCCCACTCCCGGATGCCACCGACGCAGGACCGCCGGCTTGTACGAGTAGTACGTGAACAGGAAATCCTCGACCGGGTGCGCCTCGCGGCGCGCCTGACGCGCACGGTGCGCGGCGGTGAGCTCGTCTGCCCGCGCTTCGTGTGCCGCCTCGCGCGCACGCCACACCGCTGCCGGCAGCACCGGGGCGGCGGGGGGTGCGGTGGTCACCGTTCGAGGATACGTGGGCACCACGGCGCTGCAGCCGCGATCACACCGGCGCGATGAGCTCCGGCGAGTCGTTGCGGACGTTGCCGACGGCCTTGGACACCTCGTGGTCGTCGAGCGTCTCGGCCAGCGCCGGCGCGGCGTCGATCGCCGCATCGAGCACGTCCCGAACGTTGTCGGTGGTGGGGTCGAGCCAGGCGTCGGCATGATCGGGGTCGAGGAACAGCGGCATGCGATCATGGATGGAGCCGAGGTGGCCGATCGCGTCGCGCGTGAGGATCGTGAAGCTCAGCAGCCACCGATCCGGATCGTCGTCGCCTTTCGTCTTGTCGCGCCACCACTCGTACAGGCCGGCGAGGAACAGCGGCTCGCCATCGGCCGGATGGATGTAGTGCGGGATCTTCGCACCGTCGACGTTCTTCCACTCGTAGTAGCCCGACGTGGGCACCACGGCGCGGCGCTTCTCGAGCGCGCCCCGGAACATCGGCTTGTCTTCGAGCTCCTCGGCGCGGGCATTGAACGCGCGCGCCCCGATCTTGGTGTCCTTCGCCCAGGAGGGGATCAGTCCCCAGCGAGCCGCCTCGAGGCGTCTGGTGGGCGGCTCGCTCTTGGCCGAGTCGAGCACGATCGCCACGCGAGAAGTGGGCGCCACGTTGTACGAGGGCTCGGGAAGGTCGTCGCCCTCGACGTCGACGCGCAGCACGCCGACGAGGTCGGAACCGGCACTTGCCACCACGAAGCGTCCGCACATGCGGCCAGCCTACGCGCGGGCCCGGACGTCGGCGCGGACCGGTCAGGCCTCGATCGCGCCGCCGCTGCCGACGACGCCGACGCCTTCGAGGCGCTCGAGCAGGCCGGCGCCGTCATCGTCGCTGACCCACGGCACGGCGGCCGCGGCGTGGTCGTTGACGGCGGTGCGGCCGCCGGCCAGCACGGCCTCGGCAGGGGTCAGGCGTCTGATGGCGACCGCGACGACCCGCGAGGGATGCTCGTCGGTGAAGGTCGTGTAGATCTCGTCGTCGTGCTGGCCGTCGTCGCCGATGAGCAGCCACCGGACGTGCGGGAACTCGACCGCCAGGCGCCGGAGGTTGGAAAGCTTGTGCGCCTTCCCGCTGCGGAACCAGCGATCGTGGGTCGGCCCCCAGTCGGTGAGCAGGAGCGCGCCCGGCGGGAAGACATGCCTGCTCAGGAAGCGGATGAGCGTGGGAGCGATGTTCCACGCTCCCGTGGAGAGGTAGATCAACGGCGCGCCCGGATTCTCGCGCACGACGCGCTCCATCAGCACCGCCATCCCGGGGACCGGCTGCCGGGCGTGCTCGTTGACCACGAACGAGTTCCACGCGGCCAGCAGCGGGCGCGGCAGCGCGGTGACCATGACGGTGTCGTCGACATCCGACACGATGCCGAACCGGACGTCGGAGCCGACGACGAAGGTGCGCGTCTCCACCGGTTCGCCGCCCTCCACCGACATCGTGAAGGTCTGCCAGCCCGGCTCGAGCTTCGCCGGAAGCCGTGTGTCGATCACGCCACCGCGGTCTGCGACCACCTCGTGGTCGACCCCGCCGATCGACACGGTCACCTGCGCGTAGCCGATCGGCACGGCGACGAAGCTGCGCCAGCCGCGGACGGGGGCATACTCCCCGGACTCGCTCGTCTTCACCGGCGGCGCGATCATCACCCTGCCGAGGACGCGCACCCAGTCGGGACCGGCGTAGCCCGGGAACGGCGCGACCGTGGGCGTCTGCCCGCGCCGGCGAGCGCGGCGCTCGCGCCAGGCATGGAAGCGGTACTCCAGGCGAGCGAACCACAGCACCTTGGCGCGCTCGGACGGGGTATCGGTGGCAGACACCTCCTCAGTCTTCCACGTCCGCCACCGCCGGTCGGTCGGGGCCGTCGTGTTCGAGGTGCTTCCGCTCGGCCCGCTCGATCACCTTCTTGCTGAGGAACACCAGCGCCAGGAAGAGCAGGATGACCACGACGAAGATGTAGCCGGCGTAGTGCAGCTGGTCGGCCAGCTCGCGATAGGTGCCCGCAGCGAGCGCCGCGACGGAGATGTAGAGCGTCGACCAGATGACACACGCCGGGATCGTCCATGCCAGGAACCGCCGGTAGGGGAATCCGCTCATCCCGACCGTGAGCGGCACCAGCGAGTGCAGCACAGGCAGGAAGCGGGAGATGAAGATCGCGGGCCCGCCCCGCCGCCGGAGGTAGCGCTCGGAACGCGCCCAGTTCTCCTCGCCGATGCGGCGGCCGAGCCGGGAATGACGGATCCTGGGGCCGAGGAAACGTCCCAGCCCGAACCCGATGCTCTCGCCTGCCAGCGCGCCCAGGACGACCGCGATCCCGAGCAGCACACCCTCGGCGAGCGAGGCCACCGCGGTCCCCGCGACGATGACGATGGTGTCGCCGGGCACCACGAGTCCGATCAGCACGCTGGTCTCGAGCATGACGGCGACACCGGCGAGGAGAGTCCTGACGATCGGATCGACGCTCTGAACCGCGTCGAGGAGCCACGTCAGGAACTCGTTCACGCCACGAGCCTAGAGCTCCGGCAGCCCCTCTAACCTGGGAACATGTCGGACCGGCTGGACGTTGCAGAACTCGCAGAATGGGTGGATCCGGCATCCGTCTTCGCGTCGGTGTTCGCGGCCGAGGCGCACGCGTTCTGGCTGGACGCCGGGCCCGGCGCCGGCGACGGCTGGAGCTGGATGGGCTCTGGGCGGCCCGACGATCCGGCCGTCGTGCGCGAGCGCGTCTGCCGCCGGGCACGGGGCGGCGACGTCGGCGGCAGTCCGTTCCGCGGCGGCTGGGTCGGCTGGATCGGCTACGACGACGCCGCCGCACGTGCGGGCGCGCCGTCCGTCCGCGACGACGACGGCGTCCCCCGGGAACGGTGGCTCCGCGTCGCACGACTTCTCGCGTTCGACCACGCCCGCCGCCGCGTGCACGCTCTCGCGGCGCCGGACGAACTGCCGCAGCTGATCGCGGCCGTCGCGGAGAGCGCGGACGCCGCGCCGCCGCGCCGTTCGGGCCGCCACGGGGCGGCGCGCTGCCGGCACACGCCCGACCAGTACGCGGCGCTGATCGAGCGCTGCCGCGACGCGATCCGCGACGGCGATGCCTACCAGCTGTGCCTGACGACGCGGTTCGAGGTCGAGGCATCCGTCGATCCCGTGGAGGCGTACGCCCGGCTGCGGTCTGCGACCCCGGCCCATCACGGCGGATTCATCCGCTCCGCAGACGCCGCACTGCTGAGTGCGAGCCCGGAGCGCTTCCTCCAGGTTGAGCCCGCGGACGACGGGTCGCGCGTCGTGCGCACCCGGCCCATCAAGGGCACCCGCCCCCGCGGTACCGACGCCGCGGAGGATGCGGCGCTGGCGACGGAGCTGCGCGAGAGCGAGAAGGAGCGCGCCGAGAACGTCATGATCGTCGACCTGATGCGCAACGACCTCTCGCGGGTGTGCAAGCCGGGAACGGTCGGCGTGGACGCGCTCCTGGAGGTGGAGTCCTACCCCGCGGTGCATCAGCTGGTCAGCACGGTCTCGGGAACGCTTGCGCCCGGCACGACGGTCGGCGACCTGCTGGACGCCACCTTCCCCGCGGGGTCCATGACCGGCGCCCCGAAGCTGTCGGCGATGACGATCCTCCATCGGCTGGAAGCAGCGCCCCGGGGCGTCTTCTCGGGCTGCTTCGGGTGGGTCGGCGACGACGGCGCCCTCGACCTGGCGATGGTCATCCGATCGATCGTGGTGCGTCCGGGGGGCGCCTACGTCGGGGCGGGCGGGGGCATCACGTGGCGATCGGATGCCGCAGCCGAAGTGGCAGAGGTCGGCATCAAGGCGCGGGGCCCGCTGGCGGCGCTCGGGGCGGAGCTGCCGCCCGGCTGGTGAGCACGTCGTTCCGCTACCCTGGAACACGCGCTTCGCGCGCTGAGACCTGCGTCTCAGCCCCTCCCATGATTGGTACTTCCCCCGTGAGCCAGACCATGTCCTCCGACACCAGTGCGCCCGCAGAGGGCTACGACGCGTATGCCATCCAGCAGAAGTGGCAGGCGCGCTGGGCGGAGGCCGATCCCTTCCGCGCGGGGGGCGACGACGACGCGCGCCCGCGCAAGTACGTGCTGGGGATGTTCCCGTACCCCTCGGGCGACCTGCACATGGGTCATGCCGAGAGCTACGCCTACGTCGACATCGTCGCGCGCTTCTGGCGTCACCGCGGATACAACGTCCTGAACCCGATCGGCTGGGACTCGTTCGGCCTGCCCGCGGAGAACGCCGCCATCCAGCGCGGTGCCGACCCGCGGGAGTGGACATACGCGAACATCGCGCAGCACAAGAAGAGCTTCCGCGAGTACGGCTCGTCGTACGACTGGAGCCGCATTCTGCACACCAGCGATCCGGAGTACTACCGCTGGAACCAGTGGCTGTTCCAGCGGCTGTACGAGCGGGGCCTGGCCTACCGCAAGGAGAGCCCGGTCAACTGGTGCCCGAACGACCAGACCGTGCTGGCCAACGAGCAGGTCGTCGACGGGCACTGCGAGCGATGCGGCGCCGAGGTGATCAAGAAGAAGCTCACGCAGTGGTACTTCAAGATCACCGAGTACGCCGACCGCCTGCTCGACGACCTGAACCAGCTCGAGGGCTTCTGGCCGCAGAAGGTCATCCGCATGCAGCGGAACTGGATCGGCCGATCGGTCGGCGCCGACATCGACTTCGAGATCGAGGGTCGCGACGACAAGGTCACGGTGTTCTCGACACGGCCCGACACGCTGCACGGAGCGACCTTCATGGTGGTCGCGCCCGACAGCGACCTCGCCGCCGAGCTGGCGGCCGGATCGTCCGCCGAGGTGCGCATGCGCTTCCAGGACTACCTCGAGACGGTGCAGCGGGAGACCGAGATCGAGCGGCAGAACACCGACCGGCCGAAGACCGGCGTCTTCCTCGACCGCTTCGCGATCAATCCGATCAACGGCGACCGCCTCCCGATCTGGGCCGCGGACTACGTGCTCGCCGACTACGGACACGGTGCCGTCATGGCCGTGCCGGCGCACGACCAGCGCGACCTCGACTTCGCCCGCGCCTTCGATCTGCCCGTCAAGGTGGTCGTCGACACGACGGCACCCATCACGGGTGCGATCCCGGTCATCGAGCTCGACGACGACGGCGTGCCGATCGACCCGGGCCCGACGGAGACGCTCGACGACATCGATCCGGCGCGGACCGGCGTCGCCCTCACCGGCGACGGCCGCATGATCAACTCCGGCTCGCTCGACGGGCTGTCCAAGCGGAACGCCATCGCACGCATCATCGAGGAGCTGGGCGCCGCCGGCACCGGCCGGGCGGCGAAGTCGTACCGCCTGCGTGACTGGCTGATCTCCCGTCAGCGCTTCTGGGGGACGCCGATCCCGATGATCCACACCGAGGACGGTCGCATCGTGCCGGTGCCGGACGAGCAGCTTCCCCTGCGCCTGCCGGACGCGCAGGGACTCGACCTCGCGCCCAAGGGCACCTCGCCCCTGGGCGGTGCGACGGAGTGGATGCGGACGACCGACCCGGAGACGGGCGAGCCGGCGCTGCGCGACCCCGACACGATGGACACGTTCGTCGACAGTTCGTGGTACTTCCTGCGGTTCCTGTCTCCCAACGACCCGGACGAGGCGTTCTCCCCGCGCGCGGCGGACCGGTGGGCTCCGGTCGACTCGTACATCGGGGGAGTCGAGCACGCGATCCTCCACCTGCTGTACGCCCGCTTCCTCACCAAGGTCCTCTTCGACATGGGGCTCGTCGACTTCACGGAGCCCTTCTCGAGCCTCATCAACCAGGGAATGGTGCTGCTGGACGGCTCGAAGATGTCCAAGTCGAAGGGGAACCTGGTCGAATTCGCCTCGAGCATGGTCGATCCGGGTGCCGACGCGGTGCGCATCGCCATCGCCTTCGCGGGCCCCGTCGAAGACGACATCAATTGGGAGGACGTGTCGACCACGGGCGCACAGAAGTTCCTGGCCCGCGCCTGGCGCGTGGCCAAGGACGTCGCCAGCGAGCCGGATGTCGTGTGGGCCGAGGGTGACGCGGCGCTCCGCCGTGTCACGCACCGACTCCTGGCGGATGCCCCGGGGCTGGTCGAGCACACGAAGTTCAACGTCGTCGTGGCGCGCCTGATGGAGCTGGTCAACGCGACCCGCAAAACGATCGACACCGGCGCCGGACCCGCCGACCCTGCCGTTCGTGAGGCGGCCGAGGCCACGGCGATGATCCTGGACCTGTTCGCCCCGCACACCGCTGAGGAGATGTGGCAGATCCTCGGCTATGACGGCTTCGTCGGCCTCGTGCCGTGGCGCACTGCGGATCCGACGCTGCTCGTCGAGGAGAGCGTCACCGCCGTCGTGCAGATCGACGGCAAGGTGCGCGGGACGCTCCAGGTGCCTGCGCGCATCGATGCCGCCGAGCTCGAGCGCCTGGCGCGGGCCGACGAGAAGGTCGTCCGCTCGCTGGCGGGCCGCGAGATCACGCGGGCCGTGGTCCGCCCGCCGAAGGTCGTCAGCTTCAGCACCCACTGAGCCTCCTCCCCAGCAGCGCGTCGTCCCGAGCTCTGCACAGAGCCGCCCGGAGCCTGCCCGGGCGCCCCGCAGGCCTCATAGCTTTGGCCCGTGACAGCCGGCGCTCGTGACGACCCGGAGCAGCCGCCGGGTGCGGACGCGCGTCGGCGATTCGGAACCGGCGCGGTGGTGGTCATCGTCCTGGCGGCACTGGCGATCACCGTCGCCGTCGGCATCGTGCGCGGCGCCATGACGCCGGTGGACGAGATCGAGGTCCATCCCTCGCCGGTCGCGACGGCGGGTCCTGCCGGCAGGCTCTACCTCCACGTCTCGGGCGCGGTGCGCGAGCCGGGGCTCTACGTCCTCCCGCCCGGCGCCCGCGTCGTGGACGCCATCGCCGCCGCGGGCGGGTTCGCCGACGACGCGGCGCGCGACGGGGTCAATCTCGCGCGGACCGTGGGCGATGGCGAGCAGCTGGCGGTGCCGCGTCAGGGTGAAGCCGCCCCGGCGACGCCGGCGGCGCCGGGGGAGTCACCAGACGGCCGCGTCGACCTCAACAAAGCCGATGCGACGCTCCTCGAGACGCTTCCGCGCATCGGGCCGGCGCTCGCAGAGCGCATCATCGCATGGCGCGACGACAACGGCGGCTTCACCAGCGTGGAGGATCTGCTGGCCGTACCGGGGATCGGCGACACCGTGCTGGAGTCCCTGCGGGATCTGGTGACGGTGTGAGGCGACCGGGCACGTCGTTGCGCCTCGTCCCGGTCGCGGGTGCCACCTGGGCGGCCGCGGCGGGCGCGATCCTCGCCCCGGCTTCGGCCGGCTGGATCGCGCTGGCATGCGCGGTGGCGGCCGCCGCCGGGGTGGTGGCGGCGGCCCGCACCGGTCATCGGGGATCTGCGACCGCAGCGCCGCCTCGACCACGGGCGCGGGCGGGATCTCGGATGCCACGGCGTACGGCGCGCGTCGCACTCACGGTGTCCGTGCTCGCCGTCGCGGCAGCCGGCGCGGCCGCGGCGCACGTCGCGGCCGCGGAGCCGTCTCGCCAGGCCGTCGCGGACCTCGCGCTGGGAGGCGGCCGCGCGGTCGTCGTGCGGGCCGAAGTCGTCGGCAAGGTCGAGCGGCGCGCGGACGGCACACTGGCGTTCCCCGCCCGTGCGACCAGCGTGGCGACCGGCGCCCGCATGCATCCGACGGCCATCGACGTCACGGTGCGAGCGGCACCCGCCGACGTCGACCGCCTGCCTGTGCTCGACGTGGGGGCCACCGTGGCGGCGCACGGGACGGCACGGCCGGCGCGGCCGGGGGAGCGAAGCGTCCTGGTCCTGTGGGCATCGCGCGGGGTCGAGGTCCAGCGGGCGGCCGTGGGCGCAGCCGCGCTCACCGGCGAACTGCGGCGCGGACTCGTCCACGCGACCGAGGGGCTGCCCGGTGCCGGCGCCGGGCTGGTGCCGGGACTCGCCGTCGGCGACACGTCGGCCGTCTCACCCGGTCTCGACGCCGCGATGAAGCAGTCCTCCCTCTCGCACCTGACGGCCGTCTCCGGTGCGAACTGCGCCCTGGTGGTCGGCATCGCATTCGGGCTCGCCGCCGCAGCGGGCGCCTCACGCACGCTGCGGGCCGGATGCGCGCTGGCCGTGCTGCTGGGCTTCGTCGTGCTGGTCACCCCCGAGCCCAGCGTCCTGCGCGCGGCCACCATGGCGGCGATCGCGATGCTGGGTTTGCTTCTCGGACGACCGGGAGCGGGTATGGGACTGCTGTGCCTGGCGGTGACGCTGCTGCTCGTCTTCGACCCGTGGCTCGCGGCATCGCTCGGATTCGCGCTCTCCGTCGCTGCAACCGGTTCGCTCGTGCTGTTCGCGCGGTCCCTGGCATCCGGCCTCGGTCGGCACGTGCCCCGGCCTCTCGCCCTCGCGCTGGCCGTGCCGCTGGCCGCGCAGCTGGCCTGCGGACCGCTGCTGATCCTGATCGAGCCCACCGTGCCGGTCTACGGCGTGCTCGCCAACCTCCTGGCCGCCCCCGCCGCGCCGGCCGCGACAGTGATCGGTCTTCTCGCCTGCCTCAGTGCGCCGCTGCCGTGGTTGCAGTCCGGCCTCGCAGCGCTGGCATGGGTGCCGGCATCATGGATCGCCGCTACGGCCGAGACGGTCTCGCACCTCCCGGCCGATCAGCTGCCGTGGCTCGAGGGTCCGCCCGGCGCCGCGGCGCTGGCCGTCCTGGGTCTCGCGCTCGGAGCGGCGATCGCTCTGCCCCGCCACGGAGCCCGGCGACTCCGGGCGATGCGCGCAGGTGCCGTCGTCCTCGTCGCGGCGGTGGCCGGCGGCTGTCTCGGCGCGGGCGCCCTCGCCTCGGTCGCGGGGCGATGGACCCTGCCGGCCGCGTGGACGATCCTGGCGTGCGATGTCGGGCAGGGCGACGCGGTGCTGGTGCGCTCGGGCGACGCCGTGGCGCTCGTCGACACCGGTCCGGAACCCGCTGCCCTCGCCGCCTGCCTGTCGCGCGCGGGCGTCGCGCGGATCGACCTGCTCGTGCTGACGCACTTCGACCTCGACCACGTCGGTGGCATCGCCGCCGTCCGCGGCCGCGTCGGCACGGTGGTGCACGGCCCCGCCGGCGCCGGTGGCAGCGCCGAGGTCGCCGCCCTCGAAGCGGCGGGCGCACGCGTCGAGCAGGCGACGGCCGGAATGACGGGCACTCTCGGCGGGGCGAGGTGGCGAGTGCTCTGGCCGCGCGCCGACAGCCGCGCCTACCCGGTCGGCAACGATGCGAGCGTGGTGCTCGACGTCCGCGGCGGCGGTGTGCCGCCCACGCTGCTGCTGGGGGACCTGTCGGCCTCCCCCCAGCGCGCGGTCGTCGCATCCGGGATGCTCGATCCCCCGTACGCGATCGTGAAGGTGGCCCACCACGGCAGCGCCGACCAGCACGGCGAGCTCTACGCCGCCGCACAGGCCGGCGTCGCCCTCATCACCGTCGGCGTCGACAACGACTACGACCACCCCCGCCCGGAACTCCTCGCCCTCCTCACGGGCGTCGGCGCCCGGATCGCGCGCACCGACGACGACGGCGCCATCGCGCTGTGGACCACTCCCGACGGGACGGTGGCGCTGTGGGGCGACCGCGGCGACAGGCCGCGGACTCGCCTCGGGAGTCGGCAGCGGCTGAGACGTCGGCCGTCATCGGTAGGCTGAGGGGATGGCATCCTCCGCGCGCCGAGCACCCGCGAAGCCCGCGCGCAGCGCCATTCCGCAGCTGTCGTGGCGCGCTCCGCAGCCGGCTCCGATCGTGCTGGTCTCGGGGCCTGAGGAGGTGTGCGCCGAACGGGCGATCGCCGGTGTGCGCGACTATCTTCGCGCGGAGGATCAGACGCTCGAGGTCTCCGACATCCGCGCCGACGACTACGCCGCGGGATCGCTGCTGGGCGTGACCTCGCCGTCGCTGTTCGGCGAGCCCCGCCTGGTGCGGGTGAGCGGCGTCGAGAAGTGCTCCGACGCCTTCCTCGCCGAAGCCCTCGCCTACCTCGCGACACCCCAGGACGGCGCGACGGTCGTGCTCCGCCACACCGGTGCCACCGTCCGCGGCAAGAAGCTCCTGGACGCGATCCGCGCCGGTCAGGGTGCGGGGGTCGAGGTCGCCTGCCCGGCGATCAAGCGGGACTCCGACCGGTTCGACTTCGCCGCGGGCGAGTTCCAGGCCGCCCGCAAGCGCATCGCCCCGGCAGCGCTGCGCGCCCTGGTGTCGGCGTTCGCCGACGACCTCACCGAGCTCGCGGCGGCGTGCCAGCAGCTCATCGCGGATGTCCCCGACGACATCACCGAGCAGATCGTCGAACGCTACTACGGGGGTCGCGTCGAGACCTCGGCGTTCACGGTGGCCGACACCGCCATCGCCGGCCGGTACGGAGAAGCGCTCATCGCGCTCCGTCACGCTCTGGCATCCGGCGCCGACCCCGTTCCGCTCGTCGCCGCGGTCGCGATGAAGCTGCGGACGATGGCACGCGTTGCGGGCAACCGCGAACCGGCCGGCGCGCTTGCGGCACGCCTCGGGATGAAGGACTGGCAGGTCGACCGCGCGCGTCGCGACCTCGTCGGCTGGAACGAAGAGAGCCTGGGCCGCGCGATACAGGCGACGGCGCGAGCGGATGCCGAGGTCAAGGGCGGCTCGCGCGACCCCGTCTTCGCGCTGGAGCGCATGATCACCGTCATCGCCACGCGCGCCCCGTACGGCGCCTGACGTCGCCGCCCTCGCCGCCCCGAGGACGCCAGACCGACCGGCGGGGACGCGAAAGGCCCGCCCCTCGCGGGACGGGCCTTGTCCGGAGGCGCGGACCTGCCGCGCTGCCGTCGGCGTCAGAGCGCCGCGACCTGCTTGGAGATGGCCGACTTGCGGTTCGCAGCCTGGTTCTTGTGGATGACGCCCTTGCTGACGGCCTTGTCGAGCTTCTTGGTCGCTCGGCCGAGCGCCTTCTCGGCGGCGGCCTTGTCGCCTGCGGCGACGGCCTCGCGGGTGCGACGGACGAGCGTCTTCAGCTCGCTCTTGACGGCCTTGTTGCGCTCGCGCGCCTTCTCGTTGGTCTTGTTGCGCTTGATCTGCGACTTGATGTTCGCCACGTGTCGACGTTTCTTTCGTTCGAAGGTGAATCGGATTGATGTGCCGGTCAGCGGGAGAGGGGCGCCTCGCGGCGGTCGTGAGGGCGAACCCACACGCAAGCCAAACAAGGATTCTATCAGGTCGGTCGTCCGCCCGATGACGCGGCCGCGACGGCGCTTCCACCGGTGCCCGCCCGTCCTGTCGCCTCGAGCGTCGTGAGGGCGACGTCCAGCACCGCGTTGAAGACCCGAGGGCGCATCACCGTGACGTGGTGGGTCGTGCGCGGGACGACGATCAGTTCGGCGTGAGGGGCGATCCGCGTGAAGAGCCGTTCGTTGACGCGCAGCTGGTCGTACTGGCCGTTGACGAACCACAACGGCACGCCGATGCGGCGCAGCGCCGCCAGGAGGTCCAGCACGGACAGGCTGCGCAGGGCCACGTCCTGCGCGTCCAGCGCGTAGCCGCCGGCGCCGAAGTCCGCTCGGGTCTCGTCCGGAAGGATGCGGTCGAGCATCCGATCCGTCAGCCACATCCCGCGGTCGGGAAGCGAGTCGAACCCGCGCGCCAGCAGACGGTACGCCTGCAGGCCGATGCCACGCGGGATCGCGGTGCACGAGGCCGCGATGAGTCCCGATACCGGCGGCGGCTCCTCGGCGCCCGCGTACTCGATGCACAGCAGCCCGCCCATGGAGTGGCCCACCAGCAGCACCGGACCGCGCTCCGCCGCCGCCCGGACGGCGGTGTCGATGGTGGTGAACGCCGAGTCGAGCGTGAACACCTCGCCCATCCGCGACCCGTGGCCGGGCAGATCCACGGCCGTGACCGGCGTTCCGCGGGCATCGAGATGGGCGACCTGCGACCGCCACATCGTCGCGGACGTGCGGATGCCGTGCACGAGCACGACCTGGACCGCCATGACGACAGGGTAGCCACCCTCGCGCCTACCATGGCGGCATGCCCGAGATCGCTCCGCACATCGCGCGCATGCCCGGCTCCGGTGTGCGGCACATCCTCGAGCAGGCGCTGCGGCGTCCGGGCACGATCATCCTGGCGGTCGGAGAGCCCGGGGCCGTCGCGGGGGAATCCGTCCGGAACGCCGCGGCGGCGGCGTGGGCGGCGGGGGCGATCCGGTACACGCCGAACGGCGGCATCCTGCCGCTGCGCGAGGCCATCCGCGCCAAGCTCGCCCGTGACAACGGTCTCGAGGTCGACCTCGAGCAGATCTGGGTCACCGTCGGGGCGACGCAGGCGCTGCACCTCGCGATGGCGTTGACGCTGTCTCGCGGCGACGAAGTGCTCGTCCCCGACCCCGGGTACACCACTTTCACGATGAACGCGCACCTGCTGCAGGCGGCCCCCGTGCCATACCCGCTGCGCCCTGAGCGGGACTTCCAGCCGGACCTCGCCGAGGTCGAGGCCCTGATCACCGCGCGCACCCGCGCCCTCATCGTGAACACCCCGTCCAACCCCCTCGGCTCGACGTTCGATCGCGCCACGCTCGAAGCGCTGATGGCGCTGGCGCGGCGGCACGATCTGTGGGTGATCAGCGACGAGGTGTACGAGCGGTTCACGTGGGGGCATCCGCACGTCAGCCCCGCGACCCTCGACGACGATTCGCGCGTGCTCTCGGTGTTCTCGATGTCGAAGACCTACGCGATGACGGGCGCACGCGTGGGGTGGCTGGTCACGCCGCCGGGATGGCGCCAGACGATGCTGCGGGTGCAGGAGTCGGTGGTCAGCTGCGTCGACGAGCCGTCGCAGCGCGCCGCGGTCGCCGCGCTGACGGGCGATCAGGCCCGGGTGGCCGCCAGTGCGGCGCACTACCGCGGGAACCTGGCCGCTGCGACGTCGGCGCTGGATGCCCGCGGCCTGCGCTATCTCGAGCCGACGGGCGCGTTCTATCTCTGGATCGACGTCTCGCACGTCTCCGGAGGCGACGTGGCGGCGTGGTGCGAGGCCTTCCTCCACGAGCACGGCGTCGCCGTCGCCCCCGGCACCGCGTTCGGGGCGTCCGGGGAGGGATGGGTGCGCGTGTGCGTCGCCAGCGACAGGGCGGAGCTCCTCGAGGGACTCGGCCGCATCCCCGCGCCGTGGGGTGGGACGGCGACCCCGGCCGGCCAAGCGCAGGGCCGCGGCATCCGTCACCCGTAGAATCGTCTGGACATGTCACCCCGCGCCCTGAAGCCTCTCGAGCCGTCTGCGACCCCTCCTGAGCTGATCCGCAACTTCTGCATCATCGCCCACATCGACCACGGGAAGTCGACGTTGGCGGACCGGATGCTGCAGATCACCGGCGTGGTCGCCGATCGCGACATGCGCGCGCAGTACCTCGACCGCATGGACATCGAGCGCGAGCGGGGCATCACCATCAAGTCTCAGGCGGTGCGCATGCCGTGGGCGACCGCGGACGGCACGTTCGCGCTGAACATGATCGACACCCCCGGCCACGTCGACTTCACGTACGAGGTGTCGCGGTCGCTCGCCGCGTGCGAGGGCGCGGTCCTGCTCGTCGACGCCGCGCAGGGGATCGAGGCGCAGACCCTGGCCAACCTCTACCTGGCGCTCGAGAACGACCTGCACATCATCCCGGTGCTGAACAAGATCGACCTCCCGGCGGCCGATCCGGAGAAGTTCGCGGCCGAGCTCGCCAACCTCATCGGAGGTTCCCCCGACGACGTCCTGCGCGTCTCGGGGAAGACGGGTACGGGCGTCGAGGATCTGCTGGACCGCATCGTCGATCAGATCCCCGCGCCGAAGGGGAATGCGGATGCCCCGGCCCGCGCCATGATCTTCGACTCGGTCTACGACTCGTACCGCGGCGTGGTGACCTACGTGCGTATGGTCGACGGCAAGCTCGAGCCTCGTGAGCGCATCCAGATGATGTCGACGCGCGCCACGCACGACCTCCTCGAGATCGGCGTCTCCAGCCCCGAGCCGGTGCCCACCAAGGGGCTGGGCGTCGGGGAGGTCGGGTATCTGATCACCGGCGTGAAGGACGTCCGGCAGTCCAAGGTCGGCGACACGATCACCAACCAGCGCAAGCCGGCGGCCGAGCCGCTCGCCGGGTACACCGACCCGAAGCCCATGGTCTTCTCGGGCATCTACCCGATCGACCAGAGCGACTACGCGGACCTGCGGGAGGCGCTGGACAAGCTGAAGCTCTCGGATGCCTCGCTCCAGTACGAGCCCGAGACCTCGGTCGCGCTCGGCTTCGGGTTCCGCTGCGGCTTCCTCGGGCTCCTGCACCTCGAGATCATCACCGAGCGCCTGTCGCGCGAGTTCGACCTCGACCTCATCACGACGGCGCCCTCGGTGACCTACGAGGTCACCACCGACACCGGCGAGACGGTCGTCGTCACCAACCCCAGCGAGTACCCGGACGGCCGCGTCGCGGAGGTGTCCGAACCCGTGGTGAAGGTGGGCATCCTGCTGCCGAAGGACTATGTCGGCACGGTCATGGAGCTCTGCCAGTCGCGCCGCGGCTCGCTCCTGGGCATGGACTACCTCAGCGAGGACCGCGTCGAGCTGCGGTACAACATGCCGCTCGGCGAGATCGTCTTCGACTTCTTCGACCAGCTGAAGTCCAAGACGCAGGGCTACGCGAGCCTCGACTACGAGCCCGCAGGGTCCCAGACGGCGGACCTCGTGAAGGTCGACATCCTGCTGCAGGGCGACAAGGTCGACGCCTTCAGCTCGATCGTGCACCGCGACAAGGCGTACGCGTACGGCACCATGATGACCGAGCGCCTGCGCAAGCTCATCCCGCGGCAGCAGTTCGAGGTGCCGATCCAGGCAGCGATCGGCGCCCGCATCATCGCGCGCGAGAACATCCGCGCGATGCGCAAGGACGTGCTGGCCAAGTGCTACGGCGGCGACATCAGCCGCAAGCGCAAGCTCCTCGAGAAGCAGAAGGAGGGCAAGAAGCGCATGAAGATGGTCGGCCGCGTGGAGGTGCCCCAGGAGGCGTTCATCGCCGCCCTCTCGGGTGACGTCGAGACCAAGGGCGCGAAGTAGGCTGGTCCTCATGCGTCGAGGAACCTTCCGTGACGAGACGGTCGATTACGCCGCCGTGGGGGCGACGCAGGCGGCCGATCTGATGCAGTATCCGCCCGAGCGCAGCATCCCCGCAGAGCAGTCGTGGCGCATCGGCAGCGGCGAGACCCGCTTCCGGGCCGCGAGTGAGGCGCTGCTGTCGTGGACGGCCCAGCGCGGCGCGGGACTGGAGGTCACCGATGTCCGGCCGGCGTCCGGACCGATGTACTCGGGCGTCAGCTTCGACGCCGAGGGCAATCCCGTGGCGCCGAGCCGCACCGAGTCCGAGCAGCGATTCGACGCAGACGGCACCCCTTACGTGGGGCCCGGCACGACGATCCGCGTCGGAGGGCGCGTGAAGGGGCTCCGCGCGGATGGCGAGCTGCGCGTCATCTTCACGGTCGAGGAGGCGCGCCGCGTGGGCTTCGCCCTCGGCACCGTGGGCGACTCCGTCGTCAGCGGCGAGGAGTCGTTCATGCTCGACTGGAACGCCAACGACGAGGTGTGGTTCACGGTGCGGGCGTTCGATGCGCCGCGCGCGCTGGCCTACCGCGTCATCCCCGCGCTCACGCGCCGCCGTCGGCGGGAGCTGTTCACCCGCTACCTGCGCGCGATCTCGCCGCTGTACGCCACCCCGGCGTGAGGCGCTGATGGGCTCCGCGCTGCCCCTCGGCGAGCCCGTCCCGGCAGACGGGTCGCTGCCGGACGCCGTGCGCGTGGACGGCGGCACCGACTTCGGCGTGTACCTGCACGTGCCGTTCTGCCGCGTGCGGTGCGGGTACTGCGACTTCAACACCTACACCGCGTCCGAGCTGCGGGGTGCCCGTCAGGACCAGTACGCCGACACGCTGCTGCGCGAAGTCGACCTCGCTCGCGCCGTCCTCGATCGCGCGGGCGGGACGCGTCCGGCCGCGACGGTGTTCTTCGGCGGCGGCACGCCCACCCTCCTGCCGCCGGGCGACCTCGGTCGCATGCTCGACGGCGTGCGCGCGGCGTTCGGTCTCCGCGACGACGCCGAGATCACCGTCGAGGCCAACCCGGACACCGTCTCAGCCGCCGTCGCGTCGGAGCTCGCGGCATCCGGGGTGACCCGCATGTCGATCGGCATGCAGTCCGCCGTCCCGCACGTGCTCGCCGCTCTCGACCGCACCCACGACCCGGACAACGTCCGCACCGCCGTGGCCGCCGCCCGCGGGGCCGGGCTCGATGTGAGCGTGGACCTGATCTACGGAGCGCCCGGCGAGACGCTCGCCGACTGGCGCTCGTCCCTCGAGACCGCGATGGCGCTCGTGCCCGACCATGTCTCGGCCTACGCGCTGATCATCGAGGACGGCACCAAGCTCGCCCGGCAGATCCGCCGCGGCGAGGTCGCTGCACCCGACGACGATCTGCAGGCCGACATGTACGAGCTGGCCGACGACCTGCTCGCGCCGGCGGGCCTCGAGTGGTACGAGGTCTCGAACTGGGCGCGGGGCGCCGAGCACCGCTCCCGCCACAACCTGGCGTACTGGACCGGCGCCGACTGGTGGGGGTTCGGTCCCGGCGCCCACAGCCACATCGGAGGGGTCCGGTTCTGGAACGTCAAGCATCCGGCGGCGTACGCCCAGCGGCTCGCGGCGGGGGAGTCGCCCGCGGCAGGACGCGAGATCCCGGATGCCGCGGCGCGACGACTCGAGAGCGTGCTGCTGCGCACCCGCATCCGGGAAGGGATGCCGGTGCACGACCTGCCGATCAAGCGCCGCCCGGCGGTGGCCTCGCTGATCGCTGACGGCCTCGTCGAGGGGGCAGACGCGCTGCGGGGACGGGTGGTGCTCACCCGGCGCGGCCGGCTGCTGGCGGACGCCGTCGTCCGCGCGCTGACCGACTGACCGATCGTGCGCGACCGCCTTCGCGCCAGCGAAGCGGGCGCGAGCACCACCGCGCGCGCGGCGATCCTGACCGGCCCATCGGATAGAATTGGCACTCCAGTCGTGCGAGTGCCAGATCGGGGCGTGAGGAGGCGGGATGGTCAGCGAGCGAGGACTGCAGGTGCTGCGGGCGATCGTCCAGGACTACGTCGACACGCGCGAGCCGGTCGGCAGCAAGGCGATCGTCGAGCGGCACGCCTTCGGCGTCTCGGCGGCCACGATCCGCAACGACATGGCGCTGCTCGAAGACGAGGAGCTCATCGCGGCGCCGCACACGTCCTCCGGTCGGGTGCCCACCGACAAGGGCTACCGGGTGTTCGTCGATCATCTCGCCGAGCTGCGGCCGCTGTCGCCGGCTCAGCGCTCCGCGATCGCTTCCTTCCTGGAAGGACCCGGCGACCTGGACGATGCGCTCGTGCGCACCGTGCGCGCGCTCACCCGGCTCACCGGCCAGGTGGCCATCGTGCAGTATCCGTCGTTCGCCCGCGCCACCGTCACGCACGTCGAGCTCGTGCAGCTCGGGGGCGGCCGCATGCTCGTCATCGTGGTCACGGACACCGGCCGGGTCTCACAGCGCCTGACGTTCGTCGGCGAGCACTTCGACGAGGCCGACCTGGCCCGGATCCGCGCGGAACTCGGCACGCTGCTCGTGGGCCGACCGGTCCGCGAAGGGCTCCAGCGCATCGCCGAGCGCCTCGGGACCCCGGCTCCGCAGGCGCCGGCGCACGAGCGCGCCACCGACGAGATCCTGCGCGCCGTCGCCGAAGAGCTCGAGGAGTTCCGCCAGGACAGGCTCGTCATGGCCGGCAGCGCCAATCTCGCGCGCAGCGAAGCGGACTTCCGCGGCAGCATCTATCCGCTGCTGGAGGCGATCGAAGAGCAGGTGACGCTGCTGCGCCTCATGGGTGAGATGGTGGCCGACGAGCAGGGGCTCGCGGCCAGCATCGGGCGCGAGAACGAGGCGTTCGGCCTGGGCGAGGCGTCCGTCGTCGCCAGCGACTACGACGCGACCGGCTCTCTCGCGCGTGTCGGCGTGCTCGGTCCCACCCGGATGGACTACCCCTCCAACCTCGCGGCGGTCCGTGCCGTCGCGCGCTACCTCACGCGCATGCTGGAGCAGGACGACAGCTCCCGCTGACGCGGACGCGTACTCACGATCCCGCGGTGCAGCCGCGGCAGGAAGGCGAAAGTGGCAGACCACTACGAGGTCCTCGGCGTCTCACGCGACGCGTCCACCGACGACATCAAGAAGGCTTATCGCAAGCTCGCGCGGCAGCTCCACCCGGACGTGAACCCGGGTGACGAGGCGGCAGAGCGGTTCAAGCTCGTCACGCACGCATACGACGTGCTCAGCGACCCCGAGCAGCGCGCCCGGTACGACATGGGCGGCGGTGAGTCGCCCTTCGGCGGCGCCGGGGGCTTCGGGGGATTCAACGACATCTTCGAGACGTTCTTCGGCGCGGCCGGTGCCACGCGCGGGGGGCGGCCGCGCTCCCGGCGCGAGCGCGGGCAGGACGCCCTCGTGCGGGTCACGCTCGAGCTCGGCGACGTGGTGTTCGGCACCCACCGCGACATCGACGTGGACACCGCGGTGCTGTGCGAGACGTGCCAGGGCTCGTGCTGCCAGCCGGGCACGAGTCCGGTCACCTGCGACATCTGCCACGGCACCGGCAACGTCCAGCGCCAGGTTCGCAGCCTCCTCGGCAACGTCGTGACGTCGCAGCCGTGCAACGTCTGCCAGGGCTACGGCACCACCATCCCGTACCCCTGCGCCACCTGCCAGGGCCAAGGCCGCGTGCGGGCACGTCGCACCGTGTCGCTGGACATCCCCGCCGGCGTCGAGACCGGACTGCGCCTGCAGCTGCCCGGGTCCGGCGAGGTCGGTCCGGCCGGCGGCCCCAACGGCGACCTGTACATCGAGGTGACGGTGGCACCGCACGAGGTCTTCAGCCGCGACGGCGACGATCTGCTGGCCACGCTCGATGTCTCCATGCCCGACGCGATCCTCGGCACCACCACCACGATCCAGTCCCTCGACGGCCCGGTCGAGCTGGAGATTCGCCCGGGCGTGCAGGCCGGCGACGTGCTCACGATCAGGGGACGCGGCATCACGCCGCTGCGCGGCTCGCAGCGCGGCGATCTCAAGGTCGGCGTGCACGTGGTCACGCCCACGCGCCTCGACCACAAGGAGCGCGCGCTGATCGAGGAGTTCGCCAAGCGGACCAAGGCTCCCGCTCCGAAGCTGGCCGAGTACCACCAGGGTCTGTTCGCGAAGCTGCGCGACCGTTTCCGGAACGGCTGAGCCATGCCGCTGCACTTCCTCGTCGACGGCGCGGCTGCGGCACCCGGCGACACCGTCGCCCTGACCGGACCCGAGGCGCACCACGCCGCGACGGTGCGGCGCGTCCGCGTGGGCGAGGAGGTCACCGTGGGGGACGGCCGGGGGGCCTGGCTGACCGGCGAGGTCGAGTCCGTCGCGGCGCGCGAGGTCATCGTCCGCATCCGGGAGCGGACGGATGCCCCGCCGCCGCGCCCGCGCGTCGTGCTCGCGCAGGCCCTGGCCAAAGGGGATCGCGACGAGCTCGCCGTGCAGGCGGCGACCGAGCTCGGCGTCGACGAGATCGTGCCCTGGCAGGCCGCCCGCAGCGTGTCGCGCTGGGACGCCGCGAAGGCGGCGAAGGGCCGCGCACGGTGGGCGACGATCGTCCGCGAGGCCGCCAAGCAGGCGCATCGGGCGTGGCTGCCCGCGGTCGGTGAGCTCACCACCACCGCCGGGCTGGCACGCCGGGCCGAGGCATCCGTCGTCCTCATCCTGGAGCCGACGGCGACGGAGCGGCTGAGCACGCTGCAGCTCAGCCTCGACGACCCGCGCGACATCGTGCTCGTCGTGGGGCCCGAGGGCGGCATCGCCCCGGAGGAGCTCGAGGTCCTCACCGCCGCGGGAGCAAGAGTCGTGCGCCTCGGGGACACCGTCCTGCGCACGTCGACGGCCGGTCCCGCGGCCCTGGCGGTGGTGAGCACGGCGCTCGGGCGCTGGTGACGGTCCGACGGGCCCATCGACCGGTCACGGAGCTCGAGCGTCCGACCCGGAGCCCGTCGAAGGGCGCCGTCGGTAGACTTGCCGTATGAGCGAGTCCTCGATCTTCACGCGCATCCACAGCGGGGAGATCCCGTCCGAGATCATCGCCGAGACGGAGAACGCGTTCGCGATCCGCGACATCCACCCGCAGGCGCCGGTGCACCTGCTGGTGATCCCCAAGACCGAGGACTACCGCAACGTCGTCGAGCTGGCAGCCGGCGATCCCGCACTCATGGCAGAACTCGTGGGCCTGGCCAACAAGCTCGCCGCCGAGCACGCGGACGGCGACTTCCGTCTGGTCTTCAACACCGGCCCCGGTGCGGGCCAGACCATCTTCCACGTGCACGCACACGTGCTCGCGGGAGGACTCGAAGAGAAGAGCGTAGGTGCCTGACCAACCCGCAGAGGAAGAGGCGCGCGAGCGCACCACCACCGTCGAACGAGTGTGGGCCGATGGCGTGGCCATGGTGCAGCTGCTCGGCCCGCAGGACCGTTTGCTGCGCGTCGTCGAGAAGGAGCACCCCGAGGTCGACGTGCACGTGCGCGGCAACGAGATCACGCTGACCGGCGAGGCCGTGGCGGTCGCGGCGGCCCGATCGCTCGTGGACGAGCTGCTGGCGATGACGAGGTCCGGGCACGCCCTGGGCGAGGAGGACGTCGCGTCGTCGAACCGCATCCTGCGCTCCGAGGGCGGGCCGCGTCCGTCCGAGGTGCTCGGCGAGGCCATCCTGTCGTCGCGGGGCAAGGTGATCCGGCCCAAGACGCTCGGTCAGAAGGCGTACGTCGACGCGATCGACGAGAGCACGATCGTCTTCGGCATCGGTCCCGCCGGGACGGGCAAGACGTATCTCGCCATGGCCAAGGCCGTGCAGGCGCTGCAGCGCAAAGAGGTCAGCCGCATCATCCTGACGCGCCCGGCGGTGGAGGCGGGCGAACGGCTGGGATTCCTCCCCGGAACGCTCACCGACAAGATCGACCCCTACCTGCGCCCGCTGTATGACGCGCTCAACGAGATGATGGACCCCGAGCTGGTGCCCAAGCTCATGGCGACGGGGACCATCGAGGTCGCGCCGCTGGCGTACATGCGCGGGCGCACGCTCAACGACTCCTTCGTCGTGCTCGACGAGGCGCAGAACACCACCCCCGAGCAGATGAAGATGTTCCTCACCCGCCTGGGTTTCGGCACCCGGATGGTCGTCACCGGCGACATCACCCAGATCGACCTCCCGCAGGGGGCGTCGGGACTGCGGCTGGTGACACGGGTGCTCAACGAGATCGACGACATCCACTTCTCGTACCTCACCAGCGACGACGTGGTGCGCCACACTCTCGTCGGGCGCATCGTCGACGCCTACAGCGAGTACGACGAGCGTCGGCTGGCCGCGCGGCGCGAACGCGACGAAGCCTCCGAGTTCGCCAATCGTGCCGAGCGCCGTGCCGCCTCGGCCCGACACGGCGGACCCCGCGACCACCTTCCGAAGCGAGGACGCGCATGACCATCGAGATCGGCAACGAGTCGGGAATCGCGGTCGACGAGACCGTGCTGCTGCGGCTCATGGAGCACCACCTCGCGGAGCTTCACGTGAGCCCCGACGCCGACGTCGCCATCCTCCTCGTCGACGAGGGCGCGATGGAGGCGCTGCACGTGCAGTGGATGGACGAGCCCGGCCCCACCGATGTGCTCAGCTTCCCGATGGACGAGCTGCGGCCCGGCACCGATGACGCCCCCACGCCGGCCGGCCTTCTCGGCGACATCGTGCTCTGCCCGCAGGTCGCCGAGACGCAGGCGATGGCGGCCAAGCACTCGACGCTCGATGAGCTCGTCCTGCTCACCACCCACGGCCTTCTCCACCTCCTCGGCTTCGATCACGCCGAGCCCGAGGAGGAGCGGGAGATGTTCGGACTGCAGCGCGAGCTCATCGCGTCGTTCCAGGCGTCCGAACGCCGACGACCGCGCGCATGACCGCGGCCCTCCTCCTCGCCGCCGCGGTCCTGCTGCTCGCCTTCGGCGCCCTCATGGTCGCGATCGACGCCGCGCTCGGAGTCACCTCGCGTGCCGATCTGGCCGAGCTCGGTGCCGAAGGCCGCAACTCGTCGTCGCTGCGCCGCATCGCCGCCGACCCGGATGCGCACGCGAACGCCGTGGTCTTCATCCGCGTGCTGGCGGAGACGACCGCCGCGGTGCTCGTCACCGTCGCGTTCGTCGATCTCTTCAACAGCATCTGGTGGGCGATGGTGGCAGCCGCCGTGCTGATGACGGGCGTCTCGTACGTCGTCGTGGGCGCGAGCCCCCGCTCGGTGGGCAGGCTCCACGCCCGGGGGCTGCTGCGCGGTGCGGCACCCGTCATCCGCGGGGTGCGGATCATCCTCGGCCCTCTCGCGCACGGCCTGGTCGCGCTCGGCACGAGGATCACCCCCGGCGCGTCACGCGGGTCGTCGTTCGCGTCGGAGGAGCAGCTGCTCAGCATCATCGACGAGGCAGCCGAGAACGAGCTCATCGAGGAGGACGACCGCGAGCTCATCCACTCGGTGTTCGACTTCACCGACACGTTCGTCCGGGCGGTCATGGTGCCGCGGACGGACATGGTCACGGTGGATGCCTCGACCTCGACCCGCGAGGCCATGACGATCTTCCTCGAGAAGGGCGTGTCCCGCGTGCCGATCGTGGACGACGAGGCCGACGACGTGGTGGGCGTGCTCTATCTGAAGGATCTCGTGCAGTTCGGGTTCCGCGACGAGACCGGCTGGCGCGACGCCCCGATCAGCCGCATCGCGCGCCCGGCCGTGTTCGTGCCGGAGTCGATGAAGGCCGAGACGCTGCTGCAGCAGATGAAGCGCGACGCCGTGCACGTGTGCCTCGTGGTCGACGAGTACGGCGGCGTGTCCGGGCTGGTGACCCTCGAGGACCTCATCGAGGAGCTGGTCGGCGACATCTCCGACGAGTACGATCCCCGCGCCACCGAGGTCACCGAGGTCGAACCCGGCCACTACCGCGTCAGCGCCCGGCTGGGGCTCGACGAGGTCGGCGACCTGTTCGGCATGGAGCTCGAGGACGAGGACGTCGACTCCATCGGCGGGCTCCTCGGCAAGGCGCTCGGCCGCGTCCCGCAGCCGGGCGCGACAGCGGAGTACGCAGGCCTGGTCTTGACCGGCGGGGCTTCGCGCGGCCGCGGCCGCGGCATCTCGACCGTCTTCGTCGAGCGCGGCGAGACACCGCCTGAGGCGGGCCGGCCGCCCCGCACCGGCGAGAACCGCACGGTCGCGGCGCGCACCGGCGAGATCCGCATCGTGAGCCCCCGCAGCGGCGACGTCCGCCTGCCGAGGAAGGAGGACACGCCATGACAGACCCCGAGATCAGCCGCGACCCCGAGGCGAGCGCGCACGCCCGGCCATCCGGGGCCGAGGCGGGACGCTCGGGCTTCGTCACGTTCGTGGGACGACCGAACGTCGGCAAGTCCACGCTCACCAACGCGCTCGTCGGCGAGAAGGTGGCCATCACCAGCGACAAGCCCCAGACGACCCGCCGCGCCATCCGCGGCATCCTGAACCGTCCCGCCGGCCAGCTGGTGATCGTGGACACCCCCGGCCTGCACAAGCCGCGCACCCTCCTCGGCCAGCGCCTCAACGACCTGGTCGAGCAGGTGCTCGGCGACGTGGACGTCATCGGCTTCTGCGTCCCCGCCACCGAGAAGGTCGGCCCCGGCGACCGCCGGATCGCCGAGTCGCTGAGCGGCTACGCGCGTGCGAAGAAGGTCGCGATCGTGACCAAGACGGATGCGGCGACGCGCGAGCAGATCACCGAGCGACTCATCGAGGTCGATCAGCTCCGCGAGGACTGGGCCGCCGTCATCCCGCTCTCGGCGCTCACACACGACCAGCTCGACGTGCTGAGCGACGAGCTGCTCGCGATGATGCCCGAAGGACCGGCGCTCTATCCCGACGGCGTCGTCACCGACGAGTCGATCGAGGACCGCGTCGCCGAGATCATCCGCGAGGCCGCGCTCGACGGCGTGCGCGACGAGCTTCCGCACTCGATCGCCGTCGTCGTCCAGGACATCGCCGAGCGCGAGGACGGCGACCTCACCGACGTCTTCGCCGACATCGTGGTGGAGCGCGACAGCCAGAAGGGCATCATCATCGGTCACAAGGGCTCCCGTCTGCGCGACGTCGGTGCGCGGGCCCGAGCCCAGATCGAGCCGCTGCTCGGCACCAGAGTGTTCCTCAAGCTGCACGTGCGCATCGCCAAGGAGTGGCAGCGCGACCCGAAGCAGCTCGGCCGCCTGGGCTTCTGATCCGCGCGGTACGGTGACGGATGCGGCACCCTGCCGCTTCCTGCTTCGCGCGCGTAGCATGACACCGACGCATCCCAGCGCCCGCGCACGAGGAGGCACCCATGTCAGCGCACGCAGCGGCGGCCGGCGCCGCCGCGGTCACCGCCTGGACCGATCCGCGCGACGAGATCGCGGTCGGCGTGCTGATGGCCGACGGGCGGCTCGCGCCCCGCAGGTTCGCGGATCGCGCGGCCGCGGAGGCCTGGGCCCGGCCCGAGGAGGGCGATCAGGTGGTCGAGTGGAACCTCATCTGCGAGTGCGACGGCTGAGGGTGTCGGCGGCGCCTACCCGGCCGCCTCGCGCATCGCCGAGCGGATGAGCACCACGTCGGCGCCGAACTCACGGTCGGCGGCATCCTGCCAGGTCCCGTCGTCCCACACCACATCGACCCAGAGCCGGCCGTCCTGCGGATACGAGCTCAGGTAGCTCGATCCGAGGCGGTCGGGCAGCTCCTCCTGGATGCGCGCCAGCGTCTCGTCGTCGCCGGCGCCGGGCTCGCCTCCGGTCGGGTCCTCGGGCGCCATCGGATCGTAGAGCGCCAGCATGACGGGCGGCTGCGTCACCGTGAACGACTCCCCGTCGAACGTCCCCTGCACGGCGTAGGCACCCCACGTGACCTCGCCCGACGATTCGGCCCCGTCCACGCCTTCCCAGGTCCAGCCTTCCAGGGGGACGCCGGTGCACTGGGGCGGGTATGACTCGGCGACCGGCCCGAGACAGAGCTCTGCGTCGCCGGCCGTGTCGAGCACCGTGCCCACCGCGGTCACCTCGCCCGCCGGAGGCACGGGAGAGACGGCGCCGAACGGCGAGGGCGGTGCGCCGGACGCCGTGACGCACCCGCTGAGGGCGAGGGCGGCGCAGGCGATGACGACGAGGGGAACCGGACGACGAAGACCTCTCATACCTTCATGGTGTCGCACGCGCGCCGATCGTCTCGCGACCGGGCACCGCGGCATCCGCGGCCCGTCACACGTTCGACCTGCACGCGATGCGGGGTGTAGCCTGGTGCCATGCGCTTCGGCGGGCTTCTCCTTCTTAGCCGCCGCGACGAGACCTCGATCTAAGGGCCTTCCTCGTCGCGGAGCTTTCGTTGGCCCGCATCATCAGGCATCGAGCCGGTCCGATCCGGTGCCGCTCGAGACAGACGGAAGCGACGAATCATGGACAACACCCAGAAGCCCTCGGGCATGCCGATCCACAAGTACCGGCCGTACCACGAGCAGATCCGCGTCGATCTGCCCGACCGCACGTGGCCCGACCAGCGCATCACCGCTGCGCCTCGGTGGTGCGCGGTGGACCTCCGCGACGGCAACCAGGCGCTCATCGACCCGATGAGCCCCGAGCGCAAGCGCATCATGTTCGACCTCCTCGTGCGGATGGGCTACAAGGAGATCGAGGTCGGCTTCCCGTCGGCGAGCCAGACCGACTTCGACTTCGTCCGCCAGCTCATCGAAGAGGACCTGATTCCCGACGACGTCACGATCCAGGTGCTGACGCAGGCGCGGGAGCACCTCATCGAGCGCACCTACGAGTCGATCGCCGGCGCCAAGCAGGCGATCGTCCACCTGTACAACTCCACGAGCGTGCTCCAGCGTGACGTCGTCTTCCGCACCGACCGCCAGGGCATCATCGACATCGCCCTCGAGGGTGCGCGCCTGTGCCGCGAGTTCGAGAAGCGCATCCCCGAGACCCGGGTCTTCTACGAGTACTCGCCCGAGAGCTACACCGGCACCGAGCTCGAGTTCGCCCTCGAGGTCTGCAACCAGGTGATCGAGATCTTCGAGCCGACATCCGAGCGCAAGGTCATCATCAACCTGCCGGCGACCGTCGAGATGGCGACACCGAACGTCTACGCCGACTCGATCGAGTGGATGAGCCGGCGCCTGGCCCACCGTGAGAACGTCATCCTGTCTCTGCACCCGCACAACGACCGCGGCACCGCGATCGCCGCGGCGGAGCTGGGTTACATGGCCGGCGCCGACCGCATCGAGGGATGCCTGTTCGGCAACGGCGAGCGCACCGGCAACGTGGACCTGGTGGCGCTCGGCATCAATCTGCTCACGCAGGGCGTCGACCCGCAGATCGACTTCAGCGACATCGACCAGGTCAAGCGCACCGTCGAGTACTGCAATCAGCTGCCCGTGCACGAGCGCAGCCCCTGGGCGGGCGACCTCGTGTTCACCGCGTTCAGCGGCTCGCACCAGGACGCGATCAAGAAGGGCTTCGAGGCGATGGAAGCCCGCGCCGCCGCTGCCGGCGTCACCGTGGACGACATCGACTGGGCTGTCCCGTACCTGCCCATCGACCCGAAGGATCTGGGCCGCTCGTACGAGGCCGTCATCCGTGTCAACTCCCAGTCGGGCAAGGGCGGCGTGGCTTATCTGCTGAAGACGGACCACGCGCTCGACCTGCCGCGCAAACTGCAGATCGACTTCTCCGGCGTGGTCCAGGCCAAGACGGATGCCGAGGGCGGCGAGGTGACCAGCGAGCAGATCTGGCGCATCTTCACCGACGAGTACCTGCCGTCGCAGAACGCCGACGAGCGCTGGGGCCGCTTCGAACTGCTCGCCACCAGCACGCGCAGCGACCTGTCGGGCGATGTCTCGCTCGACATCACGCTGCGTGACGGCGACGAGAGGTTCGAGGCATCCGGCCGCGGCAACGGGCCCGTCGCCGCCTTCCTCGAGATCATCCGCGCGCAGGGCTTCGACGTCACGCTCTACGACTACGTCGAGCACGCGCTGAGCGCCGGAGGCGACGCGCAGGCCGCCGCCTACATCGAACTGCAGGTCGACGGCGAGCGCCTCTGGGGCGTCGGCATCGACTCCGACATCTCGACCGCGTCGCTCAAGGCGATCGTGTCGGGCGTGAACCGCGCCATCCGCACGCGGCAGCGCTCCGGAGCCCTCGCGGGCGTCTGAGCGCAGACCGTCGGCGGGTGCCCGCGGGTGATCCCCGCGCGCATCCGCCGGCGCGTGGGCCCGCTCAGGGCTTGGCGATCGGGATCGCCGAGGTCTCGACCGCGACCTTGCGACGATAGAGCGCGCGCTGCTCGGGCAGCGAGATGTCGAAGATCACGGCGAGCAGGCGGATGACAGCGGTCACGGCGATGCCGATCGCCGACGCCGCGACGATGTCCAGCCCGAGCTCATGCGAGGCGGCCAGCACGAGGCATCCGGCAGCCGCGGCCACCGCGTACAGCGAGCCGACATGCATGATCGCCACCGGCAGTCCCATGATCATGTCCCGCAGGATGCCGCCGCCCACCGCCGCGCACACCCCCACGAAGACGGCGGGCACGAGGGGGAGTCCGAGCGCGAGCGCCTTGCTGGTGCCGAAGGCGCCGAACATGCCGATGACGACGGCGTCGAGGCCCACGATGAGGGCGTTGAGGCGCTGGAAGACACCGGCCAGGAGCATCCCGAACAGCGCCGCGCCGGTCGCGGTCAGCAGATACCAGTTGCTCTGCAGCGTGGTGGGGGTGACGTTCAGCAGCAGGTCGCGGATGAGACCGCCGCCCATGCCCACCACGACGCCGATGATCGCCACGCCGAGCAGGTCGAGTCGGCGCTCCCCCCGGAAGCCGGAGGCGAACAGCGCCCCCTGCACACCGCCGAGGCCGACGGCCGTGAGGTCTGCCCACAGCGGGATGATGAAGACCGGCTCGTTCACTCCTCCATTGTCGCGGCCGTCGCGCCGACGCGCGCACGCGTCGGCGGTGCACCGGCCGTGGGCTGCGCGGTGTGGTGCAGGATGGGGGCATGCCCGAGGGCGACGAGGAGAGCACGGATGCCGCGGCCCAGGCCCGCGGGCGCCTCATCAGCGCCGTCGACGTCGTGCGCGGCCGACTCACCGCCGCGGCGCTCCCGCTGGAGGGAACCGGCGTCTCCGAGGCGCGGGCGCGCCGGCACGAGGTCCTCGCGCAGATCGACGACTACCTCCTGCCCCGGCTCCGGTCGGACGGAGCTCCGCTCCTCGTCGTCGTCGGCGGGTCGACCGGCGCCGGGAAGTCGACCCTCGTCAACTCCGTGCTGGGAGCCATGCTCAGTTCCCCGGGCGTCCTGCGACCCACGACCCGGTCGCCGGTCCTCGTGCATCACCCCGCCGATGCGCCATGGTTCGCGCCCGAGCGCGTGCTTCCCACCCTGACCCGCGTCCACACCTCGGCCGTCGCCGCGGGTGAGCCGCCGGCGACCGACCGCGACGGCACCCCGGCCCCCGGCGTGCGCGCGCTCCGGCTCGCGCCGTTCGCCGGCATGCCGCCGGGGCTCGCGCTCCTGGACGCACCCGACATCGATTCCGTGGAGGTCGCCAACCGCGAGCTCGCAGCCCAGCTGCTCGCGGCGGCCGACCTCTGGCTGTTCGTCACGACGGGAGCGCGATACGCCGACGCCGTCCCGTGGGATCTGCTGGGCGCGGCCGCAGCCCGCCACGCGCAGCTCGCCCTGGTGCTGGATCGGGTCGACCCCGGCAGCGAGGCCGTCGTCGCGGATCTGCAGCGGATGATGCGCGAGCACGGCCTGGGCGACGCGCCGCTCTTCGTCATCCCTGAGGCGCGCCTCGACGAAAACGGACTCCTCCCCGAGGGGGCGGTCGCCGACGTGTCGGGCTGGCTGACCGATCTCGGCGGCAGCGCGGACGCCCGCGACGACGTGGCGCTGGCCACACGTGACGGGGTGGTGGACGATCTCGTCGAGGCCGCGCGGCGCCTCGCCGACGCGGCAGACGCCCAGGCGGCCTCCGCCGCACGCCTGCGGCAGATCGTCGAAGCGGCCTACGCCGAGGCTGCGTCGCACATCTCGGAGGCGACCACCGACGGCGCCATGCTTCGCGGCGAGGTCCTCAGCCGATGGCAGGACTTCGTGGGCGCCAGCACCGTCATGCGGTCGATGGAGCGTGGTGTGAGCCGGGCGCGTGACGCCGTCGTCTCATTCTTCCGAGGCGGAGAGCCCGACGCGCAGCCGGTCGAGCTCGCGATCGCGCACGGGCTCGAGGCCATCACGATCGACGCGATCGAGACGGCGCGGGAGCGGGTGCGCTCGGCGTGGCGCAGCGACCCCGCCGGTTCCGGCATCCTCGTCGACGCGGGTGCGACCGCGGGGGTGACGGGCGTCAGCACCGCCGAACTCCGCTCGGCGATCGGCGCGCAGATCCGCGCCTGGCAGGGTGACGTCCTCGCCATCGTGCAGGAGCAGGGCGCGGACCGGCGCGGCCTCGCCCGAGGGCTGAGCTTCGGCGTCAACGGACTGGGCGTGGCGCTCATGCTCGTCGTGTTCGGCAGCACCGGAGGCTTGACCGGGATCGAGGTGGGCGTGGCGGGCGGAACGGCCATCCTGGCCCAGAAGGTGCTGGAAGCCGTCTTCGGTGACGACGCCGTCCGGCGGCTCGCTTCCGAGGCCTCGGATCGCCTCACCCGGCGGCTGGGCTCGCTCCTGGAGGCGGACGCCTCGATCGCGTCGACCGCCGTGGCGGCGCTTGCCGTCTCGGACTCGGCGGGAGACGAACTGCGCGACGCCGCGGCCGAGCTGCAGCGGGCCGCTGCGCAGGAGCGTCTCGCGCGCGTGGCGCGATCGGCACGTGGCACGAGCCCGGCCCCGGCCCTTCGCGGGGCGCACCTTCGCGCCGTCGGAATGGCCGAGCGCGGCATTCCCTCCGATGCCGGCGACGCGGCGACCCCGGCGCCGATCCCGACGCCGGCGCAGGAGCGCAGGAGACCCGGGTTCTGGCGGCGGCTGCTCGGCGGTGAGGGCTGATGGCGCGCACGACGCTCGCGCAGCGCACTGCCGACCTCAGCACAGCGACCAGCTCCGCCGAGGGCCGGATCGCCGACGACGCCCTCGCGTCCGCACGGAGGGTGCTCCAGCGCGCGGGGGAGCGCTCGCAGCTGTCGGCGGAGCACACCGTCGTCGCCCTCGCCGGAGGGACGGGGACGGGGAAGTCGACGCTGTTCAACCTGCTCGCCGGGTCCGACCTGGCCCGGACGAGCCGGCAGCGACCGACGACGGCCTTCCCGCTCGCCGCCGTCGCCGAATCGGCTGACATCGCCGCGGGCTCCACCTCCCTCCTCGAATGGCTGGGGGTGCAGGAGCGACACGATGTCGACGTCTCGCGCGCGCGTCCGGACGGCCTGGTCCTGCTCGACCTGCCCGACCACGACTCGGTCGTCGCCGAGCATCGGCTGCGGGCCGACCGCGTGACCGAGCGCGCCGACCTGCTGGTGTGGGTGACGAACCCGCAGAAGTACGCCGACGCCGTCCTGCACTCCCGCTATCTTCTTCCTCTCGCCGGGCACGAGGACTCGGTGGTCGTCGTGCTCAACCAGCTGGACCGCCTCACTCGCGAGGAGGCGGAGGCGTGCCTCGCCGACCTCCGGCGTATCGTGCAGGCCGACGGGCTGCGCGCACAGGTCATCGGCACGTCCGCCCGTACCCGCGACGGCGTACCCCAGCTCGAGGGACTGATCGCCCGCGCCGTCGAGCGACGGGAAGCGGCCACTGCGCGGCTGGTGGCCGACGTGCGTCATGCCGCGTCGGGCCTCCTGGCCGCCCTTCCCGGCACAGCGCCCGACACGCGTGCGCTCGAGGATGCCCGCCGGAGCCTGATCGGCGCCCTCGAGCACGCGGCGGGTGTTCCGCTCGTCGTCGACGCGGTGCGCGGCTCCAGTACGCGCGACGGAATCGCCCGCACGGGCTGGCCGCCGACGCGGTGGGTGCGCACGCTTCGCGCCGACCCGCTGCGCACCCTGGGGCTGCGTCGTCCGGAGCGCCCAGGAGTCGTGCAGGCGCCCGCGAGTGCGGAACTCATCCGCTCCTCGCTGCCCACGGCCTCTCCCGCGGTGCGTGCACAGATCGCCAGTGCCGCCCGCGCCTATGTCGCCGCGGCCGCGAGCGCTCTCCCCGCGGCCGCCCGAGAACGCGTCAACGGCCGGGTCGTCGCCGCGTCGGCGGACGTCGTCGACGCCCTCGACCGCGCGGTCATCCGCACGGTCGAGGTGCGACGCCCACGATGGTGGAGTCTGGTCGACGTCGTGCAGTGGCTCCTCGTCACCGTGGCTGTGGCGGGGGGCGCGTGGCTCGGGGTGCTCGCGCTTCTGGACTACCTCCGGATGCCGACCGCGGACCTCTCGCCGACCCTCGGCGTGGGCGCTTTCGAGGTGCCATGGCCGACGTTGCTGCTCGTAGCGGGCGCGGTGGCGGGCATCCTGCTCGCCCTCGTTGCCGGCGCTGCGGTCCGTGCCGGCGCTCGCCGACGGGCGGCCCGCATCGCCGACGGACTGCGCGACAGCGTCGCGGCCGTCGCGCAGGACGAGATCTTGGGCGAGGTGGACGCGGAGCTCACCGCGCTCGCGACGGCACGCGAGGCGGCCGCTCGCGCCGCCCGGTGACGGCGCAATCGGCCCGCCGACGAACCGCAGGGCTTCAGGGGATGTGGGTGCGCACTGCGTCCAGGAAGCCCTCGACATCGTCTGCCCACAGGCGCACCGCGTCGATCTCCACGTCACCACCCGACAGTCGCGTGACCACCGGCTTCTCGAGCACGATCAGGATGTTGGTCTCGTCCGCCATCCGCAGCGCGAGGGTCCGTCCGTTCTCTTCATCGCGGATCTTCGGGGCCTTCTCCGTGACGTCGTGTGACCGTTCCACCGACGCGACGACGTCCCACGGCAGGTCGACGTCGACATCGGCGCCGACGCGCGCCCGGATGCCGTCGGGCCCGACCGCGTGCGGACGTGTCAGGTAGCTCAGCATGAGCCCGATCATCCACGTGAGTCCCCAGATCCCCAGCGCCAGCAGCGGGATGCGCAGCCACGGCCAGGGATGGACGATGAGGTCGATGATGGGGATCTCGACCGCCGAGAGGACGATGAAGACGACGAGGATCGTCATGACCGGGGAGTGGTACGAGAAAGCGGCTGCACCGCCGGGCACGCGCGGGCGGCGGAAGATCCACCGGTAGAGGCTCTTCCAGATGCCCACCTCGGCACGCCATGCGAAGCGGGCGATCTTGACCACCTGCCTACCCACCCGGGCAGGTGCACTGACCGTGGGCGAGGCAGTCATGAGGTCTCCGCCCGCTCCGCCTGGCGCGCCTCATGCTCCGCGACCAGCGTCTGCAGCCTCTGGAGGACGTGGTCGAGCACATCGGCGGCCACCGCCACCGACTCGGCGTCGAGGCCCCGGACGAGCTCGGCCCCGAGCGATTCGTGCTCGGCGGTCATCGCCGTCATGACCGACCGCCCGCGGTCGGTGAGGTCGACGAGTACCGCCCGGCGGTCCGTCGGGTGCGGCGTGCGGCGCGCGAATCCCGTGGCCTCCAGCGCGTCGACCAAGGTGGTCACATGGCGAGGCGTCACCTGCAGCGCCTCCGCCAGCTGCGCCTGCGTCGCCGGCCCGCGGTGGTGCACAACCCACAAGAGGTGGGTCTTGGACGCCGTGAGTCCGCGCCGCTCGAGTTCGCGGGTCTGATCCGCTTCCAGGACGAGGGAGAGGGCCAGGAGGGTGTCCAAGATGCGTGTTCCCGACATAGTGAACACTATACATAATGTTGACCGATCCGCTCCTTGCGCGAGCGTCCCGCGGCTCGGCGGAGGCCGACGCAGACGCCGAGCGGGGATAATCGAGGGGTGCCCACCTTCCGCGACGAAGTCGTGGTCCTGCGCACCCACAAGCTGGGGGAGGCCGACAGGATCGTGACGATGCTGAGCCGTCGGCACGGCAAGCTGCGCGCCGTCGCCAAGGGCGTGCGCCGCACCTCGTCGCGGTTCGGCGCCCGGCTGGAGCCGTTCATGGTCGCCGACGTCCAGCTGTATCAAGGCCGATCGCTGGACATCGTCCAGCAGGCGGAGTCGCTCGGCTCGTACGGCGCGGACATCGCCGCGCACTACGACCGGTACACCTCGGCACATGCGATGGTCGAGGCAGCCGACCGACTGAACGAGGCGGAGGCCACGTCCCAGCAGTACCTCCTCCTCGTCGGCGGACTCCGGGCCCTCTCGCGGGGTGAGCACGCCTCTCGCAGCGTCCTGGACTCGTACCTGCTGCGGGCGATGGCGCTCTCGGGCTGGGCGCCAGGGCTCGGCGAGTGCGCTCGGTGCGGGAGAACCGGGCCTCACGACACCTTCGTCGCCCAGCAGGGCGGCATCGTGTGCCGCGACTGTGCGCCGACCGGAGCCGCCCGGGTGGACCGCGCGACGGTGTCGCTGCTGCAGTCGCTGATGGCGGGGGAGTGGGACGCGGTGGACGCCGCGTCGCCGGGTTCGACCGCGGCCGCCTCGGGACTCATCGCGGCGTACGCCCAGTGGCACCTCGAGCGGGGCATCCGCTCGCTCTCGCACGTCTCGGCACCCCCGCAGGAAGGCACCAGGTGAGCCCGAAGCCCTACACGCACCGCGACGCGATCCCGTATCGACCGCTCGACTGGACGGGACTGCACCCGAGGGAGTATCCGCGTGGCGCCGTGCCGAATCACGTGGCGATCGTCATGGACGGGAACGGGCGCTGGGCCAATCGGCGCGGACTCACCCGGATCGAAGGCCACAAGGCCGGCGAGGCGGCGCTGCTGGACGTCGTCGCCGGCGCCATCCAGGCGGGCGTCAAGCATCTCTCGGTGTACGCCTTCTCGACGGAGAACTGGTCGCGCTCACCCGACGAGGTGCGCTTCCTGATGGGGTACAACCGCGACGTGCTGCACCGCCGGCGCGACCAGCTCAACGAGTGGGGCGTGCGCATCCAGTGGGCGGGGCGCAAGCCCCGGCTGTGGTCGAGCGTCATCAAGGAGCTGCAGTTCGCGGAGCGCCTGACCGCGGCCAACGACGTGCTGACCCTCACGATGTGCGTCAACTACGGCGGCCGGATCGAACTGGTCGACGCCATGCGGTCCATCGCCGAGGACGTCGCGGCCGGTCGGCTTCGTCCGTCGGCGGTGTCGGAGAAGCTGATTCAGCGACGGCTCTACCGCCCGGACATGCCGGACGTGGATCTGTTCCTCCGCTCCAGCGGCGAGCAGCGAACCTCCAACTTCCTGCTGTGGGAGTCCGCCTACGCGGAGTTCGTGTTCCTGGACACGCTGTGGCCCGACTTCACCCGCGCCGACCTCTGGCACGGCATCGACATGTACCTCGCGCGGGACCGGCGCTTCGGCGGCGCCGTCGACGCGCCTGACACAGCGACCTCGTGACCTCCTCCGACACATGCGTCGGAATAGAAGCGCTGCGCGAGGCGGTTGTCCCCGGCATGACCGGAACGATCAAGATCGACGTGTGGAGTGACATCGCCTGCCCCTGGTGCTACATCGGCAAGCGCAATCTGGAGAACGGGCTCGCCGCGGCATCGGCGGACGAGGACGCGCCGGCTGTGGAGGTCACCTTCCACTCGTTCGAGCTGTCGCCTGACACGCCGGTCGACTTCGACGGCGGAGAGGCGGACTACCTCGCCACCCACAAGGGCATCTCCGCGGCCCAGGCGCAGCAGATGCTGCAGCGCGTCACCGCTGTCGCCGCCGAGGCGGGCCTGGAATACCGCTTCGACCTGCTCAAGCACACGAACACCGTGAAGGCGCACGAGCTGCTGCACTTCGCGAAGGAACACGGTCGGCAGTCGGAGATGGCCGAGCGCCTCATGTCGGCCTACTTCACCGAGGGCCGGCATCTCGGCCGGGAGGACGATCTCGCCGCGCTCGCGGCCGAGGTCGGGCTCGACGCCGTCGCGGCGCGCGAGGCTCTCGCCGGCGGCCGCTACCTGAGCGCGGTCCGCGCCGACCAGGCGCAGGCGGCCGCGTACGGCATCAACGGTGTGCCGTTCTTCGTGATCGACGGCAAGTACGGCGTGTCGGGTGCGCAGCCGGCGGAGGCGTTCGCGCAGATCGTCCGTCAGGTGTGGGCGGAGCACCGCGCGCCCGCCGACGTCGACGCGTGAACGGCCCGGTCCCGGCAGCGCGTCGGCCGGCTCCGGTCGGGCCCCGCGGGTGCGCGCCGGACGCGCGTCCACAGCCGGTTGCGCGTTCAGCCGACGGACGGCCTCGTGTAAGAGAATGGAACGCGTGACCACTGCCCCCGCCCCTGCTCGCGCGCTGCGCATCGGGCCCATCGAACTCGACGCCCCCGTGGTGCTCGCGCCGATGGCGGGCATCACCAACACGGCGTTCCGGCGGCTGTGCCGCGAGTACGGCGCCGGGCTGTATGTGAGCGAGATGATCACGACCCGCGCGCTCGTCGAGCGGAACGCCACGACGATGCGCCTCATCACCCACCACGAGTCCGAGACGCCG
The DNA here is from genome assembly GCF_015277815.1 of Microbacterium atlanticum. NCBI lineage: Bacteria > Bacillati > Actinomycetota > Actinomycetes > Micrococcales > Microbacteriaceae > Microbacterium > Microbacterium atlanticum. The sequence goes on from NZ_CP063813.1 coordinate 1,702,064, forward strand.
CGGTCCATCCAGCTCTACGGCGTCGACCCCGCGACCACGGAGGCCGCGGTCCGCCTCCTCGTCGAGGAGGACCGGGCCGACCACATCGACCTGAACTTCGGATGCCCCGTCCCGAAGGTCACCCGCAGGGGCGGCGGAGCCGCACTGCCGTGGAAGCTGGGGCTGTTCCGCGCGATCGTGACCCGTGCCGCACGCGCGGCGGGGGACGTGCCGCTCACCGTGAAGATGCGCAAAGGCATCGACGCAGACCATCTCACGTACCTCGATGCCGGCCGTATCGCGGAGGACGCCGGTGTCGCCGCCGTCGCACTCCATGCCCGCACCGCGTCGGAGTTCTACTCCGGCCAGGCGGATTGGTCCGCGATCGCGAAGCTCAAGGAGACGGTCACCAGCGTCCCGGTGCTCGGCAACGGCGACATCTGGTCGGCCGACGACGCCGCGCGCATGATGGCCGAGACCGGCTGCGACGGCGTCGTAGTCGGTCGGGGATGCCTCGGGAGACCCTGGCTGTTCGGTGATCTCGCCCGCGCCCTGGGCGGAGCGGGAGCGGCGCCGGCCGAGCCGGTCGACGCGACACTCGGCTTCGTCGCGGCCGCGTTCCGTCGGCACGCGGAGCTGCTGGTGGAGTTCTTCGACGACGAGGACCGCGGCTGCCGCGACATCCGCAAGCACGTCGCGTGGTACTTCAAGGGCTACCCCGTCGGCGGCGAGCTCCGCGCGAGCCTTGCGACGGCCTCCAGCCTGTCCGAGATCGACGAGCTGCTCGCCTCCCTCGACCCCGACGCTCCCTACCCCGGGGCGGCAGCGGAGGGGCAGCGAGGTCGCGCGGGGACGCCCAAGCGTCCCGCTCTGCCCGAGGGCTGGCTCAGCTCGCGGGAGCTGAGCGCCGAGGCCTCCAGCGCCATCGCCGATGCGGAGCTCGACCACAGTGGCGGCTGACCTGAGAGGCCCGGCGTCCGACCGACCGGACGGCTACGACGACGCCGATGCCGCCCGGTTCCATGCCGAGCAGCACCGTTCCCAGCGCGACGACTTCGCCCGCGACCGCGCGCGCGTGCTGCACTCCGCGGCGCTGCGGCGGCTCGCGGCCAAGACCCAGGTGCTGAGCCCGGCGAGCCCGGCCGATTTCGCACGGAACCGGCTGACCCACTCGCTGGAGGTCGCGCAGGTCGGACGCGAGCTCGCCACGGCGCTGGACCTCGCCGCCGACGTCGTCGACACCGCCTGCTTGAGTCACGACCTCGGTCATCCGCCCTTCGGCCACAACGGCGAACGCGCCCTGAACGAGTGGGCGGAGGACGTCGGCGGGTTCGAGGGGAATGCCCAGACGCTGCGGATCCTCACCCGCCTGGAGCCGAAGGTGATCGACGCCGACGGGCGCAGCTTCGGATTGAACCTCACGCGCGCGAGTCTGGACGCGTCCTGCAAGTACCCGTGGACGGCCGACCATCCGCTGCCGGACCCCGGCGGCCGCTTGAAGTTCGGCGTCTACCCCGAGGACGAGGAGGTCTTCCGCTGGCTGCGAGCCGGCGCGCCCGGTCGCGTCCGCTGCATCGAGGCCGAGGTCATGGACCTCTCGGACGACATCGCCTATTCGGTTCACGATTTCGAGGACGCGATCGTGAACGGGTACCTGGATCCCGCGAGGCTGGCCGATCCGCACGAGCACGAGTGGCTGCTGACCGCCGTCCAGTCGTGGGTCGGCTTCGACTTCGCGCGGGACGAGCTCGAGGATGCGCTGTTCCGGCTCACCCGCATGCCGGAATGGATCGACGCGTTCGACGGATCGCGCGCCGCGCTGGCGCGCCTGAAGAACCTGACTTCCGACCTGATCGGCCGTTTCGCCCGCGCGGCGACGACGGCGACACGCGAGTCGTACGCACGCTCCGTCCTCACCCGCTATCAGGGCCACCTCGTCGTTCCCCGCGTCGTCGAAGCCGAGATGGCGGTCCTGAAGGGCATCATCGGCGCGGCCGTCGTCTCGATCGAGGGACGCAAGGACCTCTACAAGGAGCAGCGGCGCGTCCTCAAGCGCCTCGCCTCGGCGCTGTGGGAGCGCCCCGAGGCGCTCGATGCCCTGCACCTGCGCGACTTCGCCGCCGCGGAGACGGATGCCGCACGCCGCCGCGTCGTCGTCGATCAGGTCGCGAGCCTCACCGATCAGCTGGCCATCGCGTGGCACGGGAGCCTCGTCGAACCGCTGGACCCGGCGTCGGTCGGCGTCTGGGCCCCCGGCGCCCGCCCGATGGACTCGCCGGCGGGCCGGACCCGCGACCCCTTCGAGGTGGGCTGATGGCCGGGCGCATCCGGCAGGCGGACGTCGACGAGGTGAAGGCGCGCACCAACATCGCTGACATCATCGGCGAGCGGGTCGCCCTCAAGTCCGCCGGCGTGGGCTCGCTGAAAGGGCTCTGCCCGTTCCACGACGAGCGGAGTCCGAGCTTCAACGTGCGTCCGCAGGCGGGCTTCTACCACTGCTTCGGCTGCGGGGAGTCCGGCGACGTCTACTCGTTCCTGCGCGCGATGGACCACGTCTCGTTCACCGAGGCCGTCGAGCGCCTCGCAGGGCGGATCGGCTACGCCCTGCACTACGAGGACGGGGGCGCCGCCCCCGAGCACACCGGCCGGGCGCGGCTGTACGCGGCGAATGCGGCGGCGGCGGAGTTCTTCCGCACGCAGCTGATGACCTCCGAAGCCGACACCGCGCGGCGGTTTCTGGGCCAGCGCGGCTTCGACGCCGGCGCGGCCGCGCACTTCGGCGTGGGGTATGCGCCGAAGGGCTGGTCGGGCATGCACTCCGCGCTGCGCGCGCAGGGGTACACCGACGACGAGCTGGCATCGGCGGGGCTGGTGTCGCAGGGCCAGCGCGGCGTGTATGACCGCTTCCGCGGCCGCGTCGTGTGGCCGATCCGCGACGTGACGGGCCAGGTCATCGGCTTCGGCGCGCGCAAGCTCTACGACGACGACCAGGGCCCCAAGTACCTCAACACCCCCGAGACGACGATCTACAAGAAGGCCCAGGTGCTCTACGGCCTGGACCTCGCCAAGCGCGAGATCTCGCGGCAGCACCGTGTCGTGGTGGTGGAGGGGTACACCGATGTGATGGCGTGTCACCTCGCGGGCATCACCACGGCGATCGCGACCTGCGGGACGGCCTTCGGCGCAGACCACATCACGGTGCTCCGGCGGGTGATGGGTGACGACTCGACCGCGGGCGAAGTCGTCTTCACATTCGATCCCGACGCGGCCGGCCAGAAGGCCGCACTGCGCGCGTTCGCCGACGCCAAGCGCTTCAACGCCCAGACGTACGTCGCGACCGGCCCCGACGGGCTCGATCCGTGCGATCTCCGCCTGATGCGGGGCGACGGCGCCGTCCGGGGGCTCGTGGAGACGAAGGTGCCGATGGTCGAGTTCGTGCTCGACCAGCGCATCGCGGGCTACGATCTGGCGAGCGTCGAGGGCCGCGTCGGGGCACTGCGCACCGCTGCTCCCGTCGTCGCCGAGCTGCGCGACCCGCTGCTGCAGCCGGAGTACGTGCGGGTCCTCGCGCGCCGCCTCGGCATGGACACCGAGGACGTGCGCCGGGAGGTGGAGCGCGCCGGGCGCGGGAGCGGACGACGGGATGCTCCGACCGCCGCTCACCCGCCCTCGCCGGCGCCCCCCTCCGGTGAGACGGACCCCCTCCAGGTCACCGTCGCGACGCTGCCGCGCACGCCCGAGGTCGGACTCGAGCGCGACGCGCTCATGGGCGTCCTGCAGTTCGGCCACCGCATGGAGGCGGCGCTCGTCGCGCGGGCGCTGGAGCAGCCCTTCCGCCACCCCGCCCTGGACGCCGTCCGGGCGGCGGTCGTCGCGGCAGACGACATGCAGCGTCCGGGCTGGTCGGCGGCGGTCGTCGGCACGGTGCGGGAACCGTACCGCTCGCTGGCCGCGGAGCTGCTCGCCGGCGACTTCCCTGCGCTCAACGACGAGGCCGCGGTCGCCTCGGCAGGCGATCTCGCACGTCGCCTGGTGATGCGCGGCATCGAGCGCGAGAAGGCCGAGCTGCTGGGCGCGATCCAGCGCGTGCCGGCGGATTCCGAGCAGGGGCGCAGCATCCGGCTGCGTCTGCGCGAGCTCGACGCACAGCGCCAGGCGATCGCCGACGAATCCTCCTGACCGCGCCGCCGACTGGCGCACGGAGGCGCGGCCGGGGCAGGATGAGGGCATGGCTCGACGACGAACCGCGGATGCCGCGATCGACTGCTCCGACCTGTCGATCGCCCGAGCAGGGCGAGGCGGTCCGAATCAGCGGGTCGTCGACGGCGTCACATTCCGTCTGCCGCATGGACGCAGTCTCGCGGTCATGGGCCCGACGGGCTCGGGCAAGTCCTCGCTGGCGGCGGTGCTCGCCGGCGCCGACGAGCCGGGCCTCGCCGTCGTCGGCGGCGAGGCGACCGTGGAGGGCATCCCGGTGCGCCGTCCGGGCCGCGACCACCGGTACCTCACGTACTACGCCGGGTATCTGCCCCAATCGGCTGGTGCACGTCTTCCCGCGCGGCTCACCGTCTCGGACGTGATCGGCGGGCCCATCACCAGCCGGGACCGCCGAGTGAGCTCGCGGGCTCTGGCGGTGCGAGTCGCATCGCTGCTCGACGAGATGATGCTGCCGCTGGGGGCTGCGGCGAAGTACCCGTATGAGCTGAGCGCCGGGATGCGGCAGCGCGTGGCGATGGCGCGCGCACTGGTGCTCCAGCCGCGCGTGCTCATCGCCGACGAGCCGTACGCGAACATGGACGTCGAGGTGCGCACGGCCGCTCGAGACGCGATCCTGCGCCGACAGCGAGAACTCGGCATGGCGGCCCTCGTGGTGACGAACCAGGCCGATGTGGCCGACGAGCTGGACGCGGATGTCCTGGTGCTCCGCGCCGGTCACGCCGTCGCCTACGGCCACGGCATCCGGGATCTGCTGTGGACTCCCAGCGGCGAAGCAGACCGGCGACTCGTCGGCTCATGAGGGCCCCGGTGGTCAAGACCACCGCCGGAGCTTTGCTAAGATGGTCTGGTTGCCCGCGCGAGAGCGCAGGACATTCCTCCATAGCTCAATTGGCAGAGCAATCGGCTGTTAACCGATAGGTTCTTGGTTCGAGTCCAAGTGGGGGAGCGGATCGGCCCCGAGCTCCACCTCGGGGCCTTTCCTCATTCCGCGGTCGAGCCGCTTCCCCCCAGCAGGAGACCGACGGATCAGGCGTCGAGGTCGTCGATGCCGGGCGTCCACGCGCTGCCCGGGCGGCCCCAGCCGCGCTTGCGCGCGATCTTCTGCGCCGTCTTCCAGTCGCCGTCGTCGAGGCGATCGACGTAGAGGACGCCGTCCAGGTGGTCGAACTCGTGCTGCATGATGCGCGCCCGCCACCCGTCGACCTGGATGCGCACGGGCGCGCCCTCGAGATCCGTTCCGGTCACCAGCACCTCATCCGAGCGCCGGAGCGGGAACCGCTCGCCGGGGAACGACAGGCAGCCCTCGGACTCCTCGTCGGGGTCGGGCGCTCCGGGTTCGAGCGGCCGCATCCACAGCTCCGGGTTCACGATCACGCCGCGCCAGGGGGCGCCGTCGTCATCGGCATACGAGTAGGTGTAGATGCGCAGAGGCACGCCGACCTGCGGGGCGGCGAGCCCCACGCCGGGCGCGGCATCCATCGTCTCGAACATGTCGGCGACCAGGGCGCGCACCTCATCGGTGATCGCTTCGACGCGCGACGCAGGGGCGTGCAGGACGGGATCGCCCATGATGCGAATCGGGAGAACAGCCACGCCTTGAGCCTATCGAGCGATGCCTGCGGCTAATGTCGATGTGTGCTGTGGACCGCTGTGGAGCTCGAGGACGTGGGGGACCAGCTGGTCGGCGCCTTCCAGAACCCCGGGCTGCTGTACGGCATCCCGCTCGCGCTGCTCGGTGCGATCTTCATGTCGTTCGGGGCGCAGTACCAGCACCGCGGAGTGACCAAGGTCGAGCGGATGAGCCGGTCCGAGACGGGTCACGGCGGCCTGGGTGCAAGCCACATGCTGAGACTGCTGGCGCGGCCCTCGTGGGTCATCGGCACGGTGATGCTGGGGCTCGCCATCGTCTGCCAGCTCTCCGCCCTGGCTGTCGCGCCGCTCATCGTGGTCCAGCCGCTGGGAGCGATCGCGCTCGTCATCACCACCCTCCTGAATGCGCAGATCAGCGGACACAAGCCGACGCGACGCTCGCTCATCGCCATTGCCGCGTGCGTCGGAGGCATCTTCGTCTTCGTCACGATCGCGGCGCTCTTCGCGACCGAGAAGCCCGTGTCCAACGGGCAGCTGGTCACGATCCTCGTGCTGCTGGCGCTGGTGACGCTCGCGTTCGCCGGGCTGTGGGTGTGGCTGCGCAAGCGCATGGGGGCGCTGTTCTACATCACCGCCGCCGGCGTCATCTACGGCTTCGTCGCGACGCTGGCCAAGGTGGTCATCGAGCGCATCAAGGACAACAACTTCGACTGGCTCACGTTCCTGTGCCTGGCGGCCCTCATCGTGGGGGCGATCGTCGGCGCATACTTCGTGCAGAGCGCCTACGCTTCGGGTCCGCCCGACCTCGTCGTCGCCGGCCTCACCGTGATCGATCCGATCGTGGCGATCCTCATCGGGCTGACGGTCCTGCAGGAGGTCGCCGGGGCGCCGCTGTGGGTCTACATCGCATTCGCGGTGGTGGGTGCCGTCGCCGTGTGGGGCGTCTTCCAGCTCGCCCGCCATCATCCGCAGGTGCTCAGCGACAGCCAGGAGCTGCCGATCCCGCGCGGAAGCGGTGGCACGGCCCCCGATGCCGCGCATCCGTCGACCGCGTCGATCAAGGTCACTGAGGCCGTCGCGAAGGTGTGGCCCGAACCGCCCGTCAAGGATCCGGCCGACGAGCCCGACGCCCGGTGAGACACCGGACCGGGGTGCCAGGCCGGTAGGCTCGTCTGCGCACCTCGGTGCGCGGGGCGGTGGCCAAGCTGGTCAAGGCAGCGGGCTCATAACCCGACGATCGTGGGTTCAAGTCCCACCCGCCCTACCGAACAAGACCGTCGCCGCGGCACACGCGACGGTCTTTCGTTCACCATCCTTACTTTCGGAGGGGATGCCTCTGATGAGCGCCGGGATTTGGCGGTAGCGTCATCGACAGCAACTGTCCCCAGCCCGTCATGGAGGCGAACAATGAAGTTCCTGCAGAGGCTCGGCAGGTCGATCATGCTCCCGGTAGCCGTGCTGCCGGTCGCGGCGATCCTGTCCGGCATCTCCTACTGGATCAGCTCGGCAGCCGGTCCCAACATCGTCTCGACGTTTCTCGGCGCCGCCGGCGGCTCGCTGCTGGACAACATGGCGCTGCTGTTCGCCGTCGGCATCGCGCTCGGCATGGCCGAGAAGTCCGACGGCACCTCCGCCCTGGCCGGCCTGGTGTCCTGGCTCGTGATCACGACGCTGCTCAAGCCCGAGACCGTCGCCCTCTTCACCGGGGTCGACGACGTCAATCAGGTCGATCCCGCATTCCTGCGCGTGCAGAACGTATTCGTCGGCATCGTCTGCGGCCTCATCGGCGCGTACTGCTACAACAAGTTCAAGGACACCCGGCTCCCCGACGCGCTGTCCTTCTTCTCCGGCAAGCGCTCTGTCGCGATCGTGACGGCGGGCGTCTCACTGGTGGTCGCCATCGTGCTGTTCTTCGTCTGGCCCTTCGTCTACGGCGGGCTGGTCGGCTTCGGCGAGTGGATCGTGACGCTGGGGGCGTTCGGCACCGGGATCTACGGCTTCCTCAACCGCCTGCTCATCCCGGTCGGGCTGCACCACGCCTTGAACTCCGTGTTCTGGTTCGACGTCGCCGGGATCAACGACCTCAACAACTTCCTCGCCGGCGAGGGCACCTACGGGGTCACCGGCCAGTACATGACGGGCTTCTTCCCGATCATGATGTTCGGTCTCCCCGGCGCCGCGCTGGCGATGTATCTCACGGCCAGGACGACGCGCAAGAAGCTCGCGTACGGCATCCTGTTCTCGGGTGCCATCGCCTCCTTCTTCGTCGGCGTGACCGAGCCCCTCGAGTTCGCGTTCATGTTCCTCGCGCCGGTGCTGTACCTCACGCACGCGGTCTTCACCGGCATCTCGATGGCCATCAGCCAGATCCTTCCCGTTCGCATGGGCTTCGGGTTCTCGGGCGGATTCATCGACCTCGTCCTCAACTGGATGAACCCGATGGCCCAGAACCCGTGGCTCATCCCGGTCATGGGCGTCTTCTGGTTCTTCATCTACTTCGTGGTGTTCTACTTCTTCATCAAGCGGTTCAACCTCAAGACCCCGGGCCGCGAGGACGACGACATCCTCGGCGAAGGCACCGAGTACGACACGCACACGGCGGACGACAAGTATCTGGTCACGGGGGGTCGGTTCATCGACGCCCTCGGCGGCAAGGACAACATCCTCGAACTCGAGAACTGCGCCACGCGCCTGCGCATGGAGATCGACGACGTCAGCAAGGTCGACGACGCCGCCCTCAAGCGCGCAGGGGCGGCGGGCACCATGAAACCCGGTGGTAAGTCCGTCCAGGTCGTCTACGGCACCAACGTGCAGTTCGTGAAGGACGCCATGGAGGCGATCCTCGCCGGACGCGCCGCGGCCCCGGCCGGTGCGACGGCCGAGCCCGCGCCCGTCACCGCGGGAGGAACCGCGGTGCTGACCGACGCCCCGGCGACGACCACGGTGCGGCTGCGCCAGCCGCTCGAGGGCCGCGTCGTGTCGCTTTCGCAGGTGCCCGACCCGACGTTCTCGCAGGGGGTCATGGGCCCGGGCGTGGCGATCGAGCCGACCGGTGACACCGTGATCGCGCCGGCAGACGGCACGATCGGCGCCACGTTCGACAGCAGCCACGCGGTGGCGCTCGTGCTCGAGGACGGCACCGAGCTGCTCATCCACGTCGGCATCGACACCGTCGACATGAAGGGCGACGGATTCGACACGCTCGTACAGAAGGGCCAGAAGGTCACCGCGGGCACTCCGCTGCTGCGCTTCGACCTCGAGCGCATCCGTGCCGCCGGCCACCCCGCGATCACCCCGGTGATCGTGCTCAACAACGAGAACGCCGCCGTCTCGTTCGAGTGATCCGACGATGGCGGGGACGGATGCCTCGGGCCGAGGCATCCGTCCCCGTCATCACATCGCTTCGCCGATGTAGGAGTACTTGACGAAGACCTCAGGGGCCAGGCCAGCCTCCTCGAGGACGCCCTGCACGGCGCTGAGCATGTAGCTGGAGTCCCAGCCCATGTAGAGCGAGTGCTGATCGTCGAGGCGATCCCACTGGCCGTTCCACGACTGCGCCGTGTAGACGGGACCGCCGCGGCGGGCGCTGTATGACACGACCGCCTCGCGCGCATCGGCCCACAGCCGCTTGAACACGCGGTTGAAGAGGTACTTGACGTCCGAGACCTCCCAATGCTCTCCGCAGTACTCGACGTACGACCACTCGCGGTGCCAGCCGGCCGGCCAGCCGCGGCGGCGCACCGCGTCGAGGATCGGAGTCAGCCCGTCGTCGTCGATCGCCGGGCCGCCCGGACGCCGCCACACCCGTACGAAGCGGTCGGTGAGGCGACGTGAGCGCTCGGCGACGGCCGCGGTTCCCCACGCCGCGACATCGGCGAGGTCGGCCGTGATGCCCACGGCGCTGCGGGCGTACAGCTCCCGCTTCTCGGGGAAGGACCGGTCGAAGGCGGCGATCGCGAGGCCCTCTTCGAGGAGGGTGAGGTTGCCGATGGTCTGCGCGAGCGCGCGGTGGCTGTTCTGCTCGTCCTCGCTGTAGGACGCCCACGTGCGCGCCCCGTCGCCGGTCCACCCGTCGCCAGGGGCGAGGGGGAAGACGTGCTCGAGCTCGAGACCCGCGGGGTCGACGCCGGCGATGCGGCCGAGCGCGTACCGCGCGTGCGGGAGCTCGGTGTACTTGAGCGCCACCGCGATGCGCTCGTCCGAGGGCGTGATGCGCGAGATCGCCGCGACCAGAGTGTCCCAGCCCGCCTCGCGTGCCCGGCACAGCCGGGCGACGAGACGCTGCGTCCCGATGCCGACCACCGATCGGCGCATCAGCAGCGTCTGGATCATCTCGAGCGTCTCGATGAGGCGCTCCCGCGAGAGCTCCCCGGTCTCGTGGTCGCGATACGCGCGCATCGCGAGCGGGTACATGGTCGAGCCGAAGGTGCTGAGGTGACCGAGGTGCCCTGCGATCTCGGCGTCCGGGGCCTCTTGCGGTCGCAGCAGCACCCGGTACACGCGGGCCAGCGCCCGCCACTCGGCGGCGTGCGCGATGAGATCGGCGAACTCCAGGCGCGGGAATTCGTGCCGGAAGGCGTCGTACACGCCGCGGCCGCCCACCACCGCGACCTCTCGTCCGGTTCGCATGACGAGGTACTGGCGCCAGAAGTCGGCGATCGCGTCGCCGGTGTCCGTCTCGATCGGCTGCCAGAACTCGCCCTCGACCTCCCGCTGCTCGGCGTGCGTCAGCCCCATCAGGACGTAGTTGTGGATCAGCTCGTGGTCGCGCAGCGGCTCGCCGGTGGAGTTCAGGCTCTCGAAGATCTGCTGGGCGTTCGCGCCCGCGCCGAGCGTGATCGCGACGTGCTCGAGCTTCTGGAGCCCGCGCCAGATGCGGGGCGCCTCTTCGGCGCGGATCTGGCTGCGGAAGAAGGCGTAGTTGTCGTCGAAGCGCGAATCCCGGTGCTCGCCCGGCGCGAGCGGCAGGTCCAGGACGACGCGCTCGAAGACACCGGCCCACGCGCGGTGGGGCCGCAGCTTGGTGCGGGATGCGTCGTGGGAGTGGACGAGCACGCGCTGCAGCTGATCGGCCAGCTCCGGATCGGTCTCGCGCACCGTGTGGTGGAGCGCGGCGACGAGGAGCATCAGCGTCGTCGTCCGCTGCTGGCCGTCGATCAGCACGAGCTCGGCGCCTTCGCCGTCTCCGCTCGCGGAGGAGAGGATCGAGCCGATGAAGTGCATGTGCCGATCGTCGAGGTCCGCCACCGCCCGGATGTCGGCCAACAGCTGCTCGCATCCGCCGATGTCCCACCGGTACTGGCGCTGGTAGACCGGGACGACGATCGTCCAGTCCGCGGCGGAGAGCCACCCGATCGTGTTGACAGCAGTCGCATCGACGTTCGTGGCAGTGACCATGGCGCCTCCAGTCTATTGGGGCGTCGCTGCCCCACCCGGGGGGCGGTTATTCCCGGCCCGGTCTCGAGGGGCCCGGAGGCCAGCGAGGTAGGCTTGCCTAAGTTGAGCCTGTTAAAACGTGCTGGCTCACTGACCGAAAGGCATGATCCGTCATGGGTTACATCAAGTCCGCCGCTCTCGATGAGACCGGCTTCGTGGTGCTCGACTCCTATAACGAGGAGATCGACCCGCAGGAATGGCTGTCCATCGAGTACGTCGACTGGAAGTCGTCGGGTGACACCCGCTTCGCCCCGCTGGCCTCGGCCAAGGGCGAGATCGAGTGCAACGGCTTCTGGAACCACACGCCGCCGCGCACCGACAAGGACGGCGTCTGGATCCCCGAGCAGACCGAGAAGGCGCCGACCCTGACGCGTCGCGCGCAGGAGCCGGGCGCCAACGTCGGCCGCTGCCGCATCATCGAGCTGCAGCCGAACACGTACGCCGACGCCCTCTACAACCTGCACCAGGACGACAACAACCGCCTCAACCCGGACGGCACCGGCTGGGTGGTGCGCGGGTTCTTCAACCTCACCGACGACAAGAACAGCTACTTCGTGCTGCGCGAGAACCGCACCGACCCGAGCATCGAGTACCGCGTGGCGCTTCCCGCCGGCGCGCAGCTCATCGTCGACACGCAGCGCCTGTGGCACGCCGTCCACCACGACGGCGACGCGCCGCGCTACTGCCTGATCACGTCGTGGGAGTCCGGCCCCGAACTGGACGCCTACATCGCGAAGTACCACGGCAAGCCGACGACCGACCAGTTCGACGTGCCGCAGGACGTCCTCGACGCCGGTCAGGCCGAGCAGGCCCGCCGCGACGCCGCCCGCGCCGCGTACTACGCCGCCAAGGGCAAGGCAGAGGTCCAGGCGATGAGCGAGGCCTGAGCCTCCGCCCGGACCGAGGGGGTGGGGGAATCACACACTTGTGATTCGCCCACCCCCTCGGCGATAATGGCGGGAACAACCGAACAGCACGCCGTGGCACCGTCTCAGGTCGTAGGGGAAGACGCACCTGACGAACGGAGAGATCATGGCGACACACAAAGCGCGTGGGGTGATCTTCATTCACTCTGCGCCACGGGCGTTGTGTCCTCACCTGGAATGGGCGGTCGGGCGGGCCCTCGGGCGTGCCGTCAGCTTCGACTGGGCGGACCAGCCCGTGCTGGCGGGAAGTCGCCGCGCCGAGTTCTACTGGGAGGGCGCCGCCGGGACAGGCTCGGCGCTCGCGACGGCGATCCGCGGGTGGGAGCATCTGCGGTTCGAGGTCACCGAGGATCCCACGCCGCGCAGCGACGGCGGCCGGTGGCTGCACACGCCAGGTCTCGGCATCCACTACGCCCAGACCGACTCCGCGGGCAACGTGGTGATCGGCGAGGACCGCATCCGCTACGCGATGGAGATCGCCGGCGGCGATGCGGCCGAACTCCACCGGGAGCTGCAGATCGCGCTCGGCGCGGCGTGGGACGAGGAGCTCGAGCCGTTCCGCCACGCGAGCGACGACGCACCGGTCGTCTGGCTGCACAAGGTCGGCTGACGGCGGTCGGGCCCGTGCCCGGCATCTCCGAGCGGGTGACACAACTTCACAGACGAGGGCGGTGCGAGGCGCCACTACCGAGGCTCGGAGGCCCCTGATCCCGGGCAGCGGGACCGCGAACCACCGCCTGACACCACAGACGCCCCCGCGTCGACACCTGAGGTGCGGCACGGGGGCGTCTTGGTGCGGGCCGGATGCCTCAGACCGATGCGAACGCCGCGACGGCGTTGTGCCCGCCGAAGCCGAACGAGTTGCTGATCGCGAGCTGCGGGCCGTCGCCGAGCGGGATCGGCGAGCCCGAGATGCGGAAGGGGACCTCGGGGTCCTGCGCGGTGAGGTTGATCGTCGGGGGAGCGACCCGGTCGCGCAGCGCGAGGACCGTGAACATCGCTTCCAGCGCACCGGTGCCGCCCAGGAGGTGGCCGGTGGAGGCCTTGGTGGCCGAGACCGGGATCTCGTCGATCCGCGCGCCGAACACCGACCGCAGGGCGGTGTACTCGTTCGGGTCGCCGACCGGGGTGGACGTCGCGTGCGCGTTGACGTGGGTGACATCGTCGGCCGAGGCATCCGCCATCTCCAGCGCCAGGCGAACGGCACGGGAGGCGCCGAGGCCCTCGGGATCGTTGGCGGTGATGTGGTACGAGTCCGCCGTCACGCCGCCGCCGACGACGGCCGCGTAGATCTGGGCGCCGCGGGCCCGGGCGTGCTCCTCGGTCTCGAGGATGAGCGCGGCCGCACCCTCGCCCATGACGAAGCCGTCGCGGTCGATGCTGCAGGGCCGCGACGCCGTCGCGGGGTCGTCGTTGCGGCGCGACAGGGCCTGCATCGACGAGAACGCCGCGATCGTGACGGGATGGATCACGGATTCGGTTCCGCCGGCGATCACGACGTCCGCGTGTCCCGCGCGGATGTGCTCGATCGCGTTGACGATCGACTCCGTGCTCGACGCGCAGGCGCTGGCCACCGTGCGGGCGTAGGCGCGGGCGTTGAAGTGCAGCGACAGGTTGCCCGCAGCCGCGTTGGGCATGAGCATCGGGACGGTCATCGGCAGGACGCGCCGCGGGCCCTTCTCGCGGAGCGTGTCCCAGCCGTCGAGGAGGGTGTGCAGACCGCCGATGCCGGTGGCGAAATCGACGCCGAGGCGATCGGGGTCGACGTCGGGGCTGCCCGCGTCGGCCCACGCCTCCATCGCCGCGACGAGGGCGAATTGCGACGACGGGTCGAGGCGCTTGGCGACCGGGCGATCCAGCACGGTGTCCGGCCGCACCTTGGCCTCGGCGGCGAAGGTCACCGGCAGCTGGTACTGCTCGACCCAGTCGTACTCGAGGGTGCGTGCGCCGGAGACGCCGTCGAGAAGTGCCGACCAGCTCTCGGGGGCCGTGCCGCCCAGGGGCGACGACGCGCCGATGCCCGTGACGACGATGCGGGGGTTGCTCATGGGAGTCCTCGTGGGTGCGCCGGTGGGGGCCGAAGCCCCCACCGGAAGGGTTTACGCCTGGTTCGACGTGATGTAGCTGACCGCGTCGCCGACGGTCTTGAGGTTCTTGACCTCGTCGTCGGGGATGGTGACGCCGAACTTCTCCTCCGCGTTGACGACGATTGTCATCATCGAGATCGAATCGATGTCGAGGTCGTCGGTGAACGACTTCTCGAGGGCGACCTCGTCGGCCGAGATGCCCGTCTCGTCGGTGATGAGCTCGGCGAGTCCGGCGAGGACCTCGTCACTGGTGAATGCCATGGTTTCTCCTGTTTTCTTGGGGTTGCGAGACCCGACCGGGCCGGGTCTCAGTCTAGAGTCGGGGATTCCGGGCTCACGGAAGCACGACGACCTGCGCGCCGTACACGAGACCGGCACCGAACCCGATCTGCAGCGCGAGACCGCCGCTGAGCTCGGGGTGCTCCTCGAGCAGACGGTGCGTCGCGAGCGGGATGGATGCCGCTGAGGTGTTCCCGGTCGTCTCGATGTCTCGGCCGACCACCACCGAGTCGGGAAGGCCGAGCTGCTTGGCGAACTCGTCGATGATGCGCATGTTCGCCTGGTGGGGGACGAAGGCGGCGAGATCGGATGCCTCCACCCCGGCGGCCTCGAGAGCCTGACGGGCCACCTTCACCATCTCCCACACCGCCCACCGGAACACCGTCGGCCCCTCCTGCCGCAGCGTCGGCCAGGGGGCCGTGCCGTCGCGGAACTCGACGAGGGTGTGGTTCATCCCCACGGCGTCGGCCTTGGAGCCGTCCGAGCCCCACACTGTCGGGCCGATCCCCGGCGTCTCGCTGGGGCCGATCACCACGGCTCCCGCCCCGTCGCCCAACAGGAACGAGATGCTCCGGTCGGTGGGGTCCACGACGTCGCTGAGCTTCTCCGCGCCGATGACCAGGGCGTGGTGAGCGGCACCCGCGCGGATGAGGGCGTCCGCCTGGGCGACGCCGTAGGCGAAGCCCGCGCAGGCGGCGTTGACGTCGTAGGCCGCGGCCGGGTTGGCCCCGACGCGGTCGGCGACGATCGCCGAGACCGACGGGGTCTGCTTCGGGTTCGAGACCGTGGCGACGATGACGGCGTCGATGTCGGAGGCGGCGACGCCCGACCGCGTGATCGCCTCGCGTGCGGCATCCGTCGCCAGGTCGATAGCGTCCGTCTCGGGCACCGCCCGTGTGCGCGTCACGATCCCGGTCCGCTGGCGGATCCACTCGTCACTGGAGTCGATGGGACCGACCAGGTCGTCGTTCGGGACCGCGATCTCGCCGCGGGCGGCACCGTAGGCGTAGATGCGCGTGTGCGCGGCGCCGGTGGGCTGGATGATGCTGGACATGTCGCGTGCTCCGGTCAGGCGGCGGCGGCCACCAGTGCGGCGGCGGCCTCGAGGTCGGCGGGTGTCTTGACGGCCACGGTCGGCACCCCGCGCAGCGCGCGCTTCGCGAGCCCGACGAGCGTGCCCGCGGGGGAGAGCTCGATGATCCCCGACACGCCGCTGTCGGCGAAGGAAGCCATGCAGAGGTCCCAGCGCACCGGGGAAGCGACCTGCTCCACGAGGAGCTCGACGAAAGCCGAGCCCGTCGAGACGACGGAGCCGTCGCGGTTGGTCCACAGCGTGATCCCGGGATCGGACACGTCGTGGTCCGAGGCGGCCCGGCGGAGCGTCTGCACGGCCGGTGCCATGTAGTCGGTGTGGAAGGCGCCGGCGACCTGCAGCGGGATGACCCGCGTGCCGGCGACCGGGTCGGCGGCGAGAGCCTGCAGGGCATCGAGCGCACCGGCGACGACGAGCTGGCCGCCGCCGTTGTAGTTCGCGGGCGACAGTCCCAGCTCGTCGAGGCGGGCGAGCACGGATGCCTCATCGCCGCCGATGACGGCGCTCATGCCCGTCTCGGCGGCCGCAGCCGCCTGCGCCATCGCCCGCCCGCGGATGCCGACGAGGGTCAGCGCGGACTCCTCGGTCAGGACTCCTGCGGCCGCCGCCGCGGCGAACTCGCCGACCGAATGGCCGGCGACCCCGAGGATGCGGTCCCGGTCGGGGAGGGCGTTCCACGAGAGCAGGCTCGCCGCGACGATGAGCGGCTGCGCCACCTGCGTGTCGCGGATGCGTTCGGCGTCCCACTCGGTGCCGGCGGCGACGAGGTCGACCCCCGACCACTCCGAGTACTGCGCGAGGCGGTCCGCCGCGCCGTCCGATTCGAGCCAGGGGGTCAGGAAGCCGGGGGACTGGGAGCCCTGTCCGGGGAAGACCGCGATTGTCACCGTTCCATCCTTCCAAGGATCATCGACGGGGTTCTGGCGAGACCGTCAAAGAATGCTCGCATGCTTTGTGCGTGGTGCACACCCGGACGGTCTGCGGCGTCAGGCGGGACTCCGCCGGGGGGAGGGCGAGCGCCGGCGCGCGGCATCCGTTCCGATGGATCCCAGGATCAGCGCCGTCTGAAGGATGAGCGCCTCCCGCGGGCCCGTCGCATCCCAGCCGATGACCTCCGACACGCGCTTCAGGCGGTAGCGCACGGTGTTCGGGTGCACGAACAGCTCCCGCGCGGTCGCCTCGAGGGAGCGGCCGTTGTCGAGGTACGCCCACAGCGTCGACAGCAGGTCGGCGCTGTGTCCCTGCAGCGGGCGGTAGATGCGTTCCACCAGCGTGAGCTTGGCGAGCGGGTCACCCGCGAGAGCGCGCTCGGGCAGGAGGTCGTCGGCCTCCACCGGACGCGGGGCATGGCGCCACGCCCGCGCCACGGCGAAGCCCGCCAGCGCGGCGCGCGCACTCTGGCTGGCGTCGACGAGCGCGGGGACCGTGGGACCGAGCACGAGGTAGCCGGTGCCGAAACCCGGCTCCAGACGCCGCGCGATCTCGGCGAAGGGAAGGTCGGCGATCGCTTCATCGGCGCGCGAGCCGGGGTCGGCGCGGCCCACGACCAGCACGAGGCGCGAGCCCTGCACGCCGATCAGGACGTCGACGCCCAGCTTGCGGGCGGTGCGACGCAGCTGGTCGACATCGAACTGCGGCGGGGTCGTGCCCACGAGCACCGCCACCTCACCGTGGCCGTGCCACCCGAGCGCGGCGATGCGGCTCGGGAGCTCCTCATCGGCCTCCCCGGTGAGGATCGAGTCCACGACGAGCGCCTCGAGCCGGGCGTCCCACAGACCCCGCGCCTCTGCGGCGCGCGCGTAGACGTCAGCCGCCGCGAACGCGACCTCCCGCGAGTACAGCAGGATCGCCTCACGCAGGTGCTCACCCTTGCCGGCGACCCGCTCCTCCGTCACCTCCACGGTGACGCGGATGAGCTGCAGCGTCTGCTGGAGGCTGACGCTGCGCAGCAGCTCGCGCGGCGCGACGGCGAAGATGTCGGAGGCGATCCACGGCGTGGAGGCCGGATCCTCGTACCACGAGATGAACGAGGTGATGCCCGCCTGCGCCACCAGCCCGACGGCGGAGCGTCGGGCCGGCGGCATCTCGGCGTACCAGGGCAGCGTCTCCTCGAGTCGCTTGATGGTGACGGTGGCCAGATCACCCGAGATGCGTCGCAGCCAGGCGAGCGTCTCGGGCTTGTCCATCAGCTCGGCGGACGTGCCCATTCGCGGATCAGCTCTCGCCGCCCGCGTTCCCGCTCGTCCCGGCCGTCACGTCGTGCAGGCGGTACTTCTGGATCGCCTGCGCGGCAAGGCCTCGGTCGACGGCGCCTTCGGCGGCGAGGGCCTGCAGCGTGCGGACCGCGACCGAGGGACCGTCGATCTTGAAGAACCGGCGTGCTGCGGCGCGGGTGTCGGAGAACCCGAAGCCGTCCGCACCCAGCGTGGCGAAGTTGTGCCGGACCCACGGGCGGATCTGGTCCTGCACCGCGTGCATGTAGTCGCTGACCGCGACGACCGGGCCGGGCGCCCCGGCGAGCTTCTGCGTGATGTACGCCTCGCGCGGCTCCTGGTCGGGGTGCAGGAAGTTGTGCTCGTCGGCCGCGAGACCGTCGCGGCGCAGCTCGCTCCACGACGTGACGGACCAGACGTCCGCCTGCACGCCCCAGTCGTCGCGCAGCAGCTGCTGCGCCTCGAGCGCCCACGGCACACCGACGCCCGACGCCAGGATCTGCGCGCGCGGTCCCTCGCCCTCGGGCGAGGAGATGCGGTGTATGCCGCGCACGATGCCGTCGACATCGACCCCCTCGGGCTCCGCCGGCTGCACGAGCGGCTCGTTGTACACGGTGAGGTAGTACATGACGTTCGGGTCGGGGTGGTCGCCGCCGTACATGCGCTCCAGGCCCGAGCGCACGATGTGGGCGATCTCGTAGCCGTAGGCCGGGTCGTACGAGATCGTGGCGGGGTTCGTCGAAGCCAGCAGCGGCGAGTGGCCGTCCGCGTGCTGAAGTCCCTCTCCGGTCAGGGTCGTGCGGCCGGCGGTCGCGCCGATGATGAAGCCGCGCGCCATCTGGTCGCCCGCCGCCCACTGGGCGTCGCCGGTGCGCTGGAAGCCGAACATCGAGTAGAAGACGTAGACCGGGATCAGCGGTTCGCCGTGCGTCGAGTACGAGGTTCCGGTGGCCGTGAACGCGGCGACGGCGCCCGCCTCGTTGATGCCGACGTGCATGATCTGGCCTTGCGGGCTCTCCTTGTACGCCAGGAGGAGCTCGCGGTCGACAGAGGTGTAGTTCTGCCCGTGCGGGTTGTAGATCTTCGCGGTCGGGAAGTACGCGTCCATGCCGAACGTGCGGGCCTCGTCGGGGATGATCGGCACGATGCGGTGGCCGAAGTCCTTCGAGCGGAGCAGATCCTTCAGCAGGCGCACGAACGCCATCGTGGTGGCGATCTCCTGCGTGCCCGAGCCCTTCTTCGGCAGCGCGTAGGCCTCGTCGCCCGGGAGCTGAAGACCGACGTGGTGCGAGCGGCGCTCCGGCAGGAAGCCCCCGAGCGCACGCCGGCGCTCGAGCATGTACTGGATCGTCTCGTCCTGCCCGCCCGGGTTGAAGTACGGAGGGAGGTACGGGTTCTCGTCGAGCTGCGCGTCCGTGATCGGGATGCGCATCGAGTCGCGGAAGTACTTCAGGTCCTGCAGGGTCATCTTCTTCATCTGGTGCGTCGCGTTGCGACCCTCGAAGTGGTGACCCAGCCCGTATCCCTTGATCGTCTTGGCGAGGATCACCGTCGGCTGGCCCTTGTGCTCGGTCGCTGCCTTGTACGCCGCGTACACCTTGCGGTAGTCCAGGCCGCCGCGGCGGAGCTTGCCCCAGATGTCGTCGTCGGACCAGTCCTTCACCAGCGCCGCCGTGCGCTCGTCGCGCCCGAAGAAGTGCTCGCGGATGAAGGCGCCGTCCTCGGCGCGGTACGTCTGGAAGTCGCCGTCGGGCGTCGTGTTCATCAGGTGCACCAGCGCGCCGTCGACGTCCTTCGACAGCAGCTCGTCCCAGCCCGAGCCCCACACCACCTTGATGACGTTCCAGCCGGCGCCGCGGAAGAAGCTCTCGAGCTCCTGGATGATCTTGCCGTTGCCGCGGACCGGGCCGTCCAGGCGCTGCAGGTTGCAGTTCACCACGAACGTCAGGTTGTCCAGACCCTCGTTGGCCGCGACCTGCAGCTGGCCGCGGCTCTCGACCTCGTCCATCTCGCCGTCGCCCAGGAAGGCCCACACGCGCGAATCGGAGAGGTCCTTGATGCCCCGGTTCGTCAGGTACTTGTTCGTCATCGCCTGGTAGATGGCGTTGATGGGACCGAGGCCCATGGAGACGGTGGGGAACTGCCAGTACTCCGGCATGAGGCGCGGGTGCGGGTAGGACGGGATCCCGTCGGGGAACTTCGACTTCTCCTGGCGGAAGCCGTCGAGCTGGGCTTCGCTGAGGCGTCCCTCGAGGAACGACCGCGCGTAGATGCCGGGCGAGGCGTGCCCCTGGATGAACACCTGGTCGCCGCCGGCAGGGTCATCGAGGCCGCGGAAGAAGTGGTTGAAGCCGACCTCGTAGAGCGAGGCGGAGGATGCGTACGTGGAGATGTGGCCGCCGACGCCGATGCCCGGGCGCTGCGCGCGGTGCACAGTGATCGCGGCATTCCAGCGGATCCACCGGCGATACCGGCGCTCCAGCTCCTCGTCGCCGGGGAACTCGGGCTCGTTGTCGGGGGCGATGGTGTTGATGTAGTCCGTCGTCGGCACCTGCGGCACGTTGAGCTGAAGCTCGTGGGAGGTCTGCAGCAGGCTCAGCATGATCTCCCGGCCACGGCCGTGGCCCTTCGCCTGCACGAGCTGCTGGAGGGACTCCTGCCACTCGGAGGTCTCGTCGGGATCGCTGTCGAGGGGTTCCTGCGAGTACGGATCCTGATCGTTGACAGTCACAGAAGACCTTTCGTCGTCTGGCAGATCGTGCCAGGGAATCGCAACCGGAGCGGCGCCGGCTTTGTCTGCCGTGCACAACGCACCAGCTGCCAGCCTAGCGAGTCCGGGACGTTCGGGTCGCACCTCGTAGACTGGCCGCGAGGGCCTTTAGCTCAGCTGGTAGAGCGCCACGCTTACACCGTGGATGTCGTCGGTTCGATCCCGGCAGGGCCCACTTCCGTGCCGCACGGCGCCCGCCGCCGCACCCTCGCCGTCGTCCGCGGATCAGGTCGCGGCCCGCGGGGTAGGTTGGTGGCGTGAAAGCCACCGCCGCAGACCAGCGCCGCCTCGTCGAGGTGGCCCAGCTCGACGCCCGCATCCGCCAGGCGGAGCACGCCCGCCGCAACCCGCCGCAGGCCGCGCGGGTCCAGGAGCTGCTCGGCCGCCGGCAGGAGCTCTCGGCGGAGCTCACGCAGCGCCTGGGCGCCCGGGATGATCTGCGCACCGAGCTCGCGCGCATCGAGTCCGACGTCGCGGTCGTCGACGCGCGGGCTGCCCGCGACTCCCAGCGACTGGCCTCTTCGAGCAATGCGAAGGAGGCGCAGGGGCTGGAGAGCGAGCTGGCTGCGCTGGCGCGTCGCAAGAGCGACCTGGAGGACGCTGAGCTGTCGGTCATGGAGCGGCTCGAGCTGGCCGATGCCGCCGTCGCCGAGCAGGAGGCGCTCATCGCCGCCACCAACGCCGAAGGTGCAGAGCTCAGCGCCGAGGGGAAGCGCGCCGTCGCTGAGGCGGGCGCCGCCTTCGACGCCGCCACGCGCGACCGGGCGGCGATCGCGGAGCTGCTCCCCGGCGAGCTGATGACGTTCTACGAGCGGGTGGCCGCGCGCAGCTCGGGCGCCGCGCTCCTTCGGCGGCGGACGTGCGAGGGATGCCACATGGTGCTCGCGGGCACCGATCTGCAGGCGCTGCGCCAGGCGCCCGAGGACGAGGTGGTGACGTGCCCCGAGTGCGGCTGCATCTTGGTGCGCGACGACGAATCCGGGCTGTGACCCGGTTGCAGCTGTCCCGGCATGGCGGCCGCTGACGACGCCGCCTGGATCGTCCTCGGACGCACCGGAGACGGCTGCGTCGCGATCCACCTCGACGCGGCCGGTGAGGTGTCCGGCCGGGAGCACGTCTCCGACGTCGACCTGAGCGCGTGGGTCGCGGCGCGGGAGTCCGCGCACTCACCGCGCTGGGTCTGGAACGACACCCCTCAGTGGTATCCCGGACTCCTCGCCGACGGCGTGCGCGTTGCGCGGTGTCACGACCTGCGGCTGTGCCACGCCATCCTGCGCGCATCGGAGCTGGTGACGGCCTCCGCACCGGTCCGCCGGGCACATGCGTGGGCCACCGCACCGCATGCCGACGCCGACGACGGCCCGCCCGCGCTGTTCGAGCTCGACAGCTCCGACCGTCCGACTGGGCCGCCCGGCGACCCGGAGGAAGTGCTCGCGGAGTTCATGCGGCAGCGCGACGCGATCGCGAGCGGCCGAGATCCGGGCCGCCTGCGCCTGCTGACCGCAGCCGAGTCGGCGGGTGCCCTCGTCGCGTGCGAGCTGCGGGCTGCCGGGCTGCCGTGGGACGCCGCGGCGCACGACAGGATCCTCGTGGGCACGCTCGGCGAGCGACCGGCGGCCGGCGGTCGGCCGGCGAAGCTGGAGGAGGCGGCAGCCCGCGTCCGCGCGGCTCTGGGCGACCCGACGGCGAGTCTCGACTCGCACCCGAAGCTGCTGCGCGCACTGCACCGCGCGGGCGTGCTCGTGGAGTCCACGAGCCGGTGGGAGCTCGCCCAGCAGCGGCATCCGGTGATCGAGCCGCTGCTCGAGTACAAGAGGCTCTCGCGGCTGCTCTCGGCGAACGGCTGGGCGTGGCTGGCGGAGTGGGTCCAGGACGGCCGGTTCCGGCCGATGTACGTTCCCGGCGGCGTCGTCACCGGTCGCTGGGCTTCGTCGGGCGGCGGCGCGCTGCAGCTGCCGAGGCAGCTGCGCGAGGCGGTGCGAGCCGA
This sequence comes from Microbacterium atlanticum, assembly GCF_015277815.1. NCBI lineage: Bacteria > Bacillati > Actinomycetota > Actinomycetes > Micrococcales > Microbacteriaceae > Microbacterium > Microbacterium atlanticum. The sequence goes on from NZ_CP063813.1 coordinate 1,724,642, forward strand.
TCCCGGCTGGCGCCTGGTCGTGGCGGACGTCGCCCAGCTCGAGCCGCGCGTGCTGGCGGCCATGTCCCGCGACGAGGCGCTGGCGAACGCGGCGCGGGGGCGGGACCTCTACGGCGGGATCGTGGACCGCGGCGCGGTGGGCTCGCGGCAGGAGGCGAAGATCGCCCTGCTGGGGGCGATGTACGGCGCGACGACGGGGGAGTCCGGCCGGCTCGTGCCGCGGCTGCGCCGTGCCTACCCGCGCGCCATGGGGCTGGTCGACGACGCCGCGCGGACCGGCGAGGACGGCGGCGTGGTCTCCACCTGGCTGGGGCGCACCTCGCCGCCGCCGTCTCCCGCCTGGGCGGCCGCCCAGTCGCGGGCGACCGAGGCGGAGGCATCCGCAGCCGACCTGTCCCGCGCCCGGCGCCAGGCGCGGGATCGGGGCCGGTTCACCCGCAACTTCGTCGTTCAGGGCACCGCCGCGGAGTGGGCGCTGGCGTGGCTGGCCGACCTGCGCACCCGCCTCGCTGCGATGGAGCCCGTCGCGGGCGCCGACGCGGCGCCGCGGTCGGGCCCCGCCTTCGCCATACGCCCGCACCTGGCCCTCTTCCTGCACGACGAGGTCATCGTGCACACCCCGGAGGTGCACGCCGAGGCGGCAGCGCAGGCGGTGGCGGATGCCGCGACCGCGGCGGGCCGCCTGCTGTTCGGCGACTTCCCCCTCGACTTCCGCCTGGAGGTCCGCATCGCCGAGACCGCCTCGAAGGACTGACGCGGAGCGCCGTCGCAGGCGGCGGCGATAGACTCTCGGACGCGAATGGGTCGGCTGGACGGTCGCGTCGCGGACGGTTCGCCGTCACGCGCCGAGGAACGTCCGGGCTCCACAGGGCAGGGCGGTGGGTAACACCCACCCGGAGCGATCCGCGAGACAGTGCCACAGAGAGCAGACCGCCCGGCTTCGGCCGGGTAAGGGTGAAAGGGCGGTGTAAGAGACCACCGGGGTCGTGGTGACACGGCCCGCACGGCAAACCTCGCCCGGAGCAAGGCCAGACAGGGGATGACGACGCGGCCCGCCGAGTCCCCGGGTAGGCCGCTGGAGCGGCACGGCAACGTGCCGCCGAGAGAGATGACCGTCCACGGGGCTGCGGCCCCCGGACAGAACCCGGCGTACAGGCCGGCCCATTCGCGCCGACCTCGATCGCCCGTCCGCTGCCGGCGCCGCCCTGGCGTCCGGATGTCAGCCGCGCGCGAGTGCCGCGGCCCCGATGATCCCGGCGTTGTTGCGGTGCACGGCCGGCACGATCGGCGTCTTCAGGTCGAGCAGGTGGAGGAACTTGTCGGCGTGCTTGGACACCCCGCCGCCGACGACGAAGAGGTCGGGGCTGAAGAGGAACTCGATGTGGCTGTAGTACCACTGCAGTCGCTCGGCCCACTGCTCCCACGACAGCTCGTTCCGCTCCATGGCGGAGTACGCGGCGTACGCCTCGGCGTCCTTGCCGTGCTTCGCGCGCTGGACGTGGCCCAGCTCGGAGTTAGGGATGAGCACGCCGTCGTACAGCAGCGCGGACCCGATGCCCGTGCCGAGGGTCGTGAGGATCGTGAGCCCCGGCTGGTCCTTCGCCGCGCCGTAGCGCATCTCCGCGACGCCGGCGACGTCGGCGTCGTTGGCGAAATGGATGTCGCGGCCGAGGCCGTCCTCGAAGAACTTCTCGGCCTCGAAGCCGATCCACTCCGCCGACACGTTGGCAGCCGAGAGGGTGCGCCCACGCTTGACGATCGCGGGGAACGCGACGCCGAGGGCGACGGTCGGATCATCGGCGACGCCCAGCGTCGACAGCACCTGCGTGACCGCCGCCAGGACGTCCGGCGGGTGCGCCCCCTCGGGGGTCGCGACCTTCACGCGGTCACTGACGAGCTCGCCCCGATCAAGGTCCACGATGCCTGCCTTGATACCGGTGCCGCCGATGTCCACGCCGACGGCGCGTGCCGCGTCAGATGCCATGCCGTCAGCCTACCGATGGTGACCCCGCCGATGACGTGACTCGTCAGTAGGATCGTGCTGACGGGGACCGTCTCGCGGAATCGAGGAGCGCACGATGACGAACGGCAGCGAGAAGTACTGGTACAACCTCCGCACCGGCGAGGTCGAGAAGGGCTTCGAGTCGCCCTCGGTCGACCGCGCCGGTCCCTTCGACACCCCTGAGGAGGCGGCCGCTGCTCCGGAGGTGATCAGTCAGCGCTCACGTGCGTGGGCGGAGGAGGAGGCCCGCGAGGACTCCTGGGGCAAAGGCGTGTCGGGGGAGTCCACCGGCGACCAGTAGTCTGGCTTCGACCGCGGTCTTGCCGACGGTCCGGGCACCGGAGAGGACGCGATGGACAAGCAGCGTGACTTCGTTCTGAGGACCATCGAGGAGCGGGGCGTCAAGTTCGTCCGGCTCTGGTTCACCGACGTGATCGGCACTCTGAAGTCCGTCGCCATCGCCCCCGCCGAGGTGGAGGGCGCGTTCAGCGAGGGCCTCGGCTTCGACGGCTCGGCGATCGAGGGCCTGACGCGCTCCTACGAGTCGGACCTGCTCGCCCACCCCGACCCGACGACGTTCCAGACCCTGCCGTGGCGGGGCGAGATCGACCCGACGGCACGCATGTTCTGCGACATCACCACTCCGGACGGCCAGCCGGCGGTGGCAGACCCCCGCCACGTGCTCAAGCGCACGCTCGCGAAGGCGGCGGACGCGGGGTTCACGTTCTACACCCACCCCGAGATCGAGTTCTACCTGCTGAAGTCCTCGGCGTTCGGTGCCGAGGGACCCGAGCCGGTGGACTCGGCCGGCTACTTCGACAACGTCCCCGGCGGCACCGCCCACGACTTCCGGCGGCGCTCCGTGCGCATGCTCGAGGACCTCGGCATCTCGGTGGAGTTCAGCCACCACGAGGGCGGCCCCGGCCAGAACGAGATCGACCTGCGCTACGCCGACGCCCTCACGACGGCCGACAACATCATGACCTTCCGCACGGTCATCAAGGAGGTCGCGATCGAGCAGGGCGTGTACGCGACGTTCATGCCCAAGCCGATGACCGGCAAGCCCGGCAGCGGCATGCACACGCACATGTCGCTCTTCGAGGGAGACGTCAACGCGTTCTACGAAGAGGGCGCGCAGTACCAGCTCTCGAAGGTCGGCCGGCAGTTCATCGCGGGGCTGCTGCGTCACGCGAACGAGATCTCGGCGGTCACCAACCAGTTCGTGAACTCCTACAAGCGACTGTGGGGCGGCGACGAAGCGCCCAGCTTCATCTGCTGGGGCCACAACAACCGCTCGGCGCTGGTACGGGTTCCGCTGTACAAGCCGAACAAGGGGCAGTCCTCGCGCGTGGAGTACCGCGCCCTCGATTCCGCCGCGAACCCGTACCTCGCGTTCGCCCTCATGCTGGCCGCGGGCCTGAAGGGCATCGAGGGGGAGTACGAGCTGCCGGCGGAGGCCGAGGACAACGTCTGGTCGCTGACCGACGCGGAGCGGCGCGCGCTGGGCTATGCGCCTCTTCCGGCGAGCCTGGACCACGCTCTGGAGTACATGGAGGAGTCGGAGCTCGTCGCCGAGACGCTGGGCGAGCAGGTCTTCAACTATGTGCTGCTGAACAAGCGTCGCGAGTGGCAGGAGTACCGGTCGCAGGTGACCCCGTTCGAGCTCAAGAGCAACCTCGAGATGCTCTGAGGCCGGGCAGGCATGTCGGCGAGCGAGCGTCCGGGATCGCTGACTCCGCTCGCGCGACTGGGCTTCAGCCGGCTCACCGAGGCGGAGGCGCTGCTCGAGGAGCTGTCGCAGCTGATCGGCGCGCCGCGGAGCGAGGTGCTCGATGCCGCCGCACACGCGGCAGATCCGGACGAGGCTCTGTTCGGCGTGACGCGGCTGGCCCGCCGGGACCCCGATCCGGTCGCACGCGCGAGGCGGCGTCCGGACGCCTGGCGTGCGCTGTGGGCGCTGCTGGGCGCCTCCAGCGGCTTCGGCGAGTTCTTCCTCCGTCATCCTGCCGAGGTCGATGAGCTCGGCGACGCCGGTGTGCGTCTGCCGACCGGCGATGAGCTGCGCGAGACGATGCTGGCAGCGGTGGGAGCCGTCGACGGATTCGCGGCCGAGGGCGGGGAGGGCGCGTGGGTCGCCCTGCGCGTCCGCTATCGGCGCATGCTGGCGCGCATCGCGGCGTACGACCTGCTCAGTCCCTCGCCGGTCGACGAGATCGCCGGAGTCTCGGCAGGGCTGGCGGATGCCGCGGGCGCGGCGCTCGAGGCGTCCCTCGCCGTCGCGCGCACGCGGGTGTCGGGCGGTGCGGTGGGGGCCGGGCTCTTTCCCCGCGACCAGGTGGCGCGCACGAAGCTCGCGATCATCGGCATGGGAAAGACCGGGGCGCGCGAGCTCAACTACGTCAGCGATGTCGACGTCATCTTCGTCGCGGGCGGCGATGACGCCGCGGTCGATGAGCTGGGGGAGAGTCGCATCGTCGACATCGCGACGCGTCTGGCGGTGCAGACGATGCGCGGGATCAGCGGTGTGGAGATCGAGCCGCCGCTGTGGGAAGTCGACGCGAACCTCCGCCCGGAGGGCAAGCAGGGCGCCCTCGTGCGGACGCTGGACTCGCACCTGGCGTACTACGACCGTTGGGCCAAGAGCTGGGAGTTCCAGGCGCTGCTGAAGGCGCGCCCGATCGCCGGCGACGAGGCGCTCGGGCGCGCCTACACCGAGGCGGTGCAGCCGAAGGTGTGGACCAGCGCGGCGCGCGAGAACTTCGTCGACTCCGTGCAGCGCATGCGGGAGCGGGTCACGGAGCACATTCCCGCCGCTGACGTGCCGTATCAGATCAAGCTCGGACCCGGCGGCATCCGCGACATCGAGTTCACGGTGCAGCTGCTGCAGCTCGTGCACGGGCTCTCGGATGACCGCATCCGCCAGCGGGGCACCCTCGACGCCCTCGCGGCGCTCGTGACCGAGGGGTACATCGGCCGGGCCGAGGCATCCGCGTTCTCGCGTGACTACCGCGTGCTGCGGCTCCTGGAGCACCGCGTGCAGCTTCGTCAGCTGCGACGCACGCATCTCATGCCGCAGCGCCCGGACGACCTGCGCGTCCTTGCCAGGTCCAGCGGCCTCGCCGACGGCGGCGACGGAGTCTGGTCGCTGTGGGAGTCGGTCAAGCGCGAGGTCCGCGACATCCATGTGCGGCTGTTCTACCGCCCGCTCCTGTCGGCGGTGGCAGCGCTGCCCGCCGACGAGCGGGTGCTGTCGACCGAGCAGGCGCACGACCGCCTGGCCGCGATCGGCTTCGCCGATCCGGCCGGCGCCCTGCGCCACATCGCGGCGCTGACCAGCGGCCTGAGCCGGAAGGCCACCATCCAGCGACATCTCATGCCCGTGATGATCCGGTGGTTCGCCGACGGCGCCGACCCGGACTACGGCCTGCTCGCGTTCCGCCGGCTCAGCGAGCGGCTCGGGGACACGCACTGGTTCCTCCGCATGCTGCGGGACTCGTCGGGCGCCGCGGAAAGCCTGTCGCGCGTGCTCTCGGGCTCGCGCTACGTGGGCGAGCTGATCGAGTGGATCCCGGAGTCCGCGGCCTGGCTCGATGACCCCGAGCTGCTGCGGCCCCGCTCCGGCGCGGCCCTCCAGCAGGAGGCACGGGCGATCCAGACGCGTCATGCCACCACGCTCGACGCCATGCGCGCGGTGCGGGCGCTTCGGCGGCGGGAGCAGCTCCGGGTGGCGATGGGCGCGATCCTCGGGACGATGACCATCGAGGAGGTGGCCGCTGCGCTCACGACCATCACCGACGTGACCATCCAGGCGACGCTCCGCGCCGTCCGTCGCGAGGTCGTTCCGCCGGACGACGCGTCACTGGACTTCTCGGTCATCGCGATGGGTCGCTTCGGCGGCGCGGAGCTGGGGTTCGGCTCGGACGCCGACGTCATGTACGTCTACCGCGCGAACGACGTCGACCCGCAGCGCGCGCAGGAGCTCGCGCTGAAGATCGTCGCAGCGCTGCGCACCCATTCCGAGGACCACCGCGTCCCGCTCGAGCTCGACGCCGACCTGCGTCCCGAGGGGCGCAACGGCCCTCTGGCGCGATCCCTCGACGCCTACGCCGAGTACTACCGGCGCTGGGCGCAGCCGTGGGAGGCTCAGGCTCTGCTGCGCGCCCGCGGGGTTGCGGGGAGCGTGAAGCTGATCGCCGACTTCGCCGAGCTCGCCGACCAGGTGCGCTACCCGCAGAGCGTCGACGCCGCTGCGGTGCGTGAGATCAAGCGCATCAAGGCCCGCGTCGAGAGCGAGCGTCTGCCGCAGGGCGTGGATCCCTCGCGGCACCTCAAGCTCGGGCGCGGGTCGCTCAGCGACGTCGAGTGGCTCGTCCAGCTTCTTCAGCTGCAGCACGCCCATGCCGTTCCCGAAATGCGCACGACATCGACGCTGGGCGCGCTGCGTGCCGCCGAGGCGGCGGGGCTGCTTGCCACCAGCGCAGCGGACCGACTCGCCGAGGCATGGCGGCTCGCAAGCCGGCTCCGCTCGGCGAACACCCTCCTGTCAGGGCAGACGAGCGACGTCCTTCCGGTCGACCGCAAGAAGCTCGACGGCATCGGGAGGCTCCTCGAGTACCCGCCGCGCTCGGCCACCCGGGTCGAAGAGGACTACCTCGGCGTCACCCGCCGCGCGCGACGCGTCTTCGAGAAGCTGTTCTACGGCTAGAGTTCCCGGTCGAGTCGAACCCTGCACGTTCAGGGCGCGGGGCAGAGCGGGATGCCGTCGATGCGGTCGCCTTCGAGAGGCGTGCCGCCCAGGGCAGCCACCACGCGGACGGCACGGTCCCAGTAGCGTGCGTAGTGGTACGGGTCCTTGTTGATCTGCGTGCGATGGGCGACGAGCGTCGGCTCCACCGCGGCCCGCTCGGGTACGCGATGCGCCATCGCCCGGTAGAAGACGGACGCCGCCGTGTAAGGATCCAGCCGCGCCTCGCGGGGTCCCCAGGAGTCCTGCTGCTGGAACAGGCCGATGGACGTGGTGCGCGAGCCGTCCGGGTTGGTGACTCCGCTCGTCTCCCAGTCGCCGTAGTCGATGTTCCGCAGCGACGACTCACCCATCGCGGTCATCACGGCGATCGTCTGGTCGCGGGCGTCGAATCCGAGGTCGCGGCCTGCGGTGAGGATCGTGCAGGCGTGCGAGAGCTGCTCGGGCCCGTATCCCGCGATCCCGGGCGCCACGATCGCCGGCGGCAGCAGCGGCACGTCGGGGCCCGCACCGCCGTCGTCCGCCGCGAACGCCTTGCCGAACGCGCCCGCCAGGGCACCGGCGCCCACGAGCGCGGCGGCGACGATCGCCAGCGAGACGGTCAGCGCCAGCACGACGGCGGCACCGGTGCGGGCGGTGCGACGCCCTCGACGCGTGGACCGCTTCGCGCGGCGGCGTGCAGTGGACGTCTTGCCCCGGGGCGACGTCGGCGTCCTGGTCGCTTTCGAGGCCGTCGTCCGGCGCGCGGGACGTCGCGACGGTGCGGGGCGGCGAGCAGGCATCGGCGGTTCGCTTTCGGTCACGGGGCGCGCGGGCGCTCGTTCAGCATAGGCACCGATCGCGGGTCGCGGCATCCGTCGTCCGACGCCAGAGGGCCCCGGTCGGGCAATGACCGGGGCCCTCTCGGTGCCGGAAGCGTCAGACGCCGAAGTACAGCTCGTACTCGAAGGGGTGCGGACGCGCGTTGAGCGGCTGGATCTCGTTCTCGATCTTGTACTCGATCCACGTCTCGATGAGCTCGGGCGTGAAGACGCCCCCCTTCAGGAGGAACTCGTGGTCGGCGCGCAGCGCCTCGAGCGAGTCGAGCAGCGAGTTGGGCACCTGCGGGATGTTCCTAGCCTCCTCGGGGGGAAGCTCGTACAGGTCCTTGTCGACCGGCTCGTGCGGCTCGATGCGGTTCTGGATGCCGTCGAGGCCCGCCATGAGCTGCGCGGCGAAGGCGAGGTACGGGTTGCCCGAGGCATCCGGCGCGCGGAACTCGATGCGCTTGGCCTTCGGGTTGGACCCGGTGATGGGGATGCGGATCGCCGCCGAGCGGTTCCCGGCCGAGTACACCAGGTTGACCGGCGCCTCGTAGCCCTTCACCAGGCGCTTGTAGGAGTTCAGCGTCGGGTTGGTGAACGCCAGCAGCGCGGGGGCGTGGGCGAGGATGCCGCCGATGTACCAGCGCGCGGTGTCGGAGAGCTGCGCGTAGCCCTTCTCGTCGTAGAACAGCGGCTTGCCGTCGAGCCACAGGGACTGGTGGGTGTGCATCCCGGAGCCGTTGTCGCCGAACAGCGGCTTGGGCATGAAGGTCGCGACCTTGCCCCACTCGTTCGCCACGTTCTTGACGATGTACTTGAACTTCAGGATGTCGTCGGCCGCGTGCACCATGGTGTCGAACCGGTAGTTGATCTCCTGCTGCCCGCCGGTGCCCACCTCGTGGTGCGCGCGCTCGAGATGGAGGCCCGACTCGATGAGGCGCAGGCTGATGTCGTCACGCAGGTCGGCGGTCTTGTCGACCGGCGAGACGGGGAAGTAGCCGCCCTTGAAGGGGGTCTTGTTCGCCAGGTTGCCGCCGTCCTCCACGCGTCCGGTGTTCCACGCGCCCTCCTCGGAGTCCACCGAGTAGAAGCTCGCGTTCTGCTTCACCTCGTAGCGGACGTCGTCGAAGATGTAGAACTCGGCCTCCGGGGCGAAGAAGGCGGTGTCGGCGATGCCGGTCGAGGCGAGGTACTTCTCGGCCTTCTTGGCGACCTGACGCGGGTCCTTCGCGTAGATCTCGCCGTTGCGCGGGTTGTAGATGTCGAACACCATCACCAGCGTCTTGGCCTCGCGGAACGGGTCGAGGTAGGCGGTCGACACGTCGGGGATGAGCTGCATGTCAGATTCGTGGATGTTCGCGAATCCCCGGATGGAGGAGCCGTCGAACAGCTGGCCCACCGTGAAGAACTCTTCGTCGACGGTGGAGGCCGGGATGTTGAAGTGCTGCTGCACGCCAGGAAGGTCCGTGAAACGGATGTCGAGGAACTTGACGTCCTCATCCTTGATGTACTTCAGCACCTCGGATGAATCTTTGAACATGAAGACTCCAGAGGTAGGGCATTCGGAACCGCCCGTGCGGGTCGGGCTTGCTGGCAAGCTACCCAAGGGGGATTGCCCGACAGTATCACTCGTGTTTCGGGCATGTTACGGGCGCCTGGATACGCTGAAGGGGTGACCGCGAGCACCCAGGACTACCCCGGAGAACGCCTCGGACTGCCCCGGGAGGGCGCCGGATCGATCGGCCGGCTCGGCCGCCGGGTGGGGGCGCTGTTCATCGACTACGGCGCGGCGTACCTCATCTCCGGCTTCTTCGGGTGGGATCCGCTCGCCATCCTCGCGCTGTTCGCGGCGATTCAGCTGGTCTTCCTCCCGACGCTCCAGGGGAGCCCCGGTCACCGGCTCTTCGGGCTGCGGCTGATGCGCCTCGACGGCGCGTGGGTCGGCCTATGGCGTCCCATCGTCCGCACGGCGCTGCTCGTCGTGGTGATCCCGGCCGTCATCTGGGACGCCGATCAGCGCGGACTGCACGACAAGGCTGCCGGAACGGTCCTCGTCCGGTCCTGACGGTCCGCGGCGGCGAGTCAGCGCGGGCGCGGCGCCCGCACCTTCGTCGGGTCGATGCCCTTCGGGATGGGCAGCGACGACAGCGTCTGCGACACAGAGTCGATGCGCTTGATGACCGCCGCCATGGTCGCGCGGTCGATCTTCTTGGGGAGCGCCTTGATCGCGGGGGCGAGCTTGCCGATGGGGACCTCGCCGTCTCCGTGGCCGACGTAGAACACGGTGACAGGCACACCGGCCGCGACCCGCTGCACCTTCGCACGCTCGTCGTTGACCAGGCGCGTGAGGCGGCCGCGCGCGCCCTCGCCGACGATGACGACGCCGCCGCGACCCACCGCCCGGTAGACGGCCTCCTGCGTCTTGGGGTTGATGCCCACCGGCATCTCGCTGGCAGACCACTTGCGACCCAGCGAGGTCGACAGGACGTGGCCCGTGGCACCGGGCATGCCGTCGATCTTCTTGTACATCGCGCGGGTGGACAGACGGGTCATCGTCATCATCGAGGCCAGCACGCCGAGCATCAGGCCCGTCAGGCCCCACAGGATCACGCTCCAGATGGCGACCGGCGGGATCAGGAATCCGATCGCCACACCCACCGCGATGCCGAGGAGCAGGACGCCGATGAGGAGGAACGGCAGCCAGCGGTACTCCTTCTGCGTGAAGGTGTAGAGGGTGCGGATCTGGGAGAAGAAACCAGGGCCCTTCTCGGGGGCGGAGCTGCGGGCGGCCATAGCCTCCAGCCTACCTTTCCGCGCGTGGATCCTCGGCTCCTCCCCATGGGCGCCCGACCGCCGTTCTTCCACAGACGCCGCCAGACTCGCCCTCCCCGGCCGCCGGCTCGCCCACGCTTGGGTGCGTGGAGACGGAAGACGCACCTCTGGGCCAGGCCTATCGGGCCGTACGGGCCGTGCGCGCCCCTGAGGACGGCCCGTGGCCGGGTGTGCTCGTGCGCACCGCCCCCGGGCTTTCGTCCGTCCTCGTCGACGCGGAGGTGCTCGGCGAGCGCTGGGCGGGATGGGATGCCGGCGGTGAGGGGCACGTGCTCGCGCCGATCGATATCGCGCGACGCGCCGACGGGCACGACGCGGTCCTCCCGGTGTGCCTGGAGCGACTGGACGACTTCATCCGACGGCGCGAGGCGCGCCTGCCTCTCGGGCCGGGCGAGGCGGTGACACTCGCGGTCAGCGTCATGCGCGGGTGTGCGGAGCTGGCCGGCTCGCCCGACATCCGCGGTGAGTGGTGGCTCGACGACACCGGACGCCCGGTGCTGGCGACGGATGCCTCGGAGGAGCGCGTACGGGATGCGTCGGCCGCGCTCCTCGACCAGGTCACGGTTGCACCGGTCATGAAGCGAACGTGGGACACCGCGGTGCGGGCGATCCGCGCCGACCGGTTGTCGACGGTCGAGCTGGAAGCGGCTGAGGAAGCCCTGTTCGCCCTCGCGGCAGCCGAGCCGCTGGTGACGATGAGCCTGCACCCGCGACGAGCGGCCGAGGGCGCCTCGGCGACGAACGCCGGGGGCCACCGCCGCATCGTCGAGGAACCGCCAGCGCGATCCCTGTGGCAGTCGCTGCTGCGCGGTGTCGACGACGAGCTCGCCGACACGGTGTCGCGCGCGACCACCGGCGTCTGGCGACGGCTGAGACCCGCGGACCGGACGGGTCGCCGCCCCTCCCGTCGTGCGCCGTGGCTCGTGGCCGGCGCCGTCGGAGCCGCCGTGCTGACGGGCGGTGCTCTGTGGCCGACCGCGAACGGCATCAGCACCGCCGGGCCCGCGGCGACGGCGCCCGTCGCGTCGGACGGCGACCAGACGGCGGTGACGCCCGATCCGCAGGGAGCGGGCGGCGGTGAGGGCAGCGGGCTCGACGCCGGCACCGCACCCGTCACGGCCGCCGCCGACCTCGCGACCATCGCAGCCGGTCTGCTGGACGCCCGACGGGAATGCGACGACGAGGCCGCCTGTGTTGCCGGGGTCGCCGTCGATGGCGCCTCCGTCGTCGGCGGAGCCGTCGACCTGCCGGCTCAGGAGCGGACGGTCACGCTGCTCGACGACTTCGGCGACCTCGCGGTCGTTCGCGTCGATCCACGCGACGGCGCGGGGCCGGCCCAGCTGGTCGTGATCGTGCGTCAGGACGCCGGATGGCTGCTGCGCGACGTCCGTGACGTCGCGCAGCAGCCATAGACGCCGGGGCGGCCCCCGATCAGATGCCGAGCTGGCCCTCGAACTGCGCCGCCTCCAGGCGCGACTTCACGGCACCCAGGAACCGCGCGGCGTCGGCCCCGTCGATGACGCGGTGGTCGTAGGAGAGCGCCAGGAACACGTAGGAGCGCACCGAGATGGCGTCCTTGCCGTCGACCGTCACCACGCCCGGGCGCTTGACGACGACCCCGGTGCCGAGGATCGCGGTCTGCGGAAGGAAGACCACGGGCGTGTCGAACAGCGCACCGCGCGAACCGGTGTTGGTCAGCGTGAAGGTGCCGCCGGCGAGCTCGTCGGGCTTCAGCTTGTTGTCGCGGGTCCGCGCCGCGAGATCGGCGATCTCGTGCGCGATCTCGGCGAGGTTCTTCGTCGCCGCGTCGCGCAGCACCGGCGTGAGCAGGCCGCGCTCGGTGTCGACGGCGATGGAGAGGTTCTCGGTCGCCGGATAGACGATCTGGTCGCCGTCCACGGTCGAGTTGATGACCGGGTACGCCTGCAGCGCCTCCGCGGCGGCGAGGGCGAAGAACGGCAGGAAGGACAGCTTGTCGCCGGTCTTGGACTGGAACTCGCCCTTCACCTTGTCGCGGAACGCCGCGAGCTTGGTGACGTCGACCTCCACGACGGAGGTGAGCTGCGCCGTGGACTGCATCGACTCGACGGCCCGCTGGGCGAGGACCTTGCGAAGCCGCGACATCGGCTGGGTCGTGCCTCGCAGCGGCGACACCTCCAGCGGCGCAGGCGCCGCAGGAGCGGCCGCGGCCGGCGCCTCGGCCGGAGCCGACGCCGCCTCCGCGGCCTTGAGCACGTCCTCCTTGCGGATGCGGCCTCCGACGCCGGTGCCCTTGACTGTCGCGAGGTCGACGCCCTGCTGCTGGGCGAGGCGGCGGACCAGCGGCGTCACATAGGTGACGCTGTCGTCGTCCGCGAGCGAGGGGGCGGACGCCGGAGCCGCACTCTGAGCGGGCGCGGGGGTCTCCGCCGGGGCGGGAGCCGCGGCCTGTGCCGGCGCCTGCGCGGGCGCCGGCGCCTGAGCGGGCGCCTCGGCGGCGGGTGCGGGGGCTTCGGCCGGTGCCGGTGCGGGGGCCTCGGCCTGTGCCGGTGCGGGGGCCTCCGCCGGTGCCGGTGCCTGTGCCGGCGCGGGAGCCTCCGCCGCCGGCGCGGCCCCTGCCTCACCGATGCGGGCGAGGGGCGAGCCGACCGCGACCGTCTCGTCCTCCTGGACGAGGATCTCCTGCAGCGTGCCGGCGAACGGCGAAGGGATCTCGGTGTCGACCTTGTCGGTCGAGATCTCGAGGAGCGGCTCGTCGACCGCGACCTCGTCGCCGACCTGCTTCAGCCAGCGGGTCACCGTTCCCTCCGTGACGCTCTCGCCGAGCTCGGGGAGGACGACGTCCTTGCCTGCGGCAGCGGGTGCCTCGGCGGCCGGCGCGGCTGCCGGTGCAGCCTCGGCCGGCGCGGGAGCGGCGGCGGGCGCTTCGGCCTGGGCGGGCGCCTCAGCAGGGGCGGGCGCTGCGGCCGGTGCGGCGTCCGCGGGGGCGGCAGGGGTCTCGGCGGCCGCAGCCTCGGGGGCGGGGGCTGCGTCGGAGCTGCCGGAGCCGTCGCCGATCTTCGCCAGCACGGCGCCGACCTCGACGGTCTCGTCCTCCTGCACGAGGATCTCCTCGATGACACCGCTCACGGGCGAGGGGATCTCGGTGTCCACCTTGTCCGTGGAGATCTCGAGCAGGCCCTCGTCGGCCTGAACGGTGTCGCCGACGTTCTTGAGCCAGCGGGTGACCGTTCCCTCGGTCACGCTCTCACCGAGAGCGGGGAGGACCACGGATGTGCTCATGAGGAAGTCTCCTTCTGCAGGTATATCGGATCTAGCTTAGTGATGGCGGGCGGTTCGGAGGGTCAGAGGGCATGCAGCGGCTTGCCCGCCAGAGCGAGGAAGGCTTCGCCGAGCGCCTCGGACTGCGTCGGGTGCGCGTGGACGAACGGGGCGATGTCTTCGGGGTGCGCCTCCCAGCCGACGGCGAGCTGTCCTTCGGTGATCAGCTCACCGACACGGTCTCCGATGAGGTGGACGCCGACGACCGGTCCCTCCTTCACGCGGACGACCTTCACGAGCCCGCCGGTGCCGAGGATCTCGCTCTTCCCGTTGCCGGCGAGGTTGTACTCGTACGACGCCACCGCGTCCCCGCCGTGGGTCTCGACGGCCTGCGCCTCCGTGAGCCCGACCGAGGCGACCTCGGGGTGGCTGTAGGTCACCTTGGGGATGTGCGCGTCGGGGATCGCGACCGGTGCAAGACCGGCGATCTCCTCCGCGACGAAGATGCCCTGCTGGAATCCGCGGTGCGCGAGCTGCAGACCCGGGGTGATGTCGCCGACGGCCCACACGTGGGGCACGGCGGTGCGCAGGCGCTCGTCGACGCCGACGAAGCCGCGGTCGATCACGACCCCTGCTTCCTCGTAGCCGAGGCCGGAGGTCGCGGGCCCGCGGCCGACGGCGACCAGCAGGTAGTCGGCGGTGATGCTCTTGCCGTCCTCGAGCGTCACCGTCACGGCATCCGAGGTCTGCGTCGCACTCTGGAACCGCACTCCGAGCGAGTACTGGATGCCGCGCCGTCGGAAGGCGCGCTCCAGACCCTTGCTCAGCGCGACGTCCTCATTGGGGACGAGATGATCCAGCGCCTCCACGATCGTCACGTCGACGCCGAAGGAGCGCCACACGCTGGCGAACTCGACGCCGATGACACCGCCGCCCAGGATGACCGCACTGGCGGGGATCTCGTCGAGCTCGAGCGCGTGCTCGCTCGTGAGGATCCGTCCCCCGACCTCGAGTCCGGGAAGCGTCCGGCTGTACGAGCCCGTTGCGAGGACGACGTCCGTGCCGCGGTAGCGATCGTCGCCCACGCGCACGGCCGGCCCCGCTTCCAGGCGACCTTCGCCGCCCACGACGGTGATGCCCCGCGCCTTCACCAGGCCCTCGAGGCCCTTGAACTTCTTGGCGACGATGCCCTCGCGGTACGCCCGCACCCCCGCCGGGTCGATCCCGTCGAGCGATGCGCGGACGCCGACCGAGGCGGCATCCCGCGCCAGGTCGGCCACCTCGGCCGCATGCAGCAGCGCCTTGGTCGGAATGCAGCCGCGGTGCAGGCACGTTCCGCCGACCTTGTCCTTCTCGATGAGGGCGACGCTCCTGCCCAGCTCGGCGGCGCGCAGCGCGGCCGCATAGCCGCCGCTGCCACCCCCCAGTACGACGAGATCGAAGGTGTGGTCGGTCATCGTGCCTCCTCATCGAGGTCGTCAAGGACGAAGCGGACCAGGCTGCGCACGGTGGCGGCGGTCGGTCCCTTGTCGGTGTAGCCGTACGGCGCGCCCTTGTGGGTCCCGCTGCCGGCGATGTCGAGATGCACCCAGGGGATCCGGGGAGCATCGGCGTCGTCGGCGGTGCGGCCGACGAAGTGACGCAGGAACAGGCCTGCGAAGAGCGAGCCGCCTGCAGGGTCGCCGATCTTGGCGTTCTGCAGGTCGGCGAGGGGGGAGTCGAGCTCCTCGATCATGTGGGCGGGAAGCGGCAGCTGCCACGCGGGCTCGCCGGCTTCGGAGGCGGCGGCGAGGTAGCGGGCGACAGCGTCGTCGTCGCCCATGACGCCGGTGTGGCGGGTTCCCAGGGCGATCAGGATCGCACCGGTGAGGGTGGCGACGTCGACGATGACATCGGGATGCTCGCGACTGGCGGCGGCGAGGCCGTCCGCCAGGACGAGGCGGCCTTCCGCATCGGTGTTGAGCACCTCGACCGTCGTCCCGTCGAGCATGCGCAGCACGTCGCCGGGGCGGGTGGCGCGACCGGAGGGCATGTTGTCGGCGAGACACAGCCAGGCGGTGACCTTGACGGGTGCCGAGACGGATGCCACGGCCCGCAGCACGCCGAGCACGGTCGCGGCACCGGCCATGTCGTACTTCATTCCCACCATGGAAGCCGCCGGCTTCAGCGACAGGCCGCCGGTGTCGAACGTGATGCCCTTGCCCACCAGCGCGACGTGCCGCCGCGCGTCCTCGGGGGAGTACTCCAGGCGGACCAGGCGCGGCGGCCGGTCCGAGCCCTGCCCGACGCCGAGGATCCCGCCGAAGCCCTGCTCCGCGAGCGCCTCCTCGTCGAGGACGTCGACGGTGACGGGCAACTCTGCGACGGCCTGGGCCGCACGGTCGGCGACGTCCGCGGGACCCAGCCATTCGGCGGGGATGTTCACGAGATCCTTCACCAGCGCCACCGACGCGGCCGTCTCGACCACGAGCCGGAGCGCCTCGTCGTCGCTGTCGGCGGTGCCGTGGACGATCACCTTCGAGGCGCGCGGCTTCGGCGCGTCGGACTTGTAGCCGTCGAAGCGGTAGCCGCCGAGCGCGGCACCCTCTGCCGCCGCGATCCACGACGCCGGATCGGCCAGCGGCGCGGCCACCGCGACGCTCGCGAAGCCGGTCAGCGAGCGGATCGCCGCCCCGACCGCGTCCCGCACTGCCGCGGCATCCGGATCGGCGCCCGTCCCGACGACGGCCAGCGGCAGCGAGGTGCTCTCAGGGGCGTACACCCGGACGAGGGCGCCGGGCGAGCCGGTGAACCCGACTGCGGACAGCGACTCGCGGAGTCCCGGCCACTCCGCGAGCTGCGGCGGGCCTTCGGCCTCGAGAGGAGGCAGGGCGAGGAGGATGGCGTCGGCTTCGGACTCTCGGACGGGTGCGGTGCGGTATTCGAGGTCGGGGAACGACATGGACTCCATCCTAGGTTTCGATGCCCGTTCGCCCGTTGCACCCGCCTCGAGGGGCAGACGGATGTTCGCTCTGAGCGCGACCGACGCGCCCCGGCGTCGGCGGCCTGCTCGTAGCATGGGAGCATGCCTTTTCCCGGCCCGCTGTTCGAGCGTGCGGCCTCCGCGCCGCCCGTCCCGCGCGGACTCCCGCTGGTGATCGCCCTCACCGGGTTCACGGACGCCGGAAGCGCCGTGGGCCAGGTCATCGAGCACTTCCGCGACGAGCTGTCGCCGTCGCCGCTGGCCGTCTTCTCGAACGACGTGCTGCTGGACTATCGCGCGCGCCGGCCGATCGTGGCCTTCGAGAAGGACCATCTCACCGACTACCGCCCGCAGCGGCTGGAGCTGTCGTTCGCGCACGACGCGCTCGGCCAGCCGTTCCTCCTTCTGGCCGGCTACGAGCCCGATTTCGCATGGGATGCCTTCGCCGCGGCGGTGCTCGATTTCACCGAGGCATACGGCGTGTCGACCGTGACGTGGGTGCACGCCATTCCCATGCCGGTTCCGCATACCCGGCCGATCGGCACGACGGTCAGCGGCACGCGATCCGAGCTCACCGAGGCGCACTCGGTGTGGCAGCCGCATACGCAGGTACCCGCCACAGCAGGCCACCTCCTCGAGTACCGCCTCGCTGCGGCCGGCGTGCGCATCGCCGGCTTCGTCCTGCTGATCCCTCACTATCTCGGCGACACCGAGTATCCGGCGGCGGCGCTCGCGGCGCTGGACAGCCTCACGGTCGCCACCGGGCTGGTGTTCGCGGGTGACGACCTGCGCGAGGAGAACCGCGAGTACCTCGAGAAGGTCACCGAGCAGATCGAGGGCAGCGACGAGCTCGCCCGTATGGTGCAGGGCCTCGAAGAGCGCTACGACGCCTATATGGCGGGATCGACGCTCGCCACGCCGATGATCCACACGGGCGATCTGCCGAGCGCCGACGAGCTGGCGGCCGAGCTCGAGCGCTTTCTGGCGTCGCGTCCCGGCGACGACGACAAGCGCGGCAGCTGATCGGTCCCGCCACAGCCGAGGCGGAATGCCGCGCGGCGACGGCGTGTTGATGCTGGGGATGGAGGTGTGCCGCACGCCGCAGGGCGATGCTGGCGGCGCACGGCAAGTATGCGATACTAGACGCTCTGACCCGTTGTCAACCGTCTTCGTCGGCCTGCCTGCCGAAGATGTGGACTTGACAAGGGTCTTACTAGTGTCCGAAACCGACCGGAGACGCGCACGGCGCGTCGACCGGTGAAAGGCGAAACGTGACTCCAGGCACGAAGACCAAGGCTCCCTCGGCCGCGAAGGACACCGAGCCGGACGAGAAGAAGGCTTCGGCGGCGAAGAAGGCCGCAGCACCCAAGACCGGCGCGAAGGCGAAAGCCGCGCCGAAGACCGCGTCCAAGCGCGCGAAGAAGTCGGACGAGGAGTTCGAGGACGACGTCGAGGAGCTCGACGACGACGTCGAACTCGAGGCCGATGCCGTCGACGTCGACGACGCCGACGAGGAGCCGGGCGACGCAGCCCCGGCCAAGACCGACGGCAAGGCCCCCTCCGACGACGCGAACGCGACGGATGAGGAGGAGGACGAGGAGAGCACGAAGCCGGCGTTCACCGAGCCGCTCCCGACCGGCGCGATCGTCATCTCGTCCAGCGACGAGGACGACGTCCCCGTCTACTCGACGCAGATCACCGGCGCGACCGCCGACCCCGTGAAGGACTACCTCAAGCAGATCGGCAAGGTGCCACTGCTGAACGCGGCCGAAGAGGTCGAGCTCGCGATGCGCATCGAGGCGGGCCTGTTCGCCGAAGAGAAGCTGTCGCACATGTCGGCCGCCGAGAAGACGTCGCAGCTGGGACTGGACCTGCAGTGGGTGGCTCGCGACGGCCAGCGCGCGAAGTCGCACCTCCTGGGCGCGAACCTGCGTCTGGTCGTCTCTCTCGCCAAGCGCTACACCGGGCGCGGCATGCAGTTCCTGGACCTCATCCAGGAGGGCAACCTCGGTCTCATCCGCGCGGTGGAGAAGTTCGACTACACCAAGGGCTTCAAGTTCTCGACGTACGCCACGTGGTGGATCCGTCAGGCGATCACCCGTGCCATGGCCGACCAGGCGCGCACCATCCGCATCCCGGTGCACATGGTCGAGGTCATCAACAAGCTCGCCCGTGTGCAGCGCCAGATGCTGCAGGACCTCGGGCGCGAGCCCACGCCGGAAGAGCTCAGCCGCGAGCTCGATATGACGCCCGAGAAGGTCATCGAGGTGCAGAAGTACGGCCGCGAGCCGATCTCGCTGCACACGCCTCTCGGCGAGGACGGCGACAGCGAGTTCGGCGACCTCATCGAGGACACCGAGGCGGTGGTCCCCGCCGATGCGGTCGGCTTCACGATGCTGCAGCGCCAGCTCGAATCGCTCCTGGACTCGCTCTCCGAGCGGGAGGCGGGCGTCATCCGCATGCGCTTCGGTCTCGGCGACGGTCAGCCGAAGACGCTCGACCAGATCGGCGACACGTTCGGGGTCACCCGCGAGCGCATCCGCCAGATCGAGTCCAAGACGATGGCCAAGCTGCGGCATCCGTCCCGCTCGCAGTCCCTCCGGGACTACCTCGAGTGAGCGAGGCGAACGCCGGCAAGGCACTCACCGTCCAGGTCGAAGGCTCGTCGTTCGCCCGCATCCCGATCCGCACGCGGGTCGTGATGCCCGGCGACGACCTCGACGCGTTCGTCCGCGAGTACGCCGCGGAGGTAGTCCGATCGGGCGACCTGCTGTTCGTGACCGAGAAGATCGTGGCGATCACTCAGGGCCGCTCGTACCTCGTCGAGGACATCCAGCCGCGCAAGCTGGCGTTCTTCCTGTCGAAGTACGTCACGCGCACGCCGTACGGGATCGGCCTCGGCATGCCCGAGACGATGGAGATGGCGCTGCGCGAGTGCGGCACGATCCGCATCCTCTTCGCAGCCGCGGTCTCGGCCGTCACGAAGCTGTTCGGACGCAAGGGCGACTTCTACCGCATCGCCGGCGACCGGGCCCGCGCGATCGACGGCCCCACGTCGGGCACGATCCCGCCCTACAACAAGGCTGTCGTGCTCGGCCCCGAACGTCCGCGCGAGGTCGCTCAGCGTCTCAAGGCCCTCCTCAACGGTGTGCCCGAGGTCGCGGTCGTCGACATCAACGACCTCGGGGGCAACGTGCTCGGCTCGACCGTCGACAAGGCGGAGGAGAAGCGCCTCGTCGCGATCCTGAAGGACAACCCTCTCGGCCAGGGGCATCAGTCCACGCCGATGGGCATCATCCGCGCAGTCTGACGCCACCCCTCATACGCGGAAGGCGCGGCACCCGAGGGTGCCGCGCCTTCTTCTATCGGGGTCTCGATACGCGGGCTCGTTCCTCGCGCGCTACTCGACCTTGACCCGGCACGCATCAACGCTCCTTCGTCGCATTGATCCGCACCGCGTCAACGTCAGAACCCGATCGCGGCACGGTAGCGCGGCTTGTGACCGGTGCGGATGCCGGTGACGCTCGGCTTGTTCTCGTAGACGCCGGCGCCCCAGTTTCCCTCGACCAGCACCGGTCCGTCGGGGGAGACGACGATGTCCCATCCGACGTACTGCACCTGCGGGACGACTCGCGCGACCCGGTCGACGAACTCCTTGACCTGGTCGACCATCGGCAACTGGAAGTCCGCGATCACGAAGCCGCTGTCGGGGTGCTTCTCGTGCACGTGCCCATGCGAGTCGTATCCGGGTCCCACGGCATGGCCGTCGTCGTCGAGCATCGTGTAGAACCCGCCGAAGGTCATCTGGTCGCTGACCGCGCCGCGCCCGAACTTCTGCGCCATCGCCAGGATGTGGGTCCTCTCGCCGTCGAAGAAGGCGGTCACGCGCGTCGTGTTGACGGTGCCGGGGCAGACGGCCGCGAGGTCCTCGTGCTGGCGGATGACCTCCTCGATGAGGAGCTCGCCGCGAGCGAGGAGTCCGCGATGGAACTCCTCCCAATCCGACACCTCGGCGGCGTGGTAGCGGTGCACCCCGGTCCCGGCCTGACCCACCGGCTCCTTCGTGACGATCGTGCCGTGCTTCTCGGCGAACGCGCGCACGGCGTCGGCGTTCCCCTCCTCGACGACCATCCAATCGCGCCGCAGGAACTCGCTGAAGGTGCGGTCGAACTCCACCTTGTCCTGGAACAGGCCGCGATAGTCGGGGTGGTCGTACTTCTGCGAGAGCTCGTTCGAGACCGGATGCGTCATGTACGTCGCCCGCTCCGCACGGTTGAGGATCGCGAAGTCGTAGTCGACGTAGTCCTGGAAGCCGACCTGCCGGAAGCCGGCCGACCAGAGCATGTCGACCACCACCGCGGGGGTCCACTTGCCGTGCGCGTGCGCGGTCTCCTTCGCACGCTCCAGCACGGAGCCCACATCGATCCGGCGGATCCGCCAGGCGAGGTAGCGAAGACGGTTCGAGAGGGCGAGGCCCTGAGAAGGCATGCGTGCTCCGGGGTCGGGATCGGGGGACCCCGTTAGTCTAGAGGCGTGAGTTCGTCGATCCCTGGGCACGCGCTGCCGGGGGGCGGGCCACGCAGCTTTCCGGTCGCGCGCGTCTCGCGGGCCACGCTCGCCGCCAACGCCCTCGCCGCACGCGAGGGCGGTGCCGAACGCTATGCGACGGCGCTGCTGCAGGCGGATGCCTGGGGCCACGGGGCCGACAGCGCGCGGGCGGTCCTCGACGAGCTGCAGCTCACGCCCGCCGAGGACGACGCGCCCGCCGACACCGCGGAGGTGCTGTCGCCCGCTTCCTTCTTCGGGCTTCCCGGCGCGCCCACCGGGGCGACGCCGGCGCTGCGGCTGACGGGTACCGTGCTGTCGGTCAAAGACCTCCGCGCCGGAGAGGGCGTGTCGTACGGATTCGCGTTCCGGGCACCGGCCGACACCCGGATCGCTCTCGTCACGGGCGGCTACGCGCAGGGCGTCGTCCGCGAGCTCGGCGGTGCCGTCGACGTGGCGATCGCGGGGCACCGGCACTCGATCGTCGGACGCGTGGCGATGGACGTCTGCGTCGTGGACATCGGGGATGCCGCCGTCCGACGCGGCGACGAGGCGCTCTTCCTCGGCGATCCGGCCGCGGGGGAGCCGTCGCTGGCGGACTGGGTGCGCGTCACCGGGCTGCATCCGGGCGAGCTCGTCACGACCGTCGGGCTGCGGGCATCCCGCCAGGAGACGCCGTGACCCCGGCGCTGCACGTGGACCTGCGCGCCCTCGTCGCCAATCTCGCGAGGGTGCGCGAGACGGTCGCTCCCGCCGAGGTGATGCTCGTCGTGAAGGACGACGCGTACGCGCACGGCCTCGTCCCGGTCGTGCGCGCCGCGGCAGCTGCCGGAGTGAGGTGGTTCGGCGCGTTCGACGCGCGCACCGCCGGCGCCGTGCGTCGACTGCTGGGCGACGACGTCCGCGTGTTCGCCTGGATCGCGGCCTCGGACGCGGAGCTGCGTGCCGCCGCGGAGGCGGATGTCGACCTCGGTGTGGGAGACGCGGATCTTCTCGAGGACGCGGCGGCCGCGGCGCGCTCCGTCGGCCGGACCTTGCGCGTGCATCTCAAGCTCGACACGGGGCTGCACCGCAACGGCGTGCGTCCGGAGGCGTGGCCGGGATTCGTCGCACGGGCGGCGGAGCTGCAGGCTGAGGGTGCGATTCACGTCACCGGCGTCTGGAGCCACATCGCCGAGGCGTCGGACGCCGAGGACGACGACGCCCGTGCGCTGTTCGCACGCGGGGTGCGTCAGGCCCACGAGGCCGGGCTGCGTCCGGCCCTGCGCCATCTCGCTGCCAGCGCCGCCTCCTTCGCGCGCCCCGAGTTCCGCTACGACATGGTGCGGGTGGGCGCCTTCTGCTACGGCATCCGCTCCGCCGGAGGTCCCGCCGCCGAACGGCTCGGGCTGGCGCCCATCGGCCGGCTGGAAGCGCAAGTCACCAGCGTCGAGGGCGGCGTCGCGCGCGTCGGGATCGGCGCGCTGCACGGGCTGCCCTCGCGCCTCCAAGGGCGCGCCACGGTCGGCACGCCCGCCGGCCCCCGGGCCCTCCTCGCCGTCGAGGGGAGCGAGTCGCTCGTGGAGTCATGGGGCGGCGCGGCGATCGGCGACCGTGTGACCGTGTTCGGTCCGGGATCAGACGGCGAGAGCTCGGCGACGGATCTCGCCGAGCTCATCGGCACGATCGGCGAGGAGATCGCCGTGCGCGTGTCACCGCTCATCCCGCGTGTGTACGCGGGGGAGTGACGTCGTGCTCAGTCAGCCTCGGACAGGCGTGCCGTCTCGTCGTGCCAGGTGGTGGCGACCGCGCGCAGCTTCTCTTCGTACTTGCGGCCGTGATGTGCGCAGAAGAGCAGCTCGCTGCCGTTGACCTCGGCGGCGATGTAGGCCTGAGCGCCGCAGGAGTCGCATCGGTCGGTCGCGGTGAGGCGGTGTTCGAGGACGGCGCCGTTCTCGGTCGGTGTCGAAAGCGTGGTCATCTCGGTGCCTCCTCGTATGCGTAGAACTCCGTAGCGGTCATGAAATACAACCACGCCCGCGTCTGAGAATGCCCGGAACGCGACACATTTCGCTGAGCGCGTACGCGGGCCGGGCGCCGGTGCGTGTCTGCGCGGGCGTGACGGGCGGCCCGATTACGATGGGAGATTGTGACCGCCGAGTACTCCGCCCACCATCTCCAGGTCCTCGAGGGGCTGGAAGCGGTCCGCAAGCGCCCCGGCATGTACATCGGCTCGACCGACGCGCGCGGGCTCATGCACTGCCTCTGGGAGATCATCGACAACTCCGTCGACGAGGCCCTCGCGGGCCACGGCTCGCGGATCGACATCGTGCTCCACGCCGACGGCAGTGTCGAGGTGCGCGACCGTGCCCGCGGCATCCCGGTCGACATCGAACCGCGCACCGGGCTGTCGGGTGTCGAGGTCGTCTTCACCAAGCTCCATGCCGGCGGCAAGTTCGGCGGCGGCTCGTACGCCGCGTCCGGCGGCCTCCACGGGGTGGGGGCATCCGTCGTCAATGCGCTCTCGGAACGGCTCGACGTCGAGGTCGATCGCGGCGGCAAGACCTGGGCCATGTCGTTCCATCGCGGCGAGCCCGGAGTCTTCTCGAACGGCAGCCCCGACTCCGCATTCACGCCGTTCGAGGAGCGCAGCGAGCTGCGCGTCGTCGGGAGGGCCGCCAAGGGGGTCACCGGCACGCGCATCCGCTACTGGGCCGACCGCCAGATCTTCACGAAGGACGCGGCCTTCAACCTGCAGGAGCTGGAGCAGCGCGCGCGGCAGACGGCGTTCCTCGTGCCCGGCCTCGAGATCGTCATCCGCGACGAGCGCCCCGGCACCGAGACCGGCGAGCCTGTCGAGACCAGCTACCGCTTCGACGGGGGGATCTCGGAGTTCGCCGACTTCCTCGCTCCCGATTCGGGGGTGACCGACACGTGGCGCCTCACCGGCTCGGGCACGTTCACCGAGACCGTCCCGGTGCTGCAGGCCTCCGGCGCGATGGTCCCCACCGAGGTCGAGCGCGAGTGCCACGTCGACATCGCCGTGCGCTGGGGGACCGGCTACGAGACAGTGGCGCGGTCGTTCGTCAACATCATCGCCACGCCGAAGGGCGGAACGCACCAGCAGGGGTTCGAGCAGGGCCTCATGAAGGTGCTGCGCGACCAGGTCGCCCAGAATGCGCGCCGCCTCAAGGTCGGCAACGACAAACTCGAGAAGGACGACATCCTCGCCGGCCTCACCGCCGTCCTGACGGTGCGTCTTCCCGAGCCGCAGTTCGAGGGGCAGACCAAGGAGGTGCTGGGCACGCCGGCCGTCCGCCAGATCGTGTCCACCGTGGTCACGCGCGAACTGGCGGCCCGGTTCTCGTCACCCAAGCGCGATGACAAGGCGCAGACGTCGCAGCTGCTGGACAAGGTCGTCTCCGAGATGAAGGCGCGCATCTCGGCGCGCACCCATAAAGAGACGCAGCGCCGCAAGAACGCGCTCGAGTCGTCGTCGCTGCCGGCGAAGCTCGCGGACTGCCGGTCCAACGACGTCGCCGAATCGGAGCTGTTCATCGTCGAGGGCGACTCGGCGCTCGGCACGGCCAAGCTCGCCCGCAACAGCGAGTACCAGGCCCTGCTGCCGATCCGCGGGAAGATCCTCAACGTTCAGAAGGCGTCGGTCAGCGACATGCTGTCCAACGCCGAGTGCGCCGCCATCATCCAGGTGATCGGCGCAGGGTCGGGCCGCTCCTTCGAGCTCGAAGCAGCCCGGTACGGCAAGATCATCCTGATGAGCGACGCCGACGTCGACGGTGCACACATCCGCACGCTGCTGCTCACGCTGTTCTTCCGGTACATGCGCCCTCTCATCGACGAAGGCCGGGTGTTCGCCGCGGTGCCGCCGCTGCACCGCGTGGTGATCATGAACCCCGGCTCGAAGCCCAACGAGACCGTCTACACGTACTCCGAGGCGGAGCTGCACGGCCTGCTCTCCAAGCTCACGAAGGCCGGGAAGCGCTGGCAGGAGCCGGTGCAGCGGTACAAGGGTCTCGGCGAGATGGACGCCGATCAGCTCGCGACCACGACGATGGATCGCGCCGGCCGCACGCTGCGGCGGGTGCGGATGGAGGACGCCGAAGCCGCGGCATCCGTCTTCGAACTCCTCATGGGCAACGACGTCGCGCCGCGCAAGGAGTTCATCATCGACTCGAGCGACCGTCTGGCCCGGGAACGCATCGACGCCTGACGCGCGCCGGATCCGGATCAGCGGATGCCGGTGCCGATCGCCCCGATCACGCCGTCGAGCGCGGTGCCCGAGGCGTCGCGCTTGGCTCCGGACGCGGGCAGGGTCCTGACCGAGCCATCCGGACCGACCGCGCGTGGCTCGGTGCCGACCCAGGCGAGGTTGATCGCGTCCTCTCCCTTGAGGAACCGCTGAGCCCGAACCCCGCCGGTCGCGCGTCCCTTCGCCGGGAACTCGCTGAACAGCGACACCTTGGCGCTTCCGGCGTCGGTGCCGGGGATCGCCGTGGTCGATCCGGCGACCGTGACCACGACGGCGTCGAACTCGGACGGCCCCACGACGTCGAAGGCGATGACCTGGGCGTCGTCGGCGAGACGCATGCCGGCCATACCCCCGGCCGAGCGGCCCTGTGGGCGCACCGACGAGGCGTCGAAGCGCAGGAGCTGGGCGTCGCTGGCCACGAACACGAGCTCGGCGCCGTCGGAGGCGGGCGCGGCCCCGACCACGCGGTCGCCCTCCTTCAGCGCGATGATCTCGATGTCGTGCTTGCTGCCGAGCTCGCCCGCCGCGACGCGCTTCACGACGCCCTGAGCCGTGCCCAGCGCGATGGGCGGGGAGCCGTCCAGCGGCACGATGGCGACGACGTGCTCGCCGCCGCTGAGCCCGAGGTACTGGTCGCCGCGGGTCCCCGCGGCCAGTTGCACCGAGTTGCCCGGCACCGACGGCAGGTCGACCGGCGAGAAGCGGATGAGCCGGCCGCGGCTCGTGACGGCGCCGAGGTCTCCTCGGGTCGTCGTGTCGACCGCCGAGCGGATCGCGTCGTGCTTGGACCGGCGGGCGGGCGCCACGACGCCACCGCCCGGCGCGTCGGCGACGAGCTCGGCGCGCACCATACGTCCGGTCGCCGACAGGAAGACTCGGCACGGCGCGTCGGCGATCTGCAGATCCGCCGGCGCCGCGGCCGCCCGCGAACGCGGCTGAACCGGACCGCCGTTGAGGAGGAGCGTGCGTCGCGGTGTCCCGAAGGTCTCGGCCGCGGCATCCAGCTCCTTCGCGACCCGCGCGCGCAGCAGGATGTCGCTGCCGAGGAGCTCCTCGAGCTCGGCGATCTCGCGCTTGAGGTTGTCGCGCTCGGCCTCCAGCTCGATGCGGGAGAACTTCGTCAGGCGCCGAAGCCGCAGCTCGAGGATGTACTCGGCCTGCGGCTCGGAGAGATCGAAGACGTTCATGAGGCGGCCGCGCGCCTGCTCGCCGTCGTCGGAAGTGCGGATGACCTGGATGACCTCGTCGATGTCGAGGATCGCGATGAGCAGGCCCTCGACCAGGTGGAGGCGCTCGTTGCGCCGCGCGAGGCGATACCGGCTGCGGCGGGTGACCACGCTGATGCGGTGATCGAGGTAGACGCGCAGCAGCTCGCGCAGGCCGAGGGTCTGCGGCTGGCCGTCGACCAGGGCGACGTTGTTGATGCCGAACGAGTCCTCCAGCGGCGTCAGCCGGTAGAGGTGCTCGAGGACGGCCTGCGGATCGAACCCCGTCTTGATGCCGATCACGAGGCGGAGCCCCTTGTGGCGGTCGGTCAGGTCGGTGACGTCGGAGATGCCCTGGAGCTTCTTCGCGGTGACGGCGTCCTTGATCTTCTCGATGACGCGCTCGGGGCCCACGAGGTACGGCAGCTCGGTGACGACGAGTCCGGTGCGGCGCGGCCCCAACGATTCGATGGAGACCTTCGCCCGCGTGCGGAAGCTGCCCCGGCCGTTCGTGTAGGCGTCCTTGATGCCGTCGAGTCCGACGATGATGCCGCCGCCCGGCAGGTCCGGGCCGGGGACGAACTCCATGAGCTCTTCGACGGTCGCGTCGGGGTTCTCGAGCAGGTGGGTGGCGGCGCCGACGACCTCGATCAGATTGTGCGGCGCCATGTTGGTCGCCATGCCCACCGCGATGCCCGTGGTCCCGTTGACGAGGAGATTCGGGAAGGCGGCCGGCAGCACCTCCGGCTGCTGGAACTGACCGTCGTAGTTCGGAATGAAGTCGACGACGTCCTCGTCGAGGTTCTCGGTGAGCGCGAGGGCCGGCGGTGCGAGGCGCGCCTCGGTGTAGCGGGGCGCGGCCGGCCCGTCGTCGAGCGAGCCGAAGTTGCCGTGCCCGTCCACGAGCGGCACGCGCAGCGAGAACGGCTGGGCGAGACGCACGAGGGCGTCGTAGATGGGCGCATCGCCGTGCGGGTGGAGCTTTCCCATCACCTCGCCCACGACGCGCGCGCTCTTGACGTGCCCGCGGTCGGGGCGCAGTCCCATGTCGGCCATCTGGAAGAGGATGCGCCGCTGCACCGGCTTCAGGCCGTCGCGTGCGTCGGGCAGCGCGCGCGAGTAGATGACCGAGTAGGCGTACTCGAGGAACGACGTCTGCATCTCGGAAGAGACGTCGACGTCCTCGATGCGCCCGTGATCGGCGGGTGCGGAGTCGGTGCGGGAAGCGGGCATGTGACGGTGGGGCCTCGGGTGACGGCGGGTGCGAGGTGGGGCGATCGCGGTGTGCGAGACTGGCCCCGATGTCCCTCAGCCTACCCGCGGACCCGCCTCGCGCCCGGAGCCTCACCCGTGTCGTGACCGAGATGTCGGCGGCGCTGGCGGGGGGTTCGGAGTGGTTCGCGCCCGCTCGCAGCGCCATCGTGTGGGTGCTCGACGGGCTGGGGTCGCACAACCTCGCGGCCCGCGCCGGCCACGCGAGGTTCCTCTCGGAGGCCAGGACGAAGAGGGACATCGCGCGCACGGTGTTCCCGTCCACCACCGCGGCCGCTCTCCCGAGCCTCCTGACCGGCGTGCAGCCGGGGCAGCACGGCATCGTCGGATACCGTGCCCGCGTTCCCGGGACGGACGACGTCGTCAACCAGCTCCGCGGGTGGGACACCGACGGCTTGCCGCTGTCGTTCCAGCGGGCGACTCCGCTCTCCGCGGCGCTCGGCCGGCCCTTCTTCGCCGTCTCGCGCGAGGAGTACCGGAACACGGGCTTCACCGTCGCCACCCTCGGCGACGCGGAGTTCCACGGCGCCGACGACCTCGGGGACCGGGTGAGGATCGCGGCCGACCTCGCGGCGCGGCATCCGGGCTCTCTGGTGTACCTCTACGCGCCGGATCTGGACGCGGTCGGGCACCGGCGCGGCTGGGAGTCCGACGACTGGGTCGCGACGCTGGAGTACGTCGATGCCGCCGCGCGCACCCTCGCATCCGCTGTCGACCGAGGCACCGGGGTCGTGGTCACCTCCGATCACGGCATGATCGACGTGCCGCGCCACCGGCACGTCCTGCTGGACGACGGCCCGCTGCTGGACGGGGTGCGCCTGATCGGGGGCGAGCCTCGCATGCTCCATCTCTACGCCGAGCCGGGGCAGGCCGACACCGTGCTCGACCGGTGGCGGGAGTCCGAGGGCTCCCGGTCGTGGGTGGCCTCGCGCACTGAGCTGGAGGCCTCCGGTCTGATCGGTGACGTGGCCCCCGAGGTGCGGGAGCGCATCGGCGATGTGCTGGTCGCCGCACGCTCGGGCATCGCGTACTACGACGACCGACTCGCCGACAAGGCGCCCCAGAAGATGATCGGGCAGCACGGCTCGCTGACCGACGAGGAGCGCGTGGTGCCGCTCATCAGGCTCGGCGCCTTCGCGTAGCCCGTCGGCAGGTCACTCTTCGGAACGGGCGCCGAACACGATCTCGTCCCACGAGGGCATCGAGGTCCGGCCCTTGCGGCGACCGGCCTCCGCGACGGCGGGGGAGGAGGGCTGATAATCGGATGCCGCCGGCTCGTCGCCTGGCGCGGCCTCCTCGTAACCCGGTTCGAGGGCATCGAACAGTGCGACCGGCGCGCTGCCGCGGGGGGCGGCGTCGAGTTCCTCGGCGCCGGGCAGCGGCTCGCGCTGGCCACGCCGCCGGCGCAGGGCCTCGAGCAGGTCGGCCGTCTCGGCGGAGGTCGCCGCGGGCGGGTCGCTCGCGCGCTTGATCGCCGCCTGCTGCACGGCGGGAGCGGCCGGCGAGGGCAGGTCGGGGGACTCGAGGTCGGCGTCGGGGAGCCGCCGCGGCCCGAAGGCGCCACTGTCGAATCGGGAGTCGTCCTTGGCAGGCGCGCTGTCCAGCGCACGCAGACGCGGGATCAGGCCCTCCGGGAGGGAACCCTGCCGCGACAGCTGGATCGCGTCGGAGTTCAACGGCGACAGGGTCGAGCGGCGGGGGTCGAACCCCCAGCGCGCGTCGTGGCCGATGTCGTTCGAGATGAACTCCAGCTTGACGATCCAGCCGGCCGGCTCCTTCCAGCTGGTCCATCGCTCTCCGACGGCGCCCGCCTCGGCGAGCTTCGCCCGCACGGCCGAGCCGAAGGTGGTCTGCCCGTCGCCTTCGAAGTCGCCGCCCACGAGCACCGGGACGGCGAGAGCCTGACCGACGACGTGCTCGCGCTCGGCCAGCACCGGGCCCTCGAAGCGGATGACGTCCTCGACGCGCGCGTCCAGGAGCTCGGCCACCTCGCGCGCGGACAGGCCCGACCGGATGTGGGCCTGGATCTCGCGGGGACTCGGCCGGGGGACCTCCGGCTCGCTCTCGCGCTCCCGGCGCGCCTTGCGCAGCTCCCTGCGCAGCACGTCGTCGACGTCGAGCGAGAATCTCTCGCCGGACTCGGTCGCCAGGATGAGCTTGTCGTCCTCGGTTCCGATCACCTTGAGCTGTTCCATGCGAAACGCCCCTCCGATCCTGCCAGTCGGCCCATGCTGACACAGCGGACTGCGCGCACCGGGAATATCCGACGCGTGCCGCGAGTTTCACGCGGCGACGCCCCCCGAAAGCGGCCGGATCGCATTTGCGAAATGAGGACCGGTCGTGCAAACTATCGCCGCCCGCAAGGGCCAGCGCAACCCGTGACACCCCGGAAGTAGAGACCTTCACGCATGGCCACCGATTACGACGCCCCCCGCAAGACCGAGGACGACAGCGAGTCGATCGAAGCGCTCAAGGAGCGCGTTCCCGACAAGCTCTCGGGGTCGGTCGATGTGGAGGACGCCGACAACCCGTCGGGCTTCGAGCTGCCCGGTGCCGACCTCTCGGACCTCGAGCTCGACGTCGTCGTTCTCCCGCCTCAGGAAGACGAGTTCACCTGTTCGAACTGCTTCCTCGTCAAGCACCGCTCGCAGCTCGATCACGACACCGCCGACGGTCCTATCTGCTCTGAGTGCTCCGCCTGAGCTGAGCCCGCCGCACCGCTGCGGCAAGACGATCCGGCGTCCGCGAGGAGATCACCCACGCGGTCGTCGGGTCGTCGGTGTCGGTGACGGGCACCACGACGACGCCGTCGATCCCCCCTCGGATCAGATGCCACGACCGTGGGTCCAGACCGGCTCCCCGGGCATGGCGGGCTTCCTCGCCCGTGTGCACCGCGGGCGCACCGAGGAATTCGACCCCGATGTGGGCGCGCCCCGCCCGCAGCTCGCCGTCGCGCACCTCGACGACGGGCGCGGCACCGATCAGGATGCCGACGAGCAGCACCCCGACGGCGACGCCGATGACGAGGGCGATCGTGGTGTCGACGGGAGTCAGCACGAGGGCCACCATCGGCGCGGCCAGCGCCGCCGCCACCAGGATCCACAGCGAGGGGCCGAGCCGCTCGCGGTAGCCGCCGGTCGCTCCGGCGTGACGCGCTGAGTTCTGCATTAGCCTCGTGGGGTGACTGAAACGGTGGACGTCCCCATTATCGCCTCCGACGTCCCGGCGTACGCCCACCCGGGCGACGCGGGTGCGGACCTCGTCGCCGCCGAGGCGGTGCGCCTGGAGCCCGGCGCCCGGGCTCTCGTCGGCACCGGCGTGCGCATCGCCCTTCCCGAGGGTCACGTCGCCTTCGTGGTCCCGCGCAGCGGCCTGGCCGCCAAGCACGGCATCACGATCGTCAACGCCCCCGGCACGATCGACGCCGGATACCGCGGCGAGATCAAGGTCATCCTCCTCAACACCGACCGGGAGCATGCGCACGAGATCGCCGTCGGCGACCGGGTCGCGCAGCTCATCGTGATGCCGGTGCCCCGCGCCGTGTTCATCCCGGTGGAGAGCCTGCCCGACAGCGTGCGCGGCGAGGGCGGTTTCGGCTCCACCGGCTACCAGAAGGACGGAGTCCTGGCATGACCGACCCCACTTCCGACGACGCGCCGTCGAAGGTCGCGCCGCAGGACCGCGCGGAGGCGGGTCCCTTCGACGAGGCCGAGGCCAATCCGGTGCGCCCGTACATCGACCTCGGCGGCATCAAGATCCTGCCCCGCGAGGGCCTGAACCTGCGACTCGAGGTCGAGGAGCAGACGAAGCGCATCGTGGCGGTCGGGCTGGACTACGCGGGCTCCACCCTGCAGGTGCAGCCCTTCGCCGCCCCGCGGTCGGCCGGCCTGTGGGAGGAGACGCGCGAGCAGATCCGCCAGCAGATACGACAGCAGGGTGGTCGCGTCGAGGAGCGCGACGGTCCGCTGGGACCGGAGCTGCTCGCGGAGGTGCCCGTCGTGGCCGGGGCCGACGGCGCCGCCGGCAAGCGCCTCGCCCGCTTCGTGGGCGTGGACGGGCCGCGGTGGTTCCTGCGCGGCGTGATCGGCGGCGCAGCGACGTCCGACGTGGAGGCCGCCGCTGCGGTCGAGGACCTGTTCCGGTCCATCGTCGTGGTGCGAGGCGGATCCCCGATGCCGCCGCGCGACCTCATCCCGCTGCGGATGCCGGCCACCCCGGGCACGGCGTGAGCGACGCCCCGCGCCCGGACGACGCATCGGGCCGCCCCGCCGCAGATGGCGGAGGAGACGAGGGGACGGATGCCCCGCCTTCGGCCTCCGAGGTCCTCGGCGCCGCCCTCGGCGGCGCCGCACGCCGTGCCGGCCTCGATCCCGCCGAGGGGAGGAGCACCGGGCACGTCGTGTGGGCAGCGATGGGCGGCTGGCGCGGCATCCTCGAATCGGTCCTCCCGGGCGTCGTCTTCCTCGTCGCGTGGACCGCGACGTACAACCCCGCTCCCGACGCGCGCTCCGGGAACCTGCTGCTGAGCCTCGGACTGTCGGTCGGCCTCGCCGCGGTGTTCACCATCGTGCGGCTGATCCAGCGCCAGTCCGCCAGCGCGGCGATCGGCGGCCTGGTGGCCGCCGCGGCCGCCGCGGCGCTGTCGCTGTGGACCGGTCGGGGGGAGGACAGCTTCGTCCCCGGGTTCCTCACCAACACGCTCTACGGGACCGCATTCCTGGTGTCGGCTCTGGTCGGCTGGCCGCTGATCGGCCTGGCGGTGGGGTTCCTGATGGGGGAGGGCACGGCGTGGCGCGCCGACCGGCGCAAGCGGCGCGTCTTCTTCTGGCTCTCCATCGCGTGGGCAGGGCTGTTCGCACTGCGGCTGGTCGTGCAGCTGCCGCTGTACTTCGCGGGCGACGTCACGGCGCTCGGCACACTCAAGCTCATCATGGGCCTGCCGTTGTTCGCGCCGCTCGTCGCGGTCACGTGGCTCGCCGTCCGCGCGCTCTACCCTTCCGCCCGGAAGTGATACATTTATCTTGACATCAAGATACTTTCCCGCCGTTCGATTAGGGAGACCTCACTAGCCGAGGGCTCCGGCGCGGGGGAAGATGGGGAGGCCGGGCTCCGGCCCGATCCCGCCGCCGACGAAGGAGACAGACGTGTCCACGGTTGACAGCTTCGGTGCGAAGAGCACCCTGACGGTCGGCAGCACCGACTACGAGATCTTCCGCATCGACACCGTCGCGGGTTACGAGAAGCTCCCGTTCAGCCTCAAGGTGCTGCTGGAGAACCTGCTGCGCACCGAGGACGGTGCGAACGTGACGGCGGAGCAGATCAGGGCGCTCGGCTCGTGGAACCCCGATGCCGAGCCCGACACCGAGATCCAGTTCACGCCGGCGCGCGTGGTGATGCAGGACTTCACCGGCGTTCCGTGCATCGTCGACCTCGCCACGATGCGCGAGGCCGTGACGGCGCTGGGGGGCGACCCCAACCGCATCAACCCGCTCTCGCCCGCCGAGATGGTCATCGACCACTCCGTCATCGCCGACCTCTTCGGCCGCGAGGACGCCCTCGAGCGCAACGTCGAGATCGAGTACGAGCGCAACGGCGAGCGGTACCAGTTCCTCCGCTGGGGCCAGACCGCGTTCGACGACTTCAAGGTGGTCCCCCCGGGCACCGGCATCGTGCACCAGGTCAACATCGAGCACCTGGCGAAGGTCGTCTACGACCGCGAGGTGAACGGCGTCCTGCGCGCCTACCCCGACACCTGCGTCGGCACCGACTCGCACACCACGATGGTCAACGGCCTCGGCGTGCTCGGCTGGGGCGTCGGCGGCATCGAGGCCGAGGCCGCCATGCTCGGCCAGCCGGTGTCGATGCTCATTCCGCGCGTCGTCGGCTTCAAGCTCACCGGCTCGATCCCCGCCGGGGTCACCGCGACCGACGTCGTCCTCACCATCACCGACATGCTGCGCAAGCACGGCGTGGTCGGGAAGTTCGTGGAGTTCTACGGCGAGGGCGTGGCGTCGGTGCCGCTGGCGAACCGTGCCACCATCGGCAACATGAGCCCCGAGTTCGGCTCGACCGCCGCGATGTTCCCCATCGACGACGTGACGCTGGACTATCTGCGCCTGACCGGGCGCGACGAGGACGCGGTGGCGCTGGTCGAGGCCTACGCGAAGGAGCAGTCGCTCTGGCACGACCCGGCGCGCGAGCTCGTCTTCAGCGAGTACATGGAGCTGGACCTCGGGACGGTCGTCCCGTCGATCGCGGGCCCCAAGCGCCCGCAGGACCGCATCCTGCTCTCCGAGGCCAAGTCGCAGTTCGAGAAGGACATCGTCAACTACGCGACCGCGTCGACCTCTGACGACATCGTCGACCTCGAGTCCAAGCACTCGTTCCCCGCGTCCGACCCCGGAGCCGTGCCCGGCGAGGAGGAGCCCACCACCCGTCCGGTGCACATCAACAGCGGCGCGCCGGCGTCGGCGTCCAAGCCGGTGAAGGTCACCACGCCCGACGGTGAGGCGTACATCCTCGACAACGGCGCCGTCACGCTCGCCGCCATCACGTCGTGCACCAACACCTCCAACCCCTCGGTCATGATCGCGGCGGGGCTGCTGGCCAAGAAGGCGGTCGACAAGGGCCTCAAGCGCAAGCCGTGGGTGAAGACGACGCTCGGCCCCGGCTCCAAGGTCGTCACCGACTACTACGAGAAGTCGGGCCTGGACAAGGCGCTGGAGGGCCTCGACTTCTTCACGGTCGGCTACGGGTGCACGATCTGCATCGGCAACTCGGGCCCGCTCATCGAGGAGGTCTCCGAGGCGATCAACGAGCACGACCTCGCCGTGACGGCCGTGCTCTCGGGCAACCGCAACTTCGAGGGCCGCATCAGCCCCGACGTGAAGATGAACTACCTCGCCTCGCCGCCGCTCGTGGTCGCGTACGCGCTGGCCGGCTCGATGAACTTCGACTTCGAGACCGACCCGCTCGGCAAGGACCTCGAGGGCAACGACGTGTTCCTCAAGGACATCTGGCCGTCGCCGGAGGAGGTCCAGCAGATCATCGACACGTCGATCTCGCGGGAGCAGTTCATCACGCAGTACGCGACGGTGTTCGAGGGGGACGAGCGCTGGAAGAACCTTCCGACCCCCACCGGCCCCGTGTTCGAGTGGGACGACGAGTCGACCTACGTGCGCAAGCCCCCGTACTTCGAGGGGATGACCATGGAGCTGACCCCGGTGTCGGACATCCGCGGGGCACGTGTCATGGCGACCCTCGGCGACTCCGTCACGACCGACCACATCTCGCCCGCGGGCAACATCAAGGCCGGCACCCCCGCCGCGCAATACCTCACCGAGCACGGCGTCGCGCAGAAGGACTTCAACTCCTACGGCTCGCGCCGCGGCAACCATGAGGTCATGATCCGCGGCACGTTCGCGAACATCCGGCTCAAGAACGAGCTCGTCGCCGCCGTCAACGACGGGCAGATCGTCGAGGGCGGGTACACCCGCGACTTCACCAAGGAGGGCGGCCCGCAGTCCTTCATCTACGACGCGAGCATGAACTACCAGGCGCAGGGCACCCCGCTCGTCGTCTTCGGCGGCAAGGAGTACGGCTCGGGCTCGTCCCGCGACTGGGCGGCCAAGGGCACCAGCCTCCTGGGCGTGAAGGCGGTCATCACCGAGAGCTTCGAGCGCATCCACCGCTCGAACCTCATCGGCATGGGCGTCGTGCCGCTGCAGTTCCCCGCCGGCGAGAGCTGGAAGTCGCTGGGCCTGGACGGCACCGAGGTCGTCTCGATCGAGGGCCTGGAGCAGCTGAACGAGGGCGTCACGCCGAAGACCGTGCGCGTCACCGCCGAGCCGAGCGAGTTCTCGCCCGAGGGCAAGCAGACGGTCGTGTTCGACGCGGTCGTCCGCATCGACACGCCCGGTGAGGCCGACTACTACCGCAACGGCGGCATCCTGCAGTACGTGCTGCGTTCGCTGGTCTGACAGCCGATTCACGGGGGACCGGATGCCGCGGCATCCGGTCCCCTCCTCATGCCACGGGTAGACTGACAAGGCCCTTGCGGGCGGGAAAGGAGCGGGGATGTCGCTGCTGTCGTCCATCACCGGACCCCGTGACCTCGACGCGCTGACCATCGATCAGCTGGAGCGGCTCGCGGACGAGATCCGCGGATTCCTCGTCGAGAACGTCGCCCGCACCGGCGGCCACCTCGGTCCCAATCTGGGCGTCGTGGAGCTCACCATCGCGCTTCACCGCGTGTTCGACTCGCCGAACGACCCGATGATCTTCGACACCGGGCACCAGTCGTACGTGCACAAGCTGCTCACCGGGCGGCAGGACTTCTCGCAGCTCCGTGCGCGTGGCGGGCTGGCGGGGTACCCGCAGCGCTCGGAGAGCCCGCACGACGTCGTCGAGTCCTCGCACGCGTCCAGCTCGCTGAGCTGGGCGGACGGCGTGTCGCGCGCCCTCACCCGCACCGGCCGCCACGACCGGCACGTCGTGGCCGTGGTCGGCGACGGCTCGCTCACGGGCGGCATGACGTGGGAGGCGCTCAACAACATCTCCGACGACAACGACCGCAACCTGGTGATCGTCGTCAACGACAACGGACGCTCGTACGCGCCGACCATCGGCGGCATGGCGCGCTACCTGAACCGCGTGCGCACAGCGGACTCGTACCGCACGCTGCGCCGGGGCTCTGACGACCTGTTCCGCAAGCTCGGGCCCGCCGCTCGCGCGGTGTACCGGGGCGTCCGCGGCGGAACGCACGGGTTCCTGTCGCGCTTCACCAACAACGCCGCGCTCTACTCGAACCTCGACATCAAGTACCTCGGCCCGGTGGACGGCCACGACCTCGCGACGCTCATCGAGACGCTCGAGCTGGCGAAGGAGTACGGCGCACCCGTCATCGTCCACGCCATCACCGAGAAAGGCCGCGGCTACGCGCCCGCGCGATCGGACGAGGCCGACCAGTTCCACGCCGTGGGCAAGATCGATCCGCTCACCGGCGAGGCCCTCGGCTCGTCCGGGGGAGCGTCATGGACCGACGTCTTCGCCGACGAGCTGGTGGCCGTGGGCGGCGAGCGGGACGACATCATCGCCATGACGGCCGCCATGCTGCGCCCGACGGGACTGCTGCCGTTCGCGCAGCGCTTCCCGGATCGGGTCTACGACGTCGGCATCGCCGAACAGCACGCGGTCGCCTCGGCGGCCGGTCTCGCCTTCGGCGGCCTGCACCCCGTGGTCGCGATCTACGCGACCTTCATGAACCGCGCGTTCGACCAGGTGCTCATGGACGTCGCCCTCCACCGCGCCGGCGTCACCTTCGTGCTCGACCGCGCGGGCGTGACCGGCCCCGACGGTCCCAGCCACCACGGCATCTGGGACCTCGCCATGCTGCAGATCGTTCCGCACATCCGCATCGCCGTGCCGCGCGACGAGCGCCGGCTCCGCGAGGCGCTGCGCGAAGCCGTCGCCGTGGACGACGCTCCGACAGTCGTCCGCTTCCCCAAGGGCCCGGTGAGCCCCGAGCTCGAGGCGATCGAGCGCCTCGACGACGGTGTGGACGTGCTGGTGCGCTCGGACGCCCACGACGTCCTCCTCGTGGGAATCGGCCCCATGGCGCACATCGCCGTCGACGTGGCCGACCGGCTCCGCGCCCAGGGAATCGGCGCGACCGTCGTCGACCCCCGCTGGGTGGTTCCGGTGCAGCCGTCGATCATCGAGCTCGCAGCATCCCATCGCCTGGTCATCACGATCGAGGACGGCATCCGCGTCGGCGGCATCGGAACACGGGTACGTCAGGTGCTGCGCGAGGCGGGCGTCGACACGGCCGTCGACGAGCTCGGCGTGCCCGACGAGTTCATCGATCACGCCAGTCGCGAGCAGATCCTCGAGGACGCCGGTCTCACGCCGGCCAAGATCGCGCAGGACGTCGTGGCCCAGGTCCTCGGAACGCGAATCCCCGTCGCGCGCGGCGCGCAGACGAGCGAGATCGCGACGATCCCCGCGCTTGCGCGCGACCAGCAGCGCCGCTGAGGCGGGAAGTCAACGCCTCGCACGGCGCAGCCCCCCGTGCAGACCGGATGTCACGCGTCCATCGTGAAAGCATGGGCGGATGACGAGCGCCAACCTGACCAGGGCGGAGACCGCAGCCCGGTCCGCCGTCGTCCGCGTCCTGACCGCCCGTGTCGAGCTCGATGTGACCGGAGCACCGGACGAGGACGAGACCGGGTTCCCGACGGTCAGCATCCTGGAGATCGAGGCGGATGCCGCGGCCGCCGGCGCCTCGACGACCGGCGTCGCGACGTGGATCGATTTCCTCGGCGAGGCCGTCGAGGCGCTCGAGATCGACGGGGTCGCCCAGCCCGTCGAGTGGGACGGCGCCCGCGTCCGCATCGCGGGACTGAGCGGGCGGCACACCGTGCGCATCGCGGCGCGCGGTGCGTACAGCCGGTCCGGCGAGGGCATGCACCGCTTCACCGATCCGGTCGATGGCCAAACCTACCTCTACACGCACTACGAGCCGGCCGATGCTCGCCGGGTGATGGCGTGCTTCGAGCAGCCCGACATGAAGGCCCGCTACACGTTCGTGGTCACTGCGCCCGCGGGGTGGACGGTGCTGTCGAACCAGGCGGTCGCGACGAGCACGCGTGCGGGCGAAGCGCGCCGCGTGGAGTTCGCCGAGACGCTGCCCCTCTCGACCTACATCACCTCGGTGGCGGCCGGACCGTACCACCGGGCCGAAGGCGAGTGGCGACGCGGTGATCAGATCGTGCCGCTGGGCGTCTTGTGCCGCGCGTCCCTCGTCGCGCATCTCGATGCCGACGAGATCCTCGAGATCACCCGGCAGGGCCTCGGCTTCTTCGGCGACGCCTTCGGCTGCCCGTACCCGTGGGGGAAGTACGACCAGATCTTCGTGCCCGAGTACAACATCGGCGCGATGGAGAACCCGGGCCTGGTGACCTTCACCGAGGCGTACCTCTTCCGCGGCGCGGCGACGGTCGCACAGCACGAAGGCCGTGCGAACACGATCCTCCACGAGATGGCGCACATGTGGTTCGGCGACCTCGTCACGATGCGCTGGTGGGACGACCTGTGGCTGAAGGAGTCGTTCGCCGACTACATGGGGGCGCACGCCACGGCGGCGGTCACGCGGTTCCCGGATGCGTGGGTCACCTTCGCCGCGCGAAGGAAGGCGTGGGCGTATCTGCAGGACCAGCTGCCCACGACGCATCCGATCGTCGCCGACATCGCCGACCTCGAGGCGGCGAAGCTGAACTTCGACGGCATCACCTACGCCAAGGGGGCGTCGGTCCTGAAGCAGCTGGTCGCGTTCGTCGGCGAGGAGGAGTTCTTCGAGGGCGCCCGGCAGTACTTCGCCGCCCACGCGTTCGGCAACACCACCCTCGACGACCTGCTGCGCCATCTCACGGCCGCCTCGGGGCGCGATGTGCGCGCGTGGTCGCGCGCGTGGCTGGAGACCACCGGGATGTCGACGATCCAGGTGGAGCGCGGCGCCCGGAGCGCCGTGCTGGTGCAGTCCGATCCGCGACCGCACCGGCTGCGCATCGGGATGTTCGAGGTGCGCGACGGGCGCCTGGTGCGCGTGCGGACAGTCGATGCCGACGTGGTCGCCGAGCGCACGCCGCTGGGACAGATCGGAGCACCCGACCTCCTGCTGCCCAATGACAGCGACCTCACCTACGCCAAGGTGCGGCTCGACGCCGCGTCGCTGGACGCCGTCGAGGCCGGACTCTCGACGATCGACGACCCCCTTGCCCGGGGGATCGTGTGGTCGTCGCTGTGGAACGCCACGCGCGACGGGGAGCTGCCCGCCGCGCGCTACCTCGAGATCGTCCGTCGTCACGCCGGGTCCGAGACGAACTCGGCCCTGCGCGCCGACGTGCTCGCGAACGCCTCCTTCGCCATCGGTCACCACGTGGCCGCGACACGCCGACCGCAGGAGCGCTCGGCGTGGCTCGAGACGACGTGGAAGGAACTGACGACGGCCGAGGCATCCAGCGACGCGCAGCTGGCGTGGGCGCGTGCCTTCGGCACCGCGGCGATGTACGACGACGCGAGGGCGACGGAGCTGCGGGGGATGCTGGCGGGCACGGTCGCGGCACCGGACGGCCTGTCGCTCGATCCCGAGCTCCGGTGGGCATGGCTCACCGCGTTGGCGACGACCGGTCACGCGAGCGTCGCCGAGGCCGACGCGGAACTGCGGCGCGACCCCACCGCGAAGGGCCGGACCGCTCACCTCACCGTGCTCGCCTCCCGGCCCGACGCGAAGGTCCGGGCCGCGGCCTGGCACTCGGCGTGGGACGACACGACACTCACCAACGATCACCTCAGCGCGACCATCGCGGGTGCGCGCGCAGGCGGTCGGCGCGACCTCATCGGGTGCTTCGACGACGAGTACTTCGCGCGCATCCGCGGCGTGTGGAGCCGGCGCAGCATCGAGATCGCGGCGCGCCTGGTTCGCGGCCTGTTCCCCGAGGGCGACTCGCTCGAGCAGGTCGACGCCTGGCTCGCGCAGAACGAGGATGCCCCCGCCGCCCTCCGACGGATCGTGCGTGAGCAGCGCGATCATCTCGCGCGCGATCTGCGGGTCCGCGCGGCCCAGCCCGCCTGAGGGTCCGCTGCGCCGAACCGGCGAGGAGCGGCCCCGGACCGAAGTCCGGAGCCGCTCGTGGTCCCAGGCGTCAGTGCGAGCCGATGCCCGCGATGACCGGGTGGTGGAAGGTGTCGCCGAAGACGCGCTGCGAGGCGCCCTCGCGGTCGAGGTAGGGGGAGGCGCCGCCGTCGATGAAGGGCCAGCCGGCCCCGAGGATGAGGCAGAGGTCGATGTCCTGCACCTCAGGCACCACACCTTCGTCGAGCATGATCCGGATCTCCTGCGCCAGTCCGTCCTGCACACGCCGGAGGATCGTCTCAGCCGAGGCGGGCGAGGAGCCCACGGCGGGCTTGAGCACCTTCTCCGCCGCCTTCGTCCAGCCGGTGACGCGGCCACCCTTGTCCTTCTCGACCACCTGCGGCAGCTCGGCGAGGGCGTGGAAGTTCTCGTTCGCGTAGAAGCGATCCGGGAACGCCCGCACCATGGTGTCCTGCACGTGCGCGGCCACCTTCCATCCGACCAGGTCGATCAGCTGGAACGGTCCCATCGGCAGCCCCAGCGGTGCGAACGCCTTCTCGACGTCGGCGATCGGCGTGCCCTCGTAGACCGCGCGCGCCGCCTCGCCCATGACCTTCGCCAGCAGCCGGTTGACCACGAAGCCCGGCGCGTCTGCGGTCAGCACGCCGTTCTTGCCGAGGTTCTTCGCCACGACGAACGCCGTGGCGAGGGCGACATCCGAGGTCTGCGGGGTCTTGACGACCTCGATGAGCGGCATGACCGCGACCGGGTTGAAGAAATGGAAGCCGACGAGGCGCTCGGGGTGAGCGAGGTTCGCACCGATCTCCTCGACGGACAGCGACGAGGTGTTGGTCGCGAGGATCGCGTCCTCGGCGACGATCTTCTCGATCTCGCCGAACACCTGCTGCTTGACACCCACCTCTTCGAAGACGGCCTCGATGACGAAGTCGCAGTCCGCGTACAGGCTCTTGTCGGTGGTGCCCGTCACGAGCGCGCGCAGCTTGTTCGCCGAGTCGCCGTCGAGGCGCCCCTTCTGCTCGAGCTTGCCGATCTCCTCGTGGATGTGGGCGACGCCCTTGTCGACGCGGGCCTGATCGAGGTCGGTGATGAGCACCGGCACCTGCAGCTTGCGGACGAACAGCAGCGCGAATTGGCTGGCCATGAGCCCCGCGCCGATGATGCCGACCTTCGTGACCTTCTTCGCAAGCTCCCTGTCGGGAGCGCCGACCGGACGCTTCGCGCGCTTCTGCACGAGATCGAACGCGTACATGGATGCCGCGAACTGGTCGCCCGTCGCCAGTTCGGCAAGGGCCTCGTCCTCGCGGGCGAAACCCTCGGCCTTCGTGCCGCTCTTCGCCTTGTCGAGAAGCTCCAGTGCCGCATACGGCGACTTGGGGACCGTCCCGATCTTCGACTCGAGCATGCCGCGGGCCATCTTGATCGCGATCGGCCACTTGGTCAGGCGCTCGATCCTGCCCGGCTCGTGCTTGCGCTCGACCTTGATGCTGCCGTCGAGCACGCGAT
Organism: Microbacterium atlanticum; assembly: GCF_015277815.1. Taxonomy (NCBI): domain Bacteria; kingdom Bacillati; phylum Actinomycetota; class Actinomycetes; order Micrococcales; family Microbacteriaceae; genus Microbacterium; species Microbacterium atlanticum. The sequence continues at coordinate 1,766,651 of NZ_CP063813.1, forward strand.
CGGCCCAGTTCAGCGAGTCCTCGAGGTAGTTCGCCGCCGGGAAGATGGCGTCGACGATGCCGTAGTCGAACGCCTGCTGCGGCTTGAGCATGCGGTTCTGCTTGAGCGGGTTCGAGATCACGACCTCGAGCGCGTTCTCGATCCCGATGAGGTTGGGAAGCAGGTACGCGCCGCCCCAGCCGGGGATGATCCCGAGGAAGACCTCGGGCAGCGCGATCGCCGCGGCCGAGGCATCCACCGTGCGATAGGTGGAGTTCAGGGCGATCTCGAGTCCGCCGCCGAGGGCGAGCCCGTTCACGAAGGCGAACGACGGCACGCCGAGCTCGGAGAGCTGGCCGAACACCTTGTGGCCGAGCTGCGCGATGAGTCGCGCATTCTCCTTGGAGCCGAGCTTGCCGATGTCGGAGAGGTCGGCGCCGGCGGCGAGGATGTACTGCTTGCCGGTGATGCCGACCGCCTGGATCTCGCCCGCGGCCGCCCGCGCCTTCAGCGCGTCGAGCGTCTCGCCGAGCTGCAACATCGTGGCGGGGCCCAGCGTGTTCGGGCGGGTGTGGTCGCGACCGTTGTCGAGAGTGATGAGGGCCATCACCTTGCCGGACGGAAGACGGATGTCGCGCACCCGGGAGTGCGTGATCACCTCGTCATCCAGGGCGGCACGGAGCGGGGAGAAGTCGATGTCGTCGTAGTTCGTCATGCCTCGGATGCCTTACTTCCGCTTCTTGCCGTCGTGGAACGGGTTCTCCCAGATGACCGATCCGCCCTGTCCGAGCCCGACGCACATGGCGGTCAGGCCGTAGCGGACGTCGGGCCGCTCGGCGAAGTGGGCGGCGAGCTGGATCATGAGGCGCACGCCGGAGGCCGCGAGGGGGTGACCGAAGGCGATGGCGCCGCCCCACGGATTGACACGCGGATCGTCGTCGGCGATGCCGAAGTGGTCCAGCAGGGAGATGACCTGGATGGCGAAGGCCTCGTTGAGTTCGAACAGGCCGATGTCATCGATCGTCAGGCCCGCCTTCTTCAGGGCCTTCTCGGTGGACGGGATGGGCCCGATTCCCATGATCTCGGGCTGCACGCCGGCGAACGCGAACGAGACGAGCCTCATCTTCGGCTTCAGCCCGAGCTCCTTCACCGCCCCGCCCCCCGCCAGCAGCGACATGGTGGCGCCGTCGGTGAGCGGCGACGAGGTGCCGGCGGTCACCCGCCCGTGCGGGCGGAACGGGGTCTTGAGGGCCGCGAGGTCCTCCATCGTCGTCTGCGGCCGACGGCCCTCATCCTCGGTGGCGAGTCCCCACGATCCCTCGGCGTCCTTGACGGCGACCGGGACGAGGTCGGGCTGGATCTTGCCTGCGTCGTACGCGGCCTGCACCTTGTGCTGGCTGAGCATGCCGTAGCGGTCCGAGCGCTCCTTGGTGAGGTGAGGGAAGCGGTCGAAGATGCGCTCGGCGGTGACGCCCATGTTGAGCGCGCCCGGGTCGACCATCTTCTCGGCCACGAAACGGGGGTTGGGGTCGGCATTGCCGCCGATCGGGTGATGGCCCATGTGCTCGACGCCGCCCGCAAGGGCGACGTCGTACATGCCGACGCCGATCGACGCGGCCATCGTCGTGACGCTCGTCATGGCGCCCGCGCACATGCGGTCGATGGCGAAGCCGGGCACCGTCTGGGGGAGCCCGGCCAGGATCGCGACGCTGCGGCCGAGGGTCAGCCCCTGATCGCCGGTCTGGCTCGTCGCCGCGATCGCGACGTCGTCGACGCGCTCCTTGGGGACGCCCGGGTTGCGCTCCATCAGTCCGATCGTCGCCTTGACGGCGAGGTCGTCCGCGCGGGTGTTCCAGTACATGCCCTTCTCGCCGGCGCGCCCGAACGGCGTACGCATGCCATCGACGAAGAAGACGTCCGAAATCTCGGCCACTCTGCCTCCAAAAGTTGGGATGACGCCAGCCTAGGAGGGCCCCCGGAGGGGTTTGAATCGGGTGGCGGAAACCTACGAAGCGGTTTCGGAGGGCTCCGACACGGCTTGCACGGATCCCACAAAGGCATCGGCGATCAACTGTGCAGTCTGCGCAATCTGCCACGGGCGCGCGCCGAGCGCGGTCAGCGCATCCGCCACGGACTCCACCGACACCGGCTCGGGCGGCGCCCACGCGACGCGACGCAGCAGGTCGGGGGTGAGCAGGTTCTCGGTCGGCATGCGCAGCTCTTCCGCCCGCTCCTCGACGACCGGCCGTGCCGCCTTGAGCCGGGCGTCGGCCTCGGGATTGCGATCGGCCCACGCGCGGGGCGGAGGGAGCGAGTCGCCGCCGGTGGCGCGCTCGAGGGGGAGCTCGCCGGCAGCACGGCCGGCCTCGATCGCGGCCCACCAGCGATCGAGCTGGGAGCGGCTCGCGCGGCCGGTGAACTCCTTCACGGCGGCCAGGGCGCTCTTGGACTTGGGGTCGGCGAGGACGGCGGCGACCAGCGCACGATCGGGCACGAGGCGCCCCGGGGCGACGTCCTCCTGCCGGGCGTACTCCTCGCGCGCCGTCCACAGCTCACGCGCGACCGCGAGCGCCCGGCGTCCGCGTACCGTGTGCAGGCCGCTGAGGCGACGCCACGGCTCTTCGCGCGGCGGCTTCGGCTCGCGCTCGAGGACGGCGCGGAACTCCTCGACCGCGAACTCCGTCTTGCCCTGCTCGCCGAGCTCCGCGGCCAGCCGGTCGCGGACGTCCACGAGGTGCTCGACGTCCAGCGCGGCATACTCCAGCCACGACTGCGGCAACGGCCGGGTCGACCAGTCCGATGCGGAGTGCGCCTTGGCGAGCGTGATGCCGAGGGTGTCCTCGACGACGGCGCCGAGGCCGACCCGGTCGTGTCCGAGCAGTCGCGCCGCCAGTTCGGTGTCGAAGATCGAATCGGGGACGAGGCCCAGCTCCCGCAGCGACGGCAGGTCCTGGCTGGCGGCGTGCAGGACCCACTCCTCGTGGCCGATCGCGTCCTGGAGTGCGCTGAAGTCGCCGATCGGCGGAGGATCGAAGAGGAAGACACCGGCATCGCGCCGGAACACCTGCACCAGGTACGCCCGCTGCGAATAGCGGAACCCGGAGGCCCGCTCGACATCGACGGCGACGGGCCCGTGGCCGGCGGCCAGGCGGCGCGCGGCGTCGGCGAGCCGGCCGATCTCGTCGATCACCTCGTAGTCAGCCACGCGGCGTCCTGCGCGAACCCAGCATCGCGATCCCTTCCGAGCCGGGCGGAAGCCCGGCCAGCATGCACACCAACTCCGCCCATGCTTCCACGTGCGGGGCGATCGCGCCTTCCGGTGACCATGACGCCCGCAGTTCGATCTGCGCGCCCTCTCCCTCCGCGGCCAGCGAGCCGAAGCCTTTCGACAGCGTCTTGGTCGCCGTGCCCGACGCCGAGTGGAAGCCGGCTCGACGTGACGACAGCGCGTCGGTGAGCCAGGTCCACGCGACATCGGCCAGCAGCGGGTCGATCCCGATCTCAGGCTCGAGCGGGGCCTGGGCGAAGCACACGATGCGCCACGGGCCGTTCCACGAGGCCGGCTCCTGCGGATCGTGCAGCAGGACGAGCCGGCCCGTGCCATAGGGCGAATCGACGTCGTCGGGAGAGGAGCGCACATCGCCGGCGATCGCGAGCGACTGCGGCGCGAGCCCCTGCGGAGCCGGGATCTCGCGCACCGTCACATCGGCGCGGAACGACATCGACCGCACCGCGTCGGCTGCCTGCTCGAATGAGCTCGGAGCCGCGGGGGGACGCTGGTCTGCCACGCGGACAGACTAGAGTGATGCCTCGATGGTCGCCTCCAGGCGCGCCGCGATGGCCGGCGCAACCCGCACTCCCGACGGCCGGACGCGCGCGCCCGCTTACGTCGCCGGGGTCAAGGCCGCCCTCGCAGTGCTGAGCGTGGCGCTCGGGGCGACGCTCGGCGCCCTCACCGCCGGATCGGTCCTGATGGCACGCCGCGTGGTCACGCCGCGGCGGCGGGAGCCGGACACCCGCATCCTGGCGCTCGACACGGCGGCGCAGACGATCACGCTCTCGCGGACGCCCGACACGGTGCTGCCGGGCCGGTACGGCCTGTTCACGAAGGGCACCTCCGACTACATCAAGCTGGGTTCCGTGCTCTCGCAGGATGCCACGAGCGTCAAGCGCAAGCTGCTCACCCATATCGGCGCCGATGCGCAGCTCGAGCCGGAGGCCGGCTTCAGCGGCTGGTACTACGACCGTCCCGAGCAGCTGCACCTGCCGTACACCCCCGAACTGATCGGATCGACGGTCGGCCCGTGCCCCGCCTGGCTCTTCCCGGCCCGCGACGCAGAAACCTGGGTCATCCAGGTGCACGGGCGCGGCACGACGCGCGCGGAATGCCTCCGCGCCGTCCCGGTCTTCCACGCACTCGGCATCACCGCCCTCGTCGTCTCGTATCGCAACGACGGCGAGGCGCCGCGCAGTCGCACCGGAACCTACACCCTCGGCTCGACGGAGTGGCGCGACGTCGATGCCGCTGTCGGCTTCGCACGCCGGCGCGGCGCCCGCCGCATCGTGGTCATGGGCTGGTCGATGGGCGGGGCGATCGCGCTGCAGCTGTCGCTGAACTCGGCGCATCGCGACGCGATCGCCGGCCTGATCCTGGAGTCCCCGGTCGTCGACTGGAACCTGGTGGTGAAGTACCAGGCGCGCGGCCAGCATGTGCCCGACGCGGTGACCGGCCTGGCGATGGAGGCGCTGCGCACCGAGTGGGCCGCACCGCTCACCCGTACCGGTGCGGCCATCCGCCTCGACCAGCTCGACGTGCTGTCGCGGGCCGGCGAGCTGCGGCATCCGATCCTGATCCTGCACAGCGACGACGACGGCTACGTCCCCTCCGACGCATCCCACGACCTGGTCGTGGCCCGCCCCGACCTCGTGCAGATGCAGGTGTTCGAGGTCGCTCGTCACACGAAGCTCTGGAACTACGACCAGGAACGGTGGAGCGACAGCATCCGCACGTGGCTCGAGGGGCAGGGCCTGCTGCCCACCTGAGCCCGGCGCCGGGTCAGGCGGCGACCTTGGAGCGCACCTGTCGCTGCGCCCGCAGCAGCATCCCCGTCATGCCGGAGATCCGCAGCGGCGACACGACGCGGGTCAGACCGAGCGTCTGCGGGAAGTCGCCCGGCACGGCGAGCACCTCGTCGGCGCTGAGCCCGGTGAGACCTTGGGCCAGGATGCTGGCGAAGCCGCGCGTCGTCGGCGCCTCGGCCGGCGCGGTCGCGTGCATCGCCACCGTCCCGTCGCCTGACACGTCGACCACGATGAAGACCGGGGACTGGCACTCGAGGACGCGCTCGTACATCTCGGGATGGCCTTCGTACTCGGCGGGAACGGCCGGCAGCGCGTACGAGAACTCCAGGAGAAGCTGCAGGCGGTCGGCTTCCGGCAGCTCCAGGAACTCGTCGCGGATCTCGGCGAGACTCTCGGGCAGGACGGCGTCGGTCATCTCCGCCATCATCCCACGGCACGCTGACGGCGGAGCCGGTCAACGGCGGGGGACATCGCCCGGCTCCGCACCGGTGACGATGGGCACACGCACCGCGCTGCCCCATTCCGTCCACGATCCGTCGTAGTTGCGCACGTCGCCGAAGCCGAGGAGGTGCGTGAGCACGAACCACGTGTGGCTGGACCGCTCGCCGATGCGGCAGTAGGCGACGATCGCGTCGTCGTCTGCGAGTCCGACCTCCCCGCGGTAGATCGCCTCCAGCTCGACGCGGCTCTTGAAGCCGCCGTCCTCGGCCACGGCACGCGCCCACGGGACGCTCTTCGCGGTGGGGATGTGCCCGGCGCGCAGGGCGCTCTCCTCGGGATAGGCCGGCGCGGTGGTGCGCGAGCCGTCGTACTCCTCGGGGGAGCGCACATCGATCAGCGGCCCCGAGCCGAGGTGGGCGAGGACGTCCTCCTTGTAGGCCCGCAGTGCCCGGTCATCGCGCTCGACCACGGGGTAGTCGGTGGGGGAGGGAGCGGGCACGTCGGTGGTGAGAGGGCGCCCCTCCGCGATCCACTTGTCGCGGCCGCCGTCGAGGAGCCGGACGTCCTCGTGTCCGAAGAGCGAGAAGACCCACAGCGCGTAGGCCGCCCACCAGTTGTTCTTGTCGCCGTAGATCACGATCGTGTCGTCGCGCGAGATCCCCTTGCGGCTGAGCAGCGCGGCGAATCCCTCCCCGTCGACGTAGTCGCGCACCACCGGATCGTTGAGCTCGGTGTGCCAGTCGACCTTGACGGCGCCGGGGATGTGGCCCGTCTCGTAAAGCAGCACGTCCTCGTCGGACTCCACGACGACGAGCCCCGGCGTTCCGAGCCGGCTCTCCAGCCACGCGCCGGTCACCAGCCGTCCCGGCTGGGCGTACTCGGCGAACTTGGCGGACGAGGTGTCGGTCTCGACGGGCATGGCTACTCCTGCTCTCGGGGGGGCGCGCTCGGTCGGGTGCGCGCGGGCGGCCGTTAGGGTTGAACCGTCGCCTTCGACCCTAGATTCCCGGGCGGGCGCGCACAGCTTTCCTGTAACGCGCCGTCCACTGCCAGCGAGGATCCGCATGACCGTCTCCGCCACCCGCTCCGGCATCGTCCACCTCGCGGAGCGGACTCCGCAGCTCGCCGGGGCCGAGATGGTCGCCGCCCTCGTGCCGCCGCCGCAGTTCGCCGACGCGACCTTCGAGACCTACCGGGCCGACCCCGCCTATCCGTCGCAGCAGGAGGCGAAGGATCTGCTCCTCGCCTTCACCGGAACCGCCGGCCCCGCGAAGGCCGGCTTCTTCCGTCGCGCCAAGCAGGCCGAGGTCAAGCCGGGGGTCTACCTCGACGGCGGATTCGGCGTGGGAAAGACCCACCTCCTGGCCGCGGTCTACCACGCGCTGCCCGCACGCCGGAAGTACTTCGGCTCCTTCATCGAGTACACCGCCCTCGTGGGTGCGCTCGGGTATCAGAACACCGTCGAGCTCTTCCGCGGATCGGACCTGCTCTGCATCGACGAGTTCGAGCTGGACGATCCCGGAGACACCATGGTGATGACGCGCCTGCTGGGGGAGCTGGTGTCCTCCGGCACGCGCCTGGCCGCGACATCCAACACCCCTCCCAACGCCCTCGGCGAGGGAAGGTTCGCCGCGCAGGACTTCCTCCGCGAGATCCATGCGATGGCGGCGAGCTTCCAGACCGTGCGCATCGACGGCACCGACTACCGCCATCGCGCCGTCGACGGCCACGCGGTCGTCCTCGAGAATCCGCAGTACGACGCGGCGATCGCGGATGCCGCCGCCGCCGGCCTCGTCTCGGACGACGTGTTCGACAATCTGATCGGCCACCTCGCGCGCGTCCACCCGTCGCGGTACATCCGCCTCATCGAGGGGCTCTCGCTGGTCGGACTGCGGGAGGTCGCACCCTTCACGGACCAGTCCGCGGCGCTGCGCTTCGTCGCCTTCATCGACCGGGTGTACGACGCGCAGCTGCCGATCCGGGCGACCGGGACGTCGCTGGATCTGGTCTTCCCGGAGGAGATGCTCGCCGGGGGCTACCGCAAGAAGTACCTGCGGGCGATCTCGCGCCTGGTCGCCTCGACGCTCGCCTGATCCGCAAGGCTTGCGCACCGCCCGGAAACACGATGTTTACGTACCGGGGTGTGCCGTAACCATCGCGAAACACGACTCGCACGGCACGCGAAACCAGCCCTCGCAAAACTGTGGTCACCACGACGGCGAACCCGTGACGCCGCGTGGCCCTGTCACCGACCCGATGCGAGGTAATACCCCATGGACGCACCCGGCAACATCGCCTGGGCGGTCACCGCAACCGCTCTCGTCCTCCTCATGACGCCCGGTGTGGCGTTCTTCTACGGAGGCCTGGTCAAGGCGAAGAGTGTCGTCAGCATGATGATGATGAGCTTCGGCGCACTCGGCCTCGTCGGCGTGCTCTGGATCCTCTACGGCGCCAACATGAGCGTCGTCGACGGCACCTGGAGCTTCGCCGGCAACCCGTTCAGCGACTTCGGCCTCGCCGGGCTCGCCGCGGGCGAGGGCGCGAACGTCGGCCTTCTCGGCACGGCCTACGGCGCGACGTTCGCGATCATCACCGTCGCCCTCATCTCCGGCGCCATCGCCGACCGCGCCAAGTTCGGCGCCTGGATGATCTTCGCCGGCCTCTTCGCGACGCTCGTGTACTTCCCGGTCGCCGCCTGGGTGTGGGGCGGAGGCTGGGTCTACAACCTCGGCACGACGATGTTCGGCGAGGACAGCGGGGTCGCCGTCATCGACTACGCCGGTGGCACCGCCGTGCACATCAACGCCGGTGCCGCGGCCCTCGCGCTCGCGATCGTGCTCGGCAAGCGCATCGGCTTCCAGAAGGGCATCCTCAAGCCGCACAACGTGCCGCTGACCCTCCTCGGCGCGGCGCTGCTCTGGTTCGGCTGGTTCGGCTTCAACGGCGGCGCGGAGTGGCTGTCGGAGGACATGGGCAACGTCGGCCTGATCACCATCAACACGCTGGGGGCGACGGCTGCCGCGGTCATCGGCTGGATCGTCATCGAGAAGTTCAAGGACGGAAAGCCCACGTCGGTCGGCGCGGCCTCGGGTGCCGTCGCCGGTCTCGTCGCCATCACCCCGGCGTGCGCCAACCTGACCCCCGGCTGGGCGCTCCTGCTCGGTGTGATCGTCGGCGCCGTCTGCGCCCTGGCGATCGAGCTGAAGTTCAAGCTCGGCTTCGACGACTCGCTCGACGTCGTGGGCATCCACCTCGTCGGCGGCCTGCTCGGAACGATCTACCTCGGCTTCTTCGCAACCGAGACCGGTCTCTTCCTCGGCGGCGGCGTGGAGCAGCTGATCGTCCAGGTGATCGCTGCGCTCGGCGTGCTGGTCTACTCCTTCGTGGTCTCGTTCGTGATCGGCATCGTGATCGAGAAGACCATCGGCTTCCGCGTCAAGAACGAGGACGAGATCGCCGGCGTCGACACGGTCGTGCACGGCGAGGAGGGCTACCTCCTGGACGAGCGCGTCTGAACGCATCCTCAGGAAGGCGTCGTGGCTTGCCACGGCGCCTTCCGCTGTTTCCGCCGGGCTTGGCTAGGGTGACGGTGTGACTCCGCGACGCGGCCTGCGCGGCATACTGAGCAGCATCCTCCACCCCCGGCGCGCCGCTGCGCCGTCGGTCGAGGCCGCCCCGGAGCCCGCCCGTCGCGGCCAGGCGGCGACCGTCGAGGTGCCCCCGCCGGGACGCGACGCACTGCGGATCACCTACGCGCCCGACCCGGACGGCGATCCCGATGCCGGCGAGATCGTGTGGACCTGGGTTCCCTACGCCGAGCACGACGGCCGCGGCAAGGATCGTCCTGTCCTGGTCATCGGCAGGCACGGCCGCGACCGGGTCTACGCGGTGAAGCTGACCAGCAAGTCCCACGACGGCGACCACGACTTCCTGCCTCTCGGCACGGGGGAGTGGGACGCGCGCGGGAGAGCGTCGTGGGTCGACATCGACCAGGTCTACAGCGTCCACCGGGACGGACTGCGGCGTGAGGCATCCGCTCTGGATCTCGAGCGCTTCGTGCGCGTCGCCGATGCGCTGCACCGCCGCTACGGCTGGGCAGTCGGGGACTGAGCCGATGCGCAAGAGGCCGGTCCACAGACCGGCCTCTTCCTTCGCGGTGGGCGATACCAGACTCGAACTGATGACCTCTTCCGTGTGAAGGAAGCGCGCTACCAACTGCGCCAATCGCCCGTGTCCCCGGGGGGAACGAGTACCGATCCTACCGGATGCCGGACCCCGGCTCGAACCACATCCGTGTGACACGCGCGAGCTCCTGCCGGTTTTGCATGACGGCGAGGATCGGCTACAGTCATTCACGTGCCCGGGGTGCGAATCCCGGAAGCGAAATGCGGATGTAGCGCAGTTGGTAGCGCATCACCTTGCCAAGGTGAGGGTCGCGAGTTCGAGTCTCGTCATCCGCTCGAGTGCAGGGATCCTCTCCAGGGATCACGGCACGTGGGGTCAAACCACACGCGGTGGCGTGGCCGAGCGGCTAGGCACCGGCCTGCAAAGCCGTTTACACGGGTTCGAATCCCGTCGCCACCTCCACTCCCGGTCCCGACCGGAGAATCACTCGGGCGATTGGCGCAGCGGTAGCGCGCTTCCCTGACACGGAAGAGGTCACTGGTTCGATCCCAGTATCGCCCACCAAAGGACCCCCCGGATGCCCGGGGGGTTTCGCCGTTGCGGGGGTCAGCCGTGCCAGAGGTCGTCGTGCCCGGCCTGCCTCGCGTAGTGCGACGGATCGAAGAAGCGCTCGTAGTAGTCCTGCTCGAGGTGGGCGAACTGCAGCCACGTCCCCAGCGTGTGGAAGGCGTCGACGTGCGCGGGGAAGCGTCCGTAGGTGTCCCAGATGTAGTTGCAGATCTCCTTCGTGTAGGCGATCTCCTCCGGACCCGGAAGCGACGCCCGCTCGAGGAAGGCGCGGGCGTCGTCGACGCTGCGATACGGGCCCGCGAACACCCGCTCGTTGCCGTACGCCGCTCCGCTGGCGCTGAACTTCGCCTCGATCACCCGCTCGACCGCCTCGTCCATCGACGACACGTACGGGGGAGTGAGCCCCTCCAGGATCCCGTCGATGCCGACCGGATTCGCCTGTGACGCGGGCGCCGGCGGCCAGGAGCGGTGCCGCTTGGGCTCCTGGAGGCGAAAGCCGAGACCGTGCCAGCCCTTCGCGTCGTCCTGCTGCCAGATGTACGGAGCGAGCACCGCGCTGTGGATCCAGCCGCCGAGGCCCATCGACTGGCCCAGCAGCATCAGGTTCTGGAGGTGGAAGTACGCCTCCTGGTCGGTGCGCAGGGTGTTGCCGTAGCCGAGCGGCGCTTGGCATCCGGTGTCGAGGTACCCGCTGCGGATACGATCCAGGCCGCCGATCGGGTGGTACGGGATCTTCTGGCCGATGCCGAGGCCGCCGGCGAGCTTCGCCATCCATTCGGAGGCGTTCTTCGGGTGGAACGTGCGCCAGTCGTCGAGGAAGACCGGCCGCATTCCGCTCGGATCCGTCAGCAGGGACAGAATGGCGTTGATGTACTGCCACGTGCAGTCGACCACCGGGAAGAAGATCGTCGTGCCGGGCGCGTTCGACATGCGACGGTTGCGGTCGAGGAAGTAGGGCCACTCCCGGGGGAAGTCCAGGCGCCGGTTCGATACCCGCACGAGGCATTCGTCGGCGACGCCGATCCAGTCCGCTTCCGTCCAGTCGCCCCACTGCCGCGGAAGGGATCTCAGCAGCTCGAGCGCGCGCTGGCCCTTCGGGGGACGCAGCAGGAAGATCCCGTCGTCGTTGATCATGAAGAAGTGCGTGGCCTGCGCGTTCTCCGCGCTGCTGGCGGTGCGCCCCATGATGTTGAGGAACGGCGTGCCCAGCTCCGTCTGGCCGTTCGCCCCGGTCAGCGGACCGTCGTGGGTCGTCGAGCCGGTGATGCCCGTGACGCACGTGATGAGGATCGCCTCCTCCAGGCGGCTGAGCGGCGCCGGCTCACTGCTGCTGGCGTGGCTGAGCGAGCCGGCGTCGACGGAGAGCCCGCGCGGGACCCGTCGGGTTCGGCGCTCGGTGAGCGCGGAGAGGAACGGATACGAAGCGAGGTCGGCGAGCGCCTGCGGCCGGGTGACCCCGTCGTCCGTGGCGGAGGCCGACATCGTCAGCCCCCCGTGACGGTGCTCGCGCCGGACCCGGTCAGCCGGCCACGCGTCCATGCCGGCGCGGCGCGGTGCCAGCCGCGCATCGAAGGTCCCGGTCATCGCCGGTCCGCTGACGTCATCGCTCATATCGACCCCCCAGTGGTCGTGGTGCGCAAAGCCGTCGCTCCCCCCGCGGCTCCCGGACCGCATGCGACGACGGAGTCAGCATATTGCCCGGACCGTTCTCCCGCCACGATCTGGTGGAGATCGATATCTGGCCGCTGATACAGGGGCCCGCGACCGCTGGCTAGACTCGACGCGTGGAACTCGTCCGGTCAGCCGCCGCCGCGGCACTCGAGACCGACACGCGAACGCTCGGCGCCTGAGCGGGCGGGGCGCGTCGTGCGTCCGAAGCTGAGTAGCCTTGATCCGAGCCATTCCCAGGAGAGTTTCCGTGACTGACGCTGTGTCCTATCCCGCCGACGGCTTCGCCCTCTTCCCCGATCGCTCTGTTGTCGCCCTGCGCGTCAACGGCGAGCTCAAGGACCTCGCGACGGTGGTGGAGGAGCCGGATGCCGTCGAGCCGGTGACCATCGACAGCCCTGACGGTCTCGCGATCCTGCGTCACTCCACGGCGCACGTCCTCGCGCAGGCCGTCCAGCGCATCAACCCGCAGGCGAACCTCGGCATCGGCCCGCCGGTGACCGACGGCTTCTACTACGACTTCGGGGTGGAGCATCCGTTCACGCCCGACGACATCAAGGCCATCGACAAGGAGATGCAGCGGATCGTCCGCGAGGGCCAGCGCTTCGTGCGCCGGGTCGTGACCGACGACGAGGCCCGGGTGGAGCTGGTGGACGAGCCGTTCAAGCTCGAGCTCATCGGCCTGAAGGGCGGCGCCTCGCGGGGCTCGACGACGGACATCGCGAAGACCGAGGGCGCGTCCGTCGAGGTCGGCACCGGTGAGCTGACGATCTACGACAACGTGGACCGCGACGGCCAGACCGTGTGGAAGGACCTGTGCCGCGGACCGCACCTTCCGAACACCCGGATGATCGGGAACGGCTGGGCGCTCCAGCGCATCGCCGGCGCGTACTGGCGCGGCAGCGAGAAGAATCCGCAGCTGCAGCGCATCTACGGCACCGCGTGGCCCACCAAGGACGAGCTGCGCGCCTACCAGACACGCCTCGAGGAGGCGGCCAAGCGCGACCACCGCAAGCTGGGCAAGGAGCTCGACCTGTTCTCGTTCCCGGACGAGATCGGCTCGGGGCTGTCGGTGTGGCATCCGCGCGGCGGTGTCGTGCGGGGCGAGATGGAGCAGCACGCCCGACGCCGCCACATCGAGGGCGGCTACACCTACGTCTACACCCCGCACATCTCCAAGCAGGACCTCTTCCTGCAGTCCAATCACCTCGTGACCTACAAGGAGGGGATGTTCCCTCCCATCCACCTGGACGAGGAGCGCGACGCGCAGGGCGAGATCATCAAGCACGGCCAGGACTACTACCTCAAGCCGATGAACTGCCCGATGCACATCCTGATCTTCAAGGAGCGTGCCCGCAGCTACCGCGATCTCCCCATGCGGCTCGCCGAGAACGGCACCGTGTATCGCAACGAGCTCTCCGGCGCGCTGCACGGGCTCACGCGCGTGCGAGGGTTCACGCAGGACGACTCGCACCTGTTCGTGACGCCTGAGCAGCTCGAGGAGGAGACGAGCCGCGTGCTCGAGTTCGTGATCTCGATGCTGCGCGACTTCGGTCTGGACGACTTCGAGCTCGAGCTGTCGATGCGCGACGACGAGAAGGACAAGTGGATCGGCTCGGACGAGTTCTGGGACTACTCCACGAACGCGCTGCGCAACGTCGCCGTCGCCAGCGGTCTGAAGCTCACCGAGGTGCCGGGCGAGGCGGCGTTCTACGGCCCGAAGATCGACCTGAAGACGCGCGACGCGATCGGGCGCACGTGGCAGCTTTCCACGGTCCAGGTCGATCCGAACCTGCCCGAGCGGTTCGAGCTCGAGTACACCGATCGCGACGGCCAGAAGAAGCGGCCGATCATGATCCACCGCGCGCTGTTCGGCTCGATCGAGCGGTTCTTCGCGATCCTGCTCGAGCACTACGCCGGCGCGTTCCCGGTGTGGCTGGCCCCCGTGCAGGTGGTGGGCATCCCCGTCGCCGAGGACTTCGCCGACTACCTCGGCGAGGTGGTCGCCCAGCTGAGGAGCGAGGGTGTGCGCGCCGAGCTGGACGTCTCGGATGACCGCATGCAGAAGAAGATCCGCACCCACACCACCCAGAAGGTGCCGCTGCAGCTCATCGCGGGGGCGCAGGACCGGTCGGCCGGTACGGTCTCGTTCCGCTTCCGCGACGGGTCGCAGGAGAACGGCGTGCCGATCGCGGACGCCGTGCGTCGCGTGCGTGAGGCGATCGCGTCCCACGCGCTCGTGAACACCGCGGAGGACTTCTCTTGACCCCCGTCGACGGGACCGGGTCGGGCGTCCCCGGGACGGATGCAGACCCGGCGCTCGTCGACGCGGCGAGGCTCCCCGGGGTGCCCGACCAGTTCCAGCGGCTGTGGACGCCGCACCGGATGGCGTACATCCAGGCAGGTCCCGAGGTGCTCCGCAAGGAGTGCCCGTTCTGCGAGGCCTCGCGCAAGTCCGACGAGGACGGGCTCATCGTGTTCCGCGGACGGACGGCATACGCGCTGCTGAACCTGTTCCCGTACAACTCCGGCCACCTGCTGATCTGCCCGTACCGGCACATCGCGACGTACGACCAGGCGACCGAAGCGGAGGTCGCCGAGATCGGCCTGCTGACCCAGCAGGGTATGCGGGTGCTGCGCCAGGTCTCACGGTGCGACGGCTTCAACATCGGCATGAATCAGGGACATGTGGCGGGAGCGGGGGTGGACGAGCACCTCCACCAGCACATCGTGCCGCGCTGGGGCTCGGACGCCAACTTCTTCCCGATCATCGCCAAGACGAAGGCGCTGCCCCAGCTGCTCGGCGACGTGCGCCGGGTCGTCTTCGACGCCTGGAACGCCTGAGGATCGGATGCCGCTCCGAGGTCAGCGCACGCGGGTGACCTCGAACTGGAGGCGCGGGTCGGCATAGGCCTCCTGCGACTCGACGAGCTGCAGTTCGCGCTCTCCTGAGGCGTGCGTGCGCTCCAGCAGGTCGTAGACGCTCGAGGTCGTGCGAGCCAGCGCATCGGCCGCGTCGCCGGTGCGGCGGTAGTGCGCGGTGAAGAGCGCGGCCGTGACGTCGCCGGAGCCGTTCGCCTTCATCGGGATGTGCGGTGTCTGCACGATCCAGGCCCCGTCGTCGGTGACGGCGAGCATCTCGATGGTGCCGTCGGGGCGCTCCGGGCGGGCGACGCTCGTGACGAGCACCGTGCTCGGCCCCATCGCGCGCGCGGCGTCGGCCGAGGCGAGGGTCGACTCGAGGTCGGTCGGCTCGGTGCCGGTCAGGAAGCCGAGCTCGAACTGGTTGGGGGTGATGATGTCGGCCGCCGGCACCACGCGCTCGCGCAGCAGCACGGGGATGGCGGGCGCGACGAAGCAGCCCGATGCGGCGTTGCCCATCACCGGGTCGCAGGCGTACACGGCGTCGGGGTTGGCCCGCTTGACGCGCGCGACGGCATCGAGGATCACATCGGCGATCCCCTCACCGCCCTGGTACCCCGACAGCACGACGTCGATCTGGGGGAACGCGCCGCGCTCCTCGATGCCGGTGATGACGTCTCGCACGTCGTCGGGGCTGATGAGGGGGCCGCGCCACGCGCCGTACCCGGTGTGGTTGGAGAAGTTCACCGTGTAGACCGGCAGCACCTCGACGCCGATGCGCTGCAGCGGGAAGACGGCGGCGGAGTTGCCGACGTGGCCGTAGGCGACCGCGGACTGGATCGAGAGGATCTTCACCGCTCGATCATGCCACTTCCCGCATCACGAGCCGCCCCCCGGCAGCCCGCACCGCGGCCGCGACGTCCGCGGCGAGGCGGTCGGCATCGGCGTCGTCGAGGTCGTGCACCGTGAGGCGCAGACGATGGGACCCGCGGGCGTCGCCGAGCACGAACTCGTCGCCGGGGCGGGCGAGCCAGCCCCGCCGCATGAGCTGCTCCGACACCGCCCGCGCCGGCACGGGCAGCGGGATCCACAGATTCAGTCCGTCCCCGGCCTGCGCGGGCACGCCCGCCGTCGCCAGCCGCGAGACGAACGCCGCGTTGCGGGTCGCGTAGTGGGCGCCGGCGCGCTCGATCGCCGCCAGGGTGGCGGCATCCGTCACCAGCGCGAGCGTCAGCCGCTGGAGCAGGTGGCTCACCCAGGTGGTGCCGGGGGTGAGGCGCATGGCGAGCCGCTCGGCCGTCTCGGGATCGGATGCCGTCACCGCCAGGCACATGTCCGGCCCGAGGAACTTCGACACCGACCTCACCAGCGCCCACCGCCGATGATCCGCCGCGATGACCGAGTGGAACGGCTGCCGGGACAGCATGGAGAAGTGGTCGTCCTCGATGACCAGCACGTACGGATGATCACGCAGGACCGCGCGCAGCTCCGCCGCGCGCTGCGGGGAGAGGCTCGCGCCCGTGGGGTTCTGCGCGCGCGGGGTGTGGACGACGGCCCGGACGCCCTGGTCCAGCGCCGCTCGCAGTCCCTCCACCGTCATGCCCTCGTCGTCGACCGGCACCGGAACGGCGCGGTAGCCGCCGATGCGGACGGTGTGGATGCTGGTGAGGAAGCAGGGGTCCTCGAGTGCCACCGCGTCGTCGCGGGTGAGCGCCTGCGCAAGCAGCCGCTCGACGGCGTCCGCGGCGCCGCTCGTGATCGTGAGCCGCATCTGTTCGGCGGGAGCGAGCCCCGTCCGCATCCACTCGCGCGCCCAGTCCTCCAAGGCGGGATCGATCACCGGTTCGCCGTAGAGCACGGGACGCCCCGCCATCGCGGCCAGGGCGGCGGACGGATCCGGGATGAGGTCGGGGTCGGGGTTGCCCGTCCCGACGTCGCGCAGCACGCTGCCCGCCGCGAAGCCCTCCTGGGCGACCGGCGCGAGATCGGCCACGCGGGTGCCGCCTCGTCCGCGCGAGACGACGACCCCCGCCTGCGCGAGCTGGCGATAGGCGGCCACCACGGTGTTGCGATTGACGCCCAGCCCGTCGGCGAGCGCGCGGACGGGCGGGAGCGTCTCGCCCGGTCGCAGGTCGCCGCGCTCGATGAGGGAGCGCAGGCTGTCGGCGATCTCCGACGCCGATCTGCCCCGGATGTCGAGCTCCATGCCCGCCTCCTCCGTCATCGTTCCGGCTCCCGTCGAGTCTAGAGCCCAGCACATGCTATCTTTTGGCCTAGGCCAATACCCGGACCAGTCTCACCGTAGCGCGCTCCGCGCCGTATGAAGGGAACCCTCGTGACCACTGCCGACACGGGAACCGACCGCGTCAAGCGCGGACTCGCCGAGATGCTCAAGGGCGGCGTCATCATGGACGTCGTCACGGCGGAGCAGGCCAAGATCGCCGAGGACGCCGGCGCCGTGGCGGTCATGGCCCTGGAGCGCGTGCCGGCCGACATCCGCGCACAGGGGGGCGTCGCGCGCATGAGCGACCCCGACCTCATCGACGACATCATCGCGTCGGTCTCGATCCCGGTGATGGCCAAGGCCCGCATCGGCCACTTCGTCGAGGCGCAGGTGCTCCAGGAGCTCGGCGTCGACTACATCGACGAGTCCGAGGTGCTCTCGCCCGCGGACTACGTGAACCACATCGACAAGTGGAAGTTCACCGTCCCGTTCGTGTGCGGCGCCACCAACCTCGGCGAGGCGCTGCGCCGTATCAACGAGGGCGCGGCCATGATCCGCTCCAAGGGCGAAGCCGGCACCGGCGACGTCTCCGAGGCGACCAAGCACATCCGCAAGATCAGCTCCGAGATCAACGTCCTGCGTTCGATGACCAAGGACGAGCTGTACGTCGCGGCCAAGGAGCTCCAGGCCCCCTACGAGCTCGTCGCCGAGATCGCCGAGACCGGCAAGCTCCCGGTGGTGCTCTTCGTCGCCGGCGGCGTGGCTACACCGGCCGACGCGGCGATGATGATGCAGCTCGGTGCCGACGGCGTGTTCGTCGGCTCGGGCATCTTCAAGTCGGGCAACCCCGCTGAACGGGCGGCGGCGATCGTGAAGGCGACGACCTTCTACGACGACGCCAAGGTGATCGCCGACGTGTCGCGCGGACTCGGCGAGGCGATGGTGGGGATCAACGTCGCCGACCTCGCCGCTCCGCACCGGCTCGCCGAGCGCGGCTGGTGACGACGGCCCGACCGCGCGTCGGCGTCCTCGCGCTGCAGGGGGACGTCCGTGAGCACGTCCGCGTGCTCACGGACCTCGGCGCCGAGGCGTCGACCGTGCGCCGGCCCGATGAGCTCGCCGGCGTGGACGGTCTCGTCCTCCCGGGCGGGGAGTCCAGCGTGATCGACAAGCTCGCGCGAGCCTTCGGGATGCAGGGGCCCGTGCGTGATGCGATCGCCGGCGGCATGCCGGTGTACGGCACCTGCGCCGGCCTGATCCTCCTCGCGGACAGGATCACCGACGGCATCGCCGGCCAGCAGACGTTCGGCGGCCTGGACGTCACGGTTCGCCGGAACGCATTCGGCAGTCAGGTCGACTCGTTCGAGGTGGACCTCGACGTCCCCGTCCTCGAGGGCCCCGACGTGCACGCGGTGTTCATCCGCGCGCCGCTGGTCGAGGAGGCCGGCGAGGGGGTGGAGCGCCTGGCCGCACTGGCCGACGGCCGGATCGTGGCCGTCCGGCAGGGAGCCCTCCTCGGCACCTCGTTCCACCCGGAGGTGACCGGAGAGCATCGCTTCCACGCGCTGTTCCTCGACATGGTCCGGGATCGGGCCCGCTGACCGTCGGATGCCGCACCGCGAGGTACATTCGCACCCATGACGAT
Source organism: Microbacterium atlanticum (assembly GCF_015277815.1). Lineage (NCBI taxonomy): Bacteria > Bacillati > Actinomycetota > Actinomycetes > Micrococcales > Microbacteriaceae > Microbacterium > Microbacterium atlanticum. The sequence goes on from NZ_CP063813.1 coordinate 1,785,247, forward strand.
CGACCCCTGGTGGCGCGAGCACCCGGAAGAGCGCTACTGGATGATCGCCCCCTCCCGCGGCGTCGTCGGCGACGCCCTGTCGGCCCCGAAGGCGCGAGTGGGCCGTCGGTTCGAGTGGTCGCACGAGCTCGTCGCATTCACCGAGCCCGGTGACACGCTCTTCGTGTGGGACCGCACCGGGCCCGCTCCGGGCATCGCCGCGTGGGGGCGGGTGCTCGGTCCCCTCGGCGAGGAGACCCGGGCCCGCCGGGGCGCGGAGCTGCGCCACTGGCGCATGCCCATCAGCGACACCCTCCGCCTGGCGTCGCCCATCACCCTCGCTCAGCTCCGTCGTGTCGGAGCCGAGATCGTCGCGGTCCGCGATCGCGTCGAGCAGGTGACCCCGGGACCGGTGTACTTCCCGTTCATCGGGTCGGCGCAGACGCTCGCGCCCGCTCCGGCCTACTTGACGAAGATGCCGCGGGACCTCGTGGCGCTGCTGTCGTCGCGGTTCGGGTTCGAGTTCGCCCTCTGACACCCCGAGCGCCGAGCCGGAGTCGGCGCAGCCACCGCAGCGGCGCCCGCGACGGCGAAGCGCCGGCGCGCGGGGAATACAATTGTCCGTCAGGCGGGCGCCGCGCCGCACGGCGCAGGCTGGTGCGAACCGCCGACCAGCGTGATTCAGGAGGACCATGTCCGGGCATTCCAAGTGGGCGACGACCAAGCACAAGAAGGCGGTCATCGACGCGCGCCGTGCGAAGTCGTGGGCCAAGCTCATCAAGAACATCGAGGTCGCCGCGAAGCTGGGCGGGCCCGACCTCGCGGGCAACCCGACGCTGTTCGACGCCGTGCTGAAGGCGAAGAAGACGTCGGTCCCGAAGGACAACATCGACCGCGCCATCAAGCGCGGCGCCGGCATCGGCGGCGAATCGGTCGAGTACTCGTCGATCATGTACGAGGGCTACGGACCGTCGGGCGTCGCCCTGATGATCGAGTGCCTCACCGACAACAAGAACCGCGCCGCCGCCGAGGTGCGCACCGCCCTCAGCCGCAACGGCGGAACGCTGGCCGACCCCGGGAGCGTGGCCTACAACTTCACGCGGAAGGGCGTCATCGTCGTCGGCGGCGAGACGACGAGCGAGGACGACGTCATGATGGCCGTGCTGGAGGCGGGCGCGGAAGAGGTCGAGCCGCACGCGCAGGGCTTCGAGGTCATCACCGAGGCGTCCGACCTCGTGACGGTCCGCACCGCGCTGCAGGAGGCGGGCATCGACTACGAGTCCGCCGACGTCGAGTTCGTCCCCAATCTCAAGGTCGAGGTCGACGCCGACACGGCGCGCAAGGTGTTCCGCCTCATCGACGCCCTCGAGGACAGCGACGACGTGCAGAACGTCTACAGCAATTTCGACCTGACGCCCGAGGTCCAGGCCGAGCTCGAGGACGACGAGGACTGACGAGCGATCACGGATGCCTCTCCCAGCGCGCCTGGGGGAGGCATCCGTCGTCCTCGCCTAGCGTGGGGGAGTGCCATCCTCCCGCGGCCCTCTGCGCGTGCTCGGAATCGATCCGGGCCTCACCCGCTGCGGCGTGGGCGTGGTCGACGTGCTGCCCGACCGGTCTGCGAGCCTCGTGCATGTCGGCGTGGTGCGCTCCGATCCCAACGCGCCGATCGAGGAGAGGCTGGCGCTGATCGCGACGGGCCTGCGGACGGTGCTGGACGCGCACGCCCCCGACGTCGTCGCGGTCGAGCGCGTCTTCGCGCAGCACAATCGCCAGACGGTCATGGGCACCGCACAGGCGAGTGGCATCGCGCTCCTCGTCGCGGGCGAACGGGGTCTTCCCGCGGCGACCCACACGCCGTCGGAGGTCAAGGCCGCCATCACCGGCTACGGCAACGCCGACAAGCGGCAGGTGCAGACCATGGTGGCGCGCGTGCTGCGACTGGAGGAGCTGCCCAAACCCGCCGACGCCGCCGACGCCCTGGCGCTGGCGCTGTGCCATGCGTGGCGCGGCGCCCCCGCGGGGAGCGGGTCCTCCGGCCCACTGACGCCGGCGCAGCGCGCGTGGGCCGATGCCGAGCGGCTCGCGCGGCGATGACGCCGACGCCGGCGCGCGTGTCGCTCGAACAAACGTCCGAACCGCGCCGTAGGCTCGGAGCATGATCTCCTCAGTTCGCGGCACCGCCGTGCACGTCGATGCGGATGCGGTCGTCGTCGAGGTCGGGGGAGTCGGGCTGCACGTCGCCGTCACCCCGCAGGTCGCGCGCATGACACACGTCGGCGACGCCATCACCCTTCACACCAGCCTCATCGTCCGCGAGGATGCCCTGTCGCTCTTCGGGTTCCAGTCCCGTGAGGAGCTCGGCGTCTTCGCCCTGCTGCTCGGGGTCACCGGCGTCGGGCCCAAGTCGGCCCTGGGCGTGCTGTCGACCCTGTCCGTCCCACAGATCGCGGACGCCGTCGCCGCCGACGATGATGCACCGTTCCGGCGCGTGTCGGGGATCGGCCCGAAGACCGCGAAGCTCATCGTGGTGCAGCTGGCCGGGAAGATCGCGGTGTCGCGGCCCGGGGGTCCCACCGCAGGGGCCGGCACGCTGCCGGCTGCGATCCCGGCGCAGGTGGTGCAGGCGCTCGTGGGCCTCGGCTGGTCGGAGCGGGTGGCGGCAGAAGCCGTCGACACGGTCGCCGCCGACGCGACCGACCGCGATCGCTCGTCTGTGCCCGCGCTGCTGCGCCTGACGCTGTCGAGCCTCGGCCCGGCACGGAAGGAGCCGGTCGGTGGCTGAGGTGCGCGAGACCAGTCAGCACGTCGACGAGGCCGAGCTCGCGATCGAAGGCGCGCTTCGCCCCGGTTCGCTCGCCGAGTTCGTCGGGCAGCAGAAGGTCCGCGGCCAGATGCAGCTGCTGCTGGACGCGGCCCGCATCCAGCAGCGACCCGCCGACCACATCCTGCTCTCCGGACCCCCTGGGCTCGGCAAGACGACGCTGGCCATGATCGTCGCGCACGAGAGCGAGCGACCGCTGCGACTGTCCAGCGGTCCCGCGATCCAGCACGCCGGCGATCTCGCGGCGCTGCTGTCGAGCCTGACGCCCGGTGAGGTGCTCTTCATCGACGAGGTGCATCGCATGGCGCGCTCAGCGGAGGAGATGCTGTACCTCGCGATGGAGGACTTCCGCATCGACATCATGGTCGGCAAGGGCGCCGGCGCGACGAGCATCCCCCTGGACCTGGCCCCGTTCACGCTGGTCGGCGCCACGACGCGGTCGGGCCTGCTGCCCAATCCCCTTCGCGACCGCTTCGGCTTCACCGCGCACCTGGAGTACTACGAGCCCGAAGAGCTCGAGCGCGTCATCGAACGGTCGGCCGCGATGCTGGGCGTCTCGCTGCCGCCCGCCGCGCGCGCCGAGATCGCGCGCCGCTCACGGGGGACGCCGCGCATCGCCAACCGTCTGCTCCGCCGGGTGCGCGACTACCTCGTCGTGCACGGCAACCGCCGGGGCGCCGACATCGCCACCGTGGACGCGGCGCTGGACCTCTACGACGTCGACGCCATCGGGCTGGACCGCCTCGACCGCGCCGTCCTGGACGCGCTCGTGCGGCGCTTCCGCGGCGGGCCGGTGGGGCTCGGCACCCTCTCGGTCGCCGTGGGCGAGGAGCCCGACACGATCGAGTCCGTCGTCGAGCCGTACCTGGTTCGGATCGGGTTCATGGGCCGCACCCCCCGCGGGCGCATCGCGATGCCGGAGGCCTACGCCCACCTCGGCGTGCCGCTCCTCGACTCGGCGCTGCGACTCGATGACCTATAATCGCTGGAGGCTTTCGCCGAACCCCTCCTGCAAGGCAGTGCCGCCGTCGGCGCACGCCTGAACCGAAAGGTGCTCTCGCCTCCATGGATCTCGCTTCGTTCCTGAGCAATTACGGCCTCATCATCCTGCTGGCCGGACTCCTCGTCTTCATGTTCTGGAGCTCGCGCCGGCGGATGCAGAAGCAGAAGCTCGAGCAGGAGGAGAAGGCCCGTCAGACCGTCCCCGGCGCAGAGGTGCTGCTGCAGGGAGGCCTGTACGGCACGATCGTCTCCTACGACGCCGACAACCTCGACCAGCCGGCCATCGTGGAGCTGGCGCCCGGCGTGCAGATCAAGGTTCACAGCCAGGCGATCCTGCGCATCGTGAACCCCACCGTCGGCGCCGTCTCCGAGGACGAGTACCTCGCCGCCGAAGAGAGCCACGCCGAGTACGCCGAGGGCGTCGCGAACGGTGACATCAGCTCGATCAGCGACGACCAGGCCGCCGCCGGCAACACCAAGGCCGACCCCGACACCGAGTCCGGCACCAAGTCGCAGGGCTGACGCCCCTCCTCCGCCCGTTCGGGCATCCAAGAAAGCAGACACGTGGCGACATCCACTCCCGTCCGGCATGCGTGGCGCGCGCTGACCGGCCTCCTCGCCATCACGGCCCTCCTGTTCGGAATCAACGCCCTCGGCGTGTACGTGTTCGGACAGAGCTCGTGGACCCCCGCCCTGGCGCTGGACCTGCAGGGCGGCACGCAGATCGTCCTCGAGGCCCAGACCGAGGACGGGGCCGACCCGTCGGCCGAGCAGATGGAGCAGGCGGTCACGATCATCCGCCAGCGCGTCGACGCCTCGGGCGTCGGCGAGGCCGAGGTGACGACGCAGGCGGGCAACCAGATCGTCGTGCAGATCCCCGGTCAGGCCGACGAGGAGACGCGCAACCGGATCGAGGCCTCCGCGCAGCTGCAGCTGCGCGCGGTGCTGTTCGCGGGCGACCCCGCCACCGAGTTCGTCGGCGAGGACGGCAACGCCACGCCGTACCCCACACCCGACCCCTCGCTGCAGGCGACCCCGACGACGTCGCCGACCAACGGCAGCGACACGGCGTGGATCACGCCCGCGCTGCAGGCGGAGTTCCTCGCATACGACTGCTCCGACCCCGCCAACGACCCGGCCTCCGCTCCCGCCGACGAGCCGCTCATCACGTGTGATGCCGACCGGACCGTCAAGTACATCCTCGGGCCGGTCGAGCTGGACGGCTCGTCGATCGACGATGCGACGTTCGGCCTGCAGCAGCAGAACGGACTCTGGGCGGTCAACCTTCAGTTCGACGGCGAGGGCACCGGGACGTTCGGCGAGATCAGCCAGCGCCTGTACGGCGCGGAGCCGCCGCTGAACCAGTTCGCCTTCGTGCTGGACGGCTACGTGCTGTCGGCCCCCTCCATGAACGGCGTGATCACCGACGGCAAGCCGAGCATCACCGGCAGCTTCACGCAGGAGACCGCCAAGGTGCTCGCCGACCAGCTCAAGTACGGCGCGCTGCCGCTGAGCTTCACGGTCGAGAGCTCCAACTCGATCTCGGCGACGCTCGGCTCGCAGCAGCTGCAGATCGGCCTCATCGCCGGTCTCATCGGTCTCGCGCTGGTCGCGCTGTACTCGCTCATCGTGTACCGCGCGCTCGGTTTCATCATCATCGCGTCGCTCGCGGTGATGGCGGTGCTCACCTACATCACGCTGTGCATCCTCGCGTGGCGCATGGGCTTCCGCCTCTCGCTCGCCGGTGTCGCCGGCCTCATCGTGACGATCGGCTTCACGGCCGACTCGTTCATCGTGTACTTCGAGCGCATCCGCGACGAGCTGCGAGACGGCAAGTCGATCACCGCGGCCGTCGAGGACGGCTGGGGTCGCGCGAAGCGCACGATCTACATCTCGAAGTCGATCAACATCCTGGCCGCCGTGGTGCTGTACATCCTCGCGGACTCGACGGTGAAGGGCTTCGCCTTCACCCTCGGTCTCACGACGGCCATCGACGTGCTGATCTTCATCCTGTTCACCCACCCGGTGCTGCAGCTGCTGGCACGCACGCGGTTCTTCGGGTCGGGGCATCCGCTGTCCGGCCTGGACCCGACCGCCCTCGGCGCGGTGTACCGCGGCCGCGCCCAGTTCCGCGAGCCGGTGCCGGCCGCAGGCGCGGCCGGCCGCCGCACCGTGAAGGCGCGCGGGGAAGCGGCACGACGCCAGACCATCGCCGAGCGCAAGCAGGCGGAGCTCGCCGCAGCCGACAGCAGGCCGGGCACGACCGTCAAGGAGGGAGACGACTGATGCGCTCCATGAGCCAGTTCGGCAACGACCTCTACACGGGCAAGACGTCCTTCCCCTTCGTCGGCCGCCGGAACCTGTGGTTCCTCATCGCCGCGCTCCTCGTGCTCGGGTCGGCGCTCGTTCCCCTGTTCCGGCCGATCCAGTTCTCCATCGAGTTCACCGGCGGCTCGCAGTTCACCGTCAACGGAGTGCAGTCGCCGGTCGACCAGTCGCTCGCCACGGACGCGGTGCTCTCGGTGGTTCCCGACGCGACGACGAAGGTCGTCACGATCGGCGAGGACGCGGTGCGCGTCCAGACGGACCAGATGACGGATGCCGAGAGCCGCGAGGTCTCCGACGCCCTGGCCGAGGCCTACGGCGTCCCGGCCAGCGAGGTGAGCTACGCCTTCATCGGCCCGAGCTGGGGCGCCGACGTGACCCGCCAGTCGCTGTGGGGCCTGGCGATCTTCCTCGCGCTGACCTTCATCATCCTGGCGCTGTACTTCCGCACCTGGAAGATGTCGGTGTCGGCGATCATCGGCCTCGTCGATGTGCTGATCATCACCATCGGGATCTACGCCCTCTTCGGGTTCGAGATCTCTCCCGCCGCGGTGATCGGCTTCCTGACGATCCTCTCGTATGCGCTCTATGACACCACTGTCGTGTTCGACAAGATCAGGGAGAACACGAGTGAGGACGGCGAGGTGTCCGGTCGCACGTTCGGCGAGTCGGTCAACCTCGCCGTGAACCAGACGCTCGTGCGCTCGATCAACACCACCGTCGTGGCGATCCTGCCGACCGGCGCGATCCTGTTCATCGGTCTGATCTGGGTCGGCGCGCAGACACTCACCGATCTCTCGCTGTCGATCTTCGTGGGCACGATCGTGGCGGCGTACTCGACCATCTTCGTCGCCGCCCCGCTGTACTCGCTGCTGCGCGAGAACGAGCCGGCGATCAAGGCCCGCGATGCGCGCGTGATCGCGGCGCGCGAGCTGGCCGGCATCCCGGCCTGAGCGCGCGACACGCGGGCGTAGGATTGTGAGGTCCGGCGGAGGGGAGGGTTTCGTATGACCGAGACCGTTCCCCCCGCCCAGTCCTCGTCGCTGCGGCGACTGGTGCCGCGGATCTTCTCCCGGTCGGCTCGGCGCGACGACGTCGAGCAGCTCCTTCGGACGGTCCGCACGCACCACCCGAAGGGCGATCTGTCGATCGTCGAGCGCGCATACTCCGTCGCCGAGGCGGCGCACTCCGGTCAGGCGCGGCAGAGCGGCGAGCCGTACATCACGCACCCGCTCGCCGTGGCGCAGATCCTCGCCGACCTCGGTCTCGGTCCCCGCGCGATCGCCGCCGCCCTTCTCCACGACACGGTCGAGGACACCGAGTACTCCCTCGACATGCTCACCAGCGAGTTCGGCGACGAGGTCGCCATGCTCGTCGACGGGGTCACCAAGCTCGACAAGGTCAAGTACGGCGAGAGCGCCCAGGCCGAGACGGTCCGCAAGATGATCGTCGCGATGTCCCGCGACATCCGCGTCCTGCTCATCAAGCTCGCCGACCGGCTGCACAACGCCCGCACGTGGGGCTTCGTCCCGCCCGAGAAGGCCCGCAAGAAGGCCACCGAGACGCTCGAGATCTACGCACCCCTCGCGCATCGACTCGGCATCCAGGCGATCAAGTCGGAGCTCGAGGACCTGTCGTTCGCGGTGCTGCACCCGAAGCTGTACGCCGAGATCGACAGCCTGGTCAAGCAGCGCACCCCGCAGCGCGAGCAGTACGTGCAGAACGTCATCGCGGCCGTCGACAGCGACCTCCGCGAGCTGCGGATCCGGGGCCGTGTGATGGGCCGGCCGAAGCAGCTGTACTCGGTGTACCAGAAGATGGTCGTGCGCGGTCGCGAGTTCGACGACATCTACGACCTCATCGGCATCCGCGTCCTCGTCGGGAGCGTGCGCGACTGCTACGCCGTCCTCGGGGCGATCCACGCCCGCTGGACGCCGCTGTCCGGCCGCTTCAAGGACTACATCGCGACGCCGAAGTTCAACCTCTACCAGTCGCTGCACACCACGGTCATCGGTCCGGGCGGCCGCACCGTCGAGATCCAGATCCGCACGCACGAGATGCATCAGCAGGCGGAGTACGGCGTCGCGGCGCACTGGAAGTACAAGGAGCAGATGAACGGCGGCAAGACGGACGCCAAGTCCGTCGACACCGACATGGCCTGGCTCGCGCACATCTCGGACTGGCAGGCCGAGACCGCCGACCCGGGGGAGTTCCTCGACTCGCTGCGCTTCGAGATCGGCGCCAAGGAGGTCTACGTCTTCACGCCGAAGGGCCGCGTGATCGGCCTCCCGGCCGGCGCGACCCCGGTCGACTTCGCCTACGCGGTCCACACCGAGGTCGGCCATCGGACCATGGGCGCGAAGGTGAACGGGCGCCTCATGCCGCTGGAGTCGCAGCTGAAGAGCGGCGACGTCGTCGAGGTCTTCACCTCGAAGAATCCCGACGCCGGGCCGAGCCAGGACTGGCTGGGCTTCGTCAAGAGCACGCGTGCGCGCAACAAGATCCGGGGCTGGTTCACCAAGGAGCGCCGCGAGGAGGCGATCGAGCAGGGCAAGGAATCGATCGCGCGTGCGATGCGCCGCCAGAACCTGCCGCTGCAGCGTCTGATGAGCCAGGACTCGTTCGCCGAGGTCGCCCATCAGCTGCGCTACGAGGACGTTTCGGCCCTGTACGCGGCCGTCGGCGAAGGCCACGTCTCGACGCAGTCCGTGATCGAGAAGGTCACTGCGCTCGTCGCGGCCAACGACACCACCACCGGCCCGATCGACCTCCCCGTGGTGGGCCGCGCCCGCGCGCCCCGCGACGGCGACTCCGGCATCCTCGTCCGAGGAGCACCTGACATCCTGGTGAAGCTCGCGAAATGCTGCACCCCGGTGCCCGGCGACGAGGTCGTCGGCTTCGTGACGCGGGGGAGCGGAGTCTCGGTGCACCGCGCGGACTGCACGAACGTCAAGTCGCTGATGGAGGACCCGGAGCGTCTGATCGACGTCGAGTGGGCGCCGACGACCAAGAGCGTCTTCCTGGTGCAGATCCAGGTCGAAGCGCTGGACCGCTCGGGACTCCTCAGCGACGTCACCCGCGTCCTCAGCGAGCACCACGTCAACATCCTGTCGGCGACGGTCTCGACGTCGAACGACCGGCTGGCCCTCAGCCGATTCGTGTTCGAGATGGGAGACATCGTCCATCTCGACCGTGTGCTGAACGCGGTGAGACGCATCGACGCGGTCTACGACGTGTATCGCGTCACGTCCTCCTGAGCCGCCGCGATCCGCTGGAGAACCGCCAGCGCCGCCCGCTTGTAGGGCAGCGAGCCGGCCTGGAGGCGGCCGACGGCGGCGGCGACGAGTCCCGGGACGGCCTCGGCCAGCAGCCGCGCCGCCTCCTCGTGCTGCTCGTCGCCGATCCGGGCGAGGTCGGCCAGCGTACGCTCGGGTGTCGTCACGAAGACGCCTCCGACGCGCTGGAGGTCGTCCGGCGTGACGGCGAGGTCGCGGTACACCAGCCGTCGATCGGTGACCAGGTGGAGCCGCCGCGCCACCGCGCGCTGGACCGTGTGCCGAACGGGCGGCGTCGGGAGGGCGCCGTGGATCCACGCGGCGGTGAGGTGGGTGGCGGCGAGCCTGTCGCCGAGCATCGGACTCAGCGAGCCGGCTCGCAGAGCCGCGGTCTCGATCGCGTCCGCCGGGATGTAGGCCTCGCCGAGCGCCACGAGGTCGCCGTCGAGGCACGCGGCCGTGAGCTCCGCCCGCGACAGGCGGTCATCGGTGAAGTAGAGGAACGGCGATCCCATGAGGGAAGTGTGCCGCAGCTCGCTCTGGCGGCGCGGCGCGCGGTGGCGTCGCTGTGGACAATCGGGCCGGCGTGCGGCGCCGCTGCGGGCGCGGCGGATCAGCCGCCCAGGGCCTTCAGCCAGGAGCGGCGCGCCTCCAGCGCCTCGGTGGCGTCGGCGATGGCACGCTTGTCACCCGACTTCTTCGCGGCCGCCAGCTCGTCCTCGAGCTTCTCGATCGCGTCGGTGAGCTGCCGGGTCATGTCGTTGGCGCGCGCCTTCTGCTCGGGGTCGTTGCGCTTCCAGTCGGCATCCTCGCGGGTGCGCAGCGCGTTCTCGACGCGGCGCAGCTCATCGTCGAGGGAGCGTTCGGTGTCGCGGGGGAAGATCCGCCCGATCTCGTCCCAGCGACGCTGAATGCCCGTGAGGATCGATCGAGCCTTCGCGATGTCGCGCTCGTCGCCGACCGCCTTCGCCTCCTCGAGCAGCCCCCGCTTGAGCTCGATCTTCTCGCGCGACGCCTCGGCATCGGCGGCCTCGCGCTCGATCCGCGCGCCGTAGAGGGCGTCACCGGCGGCCTTGAAGCGCGCCCACAGCGCGTCGTCGACCTTCTTGCCTGCCCTTCCGGCGGTCTTCCACTCATCCAGCAGCTCTCGGTAGGCGGGAATGCCGTCCTCGCCCTTGGACGACAGCGCCTCGGCCTTCTCGACCAGACGGGTCTTGCGGTCGCGGACGCCCTTGTGCGCCTCGTCGAGCTCCGCGTAGAAGGCGCGACGGTGCTTGTCGACCGTCGCACGCGCGTCACGGAACCTCTTCCAGAGCTGCTGCGCGGTGGACTTCGGCAGGCGCGGCCCGCTCTGCTGCTGCGACTGCCACTGCTCGAACAGCGAGTTGAGCTCGGCGGTGGCCTGCTTCCACTGCACCGTCTTGGGGTCGCGCGCGGCCAGGGCCTCGGCCTTCTCGACGAGCTCGGTGCGCGCCCGGACGGCGTCCTCGACGGCCGCTCGGGCGGCGAGAGCCTCGCTCTCCGACTCCGCCGCGAGCGTCTCGGTGAGCGCCGCCACGCGGGCGACCAGGCTCGCGAGATCGCCGACCGCGGCGGCGTGCTCGAGCTTGCCGTTGACGGTGCGCGCGGTGGCCCGCAGATCAGACGCCGAGGCGCCCCCGCGGCGGTGGCGCACCTCCAGGAGCGTCACCTCGCCGGCCAGGTCCGCGTACTTGCGCTCGAAGTAGGCGAGGGCCTCCTCGGCCGAGCCGTCCGGGTACTGCCCCACAACGCGCCATCCGGTCGCCTCGCGGACCGAGACCGTTCCGTCCTCGTCCACGCGACCCCACGGCTCGTCCGAGGACGGCTCGGAGGTGGCCTGCGCCGGCTCGGCGCCCGCGGACCCGGCATCCCCAGCCTCGGCCACCGTGGAGCCCTCGGACTCGTCGGCCGACGTGAGGGAGTCGGGAGGGGTGAGGTCGGTGCCGGCGGGGGCTGCCGCGGCATCCGTCTCCTCGAGACTGCTCTCGCCGGCGTCGGCGGCTTCGGCGGCCGCGGCGGGGTTCTCGTGTTCTCCGCCGGCGATGTCCTCGGCGGCGTCGGTCTCGGGCTGGAAGTCTGCTGCGGCAGTCACGGGATGCACCTCATCGCGGCTCGCGCCGTCTGTAGGGAGTAGGACGGCTAAAGCCTAGTACGGCGGATGCCGGACTCCGATGGTCTCGCCGGCCCCGACCCGGCTCTCGTCAGGACGCGCTGGGGCTGGGGGTGGGCTCGGACGTGGTCGTGGGCGTCGGCTGCGGTGCGGGCTCGGTCGGCGCGGGCGTGGGTGCCGGCGTCGACGTCGTCGCCGGAGACGGCGCGGGCGCACCCGGCCCGGCGACGAAGTAGAGCGTCTGTGCGCCGATGAGGACGAGCACGAGAGCGCCGCCGGCGATGCCGGCGACGAGGTTGTCGCGGCGTCGCCGACGGGCCTGACCCTGATGGAACTCCTGCCGCGCCTGGTACAGCCGCGCGCGCTCCTTCGCCGCACGTGTGCCGCGGTCCTTGCCACCGGTCGCCACGGGGACCTCCTCGTTCGCCTCGTCGCCTGCCGCCCCGCAGGGGAGCGCTGAGTCGTCCGCCTCGGACCGGACCGGCCGTGCGGCACTCGCGGGGCCGCGCCCCGGGCGGGTTGATCCTACGGGCACCCGCGTCGGGCGCCAAAACGCCGCGGGCCCCGCCGTCGGCGCCCGGGGATAGCCTGGGACGGTGACCAGTCCGACCGCGCTCTTCCAGGGGCTCACCCCCCTCGCGGTCCGCATGCGGCCCACCTCGCTGGACGAGGTGGCGGGGCAGTCGCATCTGCTGCGGGCGGGGTCGCCCCTGGTGACGCTCGCCAATCCCGACGCGGCCGCCCGCGCGGCGACCTCCGTCATCCTGTGGGGTCCGCCGGGCACCGGCAAGACGACGCTCGCCCAGGCGATCGCCCGCTCGTCCGGCCGGCGCTTCGTCGAACTGTCCGCCGTCACGGCGGGAGTGCGGGACGTCCGCGAGGTGATGCAGGAGGCGCTCACCCAGCGCGATCTGTACGGCCAGTCCACGATCCTCTTCCTCGACGAGATCCACCGGTTCACCAAGGCGCAGCAGGACGCCCTCCTTCCCGGCGTCGAGAACGGCTGGGTGGTCCTGATCGCCGCGACGACGGAGAACCCGTCCTTCTCGGTCATCTCGCCGCTGCTGTCACGCTCGCTGCTGCTCACGCTCAAGCCGCTCACCGACGACGACCTGCGCCTGCTGCTCGATCGCGCGGTGTCCGATCCGCGCGGGCTGTCCGGCGCGGTGGTGCTGGGGGACGAGGCCCGCGATGCGATCGTGCGCCTGGCGTCCGGCGACGCCAGGCGTGCCCTGACCGCGCTGGAGGCCGCCGCCTCCCTCGCCGTCCCGGACGAGGACGACGACCAAGACGCCGACGCCGAAGCCCTCGCCGAGATCACGGTCGAGCACGTCTCCCAGGCCGTGGACCGGGCGCTCTTGCGCTACGACCGGCAGGGCGACGAGCACTACGACGTCATCAGCGCGTTCATCAAGTCGATCCGCGGCTCGGACGTCGATGCCGCCATGCATTACCTCGCCCGCATGGTGGAGGCAGGCGAGGACCCCCGGTTCATCGCCCGCCGCCTGATCATCTCGGCCGCCGAGGACATCGGGCTGGCCGATCCGCAGGCCCTTCCGATCGCGGTGGCCGCCGCCGACGCGGTGCAGTTGATCGGGATGCCGGAGGGACGCATCCCGCTGGCGGAGGCGACGGCCTACCTCGCGACGACGGCGAAGTCCAATGCCGCGTATCTCGCGATCGACAAGGCGATCGCGGATGTGCGTGCCGGTGGCTTCGGGCGCGTGCCGGTGCACCTGCGCGACGCCCACTACCCGGGTGCCAAGCGCCTCGGGCACGGCAAGGGGTATGTCTATCCGCACGACACCGAGATCGGGGTCTCACCTCAGCAGTACCTGCCCGACGAGCTGCGCGGTCGGCGGTACTACGAGCCCAAAGCGCTCGGTGCCGAGCGCGACGTCCAGGCGCGCCTGGAGAAGATCCGGCGCATCCTCGACGGCGGATGACGGATATCCCTCAAAGGTAGATGAATATCCCTCAAGGGGATATCCTTGGCGTCGACCCCGGAGGCGCCGATGCAATTCGTGATCCTCGGCCTGCTGCTCGGCGGGCCGCTGTCGCTGTACGACCTGCAGAAGCGGTTCGCCGCAGGCATCTCGCTGTTCTACAGCGCCAGCTCCGGCAGCATCCAGCGCGCTCTGCAGCGCCTCGTCACGGACGGCGCCGTGGTCGTCGCCGAGGCCGACGGCAGCCGTCGCGGCCGCAAGGTCCACCGGATCACCGACGACGGTCGCGAGCGCTGGCGCGCGTTCATGCTCGCCCCCATCCCGGATGGAACGGATGCGGAGACCACCGTCCTCGCGAAGGTGTTCCTCCTCGGGCGGCTCGAGGCGCCGGCCGACCGCACCGCCGTGCTCCGCAGCATCCGTGAGCACATCGACAGCTCACGCGCGACGCTGGAGACGCTGGCGGCGGAGGTGGATGCGCAGGCCGCTGGTCTCGACGACGCCTCACGGCACGTCTTCACGTTCCAGCGCGCGACGCTCGAGTACGGGCTGCGCTCGCACGCGCTGATGCGCGAGTGGATCGACGACATGGGGGAGTGGCGATGAGTCAGAAGCAGCAGGCGAACCGGGCACGCGTGCTCTTCGGCGCAGCCGCGGCCGTCGCCCTCGTCGTGGCTGTCGTCTTCGCGGGCGTCGGCGACGGGGTCGAGGTCCCCGAGGCGACAGGGCTGCGCGCCGTGGTGATCGAGGGCGGTCACACACTGGTGTGGGTGCTGTTGGCGATCGCCTTTGCGATCGCGACGGTGCGCGCGAAGTGGAGCCGGCTGTCGAACGTGCTCGCGATCGCAGCCGGGATCACGTACGCCGTCTTCCTCCTTGCGGTCTTCGTGTGGAGATAGCCCGATGACCCTCGCGACCGTCGCCGCGCTCGTCGCCTGCCTCATGCTCGCCACCCTCGCCGTCCTGCAGATCTGCGTGGCAGCAGGCGCTCCGTGGGGACGATTGGTGTGGGGCGGGACGCATCGCGTGCTGCCCCGTCGGCTGCGCGTCGCCAGCACGGCTTCCGTCCTGCTCTACGCCGGCTTCGCCGCTGTGCTGCTCAGCCGCGCGGACATTCTGCCCGGCAGCGACAGCCTTCTCGTCCGCATCCTGACGTGGGTGCTGTTCGCGTACTTCGCCGTCGGGATCGTGATGAACGGCATCTCGCGCAGTCGGGCCGAGCGCGTGACGATGACCCCGGTGTGCGTCGTGCTCGCCGCCGCGGCGCTGGTGATCGCGCTCTCATGAGGAGCTCGCCCGGCGTCTGGTAGGCTTGAGCGGCTCGAAACTGCGTTTTCGGGCATCCCCTCTCTTCTACACCTACCTTCCGGCATGCCCCGGCGTGCAGTCCGGACAGGGCGGAGACAGGGCGATACGTCCGCGAGCCGTGAAAGACACGGCAGCGTCATCGAAAGGAACACTTCGTGGCTACGAAGTCCCAGGACCGCCGCAAGGTCCGTCTGTCGCGCGCCCTTGGCGTCGCGCTCACCCCCAAGGCCGCCCGCTACCTCGAGAAGCGTCCGTACGCTCCGGGCGAGCACGGCCGCACCAAGCGCAAGGCCGACAGCGACTACGCCGTCCGCCTGCGCGAGAAGCAGCGTCTGCGCGAGCAGTACGGCATCCGCGAGAAGCAGCTGCGCATCCAGTTCAACGAGGCCCGCCGCACCCAGGGCCTGACCGGTGAGAACCTGGTCGAGCAGCTCGAGATGCGTCTGGACGCCCTCGTGCTCCGCGCCGGCTTCGCCCGCACCACCGCGCAGGCGCGTCAGCTCGTCGTGCACCGCCACATCCTTGTGGACGGCCAGCTCGTCGACCGCCCGTCGTTCCGCGTGAAGCCGGGTCAGCTGATCCACGTCAAGGGCAAGAGCGAGGGCCTCGAGCCCTTCCAGGTGGCAGCCGCCGGCGGTCACGCCGACGTCCTGCCCCCGGTTCCGGCCTACCTCGAGGTCGAGCTCGACAAGCTCCAGGCCCGTCTCGTGCGTCGCCCCAAGCGCGCCGAGGTCCCCGTGGTCTGCGACGTCCAGCTCGTCGTCGAGTACTACGCGGCCCGGTAACACGGTCGCACGAAGGGCGTCGGGGCGACCCGGCGCCCTTCGTCGTCCGGCGGGACGCGCCAGCGAACGCATCGAGACACGCATACGATGGGGGGATGCCGCGCCCCGGCGGCCTGCGAGGAAGTGGTGACATGAAGCTCCTGTGGTTCCTGCTCGGCATCGCCGCCGGATTCGTCCTCGCGCACCTGGTCAACAAGGACCCGCGCGGCCACGAGATCCTCGCCGAGGTCGACGCCCGCATCACGGAGTTCACCGACCGCATCGGCGACGCGTATCGCGAGCAGGAGGCCCGATTCGCCGACATCGTCGACGATGTGCGGGATGCTGCCGCCGAGGCCGCCGGCACGGCCGCCGCCGCGGCATCCGACGCCCTCGACTCGGCGCAGACCGCGGCCCGCAAGCTCGCGGACTGACGCGCGGCCACCGCGCGCACCCCTGGGACATCGCGCATCCCTCCTCCCCGCACGCCCCGCACGACAGCCAAGGACCCGCATGAAGACCGCCGAGATCGCCCAGCGCTTCCTCGATTACTTCGACAAGAACGGCCACACCATCGTCCCGTCGGCGTCGCTGGTGACCGACGACCCGGCGCTGCTGTTCACCGTGGCCGGCATGGTCCCCTTCATCCCGTACCTGTCGGGCGACGTGCCCGCCCCGTACCCGCGCGCGGCGGACAACCAGAAGTGCATCCGCACGAACGACATCGAGGAGGTCGGCAAGACCCCTCGTCACGGCACCTTCTTCCAGATGCTCGGCAACTGGTCGTTCGGCGACTACTTCAAGGAAGGGGCCATCCGCTACGCGTGGGAGCTCCTCACAGCCTCTGAGGCCGACGGAGGCCTGGGCTTCGACGCGAAGGATCTCTGGGTCACCGTCTACGAGGAGGACGACGAGGCCCACGACCTGTGGCTGCGGCTCACCGACCTCCCGGAGGAGCGCATCCAGCGGCTGGGCAAGGACACCAACTACTGGAGCACCGGCCTGCCCGGCCCGGCGGGTCCCTGTTCGGAGATCTTCTTCGACCGCGGCCCCGCGTACGGCATCGACGGCGGCCCCGCCACCGACGACGACCGGTACGTCGAGATCTGGAACCTCGTGTTCATGCAGTACGAGATCACGAACGTCCGCTCGAAGTACGACTTCGACGTCGTGGGGGAGCTGCCGAACAAGAACATCGACACCGGGATGGGCCTGGAGCGCATCGCGTTCATCAAGCAGGGCGTCGACAACATGTACGAGACCGACCAGGTGCGCCCGGTGCTCGACCGGGCCGTCGCGCTCTCGGGCCGCACCTACGGCGCCGACCACGACGACGACGTGCGCTTTCGCGTGGTCGCCGATCACGTGCGCTCCTCGCTCATGCTGCTGTCGGACGGCGTGACGCCGTCCAACGACGGCCGCGGCTACATCCTCCGACGCCTGATGCGCCGGGTCATCCGGTCGATGCGTCTCCTCGGGGTCGACGGTCCGACGTTCGCCGACCTATTCGCGGCCTCCCGCGACGCGATGAAGGACGCCTATCCCGTCGTCCAGACCGACTGGGCCCGCATCTCGCAGTACGCCCTCGCCGAAGAGGCCACCTTCCTGCGCACGCTCGCCGCCGGCGAGGCGATCCTCGAGGACTCGCTCCGCGCGACCAAGGCCGCCGGGGGGACGTCCATCCCCGGCGACGAGGCGTTCCTGCTGCACGACACGTACGGCTTCCCGATCGACCTCACCCTCGAGATCGCCGAGGAGGCCGGGCTCTCCGTCGACCGTGTCGCGTTCGACGGACTCATGCAGGAGCAGCGTGCTCGGGCCAAGGCCGACGCCCGCGCCCGCAAGCGTCAGCTCGCCGACACCAGCGTGTACCGCGACCTTCGCGCCCTCGGGGAGACGGTGTTCACCGGGTACACCGACCTCGAGACCGAGTCGCGCGTGCTCGGGATCCTCGTGGACGGCCTCTCGGTCGACCGCGCACAGGCCGGCCAGATCGCCGAGGTCATCCTCGCCGAGACGGCGCTGTACGCCGAGTCGGGCGGTCAGGTCGCCGACAAGGGCGTGATCGTCGGCCCCGGCTACGAGCTCGAGGTGCTCGACGTGCAGAAGCCCGTGCCGGGCCTGGTGAGCCACACCGTCGAGGTCTCCACGGGAGAGGTCGGCGTCGGGCAGCCGGCCACGTCGGTGGTGGATGCCGCCAACCGCCGTGCCGCGCGCCAGGCGCACTCTGCAACCCACCTCGTGCACGCCGCGCTGCGCGACACCCTCGGCAAGACGGCCACGCAGGCCGGTTCACTCAACCGCGCCGGCTACATGCGGTTCGACTTCTCGTGGGGGCAGTCGCTGTCCGACCAGACGAAGTCCGAGATCGAGGAGATCGCGAACAACGCGGTGCGCGACAACCTCGAGGTGACCACGCGCGTGCTCCCGCTGGACGAGGCCAAGGCGCTCGGGGCAATGGCGCTGTTCGGCGAGAAGTACGGCGACACCGTGCGCATGGTCGACATCGGCGGTCCGTGGTCGCGCGAGCTGTGCGCGGGCACGCACGTGTCCACGAGCGCCGAGGTGGGGCTGATCAGCCTCGTCGGCGAGTCCTCGGTCGGCGCCTCCAACCGCCGCGTCGAGGCGCTCGTCGGCCTGGATGCCTTCCGCTCGCTCGCCGCGGAGCGAGCCCTGGTCTCGCAGCTCACCGCGTCGCTCAAGGCGCCGCGAGAGCAGCTTCCCGCCCGCATCGCGGAGCTTCAGGCCAGTCTCAAGGCGGCGGAGAAGAAGATCGCCGCGTTCGAGTCCAAGGCGCTCGGCGATCGCCTGCCGGCGCTCGCCGGCGCGGCCACCCGCATCGGGAACACGCTGGTCGTCGCCGAGTCGCTCGGCACCGCCGCGTCAGCCGACGATGTGCGCTCGCTCGCCCTGCAGGTGCGCGAGAGGCTCGGATCCGACGCAGCGGTCGTCGCCCTCGGTGCCGTGGTCAACGAGCGCCCGGTCGTGATCGTCGCCACCAACGACGCCGCGCGCGCCGCGGGTGCCCGGGCCGGAGTGCTCGCGAAGGGCGCCGCGGGCGTGCTGGGCGGCGGTGGCGGAGGACGTGACGACGTCGCCCAGGGCGGGGGAGCGGATGCCGCGTCCCTGCCGGCGGCGCTCGCCGCCGTGAAGGACGCGCTCGCCGCGTGAGCGGCGTCCAGGCATGAGCGGGTTCCGCAGGGGCAGACGGCTCGGCGTCGACGTGGGCAGGGCCCGCGTGGGCGTGGCCTCCTGCGACCCCGACGGTCTGCTCGCGACGCCGGTGGAGACCGTGCCGCGCGACGACGCGTCCGTCGCGCGGATCGTGGCCCTCGCCGACGAGCACGCGGCACTGGAGGTGCTCGTCGGCCTGCCGCTGAACATGCAGGGCGAGGACACCGCATCGACCCGTGACGCGCGGGAGTTCGCCGCGGCGGTGGCGGCGGCATCCGAGCGCCCGGTGAGGCTCGTGGACGAGCGGCTGTCGACCGTGTCCGCTCACGCGGCGCTGCGCAGTTCGGGCAGATCCCAGCGTTCGTCGCGTACCATCGTTGACCAGGTCGCCGCGGTCGTCCTGCTCCAGCAAGCCCTCGACGTCGAGAAGAGCACCGGCCGTCCGCCCGGAACCATCGTCCCCCAGGAGCCCGCCTGATGTCCGACTCATCGCCTGACGGCGAAGCGATCCCCCCGTCGCGTCGCGCCGCCCGCGAGGCCGCAGCCCGCCAGGCGGCCACCGGCGCCACCCCCGCGCAGCCGCCGCAGTCCGCTCGCCCGGCGTCCCCGGAGCCCGCTCCCCTCGACGAGGGCTTCCCGCCGGTGTCCTCGCGCGCGCCCCGGCCGACCGGTCGGGCGAGCACAGCGGAGGCAGCCGAGGACGATCCGTGGATCTTCGCGGGAGCGGCGGTCGCCCCGGCGATGACGTACGGACGCGGCACCGCAGACGGCACGGCTTCCGCACCGGCGGCGCGGCCGACGGCCCCCCGCGTCGATCAGCCGAACGGCGGCTTCGCCGGCGGGACCCTCGAGGATCTGTTCAGCGGTTCCACCTCGACGGACGACATCGGCGATGTGCCGCCCCCCGTCAACCGCACGCGGCGGCGCCTCGCGGGATGGATCGTGCTCGGGATCGTGCTCGCGATGCTCGGCGGCATCGCCGCCGGCGGACTGTGGGCGTGGAACACATACGAGGACAAGATCCGCGAGGTGATGGGGTGGGAGGAGCCCAAGGACTTCGAAGAGGGCCTGGCCACCGGCGAGGCGCTCGTGACGATCGCCGCGGGGGACACCGGGTCGCCGATCTCGCAGTCGCTGTTCGACGCCGGCGTGACCAAGACCCCCGACGCGTTCTACGACTACCTCATCGACACCGCGCAGAACCCGAACTTCCAGCCGGGCGTCTACAAGCTCCAGAAGCAGATGACGAGCGCGGCCGCCCTCGCCGCGCTGCTGGACCCCGCGAACAAGCAGGAGTACACCGCGGCGATCCCCGAGGGCTACACCGTGGAGGGCACCCTCGAGCGGCTCGCCGAGGGCACCGGGATCCCCCTCGAGGAGTTCCAGGCGGCGATCGCCGACCCGTCGGTGTACGGCGTGCCCATCGACCCTGCCGTCGTGGCGGCCGGCGGTCAGCCGCTCGAGGGATGGCTGTTCCCCGCGACCTACACGTTCGACCCCGGCGTCACGGCCCAATCGGCCATCCAGACGCTCGTCGACCGCACGAAGCAGTCCCTCGATGCCGCGGGCGTGCCCGAGGGCGACCGCCAGCGCGTCCTCACCATCGCGTCGATCATCCAGCGCGAGGTGCGGGTGGAGGACGAGATGCAGAAGGTGTCCCGCGTCATCCTGAATCGCCTCGACCCGTCGAACCAGGAGACCTTCGGCCTCCTGCAGATGGACTCGACGGCCCAGTACGGCGCGGGCGAGGTGGGTCTCGCCGTGAGCACCTCCGAGGCGGCGCAGAACGACCCGAACCCCTGGAACACGTACGTCAACGCCGGCCTCCCGGTCGGGCCGATCTCCAATCCGGGCGACGTCGCCATCAATGCGGCGATGAACCCCGCCGACGGCCCGTGGCTGTACTTCGTGACCGTGAACCTGAACACCGGCGAGACCATCTTCACCGAGACCTACCGCGAACACCTGCGCTACGTCGACCAGTGGCAGCAGTGGTGCGCCGACAACCCGGACGCGGGGTGCTGACCGGGGGCGCGTCGCGCCTGGAGGTGTGGGGCGACCCCATCGCGCACAGCCGCTCGCCGCAGCTGCACGCCGCCGCGTACGCGGTGCTCGGCCTCGACTGGGCGTACGGTCGCCGCCGTGTCGACGAGACCTCGTTCCCGGCGGAGCTCGCTGCGCTGGACGGTTCGTGGCGCGGGCTGTCGCTCACGATGCCGCTCAAGGGCGTCGCGTTCGCCGCGGCCGCCACGCGCGACCGGCGCGCAGAGCTGACGGGTGCGGTCAACACCCTGCTGCTCGCCGCCGACGACCGACACCGCGGGTTCAACACCGATGTCGGCGGCATCGTGCGAGCGCTCGCCGACGACGGGATCACCGCCGCCCCCCGCGCCCGGATCGTCGGGGCGGGCGCCACGGCGACGTCCGCGCTGGTGGCGCTGTCGGAGCTGGGCGCCCGCGAGGTCGACGTCGTGGCGCGCCGACCTGAGGCAGCGGCGCCCATCGTCGAGCTCGGCGGCCGGCTCGGTGTCACGGTCGCGGCCACGTCCCTGGAGACATCCGCCCATCCCTCGGTGGCACTCACCATCGCGACGCTCCCCGGCGACGCACGGATTCCGGATGCCGCGGCTGACGTGCTCGCGCGCTCGGGCGGACTGCTCCTGGACGTGGTGTACGGGCACTGGCCGACCGCGCTGTCCGACGCCTGGGAGCGCGCCGGAGCGCCCGCGCGCTCCGGGCTCGGGATGCTGCTGCACCAGGCCGTGCTCCAGATCCGGATCTTCCGTCACGGGGATCCCGACACGCCACTGGAGCGCGAGGGGGAGGCTCTCGCTGCGATGCGCGGCGTCCTCGCCGACCCGCGTCCGGCGTAACGGCGTCGCCTCGCGTGGGAGACTGGAGCAATGCTCCGCGTGCTCACGGCCGGCGAATCGCACGGCCCCGAACTCGTCGCCATCATGGAGGGACTTCCCGCCGGCGTCCCCGTCTCCCGCGCCGCAATCCAGGCGGATCTCGCCCGGCGCAAGCTCGGCTACGGCCGCGGGTCGCGCATGAAGTTCGAGGAGGACGAGCTGACGATCTCGTCCGGCGTCGTCCACGGCCTGAGCCTCGGCAGTCCGATCGCGCTGCGGATCGGCAACACCGAGTGGCCCAAGTGGGTCGAGGTGATGAGCGCCGAACCGGTCGAGCTGACCGAGAAGTCGCGCGGTCGCGGCGCCGCACTCACGCGCCCGCGTCCGGGCCACGCCGACCTCGTGGGCATGCAGAAGTACGGCTTCGACGAGGCCCGGCCGATCCTGGAGCGCGCGAGCGCCCGCGAGACCGCCGCCCGCGTCGCCCTGGGCGCACTGGCCCGCGCGTTCCTCGCGGAGCTCGGCATCCGTCTGGTCAGCCACACGCTGTCGATCGGTCCTGTGCGCGTGCCGGAGGGCGCGCCGCTGCCGGCACCGGATGACGTCAGCGCCCTCGACGCGGATCCGCTGCGCTGCTTCGACCCCGCCACGAGCGCGGCGATGGTCGCCGAGGTCGATGCCGCCCGCAAGGACGGCGACACGCTCGGCGGCATCGTCGAGGTGCTCGCATACGGACTTCCGCCGGGGCTCGGCTCGCACGTCCACTGGGACCGCCGCCTGGATGCGAAGCTGGCGCAGGCGCTCATGAGCATCCAGGCCATCAAGGGCGTCGAGGTGGGCGACGGCTTCGAGACCACCCGCCGCCGCGGGTCGGCCGCCCACGACGAGCTGTTCACCGCGGAGCACGGCATCACGCGCTCCAGCGACAAGGCGGGCGGCACCGAGGGCGGCATGTCCACCGGGACGGTGCTGCGGGTGCGGGCCGGCATGAAGCCGATCGCCACGGTGCCCCGCGCGCTGCGCACCGTCGACGTCACCACCGGCGACTCCGCCTCCGCCCATCACCAGCGCTCCGATGTGTGCGCGGTGCCGGCGGCCGGCGTCGTCGCCGAGGCGATGGTCGCGGTCGTGCTGGCAGGCGTCGTCCTGGAGAAGTTCGGCGGCGACAGCGTCGCCGAGACGCGTCGCAACCTCGAGGGCTACCTCGCGGCGATTCCCGAGGAGCTGCGCACGGCCGCGCAGAGCGACGCCGGCCTGCTCTGACATGGCGGCGCTTCATGACCCCGTCGTGGTGATCGGCCCGATGGGCGCAGGCAAGTCCAGCATCGGTAAGAAGGCGGCGCGCGCCCTGGGCGTGCCGTTCTTCGACACCGACGCCGCAGTGGTGCGAGAGCACGGTCCGATCGAACAGCTCTTCGCCGAGCACGGCGAAGCGCACTTCCGCGCTCTGGAGCGCGAAGCTGTCGTCGAGGGACTTCGCGGCGGGGGGATCGTCTCGCTGGGCGGCGGCGCAGTCACCCATCCGCAGACGCGCTCCGACCTGGCGCGCCACCGGGTCGTGCTGCTGACCGTGTCGCCGCGCGTCGTGGCCGGGCGGGTGCGCGACTCGCACCGGCCCCTGCTGCAGGGCGACGACGCCATGCAGCGCTGGACGGCGATCTACGACGAGCGCCGGCCGGTGTACGAGGAGCTCGCCGACGTCGTCTTCGACACGTCGAGCGGGCCCATGCAGGACGTCGTCAACGCCCTGGTGGCCTGGGTGCGGGGCGACGGGGCCGATGCCGCCGCCGGCAGGAACGAGGAGGAGACGGAATGACGGATGCCACGACCATCGCCGTGGGCGGCGACGCGAGCTACGACATCACCGTGGGGCGCGGCATCCTGTCGACTCTCGGCGAGGCGCTGCCACTCGCCGCCCGCAAGGTGCTGGTGATCCACCCCCCGACCCTCGCGGAACAGGCCGAGCGGCTGCGCGCGCAGCTGATCGGAGACCGCGAGGTGCTGCTCGCGGAGATCCCCGACGCCGAAGCCGGCAAGCGCATCGAGGTCGCCGCGTTCTGCTGGCAGGTGATGGGCAAGGCCGACTTCACCCGCACCGACGCCGTCGTCGGGTTCGGCGGAGGAGCGGTGACCGACCTCGCCGGATTCGTGGCGGCGACCTGGCTGCGCGGCGTCGAGGTCGTGCAGGTGCCGACGACGGTGCTCGCCATGGTCGATGCGGCGGTCGGCGGCAAGACGGGCGTGAACACCGCCGAGGGCAAGAACCTGGTGGGCGCGTTCTGGGCGCCGCGCGCGGTGCTCTGCGACCTGGACCTCCTGGACAGCCTCTCGCGCAACGAGCGGGTCGCCGGCTACGCCGAGGTCGTGAAGGCCGGCTTCATCTGGGCGCCCGAGATCCTCGACCTCATCGAGGCCGACGCCGAGGCCGCCGTGGACCCGCGCAGCGAGGCATTCCGGCGCACGATCGAGCTCGCCATCGACATGAAGGCGCGGGTGGTGGGAGAGGACCTGCGCGAGGCGGATCTGCGCGAGATCCTCAACTACGGGCACACGCTCGGCCACGCGATCGAGCACGCCGAGCGCTACCGCTGGCGTCACGGCGCCGCCATCTCGGTGGGCATGGTCTTCGCCGCGGAACTCTCGCGACTGGCCGGACGCCTGCCGGACGCCGCCGCGCAGCGTCACCGCGACATCCTCCACACCCTCGGACTGCCGACGACGTACCGCGCGGGCGCGTGGCCGCAGCTGAAGGCGACGATGCAGCGAGACAAGAAGAGCCGCGGCGGCATGCTGCGATTCATCGTGCTGGACGACATCGCCAAGCCCACCGTGCTGCAGGCGCCCGACGAGTCGCTGCTGTACGCGGCGTATCAGGAGGTCGCCGGGTGACGGCGCCGCTCGCGCGCCGCGTCCGCGAGGACGAGTGGGCGCGCGTGCGCGACCTCCGGATCCGCGCGGTCAGCGATCCGAACGCCGCGATGGCGTTCCTGACCACGCCCGAGCAGGAGCTGGCGCACGACGACGAGTTCTGGCGCGCCCGGGCGCTGCACGCCTCGGCGGGCGACGAGGCGGCCCAGTTCATCGCCGAGGTGGACGGGGAGTGGGTGGGCTCCGCCACCGTCATCGTCCGGGCCACGGGGACCACCGATCACACCGGCCGCACGGTGTACACCGCCCGCGCGGACGTGGTGGGCGTGTACGTGAGTCCCGAGCAGCGCGGCGCCGGCACCGTGGACGCCCTCTTCGACGCCGCGGCGGCGTGGGTCGCCGGTCTCGGCATCCGTCGCCTGACCCTGGACGTGCACGCCGACAACTCCCGCGCGCAGGCGGCGTACCGCCGCAACGGCTTCGCACCCACCGGCGACAGCTTCACCAGCTCCATCGGACCCGAGATCGTGATGGAGCGGGTGCTCTGACCCCGCGCGCGGGGAGGACGCCGGCACGCCGGTAGGGTGGGCGCGTGACCGCCGCCCGTCGCCTGCTCCTCGTCAACGGCCCGAACCTCAACCTCCTGGGCATCCGCGAGCCCGCCGTCTACGGCACCGCGACGCTCGCGGACGTGGAGCGCCTGACGACGGATGCCGCCGCCCGCCGCGGCTTCGATGTCCGCGCGGTGCAGAGCAACCACGAAGGCGTGCTGCTGGACGCGATCCACGCGGCCCGCGACGACTGCGCCGGGATCGTCATCAACCCGGGAGGCCTCACCCACACCTCGGTCGTCCTGCGCGATGCGCTGTCCGGAGTCGGGCTCCCGGTCGCCGAGGTGCACATCTCCGACATCCGCTCCCGCGAGGAGTTCCGCCACCACTCGTACATCGCCGACGTCGCGGTCGTGCACGTGATGGGTGAGGGCGTGGCGGGGTACGGCCGGGCGGTGGACCTGCTGATCGACGCCATCACCGGCCACGCCGAGGGCTGACGGGCGGGGCGGGAGCAGGCATCCCGTAGAATCGACCGTCGGCATGCCCGGCCCCGGCGCTCGCAGACGGGGCAGGGGCGGCCTCCCTCACTTCAACGAAACGGACCCGCATCCTCATGGCATCCACCGCAGACATCAAGAACGGCGTCGTCCTGAACATCGACGGGCAGCTCTGGAGCGTCGTGGAGTTCCAGCACGTCAAGCCCGGCAAGGGCGGCGCCTTCGTGCGCACCAAGCTCAAGAACGTCGTCACCGGCAAGGTCGTCGACAAGACGTACAACGCGGGCGCGAAGATCGAGATCGAGAACGTCGACCGCCGCGACTTCACCTACCTGTACAGTGACGGCGACGGCTTCGTGTTCATGGACACCAGCGACTACGACCAGATCACGGTTCCCGCCGCCACGGTGGGCGACGCGAAGAACTTCCTGCTGGAGAACCAGCAGGTGACCATCGCCCTCAACAACGGCAACCCGCTGTACATCGACCTTCCCGCGTCGGTCGTGCTCGAGATCACCTACACCGAGCCCGGCCTGCAGGGCGACCGCTCCTCGGCGGGCACCAAGCCCGCCACGGTCGAGACGGGCTATGAGATCCAGGTCCCGCTGTTCCTCGAGACCGGCACGAAGGTCAAGGTCGACACCCGTACGGGCGACTACCTCGGCCGCGTCAACTGACGCCGCCGGCTGCCGACCATGAGCTCCCGCTCGAAGGCGCGCAAGCGCGCGCTCGACATCCTCTTCCAGGCCGACGTCCGCGGCGACCAGCCGGCGGTGATCCTCGCCGCGGAGGCCCGGCGCGCGGCCGGCGAGCCGGCGCGGCAGGCGTCGTGGCTGTACGCCCGTGAGATCGTCGACGGGGTGATCGACAACCAGGACGCGATCGACGAGCAGATCACGACATTCGCGAAAGACTGGTCGCTCGCGCGCATGCCCGCCGTGGATCGCGCGGTCCTGCGCATCGCCACGTGGGAGCTGCTGTACAACGACGAGGTGCCCGCCGCCGTCGCGATCGACGAGGCGGTGGAGCTCGCGAAGGAGTACTCGACCGACGACTCCGGCGCGTTCGTCCACGGCGTCCTGGCCCGCATCGCCCGCGCGTCCTGAGCGAGCGGGACCGGCCGGCCGGCTGTCCGGAGGGGTTGCCAGGATGGATGCCGTGACCCCGCCGTTCGTCGATCCCTCGCACATCCGCGCGTTCACCGACGCCGGCTCCTACGTGCGCGGCGCGGCGTACTTCGCCGACGGCGCCGTGCAGCAGCTGAGATGGGACGCGGGCGCCGGCGTGCTCGAGTCGTCGGTCGAGGGGGGCGGCGGACGCTCCTATCGCTGCCGCGTCCGGATCGATCCGCAGCGGGCCGATCGGCCGATCGCGGCGACGTCCTGCACCTGTCCGGTGCAGTTCGACTGCAAGCACACCGTCGCCACGCTGCTGGCGGCCAATCGCCTCGCCGCGGCAGCGGCGTCCCCCGACGACGGCACCTCCTGGCGGGCGGTGTTCGCGCCCGCGCCCCCCGCGCGCACCGACGGGATCGTGCTCGCGCTCGGGCTGGAGCTGCGCCAGCGCATCCATCGCGGCGCGTCCACGTGGGCGCCTGCCCGCGTGGAGACGGCGACACCGCGCGGGCTGCACCAGTTCGGCGCCGATGTGCTGGTGGGAATGCGCCCGCTGCAGCGCTCGTCCCGCTCCGACGCGTGGATCAAGGGCGGCGTCTCGTGGGACGCGCTGCGCCGCCCCGGGGGGCGGTTCGACCCCGCACACGCCCGCTGGTTCGCCGAGCTGCACAGCATCGGCCGTGACGTGCGCTCCTTCGGTGCCTTCTCCGACGTCTCGGAGTGGCTGACGCTCGACGACATCGAGTCGGGCCTGCTGTGGCCGCACCTGCGGTCGGCGGCAGAGCGCGGCATCCCGCTCGTGGCCACCAAGCGCGGCACCGTCGTGACGCTCGCCGACAGCGCGACCGTCGCCGTCCGGGCCCTGCGGACGGCAGGAGGCTTCGATGTCGCCCCGGTGGTGACGATCGACGGGGAGCGGGCGGATGCCGCGGCGGTGCGTCCGGTCGGACGCACGGGCGTCTACCGGTTCGCGGTCGCTCCCGATCGGATCGAGCTCGTCCTCGCGCCGGTCGCGCTCCCGGACCCGGTGCCCACGCTGCTGTCAGCCCGCGACCCGGTCCGCGTTCCCCGAGAGGAGGCGGACGAGTTCGTCCGTGATCACCTGCCGAGGATCGCGCGTCGCGTGACCGTGGAGGCGCCGGGGATCGCCCTGACCGCACCGCCGCGCCCGCACCTGGTGGTGCGGGTGCACTTCGAGCCGGACCACCGGCTGGTGTACACCTTGGCGTGGCGTTACGGAGACGGCGACCCGCTCGGTCTCGACGCCCCGGGCGACGATCGCGACGCGGACGCCGAGAACGTCATCCGTGCCCGCGTGCAGGACCTCTGGCACGAGCACGCACCCGTGGGGTTCGCCTCGTCGGGCTCGCTGGCGGGACTCGACGCCGCCGAGTTCGCCTCACGGCTGCTGCCGGTGCTCGAGGAGGAGCCCGACGTCCGCATCGAGGTCTCCGGCCGACGACCGCGGTACCGCGAGCTCACGGGCGACCCGCGGATCGACGTCCGCACGGTCGAGACGGCGGATCCGGACTGGTTCGACCTCGGGGTGGTCGTGACGATCGACGGGCGGCGCATCCCGTTCGGCACGCTGTTCACCGCGCTGACCCGCGGTCGGCGGAAGATCCTCCTGAGCGACGGCGCCTACTTCTCCCTGGCGCATCCCTCCCTGCGCCGCCTCCGCGAGCTCATCGAAGAGGCGGGCGAGCTGGAGGAGTGGGAGGCCGGTCCCCGTATCAGCAGGTATCAGACCGCGTTGTGGGCGGACTTCGAGGACCTCGCGGACGAGGCGCAGCCCGCGGTGGCGTGGCGCGCCACGGTCGAAGGACTCCGGCGCGCCGACGGCGTGCCGGAGACCGCACTGCCCGCAGGACTCCACGCCGAGCTGCGGCCCTACCAGCGCGACGGGTACGACTGGCTGAGCTTTCTGTGGCACCACCGGCTCGGCGGCATCCTCGCCGACGACATGGGTCTCGGCAAGACGCTTCAGCTGCTCGCGCTCATCGCGCACGCCCGCGAGAGCGGCGAGGCCCGCCCGTTCCTCGTGGTCGCGCCGACCTCGGTGGTGTCGACCTGGCGGACCGAGGCAGAGCGGTTCGCCCCGGGGCTCAGAGTTCGAGTGGTAGGGGCCACGCGCGCGAAGCGGGGACCGACGGCGGCGGGAGCCGCCGAGGCGACCGACGTCGTCGTGACGTCCTACACGCTGCTGCGGCTGAACGAACGCGAGTTCCGCGACGTGGAGTGGGCCGGGGTCATCCTCGACGAGGCGCAGTTCGTGAAGAACAGCCGGACCAAGGCCTACCGGGCGGTGCGCGACCTGCCCGCCGACGTGGTCTACGCCGTGACCGGCACACCGCTGGAGAACAGCCTCACCGAGCTGTGGGCGCTGCTCTCGCTCACGGCGCCCGGCCTGTTCCCCTCGGCGCGGCGCTTCCGGGAGGAGTACGTCCGCCCGATCGAGAGCGGCAAGGTGCCCGAGAATCAGGAGGGCGGCCCCTTCCGCGCCGCCCGCCTGGAGCGGCTGCGACGGCGCATCCGCCCGCTCGTGCTGCGACGCACCAAGGAGCTCGTCGCCGCAGAGCTTCCCGCCAAGCAGGAGCAGGAGGTGCGCGTCGAGCTGGGAGCCGCGCATCGCGCGCTCTACGACACCGTGCTGCAGCGCGAGCGTCAGAAGGTGCTGGGGCTCCTCGACGATCTCGACCGCAACCGCTTCATCGTGTTCCGCTCGCTCACGCTGCTGCGGATGCTGAGCCTCGCGCCGGAGCTCGTCGACCGCGCCCACAGCCACATCGCGCCGAGCAAGCTCGGAGCGCTCTTCGACCAGCTCGACGAGGCGCTGTCGGAGGGCCACCGCGCGCTGGTGTTCAGTCAGTTCACGTCCTTCCTGGGCCTCGTCGCCGCCGAACTGGAGCGCCGCGGGGTGCCGTACGCGTACCTCGACGGCTCGACGCGGGACCGGGATGCTGCAGTGGCGGCGTTCCGCGGCGGCGAGGCGCCGGTCTTCCTCATCAGTCTGAAGGCCGGCGGGTTCGGGCTCACGCTGACGGAGGCCGACTACGTCTTCCTGCTCGATCCGTGGTGGAATCCCGCTGCCGAGGCGCAGGCGGTGGACCGCGCGCACCGCATCGGCCAGCACCGCAGCGTCCTGGTCTACCGTCTCATCGCATCCGACACCATCGAGGAGAAGGTGATGGCGCTACAACGCCGCAAGGCGCGGCTGTTCAGCTCGGTCATGGACGACGACGCCCTCTTCGGACAGGCCCTGACCGCTGACGACATCCGGGGGCTCTTCGACAGGTGAGGCGGGGTCGTCCCGGGCGGATCCGATCCGGCACGGCCGTGCGACGAGCACCTCGGAAGACCCTCGCCTAGAATCGTCTGGTTCGACACAGGAGGACACACCCATGCGCATCACGGGCCTCGGCCACGCCGGCATGTTCATCGAGACGGCGGGGGGAAGCATCCTCTGCGACCCGGTGATCGGGCCGACCTTCTTCGGATCGTGGTTCCCCTTCCCCGACAACAGGGGCCTCGACTGGGAGAAGTACGGCGACGCCGACTTCCTGTACGTCTCGCACCGCCACCGGGACCACTTCGATCCGGCACTGATGGAGCGGTACGTGCCCAAGAGGATCAAGGTGCTGCTCCCCGAGTACCCGACCGACGACCTCGAGCAGGATCTGCGCAAGCTCGGCTACGACAACATCGTCTACACCCAGGCCGGCGTGCCCCTCGAGTTCGGCGAGCTCAAGGTGATGGTCACGCCGTTGCGCGCGCCGAGCGACGGCCCGATCGGCGACTCGTCGCTGTCGGTCGACGACGGCACGGCCAGCATCCTCAATCAGAACGACTCGCATCCGCTGGATCTCGAGAAGCTGATGTCGTTCTCCAAGCCCGAGGCCTACTTCACGCAGGTGTCGGGGGCGATCTGGTGGCCGATGGTCTACGACCTGCCGCAGGACGCCAAGCAGAACTTCGCCAAGCTCAAGCGCGATGCCCAGAACAAGCGCGCGATGTACTACATCGAGAAGGTCGACGCCGAGCATGTCTTCCCGATGGCCGGTCCGCCCATGTTCCTGCGCGAAGAGCTGTTCCCGTACAACGGACACGGCCTCGACGGCGATGCGATCTTCACCGACCAGCGGCAGTTCCTCCGTCACATGAAGGCGGAGCGCCCGCAGCAGAAGGGCTACGAGTTCCTCCCGGGCACCGTGGTGGAACTGAACGACGGCGAGCTTTCGGTCACGCAGACGCTGTACACGGATGCCGAGATCGACCGCATCTTCGATGACAAGTGGTCCTACCTCGCCGAGCAGCGCGACTCCCGGCAGGACGAGATCCGCGCTGAGGAGGCGTCGCGCGCGCCGGTCCTGCCGCCGGATGAGATGCTGGCGGCCCTGAAGGAGTGGTGGGAGCCGCTGCTGCGCCGGGCCCGCACGATCCGCAACGGCGTGGGCGGCGTGGTGCGCTTCCGCATCGGCGACCTCGACATGGTCGTCGACTTCCCCAAGGCGAAGGTCCGCGAGTACGCCGGCGAGGAGTGCATCTACTGGTACACGATCCCCGCCGACCTCGTCTCGACCAACATCGCGGACCGCGAGATCGACTGGTCCAATTCGATCTTCCTGTCGATGCAGTTCGAGGTCGGGCGCTCGGGCAAGTTCAACGAGTTCCTGACGACGTTCCTCAAGTGCCTCTCCCGCGATCGCATCGAGTACGTCGAGAACTGGTATGCCGAGCAGACCGACCAGACCGAGGACGCCCAGCTCGGCGACTGGGTCGTGCAGCGGCGGTGCCCGCACCTGCGCGCCGATCTCACCAAGACCGGCAAGATCGAGGACGGCGTGCTCACCTGCTCCCTGCACGACTGGAAGTGGGACCTCGCCAGCGGCAGGTGCCTCACCAGCCAGGGCCACCCCATCCGTGCCTCGCAGGTCGAGGACGATCTCTTCCGCGCGGCGACGACCCCCGCGGCGTGATCGGAGTGAACGCCGTCCTGTTGTAGGACCTCTACAACAAGACGGCACTCCGATACGGGTGCGTGTGTAGCACCGGCGTCAATCTCCGGGTCCGCGTATCACCGCGCGGCGGATCGGGTCCTGATCACCGTGCCCGCTGTCGCGGGCGATCGAACCCGAAGGAGTCACGCCATGACCACCGTCCCCGTCCACGGCGCCGCCGGCGTCGTTCCCGCGTCCACCGGCCGCCAGAACCCGCTGCGCACCCTGGTCGTCCTCGAGGCGCGCGCGGAGGCCGCGCTCAAGGTCTCGCTCCAGCGCTGGAGCATCTCCGCGCTGCGCATCGCACTCGGAGCCGTCTTCGTCGTCTTCGGCGCCCTCAAGCTCATCCCGGGCGTGAGCCCCGTCGAGGCACTCGTCAGCGCCACCTGGGAGAAGCTCACGTTCGGCATGGTGAGCGGTCAGGCCGCGCTGATCGCGACCGCCGTCATCGAGGTGCTCGCCGGTGCCCTGCTCATCGCGGGCGGGCGTCTCGCCCGTATCGGCCTGGTGGTGCTGGGCCTCGCGTTCGTCGGCATCCTGTCGCCGATCGTGCTGCTGCCGGCCGAGGTGTTCGGGCCCGTCGGCCCGACGCTGACCGGTCAGTACATCTTCAAGAACGTCGTGCTGATCGCCGCAGCGCTGGTCGTGGCATCCCGCGTCCTGCACGGCCCGGCGGCCAAGCGCTGATCCCGCACCCGCTGCCCGAGGGCCGGCCCCGTACGGGGCCGGCCCTCGTCGTGCCGTAGGATGGACGACGATCGCAGCAACCTTTAACCCCGTCCTGTGAGGCGGAGAAGGGAGCCGGATGAGCACGCGCACCGTGCTGCACGAGGCCGATATCGCCCGGGCACTGACTCGGATCTCGCATGAGATCCTCGAGTCCAACCGGGGCCCCGACGGCCTCGTCCTCCTCGGCATCCCGACCCGCGGCGTCACCCTCGCACTCCGTATCGGCGCACTCGTCGAGCAGTTCGGCGGGGCATCGGTCGCCGTGGGCGCGCTGGACGTGACCATGTACCGGGACGACCTCCACCGCAACCCCACGCGCGCGCCGCAGCCCACCGAGATCCCCGCAGGCGGGATCGACGGCAAGATCGTGGTTCTCGTGGACGACGTGCTGTTCTCCGGCCGGAGCATCCGCGCCGCGCTGGACGCCCTCCAGGACATCGGGCGACCGGCAGCCGTGCGCCTGGCCGCACTCGTCGACCGCGGCCACCGGGAACTGCCGATCCGGCCCGACTTCGTGGGCAAGAACCTCCCGAGCGCGCGGGACGAGCGCGTGAATGTGCGGCTGAAGGAGACCGACGGGCGCGAGGAGGTGACGATCGAGTCATGAGGCACCTGCTGGACACCCAGACACTCGGCCGCCACGAAGCCCTGCGCATCCTCGACGTCGCGGAGGACATGGCCGACACGCAGCAGCGCGAGGTCAAGAAGCTGCCGACGCTGCGCGGCAAGACCGTCGTGAACCTCTTCTTCGAGGACTCGACCCGCACCCGCATCTCGTTCGAGGCCGCTGCCAAACGGCTGTCGGCGGATGTGATCAACTTCTCTGCGAAGGGCTCCAGCGTCTCGAAGGGGGAGTCGCTGCAGGACACCGCGCAGACCCTGCAGGCGATGGGGGCGGATGCCGTCGTCATCCGCCACGGCGCCTCCGGCGCGCCGCGCACCCTGGCCACCAGCGGATGGATCAGCGCCGGAGTCGTCAACGCCGGCGACGGCACGCACGAGCATCCGACGCAGGCCCTGCTCGACGCGTTCACCATCCGCAAGCGCCGGTTCGGCTCGGGCAGCCGCGGTCGGGACCTCGCCGGCGTGAAGGTCACCATCGTCGGCGACATCCTCCACTCCCGCGTGGCGCGCTCCAACGTCTGGCTGCTGCACACGCTCGGCGCCGAGGTGACGCTCGTCGCCCCTCCCACCCTCGTTCCCCAGGACGTGTCGAACTGGCCGGTCACGGTCGTCTACGACCTCGACGAGGCCCTCTCCGCGAGCCCCGACGCCCTCATGATGCTCCGCATCCAGCTGGAGCGGATGAATGCGGCCTATTTCCCGACTGAACGGGAGTATTCGCGCCGCTGGGGCCTGGACGCGCGCCGTCTGGCCGCGCTCGGAGCCGATAGCATCGTCATGCACCCCGGGCCCATGAACCGGGGCCTGGAGATCTCCGCCGAAGCCGCCGATTCGCCACGCTCGACCGTGCTCGAGCAGGTGACGAACGGCGTCTCGGTGCGCATGGCCGCGCTCTACCTGCTGCTGGCGGGAGCGGAGCGCACCACGGCCGACAGCATGCCTGCAACCGACGTCCCGGACGCGGATCGCACAGCGAAGGAGAACACCCGATGAGCGAGACCCTGCACTTCCGCGGAGCGCTGATCGAGGGGAGCGGCGCTGCCGACGTGATCGTCTCGGACGGGGTGATCGCCGAGATCGGTCCCGGGCTCAGCCGGGCCGGCGCGACGACGGTCGATGTCGACGGACTGGTGCTGCTGCCCGGCCTGGTCGACCTGCACACGCATCTGCGCGAGCCCGGCTACGAGGCATCCGAGACGATCCTGACCGGATCCCGCGCCGCCGCGGCCGGCGGCTACACCGCCGTGTTCGCGATGCCCAACACCTCGCCCGTCGCCGACACCGCGGGCGTCGTCGAGCAGGAGCTCGCCCTCGGCGAGGCGGCCGGCTTCGTCACGGTGCAGCCGATCGGGGCGGTCACCGTCGGACAGCGGGGCGAGCGTCTGGCCGAGCTCGGTGCGATGGCGGATTCCCGCGCCCGCGTGCGCGTCTTCAGCGACGACGGCTTCTGCGTCTGGGATCCGCTCATCATGCGGCGCGCCCTCGAGTACGTGAAGGCCTTCGACGGCGTGATCGCCCAGCACGCGCAGGACCCGCGGCTGACCGAAGGCGCCCAGATGAACGAGGGCGCCGTGTCGGCGGAGCTGGGACTGGCAGGCTGGCCCGCCGTCGCCGAGGAGTCGATCATCGCGCGCGACGTGCTCCTCGCCGAGCACGTGGGCTCGCGCCTGCACGTCTGCCACCTGTCCACGGCCGGGTCGGTCGAGATCATCCGCTGGGCGAAGAAGCGCGGCGTGGACGTGACCGCGGAGGTCACACCGCACCACCTGCTCCTGACCGACGAGCTGGTGCGCGACTACGACGCGCGCTTCAAGGTGAACCCGCCGCTGCGCCGAGAGGAGGACGTGCTCGCGGTGCGCGAGGGACTCGCCGACGGCACGATCGACATCGTGGCGACCGACCACGCGCCGCACCCGGCCGAGGCGAAGGCGTGCGAGTGGCACGCCGCCGCCAACGGCATGGTCGGCCTCGAGAGCGCCCTGCGGGTCGTGCAGGAAGCGATGGTCGACACGGAGCTGATCACGTGGGGCGACGTCGCACGCGTCATGTCGCGCGAGCCCGCGCGCATCGGCCGGCTCTCCGGGCACGGCACACCGCTCACCGCCGGCCAGCCGGCGTCCCTCACGTTCTACGATCCCTCGCCCCGCCGCCCCTTCCGCACCGACGACCTCCGCGGCCGCAGCGTCAATTCGCCCTATCTCGGGCGGGAGCTGCCGGGCGAGGTGCGGTGGACGGTGCACCGCGGCACCGTGACCGTCGCCGACGGCGCCGTGCTGGAGTCGCCGGGGGTGCGGGCATGACGCGCGAAGGCGCGCTGGCCATCATCGTGGCCGTCACGGTCGTGCTGCTGGGCGTGCTCGTCTGGGCGTGGCGACGGCGATCCCGGCGCGACGCGCGCCTGAACGCACCGGTGGGGGAGATCCCCGCCGGCGCGGCCACACGCTCGGCCTGGCCGGCACTGTACGTGGCGACCACGCGCCACGGCGACCCGCTGGAGCGGCTGGCGATCGACGGCCTCGGCTTCCGCTCGCGGTGCGACGTGACCGTCACGGATGCGGGCGTCGCCCTCGATCTCACCGGCCAGGCCCGTCTCTTCCTCGCCGCCGATCGGATCCAGGATGTCGCGCAGGCGACCGTCGCGATCGACCGGGTGGTCGAGCGCCACGGCCTGGTCCGCCTCTCCTGGCGACTCGAGGACGGCACCGTCGTCGACTCCTACTTCCGACCCCAGGATGCCTCGGCCCGCGCCCTCGCCGACGCCGTGGCCGCCATCCTTCCGCCGACCCAGACGGGAACCCGCGCATGACCCCCCTCTTCCACACCGACCCGGCCGTCCTCGTGCTCGAGGACGGGACCCGCCACGTCGGCCGCGCCTACGGGGCGATCGGCACGACACTGGGCGAGGTCGTCTTCGCCACCGGGATGACCGGCTACCAGGAGACCCTCACCGACCCCTCGTACGCCGGCCAGATCGTGCTGCAGACGGCGCCGCACATCGGGAACACCGGCATGAACGGCGAGGACACCGAGTCGCGACGCATCTGGGTGTCGGGCTACATCGTGCGCGATCCCTCGCGCGTGGTCTCGAACTGGAGAGCCGAGGAGTCGCTGGACGACGCGCTCACGAGCGACGGCGTGGTGGGCATCAGCGGCATCGACACGCGCGCCGTCACCCGCCACATCCGCTCGGCGGGCAGCATGCGCGGCGGCATCTTCTCCGGCGACGCCGCGGGCATCGACCCGGAGGAGCAGCTGCGCCTCGTCCGAGAGGCGCCCGAGATGGCAGGACGGAACCTCTCCGCCCAGGTCTCGGTCGCCGCCGTCGAGGTGACCGCGGCGGCGGGGGAGCGGATCGGCAACCTCGCCGTGCTCGACCTCGGCGTGAAGCAGGCCACCGTCGACAACCTGGCGGCTCGCGGGTTCGACGTGCACGTGCTGCCGCAGGACGTCACCATCGAGCAGATCCGCGCGATCGACCCCGTCGCGGTGTTCTACTCCAACGGCCCCGGCGACCCGGCGGCCTCCGGCGACCACGTCGAGCTGCTGCGCGGAGTGCTCGATGACGGCCTGCCGTTCTTCGGCATCTGCTTCGGCAACCAGCTGTTGGGGCGGGCACTCGGCCTCGGCACCTACAAGCTGCCCTTCGGGCACCGCGGCATCAACCAGCCGGTCCTGGACAAGGCGACCGGTCGCGTGGAGATCACGGCGCACAACCACGGCTTCGCCGTCGACGCCCCCATCGAGGGCGAGTTCGACAGCCCCCACGGGTACGGCCGGATCGAGGTGAGCCACGTCGGGCTGAACGACCGGGTGGTCGAAGGCCTCCGCGCCCTGGACATCCCCGCGTTCTCGGTGCAGTACCACCCCGAGGCCGCGGCCGGCCCGCACGACGCCAACTACCTGTTCGACCGCTTCCGCGACCTGGTCGTCGCGACCCTGGAGACGAAGAAGAATGCCTAAGCGCGACGACATCCACTCCGTCCTCGTCATCGGTTCGGGTCCGATCGTCATCGGCCAGGCCGCCGAGTTCGACTACTCGGGGACCCAGGCCTGCCGCGTCCTGCGGGAGGAGGGCATCCGCGTCATCCTGGTCAACCCGAATCCGGCCACCATCATGACCGACCCCGACTTCGCCGACGCCACGTACATCGAGCCGATCACCCCGGAGGTGATCGAGACGATCCTCGCGAAGGAGAAGCCCGACGCGATCCTGCCGACGCTCGGCGGGCAGACCGCCCTCAACGCCGCGATGGCCCTGCACGACCGCGGCATCCTCGAGAAGTACGGCGTCGAGCTCATCGGCGCGAAGGTCGACGCGATCCGCAAGGGCGAGGACCGGCAGGTCTTCAAGGAGCTGGTCCTGGAGGCCGGCGCCGACGTCGCCGAGTCCGTCATCTGCCACTCGATGGAGGATCTCCTCGCCGGGGCCGAGAAGCTCGGCTACCCGCTCGTCGTGCGCCCCTCCTTCACCATGGGCGGACTGGGATCGGGCTTCGCCTACGACGAGGCGGACCTGCGACGCATCGGCGGCGCCGGCCTGCACGACTCGCCGACCAGCGAGGTGCTCCTGGAGGAGTCGATCCTCGGGTGGAAGGAGTACGAGCTCGAGCTGATGCGCGACACCGCCGACAACACGGTCGTCGTGTGCTCCATCGAGAACGTCGACCCGGTCGGCGTCCACACCGGCGACTCGATCACCGTGGCGCCCGCGCTGACGCTGACGGACCGCGAGTACCAGAAGCTCCGCGACATCGGCATCGACATCATCCGAGCCGTGGGCGTGGACACCGGCGGCTGCAACATCCAGTTCGCCGTCGACCCGGCCACGGGCCGCGTCATCGTCATCGAGATGAACCCGCGCGTGTCGCGCTCGTCCGCGCTGGCGTCGAAGGCGACGGGCTTCCCGATCGCCAAGATCGCCGCCAAGCTCGCGATCGGCTACCGGCTGGATGAGATCCCGAACGACATCACGAAGGTGACGCCGGCGAGCTTCGAGCCGACGCTCGACTACATCGTCGTCAAGGTCCCCCGCTTCAACTTCGAGAAGTTCCCCGCCGCCGACACCACCCTCACCACCACCATGAAGTCGGTGGGCGAGGCGATGGCTATCGGCCGCAACTACGCCACCGCGCTCCAGAAGGCGCTCCGATCACTGGAGAAGCGCGGCTCCAGCTTCCACTGGGGCGACGAGGAGCGCTCGGCGGAGGAGCTGCTGGAGATCGCCAGGACGCCCACCGACGGGCGCATCGTCGTGCTGCAGCAGGCGATGCGCAAGGGCGCGACGGTCGAGCAGGCGTTCGAGGCCACGAAGATCGATCCGTGGTTCCTCGACCAGATCGTGCTCATCAACGAGGTGGCCGAGTTCGTGCGCCAGGCGGGAGAGCTGGATGCCGCCACCCTCCGCATCGCCAAGGAGCACGGCTTCAGCGATGCGCAGATCGCGCAGCTGCGCGGCGACTCGGAGGCCGAGGTGCGGGGCGTGCGCCACGGCCTGGGCGTGCGACCCGTCTACAAGACCGTCGACACGTGTGCGGGTGAGTTCCCGGCGCTGACCCCCTACCACTACTCCAGCTACGACGCCGAGACCGAGGTCTCGCCGTCCGACCGCACCAAGGTCGTCATCATCGGCTCCGGCCCCAACCGGATCGGCCAGGGCGTCGAGTTCGACTACTCGTGCGTGCACGCGTCGTTCGCACTGGCCGACGCCGGCTTCGAGACGATCATGGTGAACTGCAACCCCGAGACGGTGTCGACGGACTACGACACCTCCGACCGCCTGTACTTCGAGCCGCTGACGCTCGAGGACGTGCTGGAGGTGCTGCACGCGGAATCCCGGTCGGGGAGGATCCTCGGCGTCATCTGCCAGCTCGGCGGTCAGACCCCGCTGGGTCTGGCCAAGGGCATCGAGGAGGCCGGCTACACGATCCTCGGCACCAAGCCCGCCGCGATCGACCTCGCCGAGGAGCGCGAGCTGTTCTCGCGCCTGCTGGACGACGCGGGCCTCGTCGCTCCCCGCAACGGCACCGCGATCGACGTCGAGGGCGCCGTCGCCGTGGCCGAGGAGATCGGCTACCCCGTGCTGGTGCGTCCGAGCTTCGTGCTGGGCGGCCGCGGCATGGAGATCGTCTACTCGACCGAGTCGCTGCGGGACTACTTCGTCCGCATCGCCGACCAGGCCATCATCGGGCCCGGTCTTCCGCTGCTCGTCGACCGGTTCCTCGACGACGCGATCGAGATCGACGTCGACGCGCTGTTCGACGGCGAGGAGCTCTACATCGGCGGCGTCATGGAGCACCTCGAGGAGGCCGGCATCCATTCGGGCGACTCGTCGTGCACGCTCCCGCCGGTGAGCCTCGGCCGCACCGACGTCGACCGCGTGCGGGAGGCCACCCGCGCGATCGCGGAGGGCGTCGGCGTGCGCGGCCTGCTGAACGTCCAGTTCGCCATCTCGGCCGGCGTGCTCTACGTCATCGAGGCCAACCCCCGTGCCAGCCGCACGGTGCCGTTCGTCTCCAAGGCGCTGGGGATACCCCTCGCCAAGGCCGCCGCACGGGTCATGGCCGGCGCGACCATCGCCGAGCTGCGCGGCGAGGGTCTGCTGCCGGAGCAGGACGGCTCGCGCGTGCCGCTGGATGCGCCGGTCGCCGTCAAGGAGGCGGTGCTGCCGTTCAAGCGGTTCCGCACGGCCGACGGCCAGACCGTCGACTCCGTGCTCGGACCGGAGATGCGCTCGACGGGCGAGGTGATGGGGATCGACCGCGACTTCCCGACCGCGTTCGCGAAGTCGCAGGAGGCCGCGTACGGCGGCATGCCTCAGTCGGGCACGGTGTTCATCTCGGTGGCCGACAGCGACAAGCGAGCCGTCATCCTGCCCGCCCACCGCCTGCAGGAGCTCGGCTTCGACCTCGTCGCCACGGAGGGCACCGCCGAGATCCTGGCCCGCAACGGGATCGCCGTGGACGTCGTCAGCAAGTACTCCGAGACCCACGCGACGGGCGGCACGAACGTCGTCGACCTCATCAACGCCGGTGAGATCGACATCGTCGTGAACACGCCGTCCGGCGGAGCGGCGCGCGCCGACGGGTACGAGATCCGCGCGGCGGCCGTCGCCGGTGACAAGGCCCTCTTCACCACCATGGCGGTCCTCGGCGCGGCGGTCAGCGCGCTGCCCGTGCTGCGGGACGGGTTCGACGTCAAGAGTCTGCAGGAGTATGCCACCGATCGGCGGGCGGGCGCATGACCCCGTTCGGCGAGCGGGTCCGTGCGGCGATGACGGCGCACGGGCAGCTGTGCGTCGGCATCGACCCGCACGAGCACCTGCTCGCCGAGTGGGGTCTGGATGCCACGGCCGCCGGTGCGCGTGAGTTCGGCCTCCGGGTGGTCGAGGCCGCGGCCGGCCGCGTGGCCGCGGTCAAGCCGCAGGTGTCGTTCTTCGAGCGCTTCGGCTCCGCGGGCATCGCGGCGCTGGAGGACGTGCTCGCCGCCGGCCGCGCGGCCGGCCTCATCGTCATCGCCGACGCCAAGCGCGGCGACATCGGCTCGACGATGGACGCCTACGCGGCGGCGTGGCTGGCACCGGACTCGCCGCTGGAGGCGGACGCGGTGACGGTCAGCCCGTTCCTCGGCGTCGGCGCACTCGAGGGCACCTTCGAACTCGCTCACCGCCACGGCAAGGGTGTCTTCGTGCTGGCTGCCACGAGCAATTCCGAGGCGCTTGGGCTCCAGCGCGCGCGGACCGCGGGCGGCGACACCGTCTCCGCCGAAGTGGTGCGGGAGGTGTCCGATCGGAACGCGGCCGCGACCTCGGACGGTCAGTGGGGGAGCCTCGGCTTCGTCATCGGCGGCACTGTCGAGTGGACGGATGCCGGCCTCGGGCCGTTCTCGCCGGTGGCACCGATCCTCGGTCCGGGCTTCGGTCATCAGGGGGCAGAGCCGCATCAGCTTCGCGCGCGCTACGGCGCGCTGTCCGAAGCGGTGGTAGCGTCGGAGAGCCGCAGCATCCTGGCTGCCGGACCCGACCGGCTCGCCGCGCGCATATCCGAGCGCGCCCTTCTCTACCGTGGTGAATGACATGCCCGATTCGCGCACCCCTCCCGAGGTCGACCGCGCGGCGGCCTCCCGCCGTGCCGTCGCCGCCCGCCGCGAGCGCGCCGCCC
The DNA here is from genome assembly GCF_015277815.1 of Microbacterium atlanticum. NCBI lineage: Bacteria > Bacillati > Actinomycetota > Actinomycetes > Micrococcales > Microbacteriaceae > Microbacterium > Microbacterium atlanticum. The sequence goes on from NZ_CP063813.1 coordinate 1,826,367, forward strand.
TCAAGAAGGACGTCGCGATGCGGGTGATCACGCCGCAGGAGCTCCTGCGCCGCGCCCTCGCCGACCCCGCGTCCCCCGCAGGCGCCATGCGGGTGCCCGAGTTCCTCACCGCGATCCCCGCGATCGGCGAGGGCAAGCGCGATCGCATCCTGCACGAGCTGGAGATCTCGCCGGTCAAGCGACTGGGCGGGCTCGGCTCGCGCCAGCGCGAGGATCTGCGGCGCTTCCTGGACGAGCGCTGGCCGGAGCTCGAGCCCCGCGGCGGCCGCAGCCGCCTCATCGTGCTCGCCGGTCCGACCGCGGTCGGCAAGGGGACGGTCGCCGCGCACATCAAGGAGCACCACCCCGAGATCCACCTCTCGGTCTCGGCGACCACCCGCGCGCCCCGGCCGGGTGAGACCGACGGCGAGCACTACTTCTTCGTCGACGACGCCGAGTTCGACCGCATGGTCGCCGAGGGCGAGCTCCTCGAGCACGCCACGGTCCACAACGCCCACCGCTACGGAACGCCTCGCCGGCCGATCGAGGAGGCTCTCGCCGCGGGCCGGACGGTGCTGCTCGAGATCGACCTGCAGGGCGCACGGCAGGTGCGCGAGGCCGACCCGACGGCCACCCTGGTCTTCCTGCTGCCGCCGAGCTGGGACGAGCTCGTGCAGCGTCTGGTCGGTCGCGGCACCGAGGATGCCGCGGAGCGGTCGCGGCGCCTGCGGACCGCGAAGACCGAGCTGGCATCGCAGCATGAGTTCGACTACCGCGTGGTCAACGACGACGTCGCCCGTGCCGCCGCTGAGGTGGCCGCCCTTGCGCACGCGGCGCGCCCCGTCCCGTAGACTGGTGGGATGCCTCGGCACCCGAGGCCCGCAGACTCCCACTCCTTCCATCCGATCCAGGAGGTTTCGCCATGGCCGGAACGAACCAGGGCATCATCGAGCCCCCCATCGACAGCCTGCTCGAGAAGGTCGACTCGAAGTACCAGCTCGTGATCTACGCCGCCAAGCGTGCGCGCCAGATCAACGACTACTACTCCGACCTGCACGAGGGCAACCTCTTCGACAACGTCGGTCCGCTGGTCGACTCCACCGTGGAGGACAAGCCGCTGACGATCGCGCTGCACGAGATCCACGAGGACAAGCTGCGCCTTCGCCACCTGGAGTGATTGATTTCGCCGTGATGCCCCCGTCGGCGGAGATGTCCGCCGCCGGGGGCATACTGGTGTCCGCCCCCTCGCGCCGGCGTCTGCGCGAGGCCGACAACGGGAGCATCGATGACCGAACTGCGTCTGTTCACCTCCGAGTCCGTCACCGAGGGGCACCCCGACAAGATCTGCGACCAGATCTCCGACTCGATCCTCGACGCGATCCTCGCTGAGGACGCCGACGGGCGGGTCGCGGTCGAGACGCTCGTGACGACCGGTCTCGTCCACGTGGCGGGCGAGGTGTCGACCTCGGCCTACGTCGAGATCCCCGCGATCGTCCGCGACGTCGTCAACCGCATCGGCTACACGTCGAGCGAGACGGGCTTCGACGGCGACTCGTGCGGCGTGAGCGTCTCGATCGGTGCGCAGTCCTCCGACATCGCCGCCGGCGTCGACAAGGCGTTCGAGCGGCGCGAGGACGGCTCGGAAGACCCCCACGACCTGCAGGGCGCGGGGGACCAGGGGATCATGTTCGGCTACGCGACCACCGAGACTCCGCAGCTCATGCCCATGGCAGCCTGGACGGCGCACCGGATGGCCGAGCGCCTCGCCGAGGTGCGCCGCTCGGGCGAGCTGCCGTTCCTGCGTCCCGACGGCAAGACCCAGGTCACGCTCGGCTACGACGGGCACACTCCGAAGACCGTCGACTCCGTCGTGCTCTCGACGCAGCACCACCCCGACATCTCGCAGAAGGCGCTGCGCGCGGCGGTCCGGGCCGAGGTGATCGACCCGGTGCTCGAGGCGACGGGGCTCGACCTTCCCCACGTGAAGTTCTACATCAACCCCGCGGGCCCGTTCGTCATCGGCGGCCCCAAGGGCGATGCCGGCCTGACAGGCCGCAAGGTCATCATCGACACCTACGGCGGCGCCGCCCGGCACGGCGGCGGCGCGTTCAGCGGCAAGGACCCGTCGAAGGTCGACCGCTCCGCTGCCTACGCGATGCGCTGGGTCGCCAAGAATGCGGTCGCCGCCGGTCTCGCCGAGCGGCTCGAGGTGCAGGTCGCGTACGCCATCGGCAAGGCCAAGCCTGTCGGGCTGTACGTCGAGACGTTCGGCACGGGCAGAGTGGCCGACGAGGTCATCACCGACGCGATCCTCGAGGTGTTCGACCTGCGCCCCAAGGCCATCATCGACCAGCTCGACCTGCTCCGCCCCATCTATGCGCAGACGGCGGCTTACGGTCATTTCGGGCGAGAGCTGCCCGATTTCACGTGGGAGCGCACCGACCGCGCAGACGCACTGCGCGCGGCCGCCGGGCTCTGACCGCGCCCGCGTGACGGCGGTGGACGACGAGGGCTCCGCGCCGGCGGGCGCGCAGAGCGGACGCCGCGTGGCCCGCGTGCTGATCGACTCGCCGCTGCCTCAACTGGACCGGCTGTTCGACTACGAGGTTCCCGCCGCGCTCGCGACGGAGGCGGTTCCCGGCGTGCGGGTGCGCGTTCCGCTGCGGAGCGCGGGCCGCGTGGTCGACGGGCTGCTCGTCGATCTGGGGGAGCCGGATGCCGAGAGCCGGCCCCTCTCGCAGCTCGAGGCGGTGGTGTCGCCGGTGCGGGTGCTGCCGCCGTCGCTGTACGCCTTGGCCCGCAGGGCCGCCGACCGCGCGGCGGGCTCGGCAGGCGACATCCTCCGGCTCGCGATCCCCAGGCGGATGGTGCGTGCCGAGAAAGCCTGGTTGGCCGCGGACCCGCCGGCGCGCCCGACAGTCGACCCCACCGATCTCGCGTGGGCGGATGGGGTGCTGGCGGCGTATCCGGGGCTGGCGGAGGCGCTGGACGACGGTGAGCGCCTGGCCGTCGACGCGCCGCCCATCCCCTCCCGGCTCGATGACGCCCGTGCGATCGGATCGTGGGCGGTGCTGCTTGGCGCGGCTGCGACGCACGTGCTGGCCGGCGGGCGCAGCGTCGTGCTGGCCGTGCCCGACCACCGAGATCGCGCACAGCTCGAGGCCGTGCTGGAAGCGCGCATCCCCAGCGGAGCGCTCGTCCGCGACGACGCGCGGCAGAGCGGACCGGCCCGCTATGCCGCCTTCCTGCGTACCCTGAGCGACGCGCCGTGCGTGGTCATCGGCAACCGCTCCGCCGTCTATGCGCCCGTCTCGGATCCGGGCCTGGTGGCGTTGTGGGACGACGGCGACCCGCTGCTCGGCGAACCGCTCAGTCCCGGTGTCCACGCCCGCGACGCCGCGCTCCTGCGCCAGGAGCTCGACGGCAGCGCGCTCCTGTTCGCCGGACACACCCGCACCACCGATGTCGAACGCCTGGTGGCGGTGGGCTGGGTGCGAGACCTTCCGGCTGCGCGGCGCGTGAGCCCGCGGGTGGTGCTCACCTCCACGCGCGAAGGCGAGTCGCGGGCGGCGCGGATCCCCTCCTCGGCGTTCGCAGCCGCGCGCGAGGCACTCGCGGAGGGGCCCGTGCTGGTCCAGGTCGCCCGGCCGGGCTACGCCCCGGTCCTCGTGTGCGCGGCGTGCCGGCATCCTGCCCGCTGCCCCTCCTGCGGCGGGCCGCTGCATGCCGCCCGTCACGGTGCTGTGCCGACGTGCTCATGGTGCGGGCGCGCCGCCCACGCCTGGACGTGCCCGGAGTGCACCTCGGCGATGCTGCGGATGGCGTCGGCCGGAAGCGAGCGCACCGCCGACGAACTCGGGCGCGCGTTCCCCGGCACCCGCGTCGTCGTCGCCGACGGCGATCACCCCGTCACACAGGTCGACGCCCGTCCCGCCCTCGTCGTGTCGACGCGCGGCGCGGAGCCGCTCGCGCTCGGCGGCTACCGGGCGGTGATCCTGCTGGACGGCGACCGGATGCTGATGGCCGACGACCTGCGCATCGGTGAATCGTGCTTGCGCTGGTGGTCCAACGCGGCCGCGCTCGCGGCGCCCGGAGCGCCGGTGCACCTGGTGGGCGTCACCGGCGACGTGGCACGTGCGCTCGCGACGTGGACGCAGGCGGCGTACGCGCGCGCGGAACTGGCCGATCGGACGCCCCTGCGCATGCCGCCCGCGGTGCGGGTGGCGGCCGTCGACGGCCAGCGGCGTGCCGTGGACGCCGCGCTCGCGGACCTGCGCCGCGCGGTGCCGGAGCTCGACGCGGAGGCGGTGCTCGGGCCCGTCCCGCGCGGAGAGGGGGTGCGTGCCCTGGTCCGCTTCGACTACGCCGTCGGAGCGCGGGTCGCGGCGAGCCTGCGCGCCTCTGTGGTGAGCGAGGCGGTCAAGGGCCGGCGTCCCGCGAAGGGTCGCGCCCCGGCCGCCGCCCATACACTGAAGGTTCGGGTCGACGTGCCCGATCTCGATCTCTGACCTGCTCAGGAGCTTCATGCGCCTCGTCTTCGCCGGCACCCCGGCGCCGGCTGTGCCGTCGCTGCGCCGGCTCGCGGCATCCGCTCACGACATCGTCGCCGTCATCACCCGCACCGACGCGCCCGTCGGGCGAAGACGCGTCCTCACGCCGTCGCCCGTCGCCGCGGCCGCGCACGAGCTGGGACTCCGGGTGATCCGAGCGGATCGACTGGACGCCGGCGTGACCTCCGAGGTCGCCGCTCTCGCCCCCGACCTCGGGGTCATCGTCGCCTACGGCGGCCTGGTGCGCGAGCCGCTCCTGTCGACCCCCGAGCACGGCTGGATCAACCTGCACTTCTCGCTGCTTCCGCGCTGGCGGGGTGCGGCGCCCGTTCAGCAGGCGCTCATCGCCGGCGACGCCGAGACCGGCGCCAGCGTGTTCCAGCTCGTCGCCGAGCTCGACGCGGGAGACGTGTTCGGCCAGCGCGCCGTGTCGATCCCGGCAGACGCGACCGCCGGAGACCTTCTGACGTCCCTCGCCGAGTCCGGCGCGGGGCTGCTGGCCGAAGTGGTCGACGCCATCGCGGCCGGGACGGCCAGCGCACGACCGCAGGAGGGCGGTGTCACCTACGCCGGGAAGCTCGGCGACGACGACGGCCGCATCCGCTGGGAGGATCCGAGGCCGGCGGTCCTCGGACGCATCCGCGGCGTCACCCCCGAGCCCGGGGCGCACACGACGATCGACGGCGCACGGTTGAAGGTGCTCGCGGTCGCCGCGGCGCCCGACGACGCGCCGGTCCTCGCCCCGGGAGCACTCGCCCTGCACGGCCGCCAGGTGCTCGCCGGGACGGGCTCGGCCCCCGTTGTGCTCGAGACCGTGCAGCCGGCCGGCAAGGGTGCGATGCGGGCAGCCGACTGGTGGCGGGGTCGCCGCGCCGGCGACGCGGTGGCCGGATCGTGAGCCGCACCGTCGCCGCGCGCCGCGTCGCCTACGACACCCTCCGGGCGGTCCACGAATCGGACGCGTACGCGAATCTCCTGCTTCCCACGGCGATCACCCGCGCGGGGCTGTCGAGCGCCGACGCCGCGCTCGCGACCGAGCTCACCTACGGGACGCTGCGGCGGCAGGGCACGTACGACGCCGTGATCTCCATCGCCGCCGACCGGCCCATCGGCGAGATCGACCCCGCCGTTCTGGACGCGCTGCGCCTCGGCGTCCACCAGCTGCTGTCGACCCGGGTGGCCTCGCACGCCGCGGTGAACGAGTCCGTCGAGCTCGCCCGCTCCGCCGGGGGCCGGGGTGCGGCCGGGTTCGCGAACGCGGTGCTGCGGCGCGTCTCGCGCGACACCCCGGGCGACTGGATGACCCACGTGGCCGCCAGCGCGCGCTCGGACGACGAGCAGCTCGGCCTGTTGTTCTCCCATCCCGTCTGGGTCGTGCGGGCGTTCCGCCGTGCCCTCGCCGCGGAGGGGCGCGCCGACGAGCTGGAAGCCCTGCTCACCGCCGACAACGCCTCGCCGCGCGTCACGATGGCCGCGCTCCCGGAGCTCGCCGACGTGCCCGAGGAGGCGAGGCGGACGCCCTTCTCGCCGATCGGCTTCCGGCTGGGCGGCGGCGACCCCGAGACCCTGGTGAGCGCCAGCGGGGGGCGCATCCGCGTCCAGGACGAGGGCTCCCAGCTGGCCGCGCTCGCACTGACGCGGGCGATGCCGGTGTCGGCGGGGGAGCGCTGGCTCGACCTGTGCGCCGGACCCGGCGGCAAGACCGCCGTGCTGGCGGCCGAGGCGCTCGCGCACGGGGCGTCGCTCGAGGCGAACGAGATCTCGCCCACGCGGGCGGGCCTGGTCCGTCAGGCGCTGGCCGGGGTGCCACTGGGGGTCACGGTCTCGGAGCAGGACGGTCGCACCCGCGCCGGGGATGCTCCGGGTACCTACGACCGCATCCTGGTGGATGCCCCGTGCACCGGTCTCGGCGCGCTGCGGCGCCGCCCCGAAGCCCGGTGGCGCAAGGCGCCCAGCGACGTGCCCGCTCTGACCGAGTTGCAGCGCGAGCTGCTCGACGCCGCGGTGACCGCCCTCAAGCCGGGAGGCGTCGTCGCGTACGTGACGTGCTCACCGCACCTCGCCGAGACCTCCGGCGTCGTGGCGGACATCCTCAGGGAGTGGGACAGCGCGCTCGAGGAGCTCTCGGCCCGCGACGTCATCACCGCACTGTCGTCCGCGGACCCGGGCCTGCCTCGGCAGTCCGACGAGAGCGGGCGGGCGCAGCTCTGGCCGCACCGGCACAACACCGACGCCATGTCGGTGTCGCTGCTGCGGCGCGTCTGACCTCGACGCCGGCGGCGTCCCGGTCAATCGGCGAGGCGGATCGAGTGCGGCATCTGCTCGAACTCGGTGCGCAGCGCGACGAGCGCCGCGTCGTGCGCGCGGCCGAGAGCGCGAGCGTCGACGGTCACCTCGGCCCCGTCGGGCATCGCCTCCGCGACCTCCCGCAGCACCGCGACCACCCGCTCCATCCCCGCCAGCCCGAGCTCGCCCGAGAGGCGCAGCACCCGGCCGCGATCGGTGTCCTCGACCGTGAATGCGGGGACCGCGACGCTGTCGTGCGGCTCCAGCAGGTGCATGCCGAATCGTTCGGAGAGCGCCTCGAGCAGGGCGATGCCGCGCACGGAGTTGCCGTGCTCGTCCAGGCGAGGGCTGAAGGCCGCGACCCCGAACTGCGAGGGTGCGACGGCCAGGAGGCCGCCGCTCACTCCGCTCTTGGCGGGCAGCCCCACCCGCAGCAGCCATTCACCGGAGTAGTCGTACATGCCGCAGCTGGTCATGATCGACAGCACGTCGCGCGCAACGGGCTCGGGAACGACCCGGTCGCCGTTGACGGGGTTCACCCCGCCGAAGGCGAGGGTCGCGGACATGACGGCGAGGTCGCGCACCGTCACCAGCACCGAGCACTGCCGGAAGTAGGTCTCGACGGCGGTGTCGACGGGACCGTCGATGATCCCGTGCGATCGCAGGAGATGCGCCAGCGCGCGGTTGCGGTCGCCGGTGGCGGACTCCGAGGCGTACACCTGCTCGTCCACCCACAGCGAGCGTCCGGCGAACGCCGAGAGACCGTCGACGATGCGTGCCGTCCGCTCGTCGACGCCGCCGCCGGGGATCAGCCCCGACGTCGCGATGGCACCGGCGTTGACCATCGGGTTGGCGGGGCGGCCGGTTCCGGCCTCGAGGCTGATCGCATTGAACGGCTCTCCGCTCGGCTCGGCGCCGACCCTGCGCATCACCTCGTCGCGTCCGCGGTCCGCCAGGGCGAGCGCCAGCACGAACGGCTTCGAGATCGACTGGATGGTGAACTCGTGGTCGGCGTCCCCGACGGCGCGCACCCGTCCGCGGGGGCCCACGACAGCCAGCGCCAGCCGATCCGGGTCGGCGGCTGCGAGCTGCGGGATGTAGTCCGCGGTGGCACCGCCCGTCTGCGGGCGGACGTCCTCCAGTGCCTCGTGCAGCAGCGCCGTGATGGGATCCACGGCTCGACCATAATGGAGCCGTGCTCCCGAACGACGAGACCGGCCGCGCGGGCGGCATCCGCATCAACCCCAGCATCCTGGCCGCCGACTTCGTCAACATGCAGGCGGAGCTGGCCCGGATCGCCACCGCGGACTTCGTGCACGTCGACGTCATGGACAACCACTTCGTGCCCAACCTCACGTTCGGGCCGCAGATGGTCGAGCGCATCCAGGCCACCAGCCCGGTGCCGCTGGACGTGCATCTCATGATCACCGACCCCGACCGCTGGGCACCGGGCTACGCGGAGCTGGGGGCCGCCTCGGTCACGTTCCACCTCGAGGCCGCGACCGAGCCGGTCGCGCTGGCCCGCCGGCTGCGCGGCATCGGCGCCCGCGCCGGTGTCGCGGTGAAGCCCGCCACGCCCGTGGAGAGCCTCTTCGACCTGCTCGAGGACTTCGACCAGATCCTCGTCATGACCGTCGAACCGGGTTTCGGCGGGCAGTCCTTCATGCCCGAGACCATGCCCAAGCTGCGCCGGCTGGCCGACGAGGCGCACCGGCGCCGGTCCTCGGTGTGGCTGCAGGTCGACGGCGGGATCGGCGAGAGCACCATCGCCCAGGCCGCCGAGGCGGGCGCCGATACGTTCGTCGCCGGATCCGCGGTGTTCGGCGCCGGCGACCCGGCCGGCGCGATCATCGGATTGCGCGAGGCGGCCGCCGCCCACCACGTGCACTGACCGCGGTCACGCGTCGGCGAGGCATCCCGCCCGGACGGTACGCTGGCGTGGTGAAGACGTTCGACGCGCTGTACGCCGAGCTCGCCGCGAAAGCAGCCGAGCGCCCCGAGGGGTCGGGCACCGTCGCACAGCTGGACGCGGGCGTCCACGCGATCGGCAAGAAGATCGTCGAGGAGGCCGCCGAGGTCTGGATGGCGGCCGAGTACGAGTCGGCGGATGCCGCAGCCGAGGAGATCTCGCAGCTGCTGTACCACCTCCAGGTGCTGATGCTCGCGAAGGGGCTGACCCTCGAAGACGTCTACCGACATCTCTGAGCGCGCGCCCCCGTCCGCCCTCGAACCGAAAGCCCCGCCCATGCTGCGAATCGCCGTGCCCAACAAGGGCTCGCTCGCCGAGACCGCCTCTGAGATGCTCCACGAAGCCGGCTACATCGGTCGGCGCGACCCCAAGGACCTTCACGTCATCGACCCTGAGAACGAGGTCGAGTTCTTCTACCTGCGCCCCAAGGACATCGCCACCTACGTCGGCTCCGGCGCGCTGGACGTCGGGATCACCGGCCGCGACCTGCTGCTCGATGCCCGCATGCCGGGTGCGCGAGAGGTCGAGGCCCTCGGCTTCGGGGACTCGACATTCCGCTTCGCGGGGCCGCCCGGACGGTTCGCCGACGTCGAGGACCTGCAGGGCTTCCGCGTCGCGACGGCCTACCCCGGGCTCGTCGACGCGTTCCTCGACGATCGCGGCGTCGCGGTCGACCTGGTGCCGCTGGACGGTGCGGTCGAGTCGGCCGTGCGGCTCGGCGTGGCCGACGCCGTCGCCGACGTCGTCTCGACCGGCACCACGCTGCGCCAGGCGGGACTGGAGATCTTCGGCCCGGTGCTGCTGCAGTCCGAGGCGGTCCTGATCACATCGCCCACCCAGGCGGAGGGCACCGGCACCCTGCTCCGTCGCCTCCGCGGCGTGATGGTCGCGCGGCGGTACGTGATGGTCGACTACGACCTCCCGGCCGAGCTGGTGGATGACGCCGTCAAGATCGCCCCCGGCATCGAGTCGCCGACGATCTCGCCGCTGCGCGACCCCGCGTGGGTCGCGGTGCGCGTCATGGTCGCCCGGAAGGGTGTGAACCAGGTGATGGACGCGCTCTACGCGATCGGCGCCCGCGCCATCCTCGTCACGGCGATCCACAACGCGAGGCTCTGATGGGCCTGGTCTGCCGCGTCATCCCGTGTCTCGACGTCGCCGCCGGCCGCGTCGTGAAGGGCGTCAACTTCCAGAATCTGCGCGACATGGGCGATCCCGTCGAGCTCGCACGGGAGTACTTCCGCCAGGGCGCCGACGAGATCACGTTCCTCGACGTGACCGCGACGGTCGACGAGCGCTCCACCACCTACGACGTCGTGCGACGCACCGCCGAAGAGGTCTTCATCCCGCTCACCGTCGGCGGTGGCGTCCGCTCGGCGGATGACGTCGCCCGCCTCCTCTCCGTCGGCGCCGACAAGATCGGCGTCAACTCGGCCGCGATCGCCCGCCCGCCGCTGCTCGACGAGATCGCCGACCGGTTCGGCGCGCAGGTGCTGGTGCTGTCGCTGGACGTCAAGCGCTCGCCGGAGACGGAGTCCGGCTTCGTGGTGACCACGCACGGCGGCCGCACCGAGACCACGCTGGACGCACTCGCGTGGGCGCGCGAGGCCATCGAGCGGGGCGCGGGCGAGCTGCTGGTGAACTCGATCGACGCCGACGGCACAAAGCAGGGCTTCGACCTGGAGCTGGTCGGCCTGATGCGGGAACTGTCCAGCGTGCCCGTGATCGCCTCGGGCGGCGCGGGCAATGCCGCCCACTTCGGCCCCGCCATCGCTGCGGGCGCCGACGCCGTGCTCGCGGCATCCGTCTTCCACTCCGGCCAGCTCACCGTCGGGGACGTCAAGTCCGCCATGATGGCAGAGGGCATCGCGGTACGAGAGGTGGCGGCATGAGCGACACGGTCGACGAGCGGATCGGGCGGGTGAGGTTCGACCGCGACGGCCTGGTCGCGGCGATCATCCAGCAGTGGGACACCCGGGAGGTGCTCATGCTCGGATGGATGGATGCCGAGGCCCTGCGCCGCACGCTCACCGAGGGCCGGGTCACCTTCTGGTCCCGGTCGCGCCAGGAGTACTGGCGCAAGGGTGACACGTCCGGCCACATCCAGCTCGTCCGCGGCGCGCGGCTGGACTGCGACGGCGACGCGGTGCTGATCGAGGCCGAGCAGGTCGGCCCCGCCTGCCACACCGGCACGCGGACGTGCTTCGACGCGGACGACCTGGAGCCGGTGACCCAGTTGAGCGGTGCGAAGTGAGGTCGGCGCGTCGCCACCGCTTCGTCGCTGTGGCGCTGGCCGCAGTTCTCACCGTGGCGGGGCTGCAGCTGGCGGCCCCGACGGACGCGGCCGTCGCCGCGACGGCGACCGCCGATCGCATCGCCGGCGGTGACCGCTATGAGACGGCCGCGCGCATCAGCGCCTCGACGTTCGCCCCCGGACCGCCGTTGGTCTACGTCGCCAGCGGCACCAGCTTCCCCGACGCGCTGGCCGGTGCCGCTGCAGCAGCCGCCCAGGGGGCGCCGGTGCTGCTGACGGCGCAGAACGACCTGCCCGGTTCGACGATCGCGGAACTGCGCCGACTTCAGCCGGCCCGCATCGTGGTGCTCGGCGGCGAAGCGGCCGTCTCTCCGCTCGTCGTCGACGGTCTGCAGGAGCTCACTCCGACCGAGGTCACGAGGATCGCCGGCGCCGACCGGTTCGAGACTGCCGCACTGATCAGCCAGGCGATCTATCCGGCGGGAGCGTCCACCGTCTACCTCGCCAGCGGAGGCCTGTTCCCCGATGCGCTGTCGGCCGGTCCGGTCGCGGGCCGTGACGCGGCCCCCATCCTGCTGACCCAGGGGGCGCTCCTGCCCCCGGTGGTCGAAGAGGCGCTGCTCCGGCTGCGCCCGAGCCGGATCATCGCCATGGGCGGCCCGAATGCGCTCTCCGACGCGGTGCTCGACAGTGCGCGCGCGCTCACCGGTGCGACCGTCGAACGCGTCGCGGGCGACGACCGGTTCGGCACCGCCGCCGCCATCAGCGCTCGCGCCTACTCGGCGGGCGCGGCGACCGTGTTCCTCGCCAGCGGCGGGGACTTCCCCGACGCGCTCGCCGGTGCCGCTGCTGCACGCGGCATCCCGATCCTCCTCGCCGGGCGGGATTCCATCCCCGGGCCGACAGCCGCCGAGCTGATCCGCCTGCGTCCCGGCCGGGTCGTGCTGCTGGGCGGTCCGCAGGCGCTCTCCGAAACGGTGCGCGAACAGGCCGCGATCGTCGCGACCACACTGCCGCAGGCGACGGGCGGGCGGCTCACCCGTGACACCGAGGTCCCGGCGGGCGCGTGCCTGGCGTCGCCGGGCGCGGCCTACAGTCTGTGCGTGCGCACCGACATCGGTGTCGGCGTCTTCCGCGGCCAGACGCCGCTGTGGACCTCCGGCACGACGGACCCGGGCGTGCGCGCGCTGCGCATCCGATCCGATGGCAACGCCGTGCTGTACACGAGGGACGGGCGGATCGCGTGGCAGTCCAGTACTGCGGGCACCGCAGCCACCGGACTGGACGTGCAGGACGACGGCGACGTGATGCTGCGCACGGCGACCGGTGCGATCGTGTGGTCGACCATGACCGGCACATCCTCGCCCCAGTGGCGGCTGCCGTTCGCGTCCGGCCAGCGATGGTCGGCGGGTGCGCCACACGCCAACTCGGGCGGCACCGTCGGCGCCCGGGGGGCACTGGACTTCGGTCCCCGCGCGGGCGGCGACCGCAGGGTGCTGTCGATCGCGGACGGCACGGTCTACCGGGTGCAGTGCGCATCCGGCTCGTACCTCGGGATCAACCATGCCAACGGGTGGCAGTCCACCTACTACCACCTGGTCAACTACCAGGACCACCTCGTCGGTCAGTTCGTGCCCGCGGGCACATACCTCGGCGACGTCGGCCGGACCGTTCCCTGCGGCGGCGGTGCGACGTTCGACCACGTGCACCTGGTGATCCGCCGGGCCGGGAGCCCCGTCTCGGTCGAGGGGGTCCGGTTCGGCGGCTACACGGTCCGCAGTTCGGGCACCGATTACTGGGGCTACTGGAACGACGCCGCCGGGAACCGCGTCGTGACCGCGAACGGCGGCGCTGCCTGCTGCCTGGTCGCACCGTGAGGTCGAGCGCGTGAGGCTGCGTCGTTCCCGTCTGATCGCCGTGGGTGCGATGGTGCTGTGCGGGGCCGTCGGCGTCATCTCGTCGACGCAGACGTGGCTGACCGTCGTCCTGCGCGACGGCGCCCAGGATCAGCTCGACGTCCCCGGCGCGTCGGCGATCCCGGTCCTGGCCCCCCTCAGCCTGGCCGTGCTCGCGCTGGGGGCCGCGCTGTCGATCGTGGGCCTGGTCCTCCGCTACCTCTTCGGCACGCTCGCCCTGCTCATCGCGGCAGCCCTCACAGTGCTCACCGCCCCCGTCGTCTTCGCACCGCCGATCACGGCGGTCGCCTCGGTCGTCACGCAGTCGACCGGCATCGCCGGCGAGGCATCCGTCGCCCGGCTCATCGCGGCCATCGGAACCACCCCCTGGCCCGCCGTGAGCCTCGTGACCTGGGCGGTCCTGTTCGCGACGGGGGTCTTCGTCCTCGCCACCGCCCACACCTGGCCGCGCAGCGGGCGCCGGTACCGCACCGACGACACCGCAGCATCGTCGGCGCCCTCCGGGGCGCGACCTCATGACGCGGCCGGATCGCGCGCCATCGACGATTGGGACGACCTGTCGCGTGGCCAGGACCCGACCGCCTGACCGCTAGACTGGCGGTATTCCGCGCTTCCCAGGCTTCACCGAGGAGACATCCATGAGCAACAACATCGGCGACCCCGGCCACGGACACTCGCCCGCCGCCTGGACGGCCGTCGTGATCATGCTCGTCGCGGTCTCCCTCGGCACCCTCTTCTTCTTTCTGGACATCCCCGCCCTGGTATGGGCGTCGGCGGCCCTGCTGGTCGTCGGCCTCATCGTGGGCTGGGCGATGGCCAAGGCGGGCTACGGCGTCGGCGGTTCGAAGTACACCGCGAAAGAGCACTGAGCATGCTCGCCGACCTGACGGCCGGCGCGGTGGAGGACGCCGAGGCCCGCGCCTCGGAGCGGCCCCTGGCTGCGGTCGAGACGGCGGCGCTCGCGCAGCGTCCCGCACTCGACGTGCTCGCCGCCCTCGCACCTGCTGACCGCGTGAAGATCATCGCCGAAGTCAAGCGGGCCAGCCCGTCCCGCGGCGACCTCGCCGCCATCCCCGATCCCGCGCTGCAGGCCCGCCGGTACGAGGAGGGCGGGGCATCCGCGATCTCGGTCCTGACCGAGGGGCGGCGCTTCAAGGGCAGCCTCGCCGATCTCGAGGCGGTCAAGTCCGCCGTGACCCTTCCGGTGCTGCGCAAGGACTTCATCGCGACCGAGTACCAGGTACTCGAGGCGCGGGCCTCCGGCGCGGATCTCGTGCTGCTCATCGTCGCGGCCCTCGAGCAGGACGCACTGTCGCGCCTGTACGCCCTGACCGGCGAGCTCGGGATGACCGCACTCGTCGAGACCCACAGCGCGGACGAGGTGGACCGCGCGGTCGACCTCGGCGCCGCGGTGATCGGCGTCAACGCACGCGACCTGTCCACCTTCGAGCTCGACCGCGACCTGTTCGGACGGCTCGCCGAGCGCATCCCCGCCGGCACGGTGAAGATCGCGGAGTCGGCCGTCATGGTCCCCGCCGATGTGGCGCACTATCGCGCTGCCGGCGCCGACGTGGTGCTGGTCGGCGAGGCGCTCGTGACCAACGATCCCGTGTCCACCCTGCGCGCATTCCTGGAGGCCGGCGCATGAGTCTTCGTGAGGCTCCCGGGCCGCTGTTCGGCGAGTTCGGCGGGCGGTACATGCCCGAATCGCTCATCGCGGCGATCGACGAACTGACAGCCGAGTACGAGGCGGCCAAGGCCGATCCCGCGTTCCAGGCGGAGTTCGTGCGTCTGCTGCACTCGTACGCCGGCCGCCCGTCGCCGATCACCGAGGTGCCGCGGTTCGCCGCGCACGCCGGCGGAGCCCGGGTGTTCCTCAAGCGCGAGGACCTCAATCACACCGGCTCCCACAAGATCAACAACGTGCTCGGCCAGGCGCTGCTCACCAAGCGCCTGGGCAAGACGCGCGTGATCGCCGAGACCGGGGCCGGCCAGCACGGCGTGGCGACGGCGACGGCGGCGGCGCTGTTCGGGTTCGACTGCACCATCTACATGGGCGAGGTCGACACCGAGCGCCAGGCGCTCAACGTCGCCCGCATGCGCCTGCTGGGCGCCGAGGTCGTGCCGGTGAAGACCGGCTCGCGCACCCTCAAGGACGCCATCAACGACGCCTACCGCGACTGGGTCGCCACTGTCGAGACGACGAACTACATCTTCGGCACGGCGGCGGGCCCGCACCCGTTCCCGGCGATGGTCAGGGACTTCCAGAAGGTCATCTCGGAGGAGGCGCGTGCCCAGCTGCTCGAGGAGGCCGGACGCCTCCCCGACGCGGTGATGGCCTGCGTCGGCGGCGGCTCAAACGCGATCGGCATGTTCGACGCCTTCCTCGACGACGACGGCGTGAAGCTCTACGGCGTGGAGGCAGCCGGCGACGGGGTCGACACGCCGCGTCACGCGGCGTCGATCGAGCGCGGCCGGCCGGGTGTGCTGCACGGCGCGAAGACGTTCGTGCTTCAGGACGAGGACGGCCAGACGGTCGAGTCGCACTCCATCTCGGCGGGCCTGGACTACCCGGGCGTCGGCCCCGAGCACGCGTGGCTCGCCTCGATCGGCCGCGCCGAGTACATCCCCGCGACCGACGATGAGGCGATGCAGGCGCTGCGGCTGCTCTCCGAGACGGAGGGCATCATCCCCGCCATCGAGTCGGCGCACGCGCTCGCGGGCGCACTGCGCATCGGCCGGGAGCTCGGCCCCGACGCGATCATCGCGATCTGCCTCTCCGGCCGCGGCGACAAGGACATGGACACCGCCGCACGCTATTTCGAGCTGTACGACGAGGGCACAGACCTCGCCGCCGCCGCGTCCGCGCCGCACGAGGATGCCGCAAAGGGCGAGGGGGAGAAGCTGTGAGCTCGCGGGTCGCCGCAGCGATCGACGCCGCTCACGCCGCGGGCCGCGGAGCCTTCGTCGGCTACCTCCCGCTCGGATACCCCGACCTCGAGACGAGCATCGAGGCCGCCGTCACGCTCGCCGACTGCGGTGCCGACGTGCTCGAGCTCGGGCCGCCCTACTCGGACCCGGTGATGGACGGCACCGTGATCCAGGAGGCGACCCAGGAGGCCCTGGCCCGCGGCTTCCGCATGCGCGACACCTTCACCGCGGTGCGGGAGATCACCCGGCGGGTGGACGTCCCCGTCCTCGTCATGACGTACTGGAATCCCGTCCTGCAGTACGGCGTGGATCGTTACGCGGACGATCTCCGCGAGGCCGGGGGAGCGGGACTCATCACCCCCGACATCACCCCGGACGCGGCCTCGGAGTGGATCGCCGCCAGCGAGCGCACCGGCCTCGACCGCGTCTTCCTCGCCGCGCCGACCTCCACCGACGAGCGCCTCGCGCTCATCGTGCGCGCGTCCACGGGCTTCGTCTACACCGTCTCGACGATGGGGATCACCGGAGAGCGCGCCGAGCTGGATGCCGCGGCGCGCGGTCTCGTCGCGCGCCTGCGCGAGCACGGCACAGCGCACGCGTGCGTGGGCATCGGCATCTCCAACCCCGAGCAGGTCGCCGGCGTGCTCGAGTACGCCGACGGCGCGATCGTCGGGACGGCGCTCGTCCGCGCGCTTAGAGAGGGCGGCCTGGAGGAGCTCGGACGCACCGCCCGCGCCCTCGCCGCAGGAACCGCGCGGAGCGCGAACTAGAATCTCAAGGTCGGCCGTCGCCGCCACCCCCTCCAGCAAGGACACGGTTCACCCATGATCAACGCCGCCGCGAGCGTCGTCGCCAGCATCCCGAGCCCGGAGATCAGCTACTTCGACCTGGGCCCCCTGCGGATCCACATCTACGCGCTGTGCATCATCACGGGCATCATCGTCGCGGTCCTGTGGACCAATGCGCGCCTGACCAAGCGCGGTGCGGAGCCGTGGGTCGTCATCGACATCTCGCTGCTGGCCGTGCCGCTGGCGATCATCGCCGCCCGCATCTATCACGTCCTCACCCACTGGAGCTTCTACTTCGGCGAGGGCGCCGATCCGATCTCGGCGCTCTACATCTGGGAGGGCGGCATCGCGATCTACGGCGCCCTCATCGGGGGTGCCATCGGCGCCTGGCTCGGGTGCCGCTGGACCGGCATCCGCTTCTGGACCTTCGCCGACGCCCTCGCGCCGGGTCTGCTGCTGGCGCAGGCCATCGGCCGCTTCGGCAACTGGTTCAACCAGGAGCTGTACGGCCTGCCCACGGACGTGCCCTGGGGGCTCGAGATCGACTATCCCAACCCGGCATGGCCCATCGGGCTGGCCGAAGGCACGCTGTTCCACCCCACCTTCCTGTACGAGGTGATCTGGAACGTGGCGGGCGTCGTCTTCCTGGTCGTCGTCGGCCGCGCGCTTCGTCTGCAATGGGGCCGGCTGTTCGCGCTGTACCTCGTCTGGTACAGCGCCGGGCGCATCGTGTGGGAGTCGATCCGCGTCGATCCGAGCGAGATCATCCTGGGCCTTCGCACCAACGTGTGGGCGGCGATCCTCGGCGTGCTCCTCGGGCTCGCGATCTTCTTCATCCAGAAGCGCCGCCACCCCGGTCTGGAGCCGTCGCCCTATGTGTCCGGCCGCGAGTGGAAGGCCGGACAGGCTGTACAATCGCAGGACACCGACGACTTCGTCGACGTCAGCGAACCCCCGACGTCCGAAGTCGACGGGGTCAGCGCCACAAGCACCCCTGCCACGAAATAACGCGCTCCTCTCCCCGAGACCAGAGCGCGCCCGGGCCGACGTCGTCCCATCTTGAGTATCAACGTGAGGACGGTAGGTATGGCTTCGAGCCCCCGTCATGGCACCTCCGCCGAGGTGAGCACCCCCGCATCGTCGGGCCAGGCCGGCTTTCCCCAGAAGCAGGGCATGTACAACCCCGCGTTCGAGAAGGACGCGTGCGGGCTGGCGATGGTCGCGACGCTGCGCGGCCGGGCCGGCCACGACATCATCGACCTCGCGCTGACCGCGCTGCGCAACCTCGAGCATCGCGGGGCCATCGGCTCCGACGCGGGCACCGGCGACGGCGCGGGTATCCTCACGCAGATGCCGGATGCGTTCCTGCGCGCTGTCGTCGACTTCGAGCTGCCGCCCGTCGGCGAGTACGCCGCCGGAATGGTGTTCCTCCCGCGCGACGACGAGGCGCGCGAGGCTCAGAAGGCGGGGATCGAGCGGATCGCGGCATCCGAGAACCTGACCGTTCTCGGCTGGCGCGAGGTGCCCACCGCCGAGGAGAACCTCGGCAAGCTCGCCTTCCAGGCGCGGCCGGTGTTCGAGCAGCTCTTCGTGTCTCGGCCGGCGAACGGCGACGCACCGGCGCTCTCGGGAATCGCCCTGGATCGGCGCACCTTCCGCCTGCGCAAGCGCGCCCGCACCGAGCTGGACGCCTACTTCGTGTCGCTGTCGGCGCGCACACTGGGCTACAAGGGCATGGTGACGACGCTCCAGCTCGAGCCGTTCTACCCCGACCTGCAGGACGAGCGCTTCGCGTCCGAGCTGGCCGTCGTCCACTCCCGCTACTCGACCAACACCTTCCCGTCGTGGCCGCTCGCGCAGCCGCTGCGGATGCTGGCTCACAACGGCGAGATCAACACGGTCAACGGCAACCGCAACTGGATGCGGGCCCGCCAGTCCCAGCTCGAGTCGGAGCTCCTCGGAGACATCCGCCCGCTGCTGCCGATCTGCACGCAAGGCGCCAGCGATTCCGCGTCCTTCGACGAGGTGCTCGAGCTCCTCACCCTCACCGGCCGCAGCCTGCCCCACGCCATCATGATGATGGTCCCCGAGGCGTACGAGAAGCAGGCCGACATCGACCCGAAGCTGCGCGCCTTCTACGAGTTCCACTCCATGCAGATGGAGCCGTGGGACGGCCCGGCCGCGCTGATCTTCACCGACGGCACGCTGGTCGGCGCCACCCTCGACCGCAACGGCCTGCGCCCGGGGCGGTGGACCGAGACCACCGACGGCCTCATCGTCATCGGCTCCGAGACCGGCGTGCTCGACTTCGAGCCCGAGCGCATCAAGCGTCGCGGCCGGCTGCGGCCGGGCCGCATGTTCCTCGTCGACACCGCGCAGCGCCGCATCATCGAGGACGACGAGATCAAGGCCGAGCTCGCCGACATGGAACCGTGGCAGGAGTGGCTCGACACGGGTCGCGTGCGGCTTGCCGATCTGCCCGAGCGTGAGCACATCGTCCACCCGATCGCCTCCATCACGCGCCGGCAGCGGACCTTCGGGTACACCGAGGAGGAGGTCAAGATCCTCCTCGCCCCGATGGGGCAGACCGGTGCGGAGCCGCTCGGCGCGATGGGGTCCGACACGCCGGTCGCCGTGCTCAGCGAACGGCCGAGGCTGCTGTTCGACTACTTCACGCAGCAGTTCGCCCAGGTGACCAACCCGCCGCTGGACTCGATCCGCGAGGAGGTCGTGACCTCCCTCTCGCTCGGCCTCGGCCCGGAGCGCAACCTGCTGGAGTGGGGGCCCGGCCACACCCGCGTGGTGACCCTGGACTTCCCGGTGATCGACAACGACGAGCTCGCCAAGATCCAGCACATCGACACCGCGCTGCCCGGCCGCACCTCGGTCACCATCCGCGGCCTGTACCGCGTGGAGGCCGGGCACAAGGGGATGCGCAAGCGCCTCGAGCAGATGTGCGAGGAGGTCGACCAGGCCATCGAGGACGGCGCCGAGTTCATCGTCCTGTCCGACCGCGACTCCAACAAGGACCTCGCGCCGATCCCGTCGCTGCTCATGCTGGCCGCGGTGCACCACCACCTCATCCGCAAGCAGACCCGCATGAAGTGCGGTCTCGTCGTCGAGGCGGGCGACGTGCGCGAGGTGCACCACATCGCGACGCTCATCGGCTACGGCGCATCGGCGGTGAACCCGTACCTGGCCATGGAGACCGTGGAGTACCTGGTGCGGGCCGGGATGATCACCGGGCTCACGCCGCAGAAGGCCGTCAAGAACCTGATCTACGCGCTCGGCAAGGGCGTGCTGAAGATCATGTCGAAGATGGGCATATCGACCGTGTCGTCTTACGCCGGCGCCCAGGTGTTCGAAGCGGTGGGCCTGTCGCAGGAGTTCGTCGACACCTACTTCACCGGCACCGAGTCCAAGCTCGGCGGAGTCGGACTCGACGTGATCGCGGCCGAGAACGCCGCACGGCACGCGTACGCGTACCCCGAGGACGCCGCCGTGCGCGCGCACGAGCGGCTCTGGACCGGCGGCGAGTACCAGTGGCGCCGCGACGGCTCGCCGCACCTGTTCAACCCCGACACGGTCTTCCGCCTGCAGCACTCGACGCGGACCCGCCGTTACGACATCTTCCGCGAGTACACCAAGCTCGTCGACGACCAGGCGAACGAGCTGAAGACGCTGCGGGGCCTGTTCGCCCTGAAGACCGAGGGACGCACGCCGGTGCCGATCGACGAGGTCGAGCCCGTGTCGTCGATCGTCAAGCGGTTCTCGACCGGCGCGATGAGCTACGGCTCGATCTCCAAGGAGGCGCACGAGACGCTCGCGATCGCGATGAACCGCATCGGCGGCAAATCGAACACCGGCGAGGGCGGCGAGGACGTCGATCGTCTGCTCGATCCCGAGCGCCGCAGCTCGATCAAGCAGGTCGCCTCCGGGCGCTTCGGCGTCACCAGCCTCTACCTGACCGAGTCGGACGACATCCAGATCAAGCTCGCACAGGGTGCCAAGCCGGGCGAGGGCGGTCAGCTGCCCCCGACCAAGGTGTACCCGTGGGTGGCGCGCACGCGCCACGCGACCGCCGGGGTCGGGCTCATCTCGCCCCCGCCGCACCACGACATCTACTCGATCGAGGACCTCAAGCAGCTGATCTTCGATCTGAAGCGCGCGAACCCGGGCGCCCGGGTGCACGTGAAGCTCGTGAGCCAGTCCGGCATCGGCGCGGTCGCCGCGGGCACCGCCAAGGCCCTGGCCGACGTCATCCTCGTCTCGGGCCACGACGGCGGCACGGGCGCGAGCCCGCTGAACTCGCTCAAGCACGCCGGCACCCCATGGGAGCTCGGCCTGGCTGAGACCCAGCAGACGCTCATGCTCAACGGCATGCGCGACCGGGTGGTCGTCCAGGTCGACGGCCAGCTGAAGACCGGCCGCGACGTCATCATCGGCGCGCTGCTGGGCGCCGAGGAGTTCGGCTTCGCCACCGCACCTCTGGTCGTGTCGGGCTGCATCATGATGCGGGTGTGCCACCTCGACACGTGCCCGGTCGGCGTGGCCACGCAGAACCCGACGCTGCGCGCGCGCTTCAACGGCAAGCCCGAGTTCGTCGTGAACTTCATGGAGTTCATCGCGGAGGAGGTGCGCGAGTACCTGGCCGAGCTGGGCTTCCGCTCGCTCGACGAGGCGATCGGCCGCAGCGACCTGCTGGACGTGGACGGGGCGGTGCGCCATTGGAAGGCGAACGGCCTCGACCTCGGCCCGGTGCTCGCCGGTCCGGTCTTCGCCGAAGACGAGCCGCGCCGGAACACCGCACAGCAGAAGCACGAGCTCGACGAGC
Organism: Microbacterium atlanticum; assembly: GCF_015277815.1. Classification (NCBI taxonomy): domain Bacteria; kingdom Bacillati; phylum Actinomycetota; class Actinomycetes; order Micrococcales; family Microbacteriaceae; genus Microbacterium; species Microbacterium atlanticum. Next base: position 1,847,874 of record NZ_CP063813.1, read on the forward strand.
ACTTCGACGTGGCCCTGCTCGAGCGCGCGCAGGACGTCGTCGCGCACGGCGGCCACGTCACCATCGACCTGCCCATTCGCAACACCGAGCGGGCGGTCGGCACGCTGCTCGGCCACCACGTCACGCGTGCGCACGGCGAGAACGGCCTGCCCTCGGGCAGCATCGTCGTGAACCTGACCGGGTCCGCGGGGCAGTCGTTCGGCGCGTTCATGCCGGCGGGAATCACGCTGCGCCTGGAGGGCGACTCGAACGACTACGTCGGCAAGGGCCTGTCGGGGGGTCAGATCGTGGTGCGCCCGCCGCGGGGCGCCACTTTCGACGCCTCGAAGAACGTCATCGCCGGCAACGTGATCGGCTACGGGGCCACCCAGGGCACGCTCTTCCTGCGCGGGGTCGTGGGGGAGCGGTTCTTCGTGCGCAACTCCGGTGCGACGGCCGTCGTCGAAGGTGTGGGCGACCACGCACTGGAGTACATGACCGGTGGTCTCGCGGTCATCCTCGGCGCAACGGGCCGCAACCTCGGGGCCGGCATGTCGGGGGGAACGGCCTACGTGTACCGGCTCGACCGCAAGCTCGTGAACCGTGAAGCACTCGCCAGCGGGGAGCTCGTCCTCGGCGAGCTCGGCTCGGGCGACGCAGAGATCCTCCGCGACCTGCTCGAGCAGCACGTCGCCGAGACCGAATCGACTCTCGCCCAGGCGCTCCTCGACGACTTCGAGGCTGAGCTGGCGAACTTCGTCCGGGTGCTGCCGCGCGACTACGCCGCTGTGCTGCAGACCCGCCAGGCCGCCGTCGCGGAGGGGCTCGACCCCGACGGCGACGTCGTCTGGAACCGCATCCTGGAGGTGACGGGTGGCTGACCCGAAAGGCTTTCTGAAGGTCACCGAGCGCGAGCTGCCGCCGCGGCGCCCGGTGCCGGTGCGCATCATGGACTGGAAAGAGGTCTATGAGCCCGGTGACGCCGCGGTGATCCGCCGGCAGGCCGGCCGTTGCATGGACTGCGGTGTGCCCTTCTGCCACAAGGGCTGCCCGCTGGGCAACCTCATCCCGGAGTGGAACGACCTGACGTGGCGCGGCGAGGGACGCGCCGCCAGCGAGCGGCTGCACGCCACCAACAACTTCCCCGAATTCACCGGACGGCTATGCCCGGCGCCGTGCGAGAGCTCGTGCGTGCTCGGCATCAACCAGCCCGCCGTCACCATCAAGCAGGTCGAGGTCTCGATCGCCGACGAGGCGTTCGCGAACGGGTGGATCGAGCCGGAGCCCCCGGGGCGACTCACCGGCAAGACCGTCGCCGTCGTCGGCTCCGGTCCGGCAGGGCTCGCCGCCGCACAGCAGCTCACCCGCGCCGGCCACACCGTCGCGGTGTTCGAGCGGGACGACCGCATCGGCGGCCTGCTGCGGTACGGCATCCCCGACTTCAAGATGGAGAAGAAGCACCTCGAGATGCGCCTGCGCCAGATGCAGGACGAGGGCACGCGGTTCCGCGCCGGGGTGGAGATCGGCAAGGACATCTCGTGGTCCGACCTCCGCGCCCGGTACGACGCCGTGGTCATCGCGACCGGAGCGACGGTGCCGCGGGAGCTTCCGATCCCCGGACGGGACCTCGCCGGTGTGCACTTCGCCATGGAGTACCTCGTGGAGTCCAACAAGGCCGTGGCCGGCGACGCGGTGCCGAACCAGATCACCGCGAAGGGCAAGCACGTCGTGGTCATCGGCGGCGGCGACACCGGCGCCGACTGCATCGGGACCGCGCACCGCCACGGCGCGCTGAGCGTGACGAACCTCGCGATCGGACGGCGACCCCCCGGCGAACGGCCGGAGCACCAGCCGTGGCCGATGACGCCGACCGTCTTCGAGGTGCAGTCCGCCCACGAGGAGGGAGGAGAGCGCTCCTACCTGGCCTCCACGGTGGAGTTCCTCGCCAACGGCGCGGGAGAGGTGCGCGCGCTGCGCGTCGCCGAGACCGAGTTCGTCGACGGCCGACGCGTCCCCAAGAGCGGCACCGAGCGCGAGATCCCGGCCGACCTCGTCCTCATCGCGATGGGTTTCACCGGCCCGGAGCGCAACCTCCTCGAGGAGCAGCTGGGCGCGCGGTTCACCGAGCGCGGCAGTGTGCGCCGCGAGGACGACTACCAGACGACCGCCCCGGGCGTGTTCGTGGCCGGCGACGCCGGGCGCGGTCAGTCGCTCATCGTGTGGGCGATCGCGGAGGGCCGGGCGGCCGCCGCGAGCGTCGACCGGTACCTCATGGGCGAGACGGAGCTGCCCGCTCCGGTGCGCCCCACGGATGTCGCCATCGGACTGCAGCCCGCGTAGGCTGGCCGAGGCATTCGCCAATCCCACCCCAACCCGGAGACACCAACGGATGAGACGCGCGAAGATCGTCGCCACCCTGGGTCCGGCCACATCGACGTATGAGATGGTCCGCGCGATCATCGATGCCGGTGTGGACGTCGCCCGCTTCAACCTGAGCCACGGGGACTACTCGGTCCACGACAGCAACTTCGCCAACGTGCGCAAGGCCGCGGACGACGCCGGCCGCGCCGTCGCGATCCTCGTCGACCTGCAGGGCCCGAAGATCCGCCTCGGCAAGTTCGAGAACGGTCCCCACGAGCTGGCCGCCGGCGACATCTTCAAGATCACCACCGAGGACATCCTCGGCACCAAGGACATCGTGGGCACCACCTTCAAGGGGCTGCCGCAGGACGTCAACCCCGGCGACTTCCTGCTGATCGACGACGGCAAGGTGCGCGTGAAGGTCCTCGAGACCGACGGCACCGTCGTCACGACGGAGGTCGTCGTGGGCGGCGCCGTGTCCAACAACAAGGGCATCAACCTGCCCGGCGTGGCGGTGAACGTCCCCGCGCTGTCCGAGAAAGACGAGGCGGACCTGCGGTGGGGCCTCCGCGCGGGTGCCGACATCATCGCGCTGTCGTTCGTGCGCGACGCCAAGGACGTCCAGCGCGTCCACGTCATCATGGCCGAAGAGGGACGCCACGTCCCGGTCATCGCCAAGATCGAGAAGCCGCAGGCCGTCGACAACCTCGAAGAGATCATCGACGCGTTCGACGGCATCATGGTCGCCCGTGGCGACCTCGCCGTCGAGCTGCCGCTGGAAGCGGTGCCGATCGTGCAGAAGCGGGCGGTGGAGCTCTGCCGTCGCATGGCCAAGCCGGTCATCGTCGCCACGCAGATGCTCGAGTCCATGACGCACTCGCCGGTGCCGACGCGCGCCGAGGCCTCCGACGTCGCCAACGCGGTCCTCGACGGCGCAGACGCGGTGATGCTGTCGGGGGAGACGAGCGTGGGCGAGTACCCCGTCGTCACCGTCGAGACCATGGCCCGCATCATCGACTCCACCGAGGAGCACGGCCTCGAGCGCATCCTGCCGCTCACCACGAAGCCGCGCACCCAGGGAGGGGCGATCACCCTGGCCGCCCTGGAGGTCGCCGAGTTCGTCGAGGCGAAGTTCCTCTGCATCTTCACCGAGTCCGGCGACACCGCGCGGCGCATGTCGCGCCTGCGCCCCCGCATCCCGATGATCGGGTTCACGCCCGAGCCCGGCATCCGCCGACGCATGGCGGTGACGTGGGGCGTCCAGTCGGCACTCGTCGAGCACGTCGCGCACACCGACCGCATGTTCATCCAGGTCGACGATCACCTGCTGTCCAACGATCTGGCCAAGGTGGGCGACAAGGTCGTGGTGATCTCCGGCTCGCCTCCCGGGATCATCGGGTCGACCAACGACATCCGCATCCACAAGGTGGGCGACGCCGTTCACGGCAAGGCCCCCATCTACAAGTCCGGCGAGCTCTGAGCGTCAGCCCACGAGGCTGAGCAGTTCGTTCTCGATGACGGTGTCGAGGGCGAGCGTCTTGTAACCCTGTTCCCCGAAGAACACGGTGAGACGGTCGCCCTCCACCGCCGAGACGGCGCCGCGTCCCCACTCGGTGTGCTCGACCTCGGCGCCGGGTGGGAACGGCGCGCGCGACTCGTCCCGCACGTCATCCTGTGCGGTACCGGCCCGGCACGTGTCGCAGTGCCCGCACGGTTCGTCCGGATCCTCGCCGAAGTACCGCAGCAGCGCCCGGCGGCGGCAGTCCCGCGTCTCGGCGTACCGGCGCATCACCTCCAGCCGCGACTGCTCGATCCGTTCGCGCCGCTCCGATGCCTCTGCGGCGAGGGCGGCCGCTTCGGACGCCGGAACGGATGCCGCCGCCACCGCCCCGCGGCGGCCGACGCGCACGACGCCGCCTTCCACGAGCAGGTTGACGAGGTGGGTGGCGCGCCTGGGCGCGACCCCGAGCGTCTCGGCGAGCGCCTTCGTCGCCACCGGCCGGTCGGCTGCGACGATCGCGCCGTAGGTCGCAGCGAGCGCGTCGAGGTCGACGCTGCGCGAGACGAAGTACTTGCGGATGCCGAGATCCTCCGCGCGATAGAAGAGAGTGGCGGCAGCGGCCTTGCCGTCGCGGCCGGAGCGTCCGATCTCCTGGTAGTAGGCGTCGAGGGACTCGGGCACCGACGCGTGGATCACGAAGCGCACATCCGGCTTGTCGATCCCCATCCCGAATGCGTTCGTCGCGACGACGAGGTCGACGTCGTTCTCGAGGAAGGCGCGGTGCGTGTCCTCGCGATCCGCCTTCGGCATGCCGGCGTGGTACACGCGGACCCGCCGGCCGCGTTCGGCGAGCGCCGCGGCGTACTCCTCGGCTTCGCGGCGCGTCGCCGTGTAGAGCAGCCCGGAGCCGGTCGTCGCGGCGGCGAGTTCGAGGACGTCGCCGCGCTTCTCATCGGCCGTGACGGCGCGGCGCACCGTGAGGTCGATGTTGGGGCGGTCGACGCCGCGGACGACGATGACGGCGTCGTGCAGCCGGAGCCGCTCGGCGATCTCGACGCGGACCGGCTCGGCTCCGGTGGCGGTGAGCGCGGCGATCGGCGGGGCGCCGAGTCGCTCGCGAACGGTGCCGAGGCGCAGGTAGTCGGGACGGAAGTCGTGTCCCCAGCTCGCGACGCAGTGCGCCTCGTCGACTGCGAGCAGTCCCACACCGATCTCCCGCAGCCGGTCGACCACGTCGTCTTTCGCCAGCTGCTCCGGTGTCAGGAACACGTACCGGACGGCTCCCGCCCGGAGGTCCTGCCACAGGCCGGCGGCGGCGCGCTCACCGAGCGTCGAATTCAGCACCGCTCCCCGCGGCGCGCCGGCGACGGCCGCCAGCTGCGCGACCTGGTCGTCCTGCAGGGCGATGAGCGGCGACACCACGACGGTGAGGCCGTCGCGCAGCGCGCCGGCCAGCTGGTAGACCGCTGACTTGCCGGCGCCGGTCGGCAGGACGACGATCGCGTCGCGGCCCGCGACCAGCGACTCGATCGCCTCCGGCTGCCCGTCCCGCAACGCCTCCCAGCCGAAGGTCTCGCGGGCGGCGCGGGTGATGGCGGAATGGGGCATGCCGGTCCTCGCTGTTCGTCGTGGAGCGGCCATCCTCGCATCGGGATCGGATGCGTCCCGCGGGGTTGACACGCCCGGCAGACGCCTACGCCGGCGCCGGTCGGGCGCTACGCTGTCGCCACCACACCTCGCTGACAGGAGGACGCCGTGTTCTTCAACGACTTCATCTGGTTCCTGCTCTGGAGCTTCTACTTCATCGCCTACCTCTATGTGGTGATCGTGATCATCACCGACCTCTTCCGCGACGACCAGCTCAACGGCTGGATGAAGGCGCTGTGGATCATCCTCCTGGTCTTCGTGCCGTTCCTCACCGCGCTCATCTACGTGATCGCGCGAGGCAAGGGGATGGCGGAGCGCGCGCAGGCGGCGCGCGGGGGAGTGGTGCCCGAGTCGGACGACTACCGTCCGGCGGCCTCCACGAGTCCCGCCGAAGACATCGCCAAGGCCAAGGCGCTGCTCGACGCCGGCACCATCAGCCAAGGCGAGTTCGACGCTCTCAAGAGCAAGGCGCTGGGCAACCAGTACTTCGGCGCGTAGAGCCGACAACACAAGAGCGGATGCCTCGGGTCGAGGCATCCGCTCTTCTGTCTGCCCGGCGACTGCCGGCTCAGCTGATCCTGCGGCGGTAGATCGCCATCGAGGCGACGTACGCGACCGCGAGGATCCCGACCAGCCAGGCCATCGCAACCCAGATGTCCGCGCCCACCGGCCGGCCGGCGAACAGCGCACGCATGGAGTCGACGATCGAGGTGACCGGCTGGTTCTCGGCGAACCACTGCACGGGAGCCGGCATGCTCTCGGTCGGCACGAAGGCCGAGCTGATGAACGGCAGGAAGATGAGCGGGTACGAGAACGCGCTCGCGCCGTCGACCGTCTTGGCCGTGAGGCCGGGGATCACCGCGAGCCACGTCAGCGCCAGGGTGAAGAGCACGAGCATGCCGATCACCCCGAGCCAGGCGCCGAGACCCGCGCCGGTGCGGAAGCCCATCAGCAGCGCGACGCCGATGACGATCGCGAGCGACACCAGGATCGACACCAGCGACATCAGCACGTGCGCCCACAGCACTCCCGACCGTGAGATCGGAAGAGACTGGAACCGCTCGAAGATGCCGCCCTTCATGTCGAGGAAGAGGCGGTACGCCGTGTAGGCGATCCCCGACGCGATCGTGATGAGCAGGATGCCGGGCAGCATGTAGTCGATGTACGACCCCTGGCTGAGTCCGGTGTCGATCGCCCCGCCGAAGACGTAGACGAACAGCAGCATGAGCGCGATCGGCGTGACCGCGGTGGTGATGATGGTGTCGGGGCTGCGCAGGATGTGCCGCAGCGACCGGCCGGTGAGTACGGCCGTGTCGCCGATGGCGTGAGCGGTCATCGTCCTTCCTTCCGTGTCGTGGCGGGGCCGGTCTCGGCGTCGCCGGGTTGTGCGGTGTCCTCTTCGCCCGTCAGGGCGAAGAAGACCTCCTCGAGGCTGGGCTGCTTCTCGACGTACTCGACCCGGGCCGGCGGCAGCAGCTGCGTGAGTTCCGCCAGCGTGCCGTTGACGATGATCCGCCCCTTGTGGAGGATCGCGATGCGGTCCGCCAGCTGCTCGGCCTCCTCGAGGTACTGGGTGGTGAGCAGCACGGTGGTGCCGCTCCGGGCGAGCTCCTTCACGGCGTCCCACACCTCCAGGCGGGCCGCCGGGTCGAGCCCCGTCGTCGGCTCGTCCAGGAAGATCACCGGCGGGTCGCCGATGAGGCTCATCGCGATGTCGAGGCGACGGCGCATCCCGCCGGAGTACGTCGACACCTTCCGCCTGCCGGCGTCGATGAGCGAGAAGCGGGCGAGGAGGTCGTCCGCGATCCGGCCCGGGTCGGGCAGGTGGCGCAGCTGGGCGATGAGCACGAGGTTCTCGCGCCCGCTCAGGACTTCGTCGACGGCCGCGAACTGCCCGGTCAGGCTGATCGTCTGGCGGACCTGCTGCGCCTGCGTCGCGACATCGAACCCCGTGATGGCCGCGGCACCGGCGTCGGCCTTCAGCAGCGTGGAGAGGATCCGCACGACGGTCGTCTTGCCGGCTCCGTTCGATCCCAGCAGCGCGAAGATGCTCCCTCGCGCCACGTCGAAGTCGACGCCGCGCAGCACATGCAGGTCCTTGTAGGACTTCTCCAGGCTCGTGACCTGGATGGCGGTGTCGGCGGTCATCGCTTCTCTCCTCGTTCTGCCTCGTCGATCGCCTTGTTGAGGCGCTCGCGCTCCTTGTCGATCCACTGCTTGCCCGAGTACGCGGCCGTGAATTGCTGGGCGAACGCCGACGGATCCTCGCCCACGATGTCGCGCACGGGGGTGCCGTCGGCGGCGGCGCGCTCCCAGAGGTCCGCCGAGTCGCTCAGCATCTGCACCAGGGATTCGCCGTCGGTCATTCCGCCGACGGTCATGAGGTACCGGTCCAGTGCCTTCGCGGCCGTGCGATACGGCTCGGGAAGGGCCTCGATGCGGGCCTTGTACTGCCTGTACTGCTTCTTCTGCTCGAGCGAGCCGGTGACGATCTCGTACCACTTGGCAGCCATGATGAGTCCTCTTCCTCAGTTGGTCTTCTCGTGCTGACGGTGGAGCTGTTCGATGCGATCTGCGAGGAAGCTCCACGTCCTCCAGAACTCTGCGAGCTGTTCGCGCCCCTGCGCGTTGAGGGAGTACACCTTGCGCGGCGGCCCCTTCTCGGACGGCACCTTCTCGACGTCGACGAGGCCCCGCTGCTCGACCCTGACGAGCAGGGCGTAGACGGTGCCTTCGGCGATGTCGCTGAAGCCCTGGTCGCGGAGCCACGTCGTGATCTCGTACCCGTACGCGGGCCGGCTAGAGAGGATCGCGAGCACGATGCCCTCCAGCGTGCCCTTGAGCATCTCGGTCTCCTGCTTGCCCATGGCGCACCTTCTCTGGACTACTCAGTGATGCTGACTACCGGTAAACAGTAACACTAGGTACCGGTACTTAGCAACAGCGAATACTGGTGCATCGCGGGCGGCCGGGAAACGCCGAAAAGCGGACGCCTCGAAGCCGAGGCATCCGCTCTTCACGATGCAGGGAGAGTGCCGGTGGTGGGAGTCGAACCCACACGCCCTCGCGGGCAACCGAGTTTGAGTCGGTCGCGTCTGCCATTCCGCCACACCGGCTCGCGCGTCACGCCGCACGTCCGCGATTGACCATACCGTAGGATTCAAAGGTGACTGAGCAGGAGCAGAACGCCGCCCCCACGGCTTCCACCCCCCGTCGTGTCGTCGTCGCCGAGGATGAGTCGCTCATCCGCCTCGACATCGTCGAGATCCTCCGCGACAACGGCTTCGACGTCGTCGGAGAGGCCGGAGACGGCGAGACTGCCGTGCAGCTGGCGACCGAACTGCGACCCGACCTCGTGATCATGGACGTCAAGATGCCCCAGCTCGACGGCATCTCGGCGGCCGAGAAGCTCAGCAAGAACCACATCGCGCCCGTCGTGCTCCTCACCGCCTTCAGCCAGAAAGAGCTGGTCGAGCGGGCCAGCGAGGCCGGCGCTCTCGCGTACGTCGTCAAGCCCTTCACCCCGAACGACCTGCTCCCGGCCATCGAGATCGCCCTCGCCCGGTACGAGCAGATCATCACGCTCGAGGCCGAGGTCGCCGACATGGTCGAGCGCTTCGAGACCCGCAAGCTCGTGGACCGGGCCAAGGGCCTCCTGAACGAGAAGATGGGCCTGTCCGAACCCGAGGCGTTCCGGTGGATCCAGAAGGCGTCGATGGATCGCCGCCTCACCATGCAGGACGTCGCGAAGGCGATCATCGAGCAGCTCGCCCCCAAGAAGGGCTGAGCCCGCGGCGGGCGCCGCTACTCGACCTGGCGGATGTGGTTCGTGATCCGCACCGTGGAGCAGCGGCGGCCCTCGTCGTCGGTGACGACGATCTCGTGGACCGCGAGCGTGCGCCCGAGGTGGATGGGCGTGCACACCCCGGTGACGACACCGGACGTGGCGGAGCGGACGTGCGTCGCGTTGATGTCGACGCCCACGGCCAGTCGTCCCGGACCGGCGTACAGATTCGCCGCCATCGAGCCGAGCGACTCGCCCAGCACCACGTATGCGCCGCCGTGGAGGAGCCCCACCGGCTGCGTGTTGCCTTCGACGGGCATGGTCGCCACGGCGCGCTCGACCGAGAACTCGGTGAAGACGATGCCCATCTTCTCGGCCAGTGCGCCCATGCCGCGGTTCGCGGCCCACGCGAGTCCGTCGACGGCGGAGGGGGACTGTTCGGGCATGGTGATGCCTCTCGTCTCGGGCGGTGGGGGAGGGCCTGCGTGAGCGCGGGGTCTGTCGCGCCCCCTGGCTAGGCTTGCAGGGTGACGGACTCCGCAAAGCCTACCCTTCTCGTCGTCGACGGACATTCGCTGGCATACCGTGCCTTCTACGCCCTTCCTGTCGACAACTTCTCGACGAAGGACGGCCAGCACACCAACGGCATCTACGGATTCCTGGCGATGCTCATCAACCTGATCAAGGCGGAGAAGCCCACGCACCTCGCCGTCGCGTTCGACACCTCGCGGCAGTCCTTCCGCACCCGCGAGTACACCGAGTACAAGGCCAACCGCTCCGAGACGCCCAGCGAGTTCAAGGGTCAGATCCCGCTGCTGCAGGACTGCCTAGCGGCGATGAGCATCCGCGTGCTGCAGCAGGAGGACATCGAGGCCGACGACATCCTCGCCACCCTCGCGACGCAGGGTGCCGCGCAGGGCTTCCAGGTGCTGGTGTGCTCCGGCGACCGCGACACGATCCAGCTGGTGAACGACGACATCACGCTGCTCTACCCCAATGTGCAGGGGGTGTCTCAGCTCAAGCGGTACGACCGCCAGGCGGTGATCGATCGCTATGGCGTGCCACCCGAGCAGTACCCCGACATCGCCGCCCTCGTCGGCGAGACCAGCGACAACCTCCCGGGCGTGCCGAAGGTCGGCGAGAAGACGGCCGTGAAGTGGCTGACCCAGTTCGGCTCGCTGGACGCGCTTCTGGACGGCGCGGATTCCATCAAGGGCGTCGTCGGGGGCAACCTGCGGGAGCATCTCGACGACGTGCGGCGCAACCGCCGGCTCAACCGCCTGCTGACGGACGTCGAGCTGCCCTACGGGCCCGATGACCTCGAGGTGCAGCCGATGGACGCCCAGGCCGTGCGCGACATCTTCTCGCGCCTCGAGTTCAAGACGCTGATCCCGCGCGTCGCCGAGCTCGCCGGCATCGAGCAGCAGATGGCGGCGGTGAGCTCCGCGGCGGCCGAGCTCGCCCCCGTCGCGCAGCAGCTCGCCCCGACCCAGTTCGCCGCCTGGCTCGCCGCCGCGACCGGCGAGGTCGGCCTCACGCTCGCCGTCGAAGGCGGGTATCCGTCGTGGATCGGCGCGGCCGTCGGCGACGCCGCCGCCGAGGCGGAATGGACGCCCGAGCTGCAGCAGGCTCTCACCCCCTGGCTCATCTCCGACGAGCCGAAGGTGATGGCCGATGCCAAGCCCCAGGTCAAGGCGCTCCGCCGCGTGGGGGTGCGCCTCGGGGGGCTCGTGTTCGACGTCATCCTCGGCGGGTGGCTGCAGCGCCCGAGCTTCCCCGACAAGAACCTCGCCGACCTCGTCGACCGCTACCTCGACGAGAAGCTGCCCGAGTCCGACCCCGCGCAGCTCGTGCCAGAGACGGAGGGGGCGACCACCGGCCAGCTGTCGTGGTACACCCTGCGCGTCGCCCGCGCGCTCCAGGCCGAGATGCCGCCGAGCGTCGCGCGCGTGCTGGCCGACATCGAGCTTCCGACGCTGCACACCCTCGCCGACATGGAGCTCGCCGGCGTCGCCGTCTCGCACGAGCGGCTGGCTGCGTTCTCCGGTGAGCTGGGTGTGCGCGCGGATGCCTTGGCGCAGGAGGCCTACGCCGCGATCGGGCGCGAAGTGAACCTCGGCTCGCCGAAGCAGCTGCAGGAGGTGCTGTTCGAAGAGCTGCAGCTGCCGAAGACGCGCAAGACGAAGACCGGCTACTCCACGGATGCCGCGGTCCTCGCCGATCTGCAGGAGACCAACCCCCACCCGTTCCTCGACCTGCTGCTCCAGCACCGTGAGGCCACCAAGCTGCGGCAGATCATCGAGTCGCTCGACACCGCGATCGGCGGAGACCGCACCGCCGGCGACGACGGCCGCATCCACACCACGTACGTGCAGACGGGCAGCCAGACCGGCCGCCTGTCCAGCACCGACCCGAACCTGCAGAACATCCCCATCCGCACCGAGGAGAGCCGGCGCATCCGCTCGGCCTTCACGGTGGGCGAGGGTTACGAGACGCTCCTGACCGCCGACTACTCCCAGATCGAGATGCGCATCATGGCGCACCTGTCGGAGGACCCGGGGCTCATCGAGGCGTTCAACTCCGGCGAAGACACCCACCGCTTCGTGGGGTCCCGCGTGTTCGGCGTCGCCCCCGAGGACGTCACGCCCGCCATGCGCACGAAGGTCAAGGCGATGTCGTACGGTCTCGTGTACGGCCTGTCCGCCTTCGGGCTCTCCAAGCAGCTGCGCATCGAGCAGGCCGAGGCCAAGCAGCTGATGATGGAGTACTTCGCGCGGTTCGGCGCGGTGCGCGACTACCTGCGTTCCTCGGTGGAGCAGGCCCGCATCGACGGCTACACCGAGACGATCTTCGGCCGCCGGCGCCCGTTCCCGGACCTCGCCAGCCCCAACCGGGTGCTGCGCGAGAACGCCGAGCGGGCGGCGCTCAACGCCCCTATCCAGGGCAGCGCCGCCGACATCATGAAGATCGCCCTGTTCCGCATCCACGACGACTTCGCCGCCGAGCAGCTCTCCTCGCGGGTGCTGCTGCAGATCCACGACGAGCTCGTCATCGAGGTGGCCACGGGGGAGTGGGATGCCGCCGAGCGCATCGTCCGCTCGCGCATGGGCGACGCCGCGCAGCTCTCGGTGCCCCTCGACGTGCAGGTCGGGCGGGGCGACGACTGGAACGCCGCCGGCCACTGACCCGCGGCCCCACAGATTGAGACGCTGGGTCTCGTTTGGCGGTGCACCGACTCGTCCCTAGGCTCGGATCCATGACTGACGAAACCCGCACGCCCACGCAGATCGACAAGATCGCAGATGCGTGGGTCGACACCGTCGCCGAGCTCGAGCCGACCCTGGCGACGTACATCGGCCGCACCGAGTACAACGACCGGTTCGGGGACTACAGCCCGCAGGGACAGGAGCGCCTCGTCGAGGAGGGCCGCAGGACGCTGGCCGCACTGCAGGCCGCCACGCCGGCCGACGATGTCGACGCCGTCACCCAGGACGACCTCTCGCGCGAGATCCAGCTCGAGATCGAGCTGCACGACGCGAAATGGCATCTCCGCGACATCAACGTCATCGCCTCGCACGCGCAGAACATCCGCTCCGCGTTCGACCTCATGCCCACTGCGACGACCGACGACTGGTCGGTCGTCGCCACCCGACTCGGTGCCGTTCCCGCCGCGATCGAGGGCTACGTCGCCTCGCTCCGCGAGGGCATCGCGCAAGGTGTCGTGCCCGCCCGCCGCCAGGTGACCGAGGTCGCCACGCAGATCGGGCGGTACACCGCCGACAGCGGCTTCTTCGCCACCTTCGCCGCCGAGGCGGCCCCCGAAGAGGGTCAGCTGCCCGCTTCCCTGGCGCGCGAGCTCGCCGACAACGCCAACGCCGCCCGCGTCGCCTACGACGAGCTCGCATCGTTCCTCTCCGGCGAGCTGGCACCCGCCGCGACCGAGAAGGACGCCGTCGGCCGCGACCTGTACGCGCTGCACTCGCGCCGGTTCCTCGGTGCCACGATCGATCTGGACGAGACCTACGAGTGGGGCGTCGAGGAGCTTGCGCGCATGGTCGCCGAGCAGGAGTCGATCGCGAACGAGATCAAGGCCGGGGCATCCGTCGAAGAAGCGGTCGCCTTCCTCGAGCAGGACGCGAGCCGCAAGCTCTACGGCACCGATGCGCTGCAGAAGTGGATGCAGGAGACCAGCGACCGCGCCGTGGCCGAGCTCGGCAGGACGCATTTCGACATCGCCGAGCCGATCCGCAAGCTGGAGTGCATGATCGCGCCGACGAAGGAAGGCGGGATCTACTACACCGGCCCGACCGACGACTTCTCTCGTCCCGGCCGCATGTGGTGGTCGGTGCCGGAGGGCGTCGAGGAGTTCGACACCTGGCGCGAGCTCACCACGGTGTACCACGAGGGCGTCCCCGGTCACCACCTGCAGATCGCGCAGGCCGTGTACAACCGTGCGCAGCTGAACACCTACCGGCGCCTCCTGGCGGGCACGTCGGGCCACGCCGAGGGGTGGGCACTCTACGCCGAGCGCCTGATGGAGCAGCTCGGCTACCTGTCCGACCCGGCCGACCGCCTCGGCATGCTCGACGGCCAGCGCATGCGCGCGGCGCGCGTGGTGCTCGACATCGGCGTGCACCTGGAGAAGCAGCGCCCCGACGAGCAGGGGCCCTGGGATGCCGACTTCGCGCTGGACTTCATGCTGCGCAACGTCAACATGCCCGAGGAGTTCGTCAGGTTCGAGGTCAACCGCTACCTCGGCTGGCCCGGCCAGGCGCCGTCGTACAAGGTGGGCCAGCGCATCTGGGAGCAGCTGCGCGACGAGGTCGCCGAGCGCGAGGGCGAGGCCTTCTCCATCAAGCAGTTCCACAAGCGGGCGCTCGACATCGGCGGCGTGGGCCTGGACACGCTGCGCGCCGCACTGTCGCGCTGACGTCGGCACGGCTCAGCGGCCGTCCTCCGGGGTCGTCGCTGAGCCGTCGGCACCGGCGGTGAGCAGGGCGATGACCTCGGCATCGGTGGTCTGGCCGAAGTCGTCGTAGTACTGACCCACCGCCCAGAAGTCCGCCTCGCGGCGGGGGCAGACGAACTCGTCCACCGCCTCTGCGGGCGCGCGCCACCGCTCCGGCGCGACCGGCACCGCGAGCACGACCCGCGCGGCACCGCGCGCCCGGACGGCCTGGCACGCGGCGACGGCGCTCGCGCCCGTCGCGACCCCGTCGTCCACGACGATCGCGGTGCGGCGTGCGAGGTCGGCGGGATGAGACCCGTAGGCGTCCGTCCGCCGCCGCAGCTCTTCGCGCTCGGTCTCCTCGACGCGCTCGACATCTCCCTCCGACATCCCCGCCCACCGCACGGCGCCGGGGGTGACGATCCTGACGCCCTCGGCGATGGCGCCGACGGCGAACTCCTCGTGCCCGGCCGCGCCGAGCTTGCGCACCACGACGGCGTCGAGGGTGAGACCGAGCTCCTCCGCCACGACCGCGGCGACCACGACGCCGCCCCGGGCGACGCCGAGGACGACGGCATCCGACCCCCGCCACCGGGCGAGGGCGCCCGCGAGTTCCCGGCCGGCGGCCCGGCGATCTGCGAAGAGGGCCATGCCTTCACGCTACGCTCGCCGCGCCGGCGCGTCTCGGGGAATGCCGGCCCGGCTGACCGGGTTCATTCAATCGCATAGAAGGAGACGACATGACCTCTCTCGACCCCGCTTCCCTCCAGCTCGGACTCGACACCTTCGGCGACATCACCCGTGACGCGGCGGGGGAGCTGGTCAGCCACGCGCAGACCATCCGCAACGTCGTCGAGCAGGCAGTCCTCGCCGACCGCGTCGGACTGTCCTTCTTCGGGGTGGGGGAGCACCATCGCAGGGAGTTCGCGGTGTCGAGCCCTGAGATCGTGCTGGCCGCTGCGGCAGCGCGCACCGAGCAGATCCACCTCGGCACCGCCGTGACGGTCCTCTCCAGCGACGACCCGGTGCGGGTGTTCGAGCGGTTCGCAACGCTCGACGCGGTCTCGCGCGGGCGCGCGGAGGTGATCCTCGGCCGTGGCTCGTTCATCGAGTCGTTCCCGCTGTTCGGGTACGACCTGCGCGACTACGAGACGCTGTTCGACGAGAAGCTCGACCTCTTCTCTCAGCTGCTCACCGAGAAACCCGTCACCTGGAGCGGAACGCTGCGCGCGCCGCTCGACGCCGCGGACGTCTTCCCGAAGACCGAGCGGGGCCTGCGCGCCTGGGTCGGCGTCGGCGGAACCCCCGAGTCCGCCGTCCGCGCCGCGCGATACGGGTACGGCCTCATGCTCGCCATCATCGGCGGCCCCGCCGCGCGGTTCCGGCCCTTCGCCGACCTCTACCGTCGCTCGCTCGAGACGTTCCAGCAGCCCGAGCTGCCGGTCGGCGTGCACTCGCCGGGGCACGTCGCCGAGAGCGACCAGCAGGCGTGGGACGAGGCGTACGAGGGATTCGAGGCGATGAACAACACGATCGGGCGGGAGCGCGGCTGGCCGACCTACAACCGCCTCCGCTTCCAGCACGACGTGGGCCCGGACGGTGCGCTCTACGTCGGGTCGCCTGAGACGGTCGCCCGGAAGATCGCCGACACGGTCCGGACGCTGGGCGCCTCGCGGTTCGACATGAAGTTCTCTACGGGCACCCTCTCGCACGAGAAGATGATGCGCTCCATCGAGCTGTTCGGCACCGAGGTGGCCCCGCTCGTGCGTGACATGCTCTCGTGACCGCCCACGCCGGGTCCCGGCATCCGTAGCATGACGCTATGACGGATGCCGGAACCCGCGCGTCGTCCACGCTCTCCGAGCGCCTGGACCGCCTGCCGTTCACCCGCCCGCACCTGCGCGTGCTCACCGGCTCAGGCATCGGCTGGGCACTCGACGCCATGGATGTCGGCCTCATCTCGTTCGTGATCGCGGCACTGGCCGCGCAGTGGAGCCTCACGCCCGGCGAGACGGCATGGATCGCGTCGATCGGGTTCGTCGGCATGGCGATCGGCGCAAGCGTCGGCGGGCTGCTGGCCGACAGGTTCGGACGGCGACAGGTCTTCGCGCTCACGCTGCTGGTCTACGGCTTGGCAACCGGCGCCAGCGCGCTCGTCGGCGGACTGGCGGCTCTGCTCGTGCTGAGATTCCTCGTGGGTCTGGGCTTGGGCGCCGAGCTGCCGGTCGCGAGCACCTACGTGAGCGAGTTCGCGCCCGCGCGCATCCGCGGGCGGCTGATCGTGATCCTGGAGGCGTTCTGGGCGGTCGGCTGGACGCTCGCCGCGCTGATCGGCTACTTCGTGATCCCGGCGTCGGAGGAGGGGTGGCGCTGGGCCTTCGCGCTCGGGGCGGTCCCGGCGGTCTACGCCCTCATCGTGCGCTGGGGGCTTCCCGAGTCCGCGCGGTGGCTGGAGAGGCGAGGGCACCTCGCACAGGCGGAGTCGGTCGTCCGCACCTTCGAGGACGCCGCCGGCGTCGCCGCGGCTCCTGCCCCGGACAGGCCGGTCGCACCGCCGGCGAAGGCGACGTCCCTCGCCGAGCGACTGGGGGCCCTGTGGTCGGCGGAGTTCCGGGCACGCACGGCGTGTCTCTGGCTGGTGTGGTTCTGCGTGAACTTCTCGTACTACGGCGCCTTCATCTGGATCCCGTCGATCCTCGTGGCACAGGGGTACGACCTCGTCCGCTCGTTCGGCTTCACGCTCATCATCACGCTGGCCCAGCTCCCCGGCTATGCCGCCGCGGCGTGGCTCATCGAGGTCTGGGGCCGCCGGGCGACACTGTCGGTCTTCCTCGTCGGCTCCGCGGTATCGGCGGTGTTCTTCGGCACGGCGGGTTCGCCGGGCGTCATCATCGCGGCCGGCATGGCGCTGTCTTTCTTCAACCTCGGAGCCTGGGGGGCCCTGTACGCGGTGACGCCCGAGATGTACCCCACGTCGCTGCGGGCGACGGGGTCCGGCTGGGCGGCGGGCGCCGGGCGCATCGCCTCCATCGTGGCCCCGCTCGTGGTGCCGCCGCTGCTGCTCGCCGGCGGCGCTCCCACGCTCTTCGTCGTCTTCGCAGTGTTCTTCGGCGTGGCGGCGGCCGCCGCGTGGGGCCTGGCCGACCGGCGGGGAGCGGCGCTGGATGATCGCTGACGACCGTCGGCCGTAGGCTGGGGGCGTGGCATCCGTTCGATATGTCGCCATCGGCGACTCCTTCACCGAGGGCGTCGGCGACGAGCTTCCCGACGGACGCGTGCGCGGGTGGGCGGATCTCGTCGCGCAGGGCTGGGCGGATGCCGCGGGGGAACCGGTCGAGTACGCCAACCTCGCCATCCGGGGCAAGCTGGTGTGGCCGATCGTCGAGCAGCAGCTGGAGCCGGCGCTCGCGCTGCGGCCCACGCACCTGTCGTTCAACGGGGGCGGCAACGACATGCTTCGGCCGCGCACCAGCGTCGCGAGCGTGGTGTCGGCCTTCGACACCGTGCTCCGCCGCTGCGACGAGGAGGGCGTGAAGCTCATCGTCCTGTCGGGCGCCGACCCCACGCGTCAGCTGCCGCTGCGACGGGTCATCCAGCGGCGGGGCGACCTCCTCTCACACGCCGTCGAGGCCCGGCTGTCATCCAGGCCCGACATCGTCCGCGCCTACAACTGGTTCGATGAGGAGCTCGCGACGCCGCCGTACTGGTCGGAGGATCGCCTGCATATGAACGCACGCGGCCACCACCGCGTCGCAGCGCGCGTGCTGGACGCGCTGGGCTTGGACGCGCCGGCGGCGTGGTGGTCGCTTCCGCCGCTGCCCGGGGCGGGCGCGCGTGGCGCCGCCTACTATCGCGAGCACGTCGGTCCGTGGGTGCGGCGCCGCCTCACCGGAACGTCGTCGGGCGACGGGCGCACCGCCAAGTTCGCGCAGTGGACCGAGTTCGCGCCGTCATCCTCCTGACGGCTTCAGCCGGTACGTGAGCTCCGCGAAGGCGCCGGCCTGGCGCGCGGACGTCAGTTCGAGCCGTTCGGCGCCGAGTCGTCGGGGAAGGAGCGGCTTGCCCGACGGGAGGGTGGCCGGCGCGATCGACACGCGGATCTCGTCGAGGAGACCCGCGTCGGCGAACTGACCGGCCAGATCGCCCCCGCCGACGACCCACACGTCGCGGTCACCCGCGGCCTCTCGGATCGCGGGCCACGCCTCTCGCACGTCTCCGGCAGCGAACCGGATATCGGCGCCGGGAACCGTCGGCAGCGCGCGGCTCGTGAACACCCACGTCGGCCGCTCGCCATAGTAGGCGGGCCACTTCTCGGGGTGAGCGATCAGATCCTCGTGCTCGAGCACCCATCGGTAGGTCGACGACCCTTGCACGAGCACGCCGACGCCGGCGAGGAAGCGCTGGAAGTCCTCGTCACCACCCTCGCCGCCGGGCGCGGCGAACAGCCAGTCGAGGGAGTCCTGGTCGTCGGCGAGGAAGCCGTTGAGCGTGGTCGCGGTGTAGAAGATGACTCGAGGCATGCCGTCACGGTATCGGCACGCTCCGACACCGCCGTCGGGCGAGTCGGCCTTCGGTTCCGTCGCAGCTGCCCGCTGCGCGGCATGTGTCAGAGGGCCCCCGGACGCCGCAGCGCGCTCACGGCCGCCATGCTGCCCGCGCGGGCGCTCGCGCGCGGATCGGCCCCGCCGAGAGCCGCGACGATGTAGCCGGCGGCGAACGCATCGCCGGCGCCGGTCGAGTCGACCACCTGGTCGACCGGATCGACGGGGACGGCCGAGGTCACCTCGCCGGTCGTCACGAGCACCGGGTCGGCGCCGCGCTTGACCACCAGGACACCTCCCGGTGCGGGGGAGAATCCCAGCTCCGCCGCGCAGCGGGCCTCGTCCGCGTTGGCGAACACCACGTGAGGCTCCAGCGTCCCCACGATGCTGCGCAGCAGGTCCCGGCCGAGTGCGCGCAGGGCGGCGACGCTCGACAGGTCGAGGCTCACCCGGGCGCCGCGGGAAGCCGCGCGGGTCGCGGCATCCGTCACCGCCTGTCGCGAGCGCGCGGACGCGAAGCCGTACAGGGGCAGGTGGATCCAGTCGGCGTCGGCGGTCCAGGCCTCATCGATCCCGTCGAGCTCGGCGGACGCGCCGCGGTCGGTGATCATCGTGCGCTCGCCGTCCGCGTCGACGAGGACGACGATCGCACCGGTGCGGCCCGCGCGCTGCACCCGCACCTCGACTCCGGCGGACTGCAGCTCGCCGACGAGCGCGCGGGCGAGCGCGTCGTCGCCCACCCGCCCGATGAACCGCGTCGGATGCCTCCCGGCGGCCGCGGCCGCCACGTTGGCCGCGCTGCCACCCCGGGTGAGGCGCACCTCGGCGGGGTTGTCGGTGCCCCGCTCCAGTTCGGCGCCGCCCAGGACGATGAGGTCGGCGACGAGATCCCCGATCACGACGAGCATCAGCGGGCTTCCGACAGCGCACGCGCGATCGCCGCGCCGAGCTCCACGTTGCCCCGGTACACCTCGACGTTCACGTCGAGACTTCGACCCCCCGTCTCGCGCTGCAGGAAGTCGAGGAGGAACGGCGTGGTGTCGTGGCCCGAGACGCCCTGCGTCGCTGCGGCAGCCAGAGCGCGCGACAGCACGTCGTCGTGGAGCGCCGGGTCGAGCTGCCGGTCGGCCGCGATGGGATTGGCCACGAGGAGCGTCGAACGGATGCCCAGCCCGTCTCGCGCGCGCACGATCGCGGCCACCTCCTCGGCAGAGTCGACGGAGTACTCCAGATCCTGACCGGAGTCGGCGATGTAGAAGCCGGGATAGTCGTGGGTCCGGTAACCGACCACCGCCAGGTTCAGCGTCTCCAGGCGCTCGAGCGTGAGCGGGATGTCGAGGATGGACTTGACGCCGGCGCTCACCACGACCAGGGGGAGACCGGCGAGGGTGAGGAGGTCGGCGGATTCGTCGAACGTCTCGGGCGCCCCGCGGTGGACGCCGCCCAGCCCACCGGTCGAGAACACCTTCACGCCCGCGCGAGCGGCGAGGTACGCGGTGGCAGCGACTGTGGTGCCGGCGCTCAGGTGCTTGGCCGCCGCGATCGGGACGTCGCGCACGCTCGCCTTCACGACGCCGTGCGACGACGAGAGCTGCTCGATCTCGGCGGGGGAGAGGCCGACGGTCGGGCGGCCGTCCACGACGCCGATGGTCGCGGGCACGACGCCGCGTGCCCGCACCAGCGCCTCGGCCTCGATGGCCACCTGGAGATTGCGGGGACGGGGAAGGCCGTGCGTGAAGATGGTGGACTCGAGCGCGAGCACCGGCGTGCCGGCCGCGACGGCCTCCCTCACCGCAGGGGCCACGACGAGAGGATCGGTCACGAGGCATTCCCTTCGATCGGACACCGCCACCGTATCGAGCGGAGGCCCCGGCTGGTCGTCACCGGCGAGAGCGGCGTGCGCGGCGCGGCGGATCCATTCCCAGCCGGATGCGCGTGCGCTTGCGCTCGACGACGATGAACGCGCCGCCGATCAGCCACAACGGCACCTGCAGCAGGAAGGCGAGCCGGAACGCGTCCAGGCTGTAGGTC
The DNA here is from genome assembly GCF_015277815.1 of Microbacterium atlanticum. NCBI lineage: Bacteria > Bacillati > Actinomycetota > Actinomycetes > Micrococcales > Microbacteriaceae > Microbacterium > Microbacterium atlanticum. The sequence goes on from NZ_CP063813.1 coordinate 1,868,666, forward strand.
GCGGGAGTCCCCGCACCCTGGAGATCCAGGGCGAGTCCGATCAGCAGGATCGCCACGAGCGCCGCGAGGAAACCGCCGGCGTTCGTCACCCCGGTCGCCGTGCTGAGCCGATGCGAGGGGTTGTGCGTGCGCGCGTGGTCGAACGCGATCATCGACGCCGGGCCGCCGGTGGCCAGGGCCACCGCGAGCGCGAGGAGGAGCCACAGCGGCGCCGGGCCCGGGTAGGCGATCACGGCGAGCCACGCGGCGACCTGCACCGCGATCGTGGGGAGCACCAGTGCGCGGGACCGGACCAGGGGGAAGCGGCGCGAGAGCTCGCCCATCACGGGGCCGAGCACCATCCCGACCACCACGTACAACGACATGATCGACGCGGCCTGTGCGGTGCTGAGACCTTCGCCCGCCGTCAGGAACGGCATTCCCCACAGCAGGACGAACGCCGTGCCGGCGAACGGAGTGGTGAAGTGGGACCAGAATGCCAGGCGGGTGCCGGGGTGCGCCCACGCGGCGCGGATACCGACGCCGGTGTCCACGGCAGAGGTCACGACCCGGATGGCGCCCGTGTCCGTGTCGACCGACACATCCTCGTCGCGATCGGGCGGGTGGTTGCGGATGAGGAGGAACACCAGCACGGCGAACAGCACCCCGAGTCCGGCGATGCTCCCGAAGGTGATGGTCCAGGAGGTCGCGTGCAGGAGTGCCGCCAGCGGGACGAGCGCCACGAGCTGCCCGGACTGCCCGACGATGCCCGTGAACTGCACCATGAGCGGTCCCCGCTGGGCGGGGAACCAAGTGGCGATGAGTCGCAGCACGCCGGGGAAGACAGCCGCGTCACCGGCACCCAGCAGCATGCGCGCGAGGATCGCCACGCCGACGCTGGGGGAGAGGGCCATCGTGAGCTGGCCGATCGCCATCAGGATCATGCCGGCCGTCATGATCGGGCGCGCGCCGTACCGGTCCAGCAGCACCCCGATGGGGATCTGCATCCCGCCGTACACGGCCAGCTGCACGACCGCGAACATCGAGAGCGTCGCCGCGTCCGCGTCGAACCGGGCGGCGGCGTCGACCCCGACCGCGCTCAACGACGACCGGTTCGTGATCGCGAGCACGTATGCGGCGACGCCGACGGCCCAGATGAGCCACGCCCGCACCCCCGGTTCCGCCGCGGGATGACGGGACAGCTGGGGCACGCTTCCAGCGTAGTCTCCGGCGTGGACTGCTCCTGAAGTGCTCATCGACCGCTTGTCAAGACCCTCCTCGCGCCGTCGCCGGTGCGACACCGTTATCGAGGAACCACATGTTCCGCAGCAGGGGAGGGCCCGTCGCCGCGCCCCGGAAAGGACACCTCGCATGAGTATCGGAGCTGGCATCGCCCTCTTCGCCATCGGAGCGATCCTCGCGTTCGCGGTGAACGTGCAGGTCGAGTGGGTGAATCTCGACATGATCGGCTACATCCTGATGGGCGCAGGAGCGGTGATCTTCATCATCGGTCTCGTCCTCATGGCGCGCCGCCGCCGCTCGGACACCGTCACGCGCACCGCGGTCGACCCGGCCGCGGGGGAGCGCATCACCCGCCAGAGCACCGCGTCGACGGACGACGCCGCCGGGCTCTGAGCGCAAGAGCAGGGAACGGGGACGGGCGCAGGCCCGCCCCCGTTCTGTGTCCGCGTGGGCTGGGGTTGGGCGCTAGCCTGCAAGCGTGACCGAACGAGCTGTGCCGATCCTGCCCAGCCGCGATCTGCGAGAGACGCTGGCATTCTATGAAGCGCTCGGCTTCAAGAACCGTGGGGCGCCGCCGGAGGAGTGGTCCTACCTGATCCTCGGGCGCGGCGGCATCGACCTCCACTTCATCTCCCAGCCGGACGTCGACCCGCTCACGACCGCGGCGTCGTGCTACCTCTACGTGGACGACGCCGCAGATCTGCACGCCACATGGAGCGAGATCGTCGTTCCGGATGCTGCGACCGGAAGTCGCGTCACGCCGCTCGAGCACCGGGACTACGGCATGGCCGAGTTCGCCGTCGTCGATCCCAGCGGCAACCTCGTCCGGGTGGGCACGCAGATCGCGCCAGGAGACGCAGACTGAGCCGATCGCGGGTTCGCCGACGGTCGGAACGAAAGCGCTCCCGGAGCGGATACCATCGCGGCATGCCTGCCATCGCTGCATCGATCACCACGCCGCCGCAGGAGCCGGCTGCCGGCCCGTGGCGGGCGATCTCCGAGGACGACTTCGCACGCGTCGTGCGGGAAGGCGCCCCGGCGTCGGCGGCAAGGCCGTGGATCGTCGCGATCGACGGCCGCAGCGCATCCGGAAAGTCGACACTCGCGGAACGCCTGACCAGGCTGACCATGCGCTCGGCGATCGTCCATACCGATGACATCGCGTGGAATGAGCCCCTCTTCGCCTGGGGGACACTTCTGAGCGAGCACGTCCTCGGTCCGCTGCGACGCGGGGAGGGTGTGAGGTTCTCTCCGCCTGCGTGGGCGCAGCACGGGCGGGACGGTGCCATCGAGGTGCCGGCCGGCCTGGATGTCGTGGTGGTCGAGGGCGTCGGCGCCGCCCAGCGAGAGCTGAGCGAGCTGATCGACACGACGGTGTGGGTGCAGTCGGATTTCGCGACGGCCCAGACGCGCGGCATCGAGCGTGACATCGCGCAGGGCGTCAATGGAAGCGCCGAGCATGCCACGGCGTTCTGGCACGAGTGGATGGCGGCGGAACTGCGGTTCCTCGCCGACCAGCGGCCCTGGGAGCGGGCGCAGGTGGTCGTCGCGGGCACGCCGACGATCCGGCTGGATGAGCATCAGGTCGCGGTGGCGCCCGGCCCGCTGTGACCCGCGGAGGGGGACCGTGCGAATACCGGCGCGATCCATAAGTTGACATAATGTGCATTATCGGCGTCAGATCGGTGCGACTGCGGTCCACCGGCGTCCGGGCGTCCACGGGTATCGTCGCTGTCGCGGGCATGCGCGCCGGCGTCGCCCCGGCAATCCGGTCCGCCACGCTGCCGTTCCTGGAGGCGATCGACCATGCGTGAGCGCACCCTGCCGCTCGTCCTCACGCTCGTCGCCGCACAGCTGGTGGTCATGCTGGACTCCAGCATCCTCAACGTCGCGCTGCCGTCGATCGCCGACGACCTCGGTCTCACCGCCGTCGGCACGGCGTGGGTGCTCAACGCCTACTTCCTGACGTTCGGCGGGCTCCTGCTGATCTCCGGACGCGCCGCCGACGTCTTCGGCCGGCGCCGGATGTTCCTCAGCGGTGCCACGGTGCTCGCGGCAGGTTCCCTGATCGGCGGCTTCGCTTCCGACGACGCCGTGCTCGTCGCCGCGCGGCTGGTGCAGGGCGCAGGGTCGGCCATGCTCAGTCCCGCCGCCATGTCCGTCATCCTCGCGACCTTCACCGGGGTGTCCCGGGCCCGGGCGATGAGCTGGTGGGGAGCCGCCTCCACCGTCGGCGGGGCCCTGGGCGTCGCCGTCGGCGGCGTCGTCACCGGCGCCCTCGGCTGGCAGAGCGTCATGTTCGTCACCGCGGCGGCGGCTGTCCTCGTGGGCGGCGCGGGACTGGTCCTCCTGGAGCGCGACCATCCCGCGACCCGCCGGCCCTTCGACGCCGCGGGTGCGGCGATGGTCACCGTGGCCGCCGGCGCGGTGGTGTTCGCGGTCCTGAGCGTCCCGCACGCCGGACTCGCATCCGTCGAGGTCGTCGCCGCGGCGCTCGTCGCCCTCGGTGCCGGCGCAGGATTCCTCCTGGTCGAACGCCGCAGCGCCGACCCGGTCCTCCCGCTTCCGGCGCTGAAAGAGCCGCGGGTCGCCGGTGGGATCTTCGTGAACCTGCTCGGCGGCGGGGCACGGATCGCCTGCTTCGTGCTCGTCGCGCTGCTGATCCAGCAGGTGCTCGAGTACGAGCCCGCAGCCGCCGGCCTGGCCATGCTTCCGACCTCGCTCGCGGGGTTCGCGGTCAGCACGCTGGTCCTGCCGCGGGCGCTCGCGCGCTTCGGACCGGAGAAGGTCGCGGTCATGGGGCTGCTCATGCTCGTTGCCGCGCACGTTCTCTTCTCGGCCATCGACCACGGCGTTCCCTATCTCTGGCGGCTCCTTCCCGTTCTGATCGTCGCGGCCGCGGGCGTGGCCTTCAGCTTCACCCCCACCACGCTGGTGATCGCCGACGGCATGGCCGCCAGCAACGCCGGCGTCAGCTCCGGCCTGGCATCCTCGACGGCGCAGATCGGCGGTGCGCTGGGCATCGCGGCGTTCGGCGCCGTCGACGCCTACCGCCGCGCGGCCGTGCTGTCCGCCGGCGGGAGCGAGCTGGCCGCCGCCGAGGCGGGCCTCTCGGCCGCTCACCTCGCTGCCGCCGCGGCCGCCGCGCTCGCCGCGTGCGTCGCGATCGCGACCTTCCCTTCGCTGCGCCCCCGACGCCGCCGAGCCGGCCGGACGGCGAGCCGGCCGGGATTCGGTGCGAGGAAGCGTTGTCCCTAGGCTCGGATCATGCTGGAGTCGCTCACCGGATTCGTCGTGGTGGGCGTCGCGATCCTCGTCGGATGGGTCCTGGGCCGCATCGACCTTCTCGGTGAGCACGCCCGGCCGGTGCTGGCGCGCCTGACCTTCTTCGTCCTGTCACCGTTCCTGCTGTTCGTGGTGCTCGCGCAGGCCGACGTGCGCACGCTGTTCTCCGCCCTGCTGCCGGTGTCGGCGATCGCAGCCGTGGCCGTCATCCTGGTGTACGCAGCTGTGGCCCGCTTCGCGTGGAGGCGCTCGGTCGGTGAGACCGTCATCGGAGCCCTGAGCGCCGGTCAGGTGAACTCCAACAACATCGGCATTCCGCTCTCGCTCTATCTGCTGGGAAGTGCCGCGTATCCGGCACCGGTGATCCTCCTCCAGCTGCTGGTGTTCACGCCGATCACCATGGCGATCCTCGACGCCGTGACCACATCGCGTGCGTCGCTCTGGCGCGCCGTGGCCCGCGTGGCCACCAACCCCATCGTCCTCGGGTCCGTGCTCGGCACGCTGGTCTCGGTGCTGGGCATCGACCTGCCGCCGATCGTGATGGAGCCTGCCGTGCTCATCGCGAACGCGTGCGTGCCGATCCTGCTCATCGCCTACGGCATCTCGCTGCATGGCCAGCGCGTTCTCGGCCCGTCCGGCCGCCGCCGCGACATCGTGCTGGCGACGGCGCTGAAGCTCGTGGCGATGCCGGTGGCCGCGTGGGCGGTCGCGGAGTTCGTGTTCGGGCTGAGCGCCCACGACGTGCTCGTGGTGACGGTGCTCGCCGCCCTGCCGACGGCACAGAACGTCTTCAACTACTCGCAGCGATACGACGTGGGCGAGACGATCTCGCGCGACACCGTCTTCCTCACCACGATCGGGTGCGTCCCCGCCCTGATCCTGGTGACGCTGCTTCTGGGGTGACCGGTCACCGCCCGGTCCGCACGAGCTCCCGCAGCGAGCCGATCACCATCCTCGCGCCCCGCTCGCCGCGCAGCACGGTGACGAGGGTGTGCGTGCATCCGCGGCACCGCACGATCGCGGCCGTCTCGTCCAGCTCGACGATCGCCTCCGCCATCGGCGCGGTCGAGCCGCACCCGCCGCAGACCGCCCTCACGCCCGTCACGTCCGCCCCGAACACGTCCCACAGCATCCCCGCCGCGGCGTTGCCGTCCACGGTGCTCGAGGCGATGGCTGCCCGCATCACGCACCTCCGAAGCGCTCGGTCTTGATCCGCGCCGGCGGATGACCCAGGTCGACCAGCAGGTCGGCGACATGCTCGACGAACCCCGTCGGTCCGCAGACGTACACGATCGGCTCCGCTCCAGGGTCCCACGTCGTCGCGCGCAGCGCATCGGCGTCGACGCGCCCCACCTTGCCCGTCCAACCCGCCGGCGCGGTGCGGGTGTACCGCCATGCGACCGTCACTCCCCCGTCCGCGGCACCGCGTTGGAGCTCATCGCGATAGATCGCGTCCTCGGCAGTGCGCACCGAGTAGAGGAGTCGGACGGATGCCGCAGCACCGGCATCCCCCGCCGCCCGGGCGATCGCCCTCAACGGCACGATGCCCGAGCCGCCCGCGATGAGCTGCACCGGCTCCGCTCCCCCGGGCCGCCAGACGAAGTAACCGCCCAGCGGACCTTTCACCTCGAGCTCGTCCCCCGGAAGCACGTCGCGGACGAGGTACGGCGACACCTCTCCGTCGGGGATCTCGTCGACGGCCAGCTCGATGGTGTCGCCCGTCCCAGAGGACCCCAGCGAGTACGACCGCTCCGCCTGGTAGCCGTCTTCGGCCGTCAGCCGGATGTCGACGTGCTGGCCGGCGATGCTCCCCGGCCAGCCGGGCACGACCAGCCGCAGGATCCGGGCCGAGCGGGTCGCGGGAATCGCCTCGACGATGCGAGCGGGCCGCCAGCCACCCACGATCACCAATACCGCTCCTCGGTCCACGGGTCGCCGTGCATGTTGTAGCCGTTCTGCTCCCAGAAGCCGGGCGCATCGTCGTCCATCAGTGTCAGTCCGCGCACCCACTTGGCGCTCTTCCAGAAGTAGAGGTGGGGCACGAGCAGACGCGCGGGACCGCCGTGCTCGGGGTCCAGCGGGTCGCCCTCGAACTCGAAGGCGATCCAGGCGCGACCGCCGCGCAGCTCGTCGAGGGGGATGTTGGTGGTGTAGCCGCCGTACGAGTGCGCCATGGCGTAGCCCGCTTCGGTGGACACCTCCGCCAGCAGCGTGTCGAGCGAGACACCCCGCCACGAGGTGCCGAGCTTCGACCATCGCGTGACGCAGTGGATGTCGGTGTGCACGTCCTCGACGGGAAGCGCCAGGAATTCGTCCCACGTCCAGGAGACCACGCCGCCGGCCTCATCGCGGATGTCGAAGCGCCACTGGGCGCTGTCGATCCGCGGCGTCGGCCCCGCCGACAGCACCGGGAAGTCGTCGGTGAGGTACTGGCCGGGCGGCAGCCGCGGATCGCTCTCGCGGCGGCGACCACCGAATCCCCTAGAGATGAGAGCCATGCCCGCTCCTTCCCGCGCCGCGCCGCCGGACGAGCGCGACGCACGTTCACGCTAGCGCGACCCCGCAGCGGCGGGCGAGCGCTGTCGGCGACACACCCCCGATGTTGCGCCGGAGTTCGACATGAGGTCTAAGCTTTAGCCGCACCACGTACAGGTGATTCTCAGAAAGGGCGCACATGTCCACTGCATCCGAGGCCGAGAAGTCGGCCGTCAACGGCATCCGCACGGCGCTCGGCATCGGCGGTGTCCTGGCCGTCATCGTCGGCGTCCTCATCCTGGCCTGGCCGGGCAAGACCGCCGCCGTCGTCACGGCCATCATCGCGATCTACGCCATCGCCGCCGGCCTCGTCTACGCCGGTCTGGGCATCTTCTCCAAGACCAAGGGCGGGTGGGCGCGCGTCGGGCACATCGTGCTCGGCATCCTGTTCATCATCGCGGGCATCGTCGCGCTGCTGAACCTCGGACAGGCCACCGCCTGGCTCGCGCTCTTCCTCGGCATCCTCGTCGGCATCATGTGGATCGTCGAGGGCGTCGTGGCGCTGTCGACGCTCGGCGACGCCGCATCGAAGGGGTGGTCGATCTTCTTCGCGATCCTGAGCATCATCGCCGGCATCATCCTGCTCTTCTCCCCCATCTGGGGTGCGGCGGTGCTGTGGTGGCTGCTGGGCATCGCGCTGATCGTGCTCGGCATCATCAACATCGTCCGCGCCTTCACGTTCAAGGGCGACCTCTGAGCCGACGCCGACGCCGACGGCCCCCGGGAGCGATCGCTCCCGGGGGCCGTCTGATGTCTGGGGCGCTCGGGCGGGTCATCCCGCCGGAAGGTGGCGCTGCCACCAGTCCAGCACCGCGTCGAACCGCTCCACGCGATGACGCGGCTGCCCGGCACGCGTGAGCTCGTGGTCCTCACCCGGGAACACGAGCAGCTCGGCCTCGGTGCCCTGGCGCTTGAGCGCCGAGTAGTAGCGCGTGGCCTGCTCGAGCGGGCACCGGAAATCGAGCTCCGAGTGCATGACCAGCGTCGGCGTGGTGACCTGCCCGACCACGGCCATCGGGCTCTGCCGCGCGATGTCGTCGGGCGAGGTGCCGACATACTCGTCGCCGAAGAACGATCCGATGTCGCTCGTGCCCTGGAACGACTGCGGCTCGAGGAACCCCCGCTCGACGATCGCGCCGGCGAACCGATGGTCGTGCGCGATCACCCAGGCGGTGAGATAGCCGCCGTACGAACCGCCCTGCACGCCCACGCGGGCGCCGTCGAGGTCGGCGTCGTCGGCGATCGCACCCTCGAGGAAGTCGATGACGTCTGCGAAGTCGACCGTGCCCATTCGTTGACGGATGCTGCGCCCGTGCGCCCGCCCGTACCCTGCCGAGCCGCGGGGGTTGCAGTAGACGACGGCGTAGCCGGCGTCCACGAGCACCTGCGTCTCGTCGAACAGGTGCACGCCGTACGCCGCGAACGGCCCGCCGTGGATCTGGAGGATCACGGGGAAGGGGCCCGCGCCGGCAGGCTTCGCCACCCAGCCGTGCACCGGATACCCGTCGCGTCCGGTCACGGTGAGCTCCCGCGGCAGCGCGATGCCGGAGGCCGCGGCCGCCGCCCCGAACGCCGTCAGGGTGCGAGGCTCGTCGCCGGCGAGGACGAGCTCACCGAAGGAGTCGGGCCGCGAGACGGCGGCGACCACCCGGCCGCCGCCGGCCGCGTGACCGGTCACCTCGACGTCGCCCGCGAGCACCTCGGTCAACGCGCCCTCGCGGGACACCCGCAGCAGCCGCACCCGGCCTCGGGTGGAATCCTGGACGAGGAAGTCGTCCTCGATCGCAGCGAGATGCCCCTCGCCGAGGTGGATCGTCTCGTCGTCGGTGAGCCGTCGCGGTCCGGCGCCCTCCAGCAGGAAGAGGCCGACGCCGGGCGCGACGAAGTCGAGCCCCTCGCCGACCTCGTGAGCGAGGACGGCCACGGTGCCGTCAGCGGACGCGGCCACGTCGAGCACCGAGAGACCGGCCGCGGTGCCGAGCACCTCGCGGACACCCGACCCGTCGACCGCGACCGCGATGACACGGCTGCGCAGATCACGCCGCTGCGCCTCGATCTCGTCGGGCACCGTGAGCAGCTCGCGGCCATCCGCGGTGAATGCCAGCCGGCCGTGCGATGTCGGCCCGGAGGTCAGCGCACGCGCCTCCGCAGCCACCACAGGCCTTCGCGGCGGCTCGGCGCCGTCGGGGCGCACGGCAGCCGCCGGCTCGTAGAACGGCTCGGCGTCAGGCTGCGGCGCCGCGATCACGAACACGTGCGCGGGGCGGTCCGCGACGTAACCGAGACCGTTCGCATGCCACCGGACGCCGGAGATCCGGCGGGGCGACTCGGCGTGCGACTCGAGTCCCTCGACGCTGCCGTAGCGCCCAGGCTCGGGTACGCGGGCGAGGAAGGCGATGGTCGCGCCATCCGGCGACCAAGCGAACTGGTCGACGCCGAGCGGTGCGTCGGTGGCCTGCACAGGCTCGCCGCCGCTCGCCGCGACGACGTGCACCTGGGGTCGGCGCTTGGCGTCTGCCCGGAGGAAGGCCAGGCGCGAGCCGTCCGGCGAGAGCCGCGGCCCGCTGTCGGCGGTGCCGCGCGTCAGTCGGCGGGGCGTCCCGTCCGGCAGCTCCACGCGCCACACCTGGCCGACAGCCCGGTTGGCGTCGATATCCGGCCTCGAGGTCGCGAAGACCGCGAACGAGCCGTCGGCCGAGACGTCCGGCCGCCCGACCGCGACGAGCGTCTCGATGTCGCGTGGCTTCACCGCTCACTCCCCCGCGAACGACGACACGTCGCCGATCAGACGCGTGTTGTCGTCGGGCACCGGCTCGACGGCCGCGGCGGCGACCTCGGCGGCGAACTCCGACACGTTGTAGAGCCTGCCCGCGTCCTCGCGACGGGCGGCGATCGCACCGGGGTTGGCGCGCTCGAGCAGCGTGGCGGTGATGGTGCCCTCGATCATGTCGCCGGAGACGACCACGAAGTCGACACCGCGGTCCGCCAGCAACGGGATCCGCTCGCGCAGCGCGTCCTCCCCCGCCCGCTTCGACAGCGCGACGGGCTCGTACTCGGGCATCGTCGGGGTGGTGCGGATGAAGTGCGCCTGGTGGCTCGTGACGAACACCACGCGGCCGCCTTCGCGCAGCACCGGCAGAGCCGTCTCGAGCACGCGGACCTGGGCGTCGCGGTTGAGCTGGAGAGCGTAGTCCTCGGCCATGCCGGACTCCATGCCGCCGGACGCGTTGAGCACGAGGATGTCGAGGCCGCCGAACGCGGCTGCGACCTCGTCGAACATCGCCTGCACGGACTCCGGGTCCGTCAGATCGGCTCCCACGACGAGCACCTCCACGCCGAGGTCGCGCAGCTCGGTGGCGAGCTTCTCGGCGCGGGGAGCCTTGTTGCGGTAGTTGATGACGACGTTCGCGCCGCCCTGCGCGAGGTAGCGCGCGGTGTCCGCGCCGATGCCGCGCGACGAGCCGGTCACAAGGGCTGTCCTGCCGCTCAGCGCACCGGCGGGGATGGGGGTGGGAGTCTCAGTCACACAGCGACCCTACCTGCTAGGTTCGAGGCAAGAGGAGGCGCACCGTGGAGCTCATCCAGACCATCGAGCAGTGGGCGTGGATCGGCTGGCTCGTCCTGATCCTCGCCTTTCTCGTCATCGAGATGCTCACTCTCGACTTCACCTTCCTGATGCTCAGCATCGGCGGGCTGGCCGGCCTCGTCGCCGACCTTCTCGGAGCGCCGATCTGGCTGCAGGTCATCATTGCGGCCGGTGTCGCCGCCGCCCTTCTGCTGCTCTTGCGCCCGCCGCTGCTGCGGCGCCTCCGGCGTGGGGAGGATCCCACTCCCTCGAACGTGGACGCGCTGATCGGCCTCGGTGGCACCGTCGTCTCGTCGGTCGGCGCCCACGGCGGACAGGTGAAGCTGGCCAATGGCGACGTGTGGACCGCGCGCACCGAGGCGGGCGACCTGCTGCCGGGCACCAGAGTGCGGGTCAGCCGCATCGACGGCGCGACCGCGGTCGTGCGCTCCGACTCCCCCGAACCTCTCACCCCCGCTCAGGAGGACCCCTACGCATGAACGACTTCACCGCGGCCATCCCCGCCGCGATCGGCTGGCTCCTCGCGCTCGCGGTCTTCATCTTCGTGCTCGTGGTGATCGTCCGGTCCATCCGGATCATCCCGCAGGCCAATGCGGGCATCGTCGAGCGCCTGGGGCGCTACCACAAGACGCTCACACCGGGCCTGAACCTCCTCGTCCCCTTCATCGACCGCCTGCGACCTCTCATCGACATGCGCGAGCAGGTGGTCTCCTTCCCGCCGCAGCCGGTCATCACCGAGGACAACCTGGTCGTCTCCATCGACACCGTCGTCTACTTCCAGGTCACCGACGCTCGCGCGGCGACCTATGAGATCGCGAACTACCTCGGGGCCGTCGAGCAGCTCACGACCACCACCCTGCGCAACGTCGTCGGCGGCCTGAACCTGGAAGAGGCGCTCACCAGCCGCGACAACATCAACGGCCAGCTGCGCGTCGTGCTCGACGAGGCGACCGGCAAATGGGGCATCCGCGTGTCCCGCGTCGAGCTGAAGGCGATCGACCCGCCCGTCTCCATCCAGGACTCCATGGAGAAGCAGATGCGCGCCGAGCGCGAGCGTCGCGCGACGATCCTGACCGCCGAGGGCTCGAAGCAGTCGCAGATCCTCGAGGCCGAGGGCCGTCGGCAGGCCGAGATCCTCAAGGCCGAAGGCGACAAGCAGGCGGCGGTCCTCCGTGCCCAGGGCGAAGCCGAGGCGATCCAGACGGTGTTCGACGCGATCCACTCCGGAAACCCCGACGACAAGCTGCTGGCCTACCAGTACCTGCAGACGCTGCCCAAGATCGCCGACAGCGCCTCGAGCAAGCTGTGGATCATCCCGAGCGAGTTCACCGACGCCATGAAGGGGCTGAGCGGCTCGTTCGCCGGTGTGATGTCGGATGCCGCGGCCAAGGGTCGCGGGCAGTCCGGTGGTCCCGCCCTCGGCGCGACATCGCCGGGCGCGCCGCCGACTCCGTGACGCACCCCTGGTTCGGGGGCCCGCGACCGCGGGTGCTCGCGCACCGGGGGCTGGTGACGCCGGCCGACGCGCGCGACGGCATCGTGGAGAACTCCTTCGCCGCCGTGGCCCACGCGCACTCCGCCGGCGTCCGGTACGTCGAGTCGGACTGCCACCGCACCGCTGATGGCGTCGTCGTCCTCTTCCATGACGACGACCTGTCGCGCGTCACCGGCGATCCGCGCCGGATCGCCGACGTGACGGTCCGCGAACTGGAAGAGCTGATGACGGGGCGCGGCGGCCTCGTCACGCTCGCGCAGGCGCTCGATGCCTTCCCGACGCTGAGGTTCAACCTCGATGTGAAGGCGGCGGATGCCGCGACGGCCGTCGGGGCCGCCGTGGCACCGCACGGCGACCGGGTGCTGGTGACGAGCTTCTCCGACCCCCGCCGCACGGCGGCGCTGGAGGCGGCTGCGGTGGCCGGTCGCGGCATCCGCCCCGCCACGTCCGCGGGCAGGAGCACGATCGCGCGGGTGCTGGCTGCGCACGCCGCGCGATCGGATCGCCTGCTCGCACGCGCCCTGGCGGGCGTGGACGCGCTGCAGGTTCCCGAGCGGCGCGGGCGCGTGCGGTTGGTCACTCCGCGTCTCATCGATGCCGCGCACCGTCACGGCGTCGAGGTGCACGTCTGGACGGTGAACGAGGCCGACGACATGCGCCGGCTGGTCGCGATGGGCGTCGACGGCATCGTCACCGACCGCGCCGACACCGCTCTGGACGTCCTCGGCTGATACCGGCTCAGCGGAGGCGAGCGGGCTGTGCATCCACTGTGAAAGGGCGATGAACGTGCCCCCTTCGGATGATCCGCACAGGTCGCTTCGTTATACCTGAACAGCGACGAGAGGACCACACAATGGCAGACCGCAGTCTGCGCGGCATCCGACTCGGCGCCCAGAGCCTACAGAGCGAAGAGGGCGTCGTGTTCCATGAGCGCGCACAGCACATCTACTCCTGCACCGCGTGCGGGCGAGACACCACACTGACCTTCGCGGCCGACGCCGAGGTTCCCCCGGCCTGGGAGTGCCGCACGTGCGGCGCCGAGGCCCTGTTGCGCGTCGGCGAGGGCACGGCGACCGTCGATCACTCCGGTGACAAGACGCCGCGCAGCCACTGGGACATGCTGCTCGAGCGCCGCACCATCCCGGAGCTCGAAGAGCTTCTCGAGGAGCGTCTGGCGTTCCTGCGTGCCCGTCGCGGCGACGAGCAGGCGAAGTCCGACAAGCTCAGCGCCTGACCCGCGTTCGCGCAGCGCCGACCCTACGGGGTCGGCGTTTTCGCGTTCGCGCGGCCGCTGCCGCGCATCCGGGCCGCGAGGCCGAGGCCGACGAGCACCGCGACGCTGCCCCACGACAGCAGTCCGTTCACCCAGCCCCCCGCGATCACGGCCGGGGTCAGTCCCGTCCGCAGCGGGACGTCGGTGAGCATGTGGCCCGGCTCATCGGCGGGGAGTCCCTCGATCGTCGAGCCGTCCGGAGCGATCACCTGGCTGGTGCCCACCGTCGACAGGTTCACCACTGAGCGGCCGGTCTCGACGGCGCGGAGGCGCGCGACGGCGAGCTGCTGCAGGTTCTCGTCGGTGCCGCGGAAGTCGGCGTTGTTCGTCTGGAAGAGGTAGAGGCGGGCGCCGTCGCGCGCACCCTCCCACACCAGCGCGTCGTAGATGACGTCGAAGCAGATCGCCAGCCCGGCGAGCGTGCCGTCGACGTCGAACACCGGCGGGTCGGTGCCCGGCGTGTAGTCCCGACCGATCATGCCGATGAGGTCGGGCGCGATCGAGGCGTAGAACGCCCGATCGGGGACGTACTCGCCGAAGGGCACCGGATTGCGCTTGTCGTACGTCTGCTGGATGCCGTCCTGCCACAGGAACGACATGTTGAAGAACTCGTCGCCGCGCTGATCGATCCTGTTGGCCACGAGCGGCGCATCGACCTCTCGGACGACGCGGTCGAGCGCCGCGGCCGCCGCGGGCGAGGCGTCCGGGTCGACATCGACGCCGCCCTCCGGCCAGAGCACGACGTCGACGTCGTCGGCGCCGAAGAGGGGGACCGTCGCCTCGTACTGCGACTCCAGCACGTCACCCGCCTGCCGCTCGTCGAAGTACCCCGCCGGACCGTCTCCCTGCACCGCGGCGACCCGCATCGCCCCCGCCGGGGTCGTCGCCCACGCCGGCATCAGGAGCAGGGCGGTCGCGACGACAGCCAGGACGGCGACCGGAAGCAGGGTGCGCACGCCGTCCCCTCGGGCGCGGCGCGGCGATCGCACCAGTTCGACGCCTGCGGCCACCAGCCCGACGACGAGGAACGTCAGTCCCGCCGTCCCGGTCCACGACACCACCTCCGCGAACGGCCCGCTGACCTGTGACGTGCCCACGCGGCCCCACGGGAAGCCGCCGTACGGGAAGCCGCCGTTGACGGCTTCGCGCGCCGTCCACAGGCCCGCCACGAGCGCGGCGGTGAGCATGACACGCCCTCTCCGCGGCGCCACGCGCGGCGTCCAGCGGTAGGCCAGGGCGATGAGCACGGCGCCGCCGGCGACGAAGAGCGCCTCGAGCACCGAGAGTGCGATCCACGGCAGCGGCCCCACCCATTCGGCGGTGAAATCGACGTTCAGCAGGTAGAACGCGAGACCGAAGGCCATTCCGACGGCGAGCGCGCCGGTGACGGATCTGCCGACGAGGGTGACGAGCGCCAGCGCCACCGCCGCGAACGCCATCGGCCACCAGGCGACGGCCGGGAACGCGACGTCCAGCAGCACGCCGCCGAGCGCCGAGACCGGGATCGCCGCCCACAGCGGCACGAGCGGGCGTGTCGCGATGGCAGTGGGCACGCCATCAGCCTAGGCGAGCGCGCTGACGCCGCCGCGCGGCATCCGTCCGCCGCTGTTCAGACGCCCGAGTAGGCGACGATGCCCCGGCGCACCGCGTCCAGCGCCCGACGGGCCGTGCCCGCAAGCGGCTGCTCGGCCACGAGGGAGAGCTGATCGAGAAGGTCGATGGTCTGCTTTGCCCACCGCACGAAGTCGCCCGCCGCCATGTCGGCCTCGAGAAGGACCCGGTCGAGCATGCCGCCGCGCGCCCAGGTGTGCATGGCCTGGGCGAGGCCGGCCGAGATCGGCTCCGTGCCCGGCAGCCGGTTCTCCTGCTCGAGGTCGTCGAGCTCCTGCCAGAGCGTCAGCGTCGCCTCGAACGCCGGACGGAAGGCCCCGCGCGGAAGCCCCCGCTCCCCCGGGCCGCCGTCGTCGCGCCGCGGCTCGTAGACCAGCGAGCAGGCGAGGGCGGCGAGGGATGCGGGGTCCAGGTCCTTCCAGATGTCGCGCCGGAGCGACTCGGCGACGAGCAGATCCCGCTCGCCGTAGATGCGCCGCATCGTCCGCCCCGACGGCGTGAGCGCGGTGCGGCCGTCCTCGAGCTGCGAGACGTAGTCCAGTGTCGCGAGCACGTCGACCACCCGGTCGAAGATGCGCGCGACCGTGCCGGTGCGCGTCTCGATCTGACGGCGGAGCTTGTCGATCTGGCGCTTCAGCTTCCAGTACCGCTCCGCCCACCGCGCGTGATGCTCGCGGTCGGGGCACTGGTGGCACGGGTGCCGTTGCATGCGCTTGCGGAGGCTCGCGATGTGCCGCTGTCGCTCGTCGCGGGTGCGCCGTGACGCGCCGGCATCCTTGCGGTTGATCTTCTCCAGGTCGCTCAGCTCTCGGCGGATGCCGGAGTACTCGGCGAAGTCGCCGCGGTCGCACGTCATCGCCTTCTGATAGCCGGCGAGCGACTGCTCCTGCTCGCGCACCTCCCGCGCGATGCCCACGACGGCGCGATCGGCCTGGAACTGCGCGAACGACGATTCGAGGATCTCCCTCGCGCGGGCGCGGCCGAACTGGTCGATGAGGTTGACCGCCATGTTGTACGTCGGCCGGAAGCTCGAGTTGAGCGGGTAGGTGCGGCGAGAGGCGAGCGCGGCCACCGCCTGAGGATCCAGCCCCTCGGTCCACTGGATGACGGCATGACCTTCGACGTCGATGCCGCGTCGGCCGGCGCGTCCGGTGAGCTGCGTGTACTCCCCCGAGGTGATGGCGACGCGGGCCTCGCCGTTGAACTTCTCCAGCTTCTCCAGCACCACGGTGCGCGCGGGCATGTTGATCCCGAGCGCGAGTGTCTCGGTCGCGAAGACCGCCTTCACCAGCTTGCGCTGGAAGAGCTCCTCGACCACCTCCTTGAACGCGGGCAGGAGGCCGGCGTGGTGCGCCGCGACGCCACGCTCGAGATTGTCACGCCACTCCCAGTACCCGAGGACGGCCAGGTCCTCCTCTAGAAGGGTGCGCGTGCGCTCCTCGACGATCGCGCGGATCTCCTGCCGCTCCTCCTGCGAGGTCAGCCGCAGTCCCGAGCGGCGCACCTGCTGCACGGCACCGTCGCAGCCCGCCCGGCTGAAGATGAAGAAGATGGCGGGCAGCAGGTTCGATCGGGACAGCAGTTCCACCACGTCGGGCCGGTCGATCCGTTCGATGCGGTGCACGTTGGCGGAGCGCACCGGTCGGGTCCCGCCGCGCGGCGGACGACGACGGGATGCCTCGTAACCCGCGTGCCGGGCGCTGTTCGAGGCCTGCGCGCGGCGGTTGCTGTCGTAGTGCGAACCCTTGAACGACCGGATGCGCATGAGCTCCTGATTCACCTGCGCCGTCGCGACGCCGGCGCGGTCGTCGAACAGCGGCAGCAGGTCGCCGCGCACCAGCACATGCTGCTCGAGGGGCACCGGGCGGGTCTCCGACACGATCACCTCGGTGTCGCCGCGGACGGTGTCGAGCCAGTCGCCGAACTCCTCGGCGTTGGAGACGGTCGCTGACAGCGACACGAGCCGCACGGCCGGGGCGAGGTGGATGATGACCTCTTCCCACACCGCCCCGCGGAACCGGTCCGCGAGATAGTGGACCTCGTCCATGATCACGTAGCGCAGGCCGCGGAGCGCAGGCGAGTCGGCGTAGAGCATGTTCCGCAGCACTTCCGTGGTCATGACGACCACGCGTGCGTTGGCGTTGATGTTCGTGTCGCCGGTGAGGAGTCCGACGTCGTCTGCGCCGTAGACGTCCTGCAGCTCGCGGAACTTCTGGTTCGACAGCGCCTTCATCGGCGTCGTGTAGAACGCCTTCTCCCCCGGCTCCCGCATCGCCAGGTGCACCGCGAACTCGCCCACGATGGTCTTGCCGGCTCCGGTGGGAGCCGCTACCAGGACGCTGCGGCCGTCCTCGAGTGCGCGGCATCCCTCGATCTGGAACGGGTCCAGCGTGAAGCGCTGTGCGGCGGCGAAGGCGGCGGTGAGCGGGTGCGTCCGGTCCAGCCGGGCGGTCTCGCGGGCGCGCGCGTACCGCTCGGCGGGGTCGGCGTCGCTCACGACGTCGGCTCCGGCGGAAGCAGGCCGGCGTTCCGCTTCGCCTTGCGCCTGTCGAACAGCATCGACAGGCCGGCGGCGGCGAAGAACAGCACGACGAGGATTCCGGCCAGCAGGAGCATGCTCACCACATCGGCCGCCGGAGTGGCCAGGGCTGCGAACGCGGTGGCGACGAGGACGGCCACGCGCCAGCCCTTCACGATCGCCCTGCCCGACATGATGCCGGCCATGTTGAGTGCGACCAGGAACACCGGGAGCACGAACGAGACGCCGATCACGATCATCAGCTTGAACACGAAGTCGTAGTACTCCGCGGCGGCATAGAAGTTGACGCCGCCTTCGGGCGTGAACCCCCACATGAGCTCGATGACGTGCGGCACGATCAACAGGCCCACCCAGCAGCCGATGAAGAACAGCGGCACCGCGGCGGCGACGAAGCCGATCGTGTATTTGATCTCCTTGCGCGTGAGGCCCGGCATGATGAACGCCCAGATCTGCCACAGCCAGATCGGCGCGGACAGGAACAGCCCGATCGAGAACGCGATGCGCATGCGCAGGTCGAACGCCGAGGTGACGGCGCCGAAGTTGAGGGCCGAGAAGTCGTCGCCGCGACGCTCGGCGATGATGCGGATCGGCTCGGTGATCCAGTGGATGATCGGGTCGGTGATGATGAACGCCACCACCATGCCGACGAGCAGGCCGATGGCCGCGATGACCAGGCGGCGGCGAAGCTCCAGCAGATGCTGGCCGAGCGACATGCGCTTGTCGTGCTTCGGCGCCTCCGGGCCGTCGATGGGCGCGGAGCCGGTTGCGGCCACCATCCCGCTACGGCTTTGTGTCGCGGGAGCCGTCGGTCGTGCCGGGGGTGATCGTGGGGTCGGCGACCGAGTCGGCGACGTCGGCCGACGTGGTGTCGCCGGCGGCGGCCCTGTCGTCGTCCTTCATGGCCTTCATCTCACCCTTGAACACGCGGGCCGACTGCCCCATGCTCTTCGCGAGCGCCGGCAGCTTGGCCGCGCCGAACAGCAGCAGGATGACGACGAGCAGAATCAGCAGGTGCCAGCCGTTCAGATTGCCCAACATTGAGGTGCTCCGTCGTTCGCGTCAGCGGGGATCGCGACCAGTCTAATATGCCGGGCACACGGATGCCGCGGCTCAGCGATACTGCGCGAGCCCGGCGTCGGCCCACTCGGCGACGGCGCGGCGCGCCCCCTCCGGCTCGAGGACCTCGACGAGGCCGCCGCGGCGGGCCGCGAGCCGGCGCAGGCTGAGCTCGTCGGCGACCCGCATGGTGGCGATGGTCACGCCGTCCTTCGTCTCGAGTGTCGCGCGGTCGAGGTAGTCCCCCAGGAGGGGCGCGACCCCCTCGGGGAAGCGGATGCGCGCGACCACGTCGCCCGCATCCGTGTCGAACCAGTCCGGCGCCTGCTCCCCGGCGTGCGTGCTCGCGATGTCGGTGAGCACGAGGTCGCTGACGCGGTCCAGGTGGAACGTGCGCATGGCCTCGCGCAGGTGGCACCAGCCCTGCAGGTACCACTGGCCGCTCGCGATGTGCACCTTCACCGGGTCCACGGTGCGTGTCGTGGGCGCGGCATCCGGCGCCTTGTACGTGAACGAGACGGCGACGCCCCGCCGCAGCGCGTCGGCGACGAGGTCACGGGCGGTGTCGACCGGCTCGGGCGCGAGGATCACCTCTGCGGGGGTGCTCGACGCTCCGCGCGCGAGCTTGGCCAGCAGGCCTGCGTACAGCTCGGTGTCGCCGATCCCGGGGATCGAGCGGGCGAGCTGGAGTCCGGCCAGCAGGGCGGCCGCCTCGCGCGCGGTCAGCTTCGGCGCCCTCTCGAGCCCGACGGAGTTGGTGATGACGATGAGGTCTCGTTCGTCCAGCAGATCCCAGTCGATGTCGAACAGGTCGTTGGCCATCTGCCAGTAGCCCCGCTCGCCGGGGAGTCCGATGACGGTGAGCTTCTCGACCATGGAGCGCATCTGCTCCGGCGACACGTCGAACTCGTCCGCAGCCTCGGCCAGCGACACCTCGCCCTTGCCGATGAGGTACGGCACGAGCTGGAGCATCAGAGCCGCGCGGTCGGTGGCGACCAGCGGCCGGCGACCGGTCATGACACGCCGCCGTGGAGATCGCGCGTGGCCGCGAGGCGGTCGATCACCCGGTCGCGGAGGTCGGCGGGTTCGACCACGCGCACCTCCGGTCCGTATGAGGCCAGTTCGTCGGCGAGGATGTGCACGTCGACGTAGGGCACGCGGATGCCCTGCTCCGCGGGCTGTGCGCGCCGCGCCAGGCGGAGGGCGGCCTCCGTGCCGGGGTTCACCTCCAGCAGCGCCGAGTTGCGGGCGGCCACCTCCTCCAGCCCCGCCAGCGCGCGCTCGCCCGCCCCCTCGCGCAGCGCCGGGTCGAACGGCGTGCGGGTGACCGTCACCGGTCCGACGATCCGCGAGAGGAGGAAGGTGCGGTCGGCGCGGACGTCGAGGTCGATGCCGAACACGTGCCAGCGGCCCTCGTACTCCACCAGGGCAAGCGGCTGCACCCTGCGGGTGCGCGGCGCCTCCTCCCCCGGCTTCAGATAGGGGAAGCCGACGACGCGGCTCAGCTCGATCGCCTGCTGCAGCGGGAGGAAGGCCGGATCGTGCATGCTGAGCCGCGGCGAGAA
Source organism: Microbacterium atlanticum (assembly GCF_015277815.1). Classification (NCBI taxonomy): domain Bacteria; kingdom Bacillati; phylum Actinomycetota; class Actinomycetes; order Micrococcales; family Microbacteriaceae; genus Microbacterium; species Microbacterium atlanticum. The sequence goes on from NZ_CP063813.1 coordinate 1,888,832, forward strand.
GCCGATGATCGGCTCGTCGACGAGGTCGCCGAGCGCGCGGATCTTGCGCAGGCCGCTGCGGGCGTCGTCCGACATCGAGCTCTCGCTCCAGACCCCGCCGGCCAGCGTCAGCAGCGCCAGTTCGGCCGGGGTGAACTGGATGTCCTCGGGAAGCTCGTACTCCGCCGTCGGCACGCGGTAGCGCGCCTCGCGCAGGTCATCGGGGTCGGCCCAGTCGCCGATCGTCTCGATCGGCACGCCGAGGCCGCGCAGCGACTCCTTGTCGCGCTCGAACATTTTCTCGAGCGCATCCTTCGAGGCCCCCGCCTGACTCTGCTCGCGATAGCCCGCGACGGACGTGAGGATGGTGTCCTTGGTCAGCCCCTGGTCGGTCGCGACGAGAGCCACCACGAGGTTGACGAGGCGCTCCTCGGGCGGGATCTTCGCGGCGACGGTGGCAGGCACCCGCCCATCTTAGGGCCGGTGACGCCGGACCGGCCGGAGCCGGATCACTCGGCGGGGGGCGCGTCCAGGCCGAGGATGTCGATCACGAAGACGAGGGTCGATCCGCCGGGGATGGCGCCCTGGTCCTCGTCGCCGTACCCCTGCTCCGGCGGGATGACGACCATCACCTGCGAGCCGACTGTCTGACCCGCAAGCGCTTCAGCGAACCCGGGCACGACGGCGTCCAGCGTCAGCGAGGCGGGCTCGGAGTCCCACGTGGTGTCGAACGGCTCGTCCTCGCCCCAGACCACGCCGGTGTAGTGCACGCGCACCGGCTGCTCGCCGGTGACCTCGTCGCCAGACCCCTTCTTGAGGGTCTGGACGACGACGTCGGCGGGCGGCGCGCCGTCGGGGATGATGAGACCCGGACGCCCGTCGGGCGCCCGGACGACGCTGGGAAGCCCGAAGCCGCTGTTGAACTGGTTCTGTCCGTCGGCGGCGGCGAGATAGACCTTGCGCACATCGACGACGGTGACGATGCTGTCGTCCTCCTCGAGCTGGAAGCTGGCTGCGACGCCGTCGCCGAGATCGTCCTGCGACATGGCGACGGCGATGCGAGAGCCCTCGGTCGCGCAGTCGAGGACGTCTTCGAACGTCGGGAAGGTGGTGGCCCACTGCGCCGGGGACGAGACTCGCGACAGGTCTCCGTCGTAGGGCGTCGAGACGATCGGGTCTCCGGTGGCCCCGTTGAAGACGGCGACGTCGACGACCATCAGCTGGTCGTCCGTCGTGATCGCCGTGCCCTCGCCCGTCACGACGTCTTCGTACGCGAGCTGCGGCACGCTGAGCGGCGTGTAGAGGTCGACCTCGGGCTCGTCCGCGACGTCCCCGGTGACCGTGATGAGCTCCATCAGCTCGGGATCGGACACCGCCGCGCGCGAGCAGTCGGCACCGCCCGGCAGCAGCGAGCAGCCGGCGAGACCGAGCGTCGTCAGACCGAGGACGGCGAGGGCAGCGGGGATCTTGCGCACCGGAACAGTTTAGATGCGCGCCGGGCGCACGACGTGCACGGGCTCAGCCGCCGGCGGGGTCGTCCGCGCGTCCGGCCGCCCGGCGCGCGCCCTCCGCCGCACGCTCCGCTTCCCGAACGCGCTTGCGCAGGTTCTTGTCGGTGATCTGGCGGTCGCCGACCGCGCCCGGGGTCCACAGCTCGACGTCCTCGTCGCCGTAGCTCGACTTCGAAGCGCGGCGCTTCACCTCGGGCGGGACCGCCCCCGGCGCCAGGCGGCGCGCCCACACCAGGAAGCCGGTGTGCGCCACCATGCGGTGATCCGGGCGCACCGCCAGGCCCTCCACGTGCCAGCCGCGGACCATGGTCTCGTTCGCGTCCGGCTCGGTGAACAGACCGGTCCCCCGGATGTACTCCGCCACGCGGCTCAGCTGCGTCGCAGTGGCCACGTAGCAGACGACCACGCCACCCGGGGTGAGCGCGTCGGCGACCGCGTCGATGCACTCCCACGGCGCCAGCATGTCCAGGACGACACGGTCGACGGATGCCGCGGGCACGGCGTCCGCCAGCTGCTCGGCGAGGTCGCCCACCACCACGCTCCAGTTGCCCGGCACCGCGCCGATGAACGTCTCGACGTTCGCGCGGGCCACGGCGGCGAAGTCCTCGCGCCGTTCGAACGACACCAGGCGCCCTTCAGCGCCGACGGCTCGCAGGAGCCACAGCGACAGGGCTCCCGAGCCGACGCCGGCTTCCACGACGCTGGCGCCCGGAAAGATGTCTGCTTCGGCCAGGATCTGCGCGGCGTCCTTCGGGTAGACGATCGCCGCGCCCCGCGGCATCGACATCACGAAGTCGCGCAGCAGTGGGCGCAGGGCGAGATACTCGTGGCCGCCGCTGTTGGCGACGACCGATCCGTCCGGCTGCCCGACCAGGTCGGCGTGGCGCAGGACGCCGTGGTGGGTGTGCAGCTCACCGCCTTCGCGCAGGGTGATGGTGTGCAGACGGCCCTTCGGCCCGGTGAGCTGGACGCGGTCGCCGAAGCGGAAGGGTCCGCGGGGCTGCTCGAGCGGCCCGGTCATCGCGCCGGCTCCTGGACGGCGTGCGCGCCGGCGGCCAGGCGGGCGCGTCGCGCGGCGTGGAACGTCGTGATGTCGTCCACCGTCCGGCCTTCGAGCGTGTCCCACAGCGCGTGCGCGCCGGCACCCGTGAGCGACACCATCAGCGGCACGCCGATCACCGAGGCGCCCGACGCCACCGCAGAACGCAGGCCGTTGGGCGAATCCTCGATCGCGACGGTGTCTTCGGGTGCGACCCCCAGCGCCTCGCACGCCTGCAGGTAGGGGTCGGGGAACGGCTTCGGACGGGTGGCGTCGTCCCCGGCGACGACGACGTCGAAGGCGTCGAAGTCGATCAGGTCGACGACGGTCTCGGCCATGCGCCGCATCGACATCGTCACCAGACCGGTCTTGATCCCCGCGGCGCGCAGGTCGCCGAGGAGCTCCCGCGCGCCGGGCCGGAACGGCACCCCGGTCTCGGAGAGGCTCCGCATGACCTCCGTGGTGAGGTGGTCGACGATGGCGTCGGTGCTCATGCGGACGCCGGTGCCCTGCAGGATGCGGGCCGAGTCCTCGAGCCCCAGTCCCACCAGGCCGAGCGCCTGCTCGTGGGACCACGAGCCGCCGAAGCTCTCCACCAACGGGGTCTCGGCTGCCATCCAGTAGGGCTCGGTGTCGACGAGGGTGCCGTCCATGTCCCACAGGACGGCGGCGGGGCGAGGCTGATTCACCGTCCAATCCTACCGACGGGCCTCCGGCCCCCCTCCGAGAGGGGGGCCTATCCTGGAAGCAGCCCGCCACCGCCGGTTGCGTGGGCGGAGGAGGTTTCGTGGACGGACTGGGTCGTCGGGTTCTCGTCGCCGCGTTCGACGGATGGAACGACGCGGGTGAAGCCGCCTCGTCCGCGATCACGCAGCTGCGCGAGGGCGGGTCGTACGAGACCGTCTTCTCGGTGGATCCAGAGCTGTACTTCGACTACCAGTACACCCGGCCCCACATCACCGCCGACGGCGACGGCGGCCGTTCGCTGCGCTGGCCGGAGGCCACGCTCCTGCGCCCGGCCCACGCCACGCGCGGCACGCAGCTCTGGCTGCTGACCGGCGTCGAGCCGGCGCGCGCGTGGCAGGCGTTCTCTTCCGAGTTCATCGACGTCGCCCTCCGTGAGGACATCAGCGGCTTCGTCGGCATCGGGTCGATGATGTCGGACGTCCCGCACACGCGCCCCATCTCGGTCTTCGCCGGCAGCGAGAACGAGGCGCTGCGCGGCGCGCTCAGCCTCGAGCGCTCGACGTACGAAGGACCGGTCGGGATCCTCAGCGTGCTCGGAGATGCCGCCGAGCGCGCCGGCATCCCCTCGGCGAGCCTGTGGGCGAGCGTGCCGCACTACGTCGCCGGCCACACCCCGTCGCCCAAGGCGACCCTGGCACTCCTCGACCGGCTCGAGGACCTCACCGGCGCGTCGGTGGCGCGCGGCGATCTCGCCACCGAGGCCGCGGCTTGGGAGGCGTCGATCGACGCGGCCGCGGCCGACGACGAGGAGATGACCGAGTACATCCGCCAGCTCGAGCGCACCCGCGACACGTGGGACTCGCCCGAGGCCTCGGGCGACGCGATCGCGCAGGAGTTCGAGCGGTATCTCCGCCGCACCGACGGCAAGCCCGGCGACGGGCCCAGCAAGCCCGGACGCGACGACCCGCGCCGCTGAGCGCGCCGGCCGCTGCTACGGCTGGATGACGCCCATGCTCAACAGCACGAGCAGCAGCGAGCCGAGGGCCACGCGGTAGAGCACGAACGGCAGGAAGCTGTGCTTGGAGATCCAGCTCATGAAGAACGCGATGACTCCGAGCGCGACGATGAAGGCGACACCGGTCGCCACGGCGGTCTCGCCGAGGGTGAAGACCCCCGGCTCCCCGAGGCTCTTGAACAGCTGGAAGAAGCCGCTGCCGAAGACCGCGGGGATCGCCAGCAGGAAGGCGTAGCGGGCGGCCGCGGCCCGCTCGTATCCCATGAACAGCCCCGCGGTGATCGTCCCGCCTGACCGCGACACCCCCGGGATGAGCGCGAGGGACTGGGCGAAGCCGTAGATGACGCCGTGTCCTATCGTCATGTCCTGGAGCCTGCGCTTCTTGGCACCCACGTGGTCGGCGATGCCCAGCAGCACGCCGAAGAAGATCAGCATGACCGCGGTGATCCACAGCGACCGCAGGACCGTCTCGATCTGGTCCTGGAAGAGCAGGCCGAGGACCACGATCGGGATCGAGCCGATGATGATGAGCCAGCCCAGGCGCGCGTCCGGGTCGTTGCGGGGCACGCGACCGCCGAGCGAGCGGAACCACTGCCCGATGATGCGCACGATGTCGCGCCAGAAGAACACCACGACGGCCGCCTCGGTGCCGATCTGCGTGATCGCGGTGAACGCGGCCCCCGGGTCCTCGGCGGACGGGAGGAACTCCCCCAGGATCCGCAGGTGCGCGCTGGAGGAGATCGGCAGGAACTCGGTCAGTCCCTGGACGAAGCCGAGGATGATCGCTTCGAGAAGCATGGGCGCCTTTCAGCCGTACAGGGCGGATGCCGGCGGTGGCGGCATCCGCTCGATTCTCAGTAGGTGCGCAGCAGGTCGGTGAGCACGGACTGGCCGAACACGAGCGCGTCGATCGGCACGCGTTCGTCGACGCCGTGGAACATGCCCGTGAAGTCCAGGTCTGCCGGCAGCCGCAGCGGCGCGAAGCCGTATCCGGCGATGCCGAGGGCCGCCAGCGCCTTGTTGTCGGTGCCGCCGCCCATCAGGTACGGCACCACCGGCGCCCCGGGGTCGTGGCGGCCCAGCGCAGCCGTCATCGCCTCGACGAGTGCGCCCGAGAACGGCACCTCGAGGCCGATGTCCTGGTGCACGATCTCGACCGCGACGTCGTCGCCCACGATGGCGCGGATCTCGGCCAGCGCGGCGTCCTCGGTGCCGGGGAGCACCCGCACGTCGACGAGCGCCTCCGCGCGATCGGGAATGACGTTGTGCTTGTAGCCGGCGACGAGCCCGGTGGGGTTGGTGGTCGTCCGCAGGGTCGAGCAGAGGAATCCGGATGCCGCGCCCGTCGCACGCGCGATCGCGTCGGGGTCGTCCGCCGGGCGGCCCATGATCTCGGCGAGCCGCTCGGTCATCTCGCGCGTGGTGTCGGTGAGGGTCACCGGCCAGGCGGTGCGCCCCAGCGCCGCGACGGCCTCCGCCAGGCGCGTCACCGCATTCCCGGCGTGGACGCTGGACCCGTGTGCGGCGCGACCGCGGGCGACCAGGCGGATCCAGACCAGGGCCTTCTCGCCGACCTGCAGGAGGTACGCGTGCCGGTCGCCGACGGGAATCGAGTAGCCGCCGACCTCGCTGATGGCCTCGGTCGCACCCGTGAACCACTCCGGGCGGTTCTCCACGACGAGAGCCGATCCTTCGATCCCGCCGTTCTCCTCATCCGCGAAGAAGGCGAGGACGATGTCACGCTCGGGCTGCTCTCCGGCGCGGAGGATGTCGGCGACCGACGTGAGGATCATCGCGTCCATGTCCTTCATGTCGACGGCACCGCGGCCCCAGAGCAGTCCGTCCTTGACGACGCCCTCGAAGGGGTCGACGCTCCAGTCCTCCGCGATCGCGGGGACGACGTCGAGGTGGCCGTGCAGCACGAGCGCCGGCTTGTCCCGGTCGCGCCCGGGAACGCGCGCCATGACGTTGGTGCGGCGCGCAACGGGCTCGTAGTACTCGGGTTCCAGGCCGAGGCGCTCCAGGTAGGCGCCGACGTACTCCGCCGCTTCGCGCTCGCCGGCCGATCGGCCTCCGCCGTGGTTGGTCGTGTCGAACCGGATCAGATCGCGCGCGACCGAGGCGACTTCGGGGAGTGCGGGATCGGGTGCAGGCATGCGCTCCAACCTACCTGGCACTCGTTTCCGCTCCGTTTCCGCGCCGTGCCGCCGCGAGGCGGCGTGCGCCGCACACGAAAGAAGGCCCCCTGCCGGGGGCCTTCTCCACTGTGTGCGCGAGGGGGGACTTGAACCCCCACGCCCTATACGGGCACTAGCACCTCAAGCTAGCGCGTCTACCTATTCCGCCACCCGCGCAGGTGGTTTCCGGTTTCGCAACCGAGGAATGACATTACCACGTCGCCCACTGTTCAACGAATCCCGCCGGGCCCCGGGCGCGTCAGCCGAGCGACACTCCGAAGAGCAGTCCGAGCAGGTAGGTGATGCCCGCGGCGCCGAATCCGATGGCGAGCTGACGCAGCGCGCGACGCAGCGGTGGAGCCCCCGAGAGAAGGCCGACGGCCGCCCCGGTGCACATCAGCGCGACGCCGACGAGGAGGAGCGCCACGATGACGGCCGCCGTGCCGGCGAGCCCGAAGATCCAGGGCAGCACCGGGATGATCGCCCCCGAGGCGAAGAACAGGAAGCTCGACAGGGCGGCGCCCCACGCCGTGCCCACGACCTCGCCGTGGTCGGCGACCGTGATCGGGCCGGTCTCGGCCCTGCCCTGGCCGAGCGCGCGGGCCGCCTGCACGGCGCGCCGCGCCCGCGCGGACGCCTCCGCCTCCGGCATGCCGCGGGTGCGGTACACCAGCGCCAGCTCGTTGGCGTCGATGTCCAGGTGGGGGATGGCGCCGTCGGCGTAGTCGCTGGGCTCGGTGGCCGCCAGCAGCTCCCGTTGCGACCGCACCGAGACGAACTCGCCGGCGCCCATCGACAGCGCGCCGGCGAGCAGTCCGGCGATGCCGCTGAAGAGCACGAACTGGCCGGAGACCCCCGTCGCGCCGATGCCCATGACCAGGGCGAGGTTGGACACGAGTCCGTCGTTGGCGCCGAAGACGGCGGCACGGAACGTGCCGGAGAGTCGTCGCCGTCCGCGCGCGGCCAGGCCGCGGACCACCTCGTGGTGCACCTTCTCATCCGCAGCCATGCGCGAGCTCGCGAAGGGCTCGTCGTCGTACGGCGAGCGCGCCTCGGCGTTCTGCGCGAGCGCGAGCACGAAGATCGACCCGAAGCTGCGGGCCATCCAGCCGAGCAGGCGGGTGCGGGCATCCGGCCGCGGCAGTCGCGCGGGTTCGGCACCCAGCAGCTGCAGCCAGTGGTCCTCGTGACGGCCTTCCGCCTCGGCCAGGGCGAGGAGGATCTCCCGCTCCTCGCCGGTGCGCCGGTCCGCAAGCTCGCGATACACCCGCGCCTCGGCGCGCTCGTTGACGAGGTACCTCGCCCAGCGCCGTCGATCGCGATCGGTCGGTGCGGCGGGCGCGCTCACTCTGGCCTCCAGTCGGCGATGCGGGCGCCGGATCGAATACGCGCTCGGCGCGTGCACGGGTCTACCCGTCAACGGTAGCCAGCGGCCCCGCGCCGCCCGTGCGAAAACCGAGGATTGCCAGTATTTCGGGGCTCCGAACGGGCGCCCGCGAGCAGCGCGCCCATGCCCTGCTCGCCGCGGCGCATGACGTGCGCATGCGCCCGCTCGAACGCCGGGCGCAACGCCCACGCGGTGGCGTTCATCCATCGCCGCCGGGTCTCGACATCCCACTGGAAGGTGACGACGGATGCCTCGGCTCCGTCCTCGTCCACCACGACACGCCCCCCGCCCCGCAGGTCGCCGTCGCTCGCGGCGTTCACCGAACGCCCCTGCGCGATCTCGGTGAGCTGCAATCGCATCCGGAGGACGTATCCCAGGGGGCTGCGGACTGCGAGCACCATCCGCTCGCCCGGCACCAGGCGGCGAGGGGCCATCGGCAGCGTCAGACCGGGCCACCACCGGCGATCCGCGCCGGGGCGCAGCATCCGCTCCACCTCCGTCCAGACGCGGTCGGCAGGAGCGGGCACGAGCCAGCGCGACGTGAACGAGTACCTCGCGGGCATGCCGGGAGTCTAGGTCCGCAGACGCTCAGGAGCGGACGCGCGTGCGCAGCACGTCGATGCGCGCCTGCAGCTGCGCCACCGTGGCGTGCGAGACCGCCGGACCACCGCAGATGCGCCGGAGCTCCGCGTGCACGAGGCCGTGCGCCTCGCCGGACTGCCGCGCGTAGAGACCGACGAGGCTGTTGAGCAGCTGACGCTGCTCCTTCAGCGTGCGGTGCAGCGCCTGCGGCGGCGCCGCATCCGCCTCCGGGGCCTCCTGACCGGATTCCTGTCGGAGGGCGCGCGCCTCCCGGGCGGCGCGGTGACGGGACTGGCGCGAGACGCGCGACATCAGCACCTCATGCACCTGATCGGGCTCGAGCAGCCCCGGGATGCCCAGGAACTCCTCCTCCTCGGGCGTGCCGGGGACGGCCAGCTGTCCGAACTCCTTGCCGTCGAAGAGCACGCGGTCGAAGTGCGCGAGCGAGCCCAGCGCCTGATAGGTGAACTCCTCTTCGAGCGCATCGGAGGCCTTGTCTTCGCGCTCCGCCGCGTTCATGAGGTCTTCTTCGGCGTTCCACTCGTCGTCGCCGTCGGCGTCGCGGTCCAGCGCGTGGTCGCGCTGCCGCTCCATCTCGCCCGCGAGGGCCAGCAGCTGCGGCACGTTCGGCAGGAACACGCTCGCGGTCTCGCCGCGGCGGCGCGCACGCACGAAGCGCCCGATGGCCTGGGCGAAGAAGAGCGGGGTGGAGGCGCTGGTGGCGTAGACGCCGACGGCGAGGCGCGGCACGTCGACGCCCTCCGACACCATCCGCACCGCGACCATCCAGCGACTGGTGCTCTTCGAGAACTTCTCGATGCGCCCGGACGCCTCCGCCTCGTCCGAGAGGACCACTGTCGGCGGCTCCCCCGTCAGCTGCTGCAGGATCGCGGCGTAGGCGCGTGCCGCCGTCTGATCGGTCGCGATGACCAGGCCGCCGGCGTCGGGAACGTGCTCCCGCACCTCGGTCAGGCGACGGTCGGCGGAGCGCAGGACAGCCGGGATCCAGTCGCCCTCGGGGTCGAGGGCGGTGCGCCACGCCTGGGAGGTGATGTCCTTCGTGTTGTCCTGCCCGAGGTGCGCCTCCATCTCGTCACCGGTCTTGGTGCGCCAGCGCATGTGTCCGGCGTAGACCAGGAACATGACGGGGCGGACGACGCCGTCCTCGAGCGCGCGCCGGTAGCCGTAGGCGTAGTCGGTGCGCGAGACGCGGATGCCCTTCGCGTCGGGGTGATACTCCACGAACGGGATGGGTGCGGTGTCGCTGCGGAAGGGCGTGCCCGACAGCAGCAGCCGTCGCGTGGCGCGACTGTACGCCTCACGCAGCGCATCGCCCCAGCTCAGGGCGTCGCCGCCGTGGTGGACCTCGTCGAGGATCACCAGCGTGCGCGCATCCATCGTCAGACGCTGGTGGACGGATGCCTTCACCGCGACCTGGGCGTACGTGACCGCGACCCCGTGGTATTGGCGGGCGGGCGCGGAGTGCCGGTTGCTGAAGGCGGGGTCGAGCCGGATCCCGACGCGGGCCGCGGCATCCGCCCACTGGGTCTTCAGGTGCTCGGTCGGTGCCACGACGACGATCCGGTTCACGACGCGCCGGCGAAGCAGCTCGCTCGCGAGCCGGAGCGCGAAGGTCGTCTTGCCGGCGCCCGGGGTCGCCGCGGCGAGGAAGTCGCGGGGACCACTGCCCGGGCCGTCAGGACCGTCCAGCCCGAAGTACAGGTCGAGCGCCTCGGCCTGCCACGCCCGCAGGCGCTGCGCCGTTCCCCAGGGCGCACGCTGCGGGTAGGTCGGCGAGAGGTGCTCGGCCGCGAAGCTGCCGATGTGCGGCTCCCCGTCGCGCGCCGCGCGGTGTTCCCGGTGCGGCTCGGCGAGCTCGGGCGGCGATGCCATCGTCGTCTCCTCCGTCACCCGATGCACCTCCCCCGCAGACGACGAGTCACCACCATAGACGACCCGCGCGACATCGTCGCCGCCGCTGCTCGCCTCCTGGCTGCCGACGCCCCGTCCGCGGGCCGTCCGGAGTGCGCGGTAGCCTGTGTGTCGGTCACGAGCCGAGGAAACGGAACACCGATGTCCACGAGAGAAGATCCCCGCACCCCGTACTTGGCGAACGCCGGGCCGCACCCCTGGCGCCGCTACGTCGCGATCGGGGACTCGTTCACCGAGGGCGTCGGCGACCCCGAGCCGTCCGCGCCGAACGGCTTCCGCGGGTGGGCCGACCGGGTCGCCGAGGTGCTCTCGGATCAGGTCGAGGACTTCGCCTACGCCAACCTCGCTATCCGCGGCCGTCTCATCGGCCAGATCGTGGCCGAGCAGGTCGAGCCGGCGATCGCGCTCAAGCCGGACCTGGTGACCTTCTCGGCCGGCGGGAACGACGTCATCCGCCCCAACGGCGACCCCGACGCCATCGCGCAGCTCTTCGAGGACGCCGTGGTGCGCCTTTCGCGCGACGGCGCGACCGTCGTGGTGTTCACGGGCATCGACACGGCGTTCACACCGGTGTTCCGCGGCATCCGGGGCAAGGTGGCGATCTACAACGAGAACATCCGTGCGATCGCCGACAAGTACGACTGCATCGTCGCCGACCAGTGGGCGCTGAAGGAGGTGCAGGACATGCGGTTCTTCGACGACGACCGCCTGCACTACAACGCCCTGGGCCACCACGAGGTGGCCCGCATGGTGCTGCGCGCCCTCAACGTGCCCAACGACCTGCAGCCGATGCAGCCGGATCCCGTTCCCCTCCGCACGTGGCGCGAAGCCCGCGCTGTCGACCTCGTGTGGGCCCGCGAGTACTTCGTGCCCTGGGTGCTTCGGCGCCTGCGCCACCAGTCCTCCGGCGACGAGGTCACCGCCAAGCGCCCCGACCCGCGGCCGGTGATCGCGTTCTCGCCGCCGCAGCGCGAGGCTCCGCCGGTCGGCGATCCCGCCGTCGCACCGGACGAGGAGGGCTGACGTGGCCACGCATCTCCTCACCGGCGCCGGCTCGGGCATCGGAGCGGCGCTCGCCGAGCGACTCGCCGAGCGCGGCGACGAACTGTGGCTGCTCGCGCGCGACGCGGGTCGCGCGTCGCAGCTGCGCGGCCGCTTCCCGGGCGCGCAGACGCTCGTCGGCGACCTCGCCGACCCGGCGCGGCTGTCGTGGGCGTTCGGGCACCAGAGCATGCCGGCCCGTCTGGATTCGCTCCTGCACGTCGCGGGAGTGGTCGAACTCGGTGCGGTGGCCGAAACGCCGGTGGCCACCTGGCAGCACCAGCTCAACGTGAACACCGTCGCACCGGCCGAGCTCACGCGACTGCTGCTCCCCGCGCTGCGCATCGCTCGCGGGCACGTCGTCTTCGTCAACTCCGGCGCCGGTCTGCGGGTGAACCCGGAGTGGGGCTCCTACGCGGCGAGCAAGTTCGCGGTCCGCGCGGTGGCGGACGCGCTGCGCGACGAGGAGCGCGCGAACGGGATCCGGGTGACGACGGTGTACCCGGGCCGCACGGCGACCCCGATGCAGGAGAAGGTGCATCAGCAGGAGGGCGCGGACTACGACGCGGCCAAGTGGATCCATCCCGCGTCGGTCGCCACGACGATCCTCGCCGCGCTGGATCTGCCCCGCGACGCCGACCTCACCGAGCTCACCGTCCGTCCTGGCGCCTGAGCCCCACCGGGTCCGTCACCGGCGTCGGTCGAAGCTCAGCGTCGGCGCAGCTCCCACAGCGCCACGGCACTGGCCGCGGCGACGTTGAGCGAGTCGACACCGCCGGACATGGGAATCGTGACCACCGTGTCGGCCGCCTCCAGAGCGGTGCGGGACAGGCCGTCGCCCTCGGCGCCGAGCATGAGCGCGACCCGCTCCGGCCGTCGGCGACGGAACTCGTCCAGCGACACCGCGTCGTCGGTGAGGGCGAGCGCGGCCAGCTCGAAGCCGGCGCCGTGCAGCGCTTCGCGCGCCTGTCCCCACTCCGGCAGGCGGGTCCACGGAACCTGGAAGACCGTGCCCATGCTCACGCGCACGCTGCGCCGGTACAGCGGGTCGGCGCAGCGGGGACCGATGAGCACGCCGTCGGCGCCGAGGCCCGCGGCGGCGCGGAAGATCGCGCCCACGTTGGTGTGGTCGACGATGTCGTCGAGAACGACGACCAGCCGCGCCCCGGCGAGGACGTCGGCCACCGCGGGCAGCGCCGGACGGTGCATCGACGCGAGCACCCCGCGGTGCACGGCGTATCCGGTCAGCGATTGCGCGATCTCCGCGGTGACGACGTAGACGGGGACCGCCTCGTCGTCGAGCAGCGCCTCGGCGTCAGGAAGCCACTTCTCCTGCACGAGGACGGATCGCGGGCGGTGGCCCGCCGCGAGCGCCCGCGCCAGCACCTTGGCGGACTCGGCGATGTAGAGGCCGCCCTCGGGTTCGATGACGCGCCGCAGCGCGACGTCGGTGAGATCGCGGTAGTCGGCGAGCCGGTCGTCGGCGGCGTCGGAGATCCAGGTCGCAGCCATCGCATCCCATCGTCCCACGGCGGGCGCGGTCGGCCCGCGCTGAGCCGGAGGGCGCGCAGCAGCCCGCGCCGGGTCGCCTCCGGGCCCGTAACATCCCGGTAAAGCCCGGGCCGTACACTCGACCGCGAAGGGGGGACCCGTGACCTCGACGGCGATCGGTTTGGACGCACGCGCGACGGATGCCGTCGCCGAGGCGATCGCGACGCTCTCCGGGCGCCGCATCGCGGTGCTCACCGGCGCGGGCGTCTCGACCGACTCCGGCATCCCCGACTACCGCGGCGCGGGTGCGCCCGTACGCACGCCGATGACGGTGGACCAGTTCTTGGCCAGCGACTCATCCCGGCGCCGCTACTGGGTCGGCAGCCACCTCGGCTGGAAGGCGTTCGCGGCTGCCGAGCCCAACGCGGGGCATCGCGCCATCGCCGACCTCGAGAACCGGGGACTGGCCACCGGCGTCATCACGCAGAACGTCGACGGTCTCCACGTCCGCGCGGGCAGCCGGCGCGTCGTGGAGCTGCACGGCACGATGCGCCGGGTGTTCTGCACCCACTGCGGCCAGGTCTTCGACCGGCGTGACCTCGCGGCGCGCGTCGAGGACGACAACCCCTGGATCCGTGTGCCCGAGAACGTTCCGCTCGGCCCGGACGGCGATGTGCTGCCCGCCAGCACCGACGGCTTCCGCGTGCCCGAGTGCACGGTGTGCGGCGGCATGCTCAAACCCGACGTGGTGTTCTTCGGCGAGTTCATCCCCGCGGAGAAGTTCCGCGAGGCCGAGCAGCTCGTGCACACCAGCGAAGCCCTCATCATCGCCGGCTCCTCACTCGTGGTGAACTCAGGCATCCGGCTCCTGGAGCGCGCACGCCGTCGGCGCCTCCCGGTGGTGATCGTGAACCGCGGGCAGACGCGCGCCGACGGGCGCGCCACGGTCAAGGTCGACGGAGGCACCAGCGAAGTGCTGCGCCTCCTCGCGGACGGCCTCCCGGCCCTGGCCTGATGCCGCGAAGGTAGGCTCGGACCGTGACCGCGCTGATCCTCATCCGCCACGGCGAGACCGATTGGAACCGGGACCGGCGCATCCAGGGGTCGACCGACATCCCCCTCAACGACGACGGCCGCGCGCAGGCTCGCGCGACCGCCGCCCTGCTCCGCGAGCGCCTCCCGCTCACGACGCCGCCGGCCGTCGTGTCGAGCGACCTCCTGCGGGCACGCGAGACGGCCGAGATCATCGCCGGCGAACTCGGCCTCGCCGCGCCCCGGACCTACCCCGGGCTGCGAGAGCGTGCGTACGGTCAGGCGGAGGGCGTGGGCATCGACGAGTTCCGCCGGCGGTGGGGCGACTGGTACACCGCCGAGGTCCCGGGTGCCGAGCCGTGGGCCGATCTGCGCGCGCGCGGCATCGAGGCCCTCGGCAGGGCGGTGCGCGATCATCGTCGTGCGACGGCGCCGGCGGGGTCATCCCTCATCGTCGTCAGTCACGGCGCACTCATCCGCGAGATGATCCGACACGCCACCGCAGGCGAGCTGCCGCCTGAGGGCGAGCGGCTGCTGAACGGTTCGGCACACGACTTCGTCTACGAGCGCGATCATCTGCGGCTCGTCGCATACGCGGGCCTGGTGGCCTAGGCTCGGCGCCATGGCCCCTCCCGCCACCGTCGACGAGTACATCGCAGGCTTCCCGCCGGAGGTCGCCGCCCGGCTGACCCGCATCCGAAGCGAGATCGTGGAAGCGGTCGCGGCATCCTCGGGCACCAGGCCGGAGGAGAAGATGCGCTACGGCATCGCCGCCGTCATGCTGGGCGGCCGGTACGCGCTGCACTTCGCGGGCTGGAAGAAGCACATCGGGCTGTATCCCGTGCCGCCGCTGCCGGCTTCACTGGAGGCCGAGATCCAGCCCTTCCGAGCCGAGAAGGACTCGGTCGTCTTCCCGCACTCGAAGGACCTCCCCTACGACCTGGTCGCGCGCATCGCCCGCGAGATCGCCGACGAGCGCGGGCGTCAGCAGCCGGCGGGCTGAGGCCCGCTCACGCCCCCGCGCGCGCCAGGACGCTGCGCGCGTGGCGGAGCACGGGTTCGTCCACCATGCGCCCCTCGTGCGAGAACACGCCCCGCTCGCCCGCGGCCGCGTCCAGCACGGCCCGTGCCCACGCCACGGCCTGCTCGTCGGGGCGGTAGGCCTCGCGGATGACCGCCACCTGGCTCGGGTGGATGCAGGCGGTGGCGCGGAATCCGGATGCCGCGGCATCCGTCGCTTCGATCCTGAGGCGCTTCATGCCGTCGATGTCGAGGTGCACAGCGTCGATCGCAGCCTTGCCCCGTGCACCCGCCGCGAGGAGCACACGGGACCGCGCGTAGCGGGCGATGTCCCGGTACCGGCCGTTCGGCTTGCGGCTGGAGGTGCCGCCGATGCTCGCCACGAGGTCCTCGGCGCCCCACATGAGCGCCGAGACGTTGGCCAGTGCCGCGAGGCGATCGGCCTGCGCGACCCCCTTGGCGGTCTCGCAGAGCGCGACGACGTCGAATCGGGCGTCGATCTTGCCGATGCGCTTGGGCGACTCGGCCTTGGCGACCATGATCCGGCGGTAGTCGGTCTGCGACAGCGTCGCGAGGTCTGCGGCGAAGTCCGCCGTCTCGGGCGGGTTCACCCGCACGATGACGCGGGCGGGATCGAGCTCGGATTCGATGAGGTGCCCGCGCGCCGCCGTCTTGTCGGCGGGTGCCACGGCGTCCTCGAGGTCGAGGATGACCGCGTCCGCGCGCTGCATCGCCTTCTCGTACCGCTCGGGCCGGTCGGCGGGGCAGAACAGAAGCGCTGGTCCCAGGTCGAACGTCATGACGCCTCCTCCGCCGGTCCCCCGGCCGTCGGCGCTCCGCCGGCGGGGGCGCACCACATCAGCGCGGTCCGGGTGGCCACGGCGACGACCTCGCCGCGCTGGTTGCGGCCGGTGTGACGCAGGGTCACGATCCCCTGGCCGGGGCGCGACGCCGACGGCCGCTTCTGGACCACCTCGGTCTCGGTGTACAGCGTGTCGCCGTGGAAGAGGGCCGCCGGGAAGCGGATGTCCGTCAGCCCGAGCTGGGCCACCAGCGTGCCCTGCGTGATCTGGGAGACGGATGCCCCCACCATCGTCGCCAGGGTCCACATCGAGTTCATCAGCCGCTGACCGAACGGCTGCGCGCCCGCGTACGCGGCATCCAGGTGCAGCGCCTGGGTGTTCATCGTCAGCGACGAGAACAGCACGTTGTCCGCCTCTGTCGCGGTGCGGCCGGGGCGATGCAGATAGCGGGCGCCGACCTCGAGCTCGTCGTAGTACAGCCCGCGCTGCTCGATCGCCCGAGCCGCGCCCTCGGGGTGCGTGTCGGAGGTCACCTGTGCCACGCTACCGTCACGCGACGCCCAGCGCCCGGGCTATCACGAGGAGCTGCACCTCGTTGGTGCCCTCGCCGATCTCGAGGATCTTGGAGTCCCGGTAGTGCCGGGCCACCGGGTACTCGTTCATGAACCCGTTGCCGCCGAAGACCTGGGTGGCATCCCGCGCGTTGTCCATGGCGGCGTCGCTCGCGGTCAGCTTGGCGATCGCCGCCTGCGTCTTGAACGGCTTGCCGGCGTCGCGCAGCCGGGCTGCGTGATGCCACGCGAGGCGGGCGAGGTGCACCCGCTGCTGCATGCGTGCGAGGAGGAACTGGATCCCCTGCCGCGTCGCGAGGGCTTCGCCGAACACCGTGCGCTTCCGGGCGTAGTCGATCGCTGCTTCCAGGCATCCCTCTGCGGCACCCGTCGAGAGCGCGGCGATGGCGATGCGGCCCTCGTCCAGGATGTGCAGGAAGTTCGCGAAGCCGCGTCCGCGCTCGCCGAGGAGGTTGGCCTCGGGCACCCGCGCGTCCTGGAAGGTGAGCGGGTGGGTGTCGGAGGCGCGCCAGCCCACCTTGTCGTACCCCGGCTCGACGGTGAACCCCGGCGTGCCGTTGGGGACGATGATGGTCGAGATCTCCTTGCGACCGTCGGCCTCCCCCGTGACGGCGGTGACCGTGACGAAGCGCGTGATGTCGGTGCCGGAGTTCGTGATGAACTGCTTCGACCCGTTGATCACCCACTCGCCGCCCTCCAGGCGCGCGGTGGTGCGGGTGGCGCCGGCGTCGGATCCCGCCTCCGGCTCGGTGAGACCGAAGCCCGCCAGGGCACGCCCGGCGAGCAGGTCGGGAAGGAGCTCGCGCTTCTGCTCCTCGGTGCCGAAGCGGAACACCGGCATGGCGCCGAGGCTCACGCCCGCCTCCAGCGTGATGGCGAGCGACTGGTCGACCCGGCCCAGTGCCTCGATCGCCAGGCACAGCGCGAAGTAGTCGCCGCCCTGTCCGCCGTACTCCTCGGGGAACGGCAGGCCGAACAGTCCCAGCTCCCCCATCTGCGCGACGACGTCCATCGGAAGCGTGTGCGTGCGGTCCGCCTCGTACGAGCGCGGCGCGACGACCTCGTCGGCGAACTCGCGGGCCATCGCGGCGAGCTCGCGCTCGTCGTCGCTGAGGTCGTAGTTGTCGTAGCCGTCCATTGCTGCTCCTCGGTGTGTCAGGAGGCGGTCGCGGTCGCCGGGTGAGCGGCCGCGTCGGTCTGTGGGGGGTCGTCGGATGCCGCGTCCGCCGCCGCGGCGACGCTCACGTGCGCGAGCACCTGGTCGCGGCGCACCTGCTCGCCGACGGCGACGTCGAGTCGGACGACGCCGTCGTGGGGTGCGAGGACCGGGTGCTCCATCTTCATGGCCTCGATCGTGACGATGCGCTCGCCCGCCGCGACGGTCGCGCCTTCGGTGACGTGCAGGGCGACGACGGCGCCCGGCATCGGGGCGCGCAGCTCGGGATCGGCGGCCGCGGCCTCCCGCTCGCGGGCCGCCAGGCGTCGCTCCATCGCCCCGCGGCGGGTCAGCGGGCACAGGCGGTGCGTGACGCCCTCGGCGTGCACCCAGATGGCGCCGCCGGCGTCCACCGCCGTCGCCACAGCCGGCTCTGCCGCCACGGATGTGGCAGAAGTGGCCGCTTCGCCCGGCCGGAAGCGGCCAGAAGCGCCATATCCCTCGGCGGCGACCTCGTGCAGCACGTCGGCGTCGTCGACGAAGCGCCACACCTGCGGCGCCGCAGGCGCGCCGGCCCGCCAGCCGGCCAGGGTGCGCCACGCGGCCCCGGCATGCCGAGCACGCCCGTCATCGCCGAGCGACCACGCCGTCGCCGCAGGTGACAGGGGCTCTGGGCGGGACCGCGGATCCTCGGCGGCGGAGAGATCCGGCGAGGGGGACGCCGCGACGGATGCCGCGGCCCGGAGTGCCGTCCCGGAGGGAGCGGCGACGGTGTGAGGCGGCATCCGGTCGATGAGTCCGGTGTCCATGTCGCCGCTTCGCACCTCGTCCTCGGCGAGCAGCGCGCGGAGGAAGCCGATGTTGGTGTCGAGGCCCAGCACGACCGTCTCGGAGAGCGCGGCGTCCAGCCGGTCGAGCGCCGTGGCGCGGTCGTCGCCGTGCGCGATGACCTTGGCGATCATCGGGTCGTAGTCGGCCGTGACGACGGTGCCGGACTCGACCGCGGCATCCGTCCTCGCGTCCGGCGCGGGACGCCACGCGAGCACCTCGCCGGTCGCGGGAAGGAAGCCGCGCTCGGGGGACTCGGCGTAGACGCGGGCCTCGATCGCGTGTCCGCTCAGGCGCACGTCGTCCTGGGCGAACGCGAGCGGCTGACCGGCGGCGATGCGCAGCTGCTGCTCGACCAGGTCGAACCCGGTGACCAGCTCGGTGACCGGGTGCTCGACCTGCAGCCGCGTGTTCATCTCGATGAAGAAGAACTCGTCGGGACGGTCGGCCGCGACGAGGAACTCCACGGTTCCCGCGCCGACATAGTCGACGGATGCCGCCGCCGCGCAGGCCGCCGCGCCCAGGCGCGCCCGCGTCGCGGCGTCCACCACGGGCGACGGCGCCTCTTCGACGACCTTCTGATGCCGACGCTGGAGTGTGCACTCGCGCTCGCCGAGGTGCACGACGTTGCCGTGGCGGTCGGCCAGCACCTGCACCTCGATGTGGCGCGGACGCTCGATCAGTCGCTCCAGCAGCAGCGTGTCGTCGCCGAACGCGGCGCGCGCGACCCGCCTGGCGGTCGCCAGCGCGTCGTGGAGGTCCCCGGCCGAGCGCACGATCTGCATGCCCTTGCCGCCGCCGCCCGCGGAGGGTTTCACCAGCAGCGGATAGCCGGTGCGATCGGCAGCCGCCGCGATCGCGGCATCCGTCATTTCCGCCGCGCTGAAGCCGGGCACCGTCGGGACGGTGTGGGCGGCGACGTGCTCCTTCGCGCGGATCTTGTCGCCCATGACCTCCAGCGCGCGCTCGTCGGGGCCGATGAAGACGACGCCCGCGGCCGTGCAGGCTCGTGCGAACGCGACGTTCTCCGACAGGAACCCGTATCCGGGGTGCACGGCCTGCACGCCGTTCTCGACCGCCGCCTGCACCACCGCGTCGACGTCGAGGTACGAGCGCGCGGCCGCGGCCGGACCGATGCGCACGGCGGCATCCGCCTCGTGCACGTGGGGCGCGCCGGCATCGGCGTCGCTGTAGACCGCGACCGAGCGGATGCCCAGGCGGCGCAGCGTGCGGATCACGCGGCGGGCGATCTCGCCGCGGTTGGCGACGAGGACCGCCTCGAACAGGTCGGGCTCACTGTGATGCATGATCGTCACATCCGGAAGACGCCGAAGCGCGGTTCGGGAAGCGGTGTGCGCGACACCACGTCCAGGGCGAGCCCGAGGAGGTCGCGCGTGTCGAGCGGATCGACCACGCCGTCGTCCCACAGCCGGGCGGTGGCGTAGTACGGATCCCCCTGCTCCTCGTACTGCGCGCGGATGGGGGCCTCGAACGCCGCCTGCTCGTCGGCCGGCCACTCCTGGCCGCGCGCCTCGAGCTGGTCGCGCTTGACGGTGGCCAGGACCGAGGCGGCCTGGTTGCCGCCCATCACCGAGATGCGGCTGGCCGGCCACGTCCACAGGAATCGCGGCGAGTACGCACGCCCGCACATCGAGTAGTTGCCGGCGCCGAACGACCCGCCGATGACGACGGTGAGCTTGGGCACGCGCGTCGTGGCGACGGCGGTGACCATCTTGGCGCCGTCCTTCGCGATCCCGCCGGCCTCGGCATCGCGCCCGACCATGAAACCGGAGATGTTCTGCAGGAACAACAGCGGGATCCCCCGCTGGTCGCACAACTCGATGAAGTGCGCGCCCTTCTGCGCCGACTCGCTGAAGAGCACGCCGTTGTTCGCCACGACTCCGACGGGATGCCCGTGGATGCGCGCGAAGCCGGTCACCAGCGTGTCGCCGTACTCGCGCTTGAACTCGTGCAGCTCGCTGCCGTCGACGAGGCGGGCGATCACCTCGCGCACATCGTAGGGCTGGTTGACGTCCACCGGCACGACGCCGTACAGGTCGGATGCCGCCACCGCGGGCTCGCGCGTCGGCGCGACCTCCCATGCGGGCTCGGCAGGCGGGGGAAGCGTCGCGACGATGCCGCGCACGATCTCCAGCGCGTGCTCGTCGTCTTCTGCCAGATGGTCCACGACGCCGGAGCGGCGGGCGTGGAGCTCTCCCCCGCCCAGCTCTTCTGCCGTCACGATCTCGCCGATCGCCGCCTTCACCAGGGGCGGCCCGCCGAGGAAGATGGTGCCCTGGTTGCGCACGATCACCGTCTCGTCGCTCATCGCGGGCACATACGCACCGCCGGCTGTGCACGAGCCCAGCACGGCGGCGATCTGCGGGATCCCGGCAGCCGAGAGGCGGGCCTGGTTGAAGAAGATGCGTCCGAAGTGGTCGCGGTCGGGGAAGACCTCGTCCTGCATCGGAAGGTACGCGCCACCGGAGTCCACGAGGTAGACGCACGGCAGCCGGTTCTCGAAGGCGATTTCCTGCGCGCGCAGGTGCTTCTTGACGGTGAGCGGGTAGTAGGTGCCGCCCTTCACAGTCGCGTCGTTGCAGACCACCATGACATGGCGCCCGTGCACGAGCCCGATGCCGGCGATCACTCCGGCGGCGGGCGCGTCGCCGCCGTAGAGGCCTTCGGCCGCCAGCGGCGCGATCTCGACGAACGGACTCCCCTCGTCGAGGAGGCGAGTCACCCGATCGCGGGGCAGCAGCTTGCCCCTGGCGACATGGCGCTCGCGCGAGGCGGCCGGTCCGCCCAGGGATGCCGCCGCGAGCCGCTCGCGCAGACGCTCCGCGAGGCCGTGCTGCGCGTCCCGCGTGCGCGCGAAGGTCTCGTCGTGGACCGCGGCGGTGGTCAGCACGCTCATCTCGCCCTCCCGTGTCATCCGCTTCGACGTCACGATCGGATCACGCCGGTTGTCCGCGCGCGATCGGATTGGTTAGTGTTCACTAACTGAGCTTCAGGTTAGCGATCCTTAACTGAATTGACAAGCGGAGTGACGATGACGAGCGGTGGCACCGACCGCGGGCGCGCCAAGGCGGACCGGCACGCGACGATCCTCCATGAGGCGGCGGCGCTGTTCGCCGAGCGCGGATTCAGCGGCGTCAGCCTGGAGGACATCGGCGGCGCGGTCGGTGTGAGCGGCCCGGCGCTCTACCGGCACTTCGCCAACAAGCAGGCGCTGCTGGGCGCCATCCTGGTCGAGGTGAGTGAGCGACTGCTCGCGGGCGGACGCGCCGTCCTGGCCGCACACGACGACCCGCTCGCCCAGCTGGCGGCGATCATCGACTTCCACGTCGAGTTCGCCCTCCGCGACGCGGACGTGATCCGCGTCCAGGACCGCGACCTCGCCAGCCTCAGCGAGTCCGACCGCCACACCGTGCGACGGCTGCAGCGCGAGTACGTCGAACTGTGGATCGGCATCCTCTCCGCCGTGCATCCCGACCGCGATGAAGACGACCTGCGGGTGCGGGCGCACGCCTGCTTCGGGCTCATCAACTCGACGCCCCACACCGTTCGGGCAGCGCGGTCGCGGGCCGGCTCGCGCGACGTGCGCGGCATCCTCCGCTCGATGGCCGAGGCTTCGCTCACCGCCTGATCCGCCGAGGCCCTATTCTGGACCCACCATGGCGGGGCATGGGCACGACGACGACGGCGAGGCGGGTCGCGTCGGCGCCTCCGAGACGCACGCGGGCCGGCATGCACCGGAGCCGCTCGCAGCGGCCGACCAGAGCTCCCGGCGCGACTTCCTCAAGCTCGGCGGGATCGCGGCGGCCGGGCTCGTGGTCGGCGGCGGGGTCGGGGCGGGCGCGGGAGCGGCCGTCGGACACGCGCTCGGATACCGGGAGGGCTCCGCCGATCTCGGCGTTGGAACAATCTGACGAGACTGCGCGGCGGCAGACCGCCCACCCTTGACGAGGCGTCTCACATCATGGGCGGCTTCTCGCCCGAGCAGCTGCCGGTGCTCTCGACCCTCGCCAAAGGCTTCGCCGTCTTCGACGCGTGGTTCGCCGCAGTGCCCTCGCAGACGTACTGCAACCGGTCGTTCTTCCACGCCTCCACATCGCACGGCTTCGTCACCAACAAGCACGGCGGCGGCTACGACAAGTGGCTCGACGCCGCCCCGGCGCCCACGATCTTCAACCGGCTCGAGGAGGCGGGCATCTCGTGGAAGGTCTATTTCGACGAGATGCAGCTCGTCTCGCTCACCGGCATCCTCCACGCGCCGGTGCTCGAGCAGTACTGGCGCACGGGACGATTCGGGCACATGTCGGAGTTCTACGACGACGCCGCCGCCGGCCGCCTCGCGGCGTACTCGTTCATCGAGCCGCGGCTGGTGTACAACCACAACGACTTCCACCCGCCCTTCGGCGCGCTGCGGCAGAGCGACGTCGACGGCGAAGACGTCGTAGACTCCGCCGTATCCGATGTGCGCAACGGCGAGAAGCTCGTCGCCGACGTCTACAACGCCGTGAAGTCCGCGGCGACGCCGGACGGGTCGAACGCGATGAACACACTGCTGCTCATCACGTTCGACGAGCACGGCGGAACCTACGACCACGTCCCCCCTCCCCCGGCGACGCCGCCGCTCGCCGACGACGCGCCGGGCGAGATGGGGTTCGCGTTCGACCGGCTCGGCGTGCGGGTCCCCGCGATCGCGGTCTCGGCGTACACGCGCGCGGGGACCATCGTGCACGACGAAATGCATCACGCCGCCGTCATGGCCACGCTCGCGAGGCTGCACGGCCTGCGTCCGCTCACCCGACGCGACGCCGATGCGAACGACCTCTTCTCGGTCGTCAACCTCGAGACGCCGCGCGACCCGGCGACGTGGCCGGTGGTGCATCCGATGTACGTTCCGCCGAACCCGCACGAGGACGAGGCATCCGATCTGAAGGACGGGCCCCACAAGCACAAGCCGCTCAGCCCGCCGGGCCGGGGCCTGCTGGGCCTGCTGCTCGCGAAGTACGGTCCGCCCGGCGCGCCCGAGCCGCAGACGTACGCCGAGGCGTTCGACATCCTGCAGACGCACGGCCTGGGGCTGTTCTACCCGAAGACGTCGTGAACGGATGCCGCCGCCGGGCGACCGCGCCGCGAATCGCGCGCGACCGCCACGGCGGCGGCGTCGGTCACCGCAGCAGCATCGCCCTTCCCGGCTCGCGGAGGATGTCGGCGACCTCCACCAGGAACCGCGATCCCTGCTCGCCGTCGACGAGCCGGTGGTCGAAGGACAGCGCCAGCGTCATGACGTCACGCAGCGCGATCTCGCCCCGGTGCTCCCACGGCTGGCGCCGCACCGCGCCGAGAGCCAGGATGCCCGCCTCGCCCGGGTTGATGATCGGGGTGCCGGCGTCCACCCCGAACACGCCGACGTTCGTGATGGAGAACGTGCCGCCCATCATGTCTGCGGGCGCCGTCTTGCCGGCACGGGCCGTCTCGGCCAGCGCGCGGATCGCGTCGGCGAGTTCCGCGAGGTTCAGCTCCTGAGCATCCCGGATGTTCGGCACCACGAGCCCACGGCCGGTGGCGGCGGCGATACCGAGATTGACGTAGTGGTGCTCGACGATCTCTCCGGCTTCCTCATCCCACCGCGAGTTCAGGCCGGGGTGACGGGCGAGCGCGAGGCACACGGCCTTCGCCGCGACCGCCATGATGCCGATCCGGTGCTCCTGCAGGGCGCGGTCGCCCTTGAACGACGCGATGAGCTCGCTGGTCGCCGTGACGTCGACGGTCAGGAACGTGGTGACGTGCGGCGCGGTGAACGCGCTGCGGACCATCGCGTCGGCGGTCAGCCGGCGCACTCCGCGGATGGGGGTGCGCGTCGTGCGCCCGCCGCCGGCTGCGGGACGCGGCGGTTCGAACGTCTCGACCGGCTCCGCCACGGCGGGCTCGGCGGCGACGACCCCCACCCGCGACGCATAGGCGTCGACGTCGGCGCGCGTGATGACGCCCGAGGCGCCGGTCGCCTCGACGAGGGCGAGGTCCACGCCGAGCTGCTTGGCGTACCTGCGCACGGGAGGCGTCGACCGCGGCCGCTCCACGGGGCGCTCGACGACATCGCCGAGCTGGATCGCATCGTGCGGCGCCGCCTCGAGCACGGCGGTGTCCGACGCGGCGGCGGCGGAGGCGGCCACGCGGGCCCGCCGCTGCGGACGCGCGGACGCACGCGGCGCCGCGCCGTACCCCACGAGGTTCGGCTGGGCCTTCTCGTTCGCGCCGCTCTGCTCGGCCTGCTGCCCTGCCTCGCTTGCGGGCGCAGCGGGCTCAGCCGGTGCTGCGGAGGTCGCCTGCACCGGCGCCGGCGGCGCGGCATCCGTCGCTGCGGTGTCGAAGGAGATGAGCACCGAGCCCACGGCGACGACATCGCCCGGCTCGGCGTGAAGCGCGGTGACGGTGCCGGCGTGCGGGGACGGCAGCTCGACGACGGCCTTGGCCGTCTCGACCTCGGCGATCGTCTGGTTCAGCGCCACGGTGTCGCCCACCGCGACCATCCACTGCACGAGCTCGGCCTCGGGGAGACCCTCGCCCAGGTCGGGGAGTCGGAAGTCCTGCGGCATCAGTCCAGCACCCCCGAGAGGCTGTTGGGGCGATCCATCACGCGGTCGACGGCGTCGAGGATGCGGTCCAGGTCGGGCAGGTGGTGCTTCTCGAGCTTGGCGGGCGGGTACGGGATGTCGTGCCCGGTGACGCGCTGCGGCGCCGCCTCGAGGTAGTTGAAGCAGCGCTCGGTCACGCTCGCGATGAGCTCGGCGCCCACGCCCGCCTCGCGCGCGGCCTCGTGCGTGACGACGACCCGACCGGTCTTGCGGACGGATGCCGTCACCGTGCGGTAGTCCACCGGCGAGATCGACCGCAGGTCGATGACCTCGATGGAGACGCCGTCGTCCTCGGCCGCGGTCGCCGCATCGAGCGCGGTCGCCACCTGCGAGCCGTACGTGAGCAGCGTCACGTCCTCACCCTCCCGGGCGATGCGCGCGAGGCCCATGGGCGGTGCGTCGGCGAGCTGCACGTCGAGGTCGACCTCGCCCTTGGTGTGGTAGAGGCGCTTGGGCTCGAAGTAGACCACCGGGTCGTTCGACGCGATCGCCTGCCGCAGCATGACGTATGCGTCCTGCGGATTGGAGACCGCGATCACGCGCAGGCCGGACGTGTGGACGAAGTACGCCTCGGGCGACTCGGAGTGGTGCTCGGCAGCGCCGACTCCCCCCGCCCACGGGATGCGGATGGTGATGGGCATCGTCACGTTGCCCCGCGTGCGGTAGTGGAGCTTGGCCACCTGGCACACGATCTGGTCGAACGCGGGGTACACGAACCCGTCGAACTGGATCTCGACGACGGGGCGATAGCCGCGGAACGCCAGGCCCACGGCGGTTCCCATGATGCCCGCCTCGGCCAGCGGCGTGTCGACCACGCGCTGCGCCCCGAACTCGGACTGCAGGCCGTCGGTGATGCGGAACACCCCGCCCAGCTTGCCGATGTCCTCGCCCATGACGAGGACCTTCGGGTCGTCGGCCATCGCGCGGCGGAGGCCTTCGTTGATGGCCTTGGCCATCGTCAGCTGCACCATGTCACGCCTCCTCGGCCGGGGCGAACCCGTTCAGGTACGCACCGAACCACTCGCGCTGCTCGTCGATGCCGGAGTGCGGCTCGGCGTAGACGTCGTCGAGGATCGTCAGCGGCGGGCGGGTCGTGGCGGACATCGCGGCGTGGCGCACCGCGGCGGCCAGCGCATCGGCGTCGGCGTCCACGCTCGCGACGAACGCCTCGTCGAACTCGTTCTGGGAACGAAGCAGCGCCTCGACGCGCGCGATCGGGTCGCGCCGCCGCCAGCTCTCGACCTCCTCCTTGTCGCGGTAGCGGGTCGGGTCGTCGGAGGTGGTGTGCGGTCCCATGCGGTACGTGACGGCTTCGATGAACGCGGGGCCGTTCCCACGGCGCGCGTTGTCGATCGCCCAGCGCATGGCCGCGAGGCAGGCGAGCACGTCGTTGCCGTCGACGCGCATGCTCGGGATGCCGAAGCCCGGGGCGCGGCCGGCGATCGGGAACTTCGCCTGCACGGTGACGGGCTCGGAGATCGCCCACTGGTTGTTGGTGCACACGAAGACGACCGGAGCGCCGTAGGACGAGGCGAACACCATCGCCTCGTTGACGTCGCCCTGACTGGAGGCGCCGTCGCCGAAGTACGCCACCGCGACCTGGTCGGTGCCGTCACGCTGGATGCCCATCGCGTACCCGACGGCGTGCAGCGACTGGGCGCCGATGATGATCTGCTGCGTCGCCGTGTTGAGGTCGTAGGGGTTGTAGGTCGAGTGCTCCTCGCCGCGCCAGGCGAGGACGAAGTCGGAGGGCTTCCCACCGCGCGCGTAGACCACTCCGGTCTCGCGGTAGCTCGGGAACGCGAAGTCGTCGGCGCGCAGGGCGCGGGCCGTTCCGATCTGCGTGGCCTCCTGCCCCTGGCACGGCGGCCAGAGGGCGAGCTGACCCTGCCGCTGCAGGGCGACGCCCTCGGTGTCGATACGGCGCAGCAGCACCATGTCTCGGTACAGGCCGCGCAGCGTCGCCGCGTCGACGTCGGCCACCCACCGGTCCAGCTCGGGGTCGGCGATGCGCTCGCCGTCGGGGGTCAGCAGTCGCGCGACATCATCGATGTCGGTGGCGAGGTCGGCTGTGGGGGTCAGGGTGTGCGTCATCGTCATCACTCCTTCATGCCGGCCCCCTCGTGAGGGGCCGCGTGGCGTGCGCCGGCGGCGTCGCCGGCTGATTCGAGGCTACGTCGGCGAGGCACCTCGCTCAAGCATCTGGGATCAGCTTGAGCATGTTGACAACCAACGCCGCGGAATGGCGTGCTAACGTTTCGCACTATGGGCGCCCTTGATCACGTCGACCTGGAGCTTCTGGCAGCACTCTCCGCGGACCCGCGCGCGACCGTCGTCGCCCTCGCCGAGAGACTCGGCCTCTCGCGCAACACCGTCCAGGCGCGCATGGCGCGCCTCGAGCGCGCGGGAGTCTTCCTCTCGTATGAGCGCGCCATCTCCTCGGCCTCGCTCGGGTTTCCCATCGAGGCCTTCATCAGCGTCATCGTGCGCCAGGCTGAGCTGCCGCGCATCGCGGTGGAGCTCGCGCGCGTCCCGGAAGTCGTGCAGGCACACGGCCTCTCAGGCCAGGTGGATCTGCTGGTGCGCGTCGCATGCCGCGACACGCAGCACCTCTTCGACACCGACGCCCGCATCCTCGCGATCGAGGGGGTCGAGCGCACCGAGACCTCGCTGGTGATGGGCGAGGTCATCCCCCATCGGGTGACGCCCCTCATGGAGCTCGCCCGTCGCGACTGAGGCCGGCGGGCCTCTCAGGAGATCACGGCGGCCTCGCTCTTCGGGCTTCCCGTCGACGCGGCATCGGCTCGCACCAGGATCACACCCACCAGGATGAGCGCTCCCCCGACGAACTGGATGGGCGCGGGCACCTCGGCCAGGAAGAGCCAGGCGAACCCGAGCGCGAAAAGCACCTCCGAGAGCCCCACGAACGACGCGACCCGCGACCCGATGCGGGGGACAGCCATCACGCCGAACGCGTAACCGAGCGTTGTGGCGACGGCGGCGACCCAGAGGAGCGGCATCCACCACGGCACCGCCACGCCGCCCAGCTGCACGTCCACCGCGGGGGCATGGAACGGCATGATGCCGGTGAGACAGAGTACGCCCATCACCAGGGCACCGGTCAGCAGACCGCTTGCCGCGAGGGCGAGGGGCGGGAGGTCGTCCCCCGCCCGCTCCGAGATCACGAAGTATGCACACACGCAGACCGCCGCGGCCAGCGCGAACAGGGTTCCGATGAGGTCGAAGGATGCCCCGGAGACGTCCACCACGAGCACAAGACCTGCGATCGCGACCACGGAGCCCCACAGCACCAGGGCGGAGGGCCGCTTGCGGGTGCGCAGCCACACCGCGGCCACGAGCATGACGGGTGCGAGGTACTGGATGAGCAGTGCCACGGCGACCGGCATCCGCTGCATGGCGGAGAAGAAGAAGAGCTGGCAGCCGAGCACGGGCATCAACCCGAATCCCAGGATGAGTCGCCAGTGGCGCCGGAGGAACCCCGGCTGCCGCGTCATCGCGAGCAGCAGCGCCGGCGAGAGGATGAGGCCCGCGACCCCCATCCGCACGAGAAGCGCCGCGCCGAGCGACCAGCCGGCTTCGAGCAGCGGCTTGACGAACGGGCCGCTCGAGGAGAACGCCAGCGCCGACGCGATGCCGAGAAGGAGACCGGTGGTGCGCAGGCGTGCGCTCGAGACGACGGCCGCGCTGGACGTGATGACGGGAAGGGGCGCGGTCGAGGCGGTCATGGGCGGCATCCGGCTGTCAGGAGCGAAACGTGCTTACACTGGTGACGATACGCGCACTCGATGTCAGGAGTCAACATGGTTTTCATCCATGACACGCGACAGAGCCTGCGTGCCGCGGCGCACCTCGTGAACACGATGCCCGGGCGTGACGGCGAGGACACCCTCTCGACCGCCGCGGACTTCGAGGAATACCTGCGGGTGAACCCGTATACCGGCGCGATACGCCGCGACGAGACCGAGCTCGCGGCGCTCCGCGCCATCCGCCCGCGCCTTCGGCGACTGTGGGAGGTGGATCGCGACGCGGCGGTGCCGCTCGTGAACGAGATGCTCCGTGACGGGCACGCCCTCCCCCGCCTCGTGATCCACGACGGCTTCGACTGGCACATCCACGCCACCAGCGACGATGCGCCGCTGGCCACCCGTGTGCTCGTCGAGGCGGCGATGGCGTTCGTGGACGTCATCCGCGCGGACGAGTACGACCGCGTGCGCATCTGCTCGGCGGATGACTGCGACGACGTGTACGTCGACTACTCCAAGAACGGCTCCAAGCGCTATTGCGACACCGGCAACTGCGGCAACCGCATGAACGTCAACGCGTACCGTCGTCGGAAGGCGCGAGAAAGCGCGTGATCGCGCCGGCTGCGGCCGCCGGCGTCTCGTAGTGGATGAGATGTCCCACGTCGGGGATCTCGACCAGCTCCGCGGCGGGGAACATCCTAGCCAGGCGCCGCTCCGCCTCGATGGGAGTGATGTCGTCGCGTTGCGCCGCGACGAGCAGCGTCGGCTGCGCGATGCGCGGGGCGTACTCCCGCACATCGTGCGAGACCGACGCGACGAACGCGTCGTGGAGCACGTCGCGGTCCGCGAAGCGCGAGAAGTAGGTGTCGTGCTGGTCGTGGACGAAGCGCCGGATGCCGGGGTCCTTGGTCTTGGCCATGGACTCGCTCATGACCCGCACGATGAGGCCGTTGCGCAGCAGCGCTTCGCCGAGGCGACGGGGAAGCCGTGCTCCCGCCCAGTAGTAGAACACGGCGAGCCGGGTCAGCAGGCCGCGCGGGCCCTCGAGCGCAGGGGCCCCGATCGGGTTGACGAGGATGACGCGCGGCGCCTCCATGCCGCCGGCCACGGCTGCCGCCACCACGATCGAGCCGAAGGAGTGGCCGAGGATGACCGCGCCGGGCGCGGCCGCGCGCGAGAACTCCGCCAGCCACTGCGCGTAGAGGTTCAGGTCGTGCGCGCGCCCCGGCACCGGCGGCGTCTCACCGAAACCGGGCAGGTCCGGCGAGATGATCCGCGCGCCCGGGAGGTGCGCCACGACAGGTTCCAGCCCGTGGTGCTCGCCGCGGAACCCGTGCACCGCGATGATCGTCGTGTCCGCATCCGCCGGCCCGTACACCCAGTACGCGGTCACCCCGCCCAGCACGGTCGCCTCGCGCCTGTCGACGGGGATCTCGTCGAGGAGGCGCGCGTAGGGGTTGAGGGCGGTCACCCGTCGAGTCTACGAGGGCGAGCGGCGCGACGTCGGACCGCGAAGCGCCGGAACCGCGATGTCGGAGCCGACGCATACCGTGAGCGGCATGAGTCACCGCCCGTCCGATCGGCCGCCACTGCGGGAGGTGCCGGACTGGATGCGCGTCGTGGGCGTCTTCGACCTCGAGACGACGGGGGTCGATGTCGCGGTCGATCGGATCGTCACCGCGCACGTCGGGCTGCTGGACGCCGACGGCGGCGTCGTCCGTGCCCGCGACTGGCTCGCCGATCCCGGCGTCGCGATCCCCGAAGCGGCGAGCGGCATCCACGGCATCACCACATCGCACGCTCGCACCCACGGGCGTCCCGCGCGCGAGGTCGTGGCGGAGGTGGTCACGGCCGTGCGCGCCGTGCTCGACGCCGGCATCCCCGTCGTCGCCTACAACGCGCCCTTCGACTTCTCGATGCTGAAGTACGAGTCGCTGCGCCACGGGGTGCCGCCCATCGAGGATCCGTCTCCCGTGATCGATCCCCTCGTCGTCGACAAGGCCTGCGATCGCTGGCGCCGCGGCAAGCGCACCCTCGCAGTCGTGGCCGCGCACTACGCGGTGCGGCTCGACGCGGCCCACGAGGCGTCTGCGGACGCCGTCGCGGCGGGCCGGGTCGCGCAAGCGCTCGCCGGCCGCTACGCGCCGTGGCTCCCGGCGACCGCCCACGAGCTGCACACGAGTCAGATCGCGTGGGCGCGGGCGCAGGCCGAGAGCCTCACCGACTACTTCATCCGCATCGGGCGCCTCGAGCCCGATGACCGTCTCGACGGCCGCTGGCCGATCCGCTGACCCCGCACACGCAGAAGACCCCGCACCAGGCGGGGTCTTCCGAGGCGGCGGGCCGGCTGGCCCGTGCGCGGCTTACTTGGAGCCGAAGTTCTTGAAGCGCTGGTTGAACTTCTCGACGCGACCGGCCGAGTCCATGATGCGCTGCTTGCCCGTGTAGAACGGGTGCGACGCCGACGAGATCTCGACGTCGATGACGGGGTACTCGACACCGTCCAGCTCGATCGTCTTGTCGCTGGTCACCGTCGAGCGGGTGAGGAAGGTCTCGCCCGAGCCGAGGTCACGGAACACGACGGCCTGGTAGTCCGGGTGGATGTCAGTCTTCATGATGGTCCTTTGAGGATGGTGCCCTGGATTTTGCCAGGGCGGTCAAAGTCTGCGGTGCGAACGCACCAAAGAGAGAGTCTATCAGCCCCGGGCCGAGACGCCGAACCCGTCCGCGGCGGGGCTCACCGGACGGGGAGCCTCAGTGGGCGGCACGCGCCGCGTAGCGACCGCCGTCCTCGCTCAGGCGGATGGGCACTCCGAACGTCTCGGTGAGCGCGTCCGCGGTGAGCGTCTCGGCGACAGGGCCTGCAGCCACCGCCCTGCCGTCGCGCAGCAGCAGCACGTGGGTGAATCCGACCGGGATCTCCTCGACGTGGTGCGTGACCATGATCATCGCCGGGGTGGTGGGCGCCTGCGCGTATCCTCCCAGCAGGATGAGAAGCTCCTCGCGGGCGCCGAGGTCGAGGCTCGCGGTCGGCTCGTCCAGGAGCAGCAGCTCGGGATCGGTCATGACGGCCCGCGCGATCTGCACGCGCTTCTGCTCGCCGTCGCTGAGCGTGCCGAACGTGCGGTCGGCGAGGTGGTCGAGCTTCCACTCGGCCAGCACGCGCAGCGCACGGCGCTCGTCGATGTCCTCGTAGTCTTCGCGCCAGCGCCCGAGCACCGAGTACGCGGCTGTCAGCACCACGTTCAGCACCGTCTCCTCCGGCGGGACCCGGCGGGCCATCGCCGAGGACGCGAAGCCGATGCGGGGGCGCAGCTCGAAGACGTCGGTTCGACCCAGTCGCTCCTCCAGGATGGTCACGGCGCCCGAGGTCGGGTGCAGCAGGGTGTCCGCCATCTGCAGCAGCGTCGTCTTGCCCGCGCCGTTGGGCCCGAGGATCACCCAGCGTTCGTCGTCGGAGACGGTCCAGTTCAGGTGATCGACGATGTTCCGGGCGTTTCGGCGGACGACGACGTCGGAGAACTCGAGCACCTCTGGCATGCCGACAGCCTATCGGCCGCGGCCGGCGACCTCCGCGTAGAGCGCCGCGGTCTGCTCGGCGATCCGCCCCCAGCTGAAGTCCTCGGTCGCCCTCCGCCGTCCCGCCGCGCCGTACTCGCGGGCGCGCTCGGGGTCGCTGACGACCTCGGTGAGCACGCGCGCGAGGTCCGACACGAAGCGCTCCGGATCGGTGGGGGTCCCCGTCCCGTCCTGCACCTGCTCGATGGGCACCAGGCGCCCGGTCACACCGTCGACGACGACCTCCGGGATGCCGCCGGTCGCGGTTCCGACGACCGCTGCGCCGCAGGCCATCGCCTCGAGGTTCACGATCCCGAGCGGCTCGTACACCGACGGGCAGACGAAGGTGGTCGCCGCGCTCAGGATGGTGCACAGCTCGTGGCGGGACAGCATGCGGTCCAGCCACACCACGCCGTCGCGGCTCTGCTGCAGACCGCGCACCAGATTCTCGACCTCGGCCATGATCTGCGGCGTGTCCGGCGCCCCGGCCGCGAGGATCACCTGCACGTCGGCGGGGAGGCGCTCCGCGGCGCGGAGGAAGTACGGCAGTCCCTTCTGCCGGGTGATCCGGCCCACGAAGACCACCGACGGCCGGGACGGATCGATCCCGAGCTCGGCCAGCAGAGCCGGATCCTCGACCGGATGCCACGCCTCGACGTCGATGCCGTTGTAGATGACGCGCACGCGGTCGGGGTCCAGCGCCGGGTAGCTGCGCAGGATGTCGGCGCGCATGCCGCCGCTCACGGCGATGACGGCGGCGGCGCCCTCGTACGCGGTCTTCTCGATCCAGCTCGACACCGCGTATCCCCCGCCCAGCTGCTCGGCCTTCCAGGGGCGCAGCGGCTCGAGGCTGTGCGCGGTGACGATGTGCGGGATGCCGTGGAGCAGCGAGGCGAGGTGGCCCGCGAAGTTGGCGTACCAGGTGTGACTGTGCACCACGTCGGCTCCGGCGACATCCGTCACGATCTCGAGGTCGGTCCCGAGCGTCTGCACGGCGGCGTTGGCGGCGGCGAGCTCGGCCGGGACGCCGTACGAGCTGGTGCCCTCCTCGGCGCGATCGGCACCGAAGGCGCGCACGCGCACGTCGATCATGTCACGCAGGGCCTTCACCAGCTCGGTGGCGTGGACACCGGCTCCTCCATAGATCTCCGGCGGATACTCCTTGGTCACGATGTCGACGCGCATGGCACGAAACCTATTACACCGGCGTGCCCGGGTGTAACGGGTACCCCGGAATCACCCGCCGGGCCTAGGGTGGGTGCCATGCCAGCAGCGCCCAAGGTCTTCGGAATCATCCTCGCCGGCGGCGAAGGGAAGCGGCTGATGCCGTTGACGGGCGATCGCGCGAAGCCGGCGGTCCCGTTCGGCGGCCAGTACCGGCTCATCGACTTCGCGATCTCGAACCTCATCAACTCGGGGCTGCGGCAGGTCGTCGTGCTCACGCAGTACAAGTCGCACAGCCTGGACCGTCACATCTCCCAGACCTGGCGCATGTCGGCGCTCCTGGACTCGTACGTCGCCTCGGTCCCCGCGCAGCAGCGCCTGGGCAAGCGCTGGTTCTCGGGCTCGGCCGACGCGATCCTGCAGAGTCTCAACCTCATCAACGACGAGCAGCCCGACATCGTCGTCGTGATCGGCGCCGATCACGTGTACCGGATGGACTTCCGCCAGATGCTCGCCGCCCACATCGAGTCCGGCGCGCGGGCGACGGTCGCCGGCATCCGGCAGCCGATCTCGCTGGCGAACCAGTTCGGCGTCATCGACGTCGACCCCGACGATCCGGCGCGCATCCGCGAGTTCCTCGAGAAGCCGCAGAACGCGGTCGGCCTGGCCGACGCGCCCCACGAGGTGCTCGCCTCGATGGGCAACTACATCTTCAACAGCGAGGCCCTGATCGAGGCGGTCGAGTACGACGGCGAGCTGCCGACCTCGAACCACGACATGGGGGGCGACATCGTCCCCTACTTCGTCGGGAGCGGCGAAGCCGGCGTCTACGACATGAAGCGCAACGACGTTCCCGGCTCGACGGACCGCGACCGGTACTACTGGCGCGACGTCGGCACGATCGATTCGTTCTACGACGCGCACCGGGACCTCATCTCGACGCTCCCGGTGTTCAACCTCTACAACACCGACTGGCCGATCCACTCGCAGGCGGTCAACTCCCCGCCTGCGAAGTTCGTCCGGGACTCGGTCGGCAGGATCGGCAACGCCATCGATTCGATCGTCTCGCTCGGATCCGTCCTGTCGGGCACGCACCTGGAGCGAAGCGTGGTGGGACCGTGGACCCTCGCCGGCGGCGGCTCCACGATCACCGACTCCGTCCTCTTCGACCACGTCCACGTCGGCGCCGGGGCCCGCGTGCACCGCGCCATCCTCGACAAGAACGTGTGGCTCGAGGACGGCGCGACGGTGGGCGTCGACCGCGAGAAGGACCTGTCCCGCGGCTTCACGGTGACCGACAGCGGCATCACGGTCGTCGGAAAGGGCGTGCGCGTCGAACGGTGACGGATGGTCGGGCGCGGCACCGGCGCCCCGCTAGCGTTGACGCATGCCCGCTGCGCCCGCCCGCTTCCTGGTCGTCCTCGACGCCGACTCGACGCTGATCCGCAACGAGGTCATCGAGCTGATCGCCGATGAGGCGGGACGCGGCGCCGAGGTGGCTGCGGCGACGGAGGCCGCGATGCGCGGCGAGGTCGACTTCGCCACGAGCCTGCGCTCCCGGGTGACCCAGCTCGAGGGGGTCCCCGTGTCGGCGTTCGCGCGGGTGCTCGCGCGCATCGAGCCGACGCCGGGCGTTCGCGAGCTGATCGGCGCCGCGCACGAGCGGGGCGGCACCGTCGGGGTGGTCTCGGGCGGTTTCCACGAGATCCTCGACACCGTGGCGCCCCGGCTGGGCGTCGACGTGTGGCGTGCGAACCGCCTGGCGACGCGCGACGGCGTGCTCAGCGGCGTCGTGGACGGCGCGATCGTGGACGCCGCGGGCAAGGCCGCAGCCCTGCGGGAATGGGCTGCCGAGCGCGGCGTCCCGCCGGAGCGCACCATAGCGATCGGCGACGGGGCGAACGACCTCGAGATGATGGCGGAGGCGGGGCTCGGGGTCGCGTTCAACGCCAAGCCGGCGGTGCGCGCGCGCGCCGACCTGGTCGTCGGTCCGGTGGACCTCGCCGAGGTCATCCCCCTGCTGCCGTGAGACAGGCGCATGTCGGCGGTCGGGCGTAGCGTCGGGGCATGCACATCATCCTGGTACCCGGACTCTGGCTCGACGCCGCCTCGTGGGGCGACGTCCTCCCGGCCCTCGAGTCGGCAGGGCACCGCACGCACCCGCTCACGATGCCCGGGGTCGGCGCCTCGGCGGCGGAATCGGCCGATATCGGCATCGCGGACTGGGTCGACGCGACGGTGTGCCAGATCGACCGGCTCGACGGCGACGTCGTGCTCGTCGGGCACTCCGGCGGCGGCAACGTCGTCTACGGGGCGGCCGACGCCCGGCCCGATCGTGTCGCGCACACGGTGTTCCTCGACACCTTCCCGCCTTCGGACGGCGGATCGATCTCGGAGTTCCCCGTCGTCGACGGCGTCGTGCCCTTCCCCGGGTGGGACTTCTTCGACGAGCCCGACGTCGCCGACCTCGATCCGCGGACGAGAGCGGATGCCGCAGCCCGCGCGCACCCGGTGCCCGCGCGGGTCCCCACCGATCCGATCCGGCTCTCGGACGAGCGGCGGCACGCGATCCCGGCGACGATCATCACCGGGACGGTCAGCGCGGCCGAGATCCGCGCCATCATCGAAGCGGCCCCGCCGTGGGCCGCGGAGCTCGCCGCCCTCGCGCAGCTCGAGATCATCCAGCTCGGCCTCGAGGGCGACCCCACCGGCCACTGGCCGCAGTTCTCGCGTCCCGGCGCCGTCGCCGAGGCGATCCTGCGGGCCATCGGCTGAGCTGCGGGCGCTGCGCTCAGCGGCGGCAGCTCTGCGCGGTCGTCGTGGGCGGGGTCAGTGGCCCATGCCGAGGCCGCCGTCGACGGGGATGACGGCACCGGAGATGTAGGCGGCGTCGTCCGACGCGATCCACGCCACCACCCCGGCAACCTCCTCCGCGGAAGCGAACCGGCCCGCTGGGATGCTCTTCTTGTACTCGGCCTGCGTCTCGTCGGAGAGCTCGGCCGTCATGTCGGTCTCGATGAAGCCGGGCGCCACCACGTTGGCGGTGATCCCCCGGGCTCCGAGTTCGCGAGTGAGCGACCGTGCGAATCCCACCAGGGCGCTCTTTGATGCGGCGTAGTTGATCTGCCCGGCCGAGCCGTAGAGGCCCACGACGCTCGAGATGAGCACGACGCGTCCCCACCGGGCACGGAGCATCCCCTTGGACGCCCGCTTCACCACGCGGAACGCACCGCCCAGATTGGTGGCCACGACGCTGTCGAAGTCCTCCTCGGTCATGCGCAGCAGCAGCATGTCCCGCGTGATACCGGCGTTCGCGACGACGATCTCCACGGGGCCGAGCGCCTTCTCGACCTCGGTGAACGCGGCGTCGACGGCTGCGGCATCCGTCACATCCGCTCGGACGGTGAGCGTGCCCTCCGGACCCTCGCCGGAGCGCGCCGTGACGGCGACCCGGTAGCCCGCCGCGACGAAGCGCTCGGCGATGGCGCGGCCGATGCCGCGGTTGCCTCCGGTGACGAGGACGACGCGATCGCTGGACATGCTGGACTCCCGGAGGTGAGGGGGCGGATCCGCACCAGCCTAGCGGCGGCCCGCGGTCGTTACCCATCGCGTTTGACACTCCCCGACCGCCGCTGGGACGCTGGGAGGAGACATCGAGAAAGGCCTCGCCGTGAGCGACAGCACTCCCCAGAACCCCGAGCCGGGCTCGTACCCGCCGGTCCCGCCCGCGCCGAGCGCCGGACAGCCGGCGGCCTACCCGCCGCCCGCCCCGGGCTCGGCTGCCCCGCCCGCCTACGGCTCCGCGCCCGCGTACGGCTCGGCGCCGGCGTACGGCTCCGCGCCGGCGGAGCCCGCCTACGGCTCCCCCGCGTACGGCGCGGCTCCGGCGTATGGCTACGGCGCGCCCGCGAAGACCAACACGCTGGCGATCGTCTCACTGATCTCGTCGATCGCCAGCTTCGTCATCCTCCCGGTCATCGGATCGATCGTCGGCGTGATCACCGGCCACATGTCGCTCAACCAGCTCAAGACCAGCGGCGAGCAGGGACGCGGGATGGCGCTGGCGGGCACGATCGTCGGCTGGGTCGGGCTGGGGCTCACCATCCTCGGCATCATCGCGGCGATCCTCTTCTTCTCGTTCTTCGTGGCGGTGTATCAGCAGTCCGGCGGGAACGTCTGACGGCGGCTCGATTCGACCCTCCGGGCGGGAGCCCACACGGTGCAACCGGCGTACCCTGGAAGTACCGTGAAGAGCTCAGGCCCCGCCCCGTCTGCGACATCCCTGCCGCGCGCACCGCGCGACGAGGTCGGCGCGCGCTCGGTGCGGTACCTGGTGATGATGGGCATCCGCGTCGCATGCTTCATCCTGATGGTCGTGATCACGCCGTACGGCTGGTACACCTGGGTGTTCGCCACCGGCGCGATCTTCCTGCCCTACATCGCAGTGGTCTCGGCCAACGTCGGGCAGGATAGCCGCGGCAACCGGCGGGAGGACCCCGAGCGGGCGCTCCCCGCGCCGCCCGTCGCCCCGGCCGCCGCGGCGGCAGCGCCGCTCGTGATCCGGATCGAGGAGGCTCGTCCGGCATCCGGCGAGTCGACGGACCGGAGCGCATGAGCGCTCACGACCCCGCCGCCGACGCGGTCTGCTCGCGGGCGGGATGCCGAGCCCCCGCGAGCTGGCGGATCGACTGGCGTAACCCGCGCATCCACGGGGCCGATCGGCGGAAGACCTGGGTCGCGTGCGACGAGCACGTGGGCTATCTGCGCGAGTTCCTCGCGGCGCGCGACTTCCCGCTCTCGGTGGACGCGCTCGTCGCGGGCGGAGCGTCGGCATGAGCAGGCGGTCCGTGAGCATGCAGGACCTCCCGCGCGCCGGGCGGTGGGCCATCTACGTCGCGCTGGCCGTCGTCTTCGCCATCGCGTGCGCGTTCCTGTCGAACTGGCAGTTCTCGCGCAACCAGGAGCGGTCGGCGCAGCTCGAGCTCGTCGAGCGCAACTACGACGCCGCGCCCGTGCCGCTGGAACAGGTCATCGCCGCGGGCGCCGAACTCGACGCGGCCGACGAGTGGCGCCCGGTCGTCCTCACCGGGACCTACCTCTCCGACGAGGGCGTGCTCGTGCGCAACCGCCCGCACGGCGGCACGTCGGCGTTCGAGGTGCTCGTTCCGTTCGAGGTGGTCAACGGCCGCGTGGTGCTGGTGAACCGTGGCTGGGTGCCGCCCGGGCAGGATCAGCCGGTGCCGGACGCCGTGCCCGCTCCGCCCGAAGGCGTGACGACAGTGATCGTCCGACTCCGCCCCGGCGAGCCGATCCCGGCGTCCGGCCGCGGCGCACCGGACGGGCAGGTGCCGACCATCAGCCTCGACCTCGTCGCCGAAACCCTCTCCCCCGCGACAGCTGATGCGTTGGAGCGCAGCGCGTACGGCGTGATGGTGTCGGAGGATCCGGTGCCGGCGGAGACCCCGAACGCGCTTCCCGCGCCGTCGGAGGATCCCGGCCCGCATCTGTCGTACGCGATCCAGTGGATCCTGTTCGCGATCATGGGCTTCATCTTCATCGGCTACGTCATCCGGACCGAGCGGCGCCATCGCCGGGAAGAGGCGGAGGACACCGCTGCCACCGGGGAGCCGGCGGATGCCGCGCGCCCGCCGGCAGCACGCCGCAAGCGGGACCGCGACGCGGAGGACGAGGACGCGCTGCTCGACGCCGCCAACCGGTGACGCCGGCCCCGCCGGTGGACGCCCCGGCCGCGCATCCGGTCGACCGCTACGCCAACGCGACCAGGTCGGCGTAATCGCGGCCCCAGATGTCCTCGACGCCGTCCGGAAGGATCAGCACGCGCTCCGGGTTGAGCGCCTCGACGGCTCCCTCGTCGTGCGAGACGAGGATCACAGCGCCCTCGTAGTGCGCGAGGGCGCCGAGGATCTCCTCGCGCGACGCCGGGTCGAGGTTGTTGGTCGGCTCGTCGAGCAGCAGCACGTTGGCGCTGGAGACGACGAGCGTCGCGAGCGACAGCCGCGTCTTCTCGCCACCCGAGAGGACTCCAGCGGGCTTGAGCACATCGTCGCCGGTGAACAGGAACGAGCCGAGCACTTTGCGGGCATCGGTCGCGTTGATGTCGGGCGCCGCGGACATCATGTTCTCCAGGACCGAGCGCGACACGTCGAGGTTCTCGTGCTCCTGCGCGTAGTAGCCGATCTTGAGCCCGTGCCCGGGCTCGACGACGCCGGTGTCGGCCTGGTCGACGCCCGCGAGGATGCGCAGGAGCGTCGTCTTGCCGGCCCCGTTCAGGCCCAGTACGACGACCTTGGAGCCGCGGTCGATGGCGAGATCGACGTCGGTGAAGATCTCCAGCGACCCGTACGACTTCGACAGTCCGGTCGCGGTGATCGGGGTCTTGCCGCACGGCGCCGGCTTGGGGAACCGCAGCTTCGCGACCCGGTCCTCCTGACGGACCTCCTCCAGCCCCGCGAGCATCTTCTCGGCGCGGGCCACCATCTGATGCGCGGCCGCGGCCTTGGACGCCTTCGCACCGAACCGTGCGGCCTGCTGCTGCAGGACGCTCGCCTTCTTCTCGACGTTGGCGCGCTCCTTCTTGCGGCGCTCCTCGTCGGCCACCCGCTGGCGCAGGTAGTTCTTCCAGTTCATGTTGTAGACGTCGATGACCTGGCGGTT
The DNA here is from genome assembly GCF_015277815.1 of Microbacterium atlanticum. Lineage (NCBI taxonomy): Bacteria > Bacillati > Actinomycetota > Actinomycetes > Micrococcales > Microbacteriaceae > Microbacterium > Microbacterium atlanticum. The sequence goes on from NZ_CP063813.1 coordinate 1,928,892, forward strand.
CGCGTCGAGGTAGAACACGCGGTTCACCGTCTCGCCGACGAGTTCGACGTCGTGGCTGATGACGATGAGCCCGCCCTTGTAGCCCTGGAGGAACTCGCGCAGCCACACGACGCTGTCGGCGTCGAGGTGGTTCGTCGGCTCGTCGAGGATCATCGTCTGCGCATCGGAGAACAGGATGCGGGCCAGCTCGATCCGCCGGCGCTGACCGCCCGACAGCGTCTTCAGCGGCTGATCGAGGATCCGGTCCGGCAGAGACAGGTTGTGCGCGATCGATGCCGCCTCGGCCTCGGCGGCGTATCCGCCGAGTGCCTCGAAGCGCTCGGTGAGGTTTCCGTACTTGCGCATCGCGCGGGCAGCGGCGTCCACGTCGTCCGAGGCCATGGCGACGGATGCCTCGTGCATGCCGATCGCCAGGGTGCCGAGACCGCGGGCGTCGAGGATGCGCGTGCGCGCCAGCATCTCAGGGTCGCCCGAGCGCGGGTCCTGCGGCAGGTAGCCGAGGTCGCCGGAGCGCTCGACCCTTCCCTCCGAGGGCAGCACGTCTCCCGCGAGCACCTTGGTGAGGGTGGTCTTTCCGGCGCCGTTGCGGCCGACCAGGCCGATCTTGTCGCCGTCGGAGACGCGGAAGGAGACGTCCGACATGAGCACGCGCGCGCCCACGCGGATCTCGAGGTCGTGCACGGCGAGCACAGCGGATGTCCGTTCCGTCGGTGGGTGGTGGTGCGGCCGAGTGGCCAGCCATCCAGTATACGGGCCTCGCGTCCGGAGCCCTCGTCGGTCCGTCTGCCCGCCGACGCGGGCACGCGGCTGTGCGCGCCGGACAGCGGAACGGCAGATCATTGGTGGACTGCGTCCAAGTGGAGGCATCCGCCGCCCTCTAGGCTGAGTCCCATGTCATCCATCGCCGCCGCTCCGACCGCCGCCGCCGGCTCACGCCGCGTGCTCGCGGACGTCATCGCCCGCCCGTCCTCCCGCGCCCGTGCCTTCGCCCTCGACGCCGGCCTCGTCGTCGCCGGCGCGGCGGTCGTCGCCCTCCTCGCCCAGGTCGAGATCCCGCTGTGGCCGGTGCCGATCACCGGTCAGACGCTCGGAGTCATCGTCGTCGGCGCCGCGCTCGGCGCGTGGCGCGGCGCGGCCGCGCTGACGACGTACCTGCTCGTGGGTCTCGCGGGGCTCCCCGTGTTCGCGGGCTTCACCGGCACGCTGGCCGCGGTCGGCAAGCCGAGCTTCGGATTCGTCATCGGCTTCATCTTCTCGGCGTTCCTCGCGGGCTGGTTCGCCGAACGCGCCTGGGATCGCCGTCCGGCCCTCGCCTTCCTCGGATTCGCCGCAGCCAGCGTCGTCCCCTTCCTCTTCGGCATCCCCTACATGGCGTTCATCCTCAACGTCGTGATGGGTCTGGACTACTCCTTCGCGGGACTGCTCGAAGTGGGGCTGCTGCCGTTCATCGTCGGCGGCCTCATCAAGGCCGCGCTCGCCGCCGCGATCATCCCGGGCGCGTGGGCGCTCGTGCGGAAGGCCGACGCCGCGAAGAAGTGACGACGGACCACGTACGCACGAGAGCCCCGGCCGGGCGGCCGGGGCTCTCGTGCTGTCAGGGTCGCGGTACGGCCAGGATGTCAGCCCTGCGCGGTGGCGGTCGCCTCCGCGAGCTTCTCCACCAGGGCGTCCAGGCCCCACGGCAGGGTCAACGGCGTCGGCGAGAGCGCCGAGACGTCCTCGCTGCCGACGAGGGCGGCGACCGCGCCGCTCTGCACTGCGGGGATGAGTCTGCCTGCGTCCGACCCGAGGAACGCGTCCAGCGCGTCCTGCGTCTCGGCGAAGGTGAGGATCACGTCGGAGTCGATCTTGTCGAGGTTCTCCGGGCTGACCGTGGTGTAGAACGTGCTCTCGCCGGTGTCGAGGTCGGCGACGCTCGCGGGGGTCTGGAACCCCAGGTCCTCGAGGATCTCCACGCGCGGGTCCGACGCCAGGTACAGGTAGTAGGTGCCGGCCGACTCGGTGGGCACGGCGATCGTGGAATCGGCGAACTCGGGGTGCGCCGCAGCCGCGTCGGCGACCATCGCATCGAGGTCCGCCAGCACCTGCTCGGCCTCGTCCTCCTTGCCCAGCGCCTCCCCGACGATCGTGACGACGTCACGCCACGGCGTCGTCCAGGGCCCGTCGGGGTATCCGACGACCGGGACCCCGGCCTCGGTCACGGCGTCGAACTCGTCCTGGGTGAGACCGGAGTAGGGCGCCAGGAGCACGTCGGGGTCGGTGGCGAGCAGCTGCTCGACGGAGAGCTCGTAGGTCGAGTTGTCGAGGATCGTCGGGGCCTCGCCGCCGAGCTCCTCCAGCTCCTCCGCCACCCACGGCGCCATCCGGTCCTCGCCGCCGGAGTAGTCGTCGGACGGGATGGCGACCGGAACGACCCCCAGCGCGAGCACGGCGTCGGTGGCACCCCATCCCCACGTGGCGATCCGGGTCGGCTCGGACTCGATGACCGCGTCGCCCAGCGCACTCGTGATCGTGAGCGGGTAGGCCCCGGAGGCTGTCCCCCCGTCGGTCGACGTCTCTGCAGCGGGCGAGCCCGCGCACGCGGTGAGCGCGAGCGCGACGGTGGCGACCGCTGCCGCGCCGACGGAGCTTCGGATGAGCTTGCGTGACATGTGATTTCCTTTCGGTGAGGTCAGGCGTGGTCGGCGGCGCTGTGAGCGCCGCCGGGAACGGGGAGCACGAGGGGTGTCCCGGTGAGGGGATCGGGCATCACCAGAGCGTCGAGCGAGAAGGCCTCGGCGACCGTCTGCGCTGTCAGCACGTCGGCGGGTGCGCCGTGGGCGACGACCCGGCCGTGCGACATGATGACCAGCTCGTCCGCGTACCGCGCGGCGAGGTTCAGCTCGTGCAGCACCACCACGATGGTGGTTCCCTGTGTGCGGTTCAGCTCGCGCAGCAGGTCGAGCACCTCGATCTGGTGACTGAGATCGAGGAACGTGGTCGGCTCGTCCAGGAGGAGGATCCGCGGGTCCTGGGCGAGGGCCATCGCGATCCAGGCGCGCTGGCGCTGCCCGCCGGAGAGGTCGCCCACCGGCCGGTCGGCGAGCTGCGTCATCCCCGTGCGGGCAAGGGCGGTGTCCACGATCGCTGAGTCCTCGGTGCTCCAGCGCTGGAACACCCCGCGGTGCGGATGGCGGCCGCGCGAGACGAGCTCTGCGACGGTGAGCCCGTCCGGCGCAGACGGCTGCTGCGGCAGCAGGCCCACCGTGCGGGCGAACCGCCGACGTGACAGCGTGCCGACGTCGACGCCGTCGAGTTCCACGGTCCCCGAGGTCGGCGGACGGAGCCGGGCGAGCACTCCGAGCAGGGTCGACTTGCCGCACGCGTTCGCCCCGATGATCATCGTGATGCGTCCCGGGGCGATGGCGAGGTCCAGCCCTTCGATGACACGCCGGTCCTGGTAGCCGGCCGAGAGTCCGCGCGCGACGAGCCGCGGAGTGGGGGTGTCTGTGCTCACAGGTTGCGTCCCTTCGACGTGCTGAGCAGCCACAGCAGGAACACGGCGCCGAGCGCGCCGGTCACGACCCCGACAGGCAGCTGCAGACCGGGGATGGCGAACTGGGCGACGAGGTCGGCGGCGGCGAGCAGCGTCGCGCCGACCAGAGCGCTGGCACCCACGCCGACGGCGCCGCGACCGAGCAGCGGCCGGGCGATGGCCGGAGCGCAGAGGGCGATGAAGCCGACCGGACCGATGAAGGCGCAGGTCGCCGCTGTGAGAAGCACGGCGGCGCCGACCGCGACCAGCTGAACGCGGGAGGTACGGATGCCGAGGCCGGCGGCCGTCGCGGGGCCCATCTGGTTGATGGGAAGCCAGCGGGCGGAGGCGATGACAGCCGGGATGCAGGCGATCCCGATGAGCACAAGCGTGACGACCTGCCACCAGGGCGTGGACGAGAGGCTCCCGGTGAGCCACACGAGTGCCGCCTGCGTCTGCTCGACCTGCGCGCGCACCATGAGGAAGTTCGTGATCGCGGTGCACAGGAAGGCCACCCCGATCCCCGCGAGGATGAGCCGATAGCCGCCGGCGCGCTGCCCGCGCCCCGCGAACAGCAGCAGCGCGGCGACGGTGAGACCGCCGGCGAAAGCGAACACCGTCAGCACCGGCCCCGTCGTTCCGAGCACGAGCAGGGCGAAGACCGCCGCCACACCGCTTCCCCCTGAGATTCCGAGCAGGTCGGGGCTCGCGAGCGGGTTGCGCAGCAGCGCCTGGAGGAGCGCGCCGGCGGTGCCGAGCGCAGCGCCGGCCGTGAGGGCCATCGCCAGGCGCGGCGCCCGCACCTGGAGCACCACGTACGCCTCGACGCGCTCTCCGCCGCCCCACAGCGTGCGCCACACCTGGTCCGGCGTGAGCGGATAGTCGCCCAGCGAGAGGAAGCACGCGGCGATGAGCAGAGTGACGGCGGTCAGAGCCAGCACGACCCAGCGCCGGCGTACGCGCGTCCGGGCACGCACCGCCTCGACGACGCTCACAGCGTGACCTGCTTCCGGCGCAGGACGAGGCTGATGAGCACCGGCGCGCCGAGGAAGGCGATGACGATTCCCGCCTGCACCTCGCCCGGCGCCGCGATGACGCGACCCACCACATCGGCGAGCACGAGCACGGCGGCACCGAGCGGCATGCCGAGCAGGACCAGGTCGCGGTAGCTGTCTCCCACGAAGGCGCGCAGCGCGTGCGGGACGAGCAGGCCGAGGAACACGATCGGTCCTGCGATCGCGGTCGCCCCGCCGCACAGCAGCACGGTGGCGAGGATGCCGATCGCCCGGGTGCGCGTCACGTCGTGGCCGAGCCCTCTGGCCGTGTCCTCGCCGAGCGCGATGAGATCCAGTCCGCGGATGCTGGCGATCGCGAGCACCACGCCGACGAGGATGGGACCGGCCACCGCGCCGACGGCGTCCAGGCCGCGTGCGGTGAGCGCCCCGACCGACCAGTAGCGGTACACCTCGAGCGCGACGATGTCGGTGGTCAGGATGAGGATCGACACCGACGTCAGGCCTGCGGTGACGGCGGCGCCGGTGAGGGCGAGCTTGGCCGGGTTCGCCCCGTCCGGGCCCCGCGAGCCGATCGCTGCCACCACGACCGCCGCGATCGCCGCTCCTCCGAAGGCGAACCACACGAATCCGGCGGGAGCGGTGATCCCGAGCAGGGTGATCGCCGTCAGGACGGCGAGGGATGCGCCCGCGTTCACTCCGAGCAGTCCGGGATCCGCGAGGGGATTGCGCGTCAGACCCTGCATCACTGCGCCGGCCACCGCGAGCGCGGCGCCCGCGAGGAGGCCGATCACGGTCCGGGGAATCCGCTGCGTGAGCACGACCGTGTGGTCCGCATCCGACAGGTCCGGCGAGGTGAGGGCCTCCCACACGACCCAGGGGGGGATCGCCCGGGCGCCGACGCCCAGGCTCAGCACGACGGCGACGGCGAGCACGGTGAGCGCCGCGGCCAGGACCACCCGAGCGCGCCGCGTGCGCGCGTCGCTCATTCCTGTCGCTCGGACTGGCCCAGGCGCCAGTACCCCATGAACGCGACGCGCTTGCGATCCACACCGCACCCCTGGACGAGGTGGCGACGCAGCCCCTTGACCATGGCCGCCTCGCCGGCGATCCACGCGTAGAAGTCGCCCTCCGCATCGGCGGGGCTGTCCCACAGCAGATCGCGGTCGACGTCGACGTCGACGAGGTCCTGGGCGCGCGGTGCGGCGGCCTTGGCGAGGATCTCCGCCGAGACCTCGCTCCATGCCCGCACCGCGTGGGCGAGGACCTCGCCGTGCGGCCGGTCGTCTCGAGAGAGCCAGGTCACGCGGAAGTGCTCGGGCACGTCCAGCTGGAGGCGGTCCGCCGCGGTCGGGACCTCCAGGAACGCGTCCACCTCGTACGACGCGTCCAGCGACTCCAGGATGGCGCAGATCGCCGGCGCCGCCGTCTCATCGCCGGCGAGCAGCACGCGCTGGGCGGTGCCGGGATGCCAGTCCAGGCCGGAGCGGCGGTCCTCGCTGCGCTCGTCGGGTCCGACGATGACGAGCTCCTGGCCGACCGCGGCGGCCTCCGCCCACGATCCCGCCGGGCCGGCGTCGTGGTGGACGACGAAGTCGACGGCGAGCCGGCGCGCGGCAGGGTCGATGCGCCGCACCGTGTAGGTGCGGAGCGCGCCACGGTCCGCATTCGGCAGCGACCGCCAGCGGAGATACCAGCTCCCGTCGTCGACCGCCTCGGCGTCGTCCTGCCCGATGTCGCTGAGGGTGCCGTCGGAGAGCGGCAGGATGAGCTTGATGCGCTGGTCGAGGCCTGCTGTTCCGAAGACGTCGAGGTCGGGGCCGGTGAAGGTCACGCGCACGAAGTGGGGCGCGAGCCGTTCCACCGCGACGACACTCGTCCGGTACGGGCGGTAGGCCGGTCGAGTGCCGGTCTCGATCGAAGTGCTCACATGGTTAGGCTAGCCTTACCTCTGCCGATCGCCAAAACCGGATCTCGCCCGCGTCACTTCCCGACCTCATGCGCGTGCCCCAGGCGGAGCCCCGGCACCAGGGCAGCGAGGGCAAGTGCGATGCCGACCGCGAAGACGGCAGGGAACCCGGCATCCGTCGTCGCCAGCGCCGTGAACACGAGTCCCATCACGGCGATGGACGACGCCGATCCCACGGCGTCCGAGATGGACAGCGCCGAGGAGTTGAAGCCCTGGTTCTGAGGCTGCGAATACGCCAGCGTCAGCACGGTCAGCCGCGGATACATCAGTCCCATCCCGGCGCCTGCCAGCCCCCATCCGGCGATGAGGACAGCGGGAGGGAGCGCGAGGAGGGCGGTGGCCGCCGCGATCGTGAGCGACGCGACGAGCAGGCCCGAGCCGATCAGCGTGATCCGGGCGTTGCCGATCCGGTCGCCGAACCGCCCCTGCACGTCGGCGGCGGCCGCCCACGCGAGCGCCGCGGCGGTGAGCCCGAGTCCTGCCCAGGTCGGCGAGAATCCGTAGTCATCGATGAGCAGGTACGGCACGTAGATCTCGGCGCCGAACAGCGCGCCCGCGATCAGCCCGCGCATGAGGACCACGCTCGGCAGGCCGCGAGCGGCGCGCAGCGTCCCCGGCGGCAGCAACGGGCGCGATGCCAGACCGATGACGGCGACGGATGCCGCAACCGCCGCCCACGCCCAGGCCCCGAGCTCGCCGGCGAGGCTGAGACCCAGGGCTCCCAGCGCGACGGCGACCGCGCAGGCCAGGCGCGGGCCGACGCGCTCCGTCGCGGGCTGATCGGTGTGCAGCGGAAGCCCGTGCAGGCGCGCCACCACCATGAGGAACGCCACCACCGTGAGCGCGGCGACACCGAGGAACACCCAGCGCCAGTGGAGCAGTTCGGTGACCGCCCCGGCGAGGAACGGCCCGATGAGCGAGGGCACCACCCATGCCGCCGAGAACGCGGCGAACACCCGTCCGTGCACGGTGCCCGGGTAGACCCGGGCCACCACGACGTACAGGGCGACGGTCTGCCCGCCGGTCCCGAGGCCCTGCACCAGACGCCCCGCCACGAGCACGGGCATGCTGAGGGCGAGGCCCGCGAGCACCAGGCCGACCACGAACAGCCCGACCGCGGTGGTCAGCGGCGCCAGCACCCCGCCGCGGTCGCACCAGGCGCCGACCGCGACCATGCCGACCACGCTCGTGGCCAGGGTGCCCGCGAACGCGACGGCGTACAGCCTCTCGCCGTCGAGGTCCGCGCTCACGACGGGCATCACCGTCGTGATCGCGAGCGACTGCATGGCCGCCAGGAAGATCAGCGCGACGGCGCCGACGGTCACCCAGACGTAGCGCGCCTGCCAGATCCCGGTGTGCGGCTCGACCGTCACGAGCGCGCCAGGGCGCCCAGGCGCTCCACCGCTTCGCGCAGCACCTCGGGCGAGCATCCGAAGTTCAGTCGGACATGCCCTGCGCCCTCCTGCCCGAACAGGGGTCCGAAGTGCAGGGCGACCTTGGCGTCGCGCAGCACCTTCACCGCGGGATTATCGCCCCAGGCAAGGGCCGTGAGGTCGATCCACGCCAGGAATCCGGCATCCGGGATCCGGTACCGGGCAGCGGGGAGGTGCTCGGCGAGCAGCTCGGCCAGCAGGACTCTGTTCACGTCGAGGGCCGCCAGCTGGGCGTCGAGCCAGTCGTCGCTCTCACCGGAGAAGGCCGCGACGGCGGCGAGTGCGCCGAACAGCCCGGTTCGCCACTCGACCTCATCGGGCAGGGAGCGCACGACCGCCGTGGTGGCATCGTCGGCGGTCACCATCAGCGCACATTTCAGGCCTGCGAGATTGAACGCCTTGCTGGCACTGACGACGGCGTAGCCGACGCGCGCGGCCGTGGGCGACGCGTCCAGGAACGGTGTGAAGGTCGCGCCGCGACCCGTGAGCGGCGCGTGGATCTCGTCGCTGACGACGACCGCGCCGTACGTCGCCGCCAGGTCGGCGAGGGCGGCGAGGGAGGCACGCGAGTGCACGGTGCCCGTCGGGTTGTGGGGGTTGCACAGCAGGATCGCCCGAGCGCCGCCCGCGAACGCCGCTTCGATGCCGGCGAGATCCAGTTCCCAGGCCTCGCCCGTGTCCCGCAGCGGCACGCGCTCGACGAGGGCACCGGCCTCGGGCACGCAGTCGAAGAACGGCGGATACACCGGCGGCGTCACGACGACGCGGTCCCCCGGCGCGACGACTCTCCGCAGGATCTCGACGACGCCCATCATGACGTCGCACGTGGTGCGAATCCGTGAGGGGTCGACCGTCCACCCGAACCGGCGCTCCGCGAAGCCGGCGTACGCGGCGCGGATGCCGGGGTCCGGGGGCGTGTACCCCGTGTCGCCGAGCTGCACCGCCCGCGCGAGAGCCGCCGTGATCGCGGGCGCCGGCACGAAGTCCGTCTCGGCGACGAACATCGGCAGCACGTCCTGCGGATAGCGGCGCCACTTGGTGCTCGTGCGCAGCCGCAGCTGATCGACGGGAAGTGCCTGAAGGGGGGCGATGACGCTCACCGTTCGAGCCTAGCGAGCAGAGCCGGGCAGACGAGCCGGCGGCGTCACCGTGCGAAACGGCGGGCTGTCAGATCGCGAAACCGAGGGCGCGCATCATGTCGCGCCCGTCATCGGTGATCCGCTCCGGGCCCCACGGCGGCATCCACACCCAGTTGATGCGGAAGCGCTCCACGACCTCGTCGAGGGCCTGCGCCGTCTGCTCCTCGAGCACGTCGGTCAACGGGCATCCCGCAGATGTCAGGGTCATGTGGATGACCAGCGCGTCGTTCTCGTCATCCCAGCCGAGATCGTAGATGAGGCCGAGGTCCACGACGTTGATCCCGAGCTCGGGATCCATGACGTCCTTGAGGGCCTCGGTGACCTCGTCGTACTTCTCGGGCGTGAGCGTCGCCGTCATGTCACGATCCTACGCTTCGCTGCCCACGGGGGCATCGGCCGGCTCCTCTTCGCCCGCGGGCAGGAAGCGGTCGTAGCCCTCGTCCTCGAGACGGTCGGCGAGCTCCGGCCCGCCCTCCTCGACGATGCGCCCGCCGACCATGACGTGCACGAAGTCGGGGTGGATGTAGCGCAGGATGCGGGTGTAGTGCGTGATGAGCAGCACACCGAGGTCGGTCTCGGCCTTGGCGCGGTTCACGCCCTCCGACACGACCTTCAGCGCGTCGACGTCCAGGCCCGAGTCGGTCTCGTCGAGCACCGCGATCTGCGGCTTGAGCAGCTCGAGCTGCAGGATCTCGTGGCGCTTCTTCTCGCCGCCCGAGAAGCCCTCGTTGACGTTGCGCTGAGCGAACTTCGGGTCCATCCGGAGGTTCTTCATGGACGACTTGACGTCCTTGGTCCACGTGCGGATCGACGGCGCCTCCCCGTCGATGGCCGTCTTCGCCGTGCGCAGGAAGTTCGTCACGGTGACGCCGGGGATCTCCACCGGGTACTGCATGGCCAGGAACAGGCCCGCGCGCGCCCGCTCGTCGACGGACATCGCCAGGACGTCCTCGCCGTCGAGCGTGATGGTGCCGCTGGTGACGGCGTACTTGGGGTGGCCGGCGATCGTGTAGGCGAGGGTGGACTTGCCGGAGCCGTTCGGCCCCATGATCGCGTGCGTCTCACCGGTGCGGATGGTGAGCGTGACGCCGTTGAGGATCGGGGTGGTGCCGGCATCCGTCTCGACCGTCACGTGCAGGTCGCGGATCTCGAGGACAGACATTGTTCAGTACCTTCTTCAGTTCACTTCGAGCTTGACGGTCGGATCGATGAGCACGTCATCGCCGTCGACGGTGACCGCGAAGACCGGGACCGGCTCGTACGCGGGGAGGTTGAGGGGCTTGCCGGTGCGCAGCGAGAAGGCCGAGCCGTGCGCCCAGCACTCCAGCGTCTCACCGTCGACGAAGCCCTCCGACAGCGAGATGTCGCCGTGGGTGCACACATCGCCGATGGCGTGCACCTCGCCGCTGGAGTCGAGGACGACGGCGATGGCGACGCCGTCCACCTCCACGCGGCGGGCCTCGTCCTGGACGAGCTCACTGAGGGCGCACACGCGCTGCGCAGTCATCGGGCGACCTCCATCGCAAGTTCCTTCTCGATGGCGGCGAAGAGCTCCGCCTCGAGCTCCTCGACACCGATCTTCTGCACGATCTCGGCCAGGAAGCCGAGCACCACCAGGCGTCGCGCCTCGTCTTCGCGGATGCCCCGCGCCTGGAGGTAGAACAGCTGCTCGTCGTCGAAGCGCCCGGTCGCACTGGCGTGCCCCGCGCCCCGGATGTCGCCGGTCTCGATCTCGAGATTCGGGATCGACTCGGCTCGCGCGCCGTCGGTGAGGACGAGGTTGCGGTTGGCCTCGTACGAGTCGGTGCCGACGGCATCCGGCCCGATCAGCACATCGCCGATCCACACGCTGCGCGCGCCCTCGCCCTGCAGCGCGCCCTTGTACAGGACGTCGCCGCTGGTCTCGGCACCCTTGTGGTGCAGGTACACCTGGCTCTCCAGGTGCTGCCCGGAGTCGGAGTAGCTGAGGCCGTACAGCTCACCGCGCGAGCCGGTGCCGGAAAGCTCGACGCTGGGGTTCACCCGTACGACGCCGCCGCCGAAGCTGACGACCACGTGGCGCAGCGTCGCGTCCCTCTCGACACGGGCCTGGTGGGATGCCGCGTGCACGGCGTCGTCATCCCACTCCTGCACCGACACCAGCGTGAGGTGGGCGCCGTCGCGCACGATGATCTCGACGTTCTGCGCGTGCTGCGCGGTGCCGGTGTGACGGAACACCACGGTGGCGTGCGAGTTCGGCAGGGCCTCGACGACGACGTGCGCGTGGGCCAGACCGCCGGTCCCCCGCAGGGTCACCACGACCGGCTCGGAGAGCTCCACCCCCGCGGGGATCCGCAGCAGCGGAGCCTCGGTCTCCTGCTTCCAGGCGATGGCGGCCGGCAGGTCTTCCGGCTGGAACACCTCCCCGCGCGGCGCAGCACCGTGTCCGAGTCGCTCCTGGACCAGCTCGGCGGGCGCCTGGACGTCGACCTCGATGACGCCGCGCGGAGCGGCGTGGTCGGCGAAGAGCGGCGCGAGGCGGGCCGTCGGGGTGTGCTTCCAGTTCACCTCCCGACCGGTGGGGGCCTCGAAGGCGGCGGGATCGTAGGAACGGGGACGCTCGGAGCGGGTCTGAACCGGTACGAACGCACCGGCGCCATCGGAGTGGCCCTTCGCGCCGGGAACGGCGGGGGCCGAGGTGACGGGGCTCATCTAGCCGACGGATCCTTCCATGCCCATCTCGATGAGCTTGTTGAGTTCGAGCGCGTACTCCATGGGCAGCTCGCGGGCGATCGGCTCGATGAAGCCGCGCACGATCATCGCCATGGCCTCGTCTTCGGGCAGGCCGCGGCTCATGAGGTAGAACAGCTGCTCCTCGCTCACCTTGGACACGGTCGCCTCGTGGCCGAGCTGCACGTCATCGACGCGGATGTCGATCGCGGGATAGGTGTCCGACCGCGAGATCGTGTCGACCAGCAGCGCGTCGCAGCGCACCGTGTTGGCCGAGTGGTGGGCGTTGGCATCCACCCGCACCTCGCCGCGGTAGCCGGCGCGCCCGCCCCCGCGCGCGATCGACTTCGACACGATCGACGACTGCGTGTACGGGGCCATGTGGATCATCTTGGCGCCGGCGTCCTGGTGCTGACCGGGGCCGGCGAACGCGACCGACAGGGTCTCGCCCTTCGCGTGCTCGCCCATCAGGAAGATCGACGGGTACTTCATCGTCACCTTGGAGCCGATGTTGCCGTCGATCCACTCCATCGTCGCGCCCTCGTGGGCGACGGCCCGCTTGGTCACGAGGTTGTAGACGTTGTTCGACCAGTTCTGGATCGTCGTGTAGCGCACGCGGGCGTTCTTCTTCACGATGATCTCCACCACGGCGGAGTGCAGCGAGTCGCTCTTGTAGATCGGGGCGGTGCAGCCCTCGATGTAGTGCACGTACGAGCCCTCGTCGGCGATGATCAGCGTCCGCTCGAACTGGCCCATGTTCTCGGTGTTGATCCGGAAGTACGCCTGCAGCGGAATCTCGACGTGCACCCCCGGGGGCACGTAGACGAACGACCCGCCGGACCAGACCGCGGTGTTCAGCGCGGCGAACTTGTTGTCGCCCGCCGGAATGACGGTGCCGAAGTACTCCTCGAAGAACTCGGGGTGCTCGCGCAGCGCGGTGTCGGTGTCCATGAAGATGACGCCCTGGGCCTCGAGGTCTTCGCGGATCTGGTGGTACACCACCTCGGACTCGTACTGCGCGGCGACGCCGGCGACGAGACGCTGGCGCTCCGCCTCGGGGATGCCGAGCTTCTCGTAGGTGTTGCGGATGTCTTCGGGGAGCTCCTCCCAGGAGCCCGCCTGCTTCTCGGTGGAGCGCACGAAGTACTTGATGTTGTCGAAGTCGATCTCGCTGAGATCGGCTCCCCACGTCGGCATCGGCTTGCGGCCGAAGAGCTGATAGCCCTTGAGCCTGGTCTTGAGCATCCACTCGGGTTCGTTCTTGAGCGTCGAGATGCCGCGCACGACGGACTCGTCGATACCCCGCTTGGCCACGGCTCCCGCGGCATCGGCATCGTGCCAGCCGAACTCGTAGACACCCAGGCCTTCCAGCTCCGGGCGATCGATCAGCACATCAGTCATCGTCACGTTCTCCTCCGGGCCCTGGCGGTGTCATCCGTCCCGGCATCCGTGATCTCCGGTGGAGATACCGGAGGGGGGATGCCGCTTCTCGGGCCCTCTCAAGCGGCGCCGACCATCGCGCCTAGACTGTCAGTGGTGCGCTGCGCCGAAGGCACGCGCGACCGACCCCTCGATTCTACAGGTTCCACCCCCGCCCGGACGCGCGGCGTCCGTCACATGGCGAGCGGGGAGCCCTCTCCTGGAGGCAAGACCGGCATGTCCGCGCAGCAGAGCACCCAGACCGCCGGCGTGTGGCAGCGCTTCTGGCGCTGGCTGCCCGACCACGTCGACAAGCGGATCCGCGTGCTCGCGTGGCTCTCCTTCCTCGCCGAGGTGACCATCATCGGCACCGGGGGTGCCGTGCGGCTCACCGGGTCGGGACTCGGCTGCCCCACGTGGCCGCTGTGCACCGCCGAGTCGCTCGTGCCCACGCCGGGGATCGACGAGGGCATCCACTCGCTCATCGAGTTCGGCAACCGGCTCATGACAGGCGTCGTCGGGCTCATCGCCCTCGCGGTCTGGATCCTCCTGCTGAAGCTGCGCACCGAGCGCCGGGACCTGTACGTGCTCTCGGTGGTGGTGGTGGGCGGTGTCGCCGCGCAGGCCCTGGTCGGCGGGATCACGGTGCTCACCGGCCTCAACCCGTTCATCGTCGGCTTCCACTACGTCTCGTCGCTCGCGCTGGTGTGCGTGACGGCCGCCTTCCTCGTGCGGATGTCGCAGCCGGCCGGTCCGCGCGCCCTGGTGGTGCCGCGCGGGCACGCCGTCCTCGCTCACGCGACCTCGCTCGCGATGGCGCTGACCATCGTGTTCGGCGTGCTGACCACCGGCGCCGGTCCCCACTCGGGCGATGCCGACGCCGGCCGCAACGGCTTCAACGCCGAGGTGCTCGAGCACGTCCACGCGTGGCCGGGTTACGCGCTGTTCGCCCTGACGCTCGCGCTGCTGGTCGCGGGGTGGCGCAGCCGGGAGGCGGCGCCGAGGCTGCTGCGCTGGACGGTGGTTCTGCTGGCGGTGGAGTTCGTGCAGATCGCGGTGGGCCTGTACCAGGCCCGCAACGGCCTGCCCGAGCTGGCCGTCGGCATTCACATGGTGCTCGCGGCGCTCGCCGCAGCCACCATGACGGTCGTGGTGCTGCAGCTGAAGCAGCCGATCCGCACCGAGGTGCGCCAGGTCGTCCACAGCTGATTCATAGCGCCACGATTGGCGCCGCACGGGAGCGTTTGCCATGGTGGGATGCTGCGGCCACCCGGGTCGCGCATCCGGAGGAGTGATCGACCCTATGCCCACCCGTCCCCGTCTCGCCCGCAGCATCCCGTTCTGGGGCCTTCTCCTGGTCTCCCTCGCGACGATCGCCGGTGGCTGGTTCCTCACGAACCGCACGCTCGGCTCGATGACGACGACCCTGACCGACGGCACCGCGACCGGTGTCGACGTCTACGTCGGCCAGTCGATCGCCCAGTTGGGCGCCGTCCTCATCGGCGCCGGAGTCGTCGGCGTGCTCCTCGCGCTCACCGTCGCCGCCCTGTCCACGCTCCGCCCGCGCCCGGTCGAGGGCGCCGAGCAGCCGGCGTGGACCGCCGACGAGCGCGACGCCGCAGCCCCCGCCGTCGCAGCCCCCGCCACGGCTGAGCCCGCCGTCGCCTCCCCCGCCGCCGAGCCCGCCGTCGCGCCGACGCCCGCCGCTGCCGACGCCGCCGCCGAGCCCGCCGTCGCGCCGACGCCCGCCGCTGCCGACGCCGCCGCCCCCGTGTCGTCCGAGAGCCCCGACATCGAGGTGGCCAGCGACACCCCCGCTCCGGTCGCCGCTTCGAGCGAGCGCCCCGACCCCGCGCGCTGACCACCCGCCACCACCACGAAGTCGGAGATCTCCCCGCGATCGGAGCGCGTCAGCCTGTGCGCACCGACGGTGTGCAGATCTCCGACTTCGTGGCGCGCGGGCACCGCGCATCGCCCGACATCACGCGCGGTGCAGGCCCTGAGCGACCGCCTGCATGATGACGGATTGCACGAACGGCCACTCCGACAGCAGCTGGTGATAGCCGAAGCGGAACACCGTGTAGCCGCGCAGACGCAGCAGCGCATCGTGGGCGATGTCCGATTCGCGCTGGGAGTCGACGTGGTGCCCACCGTCGATCTGCACCACGAGCCGTTCGCCGATGAGATGATCCACGCGTCTCCCGAGGATCCAGACCTGGGGAGGATCCGCACGCCGAGCCAGCGCAGCCGGTGGGCGAAGATCGTCTCGAGGCCCGAATCCGCGAACGAACCGGCTTCCTCGCGCAGCGCCCGTCCCGCCGGACCCAACGGCATGCGCTCGAGCTGGGCCCGGTCGATCAGCCCCTTCCGCAGCGCCGACTCCCAGATCGCAAGAGCCGCCTCCCGCGACTGGCACGCTGCGGCCAACGAGAGGACGTTCTCGATCGGGTCGATGAGGGCATCCGGATGCCGCGGCACGAGCGGTTCGGCCCAGTGCACGGTCGCGGTGGCCGGCCGACCACCACGCGCGTGGGGACTGACCGCCACGTGGGGGCGGTCCTCGGCGAGGACCCACAGCCCCGCGCGCCGCGCCGCCGTCACGCACGTGAGCACGACTCCGCCCCGGGCGGCCGCGACGAGTTCGGCATCGGCATCCGGAACCGCCACCCAGTCGCGCGCCACCCGCAGGAGGGATCCCCGCTCGAGGGCGCGCCGCAGGTAGTGACGGGAATGCCCGTCGCGCTGCAGCGTCGATGCTCGCGCCACGCCACCGCGCGCTCGCACCGCCGAAGTGACCTCGCGCGCGGAACGCTCCCCGCGCTGGGCTGCTCCTCTGCTCCGGTCCGACACGACCCCAGCATGGTCGGCCACGCGGGGGCGCGGCGGGTTCTCGCTGCTCGAGGTGGGGAATCTCCGCTGCGTGCACCCTGTGGAGGAGCCTCACCGTATGCGCCACACGGTCGGAGATCTGCACGACGTCGGAGGGTCAAGCACAAGAGCGCCCGACTCGGCGTCGATCTCCGACGTCGTGGCGCGTCGGCGCGTCAGCGGGGCGCGTCAGCGCGTCAGCGCGCGTCAGCGAGCTCCGAGACCGCGCGTCAGAAGGGCAGCAGCGGGTCGACCGCGATGGCGACGAAGAGCAGCGTGAGGTACGTGATCGACGCGTGGAAGACGCGCATGGGCCGCGGCTCGGTGCCGCGCACCGCGCGGTTGTACAGCAGGTGCGACTCGTAGATGAACCAGCCGCCGAACACGAGCGCCGATACGGTGTACACCACGCCCATGCCCGCCACCGGGATGAGCAGCAGCGAGCACACCACGGTGGCCCACGCGTAGAGGATCACCTGTAGCCCGACCTGCGAGCCGGCGCGGGTGGCGCCCAGCATCGGCACGTCGACCTCCTCGTACTGGTCCTTGTACTTCATCGAGAGCGGCCAGTAGTGCGGCGGCGTCCACAGGAACACCAGCGCGAAGAGGATGATCGGCGGCCACGCCAGCGAACCGGTCACCGCGGACCACCCGATGAGCACGGGGAAGCAGCCCGCGATGCCGCCCCACACGATGTTCTGCTCGGTGCGGCGCTTGAGGATCATCGTGTAGATGACGACGTAGAAGAAGATGGCACCGGCCGACAGGGCCGCCGCGAGCCAGTTGGTGGTGAGCCACAGCCACACCGTCGAGAACACCGCGAGCGTCCAGGCGAAGGTCAGCGCACCGCGGGGCGAGACCTCGCCGGTGACCAGCGGGCGATTGACCGTGCGCTGCATGTGAGCATCGATGTCGCGGTCGAGGTACATGTTGAAGGCGGCGGCCGACCCGGCGCTCGCCGTGCCGCCGATGACGGTCGCGATGACGAGCCAGAGGTCGGGAAGTCCTCCCGCTGCGAGGATCATGACGGGCACGGTGGTGACCAGCAGCAGCTCGAGGACGCGCGGCTTCATCAGGGCGATGTAGGCCCGGACGGTGCGGCCGAAGCTCTGGCGCGACCGGCGCGAACCGTCGACGAGCGCCCCGGCCCCGGCCGTCTTCGTGATGTCCATGGCCCCCGCAATCGCCGCCCGCAGAATCCTTCCAAGTCTATGGCATCGGCGTGTCGCAGCCCGCCGCGGCGGCGGACGCCTGGGCCTCACGCAGCGGATCACAGGAGCGCTCCGCGGTGCGTGAGCAGAACGTGACCTGCAGGACACCGGGATGTCACCGGCGGCGCCGGTCGCTTCGCAAGACTGCGTCACATAGACCTCCTGCATGGCCTCGGCGGCACCCCGCTTCGCTATGCTGAGACCACGCGCGCCCGTCGCCGATTCCCCCTTCTCCGTCCGGACAAGGGCCGCGAGCCGGCCGGTTTCTGGGCGCAAGCTCCACGAGAAAGGCGGCCCGGTGTCGGAACTGCGTTGGGATGAGATCGATCGGCGCGCGGTGGACACCGCACGCGTGCTGGCTGCGGATGCGGTCGAGAAGGTGGGCAACGGCCACCCGGGCACCGCGATGAGCCTCGCGCCGGCGGCGTACCTGCTGTACCAGCGGGTGCTGCGGCACGACCCCGCCGACACCGACTGGCTGGGCCGCGACCGGTTCATCCTCTCGGCCGGCCACTCGTCGCTGACGCAGTACGTGCAGCTGTACCTGGGCGGGTTCGGGCTGGAGCTCGACGACCTGAAGGCGCTGCGCACGTGGGGCTCGAAGACTCCGGGACACCCCGAGTACGGCCACACCCGGGGCGTCGAGATCACCACCGGCCCGCTGGGCCAGGGCCTGGCGTCGGCCGTCGGCTTCGCGTACGCCGCGCGCTACGAGCGCGGGCTGTTCGACCCGGAGGCCGCCGCGGGCGAGTCGCCGTTCGATCACTTCGTGTACGTGATCGCCGGTGACGGCGACCTGCAGGAGGGGGTGACCAGTGAGGCGTCGTCGCTGGCAGGTCACCAGCAGCTGGGCAACCTGATCGCGATCTACGACTCCAACCAGATCTCGATCGAGGACGACACCAACGTCGCCTTCACGGAGGATGTGGCCAAGCGCTACGAGTCCTACGGATGGCACGTGCAGACGGTGGACTGGAAGAAGACGGGCGAGTACGTCGAGGACGTCGCCGAGCTCCACGCGGCGATCGAGGCTGCCAAGGGTGAGACCGACAAGCCGTCGCTCATCATCCTGCGCACCATCATCGGCTGGCCCTCGCCCGGAAAGCAGAACACCGGCAAGATCCACGGCTCCGCTCTGGGCGCCGACGAGCTGGCCGCGACGAAGGAGGTGCTCGGCTTCGACCCCGAGCAGTCGTTCGTGGTCGCGGACGACGTGCTGGCCCACACCCGCGCCCTCGCCGACCGCGCTGCCGAGGCGCGCGCCGCGTGGCAGGAGTCCTTCGACGCGTGGGCCGCGGCGAACCCCGAGCGCAAGGCGCTGCTGGACCGGCTGGAGGCCGGTGAGCTGCCCGAAGACATCACCGCTGCGCTGCCCTCGTTCGAGGCCGGCAAGGACGTCTCCACCCGTGCCGCGTCCGGTGTGGTCATCAACGCGCTGGCCGCCGAGCTGCCGGAGCTGTGGGGCGGCTCGGCCGACCTCGCGGAGTCGAACCTCACGACCATCAAAGACGCGAAGTCCTTCATCCCGTCGGAGTGGTCCACGCACGAGTGGTCGGGCGACCGGTACGGCCGCGTGCTGCACTTCGGCATCCGCGAGCACGCGATGGGTGCGATCGTCAACGGCATCAAGCTGCACGGGCCGACGCGTCCGTTCGGCGGCACCTTCCTCATCTTCAGCGACTACATGCGCCCCGCGGTGCGTCTGGCCGCGCTGATGGACATCCCGTCGATCTTCGTGTGGACCCACGACTCCGTCGCCCTCGGCGAAGACGGCCCGACCCACCAGCCGGTCGAGCAGCTCGCCACCCTGCGCGCCATCCCGAACTTCACCGTGGTGCGCCCCGCCGACGCGAACGAGACCTCCGCGGCGTGGCTCGAGATCCTGCGCCGCCAGGGCGGACCGGCGGGCATCGCACTGACCCGCCAGAACATCCCGGTGTTCGCGCGCGGTGAGGGCGAGGCATCCGGCGACGAGTTCGCCTCGACCGACGGCGTCGCCAAGGGCGCCTACATCCTCGCCGAGGCTCCCGGCGGCGAACCCGACGTGATCCTCATCGCCACCGGCTCCGAGGTGCAGCTGGCGGTCGCCGCGCGCGAGACCCTCGCCGCCGACGGCATCAACGCCCGAGTGGTGTCGGCGCCGTCGCTGGAGTGGTTCGACGAGCAGGACGAGGCGTACCGCGAGAAGGTGCTGCCCGCCGCGATCAAGGCACGCGTGTCGGTCGAGGCAGGCTCCGCCCTCACCTGGCGCAGCATCGTCGGGGACGCCGGCCGCTCCGTCGCAATCGACCACTTCGGCGCGTCCGCCGACTACAAGACCCTGTTCGAGAAGTTCGGCATCACCGCCGACGCCGTCGTCGACGCCGCCCGCGAGACCATCGCGGCCGCGGCGAAGCTCGACCTTGCGGCAGCGAAGTAAGCACGAGGAGAAGGCAGCATGAGCACCCCCACCGAGCAGCTGGTCCAGCACGGCGTGAGCATCTGGCTCGACGACCTGTCGCGCGAGCGCATCACGACGGGCAACCTGACCGAGCTCATCTCGACGCGCAACGTCAGCGGCGTCACCACGAACCCGACGATCTTCCAGGGCGCGATCGGCGGCGGCGGACACTCGTACGCCGACCAGATCGCCGAGCTCGCCAAGGCCGGCGCGTCGGTGGACGACGCGATCTTCGCCGCCACCACCGATGACGTGCGCGACGCGGCCGACATCTTCCGGCCGGTCTACGACGCCACCGACGGTGTCGACGGCCGCGTGTCGATCGAGGTCTCCCCCGACCTCGCGCACGATACCGAGGGCACCATCGCGCAGGCCAAGGAGCTGTGGGCCAGCGTCGACCGTCCGAACGTGCACATCAAGATCCCTGCCACCAAGGCCGGCCTGCCCGCCATCACGGCGGTGCTCGCGGAGGGCATCTCGGTCAACGTCACCCTGATCTTCAGCCTCGAGCGCTACGCCGAAGTCATCGAGGCGTTCCTCGCGGGCCTCGAGCAGGCGCAGGCGAACGGCCACGACATCTCGAAGATCCACTCCGTCGCGTCGTTCTTCGTCTCGCGCGTGGACACCGAGGTCGACAAGCGCCTCGTCGAGATCGGCACCGACGAGGCCCTGGGGCTGAAGTCCCTGGCCGGTGTCGCGAACGCGCGCCTCGCATACGAGCTGTTCGAGAAGGAGTTCGCCACCGACCGCGCCACCGCGCTCACCGCGGCCGGCGCGCACGTTCAGCGCCCACTGTGGGCCTCCACCGGCGTCAAGGACCCGTCGCTTCCCGACACCCTCTACGTGACCGAGCTTGTGGCGCCGGGCACCGTCAACACGATGCCCGAGAAGACCCTCCAGGCCACGTTCGACCACGGCCAGATCGCCGGCGACGCCGTGACCGCCACCTACGAGGCCGCGCACAAGGTGTTCGCCGACCTCGCGGCGGTCGGCGTCGACTTCGCCGACGTCACCCAGGTGCTCGAGGACGAGGGCGTGAGCAAGTTCATCGCCTCCTGGCACGACCTCCAGGGCACCGTGAAGACGGCCCTCGAGGACGCGCTCCAGGGCACCCGATGAGCTTCGACATCCACCTCTCGGGACGCGTCAAGTCGGTCGTCGAGGCCACGCTGCCGGGGCTCGTCTCGAGCCTGGTCGCGTCGGGCCTCACGGCCGGCGACGCCTCCCTGTGGGGGCCGGCCTCCGAGGACGAGGCCTCCCGGCGGCTGGGCTGGGTCGAGGCGGTCAGCGTGTCGCGCCCGCTGGTGCCCGAGATCCTCGCCCTGCGCGAGCGCCTCCGCGCGCGCGGCGTCACACGGGTCGTTCTCGCGGGCATGGGCGGCTCGTCGCTCGCTCCCGAGGTCATCGCGCAGACGTCCGGGGTTCCGCTGGTGATCCTCGACTCCACCGCCCCCGGCCAGGTGCTCGCCGCGATCGACGGCGACGCCGAGAGCGGCGACCTCACGCGCACCGTCCTGGTGGTGTCGTCCAAGTCGGGGTCCACCGTCGAGACCGACTCCGCCAAGCGCGCGTTCGAGGCCGCGTTCCGCGACCTGGGGATCGACCCCGCGGAGCGCATCGTCGTCGTCACCGATCCCGGATCGCCGCTGGACGAGTCCGCCCGCTCAGACGGCTACACCGTCTTCAACGCCGACCCCACAGTCGGCGGGCGGTACTCCGCGCTCACGGCGTTCGGCCTCGTGCCGGCCGGCCTGGCGGGGGCCGACATCACCGAGCTCCTCGACGAGGCCGAGGCCTCCCTGCTCGAGGTCGCCATCGACAGTCCCGACAACCCGGCGCTGGTGCTCGCCGCCGCGATCGCCGGCGACGAGCCGCGCCGCGACAAGCTGGGACTCGTCACCGACGGCACCCACATCGAGGGGCTGCCCGACTGGATCGAGCAGCTGGTCGCCGAGTCCACGGGCAAGGACGGCACCGGCATCCTGCCCGTCGTCCTCCTGCCGGTCTCGCCGGAAGTCGAAGCCAAACCCGCCGACCTGCAGGTGGTGCGCTTCGTCGACGAGGCGAAGCAGTTCCACCTCTTCGAGCACCACGAGGGCGAAGTCCTCGTCAGCGGGTCGCTGGGGGCTCAGTTCGTGGTGTGGGAGTACGCGACGGCGATCGTGGGACGGATGCTGGGCATCAACCCCTTCGACCAGCCCGACGTCGAGTCCGCCAAGGTGGCCGCTCGGGGTCTGCTCGACGCGCGCCCCGAACCCACCGCCCCCGCCTTCACGGCCGAGGGCGTGGAGGTTCGCGTGTCGGACCCCGCGCTCGCGGCATCCGGAACCGTCGCCGGCGTGCTCGACGCGCTGTGGACGCGGCTCCCGGCCGACGGCTACGTCGCCATCCACGCGTATGTGAACCGCCTCGACCTCCCGCAGCTCGCCGGCCTCCGCGAGCTCGTGGCCGCCGACTCCGGGCGTCCCACCACGTTCGGGTGGGGCCCCCGGTTCCTGCATTCGACCGGCCAGTACCACAAGGGCGGTCCGGCGAACGGCGTCTTCCTGCAGATCCTCGAGCAGACCGACGTCGACCTCGAGATCCCGGGCCGGCCGTTCACGTTCGGCCAGCTCATCCAGGCTCAGGCCGCCGGCGACGCGAGCGTGCTCGCCGACGGACACGGCCGGCCTGTCGTCACCATCACCCTGACCGACCCCCAGATCGAAGTGCTGTCGCTCTTCGAAGCGGCCCAGTAGGAGCCCCACTCCCCCATGACCGTCGAGATTTCGCGCGGGCACAACCCGCTGCGCGACCCCGAAGACCGTCGCCTGAACCGCATCGCGGGCCCGAGCGCGCTCGTCATCTTCGGTGTGACGGGAGACCTCTCCCGCAAGAAGCTCATGCCCGCCGTCTACGACCTCGCCAACCGCGGACTGCTGCCCCCCGGGTTCGCCCTCGTGGGCTTCGCCCGCCGGGATTGGGAGGACCAGGACTTCGCCAAGGTCGTCTACGATGCGGTGCGCCAGCATGCGCGCACCGAGTTCCGCGAAGAGACCTGGCAGCAGCTGCTGCAGGGCATCCGGTTCGTGTCGGGCGAGTTCGACGACCCCGACGCGTTCCGCCGCCTGCGTGAGACCGTGGACAAGCTCGACACCGAGCGCGGCACGATGGGCAACCACGCGTTCTACCTGTCGATCCCGCCGAAGGCGTTCCCGCTGGTCGCCGAGCAGCTCAAGGCCTCGGGCCTGGTCGACGACACGGCCGACAGCCCGGACCGCTGGCGGCGCGTGGTCATCGAGAAGCCCTTCGGTCACGACCAGGAGTCCGCGCGGGCACTCAACGACGTGCTGCGCTCGGCCTTCCCGACGGACTCGATCTTCCGCATCGACCACTACCTCGGCAAGGAGACGGTCCAGAACATCCTGGCGCTGCGCTTCGCCAACGAGCTGTACGAGCCGATCTGGAACCGCAACTACGTCGACCACGTGCAGATCACGATGGCGGAGGACATCGGCGTCGGCGGCCGCGCCGGGTACTACGACGGTGTCGGCGCCGCGCGCGACGTGATCCAGAACCACCTGCTGCAGCTCATGGCGCTGACGGCGATGGAGGAGCCGATCTCGTTCGACGCGGCGCACCTCCGCGCCGAGAAGGAGAAGGTGCTCGCGGCGGTCACGCTCCCCGAGGACCTCGCCCGTTCGACCGCGCGCGGGCAGTACGCGGGCGGCTGGCAGGGCGGCGAGAAGGTGCTGGGCTTCCTCGAGGAGGACGGCATGAACCCGCAGTCGACCACCGAGACGTACGCCGCGGTGACCCTCGAGGTGAATACCCGCCGCTGGGCGGGGGTGCCGTTCTACCTCCGCACCGGCAAGCGGCTCGGCCGAAGGGTCACCGAGATCGCGGTGGTGTTCAAGCGCGCTCCCGAGCTGCTGTTCTCGCGCAGCCAGACCTCGGGCCAGGGTCAGAACGCCCTGGTGATCCGCGTGCAGCCCGACGAGGGCGTGACGATCCGCTTCGGGTCGAAGGTGCCCGGCGCGGGCGCTCAGGTGCGCGACGTCACGATGGACTTCGGCTATGGCCACGCGTTCACCGAGGCGAGTCCGGAGGCCTACGAGCGCCTGATCCTGGATGTGCTCCTCGGCGACCCGCCGCTGTTCCCGCGGCACGAAGAGGTCGAGCTCTCGTGGCAGATCCTCGACCCGATCGAGCGGTTCTGGGACTCGCAGGGCGGTCCGCTCGAACAGTACTCGCCCGGGTCGTGGGGCCCGGCATCCGCGGACGAGATGCTCGCCCGCGACGGACGGAGCTGGAGGCGCCCGTGATCGTCGATCTTCCCGACACCACCGTCAGCAAGATCTCGCGCGCACTGGTCAACGTGCGAGAAGAGGGCGGCGCGGTGGCGCTCGGCCGCGTGCTGACGCTCGTGATCCTGACCCGTGAGGGCGCCGTCGAAGAGGTGATCGAGGCGGCGAACGACGCCTCGCGCGAGCATCCGATGCGGGTCATCGTGCTGATGATCGCCGACGGGTACGACGAGGAGTCGCGCCTGGATGCGCAGATCCGCGTCGGCGGCGACGCGGGCGCGAGCGAGGTCGTCACGCTCCGCGCCCTCGGCGATGCCGGGCGATCGAACCTCGAGAGCCTCATCACCGGCCTCCTGCTGCCAGATGCGCCGGTCGTGGTGTGGTGGCCGAACCGCACCCCCGCGAACATCTCGAAGACCTCGATCGGCCGCATCGCGCAGCGCCGGATCACGGATGCCGCTGCACAGGGCGACCCGTCCGCCTGGGTCGCGGGACTCGGCGCGCAGTACGCGCCGGGTGACACCGACCTCGCGTGGACCCGCCTGACGCGGTGGCGCGAGCAGCTCGCGGCCATCCTCGATCAACCGCCCTACGAGCCGGTGCTCAGCGTGCGGGTGCGCGGTGCGTCCGACTCGCCGTCCACCGCGCTCCTCGCGGCATGGCTGCGGCTCGCGCTCGACGTGCCGGTGGACTGGGCGTACCTCGACCCGGAGGAGTGGCCGCACGGCATCAAGTCGGTGGCCCTCGTGCGCCCGAGCGGCGAGGTGCTGCTGGAGCGCCCGACCCCGGGTGTCGCGATCCTCACGCAGCCCGGGCAGCCCAGCCACGAGCTGGCGTTCCCGCGCCGCACCCTGCGGGAGTGCCTCGCCGAGGAGCTCCGTCGCCTGGACCCGGACCTCCTGTATGGTCGAGTGATCACGGAGGGCTGGGAGCTGCTGGACTCTCCCGCGACGAAGGAGACGCACGCCACATGAGCCAAGCGCGGGTGACGGACGGGGTTGCGGATGCCTGAAGGCTGGGCCGAGAAGCGCGTCGTCATCAGTCCTGATCCCGTGGCTCTCGCCGAGTCGGTCGCCCCGCGCTTCCTGAGCCGCGTGGCCAAGCGGGTCGGCGAAGGCAGGCTCGCCCATGTGTCGCTCACCGGCGGCTCGATGGGGTCCGCGGTCCTGGCAGCCGCCGCCCGCAGCCCGCGTGTGGGTGAGATCGACTGGTCGCGCGTGCACTTCTGGTGGAGCGACGAACGTTTCGTGCCGCGCGGTCACGCCGACCGCAACGACGGCCAGGCGCGCGCGGCGTTCCTCGACGCGCTGGACATCCCCGCCGCCAACGTCCACGCCGCGCTCGGCAGCGACGAGAGCGCCGACCTCGACGCAGCTGCCGCCGCCTACGCCGCAGAGCTGGCGGCGTTTCCCGGCAAGGAGGGCGCGTGGCCGTCGTTCGACGTGTGCTTCCTCGGCGTCGGCCCTGACGGCCACATCGCGTCGCTCTTCCCGGACCGCACCGAGATCCAGGTCACCGACCGTTCCGTCGTGCCGGTGCGGGACTCCCCCAAGCCGCCGTCGGAGCGCATCTCGATGACGCGTCCGGTGATCAACAGCTCCAAGCGCGTCTGGCTCGTGCTCGCGGGCGCCGACAAGGCGTCCGCGCTCGGGCTCGCTCTCGCCGGCGCGAGCTATGCCACCGTCCCCGCGGCGGGCGCGAAAGGCCGCAAGCGCACGACGTTCTTCGTGGACCAGGCGGCCGCGGCCCAGGTCCCGCCGGAGCTCATCGACCAGGAGTACTGACGGGCCGGCGGCAGACCTGTGCGAACGACAAGAGCGGATGCCGCGGCATCCGCTCTTGTCGAATCGGCAGGTATCAGTCCTGGCCGCGACGCTCGCGCAGCTGCTTCAGCGCGTCCTCGAGGAGGCTCTCGGCCTCTTCCTCGGTACGGCGCTCCTTCACGTAGGCGAGGTGCGTCTTGTACGGCTCGGTCTTGGCGACCGCCGGCGGGTTCTCCTTGTCGCGTCCGGCGGGCAGACCGGAGTGGGGGGAGTCGATGGTGTCGGGGATCTCCTCGTCCGGAATTCCGGCCGCGAAGTAGCGGACCGTCTCGTTGCCGAGGGCGTCCCAGTACGAGATCGCGATGCGCTCGGCGTGGAAGCCGTGGTCCTGTTCGCCCATCGGGCCCGCGCCGACGCGGGTGCCGCGGATCGCGTTGCCTCCGGTGGCCATCAGAGGGCCGCGAACTTCGTGATCAGGCCGAGCGCGACGATGGACGCGAACCAGACCAGCGCGAGGATCACCGTGAACCGGTTGAGGTTGCGCTCGGCGAGGCCGGACGAGCCGAGGGCCGAGGTCATGCCGCCGCCGAACATGTCGGACAGGCCGCCGCCGCGCCCCTTGTGGAGCAGGATGAGGAGAGTCAGCAGGAGGCTCGTGATGCCGAGAAGCACCTGCAGGACGAACTCGAGGATCAGCACAGTCGTTGAAGCCTTTCGCGGCGATCGATCGCCGATCGCACAAGGACCAAGTATAGCCACCGGGTTCCGCACGCTTCGACAGGCTCGGCGACCGTGCGCCGAGCCTGTCGGAGGGACGTCAGACGCCGACGTGCTTCTGGTAGCGGATGATCGCGGCGAACTCGTCCACGACGAGACTCGCGCCTCCGACGAGGGCGCCGTCGACATCGGGCTCACGCATGAAGCTCGCGATGTTCGCGGCCTTCACCGAGCCGCCGTACAGCACGCGCGTGCGGGCGGCGGCATCCGCGCCCAGCTTGTCGGCGATGACCTCACGGAGCTTCGCGCAGACGTCCTGCGCCTGCTCGGGCGTCGCCGCCTGACCGGATCCGATGGCCCACACCGGCTCGTAGGCGACCACGATGTCGGCGTCGGGCTTGATACCCTCGAGCGCGGCTGACAGCTGGCTGACCGGAACGGCGCTCGCACCGAACTTCTCGAGGTCCTCGCTGGTCTCACCCACGCAGATCACCGGGACGAGCCCGTGCTTGATCGCCGCCTTCACCTTGGCTGCCACGACCTCGTCGGTCTCGGCGTGGTACTGGCGGCGCTCGGAGTGCCCGATGATGACGTAGCGCGCGTCGAGCTTCGCCAGGAAGGCGCCCGACACCTCTCCGGTGTAGGCACCGCTGTCATGCACCGACACGTCCTGCGCGCCGAGGGCGAACGGGATCTTGTCGGCGTCCAGGAGGGTCTGCACGGTGCGGAGGTCGGTGAACGGCGGGAACACCGCGACCTCGACCGAGCCGTCCTCGTGCTTGGCGTCCTTGAGCGTCCAGTGCAGCTTCTGCACGAACGCGACCGCCTGCAGGTGGTCGAGGTTCATCTTCCAGTTCCCCGCGATGAGCGGGGTGCGGCCTGCTACTGCCATCCGAGGACCTCCAGTCCGGGGAGCTTCTTGCCTTCCAGGAACTCGAGGCTCGCGCCCCCGCCCGTGGAGATGTGGCCGAAGGCGTCGTCGGCGAAACCGAGCTGACGCACCGCGGCGGCGGAGTCGCCGCCGCCGACGACCGAGAGACCGTCGACCTCGGTGAGGGCCTTCGCGACCGCCTTCGTGCCCGCGGCGAACGCGGGCATCTCGAACACGCCCATCGGGCCGTTCCAGAACACCGTCCGCGAGTCGCGCACCTTGTCGGCGAAGACCGCCGCGGTCTCGGGACCGATGTCGAGCCCGAGCCCGGAGGCGCCGAACGCGGTGTCCTCCAGGGCCGACGCCGGGGCGACGACGTGCTCGGCGTCGGCCGAGAACGATGCGGCGACGACCGCGTCGACGGGGAGCACCAGCTCGACGCCGCGCTCCTCGGCCGTCGCGACGTAGCGCTTCACGGTGTCGAGCTGGTCCTGCTCCAGCAGGCTGGATCCGACCTTGTGCCCCTGCGCGGCGAGGAACGTGAACATCATGCCGCCACCGACGAGGAGGCGGTCGACGCGCGGCAGCAGGTGCTCGATGACGCCCAGCTTGTCGCTGACCTTCGACCCGCCGAGCACGACCGTGTAGGGACGCTCCGGGTTCTCGGTGAGGCGGTCGAGGACGTCGACCTCCTTCTCGATGAGGAACCCGGCGGCCGACGGGAGGATCTGGGCCAGATCGAACACCGACGCCTGCTTGCGGTGGACGACGCCGAAGCCGTCCGAGACCAGCACGTCGCCGAGGACGGCGAGCTCCTCGGCGAAGGAGCGACGCTCGGCGTCGTCCTTCGAGGTCTCCGCCGCGTTGAACCGCAGGTTCTCGATGACCGCGACGTCGCCGTCCTCGAGCGCCGCGGCGGCCTCGCGAGCCGACTCGCCGACGGTGTCACGCGCGAACGCGACCGGCTTGCCGAGGAGTTCCGACAGACGCTGCGCCACCGGGGCGAGGCTGTACTTCGGGTCGGGCGCGCCGTCCGGGCGGCCCAGGTGGGAGCAGACGATGACGCGGGCGCCCTGATTGATGAGGGCGTTCAGCGTGGGGAGCGTGGCCCGCACACGGCCATCGTCCGTGATGACCGCGTCCTTGAGGGGGACGTTGAGGTCAGCACGGACGATGACGCGCTTGCCGGCCAGCGAACCCAGCGAGTCGAGGGTGCGCAGAGCCATGGGATCAGAGCTTCGAGGCGACGATCTCGGTGAGGTCGACGAGGCGGTTGGAGTATCCCCACTCGTTGTCGTACCAGCCGACGACCTTGACCTGGTTGCCGATGACACGGGTCAGACCCGCGTCGAAGATGCAGGAGTGGTCGTCGGTGACGATGTCGCTGGAGACGATCTCGTCCTCGGTGTACTTGAGGATGCCCTTGAGGGAGCCCTCGGCGGCGGCCTTGTAGGCGGCCTTGATCTCGTCGACAGTGACCTCGCGCTCGAGCTCGACCGTGAGGTCGGTGGCCGATCCGGTGGGGACCGGCACGCGCAGGGCGAACCCGTCGAGCTTGCCCTTCAGCTCCGGCAGCACCAGGCCGATGGCCTTGGCGGCACCGGTCGAGGTGGGGACGATGTTGAGCGCAGCGGCGCGGGCACGGCGCAGGTCGCTGTGCGGGCCGTCCTGCAGGTTCTGGTCGGCGGTGTACGCATGGACCGTCGTCATGAGGCCCTTGACGATGCCGAACTCGTCGTTGAGCACCTTCGCGAGCGGCGCGAGGCAGTTGGTGGTGCACGACGCGTTGGAGATGATGTGCTGCGTCGCGGGGTCGTACGTGTCGGCGTTCGCCCCGATGACGAACGTGCCGTCCTCGCCGCTCGCGGGGGCGGAGATGAGCACCTTCTTGGCGCCGCCCGCGATGTGCTTGCCGGCGTCGGCGGCCTTGGTGAAGCGGCCGGTCGACTCGATGACGATGTCGACGCCGAGCTCGCCCCAGGGCAGGTTGGCGGGGTCGCGCTCTTCGAAGACCTTGATGGTCTTGCCGCCGACCGTGATCGAGTCCTCGGTGTACGAGACCTCCTGGTCGAGGCGACCGAGGATCGAGTCGTACTTGAGGAGGTGAGCCAGGGTCTTGTTGTCGGTGAGGTCGTTCACCGCCACGATGTCGAGGTCCGCGCCCTGCGCGAGCGCCGCGCGGAGGTAATTGCGTCCGATTCGGCCGAAGCCGTTGATGCCGATCTTGACAGCCACGGAGTTTCTCCTGAGTGTGTCGTGCGCGAGTGCGCGGTTGTTGCGATTCGAACGTGGACAACGGCGTCCCGGCGGGCGTCATCCCGCCGGGACGGCCGCGCCTACTAGGACAGTACCAGCAGGCCCGAGGTCTTCTGACGGGCGGCGTCGAGGCGCTGCGCCACGTTCTGCCAGTTCGCGATGTTCCAGACCGCCTTGACGTAGTCGGCCTTGACGTTCAGGTAGTCGAGGTAGAAGGCGTGCTCCCACATGTCCAGCTGGAACACCGGGATGGTGCCCTGCGCGGTGTTGCTCTGCTGGTCGAAGAGCTGCTGGATGATGAGCTGCTGACCGATCGGGTCCCAGCTGAGCACGGCCCAGCCGGAGCCCTGGATGCCGGTGGCGGCCGCGGTGAAGTGCGCCTGGAACTTGTCGAAGCCGCCGAAGAACTCGTCGATGGCGGCACGCAGCTCGCCCTCGGGCTCGCCGCCGCCCTCCGGCGACAGATTGGTCCAGAAGATGGAGTGGTTCACGTGGCCGCCGAGGTTGAACGCGAGGTCCTTCTCGAGCTTGTTCACGTTCGCCAGGTTGCCGGACTCGCGGGCCTCGGCGAGCTGCTCGAGCGCGGTGTTGGCACCGGTCACGTACGCCTGGTGGTGCTTGCTGTGGTGCAGCTC
The DNA here is from genome assembly GCF_015277815.1 of Microbacterium atlanticum. Classification (NCBI taxonomy): domain Bacteria; kingdom Bacillati; phylum Actinomycetota; class Actinomycetes; order Micrococcales; family Microbacteriaceae; genus Microbacterium; species Microbacterium atlanticum. The sequence continues at coordinate 1,959,135 of NZ_CP063813.1, forward strand.
CATGATCTTGCCGCTGATGTGCGGCTCGAGCGCGGCGTAGTCGTAAGGGAGGTCGGGCAAGGAGTAGGTCGCCATGTTCTCTTCTTCCTGTCGGCGCGCGCCGAATCCCCGGCGCAGCGAGGGTGACGCACTCATCCTACTGAGGGGCGACGCGGCCGCGCCGGGGTTGCTTCGCTGCGTGACGTGTGGAAGACGGATGCCTCCACCCGCCGCCGGTCAGTCCTCGATGCCGGCGGGGACGGCCGACTCGGTGCCGGGGAGGCCCTCGGCTTCGGCCTTCTTGTCGGCCATGGCCAGCAGCCGGCGGATGCGGCCGGCGACGGCGTCCTTCGTCAGGGGCGGATCGGCGTGGTGGCCGAGCTCGTCCAGGCTCGCATCGCGATGCGCCAGGCGCAGGTCGCCCGCCTGGCGGAGGTGCTCGGGCACGTCGTCGCCGAGGATCTCGAGCGCGCGCTCCACGCGCGCGCAGGCGGCGACGGCGGCCTGAGCGGAACGCCGCAGGTTCGCGTCGTCGAAGTTCACGAGCCGGTTGACCCCGGCGCGCACCTCGCGGCGCTGCCGCATCTGATCCCACTCGGCGGCGGCGCGGACGGCGCCCATCGCGGCGAGGGCTGCGCGGATCGCCTCACCCTCTCGCACGACCACACGCGGGATCCCGCGCACCTCGCGCGCCTTGCCCGCGATGCCGAGGCGGTGCGCGGCGCCGACGAGCGCCATCGCCGCCTCGGACGACGGGCAGGTGATCTCGAGCGCCGCCGAGCGGCCGGGGTCGCTGAGGCTCCCGGCGGCGAGGAAAGCGCCCCGCCAGATGGCGGCCAGGTCGCCGCGCGAGCCGGTGGTGAGCTTGTTGGGAAGGCCGCGGACCGGCCGACGGCGCTGATCGAGAAGCCCGGTCTGCCGGGCGAGAGTCTCACCGCCTTCGATGACGCGGACGGCGTAGTGGCTGCCCCCGCGGGCACCGGATCCCTGCACGTGCACGAGCTCGGGGCGCACGCCGTACAGCTCGACGAGGTCGCGCGCGGTGCGGCGCGCGAGGATGTCGGAGTCCAGCTCCGCCTCGACCGCCACGCGGTTGGCGATCGAGTGCAGGCCTCCCGAGAAGCGCAGCAGCGACGTGAGCTCGGCCACCCGCGCGGTGGGGCGCGGGTCTCGCACGGTGATCAGCTCGGCCTTCACGTCAGCGGTCAGCGACACGGCTCTCCTTCTGAGGTCTTTCGGGAACGACCGCCAAGCCTACCCGGCCGGGCCCGTCGCGGAGGCGGGCATCACTCCCGGCCGAGGTCCCGATGGGTCATGCGCACCGCGACGCCCGGCACCGCTCCGAGACGGCCGGCGAGCTCTCGGACCATGGCGACCGAGCGGTGCTTGCCGCCCGTGCAGCCGACGGCGATCACGGAGTGACTCTTGTTCTCACGCTGATAGCCCTCCAGCACGGGGCGCAGCGCCGCGCTGTAGGCGTCGAGGAACTCCTTCGCCCCCTCCTGTGCGAGCACGTAGTCGCGCACTTCGGCATCCTCGCCGGTGAACGGCCGCAGCCGCTCGTCCCAGAACGGGTTCGGCAGGAACCGCATGTCGACCACCATGTCGGCGTCGGCGGGCAGGCCGTACTTGAACCCGAAGCTCTGCAGCGTCACGGTATGCCGGGCGGCGCCCTCCTCGGTGAACAGATCGGCGATCTTCGTGGCGAGCTGGTGGATGTTGAAGGCGGAGGTGTCGATGATGACGTCGGCGCTCTCGCGGACGGCCGCCAGCCTGGCGCGTTCACGGCGGATGCCGTTCAGCAGGGTCCCGTCGCCCTGCAGCGGGTGGGGGCGGCGGACGGCCTCGAACCGCCGCACCAGCACTTCGTCGGAGGCGTCCAGGAACATCAGCCGGATCGGGCGGCGGTCGCGGAGCGCCCGCATCGCATCAGGCAGGTCGAAGAAGAGGTCTCGACCCCGTACGTCGACGACCACCGCCACGCGCGGCAGCACTCCCGCGGCGAGCTCGGTGAGATCCAGCAGCGGCTTGAGCATCTGCGGCGGCAGGTTGTCGACCACGTACCAATCGAGATCCTCGAGGGCGTTGGCCGCGGTCGATCGCCCGGCACCGGACATGCCCGTGACGATCAGCACTTCCCCGATGTCGTGACGCGTCGCCTCGACCATGACCACCCCCGCCCGACCAGCCTAGTCACTGGCGGCGGCGGCGTGCTCCCGCGCGGGCGCCTCCTGTCCGTCCGGCAGTGCCGGCGACTGTGCGAGGTGGGCCTGGATCGCGGCCGCGAGTTTGGGGCCGACCCCGGGAAGCTCGGTGATCTCGTCCGCGGTCGCGTTCTTCAGGGCGCTGACGGAGCCGAAGTGCCGCAGCAGCGCCTTGATCCGGGCCTCCCCGAGTCCCGGCACCTCGGCGAGCACGCTCTGGATGTCGCGCCGCCGACGCTTGCGCTGATGGGTGATGGCGAAGCGGTGCGCCTCATCGCGAAGCCGCTGCAGGAGGTAGAGGGCCTCGGAGGTGCGTGGGAGGATCACCGGGAAGTCCTCCCCCGGCAGCCAGACCTCCTCGAGGCGCTTCGCGATCCCGCACAGGGCGATCTCCTCGTGCCCGGCGTCCCGGAGCGCACGAGCGGCCGCCTCCACCTGCGGCTTCCCGCCGTCGACGACGAGCAGCTGCGGACGGTACGCGAACCGGGGACGCTTGCGCGTGGTCACCACGGGCTCGTCTCTTTCGGCTGGCGCCGCGGCGGCGGCATCCGTCGCCTGGTCCTGCTCTTCCGGACGGTCGAGGTGTGCCAGTCGCCGGGTGAGCACCTGATAGAGCGAGTCGGTGTCGTCGGTCGTCTCCCCCACGCCGAACGAGCGGTACTGGTCTTTGCGGGGCAGGCCGTCCTCGAACACCACCATCGACGCGACGACGTTCGTGCCGCTGAGGTGCGAGACGTCGAAGCATTCGATGCGCAGCGGCGCTTCGGCGAGGTCCAGCGCCTCCTGCAGGTCGGTGAGCGCCTGTGTCCGGGCGACATAGTCGCTGGTGCGCCGCGTCTTGTGCAGCATCAGCGCCTGCTGCGCGTTGAGGGTGGCGGTGCGCATGAGGTCGGCCTTGCGCCCGCGCTGGGCCACCTGGATCGTCACGGCCTTCCCCCGCCGGGTGCGCAGCCACTCCTCGAGGTCGGCGGCGTCCTCGGGCATGGCGGGGACGAGCACCTGCCGCGGGATGTCGGCGCTCGCCGCATTGCCGTAGGTGCGCTGCAGCACCTGGTCGACGAGGTCTCCCCCGGAGATGTCGATCTCCTTCTCGATCGTGGTGGCCCGGACGCCGCGCACGCGACCCCCGCGCACGACGAAGTGCTGCACGGTCGCGGCGAGCTCGTCCTCGGCGATGCCGAAGAGGTCGGCGTCGGTGTCGGCCGCCAGCACGAGGGCGCTCTTGTTGAGCACGGCGTCGATCGCCTGCAGTCGGTCGCGGTACCGAGCGGCGGCCTCGTAGTCCATGGCGGCGGATGCCTCGCGCATGCGGGCCGTGAGCTCCTTGGTGAACCGCTGGTCGCCGCCGGACATGAAGGCGATGAAGTCCTCGACGATCGCGCGGTGCTCCTCGATCGTGACCTTCATCGAGCAGGGCCCGCCGCAGCGGCCGATCTGGCCGGGGAAGCACGGCCGCCCGGTGGACATCGCCTTCTTGTACGACGAGTCGCTGCAGGTGCGGATCGGGAACACCTTGATCATCAGGTCGATGGTGTCGTGCACCGCCCACACCTTCGGGTACGGCCCGAAGTACTTCGCCCCTGAGATGCGGCGGTTGCGCGTCACGATCACCCGCGGCGCCTCATCGGCCAGCGTGATCGCCATGAAGGGGTAGGACTTGTCGTCGCGGTACCGCACGTTGAAGGGCGGGTCGAACTCCTTGATCCACTGGTACTCCAGCTGCAGCGAGTCGACGTCGGTGGCCACGACCGTCCACTCCACCGAGGCCGCTGTGGTGACCATGCGCCGCGTGCGCTCGTGCAGCGTGTGCAACGGCGCGAAGTAGTTCGAAAGGCGTGCGCGGAGGTTCTTCGCCTTGCCGACGTACAGCACGCGGCCGTCGCCGTCGCGGAAGCGGTAGACGCCCGGGTTGGTGGGGATCTCTCCGGGCCTCGGCTTGTAGGGGACCGTGGGAGCCGATCGCGCCATACCGCTCAGCCGGCCCTGCGCACTTCGACGGGCTCGGCGACCTGGGAAGCGGGCTCGGCGACCGGGCCTGCCGGCGCGCGGACCCCGAGCACCTCCGCGAGGAAGGCACCGGTGTGGCTGCCGGTGACACGGGCGACCTGCTCCGGCGTGCCGGTCGCGATGACCTGCCCGCCGCCGGCTCCGCCCTCCGGCCCCAGGTCGATGACCCAGTCGGACGACTTGATGACGTCGAGGTTGTGCTCGATGACGATGACGGTGTTGCCCTTGTCGACGAGTCCGTTGAGCACCTCGAGGAGCTTGCGGACGTCTTCGAAGTGCAAACCGGTCGTCGGCTCGTCGAGCACGTAGATCGAGCGGCCGTTCGTGCGCCGCTGCAGCTCGGTCGCGAGCTTCACGCGCTGCGCCTCGCCGCCGGACAGCGTGGTGGCCGACTGGCCGAGCCTCACGTACCCGAGGCCGACGTCGACGAGCGTCTTGAGGTAGCGGTGGATCGCCTGGATCGGCTCGAAGAACTCCGCCGCTTCGGCGATCGGCATCTCCAGCACCTCGGCGATGTTCTTGCCCTTGTAGTGCACCGCGAGCGTGTCGCGGTTGTACCGCTTGCCGTGGCACACCTCGCAGTCGACGTACACATCGGGCAGGAAGTTCATCTCGATCTTGATCGTGCCGTCGCCCGAGCACGCCTCGCACCGGCCGCCCTTGACGTTGAAGCTGAACCGGCCCGGCTGGTAGCCGCGGACCTTGGCCTCGGGCGTCTCGCTGAACAGGGTGCGGATGCGGTCGAACACGCCGGTGTAGGTCGCCGGATTCGATCGCGGCGTGCGGCCGATCGGCGCCTGGTCGACGTGCACCACCTTGTCGAGGTTGTCCAGCCCGGTGACCCGGGTGTGCTTGCCCGCCACCCGCCGGGCGCCGTTGAGCCGCGTCGCCAGCACTTGGTACAGGATGCCGTTGACCAGCGACGACTTGCCCGAGCCGCTCACCCCCGTGACAGCGGTCAGCACGCCCAGCGGGAAGTCGACGGTGACGTTCTTGAGGTTGTTCTCGCGCGCGCCGACGACGCTGACCTGACGGCTCTTGTCGATCTTGCGGCGCTTCTTCGGCGTCGTGATCGCGCGCCGGCCTGCGAGGTAGTCGCCGGTGATCGAGCCGGAGTCGGTGAGCAGCACGTCGATGGGGCCGGAGTGCACGACCTCGCCGCCGTTCACACCCGCGCCGGGACCGATGTCGACGATCCAGTCGGCGGCATGGATGGTCTCCTCGTCGTGCTCGACGACGATGAGCGTGTTGCCGAGATCGCGCAGCGCCACCAGCGTCTCGATGAGTCGCCGGTTGTCGCGCTGGTGGAGCCCGATCGACGGCTCGTCGAGGACGTACAGCACGCCCGTCAGGCCGGAGCCGATCTGCGTCGCGAGGCGGATGCGCTGCGCCTCACCCCCGGAGAGGGTGCCGGCCGCGCGACTGAGGCTGAGGTAGTCGAGGCCGACGCGTATGAGGAAGTCCAGGCGCACGCGGATCTCGCGCAGCACCTGCGCGGCGATCGTCGCCTCGCGCTCGGTCAGGGTCAGCTGGGCGAAATACTCGCGCGCCTCACCGAGGCTCAGGTGCGAGGCATCCGCGATCGAATGGCCGTGGACGAGGACCGCCAGCACCTCCGGCTTCAGCCGGTCGCCGTTGCACACGGGGCACGGCACCTCACGCAGGTACTCCGCCCAGCGCTGGCGCTGCGTGTCGGATTCCGCCTGCGTGTACTGGCGCTCGATGTAGGGGACGACGCCCTCGAACCCCGAGGAGTACCGCATCTCGCGACCGTAGCGGTTCTTCCACTTCACCGTGACCTTGTAGTTCTCACCGCGCAGCACCGCCTCGCGGACTGCCGACGGGAGGCGCTTCCACGGCGTGTCGAGCGAGAAGCCCAGGTCGCTCGCGAGCCCCTCGAGCAGGCGCTCGTAGTACTGGAAGAGCCCCTTGCCCTGCGTCGTCCACGGGATCAGGACGCCGTCGCGGATCGACAGGTCCTCGTCGCCGAGCATCAGCTCGACGTCGACCGACATGCGCGTGCCGAGCCCGGAGCAGGCGGGGCAGGCGCCGAACGGGGCGTTGAACGAGAACGTGCGCGGCTCGATCTCGGTCAGCTGGAGCGGGTGGCCGTTCGGGCAGGCGAGCTTCTCGGAGAACGACTGCCACGCCGCATCGCCCTCTTCGTCGACGAAGTTGATCTGCAGCACGCCGCCGGCGAGCGACAGCGCCGTCTCGACCGAGTCGGTCACCCGGTCCAGGATGCCGGGCGCTGCCACGAGTCGGTCGACGACCACGGCGATGTCGTGCTTGTAGCTCTTCTTGAGCGTCGGCGGCTCCGCCAGCTGGATCAGCTCGCCGTCGACGATCGCGCGGGCGTAGCCCTTCGCGCCGAGCTCCTTGAAGAGGTCGACGAACTCGCCCTTCTTCTGGGTGACGACCGGCGCGACGATCTGGTATCGCGTGCGCTCGGGCAGCTCTATGAGCTGGTCCGCGATCTGCTGCACGGTCTGCCGCTGGATGACCTCGCCGCACTCCGGGCAGTGGGGCACGCCGATGCGCGCCCACAGCAGACGCATGTAGTCGTGGATCTCGGTGATCGTGCCGACCGTGGAGCGGGGATTTCGGTTGGTCGACTTCTGGTCGATCGAGACGGCGGGGCTCAGCCCCTCGATGAAGTCGACGTCGGGACGGTCGACTTGGCCGAGGAACTGCCGGGCGTAGGCACTGAGCGACTCGACGTACCGGCGCTGCCCCTCGGCGAAGATCGTGTCGAATGCCAGGCTCGACTTGCCCGAGCCCGACAGGCCGGTGAACACAACGAGGGAGTCCCGCGGGATGTCGAGGTCGACGTCCTTGAGGTTGTGCACGCGGGCTCCGCGGACGCTCAGCTTTCCGCTGCCGCCGCCGAGGGCGGTCGAGAGGTGCGCGGAGGCGCTTCCGGGGGTGTTTCCGGGCAGGGCGACAGGGACGATGGGCACCAGACAAGTGTAGGCGGGGCCTCCGACATGGGGCCCGTGAGCCGTTCGCCGGGGGCGAAGAGCCGTCAGCGCTCGGCCCGCGCCGGTTCCGCGTGCGACGCCGCGCCGGCGAAGTCCTGGAGCGCGTCCCGCAGCGCCGCCACCTCTGCCACGCTCATGCCGGTGCGCGCCATCACCTGCTCCGGCACCTGCAGCGCCTGGCGCCGGAGCGCCCTCCCCGCCGCGGTGAGTCCGATGTCGAGCACCCGCTCGTCGCCGTCGCGACGCGCGCGCGACACCAGTCCCTGCGCCTCCAGGCGCTTGACCAGGGGGGACGCGGTCGCCGGCTCGAGCGCCAGCTCGCGCGCGATCTCGCCCAGCGACTGCGGCGAGCGTTCCCAGAGGGCGAGCATCACCAGGTACTGCGGATGGGTGAGACCGAGCGGCTCGAGGAGCGGGCGGTACAACCCCACGACGTTGCGCGCCGCGGTCACCAGCGCGAAGCACAACTGGTTGTCGAGCTTCAGCAGATCATCGGGCGTCGGGCGATCGGTGGTCACGGCGGAAGTCTAGTTCGCGAATCGTTAGTACACTAAAGACATGCCGAATCCGGATGCCGCCGCTCCCGACCGTCGCCCGCTCCGAGAGCGCGTCCGTGACGCCGGCGGCTGGTACGCCTACCTGAACGCGAACCTGATCCGCCTCGCAGGTCCGGCTCAGGTCGGACCCTACGAGACCGCTCCTGCGCCCACCGCGGCCGAGCGCGCGGAACGGGGGTGCCCGCTGTGCGGCGCGCCGATCGCGCAGCACACCTTCGACCGGTCGGGTCCCAAGCCGCTCATGCACTGCCCATAGTGGGGGCGCGGCGTCCCTCCTCGACACGAGTCGGCCAGCTGCGCGATCGGCGTGTGTCGAGGCCCCCGCGCGGCGGCTCACGCCTCAGGCGTGCCCCGCTCGCTCCATCGCGCGCAGCTCCTTCTTCATCTCCTGCACCTCGTCGCGCAGACGGGCGGCGAGCTCGAACTTCAGCTCGCCCGCCGCGGCGAGCATCTGCTGGCTGAGATCGGCGATCGTGGCCTCCAGCTGCTCCGCCCCCTCGGCGGCGATGCCCTCTCGGCGCAGCTGCGGAGTCGGGCTCTTGCCGACGCCGGATTTGGTCTTGGACGCCGCCTTGCCGCGCAGCATCCGATCGGTGTCCGATGCCTCCCGTGCCAGCACCTCGGTGATATCGGCGATGCGCTTGCGCAGCGGCTGCGGGTCGATGCCGTTGGCGGTGTTGTAGGCGATCTGCTTCTCGCGGCGCCGGTCGGTCTCTTCGATCGCATTGCGCATCGAGTCGGTCACCGTGTCGGCATACATGTGCACCTGGCCCGACACGTTGCGCGCCGCACGACCGATCGTCTGGATGAGAGAGGTGCCGCTTCGCAGGAACCCCTCCTTGTCGGCGTCGAGGATTGACACGAGCGACACCTCGGGCAGATCGAGACCCTCCCGGAGCAGGTTGATGCCGACCAGCACGTCGTAGACGCCCGCCCGCAGCTCGCTCAGCAGCTCCACCCGGCGGAGCGTGTCGACGTCGGAGTGCAGGTAGCGGACCCGCACGCCGTGCTCACCGAGGAAGTCGGTGAGCTCCTCCGCCATCTTCTTGGTCAGCGTCGTCACCAGCACGCGCTCGTCGCGCTCGACGCGCACCCGGATCTCTTCGAGGAGGTCGTCGATCTGGCCCTTGGACGGCTTGACGATGATCTCGGGGTCGACCAGGCCCGTGGGCCGGATGATCTGCTCGACCACGCCGTCGGCGATGCCCATCTCGTACCGCCCGGGCGTGGCCGACAGGTACACCGTCTGCCCGACGCGGTCCTTGAACTCGTCCCACCGCAGCGGGCGGTTGTCGAGGGCGCTCGGCAGGCGGAACCCGTGCTCGACGAGCGTGCGCTTGCGGGACGCGTCGCCCTCGTACATGGCGCCGATCTGAGGCACGGTGACGTGCGACTCGTCGATGACCATCAGGAAGTCGTCGGGGAAGAAGTCCAGCAGCGTGTGCGGGGGCTCACCGGGCATACGGCCGTCGAGGTGACGCGAGTAGTTCTCGATGCCCGAGCAGAAGCCGAGCTGCTGGAGCATCTCGAGGTCGAACGTCGTTCGCATCCGCAGTCGCTGGGCCTCGAGGAGCTTGTTCTGCGACTCGAGCTCTTTCAGGCGCTCCTCGAGCTCGTGCTCGATCGTGCCGATCGCGCGCTGCACGGTCTCGGTGCCGGCCGCGTAGTGGGTCGCGGGGAAGATCGGCACGGAGTCCAGCCGCTGCACGACGTCGCCGGTGAGCGGATGGAGCATGAAGAGCGCCTCGATCTCGTCGCCGAACATCTCGACGCGGATGGCGTACTCCTCGTACACGGGGATGATCTCGATGGTGTCGCCGCGCACGCGGAAGTTGCCGCGTGAGAAGTCGACGTCGTTGCGGTTGTACTGCATCGCGATGAACTTGCGGATCAGCGCGTCGCGGTCGTAGCGCTCCCCCACCTGCAGTGCCACCATCGCGCGCAGGTACTCCTCGGGCGAGCCGAGGCCGTAGATGCACGAGACGGTGCTGACGACGACGACGTCGCGGCGGCTGAGCAGCGAGTTGGTCGTGGAGTGCCGCAGGCGCTCGACCTCCGCGTTGATCGAGGAGTCCTTCTCGATGAAGGTGTCGGTCTGCGGGACGTAGGCCTCGGGCTGGTAGTAGTCGTAGTAGCTGACGAAGTACTCGACGGCGTTGTTCGGCATCAGCTCGCGGAACTCGTTGGCGAGCTGCGCGGCCAGCGTCTTGTTGTGGGCGAGGACGAGCGTCGGCCGCTGCACGGCCTCGACGAGCCACGCGGTCGTGGCGGACTTGCCGGTGCCCGTCGCGCCGAGCAGAACGACATCGGTCTCACCGGCGTTGATGCGCGCAGCGAGCTCGGCGATCGCCTGAGGCTGATCGCCCGATGGCGCGAACTCGCTGATGACCTCGAAGGGCCGCACGGATCGTGTGGTCTGCACCCGATCCAGCGTAGGCCGCACCACCGACACCGGGGTCGCGTTCGCCGCGAGCGGATGCCTCCGTCCCCGCGCCGCACCGGGGCACGCGACTGCGCGCCTGGCCGGTCAGCCGAAGCCGCCGCCGCCGTCGAACCCGCCGAACCCCCCGCCGTCGAAGCCCGCGAACCCGCCGCCGTCCATGCCGGAGCCGCCGTCGAACCCGCCCGCGCCGCCGTCGAACCCGCTCGATCCGGGGTCGAACGTCTCGGCGACCCAACCCGGCTCGGAGGCGAGCTGCAGCGAGCCGGCACCGACCGTGTAGTACGCGGCGACCGAGCTCGACAGCAGGAACTGGTTCGCGACGAGGGCCATCACGCCGACGTTCATCAGCATGGCGCGGGGGTCGACCCCGTCGCGGGGATCGCCGTCGACGACGCCGACCGCCGTGCGCGCCGTCTCCGCAGGGGCATGGGTCGCGGCATCCGTCCCCGCCTCATGAGAGCGGCGCGCGCGGTGCTCCTCCGCGCGGCGGACGAGCCGTGCGATCACCGTGGGATCCTCCGCCGCGGCGTCGCGCTCGGAGTCGGCCAGGAAGGGCCGGAGCTGCTCGAACATCTCGCGGCGGCGCTCGGGCGGCACGTCCTTGAAGGCCGACGCGTGCGCGCTCTCGATGACCGATGCGGGCAGGCTGTTCAGCAGGTACACGTAGCGCGCGATGCGCTCCTCCTCGGTCGTCGACTGATACGGGGTGCGACGCCGCCGGAATCTCGAGAACACGCCCATGTGACACCTCCTCGCTCCGCTTCCAGGCTACGCCGCACGGCGCCCGTCGGGTATCGCGGACGGCGGTCCCGCCGCGGCAGTCGCGGGATCCTAGAGTGGACGCGTGCTGGAGTTCATCGTCGGGTCGGGGCTCGCGACGGCCGCGGGCTTGAACGCCTGGATGCCGCTGTTCGTGCTCGGGATCGCCGATCGCCTCGTCCCGGCCGTCGAGCTCCCCGCCGGATGGGCGTGGCTCTCGTCGGACGTCGCCCTCTGGGTCGTGGGGATCCTGCTGGTCGTCGAGATCGTGGCCGACAAGATCCCGGCGGTCGACTCGGTCAACGACGTCATCCAGACCGCGGTGCGACCGGTGGCGGGCGGGATCGCGTTCGGCGCGGGGTCGAGCGCCGAGACCGTCCGCGTCGACGATCCCGACCTCTTCACCGGCACGGCCTGGATCCCGATCGTCGTCGGCGTCGTGATCGCCCTGGCCGTCCACGTGGCCAAGACGGCGGTGCGACCGGCGGCGAACGTCGCCACCGCCGGCATGGCCGCCCCCGCCCTCAGCACGGCTGAGGACGCGACATCACTGGGCCTGTCCGTGTCCGCGCTCGCCCTGCCGCTCGTGGCGCTGGCCATCATGGTCGCCTTCGTCGTGGCGGTGACGATGGCCCTGCGCGCCCGAGGTCGTCGGCGCCGCGACGCGAAGACGACGGATGCTTCGCCCCCGGCGCCTTCGGATCCCCCGAGCGGCCGGGACTAGCGCGCCGACGCGCGCCGGGCCACGTGCTCGGGCAGGCGCCGCCACAGCTCGTCCGTCTGACGCAGCGTCTCGTCGAGAGCGCCGCCGGTGTCGATGACCACGTCGGCGACGCGCAGACGCGCCTCGTCGGGAACCTGCGAGCCGATCCGCGCCTCGGCCTCCGCCTGGGTGAGCCCGCGCAGCTCGACGAGCCGCCGCGCCCTGACGGCAGCGGGCGCGTGCGCCACCACGACGAGCTCCCAGGGGTCGTCGACGCGCGCTTCCACGAGAAGCGGAACGTCGTAGACGACGACCGCCGAGGGGTCGGCCGCGAAGGCCTCGGCGAAGCGGCGCGCCGACTCCGTGCGCACGGCCGGGTGCACGATCGCGTTCAGGCGTGCGATCGCGGCGTCGTCGCCGAACACGCGGCTTCCGAGCGCCGCACGGTCGAGCGATCCGTCGGGGCGCAGCATCCCGGCGCCGAACTCCCTCGCGATGGCAGCGAGCACGGCTGAGCCCGGCGACTGCACCTCGCGGACGATCTGGTCGGCGTCGACGACGACGGCGCCGTGTCCGGCGAGGCGGCGGGCGACGGTGGACTTCCCCGAGGCGATGCCTCCGGTGAGGGCGACGAGCGGCATCTCTCGAGGATGCCATGCGGCCTGTCGCTTCGGCGCGCGGGGACTCCGGCAAGCCTGCGGACTTCTTGAGGCTGCGCTGAGCGGGAGTTGAGGGGCCGGGAGTAGCGTCGGGGACACCCGAAGGACAGATCCGCAGGTGCGGAGCTGGGGAGGGCGGAAGATGACCGTCGGACGCGACCACGTTGCGCACGACGCCGATTCGCCCCTCCGCACACGCCGCATCTCCCGTCCGCTGGACGGCAGGAGCGGTGGGGTCGTCCGGGAGTGCGGGCCGGCCGCTCGCGTGGGGACGAAAGCGGCCAGGCTCCGCACGCCGAGGACGCGCGTGGGGCGGGGTGTGGGGGCATCTCCCGCCCTTCGCGCGCCCTGTCGTTCGCACACCACGAGCCGCCGCTCACACACCACCGCCTCCCTCCATCCTCACCCCCTCCGGTGATGCACGATCGACCCCGCGGATTCCAGAGCGTTTTCTGGGATATCATTTCGGACGTCCGCGAACGGTCGTCCGCAACCCCGCGCGGGGAAGGTGCAACGGTGGAGGAATCTCGGGTCGCCGTCGTCATCGAAGACGAGGCAGATATCCGGTCGCTGCTGTCCACGGTCCTCGGACAAGCCGGATTCGAGGTTCACGACGCCGCCAACGGCGCAGACGGCGTCGAGCTCGTCCGCGAGCGCCGACCGCTGGTGACCACCCTCGACGTCAACATGCCCGGGATGGACGGCTTCGAGACGGCCAAGCGCATCCGCGCCATCAGCTCGACCTACATCGTGATGCTGAGCGCACGCACGGAGGAGATCGACGCGCTCCAGGGGCTGGAGGCGGGTGCCGACGACTACGTCGCCAAGCCGTTCCGGCCTCGGGAGCTGCGCGCGCGGATCGATGCGATGCTGCGCCGCCCGCGTCACGTCGCCCCCGCCGAGCAGACAGCCGACAGCGCTCCCCCGGCGACGGACGACGGCGCGTGGCTCGAGCACCGCGGCCTCCGGCTCAACGCCGAGACGCACATCGTCTGCGTTGACGGGAACGACATCGAGCTCACGCGCAGCGAGTTCGACATCCTCGCCGACCTGCTGGTCGCAGGCAGGCGGGTGCGCGCGAAGGCCGACCTCGCGATCATGCTGCGCGGGGATCAGTACACCGTGAGCGACTTCGTCAGCGACAGCGACGCGCGCGCGATCGAGGTGCACATGGCCAACCTGCGGCGCAAGCTCGGCGAGTCGCCGTCCCAGCCGCGGTGGATCGAGACGGTCCGCGGCGTCGGCTACCGCCTCACCGCCTGAACGCCGCGACCGCGTCGGCCGCTCACTCCCCCTCGTCGACGAGCACGGACGTCTCGACGTTCGCCGCCGCCCTGCTGGCGGCGTCACGCGCGACGCCGATGAGGTGGACGGGCTCGTATCCCGCCGTGTCGCTCAGCGCGACCCCTACGCCCACCACCGGTATCACGCCTTCGCCCACCTTGGCGAGGTCGTCGAAGAGCGCGCGGTAGATCGCGCCGGCCTGCCGCCTGGCCTCTGCCCCGGACGAGACGCCGAGCGCCACCACCAGGCCGGTCGGGCCGTCCTCGGCCACGACCGCGTTGGTGGGTGCGTGCCGACGCACCCCGGCGCGCCACGTCTCCGACACCGCGCCGGCGACCTCGCTGCCGAACGCGGTGGAGATCTGGTCGAGGTCGTCCAGGCGCACCGAGGTCACCGCGACCAGTTCCCCGCGTCGCCACGCCCGATCGCACAGACCGTCCAGGACCCCCTGGAAGGAGTGCGCGTCGACGATGCCCGAGTCGGCCTCCCCCGGCGACGCGCGCGCCAGGTACCCGCGCATCGGAGCACGGCTCGCGCGCAGCACCGAGGTCACGACGACCGCGACGATCGTGAGGGTCACGGTGAGGAAGCTGGTCGGGATGGTCCCGAACGCCGTCTGGAACAGGGCGCTGTCGGGTCCCGACGTCACGAACGCCGAGGTGCGCGAGACGTAGTACAGCGACTGGAATCCGAGGACCGCGCCCAGGACCCACGCCGTGCGGGACTCGCGCATGTCGCCTTGGAAGCACTCCGCGGCACCGGCGGCGGCGAAGGCGAGGAGCGGCACGAACATCCACAGGGCCCCTGCCCAGTCCCCGCCGCTCTCGCCTTCGACAGCGACGGCAGCGACTGCGCCGAGGGCCGCGGCGGCGACGACGAGCGACGCCCACCGGATGCGGCGCCCGTTGAAGCGGCGGCATCCGAGCCACATGCACCCGGTTCCGACCACGAAGGCGGCGTTTCCGACGGCGATCGCCCACCAGGCGCCGTCGGCGAGCACCCACACCGTGTACGCGAGGGTCGTCAGCATGCCCGCGAGGAACGCGATGGACCAGATCCGGCCGGCGCCCTCGTCGCGGCGGAGGATGGTCTCGATGATGAACACCACGCCGCTCACGTTGACCACGAGAGCGGTGATCAGGTGGATGCTGGCCAGATCGAGCGTCATGATCCCTCTCCTTCCGGGGGCTGGGCGGGGAGCTTCACGATGAAGGTCGATCCCACGCCGGGCGCGGTGTGCAGGGCGAGCTCCCCGCCGTGAGCGCGCACGATGTCCCGGGTGATGGCGAGCCCCAGCCCGGTCCCCGCGCGCCGCTCGCCACCGGCCTTGTAGTAGCGCTGGAACAGCCGGGAGCGGTCCGCATCGGAGATGCCGACCCCGGTGTCGCGGACCAGGATCCAGCTCGAGGTACCGTCGCTGGTCGTGCCGACGAACACGGTGCCACCGTCCTTGTTGTAGGCGATGGCATTCGACACGAGATTGTCGACCACCTGCCGCAGACGCAGCGGGTCGGCCCAGGCGCTCGCCGGCTCGAGCCCGGTCTGGTCGATCGTGATCGCCCGCGCGGCAGCGCGGGGCGCCGCGTCGGCGGCGGCCGCACCGATCAGCTCGCGCAGGTCCAGCAGCTGGGGAACGAGGGAGGCCTCGACGGAGGAGGGCGACGAGCTCGACGCGGCGAGGATGTCGGCGACAATCCGCAGCAGCCGCTCGGCGTTGCGCTCGGCGACGTCCAGCCCGGCGCGCACGGCCTCCGGCGTGTCGGGGTCTTCGATCGCCAGGTCCAGATAGCCGAGGATCGACGTCAGCGGTGTCCGCAGCTCGTGCGAGACGGACGCCACGAGGTCGTCACGGGCGCGGAGCGCGGTCAGCTCGGCCGTGACGTCGCGCGAGACGACCACGGCGCCGGCGTCCTGGCCGTCGGGGTCGATGATGCGTCGCGCGGTGATGTTCAACGCGCGACGCGGTCCGGGCTCCTCACCGAACCACACCACCTGATCGTCGAACGCCTCGCCGCGGCGGGCGCGCTCCAGCGGAAGCTCGTCCGGCGGGAGGCGGGAGGTGCCGTCGTCTCGGAAGGCCGGGACCTTGGACGCCTCGCCCGGCTCCAGTCCGAGCTGCAGGCGGCCATGCGCCTCGTTGTTGATGGTGACGCGCCCGTCCGGGCGCAGGCGCACGACGCCGAAGTCGACGGCGTCGAGCACCTCCGTGACGACCTGCTCCTGACGGCGGGTGCGTGCCAGCACGCTGCGCAGCAGCTCGGACTGCTTCGCCAGCAGCATCCGCTGGGCATCCGAGCGGCGTGCGTTGAGATGGCTGGTCGCCGCCACGGCGATCAGCACGAGCGGGAGCAGGAACGTGCGGTAGGTGACCTCGGTCGCGCTCAGTGCGGCCAGCACGCTGGCGATGCCGGCGATCGCCACGATCACCCCCGACAATCCGAGCAGCCCGAATCCCCCGGCCAGCCAGGTGGTGGGGAAGATCCACAGCAGACCGAGCACGGTGTCGGGCGCTGCGATCTGCATCAGGGTGATGGCGAGGATGTCGACGGCCGGGACCAGGGCGACCCAGCCGTAGCTGATGCGCCCCCACGGGATGACCAGCGTGGCCGCGGCGACGACGATCACGATCACCACGCCGAGGAAGAACAGCAGCGGGTCGCCGGTGAAGGGCCCGATCGCCACGAGCACGCCGAGCACGAAGACGACACCTGCCAGCAGCAGCTGGTTGAGCGTCGCGGTACGACCCCGCGTGCCGTCGGCTGCTTCGGGCGCCGTGACTCCCGGCCGCGGGCGGCCCATGAGCACGCTGGATTCGCGCGGTCTCGCGGCGGTCATAACGCGACGCTAACGGATGCCGGCCCTCCCGTGTGCGAGGGGCGCGCGCGGCGCTCACCGCCCGCCGGCGGCGACCGCGGCGGACCTTTCGCGTCAGAAGCCGAAGTCGCCGCCGAAGTCTCCGAAACCGCCCATGTCGCCGGCGGCGTCCCCGCCCCATCCCGAGCCCGGGTCTCCCCACCCGGCGTCCGCGCCGCCGCCCGCGTCCGCCCCGACGTCCCCGGAGCCGTCACCGGCCGATGAGCCGTCCTCATAGCCCTGCCCGTCCGCGAAGGCCGGTGCCATGAACGAGCTGACCAGCGCCGAGCCGATGACGTAGCCGACGACGGTGCCGAGGATCGACGAACCCAGCATCGACCCGAACGACGGGCCGCCGCCCTGTCGCTGCGGGCCCAGCGTGCGCTCAATGAAACCCGGATTCTGGTACTCCGCTCGCGTCGCCGCGCGCGCCATGGTCTGGGGGTCGGTCGAGCGGGGCTGCTCGTACGGCGGCAGGCTGGCCGAGAGCTCCGCGAGCACCTGCTGCCGCTGCGGCTCGGTCAGCCTCGCGAAGGCCTCGGCATGCACCTGCTCGATCGTCTCGGGCGGCGCCGTGCGCAGCAGGTAGCGGTACCGCTCGATGGCGATCTCGTCCTCGCTCCGCGGGGGCTGCATGCCGGGCTGGGTCCGCGGCGGCTGTCCGCCGTAGGCGTTCTGCGGCACGGGCGGCGCCTGACGCGCGTCATCCGAGCCGCCGAAGAGTCGATCGAATAGTCCCATGGTCTGCTCCGTCCTGCGGGGTCCTTCACACGGTAGGGGCGCTTCCTAGGAACCTGCTGGAGGGCCGGTCGCCCGCCGCCCCCGCGCCCGAGGTCCTCACCCGTGCGCGGCCAGCGCCTCGCTCACCCATCGCGCATGCTGCTGCCACGGGTCATCCACACCGGCGGCGAGCGCGGCGATGTGCGCCGCGAGCGTCTCGGAGCGCCGGAACCACTCAGTGCGCGGGTGGCGGTCGGCTGCGAACTGGCGGTGCCGGCGCTGCTCGAGCGCGCGTCCGCCCCGCTCGAAGGCGAGCAGCTCGTCGTGCCAGATCGCCGACAGGCGCTGCCGCGGGTTGGCGCTGGTGCCGATCTTGACGCGGTCGGCATAGCCCAGGTAGTAGACGACCTCGACGCGCGGCGGCGCCAGCTCGGCATCGGGGACATCGCCGTGGCGCCATTCGCACACCGCGCAGAGCCATCCGGACGGATACCGCACCCCCAGCCGCGACCCGCAGGCCAGGCAGGGCGCGGGCAGCACATCGGTGAGGCCGTACTCCGCCGCCACCCACTCCCCCGCGATGGCGAGATGCCGTTCGCACAGGGGCAGCGGGGAACCGCTGGGCACCGGGCCGCGGCATCCGCCGTCGTCGACAGCGCAGCGTGAGGTCGTGGGCGTGTCAGGCACACCGCGACGGTACCCCCGGCCACCGACGCCCGCCCGAGGCGGGTCGCAGCAGGTATGCGAGAAGGCCGCCACCGGCGGGTGACGGCCTTCTCGGACCGGGGTTCAGCGAACCCGGCGACTCAGCTCGGGATCAGCGACCCGAGAGCTTCTCACGCAGAGCCGCGAGGGCCTCGTCGTCAGCCAGCGTGCCCGCAGGGCCGCTGTCGGACGAGAACGACGACGCGCCGGTCTCGACCGGAGCGGCCGCCTCGGCCTCGAGGGCCTTGGTGACGGCAGCCTTGTGAGCCTCCCAGCGCGCGTGGGCGGCGGCGTACTCCTGCTCCCACTTCTCACGCTGCTCATCGAAGCCTTCGAGCCAGGCGTTGGTCTCGGGGTCGAAGCCCTCGGGGTACTTGTACTCGCCGTGCTCGTCGTACTCCGTGACCATGCCGTAGAGCGCCGGGTCGAACTCGGTGCCGTTGGGGTCGACCGACTCGTTCGCCTGCTTGAGCGAGAGCGAGATGCGGCGACGCTCGAGGTCGATGTCGATGATCTTGACGAAGACCTCTTCACCGACCGAGACGACCTGCTCGGCCAGCTCGACGTGCTTGCCCGACAGCTCGGAGATGTGCACGAGGCCCTCGATGCCGTCCGCGACGCGGACGAAGGCACCGAACGGCACGAGCTTGGTGACCTTGCCCGGCGCGACCTGTCCGATCGCGTGCGTGCGGGCGAAGACCTGCCACGGGTCCTCCTGCGTCGCCTTGAGCGACAGCGAGACGCGCTCGCGGTCGAGGTCGACCTCGAGGATCTCGACGGTGACCTCCTGGCCGACCTCGACGACCTCGGACGCGTGCTCGATGTGCTTCCACGACAGCTCCGAGACGTGGACGAGACCGTCGACGCCACCGAGGTCGACGAACGCACCGAAGTTGACGATCGACGAGACCGTGCCCTTGCGGACCTGGCCCTTGTGGAGGTTGTTGAGGAACGTGGTGCGCGACTCGGACTGCGTCTGCTCGAGCAGCGCACGGCGCGAGAGCACGACGTTGTTGCGGTTCTTGTCGAGCTCGAGGATCTTGGCCTCGATCTCCTGGCCGAGGTACGGCGTGAGATCGCGCACGCGGCGGAGCTCGATGAGCGACGCCGGCAGGAAGCCGCGCAGGCCGATGTCGACGATCAGACCGCCCTTGACGACCTCGATCACGGAGCCGGTGACGACACCGTCGTTCTCCTTGATCTTCTCGACGTCGCCCCAGGCGCGCTCGTACTGGGCGCGCTTCTTGGAGAGGATGAGGCGGCCTTCCTTGTCCTCCTTCTGGAGAACGAGGGCTTCGACCTCGTCGCCGACCTTGACGACCTCGTTCGGGTCGACGTCGTGCTTGATGGAGAGCTCGCGCGAGGGGATGACACCCTCGGTCTTGTAGCCGACGTCGAGGAGCACCTCGTCGCGGTCGATCTTCACCACGGTGCCTTCGATCAGGTCGCCGTCGTTGAAGAACTTCAGGGTCTTCTCGACCGCGGCCAGGAAGTCCTCAGCAGAGCCGATGTCGTTGATCGCGACCTGCTTGGTGGCCGTGGCGGTCGTTGCGCTAGTCATGTAGTGGGTTGTCCTTGTTGGGTTGGGAGTCGGGCCGCGGCTTTCAGCGGCAGCCGGCCGCGCGGACGCGAACGGATGCCTCCAGCCGAGGCGAGGCGGATTGTGTAAAGCGATGCCACCCGGCCCAGCCGGGATCCCGGCACCGGCGCAAGCCGGTACTCAGGCGTGGCGAAGCAGCCACACGAGTGACGCTCCAGGGTATCAGAACGCGCGGGTCATCCGCGATGTTCCCCGGCATCGCGGCGCGAGACGCGCGGAGGGTGCCTCAGCGCGGCAGATCGATCGGCGCGGTGCTGGTGCGATCGGGGTCGAAGACCTCGCTTCTGGACGCCGGCTCGCCGCGCAGCTGCGCGAGCCGCTCGTCCTCGCGCCGCTGCGCCTCGGCGAGCCAGTCCCAGCCCGAGGCGGGGCCCGATGCCCGCGCCTCGGGAACCGGCGCGGTCGACGGCCGCTCGCGTCCGAGGTCCACGGTGGCGGACGGCATGGCGGGGGTCGTCGCCGGCGGGAGGGCGGGGGCGATCGCTGCACCGGCGAACTCCGGACGACCGGCCGCTCCGCGGAGGCCCGCCTGCTGGATGACGCGCTGGATCGTCAGGCCGCGGCCGTCGGGATCCCCGACGTAGCGGATATCGCGGAGCCCCTGCTCCTGGGCGGCGGACTCGAACACGAAGTGGCCGTATCCGACGATGCGCCCGATGACGGGCTTGTGGACGGAGATGTCGAGGATGCGCGTGAGCGGCATGGTGGCGATGCGCTGCGACACGATGCCGTGCACCCGGAACACCCGCATGTTGGTGATCACGAACCGGTCGGTGTGCTGCTCGAAGAGGCGCCACACGGCGTGGACCGCGACGGCCCCGCCGAGGAGGGCGGGGACCCACCACGCCTGCGCCGGGACCGAGAAGGTCAGGAGGAGCACCACCACGCCGGCGAAGAGCTCGAGCGCCGCCGAGACGCTGGCGGCCCAGTGCTTGCGCACCTCGTCGACGATCCGCTCGCCCTGATCGGTGATCAGGTGCTTGTCGATCCGCGGATCGAACATCGTCAGCCCTGGGCGAGGGCCACGAAGAAATCGGTCACGGCGACGCCGGCGCCCCACACGGCGCCGATGGCGCCCTGCACGGCGTTCGCCGCGTCCTGCGGCCGCGTGATCAGGTAGAACGCCGCGAACGCGATGACGAGCACCAGCACGATGCGCTTGACGAGCTTCACGGTTCGGATGTCCCTTCGACTTCTGCTGTTCTACCGCACGCCGCGGCGCGCGGCCGCAGGCTCGCGGGCGCGTCGCGGATCGCGAATCCGGCACGTGGCGCGCCGGGCGACGCCTCAGGGCCTCAGCAGCACCTTGATCGCGCGCCGCTCATCCATGGCGGCGTAGGCCTCCGCGGCCTCGGACAACGGGAGCTCGAGGTCGAAGACCCGCCCCGGCCTGATCGCACCCGACCGCACGTCCGGCAGCAGTTCGTCGATGTAGCCCCGCACCGGGGCGACCCCGCCGTTCACGCCGACGTTGCGGTCGAACATCTGGCGCACCGGGAGCTCGGGACCCCCGTTGGGGACGCCGACGTAGCCGACCATCCCGCCCGGGCGAGCCGAGCGCAGCGCCTGATCCATCGACTCCTTGGTGCCGACGCACTCCAGCACGCGGTCGGCGCCGATCCCGTCGGTGAGTTCACGCACGGCCTCGACGCCGGCATCCCCGCGCTCCTGCACGATGTGGGTCGCGCCGAACTCGCGCGCGAGCGCCTCACGCTGCGGATGCCGCGACATCGCGATGATCGTGCCGGCGCCCAGCCGCTTGGCCGCGATGATCGCGCAGAGTCCGACCGCGCCGTCTCCCACCACCGCGACGCTGTCGCCGCGGCGCACGCCTGCCGAGACGGCGGCGTGATGGCCGGTGCCCATGACGTCGCTCAAGGTGAGCAGGCCGGGGATCTCGTCGTCTGCCACCGGTCCCGGCACGACGGCGAGCGTGCCGTCGGCCAGCGGCACCCGCACCCGCTCGCCCTGGCCGCCGTCCGCGAAGCCGCCGAAGCGGTCGTCGCTGCCCCACCATCCGCCCGCCAGGCACGACGTGCTGACGCCGTTGCGGCAGTTCGCGCACGTGCCGTCGCAGACGTAGAACGGCGCGATCACGAAGTCGCCGCGCCGCACCACCGCGACGTCGGGTCCGACCTCCTCGACGACGCCGACGAACTCGTGCCCGATGCGGTGGGGCTCCTTCGTCGGGGTCACCCCGCGGTAGGGCCACAGGTCGGAACCGCACACGCACGCGGCCGCGACGCGCACGATCGCATCGGCGCCGGTCGACAGCACCGGATCGGGAACGGACTCCACGCGGATGTCGCGGGCGGCATGGATCACGGTGGCGAGCATGCACCCCAGCCTACGGGCCGGCGGCGGGGCGGGCGCGGCGACGCCGGCCGGGTGCGCGCCCGGCGTGCGGATGCCCAGTCCCCCGCGCCCTGCCAGCATGGACGCATGTGGATCGGGTGGATCGAATTCGACCTGCTGCTGGGCGAGGTCCGGTCGCTGAAGGAGAAGCGCAGCGTGCTGAGGCCGCTGGTCGCCGAGCTCAGCCGCCGCACCGAGGCCGCTGCCGCCGAAGTGGGCGAGCACGACCTGCACCGGCGCGCGAGGATCGGCGTATCGGTGGTGGCGTCCGGGTCGTCGCATGTGCGGGATGTCCTCGACCACGCCGAGCGGTTGGTCGCCGACCGGCCGGAGGTGACTCTGCTCTCCGCCCACCGCGGGCTGCATTCGAGCGAGGACTGACTCAGCCGGCCACCGCGTGGCCGATGACCTCGTCGCCGCTGCCGAAGCGGATGGTGCGTCCGATCGTCGAGTCGTCGGCGATGGATGCCGCGATCACGGCCGCGACGTCCGCCCGCGGCACCTCGCCGGGGCTTGGGGGGTCGATCGCGATCCGCCCTGTCGGTGCATCGAGCGTGAGCGTCCCCGGAGCGAGGATGGTCCAGTCGAGCTCGCTCTGTGCGAGATGCGCGTCGGCGGCCCACTTCGCATCCGCGTAGGGGAAGAAGGAGCTGTCGCGATCGACGCCGTGGTCCTCGCGCGAGCCGATCCACGACACCATCACATAGCGCAGCACACCCGCGGCCGCTGCCGCGTCCATCGATCGGATCGCCGCGTCGCGGTCGACGGCGTAGGTGCGCGCGGGATCGCCGCCTCCGGCGCCGGCGGACCAGACGACGACGTCGTTCCCGGCGATCAGGTTGGTGAGCTGGCCGAGGTCGAACGACTCGACGTCGGCCACGAGCGCCTGGGCGCCGGTCGCCGCGACGTCGTCCGCCTGGTCGGCGTGGCGGATCACGGCCGTCACGGTGTGGCCGCGCGACACCAGCAGGGGCTCGAGCAGCAGCGCGACCTTGCCGTGACCGCCGATGATCAGGATGCGGGCCATGGGACTCCCTCCGTCGGACCACCCAGGCTACGCCTGCGCGCGTCGGCGGAGGCGGCCCCCGCCTAGGTGTGATGTCCAGGGACGTTGTTGCGTGAATCGCGTGTGATCTGCTGACGGGCGAAGGCCTCCCGTTGCGAGAGTGGAGCTGTCTAGGAACCGCTCACGCATCACAGGAGGCCTTCGTTGTCCCACGCTAACGCTGCTCTGACCCCGCGCGCTCGTCTGCGGCTGGCCAAGCTCATCGTCGAGGAGCATTGGCCGGTCGCCGTCGCGGCGAAGATGTTCATGACCTCACCGCCGACGGCGCGCAAGTGGGCGGCCCGGTTCCGGGCCGAAGGGCCCGCGGGAATGATTGACCGGTCCAGCCGGCCGCGCTCGATGCCGACCAAGACGCCGCCCGCGACAGTGAAACGGATCGTGCGGTTGCGGTGGCGTCGGCGGCTGGGGCCGGTGCAGATCGCCGGCGAGCTCGGCGTTCCCGCCTCAACGGTGCATGCGGTGCTGGTGCGGGCCCGGATCAACCGGCTCAGCCACATCGACCGGGTCACCGGCGAGCCGATCCGCCGCTACGAACACGACCATCCCGGATCCCTGATCCACGTCGACGTCACCAAGTTCGGCAACATCCCCGACGGCGGCGGCTGGCGCTACGTCGGCAAGCAGCAAGGCAAGAAGAACAAGCAGCGCGCCGCCCGCGCCGGCGCCGGATACACCGAGAAAGGGCATCCCAACATCGGCACCGCGTTCCTGCACACCGTCATCGACGACCACTCCCGCGTCGCCTACGTCGAGATCTGCAGCGATGAGCGCGCCGTCACCGCGATCGGCGTGCTCGAACGCGCGGTCGCATGGTTCGCTGACCGCGGCGTCACCGTCGAGCGAGTCTTGTCCGACAACGGATCGGCCTATCGCTCCCACGCCTGGAAAGACGCCTGCGCCATGCTCGGCATCCGACACAAACGGACCCGCCCCTACCGCCCGCAGACGAACGGGAAGATAGAACGCTTCCATCGCACCCTCGCCGACGGCTGGGCCTATGCCCGCTTCTACCCCTCAGACACCGAGCGTCGCGCCGCGCTGCCCGGCTGGCTGCACTTCTACAATCAGCACAGGCGCCACTCCGCCATCGGAGCCCCACCCTTCAGCAGACTCAACAACCTGCCTGGACATCACACCTAGGAGTCCCGGTGGTCGGCGTCAGCACGGCGGTCGCCGCCGGGCGCGCCGGTCGCGGCATCCGTCACCACGTCCCCACGTGCGAGAAGACTGTGCCGCCGGCCCCACAAGAGGTAGAAGGCGAGCACGACGGCCACCCAGACGCCGAACCACGCATAGGTCGACCAGCCGAGTCCGGTGATGAGGTACACGCACGCGAGGATCGACAGCACGGGCGTCACCGGGTAGCCCGGAACGCGGAACGCCCGCGGCAGGTCGGGACGGGTCCGCCGCAGGACGATGACTCCGACCGAGACGACGATGAACGCCACCAGCGTGCCCATCGACACGAGATCCCACAGGCTCGACAGGGGGATGAAGCCCGCGAGCGCGGCGACAGCGATCGCGACCACGACGGTGGCGAACACCGGGGTGTGCGTGCGGGGATCGACACGCGCGAACGCGCGGGGGATCAGCCCGTCGCGGCCGATCGCATAGAGGATGCGCGTCTGGCCGAACAGCGTGACCAGCGTGACGGAGAAGATGGAGATGACCGCACCCGCCGCCAGCACGGTCGCGGGCCACTGCGCGCCGAGCACATCGCTGAGGATCACCGAGAGACCTGCGCTCTGCTGGTCGGGGTCCTCGAACCGCGTCCACGGCTGCGCGCCCACCGCGGCGACCGCGACGAACAGGTAGACGGCGACGACCGTGCCCAGCGCGATGAGGATGGCGCGCGGCAGCGAGCGCTGGGGATCGCGCACCTCGTCGCCCGCCGTCGACACGGCGTCCAGGCCGATGAAGGTGAAGAAGATAGTGCCCGCGGCCGCGGTGACGCCGGCCGCACCGTAGGGTGCGAAGTCCGCGAAGTTGTCGGCCTGGAACGCGGTGATCGCGATCGCCCCGAACATCACGAGCACCGCGAGCTTGATGACGACCATCACCACATTGACGATCGCCGACTCGCGCGTGCCGCGGATGAGCAGCAGCGCACACAGTCCCACCAGGACGACGGCCGGCAGGTTGATGACCCCGCCTTCGAGCGGGCCGACCGTGAGGGCGGCCGGGATGTCCCATCCGAGCAGGTCGCCGACGAGCCGGTCGAGGTAGCCGCTCCAGCCCGAGGCGACGGCGGCGGTCGACACGCCGTACTCCAGCATCAGGCATGCGGCCACGCCCATCGCCACGATCTCGCCGAGCGTGGCGTAGGCGTACGAGTAGGTGGAGCCCGACACCGGCACGGCGGACGCCATCTCGGCGTAGCAGACGGCCGAGAGCCCCGCGGCGACAGCCGCCACGACGAAGGCGAGCATGACCGCGGGTCCCGCGAGCGGCACGGCTTCGTGCATGACGAAGAACACGCCCGTGCCGACGGTCGACCCGACGCCGAGCATCGCGAGCTGGAAGGTGCCGATGCCGCGGGTAAGACCGCCGGGCGCAGCCGCCGGCGGGGCCACGGGCTTGCGACGGAACAGCTCCTGGGCCCGGCTCATCGATGTGTCCTCCTCCGACGCGACTGCATGAGTCTAGGCGGGCCCGGAGGGCGGATATGCAGGGTCAGGAGAACGCCGCCCGGAAGTCGTCGGAGGGCTCGATGGGCTCGATCACATCCACGAGCACGTCGCCGGGTGCGACGAGGATGAAGTGACGCTGGCCGAAGGGCTCGTCTCGGAGGGCGAGCACGCACGGCAGCCCAGCGTCGGCTACCAGACGCTCGTACGCCGCCCGGGCGTCGTCGACTTCCACGTTCAGCAGCACTCCTCGCGCGGGAACGCCGAACCCCGCCGGGATCGTGTCGTGGTCGCTGGCGAGGAACGCCAGCTCCGCCGCGTCGCGCCGCAGGCTGACGTACCAGTCCGCGGCGAACGTGGGCGCGAACCCCAAGTGCTCTTCGAAGAAGCGGGCGGCAGCGGGGGCATCCGTCGTCATCACGACCGGATAGAAGCTGGTCATCGTCTCCATGGTCTCTCCTTTACGTACACTGTGTCGGTAAGCTGAACGATACATACTCGACGTACGTAAAGGAACCCATGCCTCGCGCAAGCGCTGCCGACGCCGCCGAGACCGCACGACGAGTGCTGGACATCGCCCGCGAGAGGTTCTCGGCGGAGGGCTTCGCCGCGGCATCCGTCGACGACATCGCTCGCCGGGCGGGTGTCACGCGCGGTGCCGTGTACCACCACTACGACGGCAAGCCGGCACTGTTCCGTGCCGTCGCCGCGCAGCTGCAGAGCGAGATCGCGGCTCGCGTCGTCGCGACCGCGGAGCAGGAGACGGATGCCGCGGCTCAGCTTCGCGCCGGAAGTCACGCCTTCCTCGACGCGATCACCGACGACCGCGCCGCGCGGGTGCTCCTCGTCGACGCACCCGCGGTCCTCGGCTGGGCGCAGTGGCGAGAGCTGGATGCCGCCGCCTCGGGGCGCGAGCTGCGCGAGGCCGTCGAGGCGCTGGGCACGGTGCCGCCCGACCTCGTCGACGCGGTCTCGCAGCAGCTGAGCGGCGCCATGAACGAGGCCGCGCTGCGCCTCGCCGACCGGCCCGACGACGTCGCCGCGCGGGACTGCGCCCACCGGGCTCTCGACCTGCTGCTGGACGCCGTGGCGCCGCGCTGACCTGCGCGCGTCGCGCTCCGGCCGATCACCGGTCCGCGCGCGCCGCCCTGGCCGGAGCGGCACCGGGCTGGTACGGTGCAGAACCGACGGAGGGACGACGACGTGACCGCAGCGAACACCGGCCCCACAGGCGCCACGACGACCCCGCCCAGACGCGAGGAATGGACCGGCCAGGTCGGCTTCATCCTCTCCGCCATCGGCTCGGCGGTCGGTCTCGGCAACATCTGGCGCTTCCCGGGCGTCGCGTACGAGAACGGCGGCGGGGCGTTCCTGATCCCCTACCTCGTCGCCCTGCTGACCGCGGGCATCCCGATCCTGTTCCTGGACTACGCGCTCGGTCACCGCTTCCGGGGCGCCGCGCCGACCGCCTTCCGGCGCGTCGGGCGCACGGTGGGACGATGGACGGAGTCGCTCGGCTGGTTCCAGGTCGCGATCGCCTTCGTCATCGGCCTCTACTACACGGCCGTCATCGCGTGGGCGCTCAGCTACTTCGTCTTCTCGTTCGACCTGCGCTGGGGCGATGACCCGGCGGGCTTCCTGACCGGCGAGTACCTCAAGGTGGGCGAGCCGGGGCTCAGCCTCGAGTTCGTGCCGGGCGTCCTGATCCCCCTCGCGATCGTCTGGATCGCGGCGATCGCCGTGCTCGCCGCGGGCGTGGCCAAGGGTCTGCAGCGGGTGAACGTCGTCTTCCTGCCGCTCCTGGTGGTCGCGTTCCTCGTCCTCGTCGTGCGCGCGCTGTTCCTCGACGGCGCGGCGGAAGGACTCAACGCCCTCTTCACGCCGAACTGGGCGGCGTTGGCGGATCCCGACGTGTGGATCGCGGCGTACAGCCAGATCTTCTTCTCGCTGTCGATCGCCTTCGGCATCATGATCACCTACGCCTCGTATCGCCGGCGCAAGGCCAACCTGACGGGGCCGGGTCTTGTGGTGGCGTTCGCCAACTCGTCCTTCGAGGTGCTGGCCGGCATCGGCGTCTTCGCCACCCTCGGGTTCTTCGCGTTTCAGCAGAACGTCGCGGTGTCGGAGCTCGAGGGCCTGACGGGAGTCGGACTCTCGTTCATCACCTTCCCCGCGATCGTGTCTCAGATGCCCGGCGGCCCGCTGTTCGGCTGCCTCTTCTTCGGATCGCTGACGCTCGCGGGCTTCACATCGCTGATCTCGGTGCTGCAGGTGGTCTCGGCCGCGATCCAGGAGAAGTTCGGCCTGTCGACGCGCGCCGCCGCTATCGGTGTGGGCGTCCTGTCGGCCGTGCTGTCCATCCTCTTCTTCTCGACGACGACCGGGCTGCTCGCCCTGGACGTCACCGACCAGTGGGCGAACAACATCGGGATCGTGGCATCCGCCGTCCTCACCACCATCCTCGTGATCTGGGTGCTCCGCCGCGGTCCCGAGCTGCGGTTCCACCTCAACGCCGTCTCGACGTTCAAGGTGGGCAAGGTTTGGATCGCGCT
The DNA here is from genome assembly GCF_015277815.1 of Microbacterium atlanticum. Lineage (NCBI taxonomy): Bacteria > Bacillati > Actinomycetota > Actinomycetes > Micrococcales > Microbacteriaceae > Microbacterium > Microbacterium atlanticum. The sequence goes on from NZ_CP063813.1 coordinate 1,987,189, forward strand.
GGTGGGCGTGCTCGCACCCGTCGTGCTGGGCTACATGCTCATCTCACGCATCGTCACGCTCGGGGTGGAGGGGTACGCGGATCTGCCCGAGTGGTATCTCCTCGTCTTCGGCTGGGGAACGATCCTGTTCATCGTCGTGGCGGCGATCGCGGTGACGGCGCTGCGGTGGCGGCAGTCGCCGGATGACTTCACCGCCTGGCCCGACTATCCGACGCCGCGCGCAGGCGGCGCGGTGCGCACCGAGAAGGAGTCGTCATGACACCGGTGGCGATCACCTTCCTCGTCCTGGCCATCGTGGTGGTGTGGGGCGGCCTCGTCGCGAGCGCCCTCTACCTGCGCCGTCGACCCGAGCTCAGCGACAGCGACTACCCCGCGGGCGCGCCGGACGACCACCGCGAAGACCGCGCTCCGCTCGAGCACGACACCTGACGGCGGCGCGGGCGCCGCCGTCAGGTCACGACAGGTCAGTTCAGGGCGCGCGTCGAGGCCGGGATGACGCCGCCGCGGTAGAGCTCGGCTGCGGTGTCCTGCAGCGCCGTCAGCGCGACGCGCTGCGTCATCGGGCCGTACGAGATACGGGCGACCCCGAGCGCCCCGTACTCGGTGGACGACAGGGCGCCGGGCAGGCCGATCACACTGATGCGACGCTCGCCGATGCCCGCCACCAGTTCGCCCGTCATCTCGGCGTTCAGAACGCCGGGCACGAACACGAGGTCGGCGCCCGCGTCGAGGTACGCCCGTCCGCGCTCGATGGCGTCGGCGATCGACTCCCCGACGGGCCGGTCCTTGGCCCGCACGAGAGCGTCGGTGCGGGCGTTGAGAACGAACGGGACGCCTTCGGACTCGCCCGCCTTGACGATCGCCCTGACCGCTGCGACGGCTTCGTCGAGCGGCCGCAAGCGGTCCTCCACATTCGCGCCGACGACGCCGGCGCCGATCGCGCGGCGGACGGTCTCGCCTGCATCGTCGTAGCCGGCGTCCAGGTCGGCGCTGACCGGCAGATCACCGGCTGCCTCGACGATGCGGGCGAGCATGTCCAGCGACAGGTCCAGCGGGATGGTGCCGTCGGCATAGCCGAAGGTCGCGGCGATCGAGTGCCCGGCGGTGGCGATCGCCCGGGTCTCGGGGAGGGCCGCGACGGCGCGGGTCGACACGGCGTCCCACACGTTCACGACGCGCAGGATCTCGGGCGCGGCGTGCAGGTGGGCAAGGATCTGTGCCTTCTCGGCCTGAGTGGTCATGCAACTCACGCTATCGGCGCCCGCGCACGGGCCGGGCCTCTCAGGGCGGATCGATGCGGCCGTCCAGGTACCACCACCGCCCGCTCTGCCTGACGAAGCGGCTCCGCTCGTGCAGCACGCCGCGCTCCCGGCCGGATCGCCAGCCGGCGCGGAACTCCACGATGCCGCGCGCGTCCTCCTCGCCTCCCGCGTCCACCTCGAGGATCTCCAGGCCCGTCCAACGCTGCGCCGGATCGAGGGTCAGATCCGCCGGGCAGGTTCCCGGATGCCACGTGCCGGCGAGGTACCGCTCGTCGCCGACGACGAAGGCGGTGTAGCGGGAGCGCATCAGCCGCTCGGCGGTCGGCGCCGGAGTTCCGCGCAGCAGCGGGGCGCAGCATCCGCCGAACCGCTCGCCGCTGCCGCACGGGCAGCGGTCCGCATCGGCCACGCGGGGGAAGCCGGAGTCCGGCGACACGTCACGCTCCGGCCTTCTGGGCGCACGAGACGCACCGGGTCGCGAAGGGCCGCGCACGCAGGCGGGCGATCGGGATGCCTCGCCCGCAGTCGGAGCACACGCCGTAGGTGCCCGCCTCCCAGCGCCTGACCGCCTCGTCGATCTCGGCGATCTCACGGCGGGCACCCTCGGCGAGCCCCACCGTGCGGGCCCACTCCCCCGACAGTGTGACGCCGTCTGGGTCGTGCTCGTCGTCGGCGACGTCGGTGCCGCGGTCGGCGCGCAGCCCGGCGAGCGTGTCGTCCAGCATCGCCAGACGCGTCGTCGCCGCGTCATGCAGCTCGTCCAGCAGCGCTCGCAACTCGAGCCGGCTCGCGGCGGTCGTCATCGCACGAGGATACGCCCGGATGCCGCGGCAGCTGTGGCGGCATGCCGTGTGGCATCGCGGCCACATCGTGCGGTGATTGCACGGCGCAGCCATGGCCGGCTCACAGGCGGGGTTGCGATGATTGATCAGTACGCCGGAAGGGACTGTTCAGTCCTGTCCGGTGCACCGAACGGCGATGCGTCCTTCGTACGGGAGCCCTGTACCCCCCAGCACGGACTCCCGTGGACCCGCCCGAAGCCGGCGATCCGAGCCCCCGTCGAGATCGCCGGCTTCCTCCGCCTGCGGGTGTGGATAACTCCCGAGCCTCACCGGGCGCCGCGATTAGCGTGGGTGTCGTGAGGAACCGCGGGGTCGCAGCCATCGGGATCGCGCTCGTGCTCGCCCTCTCGGGGTGCTCGACGCCCGAGCCTCCCGCTCCGACTCCCACCGCAGCCTTCGCGAGTGAGGAAGAGGCGTTCGCCGCCGCGGAGGCGACGTACCGCGCGTACGTCGACGCACTGAACGCGGTCGACCTGAGCGACCCCGAGACGTTCGAGGGCGTTTACGAGTGGACGACGGGCGAGGCGAACGCCTCCGATCGAAAGAGCCTGTCGAGCTTTCACGCTGACGGAGTCACCGTTGTTGGTGAGTCTGTCGTCACCCGGTTGGAACTCGCAGCGTATGAGCCAATGAAGAGCGAGGTGTCCCTGGACGTATGTGTGGACGTGTCGTCGGTCGATCTGCTGGACGCGAGCGGTCAATCTATAGTCGACAGCACTCGGCCAGACATGCAGCGCACAACGGTGTCGCTAGTCCATGAGCCCAACGCACCCCGCAGCTTGCTTATCGAAGACATCAGCGCCCGGCAGGACGGGCCTCCATGCAGTTGACGACGACACTTCTCGCCTTCGCGTTGTTGGCCGCTCCCTCCGGGGAGACCCCGCCCCCGTCTGGAGGGGCAGGTGGCTGGCAAACTGCCTATGTTGCCGAAGGCGGCTCCCAGCTCGACGTTGCTAGCGGGCGGGTTGAACCGGGGTCGCGTCCGGCGGACCGCAGCAGACCAAACTCCGGTGGGGAGGGGTCCGCCCCCGCCCCCGCTCCCCCCGAGGACTGCGGGCCGCTCAACCGGTGCATCGAGTACACCGTCGTCGGGTTCCCCGACGTGACCCTCGCCGACATCGCCTCCTTCCGTCCGGCGTCGCCGACGCTCGGCGGCGAGCCGGCCGGCTTCGGCGTCGTCGGCATGCCGACGAACCTGGTGGCGACGGCATCCGAGGAGCGCATCCCGGGGACGGTGCTCGGCTGGGACGTGACGGTGCGGTTCGTGCCGACGGCCTACATCTTCGACCACGGCGACGGCACCAGCAGCCGCACCTCCACCGGCGGCACGACGTGGGCGGCGCTCGGTCAGGGGCAGTTCACGCCCACCCCGACGAGCCACGTGTACCGCGAGCGGGGCACGTATGCGGTGTCGGTGACGGTCGAGTACGCGGCATCCGTCGACTTCGGCAACGGCGCGTGGCGCAGTGTGCCGGGGGTCGTCCGGGCCGAGGGGCCGGGCTACGGCGTCCGCGTGGTGGAGGTGCGCACCGCACTGGTCGATCGCACGTGCGCGGAGGACCCGTCGGGCCCAGGCTGCTGAACACCGGCAGACCGAAGGTGCGCGTCGGCGCCGCGTGCCAGGATGAACGCGTGACCGAACGCCTGATGCTGCTGGACTCCGCTTCGCTGTACTTCCGAGCGTTCTACGGCGTCCCCGACACCGTGCGGGCCCCCGACGGGACTCCGGTGAACGCGGTGCGAGGCTTCCTCGACATCATCACGCGGCTCGTCACCACGTACCGTCCCTCCCATCTCGTCGCGTGCTGGGACGACGACTGGCGACCGCAGTGGCGGGTCGACCTGATCCCGACGTACAAGACCCACCGGGTCGCGGAGGTCGTCGCGCACGGCCCCGACGTCGAGGTCGTGCCCGACCCGCTCGAGGTGCAGGTGCCGGTCATCCGCGAGGCGCTCGACACCCTCGGCATCCGGATCGTCGGCGCGACTGAGCACGAGGCCGACGACGTGATCGGCACGCTGGCGACGACCGCCACCATGCCCGTCGACATCGTCACCGGCGACCGCGACCTGTTCCAGCTCGTCGACGACGCGCGCGGCGTGCGGGTGATCTACACCGCCCGGGGCATGAGCAACCTCGAAGTGCTGACCGACGCGTCGGTCGTCGCGAAGTACGGCGTCCTGCCCTCGCAGTACGCCGACTACGCGACGCTGCGGGGCGACTCGTCGGACGGGCTGCCGGGCGTCGCCGGAATCGGGGAGAAGACGGCGGCCGGGCTGCTCGCGACCCACGGCGATCTCGTCGGCATCATCGCGGCGGCGCAGGCCGGCGACGGCATGTCGGCGGGCGTCCGGTCCAAGGTGCTGTCCGGACTCCCCTATCTGACGGTCGCACCGCAGGTCGTCGCTGTCGTCCGCGACCTGCCGCTCCAGGTGCCCGACCACCGGCTGCGACCACTCGACGAGGATGCGAAGGCGGATGCCGCGGCGCTGGCGGAGCGGTGGGCGCTCTCGAGCGCGATGACCCGCATCGTCGATGCGCTCGACGCGCTGTAGTCAGCGCGCGCGGCGCGTCCACGCCTGCAGCTTGTCCAGCGGCCACGTCGTGACGATGCGCTCGGCCGGCACCCCCAGGCGCTCCGCCCGCTCGGCGCCGTAGTCCAGCAGCGAGAGCTGTCCGGGCGCATGCGCGTCGGAGTCGATGGAGAAGAGGCATCCGATCTCCAGCGCCAGCGTCATGAGCTCGTCGGGCGGGTCCTGCCGCTCGGGACGCGAGTTGATCTCCACCGCGACGCCGTGCTCGGCGCACGCCTCGAACACCGCGCGCGCGTCGAACGTCGACGGCGGCCGCGTGCCGCGGGACCCTTCGACGAGCCGCCCGGTCACATGCCCGAGCACATCGACGTGCCGGGTGCGCGCCGCAGCGACCAGCCGGCGCGTCATGGGTCCGCGCTCCATGCGCAGCTTGGAGTGGGCCGACGCGACCACGACATCGAGTTCGTCGAGCAGCTCCGGCTGCTGATCGAGCGCACCGTCCTCGAGGATGTCGACCTCGATGCCTGACAGCAGCGTGAATCCGTCGCCGCTCATGCCCGCGACGACCTCGAGCTGCGCCCGCAGCCGCTCGGGCGAAAGCCCGTTCGCGACGCGGAGGCGGGGTGAATGGTCGGTCAGCGCGAGGTACTCGTGTCCGAGCGCGCGCGCGGCGTCCACCATGAGGTCGATCGAGGTCAGGCCGTCCGACCAGTCGCTGTGCGAGTGGAGGTCGCCGCGCAGCAGCGGCCGCAGCGTCGAGGTCCGCTGCACACCCGCCCGTTCACGCAGGTCGACGAGGTAGCCCGGCACCTCGCCCGAGAGCGCCTGCTGGATGACCGCGAAGGTGGAGTCACCGATGCCCTTGCGCCGGCGCAGCGTCGCGGCATCCCGCAGCTCCGCGTCGCTGAGCCCTGCGATCGCATCGGCCGCGGCCCGGAACGCCTTCGACTTGTACCGCGACGAACGCTCCCGCTCGAGGAGCGTGGCGATCTCGACGAGCGCGTCGTGCGGATTCACGCGCGGTGGCGAGCGTCAGACGACATTCGCGCGCCGGATGACGACCGGCACGCTCGCGAGGCGATGGATGGCCCACCCGAAGAGGATGGCGAGCACGCCCATGCCGGCCGCGAAGAGCGCGACGCCGTACGCGACGACGGAGGTGAACAGCGATGCCCGCAGGAACGATGCCTGCATGACCGTCGCCCGCACCGGGTCGTCCTGATCGAGCTCGGCGTACGTCTGGCCGCCGGAGGCTTCGAGCGCGTGCTTGTTGATGATGTCGGCCTGCACGTAGGCGGTGAAGGGTCCCGTGACCTGCTGCCCCTGGAACGCCACCGCGTCGTCGGGGATCGTGATGTTCTCCGCCGTCAGCTGGCTGGTGACGGCGATCCAGGCGATGATCGCGACCACGATCAGAAGGATGCCTCCGACGATCCCGAGGATGCCGACCGCCTTCACCAGCCCGACCTTCTTCTCCGGGGGTTCGATCACGTCGGCGGTGCGGGGCTCTTCCTGACTCATGCTGCCTCCTCGGAACGGCACATCGTGAGCCACACGGTAGCGCCGACGGCGCGGACCGCGGAAGACCACACGCCGGGCAGCGGCGGGGGTCAGAGATCAGGCCGCGAACGACCGCGTCGCCTCGACCCAGCGGTCGAGGGTCGCTGCCGCCGCGCCGGTGTCGATGGCCAGCGCGGCGTCGTCGCGCGCCTCGGCGAGACGTTCCAGGATGGGGCGCTGCACCTGAGTGGCGTCGCGGAAGAGCCGGTACGCCACCATCCCCGCTGCGGCATTGAGAAGCACGATGTCGCGCACCGCGCCCTCCTCGCCGTCGAGCACGCGCCGCACCACACCCGCGTTGTGCACCGGGTCGCCGCCGAGCAGGTCGTCGATGTCTGCCAACGGGATGCCGAGATCGCGGGGGTCGAGGTCGTGCTCGTGGATGTCGCCGCGGCTGACCTCCCACAGCCGGCTGTGACCGGTCGTGGTGAGCTCGTCCAGCCCGTCGTCGCCGCGGAAGACCAGCGCCGTCGCGCCACGCGTGCGGAACACGCCGGTGATGAGGGGCACGCGATCCAGGTGTGCGACGCCGACCGCGTTGGCCTCGGCGCGTGCCGGGTTGCACAGCGGACCGAGGAAGTTGAACACCGTCGGCACGCCGAGCTCGGCGCGCGTCGCGCCGGCATGCCGGAAGCCGGGGTGAAAGGCCGCCGCGAAGGCGAACGTGATGCCGGCGCGCGACAGCGTCTCGGCGACGGCGTCCGGCGAGAGGGTGAGGTCGACGCCGAGCGCGCCGAGCACGTCCGACGATCCCGACGACGAGCTGGCCGCCTTGTTGCCGTGCTTGACGACGGGGATACCGGATGCCGCGGCCACCAGCGCAGACATGGTCGAGACGTTGACGGTGCCGAACCGGTCGCCGCCGGTGCCGACGATGTCGAGCACCGCGGCGTCGACGGGCAGCGGCAAGGCTGCCTCCAGGATCGCGTCGCGGAAGCCGACGATCTCATCGACGGTCTCGCCCTTGGCCCGGAGCGCGACGAGGAATCCGGCCAGCTGCGAGGGCGTGGCGCTTCCCGACATGATCTGCCTCATCGCCCACGTGGACTCCGAGACGCTCAGGTCGCGTCGCTCGAGCAGGGACGTCAGGATCGCCGGCCAGGTGTACAACTCCGCCATAGCGAAGAAGCCTAGCCGGGGCCGCAGATCGCAACCCTTTCGTGACACGGCGTCCCGTCCACGGTGAATCGGGGTCTTCACCTCGCATTCCCGGCGACCTGTCACCGAACTCTTAGGTTCTCCTTAGTTCATCTCCGTCGAAAGAGATGCCCCGCGGTGCGAAACTCTCCCCTCTGGATCGGCCATAATGGGGAGCGTGACGACCTCCACAGCGACCTACTCCCAGGCCATGCGGTCCGTCAAGCGGCCGGATCCGGTCGCTGTCGGCACGATCGTGTGGCTCGGCAGCGAGGTGATGTTCTTCGCGGGACTGTTCGCGATCTACTTCACCCTCCGCAGCACCTCGCCCGATCTGTGGGCCGAGGAGACGCAGCTGCTGAACATCCCGTACGCGACTGTCAACACGATCATCCTCGTGCTGTCGTCGGTCACGTGCCAGATGGGTGTGTTCGCCGCCGAGCGGTTCCAGCCGTACTCGACGAAGAAGCGCGGGTGGCTCGGCTGGGGCATGGTCGAGTGGTTCTGGCTGACGTTCGCGCTCGGCGCGATCTTCGTCTCGGGCCAGGTGTGGGAGTACGCCCAGCTCGTCGCCGAGGGCATGCCGATCACCGCCAACGCCTACGCGTCGGCCTTCTACCTGACCACCGGCTTCCACGCGCTGCACGTCACCGGCGGGCTGATCGCGTTCCTGCTGGTGATCGGCCGCGCCTACGCGGTCAAGAACTTCGGGCGCAAGGAGATGACGTCCTCGATCGTGGTGTCGTACTACTGGCACTTCGTCGACGTCGTCTGGATCGCCCTCTTCCTCGTCATCTACTTCCTCAAGTGAGAGCGGAGCTGAACCCCGACATGGCACGAGAGACCACGCGCCGCTCGAAAGGCCGCCGCAGCCCCTGGGCCGCCGCCGCACTGATCGGCATCGGCCTGCTCATCACCGGAGGCGTCTACGCCGGCGCGTCCGCCGCGATGGCTGCCACGACCCCCGAGACGGCGGTGAACTCCGCACTGACCGTCGAGGACGGCGAGCGGCTGTTCCAGGCCAACTGCGCCACGTGCCACGGGCTCGACGTGCAGGGCACCGAGGACGGCCCGTCGCTCTACGGCGTCGGCGAGCTCGCGGTGCACTTCCAGATGAGCACCGGCCGCATGCCGCTGCAGATGCAGGGGCCGCAGGCTCCGCAGAAGCCGGTGCAGTTCACCGACGAGCAGATCGCGGCGATCGGCGCGTACGTCCAGTCGATCGCCCCCGGCCCCACCTACCCCGACGAAGAGGTCCTGGATGGCCAGGGCGACGTGAGCGAGGGCGGCGAGCTCTTCCGCATCAACTGCGCGATGTGCCACAACGTCGCCGGCGCGGGCGGCGCGCTGACGGAGGGCAAGTACGCCCCCGCCCTGCACACCACGACCCCCCTCAACATGTACGCGGCCATGGTCACCGGTCCGCAGAACATGCCGGTGTTCAACGACATGACGCTGACCACCGAAGAGAAGCGCGACATCATCACGTACCTGCTCTACCTGCAGGACGAGCCGTCGCCCGGGGGCTTCACGCTCGGCTCACTCGGTCCCGTATCCGAGGGCCTGTTCATCTGGATCTTCGGCATCGGCTCGCTGATCGCCCTCACCGTGTGGATCACGGCGAAGTCCAACTGATAGTCGAACGCAAGACGCAATACTGACGAGGAGCAGCATGGCCCACGAGGACGACCCGCTCGAGCACGAGAGGGCTTCCTGGAAGCCCTCCCCCGGGCTCGCCGTGGCGGTCACCGACCCGGTGCGCAACCCGGAGCTCCCTCCGCATCGCGAGCGGATGACCGACAAGGACCCCGTCGCGATGCGGCGGGCCGTGCGCACGGTCTACACGCTCTTCTACCTGTCGATCGCCGGCAGCATCTGGGCCATCGCCGCCTACATGCTCTTCCCGATCGAGAGCGGCCGGATGGCCGACATCCGCGCCAACAACCTCTTCATCGGTCTCGGCATCGGCCTCGCGCTTCTCGCGATCGGCATCGCGGTCATCCACTGGTCGAAGGCCGTGATGTCCGACAAGGAGTTCATCGAGCCCCGCCACGCGACCCGCGGACGCGACACGACGCGTCAGGCGGCGATCAAGGCCTTCGCCGACGCGAACGAGGAGTCCGGGTTCGGCCGTCGCACGATGATCCGGAACGGTCTCTTCGCGGCGCTCGCGGCCTCGATCGTGCCCGGCGTGGTCCTGTTCCGCGGTCTGGCGCCCTTCAACACCCCCGAGAACCCGCACGCGGGCGATCCGGTCTTCCTCCTCGAGCACACCATGTGGGAAGAGGGCATGCGCCTCGCGCACGACCCGACCGGAGAGCCCATCCGTGCCGCGGACCTCACGCTCGGCTCCGCCGTCCACGTGATCCCCGAGCCTCTCGCCGAGCTCTCGCACGAGGAGGGCTACCTCGAGGAGAAGGCCAAGGCTCTCGTGCTGCTGGTCCGTCTGCTCCCCGAGCAGCTCATCGAGACCGACGAGCGCAAGGACTGGTCGTACAACGGCATCGTCGCGTACTCCAAGGTCTGCACGCACGTCGGCTGCCCTGTCGCTCTGTACGAGCAGCAGACGCACCACCTGCTGTGCCCCTGCCACCAGTCGCAGTTCGACGTCACCGACCAGGCCAAGGTCATCTTCGGCCCGGCCGCGCGTCCGCTGCCTCAGCTGCCCATCACCGTCGATGACGAGGGCTACCTCGTCGCGCGGAGCGACTTCACCGAGCCCGTCGGTCCGAGCTTCTGGGAGCGTCATTGAGTACCACTCACCCCACCGAGAACGTCACTCGGGAGCCGGCGGTCTCACCCGGGCCGCTGCCGCCGCGTGACAAGCCGCTGGGCGGCCGCTTCATCGGCGCGACCGCCAACTACATCGACGAGCGCACGAGCCTTTCCGGTTTCGTCAAGGAGCTCGGCCGCAAGATCTTCCCCGACCACTGGTCGTTCATGCTGGGCGAGATCGCGATGTGGGCCTTCGTCGTCGTGCTCCTGTCGGGCACGTTCCTGACGTTCTTCTTCCAGGCGTCGATGACCGAGACGCACTACAACGGCGCCTACCTCCCGATGCGCGGCATCGAGATGTCGGCGGCGATGGCCTCGACGCTCGAGATCTCCTTCGACCTGCGTGGCGGCCTGCTCGTGCGGCAGATCCACCACTGGGCCGCGCTGGTGTTCATCGCCGGCATCGGCGTGCACATGCTGCGCGTGTTCTTCACCGGCGCGTTCCGCAAGCCGCGTGAGCTCAACTGGGTCATCGGCTTCGTCATGTTCGTCCTCGCGATGGGCGAGGGCTTCACCGGCTACTCGCTCCCCGACGACGTGCTCTCGGGCAACGGCCTGCGCATCATCGACGGCATGATCAAGGGCATCCCGCTGATCGGCACGTGGACCTCGTTCCTGCTGTTCGGCGGCGAGTTCCCGGGCACCGCCATCGTCGGCCGTCTCTACACGCTGCACATCCTGCTGCTGCCCGCGATCCTCGTCGCCCTGCTGGTGGTCCATCTCATGCTGATGGTCATCAACAAGCACACGCAGTTCGCCGGCCCCGCGCGCACGAACAGCAACGTCGTCGGCTACCCGATGATGCCGGTCTACATGTCGAAGATGGGCGGCTTCCTGTTCATCACGTTCGGCGTCATCGTGCTCATCGCCTCGCTGTTCACGATCAACCCGATCTGGAACTACGGCCCGTACGACCCGTCCCCGGTGTCGGCCGGCACCCAGCCCGACTGGTACATCGGATTCGCGGACGGCATGCTGCGCCTCATCCCGCCGGGATGGGAGGTCGTGTTCCTCGACCGCACCTGGTCGTTCAACATCCTCGTTCCGCTGGGCGTCATCGGCGTCTTCCTGCTGCTCGTCATCATCTACCCCTTCATCGAGGCATGGGTGACCGGCGACAAGCGCGAGCACCACATCGCCCAGCGCCCGCGCAACGCGGCCACCCGCACCGCCATCGGCGCCGCCGGTGTGACGTTCTACGCGGTCATGTGGGCGGCGGCGTCGTCCGACATCATCGCCACGCACTTCTGGCTGACCATGGAGGGCGTCATCCACACCCTCCAGGTGCTGCTGATCATCGGCCCGATCATCGCCTACTTCGTCACCAAGCGCATCTGCATCGCGCTGCAGAAGAAGGACCGCGAGATCCTGCTGCACGGCTACGAGTCGGGTCGCATCGTGCGCCTCCCGGGCGGCGAGTACATCGAGGTGCACCAGCCGGTCGACGAGTACGAGCGCTTCCGGCTCGCCGACGTCGACTCGTACGAGCCGCTGGTCGTGCGCCCGAATGCCAAGGGGCGCATCCCGTGGCACGAGAACCTCCGCGCGTCCATCTCGCGCTGGTTCTTCGAGGACCGCCTCACGCCCGTCACGCAGAGCGAGCTCGACGCGGCGGTCGCCCACCAGCAGCACAACCTCGAGCACATCGCCGCCGAAGAGGACCTCGAGTTGCAGGGAGCGCACGAGCGCGCCGGTGTGCCGGACGCCCCGCACAAGCCGATCGACGATGGGCGCAACTCCGAGACGGCTGTGCGCCCCTCGAACGTGATCGTCCCCGAACCGGAGGCCGGCACGAAGCCGCCGCGCAACCGCGAGAAGGAGCGCGACTCGTAGAGCTCGACGCGTCGACCATCGGATGCCTCGGCACGAACTGCAGTTCGTGCCGAGGCATCCGTCGTTTCCCCGCGCGTCGTGCGGGCTGCCGGCGTCGGCCGTCCGAGGGTATCGAAAGATGCCGGGCCGGGAACGGCAGGAATCGCATGTCCTCTGACCGCTGCCCGTCCGGTCGCGCCGCCGACCCTGGCCTAGCGTGGAGCCATGATCGACGCCCTCTCGTATTTCTCCGCCAAGCTCGCCCTCGAGACCGACGCCTCCGACGTGTACGCCGCCCAGAAGGCCGGCGAGCGGTTCACGCTCGTCGACGTGCGCGGTGACGAGGCCTGGAAGCAGGGACGCATCCCCGGCGCTGTCCACGTGCCCTACCGGCAGATCGCCGAGCGTGCTCCGCGCGAGATCGACCCGGCGACTCCGGTCGTGGTCTACTGCTGGAGCCCCGGGTGCAACGCCGGCGCCAAGGGCGCGGTCGAGTTCGCGAAGCTCGGCTACAGCGTCAAGGAGATGATCGGCGGCTACGAGTACTGGGTGCGCGAAGGCCAGCCCGTCGAGAACGCGGAGGGACCGCTCCCCCGGGTCTTCGACTCCCAGGTCATGGTCGTCCGCGCACCGGTCGCGGGGTGACCGGCGACGCGCTGAATGCGAACAGAGAGGGCCCCGTCTGAGACGGGGCCCTCTCCGTTCGTGCGCCCGGCGACGACGCCGCCGCGACGCGTCAGCGCGCGAAGTAGCCGCGGTAGTACTCGTACACCCAGCCGACGATGGCGACGACGAAGACCGCGATGCCGATCGGCATCAGCCACGCACCCACGGCGAGGCCGATCATGCCGAGCGCCGCCGAGAAGGCCAGCACGATCGGCCACCACGACCACGGGCTGAACTCGCCCAGCTCCGGGTCGCCGTCGTCGATGTCGGCCGTCAGGATGTCTTCGGGCAGCTCGCCGCCCTGCGCCTTGTGCACCTTGCCCACGTAGAAGGCGATGAGCGCGGCCATGAAGGCCGTGAACAGCAGCGCGACGCTGCCGACCCACTCGATCGAGAGGGTGATCGTCTCCCACATCTGCTGCCCGCCGGTCGCATTGGTGTCCCAGTGCGACAGCAGGTTCCAGACGGTGTACATCACCGCGACGACGAAGAAGAAGGCAGCCAGCAGCCACCAGAGTCCGGCGTTGGTACGCACTTACTTCACCTCTCCCTCGGCGAGGTCGACGGTCGGGGCTTCGGGAGCGTCCTTCGCCGGACCGACACCCACCGGGATGCCGGCTTCGGGGTGGTTGAGGTCGAACGCGGGACGCTCGCTGCGGATGCGCGGGATCGACGTGAAGTTGTGACGCGGCGGCGGGCACGAGGTGGCCCACTCGAGCGACGCCCCATAGCCCCACGGGTCATTGACGGTGACCTTCGGCGCCTTGCGGGCGGTGATCCACACGTTGAACAGGAACGGGATCATCGAGGCGCCGAGGATGATGGCGCCGATCGTCGAGACCTGGTTCTGCCACGTCCAGCCGTCCGCGTCCGAGTAGTCGGCGTAGCGGCGCACCATGCCGTCCACGCCCAGCCAGTGCTGGATGAGGAAGGTCATGTGGAAGCCGATGAACAGCAGCCAGAAGTGAACGTAGCCGAGGCGCTCGTTCAGCATCTTGCCCGTCCACTTCGGCCACCAGAAGTAGAACCCGGCGAACATCGCGAACACGACCGTGCCGAAGACCACGTAGTGGAAGTGCGCCACGACGAAGTACGAGTCGGACAGGTGGAAGTCCAGCGGCGGCGAGGCGAGGATGACGCCGGTGAGGCCGCCGAACACGAACGACACCAGGAAGCCGAGCGCGAACACCATCGGCGTCTCGAAGGTCACCGAGCCGCGCCACATCGTGCCGATCCAGTTGAAGATCTTCACGCCTGTCGGCACCGCGATGAGCATCGTCATGAGCGCGAAGAACGGCAGCAGCACGCCACCCGTGACGTACATGTGGTGGGCCCACACCGCCACCGACAGCGCTGCGATCGCGATCGTGGCGTACACCAGCGTCTTGTAGCCGAAGATCGGCTTGCGGCTGAAGACCGGGAAGATCTCCGAGACGATGCCGAAGAACGGCAGCGCGATGATGTACACCTCCGGGTGACCGAAGAACCAGAACAGGTGCTGCCAGAGCAGCACACCGCCGTTCTGCGGGTCGTAGATGTGGGCGCCGAGGACGCGGTCGGCCGCGGCGGCGAGGATCGCCGCGGCGAGCACCGGGAACGCCATCAGGATCAGGATGCTGGTGACCAGCGTGTTCCACGAGAAGATCGGCATCCGCCACATGGTCATGCCGGGTGCCCGCATCGTGATGATCGTCGTGATGAAGTTCACCGCGCCGAGGATGGTCCCGAAGCCGCTCATGCCCAGGCCCAGCATCCACAGGTTGCCGCCCGCGCCGGGTGAGAACGACGCGTTCGCGAGCGGCTGGTAGGCGAACCAGCCGAACGACGCGGCGCCCTGGGGGGTCAGGAAGCCGGCGACGGCGATGGTCGAGCCGAAGAGGAACAGCCAGAACGCGAAGGCGTTCAGGCGGGGGAACGCCACGTCGGGGGCGCCGATCTGCAGCGGCAGGATCGCGTTGGCGAAGCCGGCGAACAGCGGCGTCGCGAACATCAGCAGCATGATCGTGCCGTGCATGGTGAACAGCTGGTTGTACTGCTCCTTCGTCGGGATGATCTGCATCCCGGGCTCGAAGAGCTCGGCGCGGATGAGGAGGGCCATCACGCCGCCGAGGAGGAAGAACAGCACCGACGAGATGAGGTAGAGGTAGCCGATCGTCTTGTGGTCGGTGGAGGTGATCCACTTGACGATGATGTTGCCCTTGTCCTCGACGCGGGTGGCGCTGAGCAGAGCGGCCTGACGCGGCGGCAGGGTGGTCGGGCGACCCTGCGTCTTCTCCTGGAGTGGAAGCGTGGTCGCCATGATCAGTTGTCTCCCTCTTCCTCGGATGCCTCGCCCGCTCCCGTGCCCGGGAGGTTCTGGAGGCGATCGTAGGCGTCGTTGATGTCACCGGTCTGGCCGGCGTCGCGAAGCGTCGCGAGGTACTCGTCGTACTCGGCCCCGCTCACGACCTCCACGTTGAACAGCATCATGGAGTGGTACTCGCCGCAGAGCTCGGCGCACTTGCCCGCGTAGGTCCCCTCGCGAGTGGGGGTGAAGGACCAGTAGTTGTCCTTGCCGATGTACATGTCCTTCTTGTACAGGAAGTCGATGATCCAGAACGAGTGGATCACGTCGCGCGACTGGAGCTTGATCTTCACCGTCTGGTCGACGGGCAGGACCAGCGTGGGAAGGTCGCTGATGATGTCGCCGCGCTCATCGGTTTCGGCCTGGACGCCCATCGTCCACACGGTGTCGTCCTCGGACTCGCCGTCGTACTGGAAGTCCCACGACCACTGCTTGCCGATCGCCGTGATCTCGACGTCGGGGTCGTCGTACTGCGTCTCGAGGATCGTCTGGTCGCGCGCGGTGAAGGCGAAGAACCCGATCACGAGGATGAGGGGGACGACCGTGTAGAAGATCTCGATCGGCATGTTGTACCGCAGCTGGACGGGAAGTCCCATCTGCCCCTTGCGGCGCCGGTACGCGATCGCGGCCCATCCCATGAGTCCCCACGTGATGACGCCCACGACGAGCAGCACGATCCACGAGTTGACCCACAGGCCGCTCACCATGTCGGTGCGGTTCGTGGCCGCCTGCCCGTCTTCGGTGAACCCGGGGAGGAAGCCGTTGAGCTCGGTCGGGGTGCATCCGGCGAGGACTGCAGCCGCCGCGATCCCGAGCGGGAGAACGGCCCAGCGGATACGGCGTTTCGAAGGCACGTTGCACCTTTCCGATCACGAACAGGACTCCTGCAAGTCTAGGGCAAGCACCCAGGCCATTCCGGCCATTCGCTCAGGCTGAATCGGCGTCCGGAGACGAAAAAGGCGGGCCCGGGCGCCATAACAGGCGCACCGGACCCGCCGGGTCCAGCTTCGACGATCAGAGGATCGATCGGCCGATCTCAGTGGAAGCTGTCGCCGCACGCGCACGACCCCGCGGCGTTGGGGTTGTCGATGGTGAAGCCCTGCTCCGAGATGGTGTCTTTGAAGTCGATGGTGGCTCCGTCGAGGTACGGGACACTCATGTCGTCGACGATGACCTCGACTCCGTCGAAGTCGACCGTCTTGTCGCCGTCGAGGTAGCGCTCGTCGAAGTAGAGCTGGTAGATCAGGCCGCTGCATCCGCCCGGCTGCACGGCGACGCGCAGGCGCAGGTCGTCGCGTCCTTCCTGCTCGAGCAGGCTCTTCACCTTGCCTGCCGCGGCGTCGGTCAGGAGCACACCGTGGTCGCGGGCGGTCTGCTCGGTCGTCAGTGCGGTGTCGGTCATGGCACTCCTCCGGACGGGCCGCCGAGGCGATCGGCGGCGGGATGCCTCGATTGTACGCGTGCCCGCAGAGAGAAGGCTCCGAGACCCGGCGCTCGGCTCGGTGCCGTCACCCGTCCTGCCCGCCACGGGCGTCGAGCTTCTCCAGCAGCAGCGCCTCGGCGAGCACGGCGTTGCGGAACGTCTCGAGGTGCAGCGACTCGTTCGGGCTGTGCGCCTTGGAATGCGGGTCCTCCACACCGGTGACGAGGATCTGGGCGCCGGGGAACTCGCGCACGAGGTCTGCGATGAACGGGATCGAGCCGCCCACGCCGATGTCGACCGGCTCGACGCCGTAGCCCTCGTGCAGCGCCTCGCGCGCCGCCGCCACGGCCCAGCCGCTCGTGTCGACCAGGAACGGGTCCCCGAAGTCCTGGTCGTTGAACTCCAGCTGCGCGCCGAAGGGCGCGTGCGCGCGCAGGTGCGCCTCGATGGCCGCGTATGCCTCGCGCGCGGGCTGGCCAGGCGCGACGCGCGCGCTGATGACCACCGACACTTCCGGGGCGAGCGTGTTCGATGCGTTCACGACGCTGGGCGCATCGATGCCCGTCACCGTAATCGACGGCTTGTTCCAGATGCGGCCGAGGATTGTCCCGCGGCCGACGGGAGAGACGCCGTCGGGAAGGCCCGCCTCGTCGCGCAGCGTCTCCTCGCTGTACGGCGGGGTGTCGGCATCCCGCTCCTCAAGGCCCTCCACCGCGACAGCGCCGTCGGCGTCCCACAGGCTCGCCAGCAGCTTCACCGTGGCCATCATCGCGTCGGGCACCGCTCCCCCGAACATGCCGGAGTGGGAGGCGTGCTCGAGCGTGCGCACGCGCAGCGTGAAGCGGGTGTTGCCGCGCAGCGAGACCGTGAGGGCGGGCGTCCTGTCGTCCCAGTTGCCGGAGTCCGCCACGACGATCACATCCGCGCGGAGGGCGTCGGCGTTGTCGGCAAGGAACTGCGCGAACGAGCGCGAGCCCGCCTCCTCCTCGCCCTCGAAGAAGAGGACGACCCCGAGGTCGAAGTCCTCCCCGACGGCCGCCTTCAGGGCGCGCAGCGCCGCGATGTGCGCCATCACGCCCGCCTTGTCGTCGGCGGCGCCGCGGCCGTACAGGCGGCCGCCGCGCACCGTCGGCTCGAACGGGCTGGACTCCCACAGCGATTCGTCACCGACCGGCTGCACGTCGTGGTGCGCGTAGAGCAGGATCGTCGGACGGCCGTTGCGCGCCGGGCGCGTCGCGAGCACGGCGGGGTTCCCCTGCTCCCCCGTTTCCGGGACGACTGCCGTGCGGATCTCGACGGTCTCGAACAGCCCGGTGCCGTGCACCAGATCGGCCACGGCTTCAGCGCTGCGCCGCACGGTGGCCGGGTCGAATCCGGGGAACGCGATGGAGGGGATGCGCACCAGTGCCCCGAGATCGGCGAGGGCGGTGGGGATGCCGGAGGCCGCGGCGTCGCGCACAGCATCCTGTCGGGAGAGCTCAGAGGTCATGCGGGTAATCTTAAGTGCACCCCTTCTGACGCACTTCGAGGATGATCCGTGGCCAAGAACTCTGCACCCGTGCCGAACGACGCTCCCTCCGAGGGAACCGTCCTGAACGGCACGCCCGCCGGCAAGGGCCGCGCCACGCCGTCCCGCGCCGAGCGGGAGGCGGCGCGCAAGCGGCCGCTCGTGCCCGACACGAAGGAGGCGAAGGCGCGGGCGCGCGCCGATCTCGCCGCGCAGCGCGAGAAGGCCCGCCTCGGCATGGCCGCCGGCGACCCCCGCTACCTTCCGGCTCGCGACCAGGGTCCGCAGCGCAAGTTCGTCCGCGACTGGGTCGACGCCGGGTGGCACCTCGGTGAGGCGGTGATGCCGGCGATGGTGCTCGTCATCCTCGCGACGTTCCTCCCCATCCCCGCGCTCCAGTACTACGCATTCGTCGGGCTGTGGATCTTCATCTTCTTCGTCATCGGCGACATGGTGATCACCGCCATCTCGGTCAAGCGCGCCGTCAGGAGGAAGTTCGGAGCCGACCGGATGGAGAAGGGTCTCGGCTGGTATGCCGCGATGCGCACCGTGCAGATGCGGTTCCTGCGCCTCCCCAAGCCGCAGGTGAAGCGCGGTCAGAAGCCCGCCTGACCTGCCCGGTCAGCGCTGCGCGCCCGCCAGCCCGCGGTTGATCTGCCGCGCCCAGAGCGGACCCCGGTAGAGGAACGCGGTGTAGCCCTGCACGAGCGTGGCGCCGGCATCCAACCGCTCCCTCACATCGGCGGCGGTCTCGACCCCGCCGACGGAGACGACGCAGAAGTCCGCCGGCACCGCGGAACGCAGCAGCTTCAGCACCTCGAGCGACCGCACCTTGAGCGGGGCGCCCGAAAGTCCCCCGTCACCCGCCGCCACGATCGTCTCCGGGTCCGTCAGGAGGCCGTCCCGCGAGACGGTCGTGTTGGTGGCGATGATCCCGGAGAGCCCCGCGTCGACCGCGAGGCGGGCGATCGCCACGATCTCGTCGTCGGGGAGGTCGGGGGCGATCTTCACCAGCAGCGGCGTCGCGCCGGCCGCCGCGCGCACGGCCTCCAGCAGCGGCCGCAGCGTCTCGACGGCCTGCAGACCGCGCAGCCCGGGCGTGTTCGGCGATGAGACGTTGACCACGAGGTAATCCGCCAGCGGGGCCAGCAGCGTCGCGCTGCGCACGTAGTCGGCGGTGGCATCCGCGACGTCCACGACGCGGCTCTTGCCGATGTTGACACCGATCACGCCGCGGCGCCGACGAGCGCGGATCCGGCGGAGGCGGCCTGCGGCGGCCTCCGCCCCGCGGTTGTTGAAGCCCATGCGGTTGACGACGGCGCGGTCCGGGATCAGCCTGAACAGCCGCGGTCGCGGGTTGCCCTCCTGCGGGATGGCGGTGACCGTGCCCACCTCGACGTGCCCGAAGCCCAGCGCGAGCAGTCCCGCGACGCCGGTGGCGTCCTTGTCGAACCCGGCCGCGACGCCGAACGGCGAGGCGAACGGCAGGCCGAGCGCGCCGGTCGCCAGCTGCGGTGCGGGGCGCGTCAGCGCGCGCGCCGCCCAGGAGAAGGGCGGCACACCCATGACCCGGATGACGCGCATCGCGGCGTGGTGGGCGGTCTCGGGATCCATGCGCGACAGCACGGTGCGGAAGAGGAGGGGATACATCCCCTTCAGGGTATCGGCTGGACCGGGTCGGCCTCGGCGGGACGGAGCGCGGTCACCACCGCGATGGTCGACCCGCGACGGCTGTCGTCGGCGGCGGTCAGTGCTGCGCGGCGGCGCCTTCGTCCGGCGCGTGAGCTCGACCGTGGTCGACGCGGAGCTGCTCGATCGCCGCCTCGAAGTCCTCGAGCGAGTCGAACGCCTGGTAGACGCTCGCGAAGCGCAGGTACGCCACCTCGTCGAGGTCGCGCAGGGGTCCGAGGATGGCCAGCCCGATCTCGTTCGCGTCCAGCTGCGACGCGCCGGTCTGGCGGATGCTCTCCTCAACCGTCTGAGCGAGCACCGCGAGGTCGGCCTCCGTCACCGGACGCCCCTGACATGCCTTCCGCACCCCCGACATGACCTTTTCGCGACTGAACGGTTCGATCACGCCCGAGCGCTTGATCACGTTCAGGCTCGCCGTCTCGACCGTGGTGAATCGGCCGCCGCACTGCGGACACTGCCGGCGGCGACGGATGCTGAGCCCGTCGTCGCTGGTACGCGAGTCGATCACCCGCGAGTCGGCGTGACGGCAGAAGGGGCAGTGCATGGTGCAGACAGCCTACGCCGGGCGACCGGCGGCGGACCCCGCAGCAGGCGGCGCGGTGAACCTCGCCGTGATCGCCTCGCCGTGGGCCGGAAGCGCCTCGGCCTCGGCGAGCGTGACGATCGCGTCGCGGACGGCCGCCAGCGCGTCCCGGTCGTACTGGATCACCTGCTGGGGGCGCAGGAAGGTCGCGGCGGAGAGACCCGCCGAGTAGCGTGCCTGCCCGCCGGTGGGCAGCACGTGGTTGCTGCCGGCGAGATAGTCGCCGAGGCTCACCGGTGAATCGGCACCCACGAACACCGCACCCGCGTGCACGAAGTCCTCCGGCCGCGGATCGGCCAGGTGCAGCTCGAGGTGCTCGGGCGCGTACGCGTTGCTGAAGGCGGTGGCGGCGGCGACGTCGTCGACCAGGACGATGGCGGACTGCGGACCGGCGAGGGCGGCTGCGACGCGCTCCGCGTGCCGGGTGGCCCCTGCCCGCGGCACGATCGAGGCGGCGACGTCGAGGGCGAGGCGCTCCGACGTCGTCACGAGCACGGCGGACGCCTGCTCGTCGTGCTCGGCCTGGCTGATGAGGTCCACCGCGACCAGGTCGGCGTCGGCGCTGTCGTCGGCGACGATGAGGATCTCGGTGGCGCCGGCCTCGGCATCCGTTCCCACCAGGCCCGCGACGGCGCGCTTGGCCGCGGCGACGAAGTTGTTGCCGGGGCCGGTGACGACGTCGACCGGCTCGAGCCCGAGGACGGGGACGCCGTGCGCCAGGGCGCCGATGGCCCCGGCACCGCCCATCGCGTACACCTCCGTCACGCCGAGCAGGCGTGCGGCTCCGAGGATGACGGGGTGGACGCGTCCGCCGAACGCGCGCTGCGGCGGCGAGGCGAGGGCGATCTCGGCGACGCCCGCGACCTGCGCGGGCACCACGTTCATCACGACGCTCGACGGGTAGACGGCTTTTCCGCCGGGGACGTACAGGCCGACGCGGCGGACGGGCTGCCAGCGCTGCGTCACCCGGGCTCCCGGACCCAGCCGGGTGACCGACGGTGCGGGCACCTGAGCGCGGGATGCCTCGCGCACGCGCTGGATGGCCTCCTCCAGCGCCGCCCGCACGGCGGCCGGGAGCGCCTCGAGTGCCTCATCCAGGTGCTCGTCGGGTACCCGCAAATCGTGGCCGGTGACGCCGTCGAAGCGCTCGGCCTGCTCGCGGAGAGCGGCTTCGCCGCGCGCGGCGACGTCGTCCACGATGCGCGCAGCGATGGTGAGCGCCTCCTCGCGCGCGGCAGCCGCACGGGGGACGGTGGCGAGGAGTTCCGCGGGAGACAGCGCGCGTCCCCGCAGGTCGATCGTCCGGAGCATCCTTCTACGGTATCGCGCCGCCGGCGCCCGGTTTCGCGCCGGCGGCGCCCGGTTTCGCGCCACCGGCGCTGGTGTGGCGCGGGTCGCCACGCCGCACCCTCGCGCCCCCGGTCAGCCCCGCGTGACGCCGGAGACGTCGTGCAGGTAGCCGATGCGGCCGTCCTCGTGACGGACCACGAAGGCGTCGCCGCGGTCCTCGATCACGAGCGCCCATGCGGTCGGCCCGATGCGGAACACCGGGATGCCGATCTCGTCGACGACGTCGCGCTCCTCCGGCACGAGCGCCCAGAACGCCTGGCTCTGCGGGGTGGTCGTGGTGGCAGGCTCCACCGTCGAGGACGGGTTCTCGACGTGCTCGAAGGACTCGCGCGACTGCGCCGGCTCGACCACGGTGGGCGTCGCGTGCGCGCCGGCCGCGGCCTCCGTCTCCGGCTCGAGCGGGATCACCGTGGTCGTGGACTCGTCGAAGCGGCCGCGGTCCGACAGCCCGTCGACCTCCTCGTCGCCACCGGGGGCGTACACCGCCGGCTCGGCGTGAGCGGCAGCCGACGGCCGCGTCTCGGCGGGCTCCGTCGCGACGGTGCCGGCGTAGGGCGTGGGGCCGGCGTAGGGTCCCGCCGCCGCCGCGTCGTGGGGCGCGGGCTCCTCCGCGCGGACGGGGCGCTCGACGAGGGGGCGAGGCGTGACGGGACGAACCTGCCGCGCGTTGCGATGTGCCGGAGCTTCGGGCCGGCCGCGGAAGTCCTGCGCGAACGGGGCGATGAACGGCGCGACGACGGTCAGCACCACGCCGGCGAGCATCAGGAAGAACTCCACCCACGCGACCCAGGTCGCCGCGAAGAAACGGACTTCCGCCAGGCTGATGAAGGAGTGCCAGAGGACATTGAGCCACGTCACGGCTGCGATCGAGAAGGCCACGGACGCGAACTGGTCGATGCCGAGCGAGCCCACCCGGCGGATGCCCTGCGGGGAGAGACGGCGCAGCACGATGAGGAAGACAGCCACCGTGGGCAGTCCGATCGCGAGCACCCAGTCGATGCCGTGCGTCCAGACCGAAGGACCTTCACCCAGGTCGCCGATGAAGGGGAAGAACGAGACGACGAACGCCACGAGCCAGGTGCCGACGAGGGCGACCTCACGGATCGAGAACGGCCCGACGCCGTACTGCGGGTCGTCGGCGGCTGTCTCATCGGCCTGGGCGTTGTGGATCTCATCCGTCACGATGTCTGTTCCTTCCGGCGGGCTCGGGCCCGCGTCCAGCCGATTTTACTCAGCGCGTATGAGACGGTCATGAGACCACCCCGGCTGCGGCGGCATCCGGAACGTCCGAACCCGCCTGCGGCTCACCCCAGGCACTGGGGACCGAGAAGCCCCTTCAACTCTCCGTAGAGATCGGGGGTGATCCGCACCGTGTGCGGCACCTCGAAGACCTTCGCGACACTGCCGCTGTGCAGCTTGAGCGACACCTCGGTGTCGCCGGCGTGCCGCTGCAGAGTCTGGAGCAGCTCCCCGATGACGTCCTCGTTCGCCCGCCGCTCCGGCATGACGAGCACCAGCGAGCTGGACTCGTCCAGCGATCCCAGGTCGGGGACGAAGGCCGACTGGGCGTGCAGGTTCATGCCGTCGTCGCGCCGCGACACGCGCCCCCGCACCACCAGGATCGAATCGCCCTGCAGCATGTGCTGGAACTCGGTGTAGGTCTTGCCCATGAACATGACCGTGATCTCGCCGTCGAAATCCTCGACGGTGATCATGCCGTACGGATTGCCGCTCTGCTTCGCGACGCGATGCTGGACGCTGGTGACCAGACCGGCGATCGTGACCTGGTCGCCGTCGCCGACGTCCTCCGATGCGAGGAGGTCGTGGATGCTGGTGGACGCGTGCTTAGCGAGCGGGATCTCCAGGCCCGCCAGCGGGTGGTCCGACACGTACAGGCCGAGCATCTCGCGTTCGAAGGCCAGCTTGTCCTTCTTGGTCCACTCCGGACGCTCGGGGACCTTCACCGCCTGCTGGGGCTCGTCGTCGCCCCACAGCGAGTCGAAGTCGAAGCCGACCTCGCCGTTGGCCTCGCGTCGCTTGTCGAGCACCGCCGCCTCGGTCGCGTCCTCGTGGATCTCCATGAGCGCGCGCCGCGTCGAGCCGAGCGAGTCGAATGCTCCGGCCTTGATGAGCGATTCCACGGTGCGCTTGTTGGCGACATGCACGGGCACCTTCGCGAGGAAGTCGTGGAAGGACGCGAACGGCGCTTCGACCCGGGACTCCACGATCGCGTCGACGACGTTGGTGCCGACGTTGCGGACGGCACCGAGCCCGAAGCGGATGTCTTCGCCGACGGCCGCGAAGTACCGGATCGACTCGCCCACATCAGGTGGCAGCACCTTGATCCCCATGCGGCGGCACTCGTTCAGGTAGACGGCCATCTTGTCTTTGGAGTCGCCGACGCTGGTCAGCAGCGCCGCCATGTACTCGGCTGGGTAGTGCGCCTTGAGGTACGCCGTCCAGTACGAGACCAGGCCGTAGGCGGCGGAGTGCGCTTTGTTGAATGCGTAGTCCGAGAACGGGAGCAGGATGTCCCACAGCGCCTGGATCGCGGCGTCGCCGAAGCCGCGCTCTCTCATGCCGCCCGAGAAGCCCTCGTACTGCTTGTCGAGCTCCGACTTCTTCTTCTTGCCCATCGCGCGGCGGAGGATGTCCGCCTGCCCGAGGGAGAACCCCGCCACCTT
The DNA here is from genome assembly GCF_015277815.1 of Microbacterium atlanticum. Taxonomy (NCBI): domain Bacteria; kingdom Bacillati; phylum Actinomycetota; class Actinomycetes; order Micrococcales; family Microbacteriaceae; genus Microbacterium; species Microbacterium atlanticum. The sequence continues at coordinate 2,011,361 of NZ_CP063813.1, forward strand.
CTGGGCGATGGCCATGACCTGCTCCTGATAGATGATCAGGCCGTAGCTGATGTCGAGGATCTCCTTCAGCGGCTCCTCGAGCTCAGGGTGGATGGGCGTCACCTCCTGCTGGCCGTTCTTGCGGAGGGCGTAGTTGATGTGCGAGTTGGCACCCATGGGGCCCGGCCGGTACAGCGCGATGACGGCCGAGACGTCTTCGAAGTTGTCGGGCTTCATGAGGCGCAGCAGCGACCGCATCGGCCCGCCGTCGAGCTGGAACACGCCCAGCGTGTCGCCACGGGTGAGGAGGTCGTAGGCGGCCCGGTCGTCGAGCGCGAGGTGCTCGAGGTCGAGCTCCTCCCCGCGGTTCATGCGGATGTTGTCGAGAGCGTCGGAGATGATCGTGAGGTTTCGAAGCCCCAGGAAGTCCATCTTGATGAGGCCGAGCGTCTCGCACGACGGGTAGTCGAACTGCGTGACGATCTGGCCGTCCTGCTCGCGGCGCATGATGGGGATGATGTCGAGCAGCGGCTCGCTGGACATGATCACGCCCGCGGCGTGCACGCCCCATTGGCGCTTCAGCCCCTCCAGCCCGAGCGCCCGGTCGAACACCGTCTTGGCCTCGGGGTCGGTGTCGATGAGGGCGCGGAACTCGCTGGCCTCCTTGTATCGCGGATGCTGGGGGTCGAACATCCCGCTCAGCGGCATGTCTTTGCCCATGACCGCCGGAGGCATCGCCTTTGTGAGCCGCTCGCCCATGCTGAAGGGGAAGCCGAGCACCCGCCCGGCGTCCTTCAGCGCCTGCTTGGACTTGATGGTGCCGTACGTGACGATCTGCGCGACGCGCTCGGAACCGTACTTCTCGGTGACGTAGTCGATGACCTCGCCGCGTCGACGGTCGTCGAAGTCGACGTCGAAGTCCGGCATCGAGACGCGGTCGGGGTTGAGGAAGCGCTCGAAGATCAGGCCGTGCTCGAGCGGATCGAGATCGGTGATGCGCATCGCGTACGCCACCATCGAGCCGGCGCCGGAGCCGCGGCCGGGACCGACGCGGATGCCGTTGTCCTTGGCCCAGTTGATGAAGTCGGCCACGACGAGGAAGTAGCCGGGGAAGCCCATCTGCAGGATGATCCCGGTCTCGTACTCGGCCTGCTTGCGCACGCGATCGGGGATCCCGTGGGGGTAGCGGTAGTGCAGACCCGCCTCGACCTCCTTGACGAGCCAGCTGTCCTCGGTCTCGCCGTCGGGAACCGGGAAGCGCGGCATGTAGTTCGCCGAGGTGTTGAACTCGACCTCGCACCGCTCCGCGATGAGGAGCGTGTTGTCGCACGCCTCGGGGTGGTCGCGGAAGATCTGCCGCATCTCCTGCGCGGTCTTGACGTAGTAGCCGTCACCGTCGAACTTGAAGCGGTTCGGGTCGTCGAGCGTGGAGCCGGACTGCACGCACAGCAGCGCCGCGTGCGCGTCCGCCTCGTGCTGGTGCGTGTAGTGGGAGTCGTTGGTCGCCACGAGCGGGATGTCGAGGTCCTTGGCCAGCCGCAGCAGGTCGGTCATGACCCGCCGCTCGATGGACAGCCCGTGGTCCATGATCTCGGCGAAGTAGTTCTCCTTGCCGAAGATGTCCTGGAACTCCGCGGCGGCCGCCCGCGCGGCGTCGTACTGCCCGAGCCGCAGACGCGTCTGGACCTCGCCCGAGGGACACCCCGTCGTCGCGATCAGACCCTTCCCGTACGTCTCGAGCAGCTCCCGGTCCATGCGGGGCTTGAAGTAGTACCCCTCCATGCTCGACAGCGAGCTGAGACGGAAGAGGTTGTGCATGCCCTCGGTGCTCTGGCTCCACATCGTCATGTGGGTGTAGGCCCCCGAGCCCGAGACGTCGTCGCTCTTCTGCTCGGGCGAACCCCACGCCACGCGCGACTTGTCGCTGCGGTGCGTTCCCGGTGTGACGTACGCCTCGAGGCCGATGATCGGCTTGACCCCCGCCGCCTTCGCCGCGTTGTAGAACTCGAACGCCGCGAACGTGTTGCCGTGGTCGGTCACCGCGATCGCGGGCATGCCGTACTCGGCCGCGGCCTGCGTCATCGCGCCGATCTTGGCGGCTCCGTCGAGCATCGAGTACTCGCTGTGGACGTGCAGATGAACGAAGGAGTCGGATGCCACGCACCGAGTCTAGGTCGGGCCGCCGACACGGCCCTCGGCGGCGCTCGTGAGTCGCGCGCGCCGGCGGGGAGGTCGCCTCACCCTCGACCTCAGGGTGAGGGTCGGCGGCTGCTCAGCGACCCGGTCGTCGAGATGGCCCCGCCCGCGATGCCGCCGTTCATCGCACTGTCGTGCCGCTAGAGCTGCCGCCGCATCAGCACCCGCGGGAATCCCGCCAGGACGGACTGGGTGTCGGCGGCTTTGGTGAACCCGGCCTTCTCGAACAGCCCGCGGGTCCCGACGTAGGCCATTGTGAGGTCGACCTTCTCGCCGGCGTTGTCGACCGGGTATCCCTCGATGGCAGGGGCGCCCTGCGCGCGGGCGAAGTCGACGGCACCGGCGAGCAGCGCGTGCGAGATGCCTGCGCCGCGATGGCCGGGTCGCACCCGGATGCACCACACGCTCCAGACGTCGAGGTCGTCGACGTGCGGGATCTTCCGGAAGGTCGCGAAGTGGGTGCGCGAGCGCGGAGCGACGGCGGCCCAGCCGACGGGCTCGCCGTCGTCGTAGGCCACCACCCCGATCGGGCCCTCCTCGTCCATGAGCCGACGCACCCGCTCGCCGCGCTCGGGACCCTTCAGCGCGACGTTCTCCTTGCTCGGGATGCGGTAGCTGAGGCAGAAGCAGACGCTGGAGGTGGGTTTCTTCGGCCCCACCAGCGTCGCGACGTCTTCGAACACCGTCGCCGGTCGCACCTCGATCGCCATGGGTCCAGTGTGGACGGCGGCTCCGACATCCGCCCCTAGCCTGGAAGCATGCCCACCCCCGACTTCGTCCTCGAGCTGCGCCGCAAGATCGGCACCGACCCGCTGCCCCTCGTCGGGGTGACGGCCGTCGTCACCCGCGGCGGGCAGGTCCTGCTCGGCCGCCGCAGCGACAACGGCCACCTGACGCCGGTCACCGGCATCGTCGACCCCGGCGAGGAGCCGGCCGACGCGGCCGTGCGCGAGACGCTCGAGGAGGCAGGCGTGGTGTGCCGCGTCGAGCGCCTCGTCTGGGTGCACCAGATCCCCCGGATCACGTATGAGAACGGCGACCAGAGCGACTACCTCGACCTGACGTTCCGGTGCACGTGGGTGTCGGGCGAGCCGTATCCCGCAGACGGCGAGATGACCGAGGTGGGCTGGTACGACATCCAGGGACTGCCGGAGTTCGAGCAGTCCGACATGCGGCGGCGCATCGACGCCGCCCTCCGCGAGCATCCTGCCGCCCGGTTCGAGGGTGGTCGCTGAACCCCGACCCCGCGCCGCCACCCGCTCAGTCGCCGCGCAGCAGCTCCAGGGCGTGCGCGAGGTCGGCCGGGTACTCCGACGTGAAGGTGCTCCACTCCCCCGTCGCCGGGTGGACGAACGACAGCTCGTGCGCGTGCAGCCACTGGCGCGTCAGCCCCAGCCGGGCCGAGACCGTCGGGTCGCCGCCGTACAGCGGATCGCCGACGCACGGATGCCGGTGCGCGGCCATGTGCACGCGGATCTGGTGGGTGCGCCCGGTCTCCAGGTGGATCTCGAGCAGCGACGCGCCGGGGAACGCCTCGATCGTCTCGTAGTGCGTGACCGAGTCCTTGCCGTCGGGAATGACGGCGAACTTCCACGAGTGCGACGGATGCCGCCCGATCGGGGCGTCGATGGTGCCGACGAGCGGGTCGGGGTGCCCCTGCACGACCGTGTGATAGATCTTCTCGACGTCGCGCTCCTTGAACGCCCGCTTGAGGGCGGTGTACGCGCGCTCGGTCTTGGCCACCACCATCAGGCCGCTCGTGCCGACGTCCAGGCGGTGCACGACGCCCTGTCGCTCGGCTGCGCCGGTCGTGGCGATGCGGAATCCGCCGGCAGCGAGAGCGCCGAGCACGGTCGGGCCCTCCCAACCCAGGGAGGGATGGGCGGCGACCCCGGCGGGCTTGTCCACCACCACGATGTCGTCGTCGTCGTGGGCGATGCCGAGGTCGGGCACCTCGACCGGCACCACGCGCGGCTCCTCCTTCGGCGCCCACGACACCTCGAGCCAGGCGCCGCCGCGCAGCTTGTCGGACTTCGCAAGCGTGCGGCCGTCCATCGCCACGCCGCCGCGCTCGGCGACCTCGGCGGCGAAGGTCCGCGAGAAGCCGAGCATCTTGGCCAGCGCGGCGTCGACCCTTGTCCCGTCGAGGCCGTCGGGCACGGGAAGGCTGCGTGACTCCACGTCAGTCCTTCGGAGTGTCGGATGCCGCGGCATCCGCCTGCTCGTCATCCACCGGCCGGGCGGCCTCGCGTCGCAGCTCGCGCGTGCCGTCGAGATGCAGCCCGACCAGCACGAGGATCGCGACGCCGATCATCATCGAGACGATGAAGATGTCCGCGATGTTGTAGATCGCGGGCGACATGCCAGGCAGGAACCAGAGCCAGGGGGTGTTGATGAAGTCGATGACGTGCCCGACGGCGAAGCCGGGCTCCCGCAGCAGACGGTCGGTCAGGTTGCCCAGAACGCCGCCGAGCAGCAGGCCGAGGACGACCGCCCAGAGGCGCGAGCGCACGCGCCTGGCGGCGAGCCACCCGATCACCACAGCCACTGCGGCGAGGGCGATGGTGAAGATCCACGTGACCTCGGCGCCGAGCGAGAACGCGGCGCCGGGGTTTCGCGTGAGGTAGAAGATCAGGAAGTCGCCGATGACGTGCACCGGCTCCTGGTACGGCAGGTTCTGCAGCGCGAAATGCTTCGCCAACTGGTCGGCGGCCAGCACCAGCACCGCGAGAGTCGCGATGATGGTGCCGGCCGCCGCCTGACGAAGGGGTGGTCGGCCCGTCAAGGACCGGGCCTAGAGACCGACGGCCGTGACCGGCTGTGCGCCGGACGTGGTCGCCGTGGTCTCGAGGTCGCGCAGCTTGCCCTCGATGTAGCTGCGCAGCTGCGCACGGTAGTCGCGCTCGAAGTTGCGCAGCTCCGAGATGCGGCCCTCGAGGTTGGTGCGCTCGCGCTCCAGGCGGGCGACCTCCTCGCGACCGCGCGTCTCGGCCTCGGAGATGATCGAGGCCGCCTGCGCCTTCGCGTCGGCGATGAGCTGGTCGCGCTGCGCGATGCCCTCGGCGACGTGCTCGTCGTGAAGGCGCTGCGCGAGCTCGATGATGCCGGCGCTCGCGGCCGGCCCGCCGGCGGCGGCCGGAGCAGGGGTCTCGGCGGGAGCGGGGGCTGCAGCTGCGGCGGGGGCCGGGGCGGCGCCGGACTCGTACGCGGCCAGCTTGGCCTTCAGCTCCTCGTTCTCAGCCAGAGCCTTGCGCCACTCGACGACGATCTCGTCGAGGAAGTCGTCGACCTCATCCGGGTCGAAGCCCTCCTTGAAGCGGACGTGCTGGAACTGCTTGGTGACGACGTCATCGGGGGACAATGCCATGGTGATTCCTCTTTCGAGCGCTCTGGTCGCTGGCCGATGTCGGGGCCGGACCGCCGGTGACGGCGGTGCGTATCAGCCAAGCATAGCCACCGGGTCGGGGAGTGTCGAAGGACAGCGGGGTCGCCGTCGCGTCAGCCCGCGAGCGTGCGCGTGACGCTGAGCAGGATGAACACCAGCAGCATGGTCAGCGCGAAGCCGAAGTCGATCGCGATCGCACCGACGCGCAGCGGCGGGATGAAGCGCCGGAACAGCTTGATGGGCGGGTCCGTGACGGTGTAGACGAGCTCGGCCGCGACCAGGCCGGCGCCGCGCGGACGCCATTCGCGGTTGAAGAACGGGATCCAGTCCAGGATCAGCCGGGCGAGCAACACGAAGACATAGAGCAGCAGCGCGAGGTTGAGGATCGCTGCGATGGTTTGGACGACGGCCACGTAGCCAGACTACGGCTGCGTGAAGGGGACGGACTCCGGGTCGGCCTGGGCGACCGCGCCGTCACCCGACACCGCGACGTTCTCGGGCGACAGCAGGAAGACCTTGCTCGTCACGCGCTCGATCCGCCCGTAGAGGCCGAGGGAGAGCCCGCTCGCGAAGTCGATGAGGCGGCGCGCGTCGGCGTCGCTCATCTGCGAGAGGTTGATGATGACCGGGATGCCGTCGCGGAAGTTCTCCGCGATGATCTGCGCGTCGCGGTACTGCTTCGGGTGCACGGTGAGGATCTCGTTGATCGCCGTCGGCGCCGGCTGCCGCACCACGGCGGGTCGGTGGATCGGCGTGACCGGAGCCGCGGGCTTCTCGACGGCCTTCTCGGACGTGCGAGCACGCGGCTGGGGGGCCGGCTCTTCGTAGACCTCTTCCTCGTCCGCGAGGCCGAGGTACACCATGGTCTTCTTGAGCGGGTTCGACATCTGATCCTCCGTAGTGCTCATCTGTTCCGAGGCTAGCCGCGTTGTGGTCTGGGGCCCGTGATTGCCGAGCCGATCCGTAGGTGTGTCGCGCCGGCCGCGATGGCTTCGGCGAAGTCGGCGGTCATCCCGGCCGAGATCCACTCTGCAGCGGGCACGACGGTGCGCACGGTGTCGGCGAGGCCCCGGAGCCGCTCGAACGCCGACGTGGGCGGCTCTTCCAGCGGGGCGACCGCCATGACGCCGCGAACGCGCAGCGAGGAGAGCGCGGCGGTGTGGGCGGCCAGCGCTTCCAGCTCCGCCGGGGCGACGCCGCCGCGCGCCGGATCCTCGGTGAGATTGACCTGCAGCAGCACGTCGAGCACCGGCTGGCCGGGCTCCGCTGCCGCGTGCAGCGCGTCGGCGAGGCGCAGGCGGTCGACGGAGTGGACGACGGATGCCGCCGCCCTGATCGCCCGTGCCTTGTTGGTCTGCGCCTGCCCGATGAAGTGCCATCGGAGCCCGTCGAGGCGGCCGACCTCAGCGACCTTGCGGCTGAACTCCTGCTGGCGGTTCTCCCCCACGTCCCGGACGCCGAGCCGGTGCAGCTCGGCGACCAGCGACGCGGGGTGGAACTTCGTCACGACGATGCGGGTGATCTCGGACGGGTCGCGACCGGCCGCGCGCGCGGCATCCGCGATCCGCTCGTCGACCGCCGCGAGACGCGAGCAGAGATCTCCCATTGCGTCCCCGGGTGTGTGGAAGTGGCTACTTCAGGAAGTCGGGGATGTCGAGGTCGTCGTCGCCGAACGCCGTGTCGTAGGACGACTCGGTCACCGCGCCGACCGACACCGGCACCTGCGGCTGCTCGACGGGCTCGCGGTGGTCCTTCGCCGCCTCCTCGGCGGGGGTGACGGGCACCGCGGGCGTCGAGACGACGCGCGCCGCCGTGATCGGCTCGATCCGGGCCTGGGGCTCGCCGCCGTCGAAGCCGGCGGCGATGACGGTGACCCGCACCTCGTCGCCCAGGGTGTCGTCGATCACCGTGCCGAAGATGATGTTGGCCTCGGGGTGCGCGGCCTCCTTCACCAGCTGCGCGGCGTCGTTGATCTCGAAGATGCCGAGGTTGGATCCACCCTGGATCGACAGCAGCACGCCGTGCGCGCCCTCGATCGAGGCCTCGAGCAGCGGCGATTCGACGGCGAGCTCGGCGGCCTTGATGGCGCGGTCCGCCCCCCGTGCCGAGCCGATTCCCATGAGGGCGGAGCCTGCTCCCTGCATGACCGACTTGACGTCGGCGAAGTCGAGGTTGATGAGGCCCGGAGTGGTGATGAGGTCGGTGATGCCCTGCACACCGGCGAGGAGCACCTGGTCGGCGGTGGCGAACGCCTCGATCATGGAGATGCCGCGGTCGCTGATCTCGAGGAGGCGGTCGTTCGGCACCACGATGAGGGTGTCGACCTCTTCCTTCAGGCGGGCGACGCCAGACTCGGCCTGCTGCTGGCGGCGGCGACCCTCGAAGGAGAAGGGCTTGGTCACGACACCGATCGTGAGTGCTCCGATCGACTTCGCGATCTTCGCGACGACCGGGGCGCCTCCGGTGCCCGTGCCGCCGCCCTCGCCCGCGGTGACGAACACCATGTCGGCCCCGCGCAGGGCTTCCTCGATCTCCTCGGCGTGGTCCTCCGCCGCGCGGCGACCCACTTCGGGATCGGCGCCGGCGCCGAGGCCGCGGGTGAGCTCACGTCCGACGTCGAGCTTGACGTCGGCGTCGCTCATCAGGAGCGCCTGGGCGTCGGTGTTGATGGCGATGAACTCGACGCCTCGCAGGCCGAGCTCGATCATGCGGTTGACCGCGTTGACACCGCCGCCGCCGACGCCGACGACCTTGATCACGGCGAGGTAGTTCTGGTTCTGGCTCATGCCGGCCTCCGTAGCCCTGGACCCTGTAACCTTCAACCTCTAGTAGAGGTATAAAGAATTGCCCGGTATGCAATTCCTCGAGTCCGAAAGTAGGCGGGCCCCGGCTGGACGCGGGGAGCGGGTCGGCGTGTCGCGGCATCCGGTGCCGAAGTTTTCCGCAGCGCCCCCGCGTCAGCGCACCACGACGACGTCGGGCGAGGAGACGTCGTACGTCGACACCTCGGCCGGCGGCCGCGCGGCCATCATCTTGGCCAGGTTCAGCGCCTTCTCGGCGGAGTCCTCGGCGCTCCCCCACACGATCTGCGCGTTGGACCCGCCCAGGGTGAGCGTCACATCGTCGGGCGTGGTCGCCGAGACCTCGGTCACCTGGGCGCGGATGTCCGCGGGGAGCGAGCGCATCACCTGACCGGCGGCCGCGAACGCGTCGGAGTCGGCGCCGCCCCTGATCGACAGCAGCGGCGTCCCCGCCGCCGGGGTGGCCGTCGTGGACAGCGCGACGCCGGCCGCATCGACGAGCGTGTACCCCGCCCGGGTCTCGAAGAGGCCGATCGGTGTGCGCTCGACGATGCGCACCACGAGCTCGTGGGGCGGGCGGGCCTCGAGGGCGTACGTCTCGATCAGCGGGTAGGAGACGAGCTCGGCCTTGACGGCGCTCTCATCAACGAGCGGGAGCGGCGTGCCGAGCTGGCCCTCCAGCGCCGTCTCGACCGCGCGGGCGTCGAGCTGCTCGGCGCCGACGACGGTGATCTGCTCGACCGCGAACAGCGGGCTGTACGCCGCGCCGAGGGTGCCCAGCGCCAGCAGGAGAACGGATGCCGCGGCCCCGGCCCACATCGCCCGCCGGCGACGCTCGCGCGCCGTGAAGCGGCGGATCTCGGCGCGCAACGCCCTGCGCCGCGCTCGCGCCGCCTTCCACACCTCGCGGAAGCCGACGTCCTCGCTTCGTGCGTCCGCCGCGGCGGGAGGGCGGTCCGTGCCTCCGGGCGCACCGGTCGCGGGCGGAAGGGGTTGCGGTCCGTCGAGCGGGATGACCGTCGCCGTGGCGCCGGTGTCGACCTCGACCTCGGTCTCGGCGTCGGCGACGGGGCGGCCTTCCGCAGCGACCGCGCCGCGGCCGGCCTCCGTGCGTCCGCGCGCCGGACGCGACCGCGACGCCGGCTCGCCGGCGGCGCGCGAGGCGACCGGCGGCTGCGGCAACGGCGTCGGGCGGCGCATCGGCTGCTACTGCCCCGTGCGGGTGCGGCCGAGGGCTTCGAGCACCTGCGGGATGATCTGGTACACGTTCCCGCAGCCGAGGGTGATGACGTAGTCGCCCTCGCGGGCCACCGATGCGGTGTAGTCCGCCGCCTGCTGCCAGTCGGGGACGAAGTGCACGTGCGACGGATCGGCGAACGCGCCGCTGACGAGCTCGCCGGTGACGCCCGGCACCGGGTCCTCGCGCGCACCGTAGACGTCGAGCATGACGGTGTGGTCGGCGTACCGCTCGAGCACGTCGGCGAATTCGCGGTACATCTCCTGCGTCCGCGAGTAGGTGTGCGGCTGCTGGATCGCGATGATCCGCCCGTCACCGACCACTGTGCGGGCCGCGGCGAGGGCCGCTGCCACCTCGGTCGGGTGGTGGGCGTAGTCGTCGAAGACGCTGACGCCCCGCTCGACGCCGTGCAGCTCGAAGCGGCGCACCGTTCCGGCGAACCCCTCCACGGCGCGGGCCGCCGCCTGGAGCCCGTGCCCGAGCGTCAGCAGCACCGCGACCGCGCCCGCGGCGTTGACGGCGTTGTGGGCCCCCGGCACCGGGAGCTGCACGTCGACGGTGTCGCCGTCGTGGGTGAGGCGGAAGGCCACGGGCCCGTCCGTGACGACGCCGTGCAGACGCACGGTCGCCTCGGCCGCCTCGCCGAACGTCACGACGTTCGGGTGCGCGAGCTGCGCGGCGACCTGCCGCGCACCCGGATCGTCGGCCGAGATCACGACGGCTTCGCGCGCCTCGTTCGCGAACCGTGCGAACGCCTCGTAGAAGGCCTCGCGCGTGCCCCAGTGATCGAGGTGATCGGGGTCGACGTTGGTGATGAGCGCGACGGAGGTGTCGTAGAGCAGGAACGTGCCGTCGGACTCGTCGGCCTCGATGACGAAGAGGTCGTCCGATCCGGTGCCGCTGGACACCCCGAGCTGGGCGATCACGCCGCCGTTGACGAACGTCGGCTGGACGCCGAGGTCGCGGAGGGCGGTGACGATCATGCCGGTCGAGGTCGTCTTGCCGTGTGCGCCGGCGACCGACACGAGGCGCCGGCCGCCGATGAGCCAGTGCAGCGCCTGAGAGCGGTGGATGACGTGGAGCCCGCGCTCCTTCGCCAGCACGAACTCGGGATTCTCGGGCCAGATCGCCCCGGTGTGCACGACGGTGTCGACGTCGTCGGCGAGGTTGGCCGCGTCGTGTCCGACGTGCACCGTCGCACCCAGGGCGGCCAGCTCGCGCAGCGCCGCACTGTCGGCGCGGTCGGAGCCCGACACGCGGATGCCGCGCTCGAGGAACATGCGGGCAAGGCCGGACATGCCGGAGCCGCCGATGCCGATGAAGTGGGCAGCGGCGATGTCGTCGGGGATGGGGAGGCTGAGATCGGGTCTGATCATGACCGTCCAATCCTAAGTTGGGCGGCCGGTCCGCCGGCCCCGGCGCGCTGGCCTTCGCCGGCTCGACCGGGTGCGTCAGCCCGGGAGCGCCGCGTCGATCATCGCGACGACGTTCTCGGTTCCGGAGCGGGTGCCGACGGATGCCGCGGCCGCCGTCATCGCGGAGCGCCGGGCGTCGTCGGCCAGGAGGGGGAGCACGTCGGTCCTCACGCGGTCGCCCGTGAACTCGGCATCCGGAATCAGCACGGCCGCCCCCGCGCGGACGGCGGCCGACGCGTTCAGCGCCTGCTCACCGTTGCCCACCGCGTACGGCACGTAGACCGTGGGGATGCCGAGGGCGCTGATCTCGCTGACCGTCGCCGCCCCCGCACGCGACACGATCGCATCGGCGAGGGCGAACGCGAGGTCCATGCGGTCGACGTAGCGGCGGAGCGCGTAGCCGGGCACCCCGGGATCGGCGAGCTCCGAGCGCTCCCCGGTGACATGCAGCAGCTGCCAGCCGGCCTCCACCACGTCGCGCCACGCGCCGCCGTGTCCTTCGCCGAACGCCGCGTTCAGTCGCTGGGCGCCGAGGGACCCGCCGAAGACCAGCAGCACCGGCCGGTCCGGGTCGAGCCCGAAGTGGGCCGCCGCCTCGCGGCGGAGCGCAGCGCGGTCGAGCGTGACGATCTCGCGCCGCAGCGGCATGCCGACCACACGCGACCGCTTCAGCGGCGTGCCCGGGAAGGCGACGCCGACACCGGCTGCCCAGCGCGCTCCGAGCACGTTGGCAAGCCCCGGTCGGGCGTTGGCCTCATGCACGACGAACGGCACCCGCGCGCGGCGGGCGGCGACGTATGCGGGCGCTGACGCATAGCCGCCGAAGCCCACGACGACGTCCACCTCGCGCGAGGCGATGTGCTCTCGCACCTGGGCGATGGCGCGACGGAACCGCGCGGGGAACGTGGCAGCGGCCGCGTCGGGCCGGCGCGGGAACGGCACCTTGTCGACGAAGAGCAGCTCGTATCCGCGGTCGGGCACGAGCCGGGCCTCCAGGCCCTCTCGCGTGCCGAGCACGAGCACCTCGGCCTCGGGATCGCGCGCCCGGAGGGCATCGGCGACCGCCAGCAGCGGATTGACGTGTCCGGCGGTGCCGCCGCCGGCAAGGAGGTACGTCGTCACTTTCCGAGCCTACCCGGCGGCGCCCCCTCGGCCGGCGACCCCCGTGGGCCGGGATCCGGGTCAGCGGACGGCGCGGAGCTTCGCGCGCTCGCGCGCGGCGCGCGCGTCGGCGATGCGCGCCTCGCGGCGGGCGATCGAGGCCGGGAGCGTGCGCGCGAACGCCAGCAGCACCCCCGAGGCGGCGAGCACCGAGAGCAGCGACGTGCCGCCCTGCGACATGAAGGGCAGCGGCACGCCCAGCACCGGGAACACACGCAGGACGACGCCGATGTTGATCAGGGCCTGGCCGACGATCCACACCGTGATGCCGCCGGCGGCGATGCGCACGAACGGATCGTCGGTCTTGCGGATGATGTGGAACGCTCCGACCGCGAACAGCGCGAACAGCGTGAGCACGACCGCGCATCCGATGAGGCCGAGCTCCTCCCCCACGATGGCGAAGATGTAGTCGTTGGCCGCTGCCGGCAGCCAGTCGTACTTCTCACGCGAGTTGCCGAGCCCGAGGCCGAAGATGCCGCCGCTGGCCAGCCCCCAGATGCCGTGGAGGGGCTGGTAGCAGTCGTTGAAATAGTCGTCGAGGCAGTTCGGGTTGAGGAAGCTCATGAACCGCCGCATGCGGTCGGGGCTGGTGACGAAGTAGAACGCCACGAAGCCCACGGCCGCGACCAGGGGAAGGATGAACACCCGCAGCTTCACCCCGGAGAAGAAAAGACCGCCGAGGACCACGAGCACCAGGATCATCGCCGTGCCGAGGTCGCGGCCCGCGATGACGGTCGCGATGGCGAGCCCCGCGACCGGGACGAGCGGGATGTACACGTGGCGCCAGTCCGCCAAAAGCGTCCGCTTGCGGAAGAGCACGAACGCGACCCAGATGGCCAGGGCGAGCTTGAGGAACTCGGACGGCTGCGCCTGCACGCCGCCGACGTTGATCCAGTTGCGGTTGCCGTCCATGTCGATGCCGAGCGGCGTGAACACGAGCAGCTGGAAGGCGATCGCGACGATGAGCGCGGGCCACGCGATCCGCTTCCAGAAGATCAGCGGCAGGCGGCTCGCGATGAACATCAGCGGGATGCCGATCGCGGCGAACGCCACCTGCTTGATGACGTCCTCCCACGGCGCCACCCCGCGAGCGGTCGCGATCGCCGACGTCGCGGAGAGGACCATCACCAGTCCGAAGACGGTCAGAAGCAGCGTCGTCGAGGCGATGAGAAGGAACTCGCTCGGAACCGGCGCGAAGATGCGGCCCAGTGAGACCCGCGCGGCGAGCCCCCGCGAGGACCCGGTGTCAGACTCCGCCGCCGTCGCCGGGTTCGTCCGGGTGGACCGGGTCCGCGGCGGCTGCGTCGTGGTCACCCGTCTCCCCCGTTCCGATCCGATCCCGCACCGCCGCTGCGAACCTGCGGCCGCGGTCTGCGTAGGACGCGAACTGGTCGAAGGATGCCGCGGCGGGAGCGAGGAGAACCACGTCCCCGTCACGCGCCACGCCTGCCGCCAGTTCCACGACCTGCGCCATGACCTCTTCAGTCTCAACGGCGTCGACCTCGAACACGGGCACCGCCGGGGCGTGTCGCTCGAACGCCGCCACCACCTCGGCGCGCTCGAGGCCGATCACGATCGCCGCCTTGGCGCCGGACCCCCGCCCGGCCACCAGCGCAGAGATGTCGACGCCCTTCAGCAGCCCGCCGACCACCCACACCGCGCCGGGGTAGGCGGCCAGCGACGAGGCCGCCGCGTGCGGGTTGGTGGCCTTCGAGTCGTCGACCCACGTGACGCCGGCGTGCCGGGCGACGACCTCGATGCGGTGCGGGTCGAGGCGGAAGCCGCGCAGCGCGTCGCGGATGGCGAGCGGGGCGACGCCGAGCGAGCGCGCCAGAGCCGCCGCTGCGAGGATGTTGGCGACCACGTGCGGGGCGGCGAGACCCCGTTCGGCGAGCTCGTCGACCGTCGACAGCTCGAGGGCGCTCGTCCGCCGGTCCTCGAGGAAGGCGCGATCCACCAGGATGCCGTCGACGACGCCCAGGTCGCTCGGGCCGGGCACCCCCAGGTCGAAGCCGATGGCGCGCGCGCCCTCGACGACATCGGCGTCCTCCACCATGCGCCGGGTCGCGGCATCCGCCTTGTTGTACACGCAGGCCACGCGGGTGTTGTCGTAGACGTGCGCCTTCGCGTCGCGGTACTCGTCGGCCGAGCCGTGCCACTCGAGGTGGTCGTCGGCGAGGTTGAGGCACACCGCCGCGTGCGGCGAGACCGGCTCGGGGCCCTCCTGCAGGCCCAGGTACCAGAGCTGATGGCTGGAGACCTCGACCACGAGCGCATCGAACCCGGAGGGATCGCGCACGGCGTCGAGGACCGGCGTCCCGATGTTGCCGACGGGCGCCGCCCGGAGCCCTCCGGCGACGAGCATGGTGGCCGTCAGGCGCGTGGTGGTCGTCTTGCCGTTGGTGCCGGTGATGAGGACCCAGTCGGCCGGCGTGCCGTCGGCGCGCAGCACCTTGTCGCGGACGCGCCACGCCAGCTCGATGTCGCCCCAGAGCGCGACGCCGCGCTCGCGCGCCCACGCGATCACCGGATGCCGCGGCGAGAACCCCGGCGAGGCCACGACGACCTCGGGCTCGAAGCCGGCCAGCTCGGCCGGCACGGACTCCAGCGGTCCGGTCCACAGCCGGGCGCCGATGACGGGCAGCAGACGCTCGTACTCCTCGTCGGCCTTCTCTGTCACGACCAGCACGTCGGCGCCGAGCTCGGCGAGCGTGTCGGCCGCCGAGAACCCGGTGACCGACAGGCCCAGCACGGCGACCCGCAGCCCCTTCCAGTCGGCGTTCCAGCTGGTGAGCGCGGCGAGGCGGTCGGAGGTCATGTGCGGGAGAGCCATTCGACGTAGAAGAATCCGACACCGGAGACCGCGAGCAGGCCGGCGATGATCCACATGCGCACCACGATGGTGACCTCGGACCAGCCGCGCATCTCGAGGTGATGGTGGAACGGGCTCATGAGGAAGAGCCGCTTGCCGCGGGTGACCTTGAAGTACAGGCGCTGCAGGATCACCGAGCCGGGGGCGATGACGAAGACGCCCGCCACGAGGACGGCGAGCAGCTCCGTGCGGGTGAGGATCGCCATCGCGGCCAGGACGCCGCCGATCGCCATCGAGCCGACGTCGCCCATGAACACCTGGGCCTTGGGGGCGTTCCACCACAGGAAGCCGACCAGAGCCCCGACGAACGACGCCGAGACGATGGCCAGGTCGAAGGGGTCGCGGGTGGGGTAGCACGCCGCCTTCGCGGCGGCCGAGAGGGCCTCGCTCCCCCAGCACGCCTGATTGAACTGCCAGAAGGCGATGAGACTGTACGCGCCGGCGACGAAGATCGCGGATCCGGCCGCGAGCCCGTCGAGCCCGTCGGTGACGTTGGTGCTGTTCGAGAAGGCCACCCCGATGAACGACACCCAGGCCAGGTACACGACCCAGCCGATGACGAGTCCGAGCGCCATGAACGACAGCACGGGCACGTCGCGGAAGAACGAGACGTATGGCGACGCCGGCGTCTGTCCGTACTGGTTCGGGAAGTTCAGCGCCACGATGCCGAACGGCACCGTCACGATCACCTGGCCGAGGATCTTGCGCCACCCGCTCAGGCCCATGAACTTCTGCTGACGCACCTTCATGTAGTCGTCGATGAATCCGACCGCACCGAGGCCGACCATCATCCACAGCACGAGCAGACCCGAGATGGTCGGCGGGTTGTTGCCCGCGAAGCCGCCGACGAGGTAGCCCACGATCGTCCCGACGATGAAGATCGTGCCGCCCATCGTGGGCGTGCCGCGCTTGGTCTGGTGGTTGGGGTTGCGGATGTCCTCCGGCGTGCGGATCACCTGTCCCCAGCCCCACCTGCGGAACAGCCGCAGGAAGACGGGGGTGAGGAAGAGCGTGAATGCCAGCGAGATCGCCGCCGCGGTCAGGAGTGATCTCACGAGAACGATTCTCCCAGACGATCACCGAGGAACCGGAGCCCCGCCGAGTTGGAGGACTTGACCAGCACGCGGTCGCCGTCGCGCAGCTCACCACGGAGGTAGTCGAAGGCCTCGTCGGCCGTCGAGAAGAAGACCGCCTCGTTGTCCCAGGAGCCTTGTGCGACCGCCTCGAGGTACATGCGGCGCGCCGCGTCGCCCACGACCACGATGCGCTGGATGCCCAGGCGCACCGCGAGAAGCCCGACACGGTCGTGCTCCTCCTCGGAGTACTCGCCCAGCTCGCTCATCGCGCCGAGCACCGCGACGGTGCGCTCGCCGGGGGCGGTGATCTGCGCGAGCGTGCGCAGCGCGGCCGCCATCGAGTCAGGGCTGGCGTTGTACGCGTCGTTGATGATACGGACGCGATCCGAGCCCAGCGGCTGCATCCGCCAGCGCTCGGCGATCTCCACCGTCTCGAGCCGCGCGACGGCGTCGGCGAGCGACACGCCCAGCGTCGTGGCGGCGGCGATCGCGGCGAGGGCGTTCATCACGTGGTGCTCCCCGAGGACGCGCAGGCGGAGCCCGAGCGAGACCCCGTCGGCGGTGACGGTGCAGGAGGTTCCGGATGCCGTCACCAGCACGTCGTCGGCGCGCACGTCCGTCGCTCCCGGCCCGCGGCCGAACCAGCGCACCGCGGCGCCTGCCTCGGCGGCGATGGGCGCCATCGCGGCGACGCGGGCGTCGTCGGCGTTGAGGACGGCGACGCCGCCCGGACGCAGCGACGTGACGAGCTCGGACTTCGCGCGGAACGTCCCCTCGATGCCGCCGAAGCCGCCCGCGTGGGCCATGCCGACCATGAGCACGACCGCGACGTCCGGATCGACCAGTCCCGCGAGGCGGGCGATGGCGCCCGGACCGCTCGCGCCGAACTCGCTCACGAGGTAGCGCGTCGATCCGGTGACGCGCAGCATGGTCAGCGGCGCGCCGACCTCATTGTTGAACGACGCCTTCGGCGAGACCGTCTCACCCTCGCCCTCCAGGATGCGCGCGAGGAGATTCTTGGTCGTCGTCTTGCCGTTGGACCCGGTGATCCCGACGACCCGCAGGTCGCCGTCCTGCTTCACCCGCGCCACCACCTCGCGCGCGAGGTCGGCGAGTGCCTGGACGGCGTCGGCCACGACGATTTGGCTCACCGGAGCCGGGACCGGCCGCTCCACGATCGCCAGCGCCGCGCCCTGCTGCACCGCGGCCTCGACGAACAGGTGGCCGTCGGTCTCCTCCCCCGGCTTGGCGACGAAGACGCCGCCGGGCCCGATGAGCCGGGAGTCGGTGTCGACGCCGCCCGAGATGACGGTGTCCGGCGTGTCGCCGGCAGTGAGGCGGGGCTCGCCCGAGACGGCGTGGACGATCTGGGCGATGGTGAGCGGGATCATGGGGGTTACTCCGACCCTCTGCGGGAATGCGGCACGGGGACTACCCGAACTTGGGCAGCAGCTCCGGCGACGTCGTCGAGGGCATGACGCGATACGTCTTCAGAACCTGGGTCATGGCCTTCTGGAACGCGGTTGCGTTGGCCGCAGACGATGTTACCTTCGTCGGCTCGTCGAGGGTGACGACGACCACGTACTCGGGGTCGTCGGCAGGAGCGAAGCCGACCATCGTGGTGTAGTAGACGCCCGCCTTGTAGCCGCCGTTGACGAGGTCCGGCTTCTCGCCCGTTCCGGTCTTCCCTCCGAGACGGTAGCCGGGGATCGCCACCGTCTTGGCGTACGGCGCCTGCAGGAAGACGTTCTCGAGCATGTCGCGCATGTGCGCCGACGTGTTCTCGCTGATCACCCGCTCAGGCTCGGGGAGCTCCGGGGCCACGACGGTGCCGTCGGGCATGGTGCACGACTCGATGATCGACAGCGGCATCATCACGCCGCCGTTGACGATCGCGCCGTACGCGCGGGCGAGCTCGGGCATCGTGGTGGTGACACCCTGACCGAATGAGGTGTTGTACGCCGTCTGCGCCCCCCATTCGGAGACGGGGTGGATGAGCCCGCTGCCCTCCAGCGGGTAGGTCGAGCCCGTGCCGGCCCCGATCCCGAAGCGCGTGAGGTAGTCGAAGCGCGTCTGGTTGTCGACCCGCTCGCTGAACTTCGAGATGCCAACGTTGGACGAGTCGATCAGGACGCCGGTCAGCGTGTACAGGTTGGCGGGGTGCTGGAACGCGTCGCGCACGCGGGCGCCGTTGGGGAACGTCTCGAGCCCGGACGCGGTGACGGTCGACAGCGGCGTCTGGCCGCCGGCGTCGAGCACGGTCGCCGCGGTCAGCGCCTTGAACGTCGACCCCGGCTCGAACGAGCCCCGGAAGATCTCACTGCTGCGGTCCTCGGCATCGGTCGCGTCGACGTCGTTGGGATCCACCGTGGGGTACTCGGCTGCCGCCCGGACCTTGCCCGTCTTGACCTCGTAGACGAGCACGGATCCGTGCCGTGCGGCCATGTTCTGGGTCTGCTCGGCGATGAGCTGCTGCAGGTACCACTGCAGGTCGCGGTTGATGGTCAGCTGCAGCGTGCCGCCGTTCGTGGCAGGGGTCTCGGTCTGGGTGCCGGGGATGACGACGCCGTCCTTGCCCTTCTCATAGCTGCGACTGCCGTTCTCGGCCGCGAGGCAGTCGTTCTGCGACTTCTCCAGCCCCTCGAGCGCTTCGCCGTCGGTGCCCATGAACCCCACGAGGTTCCCCGCCACCGCGCCGTCCGGGTAGGCGCGTGCGGGGTGCGAGATGCAGGTGATGTACGGGGCCTTCAGATCCGCGAGCGCGCGGAACTGTTCGGTCGAGACGCCCTTCTTCAGCTGCGCGTAGCGGGAGTACTGGTCGGCGGCGAGGGCGGTGCCGACGATCGACCGCACCTCTGCGGGGGTCTGCCCGGTGATGCGGGCGACGTCGCTGGACAGGTCCTCCCACAGCGGCGCGTCGGACTCGTCTGCCAGCACCTGGGCATCGATCTGCGTGATGAGCAGCGGATCGAGCTGGCAGTCATAGCGCAGGATGCTGCCGGCCAGCGTCTGCCCGCCCTCGTCGACGATCTGGCCGCGCGTGCCGTACAGGGTCTGGGTGCTCGCGAACGCGGTGTCCAGGGAGTCCTGGATGTGCTCGTCGGCGTTGACCACCTGGATGTCCACGAGGCGGACGATGAACCCGGCGAGCACGGCGAGGACGACGGCCAGGGCCACGACGGTGCGCCGACGGGGGCTGCGCGTGCTTCGTGTCGTCATCTGGTCGTCGTCTCGGTCTCGCTCGCCGTCGGTGTGTCCTGCTTCAGTGTGTGCTCGGGGTGGGCAGTCCGTCGGTGATCGGGGGCGGTGTGTTGCCCACACCGGCGTCGCCGGGATCGGCCGTCTCGATCGGGACGCCGTCCATCGTGGCGTCCGGGACGGTGACCAGCGGCGTGTCGGCGATGAGGGCGTTGGGCACTGCGCCGCGGCCGATCGCGTCGACCGATGACGCTCCCAGTGCGACTTCGGACGGGCCGAGGATCGCGCCGTCGCTCAGCCGGAGGTAGCTCGGCGCCTCGTTGATCACCATGCCCAGCGCCGCCGCGTTGGCCGCGAGGTACTGGGGCGAGCTGAGTCCCGCGACGTCGTCGTACAGGATCTGCCGCTCGTACGTGAGGTCCCGCTGCTGGCTGGTGAGCGCAGCGATCTCATACGTCCCCTGCGTCGTCATGATCGACAGGGCCATCTGCGCGCCCGCGATGACGAACGCGCCCAGCACGGCGATGACGCCGTACAGCAGGCGGGGCCGGCGCCGGCGCGCGGGTGTCTCCAGGACGCGCAGACCCCGTCGCGGGTCCCGGATGCGTTCCGGCGACCCGCCGCCCCTGGTCCGCCCGGGCGCAGCGAGGGCGTTCGCGGTGGCGCTCATGAGTCCTCTTTCACTCGCTCGGCGGCGCGGAGACGGACGGGGGTCGCGCGGGGGTTCACGGCACGCTCCTCGTCGGTGGCCAGTTCGGCGCCCTTGACCAGCAGCCGGAACCTCGGTGCGTGCTCCGCAAGCTCCACCGGCAGACCTGCCGGGGCGGTGGACGCGGAAGCATCGGCGAGGGCCCGCTTGACGAGCCGGTCCTCGAGCGACTGGTACGACAGCACGACGATGCGGCCGCCGACCGGCAGGGTGGCCAGAGCCGATGGGATCGCCCGCTCGAGCACCGACAGCTCGCGGTTGACCTCGATGCGCAGCGCCTGGAACACCCGCTTGGCGGGATGCCCCGCGCGCTGGGCCGCCGCCGGTGTCGCGGCCTGGAGGATCTCGACGAGGCGACCCGAGCGCTCGATCGGCGCCTCGGCCCGGGCGGCGATGATGGCGCGCGCGTAGCGTCCGGCGAGCTTCTCCTCGCCGTACCGCTCGAAGATCCGGCGCAGGTCGCCCTCGCCGTAGGTGGCGAGGATGTCGGCCGCGGTCGTGCCGGCGGACTGGTCCATGCGCATGTCGAGCGGGGCATCCTGGGCGTAGGCGAAGCCGCGGTCGGCCACGTCGAGCTGCAGCGATGACACTCCGAGGTCGAACAGGACGCCGTCGGCGGCGGCGAAACCTGCCGAGCCGACGGCATCCGCGATGCCGTCGTAGACGGTGTGCACCAGGTGCACCCGGTCGCCGAAGCGGGCCAGCCGCTCCCCCGCGATGCGCAGTGCGTCGGTGTCGCGATCCAGGCCGACCAGCTGCAGGCCGGGGAATCGCTCGAGGAACGCCTCGGAGTGCCCGCCCATGCCGAGAGTGGCATCGACCAGGACGGCGCCCCGGCGCTCGAGGGCCGGGGCGAGCAGCTCGATGCAGCGATCGAGGAGCACCGGGGTGTGGATGTCGCGGAGGTTCATGATCGGCGGGGCATCCGGTCTCCCGTCCCCTGGAGCCTGATCCCCATCCGCTCTGACCTGGCACCGGGGAAGTGGCGACAGGGCGGGAGCGGCTGGGAGTCGGACTGCAGGCGACGCGTCGTCAGAACAGGCCCGGAATCACCTCCTGCTCCAGTTCGGCGTAGCTCTCTTCGTTGGCCTCGGCGTAGGCGTTCCAGGAAGCGGCATCCCAGATCTCGGCGTGCGCACCGACGCCGGTGACGACCAGGTCGCGCTCGAGTCCGGCATAGGCCCGCAGCGGCGGGGGGATGGTGATGCGGTTCTGGCCGTCGGGCTTCTCGGCGCTCGCCCCCGAGAGGAACATGCGCAGGAAGTCGCGAGCCTGCTTGTTCGCCAGCGGCGCCTCGCGGATGCGGTCGTGCACCCGCTCGAACTCCTTCTCGCTGAACACGTACAGGCAGCGGTCCTGTCCGCGGGTCACCACGACGCCGCCGCCCAGGTCGTCGCGGAATTTGGCCGGGAGGATGACGCGACCTTTGTCGTCGAGCTTGGGTGTGTGGGTTCCCAACAGCATCGGTACATCACACCCCCTTCGTTCCGGCCCCCCAGGATGCTCACCACTTTACTCCACTGCCCTCCACTTCGCTACCATTTCGCGGCCACCACTCTCCCCGGGACCGCGCGAGGGCAACAAAAAAGCACCGACCCGAGGGTCGGTGCTTTCTGCTGCTGCTCAGGCGGTGGGGACGCTCAGCGCTCCCCCTGCCTCCTGTCCCAGCGATCGTTCATGCGATCCATGAACGAGGAGTTCGATTGTGCTTTGGCCGGCCGATCCGGTTCGACGCGCGTCTTGCCGGGGCCGCGGCCGGGGGTGATCGCGAGGATCACGCCGCCCAGCATCACGACGAAGCCGATGACGCCGACGACGATCAGCTGCTGCGACACGCCCACGATGAGCCCGCCGAGGCCGAGCAGCACGAGGATGGTGCCGTAGACGATGTTGCGATAGCTCAGAGTGCGTCCCCCACGGGGCGCGCTGACGACGTCTGCGTCGTTGCGCATGAGATGGCGTTCCATCTCGTCCAGCAGGCGCTGCTCCTGTTCGGAGAGTGGCATGCATCCCCCTCTGTACTTCGGTGGCTCGATTGTACGCGTGCCGTTCGTCACTAGGCTAGGCCCGTGTCCGCCCTCGCAGAGCCGATCGAAGCCATTTCCCAGCGAGTGGACATGTTCGTCTCGGCCAGGCGGCAGGATGTCGTCGACGCCGGCGCCGAAGCCGCCCGTTTCGTCGACGCCGCCGCCGATGCCGTGACCGGTGGCAAGCGGCTGCGCGGCCGATTCTGCATCGCGGGGTGGAGGGCTGTGGAGGAGGCCTCCGCGCCCAGGGGCGAGGCATCCGAACCGGTGCTCGTCGCCGCGGCCGCGCTGGAGGTCTTCCACGCCGCAGCGCTCGTGCACGACGACCTCATCGACAACTCGGACACGCGTCGCGGCCGCCCGTCGACGCATCGCGCGCTCGCGCAGAGCCACCGCGCCGCCGGATGGATCGGAGACGCGGACGACTTCGGCCGGTCCGCCGCGATCCTGGTGGGCGACCTCCTCGTCGCGTGGAGCGACGACCTGCTCGAGGACGGCCTCGCCGGGACGTCGCCCGACCGGGCGGCGGCCGCGCGCCGCGAGTACGGGCTGATGCGGCGGGAGGTCACCCTCGGCCAGTTCCTCGACATCGCCGAGGAGTCGGCGTTCGCCACCGAATCCGACGACCGCCACGCCCAGCGCGCCCTGCGGGTCGCCTCCTACAAGTCAGCCCGGTACAGCGTGCAGCAGCCGCTGGCGATCGGTGCGGCCCTGGCCGGTGCGGATGCCGCGCAGGCGGCCGCACTGGCCGCGTTCGGGCACCCTCTCGGCATGGCGTTCCAGCTGCGCGACGACGTGCTCGGCGTCTTCGGCGACGAGTCGGCGACCGGAAAACCGTCCGGCGACGACCTGCGGGAAGGCAAGCGCACCGTGCTCATCGCCTACGCCCGCGAGGCGCTGGCGCCCTCCGCGCGACGGATCCTCGACGAGAGCATCGGCGACCCATCCCTCACCGCCGAGCAGATCGGTTCGCTGCAGCAGACGATCGTCGACACGGGCGCTCTCGGCCGGGTCGAGCAGCTCATCGCGCAGTACGCCCACGAGGCGGACGGTGCGCTCTCCGGCGCCCGCCTGGGCGATGCCGCCGTCGCCGCGCTCCGAGACCTCGCGCGCGCGGCGACGGTGCGGACGACCTGAGCCCGCTGCGCCCGCCCGCGCCCCACGATCTGATTCGACGGAGCGCGCGGGGCTCAGGCCAGCGTGCGAGCGACCCGGCGGACCTCGCTCTTGCGGCCGGCGAGGAGAGCCTCGATCGGCGCGACGCCGATCGTGTCCTCGGGAGTCAGCAGCCAGTCGATCGCCTCGTCGTCCGAGAAGCCGGCGTCGTGCAGCACGATGATGGTGCCGTGCAGCGACGACAGCGGGTGTCCGTCGACCACGAAGACGGACGGCACCTTGAGCACGCCGTCCCGCCGCGAGCCCACCAGGTGCGACTCGTCGATCAGCCGGCGTACCCGCCCGAGGGGTTCCCCGAGCAGCTCCACCAGCTCGGGAAGCGTCAGCCAGTCGGTCTCGAAGCGCGAAGCGTCGTCAGCCATCACGGATCCAACTATTCCAGATCGTCCCGGAGCAGAGCACGTCCACGGGCGCGAGGAACTTCAGTCACAGAAGTCACACCCGTTGACAGCAGTACACATCCGTGACAGCGTTTCCGAAGTCGACGGAGGGGGCAGCTCGTGCTATCAGTCCGGAGTACGACCAATCGTGACCACCGCGGGGCCGCCGCTGTGCGATGCCGCCCGGCGGGCATCTCGGCAGCCGTCGTCGGGTCGATCGCCCTGTCGCTGTCGGCGGCTCCCGCCCACGCGCATGGGGTGGATGCCGCCACTCGCGGCCCCATCCCCGGTGCGCTGCACGGGCCCGGCGGGGCAGCGGCACTCAGGACGGTCAGCGCGCTCCCGACCCCGGCCTCGTTCGCGGCGCGGGCGGCCGAGGCCGCACCGCCGACCTATACCGTCCAAGCCGGCGACACCGTGAGCGGCATCGCCGCGCGCTTCGGTCTGCGCACGGCCGACGTGCTCGCCGTCAACGGACTCGGCTGGTCGTCGATCATCCAGCCGGGTCAGGTGCTGACTCTCACCGGCGCAGCGGCGCCGGCACCCGCGCCCACGCCGGCGCCTGCGCCCGCCGCGGCCTCCTACACCGTCCTGGCCGGAGACACCGTCAGCTCCATCGCCCGGCAGCACGGTACGACGGTCGACGCGGTGCTCTCCGCCAACGGCCTGGCGCGGTCGTCGATCATCTACCCCGGGCAGACCCTCGCCATCCCCGGCGCGGCGGCTCCGGCGGCATCCGCTCCCCCGCCTGCGGCGGCGCCGCAGCCCGCCCCCGGCAGCAGCGCCGGCTCGTACACGGTCGCCGCCGGCGACACCGTGAGCGGAATCGCCGGGCGCCACGGCGTCTCGGTCGACGCGGTGCTGGCGGCCAATGGGCTGGATCGCTCCTCGATCATCTACCCGGGCCAGACGCTGCGCATCCCCGGATCCGCCCCCTCCCTCTCCGGACTCACGGCCGAGCAGACCGCGAACGCGCAGCTCATCGCGCGGGTGGGCCGCCAGCTCGGCCTCCCGGACCGTGCCATCGCGATCGCACTCGGCACGGCGATGCAGGAGTCCTCGCTGCGCAACCTGGGCTGGGGCGACCGGGACTCGCTGGGTCTCTTCCAGCAGCGCCCGAGCCACGGCTGGGGCAGCGAGACCGAGGTGCAGGATGCCGAACGCGCGACGCGTGTGTTCTTCGGCGGCGCCGGCGACCCGAACGGGGGCCGTACCCGCGGTCTGCTGGACATCTCCGGCTGGGAGAGCATGTCGTTCGCTCAGGCCGCGCAGGCCGTGCAGATCTCGGCGTATCCCGACGCGTATGCCAAGTGGGAGGCCCCCGCCTACGAGTGGCTCGCCGCACTCGGGTGATGCGAACAGCGTCGCCTTGAACCACCCTCGGTAACGGTACGGTCGCAGGGTGAGGCGCTCCGCCGGGTCGCAGGTGTGCGTCCGTAGACTCTGAGCGTGAGCACGAGTCAGCAGACGGACCCGCTGATCGGCCGTCTCGTCGACGGCCGGTATCGGGTGCGTGCTCGCATCGCGCGGGGCGGCATGGCCACCGTGTACGTCGCGACCGACCTCAGGCTGGAGCGCCGCGTCGCCCTCAAGGTCATGCACGGCCACCTCAGCGACGACACGGTCTTCCAGAGCCGGTTCATCCAGGAGGCCCGTGCGGCTGCGCGACTGGCCGATCCGAACGTGGTCAACGTCTTCGACCAGGGCCAGGACGGCGACATGGCGTACCTCGTCATGGAGTACCTGCCCGGGATCACCCTGCGCGAGCTGCTGCGCGAGCAGCGCCGGCTGACCGTCCCGCAGGCGATCTCGATCCTCGACGCCGTGCTGTCGGGGCTGGCTGCGGCGCACAAGGCCGGCATCGTCCATCGGGATGTGAAGCCCGAGAACGTCCTGCTCGCCGAGGACGGCCGCATCAAGATCGGCGACTTCGGGCTGGCCCGGGCGACGACCGCGAACACGGCCTCCGGCGCCCAGCTGCTCGGCACGATCGCCTACCTCGCCCCCGAGCTCGTCACACGCGGCACGGCCGACGCACGCAGCGACATCTATGCCATCGGGATCATGCTGTACGAGATGCTCACCGGCGAGCAGCCCTACAAGGGCGAGCAGCCGATGCAGATCGCGTTCCAGCACGCGACCGACTCGGTTCCGCGCCCGAGCGTCAAGAACCCGGGGGTGCCCGAGCCCCTCGACGAGCTGGTGCTGTGGGCGACCGAGCGTTCGCCCGACGATCGCCCGCTCGATGCCCGCGAGATGCTGCAGCGGCTGCGCGAGATCGAGCGCGAGCTCGGCGTGGCGCCCGTCGTCGCCCGCACCGGTCCCATCGGGATCGTGCGCGACGATGTCGCCTCGACCGGCGAGCTCACGGCGGTCCTGCCCGGCGCCGCACCGACCGGGCCGACCACCGCGATGGACGCCGTCGACAACGCCGGGCGCCTGCGCCAGGCGACCAGGCGGCGACGAACGCGCGGCGCGTGGCTCCTGATCCTCGTGCTGCTGCTCGCCGCCCTCGCCGGCGGGCTGGGCTGGTACTTCGGGTCGGGGCCGGGGTCGCTGGTCGCCGTGGCCGATGTGTCCGGGCTGACCTATGAAGAGGCATCCGCCCGCCTGCAGCAGGATTCGCTCGTGCCGGTGCAGCAGGGCGAGAGCAGCCTGGAGGTCGCCGCCGGGCTCGTGATCCGCACGGACCCGCCGCAGGGCTCGCGTGTCGACCGCGAGGCGTCGGTCAACGTCTTCGTCTCGCTCGGCCCTGCGGAGGCGACGTTCACCTCCTTCGCCGGCATGTCCGAGACCGACGCCCGGACGGTGCTGGGCGAGCAGTCCGTCGACACCGTCGACGACAACGCCGAGTTCTTCACCGAGGACGCCCCAGGCACGGTGGTGAATGTCTCGATCCGGCCCGCCGGCGCCCCGGAGGACGGCTCGCAGGACGTCGCCTGCTTCGAGGGGTGCGTCGTGCACCAGGGCGACACCGCGCGCCTCTCGGTCTCGGTGGGGCCGGTCCCCGATGTCGTGAACCGCAGCGAGGGCGGCGCGCGCAGCGAGCTCGAGGGCGTCGGGCTCGTCGTCGCGGAAGAGAGCGTCACCGAGGCCAGCGACACGATCGAGAAGGATCGGGTCATCCGCGTGAACGGCCCCGAAGGCCGGGCCTGGCAGCCGGGCGACGCCGTGACCCTTGTGCTGTCCAGCGGTCCCCCGCTGTTCGAGGTGCCCGACGTCGTCGGCGACAGCCGCGACGAGGCCATCGCCGAACTCGAGGGCGCCGGCTTCCAGGTCGACTACGCCGCCTTCTTCGGCGTCGTGCCGAACGACATCACCGAGGTGACGGCGTCCGATCCGGCCGCCGGCGAGTTCCGGGTGCGCGGCACCCGCGTCTACATCCAGCTCACCGTCACCGGCTGATCCCAGCGGGCCCCGCCGGACCGACGCCACGCGCACAGACGAGGATCCCGGATGCCTCGGGGCGAGGCATCCGGGATCCTGGTCGTGTCAGCGACGCGACGTCAGCGCTTCTCGAGCTCCTCGGCCACCAGGAAGGCGAGCTCGAGGGACTGCATGTGGTTCAGGCGCGGGTCGCACAGCGACTCGTACCGCGTGGCGAGCGTCGCCTCGTCGATCTGCTCCGAGCCGCCCAGGCACTCTGTCACGTCGTCGCCCGTGAGCTCGACGTGGATGCCACCGGGGAATGTGCCCACGGCGCGGTGCGCCTCGAAGAAGCCGCGCACCTCGTCGACCACGTCGTCGAAGCGCCGCGTCTTGTAGCCGGTGGGCGTCGTGATCCCGTTTCCGTGCATCGGGTCGGTCACCCACAGCGGCGTGGCACCGGAGTCCTTGACGGCCTCCAGCAGCGGCGGCAGCGCATCGCGGATCCTGCCGGCGCCCATGCGGGTGATGAACGTCAGGCGGCCGGGCTCGCGGTGGGGGTCGAGCTTGTCGATGAGCGCGAGCGCGGTCTCGGGCGCCGTGGTCGGGCCGAGCTTCACGCCGATCGGGTTGCGGATCTTCGAGAAGTAGTCGACGTGCGCACCGTCGAGGTCGCGGGTGCGCTCGCCGATCCACAGGAAGTGGGCCGAGGTGTTGTACGGCGTGCCGGTGCGCGAGTCGATGCGCGTCATCGGCCGCTCGTAGTCCATGAGCAGCCCCTCGTGGCCGGTGTAGAACTCGACGCGCTTGAGCTCGTCGAAGTCTGCGCCGGCGGCCTCCATGAACTTGATCGCGCGGTCGATCTCGGTCGCCAGGCGCTCGTACTGCTGGTTCGCGGGGTTCTGGGCGAAGCCCTTGTTCCACGAGTGCACCTCGCGGAGGTCGGCGAAGCCGCCCGTGGTGAACGCGCGGATCAGATTGATGGTCGACGCCGCCGTGTGGTAGCCCTTCAGCAGACGCCCGGGGTCGGCCTTGCGCGAGTTCTCGGTGAAGTCGTAGCCGTTGACGATGTCGCCGCGGTAGGCCGGCAGCGTCACATCGCCGCGCGTCTCGGTGTCGCTGGAGCGGGGCTTGGCGAACTGGCCGGCCATGCGGCCCATCTTCACGACCGGCATCGACGCGCCGTACGTCAGCACGACCGCCATCTGCAGCACCGTCTTGATGCGGTTGCGGATCTGCTCCGCCGTCGCGCCGGCGAACGTCTCGGCGCAGTCTCCGCCCTGCAGCAGGAACGCTTTGCCCGAGGCTGCACCCGCCAGCCGGTCGCGGAGGTTGTCGACCTCGCCCGCGAAGACCAGCGGGGGCAGGGTCGCGAGTTCTGCGGATGCCGCGGCCACCGCCTCGACGTCATACCACTGCGGCTGCTGCTTGATGGGCAGGGTCCGCCAGTGGTCGAGTGCGTCGAGGTGCTGGAGCATCCCCCGATTCTAGCCGTGGGACGGATGCCGCCGGTGCCGCGTGACGCCGGTCGGTGCGGGCCCGCGCGGGCGGTCGCTCACCGGGATTTCTTCTTCAGGCGGTCCTTCACCGTCGAGGCGTACACGTCCTCGTACTCCTGCTCCCCCAGCCGCTGCAGCGCCACCATGATCTCGTCGGTGATCGAGCGGAGGATGTAGCGGTCGCCCTCCATGCCCTCGAACCGCGAGAAGTCCAGCGGCTCGCCGATGACGATCCCCACGCGCACGATGCGCGGGACGGTGGTGCCGATGGGCATCATGGTGTCGGTGTCGACCATCACCACGGGCACCACCGGGACGTGCGCCTCCAGCGCCATGCGGGCGATGCCGGTGCGGCCCCGGTACAGCTTGCCGTCGGGGCTGCGGGTGCCCTCCGGATAGATCCCGAGCAGGTCGCCGCGTCCGAGCACCTGGAGACCGGTGTTGAGGGATGCCTCGGACGCCTTGCCGCCCGACCTGTCGATCGGCAGCTGGCCGGTGCCCTTGAAGAACATCCGGGTGGCCCACCCCTTGAGGCCCTTGCCGGTGAAGTAGTCGCTCTTGGCCAGGAAGGCGACCGGCCGGTCGATCATGAGCGGCAGGAAGATCGAGTCGACGAACGACAGGTGGTTGCTGGCGAGGATCGCCGCGCCCTCGGCGGGGACGTTCCGGCGGCCGACGATCCACGGGCGCCAGATCGCCTTGACGATCGGTCCGATCACCACGTACTTCATCAGCCAGTAGAACATCGCGGGGTCACCCCTCCGGCGTGGCCAGGTCGGCGGCGCCGATGAGACCCGCATCGTTCACGAGCTGCGCGATCGCGAAGCGCGCGACCGGGCGGTCGCCGTAGCCGGGCAGCGACGTCTCGTAGGCGAGGCGCACCGGCGCGAGGAGGTCCTCGCCGAGCTGCGCCACGCCCCCGCCGATGACGAACAGCTCGGGATCGAGCACGGCCTGGAACCCGCCGCACGCCTCCCCCAGTGCGGTGGCCACGCGGCGCAGCGCCTCGAGGGCGCCCGGGTCGCCGGCCAGCACGAGGCGCGAGACGGCCGGGCCCGAGATCGAGCCCTTCTCCGATCTCAGCTGCGCGAGGGCCTCCCCGATGCCGCCGGCATCTGCGATGTCGTTGGCCTCGCGCTGCAGCGCGCGTCCGGACGCGTACTGCTCGAGGCATCCGCTCTGTCCGCAACCGCAGAGGATCCCGCCGCGGATGAAGCGCATGTGGCCGAGCTCGGCGGCGATGCCGTGACCGCCGCGGAACAGCTCGCCGTCGAGGACGATCGCGCCGCCGACGCCGGTCCCCATCGTGAGCATCACCATGTGCTCGACGTCGCGGCCGGCGCCGAAGCGGTACTCCGCCCACCCGGCCGCGTTCGCGTCGTTCTCGATGGCGACGGGCAGCCCGATGCCCGCCTCGAGCGTGGACTTGAGCGGCTCGTTGCGCCACGCGATGTTCGGCGCGTGGATGACCGTCGCGCGATCGCGGTCGATGAAGCCCGCCGCGGCGACGCCGACGGCGGCGATGTCGTGGCCGGCGCGGAAGTGACGGGCCATGTCGACGACGGCCTGAGCCAGCGCGGCGGTGTCGGCGGGGGTGTCGACGCGGACCTTCTCGACGATGTGCCCGTCGGGGTCGACGACGCCTCCAGCGATCTTGGTCCCGCCGATGTCGATGCCGACTTTGAGCACAGTCTCCCTCTCCGACCGCCGCGCCCGCGACGGCGCCTTGCAGTCTATCCAGGAGGCACGCTCCACATCCGCCGCTCGGCGGGATGTGACACCTGATTAGACTCTGATGAGACCCACCCGAGATTCCCGCAATCCGGTACCGAAGGAGCTGCCGTGGTCCAATTCGAAGTCCCCGCCATCGTGCCCGCCGACCCGCAGGCGAACGTCACCGACCTCCTCGCCGAGCGGGTGAAGGCGACACCGAACCTCGCCCTCTTCGCCGTCCCCGACGGCGAGGGCTGGCGCGACATCACCGCCGCCGAGTTCGAGAAGCAGGTCATCGCCCTCGCCAAGGGCTTCGCCGCCGGCGGCATCCAGCCCGGCGACAAGGTCGGCTTCATCGCGCGCACCACGTACGAGTGGACGCTCGTCGACTTCGCGCTCTTCTACGCCGGCGCGGTCATGGTGCCGATCTACGAGACGAGCTCGCCCGCCCAGATCGCCTGGATCCTCACCGACTCGGGTGCGATCGCCCTCATCGCCGAGAGCCCCGAGCACACCGCCCGGTTCGCCGAGGTCAAGCCTGAGCTTCCCCTGATCCGCTCCTCGTGGGAGATGCACGCGGGCGACCTCGACAAGCTCATCGCCGAGGGCGCCTCGGTGACCGACGAGGAGATCGAGCGCCGTCGCAACCTCGCCAACGGCGCCGACATCGCCACGCTCATCTACACGTCCGGCTCGACCGGCCGCCCGAAGGGCTGCGTCCTCACGCACAGCAACTTCGTCGAACTCGTCCGCAACTCGGCGAAGTCCCTGCACGAGGTCGTCGAGGTTCCCGGAGCGTCGACCCTGCTGTTCATCACGACGGCCCACATCTTCGCGCGGTTCATCTCGGTCCTCGATATCCACGCCGGCGTGAAGACCGGCCACCAGCCCGACACGAAGCAGCTGCTTCCCGCTCTCGGATCGTTCAAGCCGACCTTCCTCCTCGCCGTCCCGCGCGTCTTCGAGAAGGTGTACAACTCCGCCGAGCAGAAGGCCGAAGCGGGCGGAAAGGGCAAGATCTTCCGCGCCGCCGCGCACACCGCGATCGAGCACTCCCGCCTCGAGCAGGAGGGCAAGAAGATCCCGCTCGGCACCAGGATCAAGTTCGCGCTGTTCGACCGGCTGGTCTACAGCAAGCTGCGGGCGGCGATGGGCGGTCGCGTCGTCTACGCCGTGTCAGGGTCCGCACCGCTCGGCCCGCGCCTCGGGCACTTCTTCCACAGCCTGGGCGTGACGATCCTCGAGGGCTACGGCCTCACCGAGACGACGGCACCCGCGACGGTGAACCTCGCCAGCAAGTCGAAGATCGGCACGGTGGGCCCGGTGCTCCCCGGCGTCGGCATCCGCCTGGCCGAGGACGGCGAGGTGGAGGTGCGCGGCATCAACGTCTTCAAGGAGTACTGGCGCAACCCCGAGGCGACCGCGGCGGCGTTCGACGGCGACTGGTTCAAGACCGGCGACCTGGGCTCGTTCGACGACGAGGGCTTCCTCACCATCACCGGGCGCAAGAAGGAGATCATCGTCACGGCCGGCGGCAAGAACGTCGCCCCCGCCGCGCTCGAAGACCCGATCCGCGCCAACCCGATCGTCGGCCAGGTCGTCGTCGTGGGCGATCAGAAGCCGTTCATCGCGGCTCTGGTCACCCTCGACCCCGAGATGCTGCCGACGTGGCTCGCGAACAACAACCTGCCGGGCGACATGTCGCTCGCCGACGCCGCGAAGAACGACGCCGTCCGCGCCGAGGTGCAGCGGGCGATCGACATCGCCAACAAGCACGTCTCGCGCGCCGAGTCGATCCGCAAGTTCACGATCCTCCCCACCGAGTGGACCGAGGCGAGCGGACACCTCACGCCGAAGATGAGCATCAAGCGCAACGTGATCCTCACCGACTTCGCCGGCGACATCGAGCAGCTCTACGCGGTGCCGGTCAACACGTCGAACGTCTCGCTGAGCTGACGACCGGCGGAAGGCGCACGAGAGGCGGATGCCGGGGAAGCCGGCATCCGCCTCTTGGTCAGAACCAGTCGGACTCGCGGATCTCGCGCATGGCGACGCGGCGCTGCTCGGGCGTGAGCCGCTGGATGTAGAGCGTGCCGTCGAGGTGGTCGGTCTCGTGCTGCAGCGCCTGGGCGAGCAGGCCCTCGCCCTCGAGCACGACCTCGTTGCCGTCGAGGTCGATGCCGACGACCTTCGCCCAGGGGCGGCGCACGGCGTCGTGCCAGAGACCCGGCACCGACAGGCATCCTTCGCCGATCGCCTCGGGCTCCCCCGCGACCTCGACGAGCACCGGGTTGAGCACATAGCCGATGTCGCCGTCGATGTTGTAGCTGAAGGCGCGCAGGCCGACGCCGATCTGGGGCGCCGCGACGCCGGCGCGACCGGGCAGCTCGACGGTGTCGAGGAGATCGCGGACGAGGGCGCGCACGCCGTCGTCGATGTCGTCGATCGGTGCGCTGACGGACGTGAGGACAGGATCGCCGAAGAGACGGATGGTGCGGACGGCCATCTGCGCTCAGGCCGCCGATGCCAGCGAGCGGAGGCCCTCGACCACGGTCGCCGCGAGCCGGCGAGCGGCCAGGCGCGTCGCGGGCTGCAGTTCGCGGAACACGATGGCGCTGCCGGCGGCGATGTGCGCGTCGTAGGGGATGCGCACGACCTCCCTCACCCGCGTGCGGAAGTGCGTCTCGAGTTCGTCGAGCTGGACGAGCGGATGCCCCGGACGTGCGCTGTTGAGCACGACGACGGCGTTGCGCACCTTCTCGGAGTGTCCGTTGGTCTCCAGCCACGTGAGCGTCTCGGACGCCAGCCGCGCCTCGTCGACGCTGAGGCCGGCGACGATGACGAGCTGGTCGGCGAGATCGAGGGTCGCCTCCATGACCGAGTGGACGATCCCGGTGCCGGTGTCGGTGAGCACCACCGAGTAGTAGTGCGCGGCCAGGCTCGCCACGTCACGGTAGTCGGCATCGCTGAACGCCTCGGAGACGCGGGGGTCGGCATCGGACGCAACCACGTCGAGCCGCGTCTCGTCGCGGGCCACCATGTTCGACAGGTCGTTGAACCCGACGACCTCGCCGCGGACGCGCACCAGGTCGCGCACCGTCTTGCCGCTCTCGCGGGTGATCCGCTCGGCGAGGGTGCCGCGGTCGGGATTCGCGTCGACCGCGATGACCCGGTCGTCACGCGCGTCGGCCAGGGCCATGCCGAGAAGCGTCGTGACGGTCGTCTTGCCCACGCCGCCCTTGCGCGAGAGCACCGGCACGAAGCGGGCGCCGCCGGGCAGCGGGGCCGCGATGCGACGGTCGAGCTCCTTGCGCGCCCGGGCCCGCTTGCTGTCGCCGAGGTTGATGCGCCGGCCTGAGATCGAGTACACGAAGTGCTGCCAGGCACCCTCGGGCTCGGGGCGCACCACCTGGTGCGGGTCGAGCAGCCGGTCGGCGGTGAGGAGGTCGGCGGTCTCGCGGCCGGACTCGAGCTCGCCGAGTCGCTTCGATGTCAGCGCCACGTCCGCACGCGGCTGGGACCGCTCGACCGCGCGCGCGGCGGAGCCCGTCACGACCGGCTGCGCACCGGTGCCGTGCGAGCGACGCCGGCTGGGCACGGGCCCTGTCGCGGCGGTCGCGGCCGGGGCGGGGAGCGGCGGGGCAGCAGGGGCGATCGGGTGCGCCACCGGGGGCGTCGGCGGGGCCGGCACCGCGTCGGGCGCCGCATCGTCCGCGTCGTCGGCCGGAGTCGTCGAAGTCATGGGTTCCTCCGCGGTGTCGTCGGTCGCGATGACATCGTCTCCCGACTCGGGAGTCAGCGCCAGGGGCGCCACGTGCTCGGCGCCGTCGTCCTCCAGAGCCAGATCGAACTCGGCGGGATCGAAGTCGCCGTCGAAGTCGCCGGCTGCGAACTCGACGTCGGAGAAGTCGTCCGGGAAGTGCGATTCGGCCGCCGCGGGGTCGGCCGAATCGGCCTCGGCCGCCGACTCGCCTGCCGGCGTCGCAGGCTCCGAGACGTTGTCGCTGGCCGGCCCGGGCGTCGCGTCGGCGAAGACCTCCGGCTCGTGGGTCTCGGGCGCAGACCCCGCATCGACGTGCGCCTCCGCCGCGCTCCCCGAGTCGGGAGCGATCTCCACGACCTCGGCGGTGACCGGCACCCCTCCGGCGAAGGTCTCAGACGCGGCTCCGGCGAAGGTCTCCGCCTCGTCCCCCGCCACGGATCCGGCAGCGGGGTCGTGGTTCCACGCGGAGCCGTCCGCCGCCTCGGCACTCTCGCCCTCGTGCCCGGCCCACGCGGCGTCCGAGCCCGCCTCGTCGTTCCCGGCCTCGTCGTCGGGTGAGACGACGGATGCCTCGTACTCCATGACGTGGCCGTCCGTGACGTCCTCCGCCGCGGGGTCGGGCGCGTAGTCGCCCCGCTCGATCGTCCACCCGAGGGAGTCGTTCGAATCGTCCACGATCTCGGCCTCTGTGGTGTGCGTGCCGAAGTCGTGAGACTCCACGGGCGCGTCGACCGGCAGGTCGGCGTCGGCCGGGATCTCGATGATGAAGGGCACTTCGCCGTCGATGACGCCGTCATCGTCGAGATCGTCGTCGGCCTCTGTCGGAAGCTCGACGTTGACCTGCGCCGTCCCACCACCGAGGATGCCGAGACCCGTCGTGTCGAGACTCCCCGTGTCGGAGAGCACGCCGTTCTCGGGCTCGTCGTGCGTGTGGTCGTTGCGGTCGGGCGTCACGGGGTGGTTCTCCTGAGGGCAGGGCGAGGCGGCGGTATCGGGCGTAAGCCGCCTTCCAGGCTACTGCGCCGGACGGATCACGACCAAAAGGTCGCCCGCGTCGACCTGCGCCGTCTCGGCGATCGCGAGCCTTTCGACCACGCCGTCGACGGGTGCGGTGATGGCCGCCTCCATCTTCATCGCCTCGATCGACGCGACCGGCTGACCGGTCGAGACCTTGTCGCCGATCGCCGCCTTCAGGGTCACCACTCCCGAGAAGGGCGCCGCCACCTGTCCCGGCTTGGACGTGTCGGCCTTCTCGGCCTGACGCGTCTCGACCTTGATGCTGCGATCGCGCACGAACACCGGGCGCAGCTGACCGTTGAGGGTGGTCATGACGGTGCGGATGCCCTTGTCGTCGGCCTCGCCGATCGCCTCGAGCCCGACGTACAGCTGCACGCCCGGGTCGATCTCGGCGACGTGCTCCTCGCCGGGCTTGAGCCCGTAGAGGTAGTCGGGCGTCCCGAGGGCGGTGAGGTCGCCGTACGTCTCCCGGTTCTTCTCGAACTCGCGCGCCGGCCCCGGGAAGAGCAGGCGGTTCAGCGTGCGGCGCCGTGTCGCGGCATCCCCGCCCAGTCCGTCCTGCTCCTCCTCGGTGAGCGGCGGCACGTCGATCGAGATCGTGCGACCCTCGAGCACCTTCGTACGGAACGGCTCGGGCCAGCCGCCGGGCAGGTCGCCCAGCTCGCCGGCCATGAATCCGACGACCGAGTCCGGGATGTCGTAGTTCTGCGGGTTCGCCTCGAAGTCGGCGGGATCGGCGCGCACGGCGACCAGGGCGAGGGCGAGGTCGCCCACCACCTTCGAGGATGGGGTGACCTTGGGGATACGCCCCAGGATGCGGTCGGCGGCCGCGTACATGTCCTCGATGAGCTCGAAGTCGTCGGCCAGGCCCAGCGCGATCGCCTGCTGGCGGAGGTTCGACAGCTGACCGCCGGGGATCTCGTGGTGGTACACGCGGCCCGTGGGCGACGGCAGTCCCGACTCGAAGGGCCGGTAGAGGTGGCGGACCGCCTCCCAGTACGGCTCGAGGTCGCTCACGGCCTGGAGGTCCAGTCCGGTGTCGCGGTCGGTGTGCGCGAGCGCGGCGACCAGTGCCGAGAGGGAGGGCTGGCTGGTGGTTCCCGACATCGGCGCGGCCGCGGCATCCACCGCGTCCACTCCCGCGGCACTGGCCGCCAGCAGCGTCGCGAGCTGCCCGCCGGCGGTGTCGTGCGTGTGCAGGTGCACGGGCAGGTCGAAGTTCTCGCGCAGCGCCGTGACGAGCTTCGCCGCGGCGGCCGGGCGGACGAGCCCTGCCATGTCCTTGATCGCGAGGATGTGGGCCCCGGATTCCACGATCTGCTCCGCCAGGCGCAGGTAGTAGTCGAGGGTGTAGAGCTTCTCCGACGGGTCGAGCAGATCCGAGGTGTAGCACAGCGCCACCTCCGCGACCGCCGTGCCCGTGGCGCGTACCGCATCGATCGCCGGACGCATCTGCGACACGTCGTTGAGCGCGTCGAAGATGCGGAAGATGTCGACGCCGGTGGCGGCTGCCTCGCGGACGAAGGCATCCGTCACCGCCACCGGCCGCGGGGTGTAGCCGACGGTGTTGCGGCCCCGCAGCAGCATCTGGATCGGGATGTTCGGCATGGCGGTGCGCAGCGCTTCGAGACGCTCCCACGGATCTTCCGCGAGGAAGCGCAGTGCGACGTCGTAGGTGGCGCCGCCCCACGCCTCCACCGACAGCAGCTGCGGGGTCATGCGCGAGACGTGCGGGCCGACGCGCACCAGGTCGCGCGTGCGCACGCGCGTTGCCAGCAGCGACTGGTGCGCGTCGCGGAACGTGGTCTCGGTGACCGCCAGCGCCGTCTGCGCGCGCAGGGCCTTGGCGAAGCCTTCGGGCCCGAGCTCGCGCAGCCGGTCGAGGGTGCCCGCGGGCGGCGGCGACGCGAGGTCGATCTCGGGCAGCTTGCTGCCCGGCGAGACCGCCAGCGGCTTCTCACCGTAGGGACGGTTGACGGTGACGTCACCCAGCCAGTTGAGGAGCTTGGTGGCGCGGTCGCGCGAGGGGTTGCTCGTCAGCAGCGACGGCCGCTCGTCGATGAACGAGGTGCTGACGTCTCCGGCGACGAACGCGGGGTCGTCGAGCACCGCGCGCAGGAACGGGATGTTGGTCGCGACGCCGCGGATGCGGAACTCCGCCAGGGCGCGGCGCGCGCGGGCCACGGCAGCCGGGAAGTCGCGGCCCCGGCAGGTGAGCTTGGCGAGCATCGAGTCGAAGTGCGGGCTGATCTGCGAGCCTGCGGCAGTGGTGCCGCCGTCCAGGCGGATGCCCGCGCCGCCGGGTGAGCGGTACGTCGTGATCCGGCCGGTGTCGGGCCGGAAGCCCTGGGCGGGATCCTCGGTCGTGATGCGGCACTGCAGCGCCGCGCCGCGCAGCTGGATGCGGTCCTGCGTGAGGCCGAGGTCGGCGAGGGTCTCCCCCGCCGCGATGCGGATCTGCGACTGCACGAGGTCGACGTCGGTGACCTCTTCGGTGACCGTGTGCTCCACCTGGATGCGCGGGTTCATCTCGATGAAGACGACCTCGCCGGTGCGGGGTCCGGCGGTCTCGAGCAGGAACTCGACGGTCCCCGCGTTCTGGTAGCCGATCGACCGCGCGAAGGCGACCGCGTAGCCGTGCAGCGCATCGCGCACCGCCGGGTCGAGGTTCGGCGCCGGCGCGATCTCGATGACCTTCTGGTGGCGGCGCTGCACCGAGCAGTCGCGCTCGAAGAGGTGCACGGTCTCGCCGGTGCCGTCGGCGAGCACCTGCACCTCGACGTGACGCGGCCGCTGCACCGCCTGCTCGAGGAAGACGCGGGCGTCGCCGAACGCGCTCCCCGCTTCGCGCATGGCCTCGGCGAGGGCCGGGGCGAGCTCTTCGCGCCGCTCGACGCGGCGCATGCCGCGGCCTCCGCCGCCGGCGACCGCCTTGACGAAGATGGGGAATCCGATGTCGTCGGCCTGCCCCAGCAGCTCGTCGACGTCGTCGGATGCCTCGGTCGAGCGCAGCACCGGCACGCCGGCGGCGATGGCGTGCTGCTTCGCGGTGACCTTGTTCCCCGCCATCTCGAGCACGCGCGCGGGCGGCCCGATGAAGGCGATGCCGTTGGCCGCTGCCTTCTCGGCGAGCTCGGGGTTCTCGGAGAGGAAGCCGTACCCGGGGTAGATGGCGTCCGCACCGGCCTCCTTGGCGACCCGCACGATCTCGTCGACATCGAGATAGGCGCGGACCGGATGCCCCTTCTCGCCGATCTCGTACGACTCGTCGGCCTTCTGCCGGTGCAGCGATCCGCGATCCTCGAAGGGGAACACGGCAACGGTGCGAGCTCCGAGCTCATATGCCGCACGGAATGCCCGGATGGCGATCTCGCCTCGGTTCGCGACCAGAATCTTGCGGAACATTCGACCTCCGTATGCGGCGGCGCAGGCGGACCCGCGGGGCGGGCTGAGTGTGCTCTCAGCCTAGGGGACGGTAACGTGGTGCCTTGTGCACGTCCTATCCGTCAGCTCGCTCAAGGGTGGCGTCGGCAAGACGACCGTGACTCTCGGACTCGCGTCGGCGGCTTTCGCCCGCGGAGTCCGCACGCTCGTCGTCGACCTCGACCCGCAGTCCGACGTATCGACGGGCATGGACATCCAGGTCGCCGGGCGGCTCAACGTCGCTGACGTCCTGGCCAACCCCAAGGAGAAGACGGTCCGCCAGGCCATCACCTCCAGCGGCTGGGCCAAGGTACATCCCGGCACGATCGACGTTCTCATCGGCAGCCCCTCCGCGATCAACTTCGACGGCCCGCACCCCAGCGTGCGCGACGTCTGGAAGCTCGAAGAGGCGCTCGCCACGATCGAGGCCGACTACGACCTCGTGCTGGTCGACTGCGCTCCGTCGCTGAACGCGCTGACCCGCACCGCATGGGCTGCCTCCGACCGGGTCATCGTCGTGACCGAGCCGGGCCTGTTCTCGGTGGCGGCCGCCGATCGCGCGCTGCGGGCGATCGAGGAGATCCGCCGCGGCCTCTCCCCTCGCCTCCAGCCGCTCGGCATCGTGGTGAACCGGGTGCGCCCGCAGTCGATCGAGCACCAGTTCCGCATCAAGGAGCTGCGCGACATGTTCGGCCCGCTCGTCCTCTCGCCCCAGCTGCCCGAGCGCACGTCGCTGCAGCAGGCGCAAGGCGCCGCCAAGCCGCTGCACATCTGGCCCGGTGACTCCGCCCAGGAGCTCGCGGCCGATTTCGACTCGCTGCTGGACCGCATCGTGCGCACCGGCCGCATCCCGGTCCCCGAGGACACCCGCTCCTGACGCGCCCGGTCCCGCGCCCCTGCCCGGTGACCACAATGCTCAGCGGATGAACAGTGTGCACGCTTTGTGCTCGACCGGCTGACCAGGATTTGCGTTTCCTCGCGGCGTCGTTGACCATATCGCCATGGCACCGATGACGTTGCACCCCGACAGCCTTGCCGTGCATGCCGGCCGCGAAGACCTCGCGGGTCTCGGCGTCCACGCCCTCCCCCTCGACCTCTCGTCGACGAACCCGCTGCCCGGCATCGAGCTGGGCGGCATGTCGTACGAGGTGCTCGCCACCGGGGGGCATCCGTTCGAGGGCGGCTCCCACGTCTACGCCCGGCTGTGGAACCCCACGGTCGCCCGTTTCGAAGAGGCCCTCGCCCGGCTCGAGCACGCCGAGGAGGCCGTGGCGTTCTCGTCGGGGATGGCGGCGGTCACCGCAGTGATCCTCGCGCTCGCGCACGAGTCGAAGCGCCGCCACATCGTCGGGGTGCGCCCGCTCTACGGCGGCACCGATCATCTGCTGGCTTCGGGGCTGCTCGATGTCCAGGCGACGTTCTGCGCGCCGGATGCCGTCGCCTCGGCGGTTCGCGACGACACGGCACTCGTCGTGCTCGAGACGCCGGCCAACCCGACGCTGGACCTCGTCGACATCGCCGCGGTGGTCGCCGCCGCGGGCTCGGTGCCGGTGCTCGTCGACAACACCTTCGCGACGCCGGTGCTGCAACGGCCGCTGGACCTCGGAGCCTCCCTGTCGCTGCACAGCGCGACGAAGTACCTCGGCGGGCACGGCGACGTCGTCGGCGGCGTCGTGGCGTGCGACGCCCGGCTCGCCGCCGCACTGCGCCGCACGCGGGCGATCACGGGCGCGATCATGCACCCCCTCGCCGCCTACCTCCTGCACCGCGGCCTCGCGACGCTGCCGGTGCGCATGCGGGCCCAGCAGGCGGGAGCCCGGGTGGTGGCCGACTGGCTCACGACGCGGCCCGAGGTGGCACGCGTCCACTTCCCCGGATTCGCCTCCAGCGACCCGCAGGGCCTGATCGGAACACAGCAGGACGGTCCGGGCGCGATGATCGCGATCGAGCTGGCCGACGGCTTCGACGCGGCCGCCGCGCTGACGGCATCCGTTCGCCTGTTCACCCACGCGGTGTCACTCGGCAGCGTCGACTCCCTCATCCAGCACCCCGCGGCGCTCACCCACCGGCCCGTCGCGTCGGAGGCGAAGCCGTCGGACGCGCTCGTGCGCCTCTCGATCGGGCTCGAGGATCCGTCCGACCTCATCGCCGACCTCGACCAGGCGCTCACCGCTGCGACCGGGGCTCGCGCGGACGAGGCGCACGCGAACGTCGCAGCCGCACGGGGCTGAATCCCGCAGCCGGGCCGGCGAGCGGCGAACCAGGCCCGCCGGCCGGCAGCGCGTCAGGCCGAGCGAGCCGCGCGGCGCACGGCGAGCTCGTCCATGGGGTCGGGCTTCTCGACCTCGAACTCGACGAGCTCGGACTCGACCTCGCGCAGGACCTTGCCCACGGCGATGCCGAACACGCCCTGGCCGCGACTGACGAGGTCGATGACCTCGTCGTTGGACGTGCAGAGGTAGACGGACGCCCCGTCGCTCATGAGCGTCGTACCCGCGAGGTCGCGGATGCCGGCCGCCCGCAACTGCTCGACGGCGGTGCGGATCTGCTGCAGCGAGATGCCGGTGTCGAGGAGGCGCTTGACGAGCTTGAGCACGAGGATGTCGCGGAATCCGTACAGCCGCTGCGATCCGGAGCCGCTCGCGCCGCGAACGGTCGGCTCGACCAGCTCGGTGCGCGCCCAGTAGTCGAGCTGACGGTAGGTGATGCCGGCGGCACGCGCGGCGACGGCGCCGCGATAGCCGACCTCGTCGTCCATCGCCGGGAGTCCGTCCGTGAAGAGGAGGTCGGCTTCGAACCGTTCGCCGTCAGTGGCATCTCCGGCCATGCTCGTCCCCCCTCCGGATCGAATACCTCAACGCTAGATCAGCCTCACCCTCGCGGCAACGACATCCGGTGTTCACGGGTCGGCGTGTCGCGGCGCGCACCCTGCACAGCCGTCGGGACGGCGGCCGAGACACCGCCCATGCGCACCGCCAGGCCCTCAGGAGAGAAGGCGGTCGAGCGCGCTGCGGACGAAGATCGCCCGCACGTCGTCGAGCCGGCGGACGAGCTCGGGCGCGAGCTCGCCCGCGCGCCCGCGGGACGACGCGTCCGTCCTGCGCAGCAGCGGCGCGAGCGCCGATTCCACCAGCGCGACGTCGCGCTCCGCGCTCTGACGCAGGGCACGCACGTGGCGCGGCTCGATGCCGTGCCGGTCGAGCGCGACGAGCGCGCGCAGCAGGGTGACGGACTGCTCGGTGTAGGTCTCCGCAGCGGCGAAGATGCCCGTGCTGACGGCGTCGTTGAGCAGCTGCGGCGCCGCGCCGGCCGCGGCGAGCAGCTCGTCGCGGCGGTAGCGGCGCGGGGCGGGGACGATCGACGGCGGCGGCACGGCGGTCGGAGTCGCCGGATCGCGGCCCGCGTCGATGTCTTCGAGGTAGTCGCGGATGACCGACAGCGGCAGGTAGTGGTCACGCTGCAGTGTGAGCGCGAGCCGCAGCCGCTCGAGGTCGTCCTGCGAGAACTTGCGGTAGCCCGACTCGGTGCGAAGCGGCGTGACGATGCCCTGCACCTCGAGGAAGCGCAGCTTGCTCGACGTCAGCGACGGGAACTCCGGCGACAGTCGCGCGAGCACCTGCCCGATGCTGAGAAGACCTGCGGACGACGCCCTTTCGCGAGCGGATGCCGCGGGCATCAGGCTTCCGCTGCCTGCGGGAGGTCGGCGGGAGAGACGAAGAAGTTGAGGCGGAACTTGCCCACGCGCACCTCGGCGCCGTTGGTCAGCGTGGCGCGGTCGACTCGCTCCCCGTTGACGTACGTGCCGTTGAGCGAGCGCTGGTCGACGAGCTCGAACGACGTGCCGGTGCGCGTGATCTCGGCGTGCCGACGCGACACGGTGACGTCGTCGAAGAAGATGTCGGCCTCGGGGTGACGCCCGACCGTGGTGACGTCGGAGTCGAGCAGGTAGCGGGCGCCCGCGGTCGGTCCGGAGCGGACCAGCAGCAGGGCGGCCCCGGAGGGGAGGGCGTCGATCGCATCGAGCTCGGCCTCACCCAGTTCGCTCCCGAACGGGACGAACGAGAGGTCGGAATCGTGGCCGAAGGTCTGCGTCGTGTCGGCGGCGCGGTCGGAACCCCGTGCGTCGGCCCCGGCTGCGCGGCGGATGTCGCCCTCATCGGGTCGGCGGTCGTGCTCCACGGTTTCCTCCTCTTGTCTTTTCAGCCTATCCGATCGCCCCACCCGCGGAAGGGCCGTTTCGGGTTCGCCTCGCGATGTCGCCCCGCAGGGTGCGAGCTCTCGCCCCCGGGCAATGTTTCGTCGCGTGTCACGCGGGATGCCTCGGACGACACGCCCGCCTAGCCTGGCAGAACCCCAGCCGATCAGCGACCGCAAGGAGTCGACCGTGTCCAGTCCGCACCGCCACATTCCGCCCCTCGAGGTGCGTGAGCGTGCGGCGTGCATGTGCGACCACGGCGACTCCTGCTCCTCGTTCGCGCCCGGCCACGCGCTGCACCTGATCCAGGCGAGGCTCGCATCGGCCACGCCGTCCGAGTGGGCCGACGCGATCGTCGAGGCTTCCGACGCCCGCTCGGGCTTCGTGATCGTCCGCACCGTGGCCGACGACTCGGCCGTCGCGCTGTGGAACGGCACGGGAGCCGCTGCCGCCGCGACCGTGGGCACGCCCGTGGCGCTCCACGAGCGCTACCACGTGCTCGCCGTGGGCGGCGCGCGGTTCAACGTCCTGCGGGGCTGACGCAACCGAC
The DNA here is from genome assembly GCF_015277815.1 of Microbacterium atlanticum. NCBI lineage: Bacteria > Bacillati > Actinomycetota > Actinomycetes > Micrococcales > Microbacteriaceae > Microbacterium > Microbacterium atlanticum. The sequence goes on from NZ_CP063813.1 coordinate 2,054,499, forward strand.
ACCGGGACGGCGGCCCGCCGGGCAGGAGTGAGGCGACGAGCCTCAGCTCATCGCCATCATCGAGTTCTTCATCGCCATGCAGGCGTCCATGCACGCCTGGCACGACTGAGCGCACATCTTGCAGACCTCGCTGTGGTCGGCGTGCTTCATGCACTCGTCCATGCAGAGCTGGCACATCGCGATGCACGCGTCGAGCATCGCCATCATCGTCGCCTGGTTCATGCCCTGCATGCGCATCATGGCGCGCATCATCGTGTTGCACATGTCGGCGCAGTTCATGCACGCCGGGGCGCACGACATCATCTGCGTGGAGCACACCGTGCACGCCTGCTCGCAGGCCGAGCAGGCGTCCATACAGGCCTGCATGACCGACATGTCCATGTTCTCCATGCCGGGCATGGACGCCTTCGACATGGCGCCCATCATCATCTGGTCCATCTGCCGCCATCCTTCCGTCACCGGGGGCTCGGGCGGGCAGGTTCCCCGCCTGTCGCCAGGCTAGACCTCACAGCGACCGGATCAAAGAGCCGGATAGGGTCGATCGGGTGATGTCACACACTCTTCACAAACCCCTCGCCGCCCGTGCCGGGATCCTCCTGGCCGCACTCCTCGCCGCCCTCGGCCTCGTCCTGGGCGCGGCCTCCCCCGCCCAGGCCCACGACGAGCTCGTGGGCAGCGATCCCGCCGCCGACACGTCCCTCGACGCGCTCCCCGCGCAGCTCACGCTGACCTTCAGCGCCGAGATCGCCGACGACGAGGGCGCCTCGGTCGTGGAGGTGACGGATGCCGCGGGCACGGCGCTGACCGACGACCCGCCCGTCGTCCGCGACAACGTGCTCACGCAGCCGCTCGCGGGCGAGGCATCCGGTGCCGTCACGGTGCTGTGGAAGGTCGTCTCCAGCGACGGACACCCCATCTCGGGCGAGTTCTCGTTCACGGTCGCGGGCGCCCCCGCGCCGACTCCGACCGAGACGACCACCCCGACGCCCACCGAGACGGCCGCTCCGGTGGAGACCGAGACGCCGACGGCCACACCGACGGCGATCGCCCCCGATGAGGCGGATTCGACCTTCGGCGACGTGTGGCCATGGGTGCTCTTCGGCCTCCTCGCCGCGGGGGTCGCGGGTGCCGTGCTCTACCTCGTGCTCTCCCGCGCCCGCCGCGACCGGGACCTCGACGAAGCCCGTCGTGGCGCGGCGGGGACGGCGTCACGGCCCGGTTCCGAGCCCCCTGCCGACCAGTAGGCTGGGAGCATGCCTCACTACGACGTCGCCATCCTCGGCGCGGGTCCCGGCGGGTACGTCGCGGCCGTCCGTGCTGCTCAGCTCGGCCTCACGGTCGCGATCATCGAAGAGAAGTACTGGGGCGGTGTGTGCCTCAACGTCGGCTGCATCCCCTCCAAGGCGCTGCTGAAGAACGCCGACCTGGCCCACCAGTTCCACCACAAGGCGGACCTCTTCGGCATCTCGGGCGACGTGCAGTTCGACTTCGGGGTCGCGTGGGATCGCAGCCGCAAGGTGGCGGAGACCCACGTCAAGGGCATCCACTACCTGATGAAGAAGAACAAGGTCACCGAGTACGAGGGCCGCGGCTCCTTCACCGGCCCCAACGCGATCCGCGTGACCAAGGCCGACGGGTCGACCGACGACGTCACCTTCGACAACGCGATCATCTCGACCGGCTCGAAGGTGCGCCTGCTCCCGGGCGTGCAGCTGGGCGGCAACGTCGTCACGTACGAGGAGCAGATCCTCGCCCGCGATCTGCCGCAGTCGATCGTCATCGTCGGCGCCGGCGCCATCGGCATGGAGTTCGCCTTCGTGATGGTGAACTACGGCGTGAAGGTCACGATCATCGAGTTCCTCGACCGCGCCCTCCCCAACGAGGACGCCGACGTGTCGAAGGAGATCGCCAAGCAGTACAAGAAGTACGGCGTCGACATCCTCACTTCGACCAAGGTCGAGACCGTGACCGACCACGGCGACCGGGTCACCGTCACGTACACCCCGGCCGCCGGCGGCGAGACGCAGTCCATCGACGCCGACAAGGTGATGATGTCGATCGGATTCGCGCCGAACGTCGAGGGCTTCGGCCTGGAGAACACCGGCGTCAAGCTCACCGACCGCGGCGCGATCGACATCGACGACCACATGCGCACCAGCGTGCCGCACATCTACGCGATCGGCGACGTCACCGCGAAGCTGCAGCTGGCGCACGTGGCCGAGGCGCAGGCGGTCGTCGCCGCCGAGACGATCGGCAAGGCCGAGACGATGACCCTCGGCGACTACCGCATGATGCCGCGCGCCACGTTCTGCTCTCCCCAGGTCGCCTCGTTCGGCCTCACCGAGCAGCAGGCCCGCGACGCAGGCTACGACGTCAAGGTGGCGAAGTTCCCGTTCTCGGCCAACGGCAAGGCCAACGGCCTGGGCGAGCCCATCGGGTTCGTGAAGCTCATCGCCGACGGCGAGCACCTCGAGCTGCTCGGCGGCCACCTCATCGGGCCCGACGTGTCGGAGCTGCTGCCCGAGCTCACCCTCGCGCAGAAGTGGGACCTCACCGCCCTCGAGGCGGCGCGCAACGTCCACACGCACCCGACCCTCTCCGAGGCCGTGCAGGAGGCCTTCCACGGCCTCGCCGGCCACATGATCAACCTTTGACGATCTGACCCGAACGGCGGCGGCCCTGAGTCCTCTCAGGGCCGCCGCCGTTCGCCCTGTTCCGCTCCGACCGGTGCCGGATGCCTCCCGGTCGCGCGACACGCCGGGCTCGGCATCCGCTCGCCGGCGTGTCGCGGTGACCGGCCATGCACGGCGCACGCGGGATCCCCGCAAACCGCGGGACCCGGGCACAGGCCGGGCGCGGACGCTCAGTGACCGAGAGTGCGGGCGAGCTTAGAAGCGGATGCCGCTTCCCGGCCGCCTGCGGCCTCCACCGCGTGCCGGGCCGCGGCGAAGAGGGCGTCGCGGTCGGCGGGCGCCGTCGGGGCGGCCGCTCCGAGCTCGAACTCCCACTCGCGCCAGTCGCGCTCCACGCCGGCGCGCTCGTCGACGGCGTGCACGCGATCGTCCACGAATTCGGCGACCACACCGCCGTCGGCGTCCCGCAGCGCATAGGCGGTGCGGTGGTTGCGGATGCGCGCGATCGGGGTGAGGGAGGCGCGAGAGGTCACGGATGAGACGGCGTCGGCGACGGCATCCGGAATCCGTCCTTTCGGTCCGAGCGGCCACTGCAGCTCGACCCGCCCGCCGTCGGTCGAGCGCGGACCCTTGATGTGCCAGCCCGCGTCGGGGCCGCCCGATCGCCGGCGCACCGCGTAGCCGGCGTGGGCGAGAGCGAGGTCGTCGCTGTCGTAGTAGACCGCGTCGAGCTCGCGGACCTCGGGCTGGGCGACCGAGTCGACGCCCGGCAGTGCCGCCCAGTCGGGCAGCGGAGTGTCCTCGTCGACGTCGAACTTCAGCTCGACCTCGACCGAGCGCGTCGGGTCGTCGCGGCTGGAGGCGCTGTCAGCGGCGCTCACGCGGCTGGTCGCTGTCGGGGTCGATGTCGTTCTCGGCCTCGACGAACCAGAACTCCGCCTCGGTCGGGCCGTCGTGGTCGCCGGTGCGCTCGAGGTCGCCGCGGCGTTCGTAGACGACCTGCGTCTCGCTGTAGGGGACGATCATGCGGTCGAGATCGGGATCTTCGAGCGGGAGGAGCTGCCCGTCGAGCGGGCCTCCGTGCAGTCGTGCGATGGCCATACCGTCAGCGTAGACCCGGTGCGCGGCCCCGACCGGCTCCCTTGCGATTCGCCGCTTGACGTGTCAGGGGCGCACGGCTGACGCAATCCTGAGGTCCGCGAGGGACATTCGGTGCAAGCGCTTCCAGGTTCTCCCCCTAGAATCGCTCGCGTGAAGGCCATCCGAACGTTCACGGTCCGCCCTGTCCTCGCCGACTCCCTCGCCCCGCTCGACCGCCTCGCGTCGAACTGGCGCTGGTCGTGGAGCCGCGCGACCCACGCGCTGTTCGCCTCGATGGATCCACGGCTCTGGGACGAGATCGGCGCCAACCCGGCCCGCATGCTCGGCGCCCTCGGGCAGGACCGCCTCGACGAGCTCGCCCGCGACGAGGAGTTCGTCGCCCGCGTGCGCGACGAGGACGAGCGCCTCACCGCCTACCTCACCGGGGACCGCTGGTTCCAGCGCCTTGAGGGCGACAAGCCGGCGCACATCGCCTACTTCTCCCCCGAGTTCGGCGTCGACGGCTCGCTGCCGCAGTACTCCGGCGGTCTGGGCATCCTCGCCGGCGATCACCTGAAGAGCGCCTCCGACCTGGGTGTGCCGCTCACCGGCGTCGGCCTCTTCTACCGCGCCGGCTACTTCCGTCAGTCCATCGGCGACGACGGCTGGCAGCGCGAGGCGTATCCGCTGCTCGATCCCTACGGGCTCGGCCTGACGCTCCTGCGCGACCGCGAGGGCGCACCGGTCGAGATCGCCCTCGACCTTCCGGCCGACCGCCGGCTGCACGCGCGGGTGTGGGTCGCCGACATCGGGCGCATCCCGCTGCTCCTCCTCGACTCCGAGACGCCGTCGAACACCGACGAGATGCGCCGGGTCACCGACCGGCTCTACGGCGGGGGCGGCGAGCACCGCCTGCTGCAGGAGCTGCTGCTCGGCGTCGGCGGCGTGCGGGCCGTGCGCGCGTGGTCGGAGCTCACCGGCCGCCCCGCGCCCGACGTCTACCACACCAACGAGGGGCACGCCGGGTTCCAGGGCCTGGAGCGGATGTCGGAGCTGATCACCCACGACGGCCTCGACTTCGACGTGGCTCTGGCGCAGGTGCGCGCGGGCACCGTCTTCACCACCCACACGCCGGTGCCCGCGGGCATCGACCGCTTCCCGCGCGAGCTCATCGCGGACTACCTCGCCAGCGGCCTCTTCCAGAACCTCGACGCCGCGCGCGCCATCGCGCTCGGCCTCGAGACGTGGCAGGGGGGCGACCAGGGCGTCTTCAACATGGCCGTGCTCGGCCTGCACCTCGGCCAGCACGCCAACGGCGTCTCGATGCTCCACGGCGAGGTCAGCCGGGGCATGTTCGGGATGTTGTGGCCCGGCGTCGACAGCGACGAGGTGCCGATCACCTCCATCACGAACGGCGTGCACGCCCCCACGTGGGTGCACCCCGCACTGAAGGCCGTGAGCGAGCGGGCATGGGGCGACGCGCACACCGACACCCACGACTGGACCGACCACTCGGTCGTCACGGACGCCGAGCTGTGGGGCGTCCGCCAGCAGATGAAGGGCGAACTCGTCGCGGAGGCGCGGCGGCGGGTGGCGGCATCCGTCACCAACGGCAGCAGCCGGGCGCCGTCGTGGGTCGAGGACCTGCTCGACCCCGAGGTGCTCACCATCGGCTTCGCGCGCCGCGTGCCGACGTACAAGCGCCTCACTCTCATGCTGCGCGACCCCGAGCGCCTCACGAAGCTCCTCACCGACCCCGAGCGTCCCGTGCAGATCGTGATCGGCGGCAAGTCGCACCCGGCGGACGACTCGGGCAAGATCCTCATCCAGCAGCTGGTGCGCTTCAGCCGCGACCCGAAGGTGCGCGGACGCATCGTGTTCCTTCCCGACTACGACATCACCCTCGCCAAGGACCTGTACCCCGGGTGCGACGTGTGGCTCAACAACCCGCTGCGCCCGCTCGAGGCGTGCGGGACGAGCGGCATGAAGGCCGCGCTGAACGGGGCGCTGAACCTGTCCATCCTCGACGGGTGGTGGGACGAGTGGTTCGACGGCCAGAACGGCTGGGCGATCCCGTCGGCCGACACCGCCTCGAACGACGAGGAGCGCGACGACGCCGAAGCGGCCGCGCTGTACGACCTCATCGAGCACCAGCTGGTGCCGCGGTTCTACGACCGCGACGGCGGCATCCCGACGGCGTGGCTGCGCATGGTCCGCCACACGATGACCGACCTCGGAAAGAAGGCGACGAGCGACCGCATGGTGCGCGACTACGTCGAGCGCCTGTACGTGCCGGCCGCCCGGAACGACGTCGCCCTCCGTGCCGACGACTTCGCCGAGGCCCGCGCGGTGGCGGCGTTCATCGCCCGCGTCACGCAGGCGTGGAGCCGCGTCTCGATCGCGAGCGTCGACAGCTCCGGCATCCCGCAGCAGGCACAGGCCGGCGACACCCTCGAGGTGCGCGCCGACGTGCGCCTGGACGGCCTCTCCCCCGAGGACGTCGCCGTCGAGCTCATCTACGGCCGCACCGACGAGGACGACGCGCTCGACCGCGAGCACTCCGTGTACCGCCTCACGCCGGGTGCCGGCGTCGACGGCGTCACGACGTTCACGGCCACGCTCCCCCTCACGGTGACGGGCACCTTCGGCTACACCGTCCGCGTCCGTCCGGCCCACCCGCAGCTGGTGTCGCCGGTCGAGCTGGGCCTGGTGACGTACGCCTCATAGCGCGGCATGACGGATGCCTCGACCCGGCCGATCGGGCCGGGGCGAGGCATCCGTCACATTAAATCGTTCCAATCCACCCGCGCTTCCCATTGACCGGCTCCGGCCCGTCGTCTATCGTCGCTCGGGAAAACGCATTCCCCGCGTCTTCGACCGGTGAACCGCCCGCACCCCACACGGGCCCTGACTCGGGAGACCGATTCGACGATGAATCTCCGCAGAACATCCGTCCGCGCGCTCGTGGCATCCACTGCCGCGTGCGCACTCACCCTCGGCCTTGCGCACCCCGCGCTGGCCGACCCCGCACCCGGCTCTCCACAGCTCGAGGCGCTCGACCGCGGCCTCGTCGCGGTATCGACGGGCGAGGGCGTCTTCCTCAGCTGGCGGCTGCTGGCCACCGAGGCGGGGCCCGCCACCGACACCGGCGTGAGCGGCCCGTCGTTCGCGGTGTTCCGCGACGGCGAGCGCATCGCGACGGTCGGCGACAGCACCAACTACGCCGATCCTGAGGGCACGGCCGATTCGCAGTACACGGTCGCACCGGCGTGGCACGACGTCACCGGCGAGCAGTCGGCACCCGTGTCGGTCTGGGGCGACGGCTTCTACGATCTGCCGCTGACCAAGCCGGCCGACGGGGTCACGCCCGCCGGCGAGGCGTACACCTACTCGGCCAACGACGCCTCGGTCGCCGACGTCGACGGCGACGGCGCCCTCGAGTTCGTCGTGAAGTGGGATCCGTCCAACTCGAAGGACGTCTCGCAGAAGGGGTACACCGGATCGGTGTACGTCGACACCTACGAGCTCGACGGCACGCTGCTCAACCGCATCGACCTCGGCGTCAACATCCGTGCCGGCGCGCACTACACGCAGTTCATGGTCTACGACTTCGACGGCGACGGCCGCTCCGAGACCATGCTCAAGACCGCACCCGGCACGTCGTCGACGCGGTACGACGCGGACGGCGCCGCCCAGGCGCCGCAGCACATCACCATGCTCGCCGAAGACGTCGCGGCGGGCTACGCGCACACCGACGACTACCGCCTGAGCGCCGCCGACTACCGCGCGCACCTCGTCGAGGTGTTCCAGGCCTGGTCCGAGCACCCCGAGGTCGTCGCCGGCAACTGGCCCGCGACGCTCGAGGAGGCGTTCGGGATCCCCGTCGCCCACGAGTATCCGCTGTCCGAGGCCTCCGCGACCGAACTCGTCGACCACTTCATCACCACCTACGCGCCGGCGCGCAGCGGCCGCAACGACCTCACCACCTTCGAGGGCTTCATCGTCGACGGGCCGGAGTACCTCACGGTCTTCGACTCGGCAACCGGCGAAGAGCTCGAGACGGTGCGGTACGAGCCGGGCCGCGGCGACGACGGCCTGCTGTGGGGCGACTACGCGATGTCGCGCATCGAGCCGGGCAACCGTGTCGACCGCTTCCTCGCGGGCGTGGCGTACCTCGACGGGACGCACCCGTCGGCGGTGTTCGCCCGCGGCTACTACACGCGTTCGACCATCGCGGCGTACGACTGGGACGGCGAGAGCCTCACGAAGCGCTGGTTCGTCGACAGCGGCCACGTCCCGATGACGAACCCGTTCAACGACGGGCCCCACGGGCGCGACGGCACCGACCCGGTGTACGGCACGATCACCACGCAGGGCTTCCACTCGCTGAGCGCCGCCGATGTCGACGGCGACGGCAAGCACGAGATCGTGTACGGCGCGGCGACGATCGACGACGACGGCGGTCTGCTCTACAGCTCCTTCGACGTGATGCCCGCGGGCAGCGCGACGCCCGGCGAGACCGTGCGGCTCGGCCACGGCGATGCCATGCACGTCACCGACATCGACCCGAACCGCCCCGGCCTGGAGATCTGGACGGCCCACGAGGGCGGCGCGTACGCCCCGTACGGGTCGGCGATGCGCGACGCCGCGACCGGCGAGGTGATCTTCGGCGCGTATTCCGGCCGCGACACCGGCCGCAGCATGATCGGCGACGTCCGCGCCGACGTCACCGGGATCGAGGCGTGGGCGAGCATGCCGGGCGGGACCGAGGCATCGGGTCTGCTGAGCGCGACGGGCGACATCCTCGGCAGCGCGATCCCCGGCACCAACCAGTCCATCCGCTGGGCGGCCGACCTCACGACGCAGATCGTGAACGGCAGCGGCGACCAGAACGTCACGATCGACGACTGGACCCGCGGCCGCGTGCTCACCGCCGAGGGCACCCGCACGAACAACGGCACCAAGGGCAACCCGTCGCTCGTGGCCGACGTGCTCGGCGACTGGCGCGAGGAGCTGCTCGTGCGCACCGCCGACTCGAGCGCGCTGCGCATCTTCACCAGCACCGGGGTGACGACGCACAAGCTGCCGACGCTGCTGCACGACGTGCAGTACCGCGCCGAGGTGGCCCGTCAGAACACCACCTACAACCAGCCGTCGTACACGAGCTACTACCTCGCGAGCGACATGGACTTCGCCCACGTGCCGGTGCTGACGCAGGCGGCCACGCCGAAGGAGCCCACGTTCGTCGAGCGTCGCGGCGCGTCGACCGACCTCGTCGTCGTCAAGCCCGATGCGGCGTTCGACGTCTACCTCGACGGCGAGCTCGCCGCGCATGGACCCCACCCGGTCGCCGACGGCAGCGAGGTCACCGTGACGGCCGTGCCGAAGGCCGGCTTCGCGGTCGACGCCGGCGCGGTGTCGACCTGGACGCACCAGTTCCAGACGAAGCGCTGACACCGGAGCACGGATGCCTCGTCCCGACGCGTGAGCGCGGGGCGGGGCATCCGTCGTTCCCGCCGTAAAGTGGTGTCGTGAAGCCGTTCGTCCTCCTCGCCACCCGTGCCGAGGATGTGCCGGCCGACGAGGAGTACGCGCTCTTCCTGCGCTACACCGGCCTCACCCCCGCCCGGCTCATCCGCGTGCGGCTCGAGGCGGAACCCATGCCGGCGCTCGACCTCGGCGGGTTGTCGGGCATCTTCGTCGGCGGCGGACCGTTCAACGCCTCCGACGCCGCCGAGACGAAGTCGCCGGTGCAGCGCCGGGTCGAGGCGGAGTTCCAGACGCTCCTCGACGACGTCGTCGCTCGCGACTTCCCGTTCCTCGGCGCCTGCTACGGCGTCGGCACGCTGGGCGCCTACCTCGGCGCCGGCATCGACCGCACGTACGGCGAGCGCATCGGCGTCGTCCCGGTGACGCTGACGGAGGCGGGAGCAGCCGACCCGCTTCTGGCCGGCATGCCCCAGACGTTCAACGCGTTCGTCGGCCACAAGGAGGCGATCACCAGCCTGCCGTCGTCCGCGGTGCTGCTCGGGTCGTCGCCGGACTGCCCGGTGCAGATGTTCCGGGTGGGCCGGAACGTGTATGCGACGCAGTTCCACCCCGAGCTCGACGTCGACGGCATCACCACGCGCATCCACGCTTACGCCGGGTACGGCTACTTCGGCGCTGACGAACTCGAGCTGACGCTCTCCGCCGTGCGCCGGGCGGCGGTGTCCGAGCCGAGCCGGATGCTGCGCACGTTCGTCGAGCGTTACGCCCGCTGACCCGGCGGCCTCCGCGGCGGTCCGGCTCAGCGGCGGGTCACGACGCGCGAGACCGTCGCCGTGCCCACGGGCTCGGCCGACGCCAGGGCGTCCGTGAGCCCGATGTCGACGAGCACGATCTCGCCGGCGAGGTCGGGACCCCGGCCGGTGACGAGGCCGGCCTTGACCGCGCCGAAGGTGACGGTGACGGATGCCGCGAGCACGGCGTCGTCGGCCGCTCCGGTGTCGGGGTGCAGGCCGCTGGGGATGTCGACGGCGACGATGCGCGGCATCCGCTCTGCTTCCTCCGCGTCGGCGAGGAAGCTCGACACCGCGTCTCGGGCGGCGCCGCGCAGGCGGGCGTCGCGCGAAGCCCCGATGCCGACGACGCCGTCGACGACCACGGCGTACGCGTCGCCGCCGTGCTCGGCCTCGACGAGCTCGATGCGTCGGGCGCCGGCCCCGATCGCGGCGGTGAAGGCCGCCTCGTGGAACCGGTCGCCGATGAGCACGACATCGACGTCGGCGACGTCGGTGAGACCGGCCGCGGCATACAGGGCGTCGCCGCCGTTGTCGCCGCCCCCCGCGAGCACGAGGATGCGGGGGCGCTGCTCGTGCGGGGCGCCGGGGACGGTCGGCTCCAGCGCGCGCCAGGAGGGGGCGGCGCCGCCGGAGGCCATGGTGCCGAGCTCGGCGCGGACGACCTCCGAGAGGGCGCCCGCGGCGCGCTGCATGAGCGGCACGCCCGCGTCGAGGAGCGGCCGCTCGGCGTCGCGCACCTGGTCGGCGGTGTAGGTGGGCACCTCGATGCTCATGACTTCTCCCCTGCGTCGTGCTCGGCCTGCTTCTTGCGCGCCGCCTCCCGTTCGTCGTCGGCGGCGATGCGGGCGTGCGCGAGCTCCTCGGTGGCGACGCGGACGGCGTCCTCGGCCTGCCTCACGCGACGCAGCGCGAACGTCGGCGACCCGAACCGCTCGCGCACCCGGTCGACGCGGTCGCGCTCGCCCACGATGATCCAGGTGCCGGCGAGGAGGATCACCTGGGCCGACAGGTTGAGCCACAGCAGCAGTGCGATGAGCGCGGCGAACGAGGCCAGGAGCGGGTTGGATCCGGCGCCCCGCACGAACAGGCTGGACAGCTGCTGCAGCACGATGAGGCCCACCGCACCGAGGAAGGCGCCCGTCCACAGCGAGCGGGCGCGCGGGCGCACCCCGCTGAGCGTGCGGAAGGCGAGGGCGACGAGCGCCATGTCGAGCAGGAACACCACGACGATGGACACCGTCCGGGTGGCGAGCTCCGCCAGCGCGCTCTGGCTCAGTCCGAGCCAGTCGAGCACGACGCCGACGAACGACGTGCCGACGAAGGTGGCGCCTGCCGACAGCACGAAGCCGCCGCCGATCGCGATCGCAAGCAGCAGGTTGCGCAGCAGCACCCAGATGAACAGCACGTCGTCGTGCACCCTGTCGGCCAGCGTGCGCAGGGCCACGCGGAGGGACCCGATGGCGCCGATGGCGGCGCCGAGCAGGCCGACGAGGGCGATGACGCCGGCGACGGTGAGGCCCGCCGGCGCCTGGATGTCGGCGACGTCGACAAGACCGTCCTCGCCGACGAGGCCCGGGATCGCGGCATCCACCGCCGCCACCAGCGACCGCCACGCCTCCGGGTTGTCGCTCAGCCAGATCGCCGCGAACGAGAAGCCGAGCAGCACGCCGGCGAACACCGAGAACAGCGCGCGGTAGGTGACGCTGTCCGAGAGCATCGGACCGCGGCGCTCGGCGTAGTGCAGCCACACCCGCACGGGCTTGAGCGACAGCGCCCAGGCGGTCGCCTTCGGGATGAACCCCTGCGCCGGCACCGCTCCCCCGGGCGGCGCGCCTGCTGGCCCGGCCTCTCGACCGGAAGCCCCCGCGGCACCGGCGGAGTCCTCGCCCGCCCGTACGGCGTCCGTGCCCTCGGTCACTGAGTCTGTCGACGTGGCCATGGCGCCAGAGTAGTCAGTGCGGATTCTCCGCGCCCCAGGCTTGACGTGGTGCGTAGGATGTCCCCAGGGACTGGGGATCCCTGGGGACTGGGGAGAATCGCCAGTGGGCGTCGGTCTTCGCGATAATGGCGGAATGAGTGCACCGTTCCGAACGCGTCGCGAGGCTCGGGCAGGTGCGGTGACCCCTCCCTCTCAGGCATCCTTGGCCATACCGATCGGGGAAGCGACGGGGGACGCGATGAGGGGTCTGGCGCAGACACTCGTATTGACCGGGGCGATACGGGCCGCCGACATGTCGGCGGCGCTCAGCCGATTCGGCGACACGCAGGATCTGATCGAGTACCTGACGGGCCAGTCGCTGGTGTCGCCGTCGCAGATCGCCGAGGCGATCGCGCTCAACACCGGGCACCGGTTCGTCGACCTCTCCGAGATGCCGCTGGACCCGAGCGTCGTGGCGCTGGTGCCGACCGCGGTGTGCCGCAAATACGGGCTCATCCCGATCGACAAGCGCGGCGACCGGCTCATCGTGGGCACGCTCGATCCGAATGACATCGTGGCGCTGGACGACGTGGCCTCGGTCACCGACCTCTTCGTCGAGCCCGTCGTCGTCGCGCGCGACGCGCTGGCGCAGATGTTCGAGCGGTTCCTGCGCTCGGACGAGGAGCTGAGCGAGCTCTCGGCGTCGATCGAAGAGACATCGTCGACGTCCGAGGCATCCTTCACCGAAGCGCTCGAGGAGCAGGACAGCGACGCCCCGGTCGTGCGATTCGTCAACCTGCTCATCGCGCAGGCCATCAACGACCGTGCGAGCGACATCCACGTCGAGCCGGGCGAACGCCAGCTCACCGTGCGGTTCCGCATCGACGGCGTGCTTCATGAGATGCAGAAAGCCGACCGCGCCATCCAGGACGGCATCATCTCGCGGCTGAAGATCATGTCGTCGATCGACATCGCCGAGAAGCGCAAGCCACAGGACGGCCGCCTGTCGGTGTCGCACGACGGGCGCACCGTCGACCTGCGCGTGGCGACGCTGCCGACGGTGTGGGGCGAGAAGATCGTCATGCGCATCCTCGACAACACCGGCCAGACGATGGCGATGCGCGACCTGATGTTCTCGAAGATCAACGAGAAGCGGTTCCGCGAGGCGATCACCCGCCCGCACGGCATGATCCTCGCCACCGGCCCCACGGGGTCCGGCAAGTCGACCACGCTCTACACCGCGCTGCGCGAGGTGGCGAACCCCAAGATCAACGTCATCACCGTCGAGGATCCGGTCGAGTACCGCATCGGCGGCATCAACCAGGTGCAGGTGAACAACCGCGCCGGCCTCACGTTCGCATCGGCCCTGCGGTCGATTCTCCGCAGCGACCCCGACGTGGTGCTCGTCGGCGAGATCCGCGACAAGGAGACGGCCGTCATCTCCATCGAGGCGGCCCTCACCGGCCACCTCGTGCTGTCGACGCTGCACACCAATGACGCACCGTCAGCGCTGACGCGACTCACCGAGATCGGCACCGAGCCGTTCCTGGTCGCCACGGCCCTCTCGGCCGTCATCGCGCAGCGCCTCGCCCGGCGGCTGTGCCTGAAGTGCCGCGCGCCGTACACCGAGCCCACCGAGGTGCTCGCCTCGCTCGGCTTCCCGCACGATCCGAACGACGTGCCCGAGATCTACCGCGCCGTCGGCTGCGAGGCCTGCTCGGGAACGGGATACCGCGGCCGCCTCGGTTTGCACGAGGTCATGACGATGACCGACGAGCTCGAGCAGCTGGTCGTGACGCGCGCCACCGGCACCGAGATGCGGCAGGTCGCCATCGCGCAGGGCATGGTCTCGCTGCGCGAGGACGGCTGGGCGAAGGTGGCGCAGGGGCTGACGACCATCGAGGAAGTCCTCCGGGTCTCGATCTGACCCGGCGGCTGCGCGGCGCCACCGCCCGGCTCAGCCCCGGCTGGCTACTGCTGCCCCAGCTCGCCGTACAGCGAGAAGATCGGCAGGTAGAGCGAGATCACCATGCCGCCGATGATGATGCCGAGCCCGACGATGAGGATCGGCTCGATCGTCGCCGAGAGCTGCTCGGTCGCCGTCTCGACCTCGTCCTCGTAGAAGTCCGCGATCGACGCCAGCATCTCGCTGAGCGTTCCGGACTCCTCGCCGACCGAGACCATCTGCGGCACCATCGGCGGGAAGACGCCCGACTTCGCCAGCGGCACCGCGAACGACTTGCCGTGGCGGATCGACTCCTGCACCTCGTGGATCGCCTGCTCGACCTTGTAGTTGTTCGACGCCTGGGCGACGATCGCGAGCGCCTGCATGATCGGCACGCCCGCTTCGAGCATCATCGACAGATTGCGGCTGAACCGGGCGACGGCCATCTTGGTCGCGAGCTTGCCGAAGATCGGCATCTTGAGCTTGAGCGGGTCGACGACCTTGCGCACGCGCTCGGTGTGCTTGTTGCGCATCCACCACACCCACGCGATCACGCCGAGCAGCGCGACGACGGGCAGGATCCACACCATGTTCTTCGAGAGGGCGACCAGGATCATCGTCGGCAGCGGCAGCGACGACCCGAGGCCGGCGAACATGTTCTCGAACACCGGCACGATGAAGGTGATCATGGCGAGCACGCCGAGCACCGCGACGATCAGCACGATCGTCGGGTACGTCGTCGCCGAGCGGATCTTGTTCTGCAGCTCCGCCTCTTTGCGGTAGTTCTCGGCGATCGACTCCAGCGCCGCACCGAGGAAGCCGCCGGCCTCGCCGACCCGCACGATGCTGAGCAGCAGCGGCGGGAAGACATCCGGATGCCGGGCCATGGCGCCCGACAGCGACGAGCCGCTCTCGACATCGGCGTGCACCGCCACGAGAGCCGGCTGGAGCCGCTTGTCGTCGCTCTGCTCGATGAGGATCGACAGCGTCCGCATGAGCGGGAGTCCCGCGTTGATGAGCCCGGCCATCTGCTTCGCGAAGATCGCGAGCGACTTCGCCTTCACGTGCTTCGTGAGACCCGGGATCTTGATCTCCATGTTGAGCCCGGTCTTCGACACCTCGATGACCTCGAGGGGCGTCAGGCCCTGCGCCTTGAGCTTGTTCGTCACCGCCGCCTCGGTCGCGGCCTCGAGCGTGCCCTTGACCACGGCTCCCCCGCGCGGGTCGATCGCGCGGTAGCGGAACTCCTGCACGACGGCCATGTCAGACTCCGGCGTCCTGGTGGTGCCACTCGCTGGCGCGGTGACTCCACTCGTCGGCGTCGAGGTCGCGCGGCCGCACGTAGACGTTGTCGAGGGTCGACGGGTCGACGGCGTACGACTTGGCCACGGTGAGCGAGATGACACCCTCTGACACGAGGCGCTTGAGGTCCTGGTCGAGGGTGTGCATGCCGACGGCCTGCCCGGCCTGCATGGCGGAGTAGAGCTGGGCCACCTGCCCCTCGCGGATCATGTTCGCCACGGCCGGCGTGTTCACGAGCACCTCGGTGGCGATCGTGCGCCCCTCGGTCTGCGACAGCGGCATGAGGGTCTGGCTGATGACGCCCTGCAGCGTGTCGCCGAGCTGGGCGCGGATCTGATGCTGCTGGTCGGCGGGGAAGACGTCGATGATGCGGTTCACGCTCTTGGACGCACCCTGCGTGTGCAGCGTCGAGAGCACGAGGTGGCCGGTCTCGGCGGCGGACAGCGCCGTGCGGATCGACTCGGGGTCACGGAGCTCGCCGACGAGGATGACGTCGGGGTCCTGACGCAGCACGCGGCGCAGGGCCTCGGCGAACGAGTTGGTGTCGGAGCCGATCTCGCGCTGGTGGATCAGCGCGCGCTTGCTCTCGTGCTGGAACTCGATCGGGTCCTCGATGGTGATGACGTGCGCGGGGACGGTGTTGTTGATGATGTCCACCATCGCCGTCAGCGTCGTGGACTTGCCCGACCCGGTGGGGCCGGTCAGCAGCACCAGGCCGCGCGGCTTGAGCGCCAGCTCGCGGGCGATGGCGGGCGCGCCCAGCTGCTCGAGCGTGTACACCTTGTTCGGGATGAATCGCAGGGCGACCGCGACGGCGCCGAGCTGCCGGTAGACGTTGATGCGCAGGCGCCCGAGACCGTCGATCGAGTGGGCGAGGTCGACTTCGTGGTGGGTGCGGAACTCCTCGCGCTGCGACTCCGACATCAGCTCGTAGGCGGCGGCCTCGAGCCACGACGCCGCGATGACGTCGGGGAAGCCGGGGATCGGAGCGAGGTCGCCGTCGACCCGCATCAGCGCCGGTGCGTCGGCGGTGAGGTGGACGTCCGATGCGCGCGCGCGGGCGGCGGCCTCGAGCAGGGCGTCGAGCATGTTGGCGGTCATGTCAGTTCTCCGGGAGGACGAAGGTGAGGGCCGAGACCGAGACGTCGAACCCGGTGCCGGTCGGCGTGACGGTGGAGTCGATCGCGCTCAACAAGCGCGGTCCGCCGCGCAGGCGGTCGAGGAAGGCGACGGCGTCCTGCAGCAGCGGCGCCGAGACGGTGATGGTGAAGTCGACCTGCTGCCTCCCGTCGATGGGCGCTCCCTCCGTGCCGGTCGGGGGCGTTTCGGGCGCGGGGGTCGCGGCCGGGTCCGACGTCTCCCCCGTCGCGTCGCCCGTTGCGGGGTCGGCGGGCGCGACCTCCGGCTCCTCGCCGATGGCGAGCGGAGCCGTGCGCACCGCGAAGGCGGCGTTCTCGCCCGCGGTGATCGTCTGCACCTGGACGTTAGAGTCGGATGCCGCGCGCGCGACGAGTTCGAACACGTCATCGAGCTCGTTCGCGAGCGGGATCTCGGTGCGCAGGCCCGCGACGGACGCCTCGATCTCGCCCATGCGCTCCTCCTCGGCTCGGAGGGCGTCGATCTGCACCTGGTAGACGTCGTTGGTCTGGTCGACCTGGGCGGTCTGCGCGCCCGTGGCGAGGGACTGGAAGAAGATCGGCACCGCGACCAGCGCCAGCGCCAGGCCCAGGATGCCGACGCAGACGACGATGCCGATGACGTTGATGAGCTGCTTGGGCATCACTCACCGCCTTCCGCCGCGGCGAAGCGGCCCGAGTAGATCGACTGGTCGAACGTCACCGAGAGCTCGTAGGTGTAGGCGCCGACGGACTGCTGGCTGGTCGAGACCAGCCGGCCATCGGCCTCGGCGATGCCCGCGCGGTCCCGCAGCGCGCGGACCGTCTGCGCGATGTCGATCGCGTTGGGGCTGCTGAGGGTGAGACTGCCGGTGAGCCCCACCTCGAGCGCAGGATCCTCGCCCTGCGGCACGCCGCCGGTGGTGAGGGCGAACCCCACGAGCTCGACGCCGACCGGAAGTGCCGCCCGCACCTCGTCGATGACGGGTGCCCACGCGAAGTCCGAGCCCATCGCCTGGGTGCGGAAGTCGGTCAGCTCGCGCTCGGCCGCGAGCGCACCGCTGACGTCCGACAGCGCGGCCAGCTCGGTGAGGAGGGTGTTCGTGCGCGCCTGTTCGGCGGCGAGCCGCTGATCGGCCGCCCAGCTGATGGCCATCGCGCCGGCGATGAGGGCGAGGGCGGCGAGCAGGGCGCCGAGCACGCCCCACACCCAGCCGCGCGCGGTCGCCGCCCGTTCGCGGCGATCGAGCTCGGAGCGCGGAATGAGATTGACCCGGGGCACGCCCCCGAAGGTGGGCACGGCGCTCATCGGGCTCCCTCCCCGAGCAGCACGCCGGCGGTGGCGACCGTGTTGAAGGCCAGATCGTCCGGAAGCGCCTGCTTCCGCGTGTCGACGACCTGCTCGAGCCGCACCGGCACGACGGGGATGTCGAGGGACCGGTCCAGGGCGTCGCCGACGCCGGCGGCGAGGAAACCCGCGCCGCTCACGAACACGCGGCCGATGCGCGGGGCGCCGTCTCTGTTCTGGAAGAACGACAGGGTGCTTCGCAGCCGCGCGACAAGGTCCGAGACCGCGGGAGCGACGGCGGGCGCCCCCGACCGCAGGGCGGCGCGGCTCCCGCTGCGTCGCGGGATGATGCCGCTTGCCCCGATCGCCTCGAACTCCTCCTCCTCGACGCCCTCGCGGAGCAGTTCTCCGGGATCCGCGCGCAGGGCCGCCGCGGTGGCGATCTCGACGGGGAGGATGCGGACGAAGTGGGGAATCCCGTTGGTCGCCACCGTGACGAACGACGTGTGATCGCCGAGATGGACCATCGCGACCGTCTCGTTCGCGGCTCCCAGCCCCTTCGCGATCCGGGCGAGTCCGAAGGGCACGAGGTCGACCCGGTCGACCTTGAGCTTCGCCTTGCCGAGCGTGGCGATCAGCTGCTCGATGTTCTCGGCGACGGCGGCGACGAGCAGTCCCGACACCTGGTCGCCGACCTGAGCGGTCGGGTAGAAGTCGAGCACCGCCTGCGACACCGGGACGGGGAGGAGGTCCTGCACCTGGTACGGCAGAGCCTGCTTGAGCAGCTGCGGCGGCATCGCCTGGGTGGAGTGCTCGCGCACGAGGATGCGGCGACTGCCCACGCCGAGGGCGACCCGGTTCGCCTTGATGCCGGCAGACGTCCACAACTGGCGGAGCGCCAGGGCGACGGCATCCGGATCGAGCACCTCCGAGTCCCGCGCGCTCTCGCGCGGCAGGGGCACCTCCCCGACGGCCACGAGGGCGGGCGTCCGCCCGACGGTCAGTTCGACCGCGCGCACGCTCTCCTCCGTGATCTCGAGCCCCACGAGCGACTTAGCCACCGAGCATCCCCCTGTGCTTTCTCATTGCGTGAACAGTCCGACGTACCAGCGCGCGATGGGCTCGCCGGCGATGAGCCCCACCCAGGCCCCCAGGATCATCCACGGCCCGAACGGTATGGCGGTCTTCCGCCCCGCCCGCCGCAATGCCATGAGCGCCACGCCGTAGACGCCGCCGATGACGAAGGCGGCGAAGGCGCCCACGATCAGCGCGCCCCAGCCGACGTACCCGAGGTAGAGGCCGAGCACGCCGGCGAGCTTGACGTCGCCGCCGCCCATGCCGTCGGGCCGGACGAGGCGCAGCACGAAGTAGAAGAGGTAGAGGGCCGCCAGGCCGATCGCGCCGCGCAGGAGGGCCGCCCAGTCGCCGGTGAGCGCGCTGGCGAGTGTGAGCAGGATGCCGCCCACGACGTAGCTCGGCAGCACGATGGCGTTCGGCAGCCGGTGCGTGTCGAGGTCGATGAGCGTCAGTACGACGCTGATCGCGCCGAGGTAGAGGTAGGCGACCACGAGCACGGCGGTGCCGGCGGCGCCGGCCGTGGACGGGGCGGCGAGCACCCACCAGGTCACGGCCGCGAAGGCGACCGCGGTCACCGCTTCGACGACCGGATACCGCGGCGAGATGCTCGCCCCGCACGAGACGCACCGGCCGCGCAGGAAGAGCCACGACAGCACCGGCACGTTCTGCCACGGCCGCACCGGCTGGTCGCAGTGGGGGCACCGGCTCTCGCGGGTGAGCGGGATGCCCGCGGGCACGCGATAGGCGACGACGTTGAGGAACGACCCGATCAGGAGTCCGAAGACTCCGGCGACGACGATGAGGAAGATGTCGAGGGGCGTCACGGGCTAGCGCTCAGTCTGGTAGAGCAGGTCGCCGAGCGAGATGTCCTTGCGGCTCGGGTCGAAGATGCCGCCCGCGCCCTTCACCCCGCAGCTGAGCGAGGGGATCGCGGGCTTCCACTGCATCGGCGTGCAGGTGAAGGTGCCGCCGTTCAGGTGCAGTCCGACGCCGCCCATGTACAGCTGCCCCGTCATCGTCAGCGACATGGTGTTGCTGATGCCGCACGGGCTGTAGATCATCGTCCGCACAGCGATGCCGGTGCCGATGGCGAGCTTGTCGGCGCCCTTCGGGCAGGTGCTCGGCCGCGTCGGTGAATCCTGTGCGACATCCTTGTGCACGACGAACACCTGCGGGTCGCCGGCTCCCTTGGTGAGCGACCCGGTGAGCTCGAGGTCCATCTGGCTGGCCGCCGGCACGAGATAGAGCACGTCGCGCTTGACCGACACCGAGCCGGGCGCGACCTTCACCGACGAGCCGCACCCCGTCAGGTCGAAGACGACGCGCGTGCCCGTGCTCTCGATGAAGGGCTTCTGGTCGCCGGCTGAGCACAGTCCCGTCTTGTACTCCGCGTCGGTCGCCCAGCTGCTCCAGTCGCCGAGCTCGATCCATGCCGTCGCGTCGAACACCTGGGTGAGCGTGGGTGTGAACGTGGGGACCGGCGCACCCGCGGTTCTCGGGATCGCCGTTCCGTCGGGCTTCTTCCACCCGGCGGGGAACGGTGAGGTGATCGTCCCCCGTGCCTTGATGTCGACGCCGACCGTTCCGTCCTTGGTGAGGATGACGTTGCGGCCGGAGTAGAGCGACCCGCCGATGGTGGCACTGTTGGGGGTCAGGTCGATGTCACCGGTCTCAGTGATGATGTCACCCCCCACCACGAGGTCCTTGTTCTTCACTTCGACGAGACCGTAGGCGTAGATGCTGCCGGTCACCTCACACGGACCCGTGACACGGACCGACCCGCGGAGCACCCAGAGGTCACCGTCGATGCTGTCACCGGCGGAGTTGTTGCACTCGTAGTCGCCTGAGTCGCGAATGACGAGGTCGCCCTCGTATGTGGTCTTGGTCGCCTTGAACTGACCGTCGAAGTAGGCGACCGTGCCGGCGGGCTGAGTTTCGGGCACGACGTTCCACGGGTAGACGGAGTCGATGGTGGTGGTCGCGTCGCCGACGGTGCCGGTCGACCGGATGACGACGTGCTTCGTCGACAGCGTCGGACATACCTCGGCCGACGCGCCGAGGGCGTCGTAGTCGGTGGGCATCGGCGAGGCGACATCGGTCACGCGGATCCCGTACGTGTAGGTGAGGTCGGTCGTGGACATGCTGTCGCTGAGCTTGACCGCCGCGCAGTCGACGGTGCCGTCATCGATGGCCGATGCGAGGTTCGACAGCGCGGCATCGCGCCCCGACTCCGCCGAGATGAACGACGACGTATTGCTCTTGTTGGTGCTGTTGGCGCTGACGGTGGCGACCACGGATGCGGCGATGGTGGCGGCCACGAGAAAGCCCACGAACATGACGACGACGACGGTGACGAGCACGGCTCCGCCGTCACCGGCCTCAGTCCGGCGCGCACGACGGATCACGTGGTTCAGAGCCAGCATGAGTCGTTGTCCCCCTCCTGCACCGATCGGGATGCGACCGTGCCGGTGAAGCGCACCGGCGCCGATTCGGTCTCGATCTGGAATGTGTACGTGACGACGCCGTCGATGGACTTGCTGAAGAACGGTGTCGTACCCTGCGGCAGCACACCGGTCTCCCACTCCGCCCACGCCGTGTCGGCGCCGAGGGCGGTCGCCGACGCCGAGAACCGCGCGGTTCCGCCCGAGTCGCTCGAGAGCCGGAACCCCTGGCACTTGAGCCCGCCGGGCAGCGACGTGCTGACCCGCAGCACCCTGCCACTGTCCGAGACCTGCGAGAACAGCGAGTTGCGGACGGCGCGCTCGATGCCCGACGCGACGAGCTGACCGCGGTTGGTGGCCTCCGACACCGAGATCACCTGCTCCTGGGTCTGCCAAGACCGCACGAAGATCGTCGCGATTCCCGCCAGGACGATCCCCGACACGACGATCGCGACGATGAGCTCGATCAGTCCGAGCCCATCGTCGCGTTCGTCTGCTGGAACGGTCATGGAATGTAGATCCGTGCGGTGGTCGTGGCCAGGGTTTCGCCATTCTGGGTGACCGAGAGAGACAGCGTGGCAGCCGCCTCCGAAGCGCAGCCGCTCAGGCTGCCGGTGCTCGTCATGGCCGCGCCCTTCCCGTCGGTGATCGTTCGTCCGATCACCGACGGGATGGTGCTGCAATCCTCGAGCTCCCTCGCCTCCTCGACCAGTGAGTTGAGGAAGCGGGTCGCGGTCGCCGTCGACGACTGCTGGGACGAGAGCTGGATCCCCTGCCACAGAGCGGGAAGGATGGCCACCGCAATGAGCCCGAGGAGGAGCATCGCGATGACGACCTCGACGAGGCTGAGGCCGACCTGGTTTCGCTCGAGCCCGTTCACTTCGTCCTTGAACCGAGTGCCGTGGCTTTGCGGCAACTACGGGGTCGTTGCTCCGGTCCAGCTGTTCGCTGCGCCTGTGCAGCCCGGTCCGGCCTTCGCCCAGGGTGCGCTCGCACCAGTCTTCGTCGCGGTGACGCAGATATCATCAACGTCAGACGTGTCCGTGTTAGTCGTGGTCAGGGTGACTTCCGAATTGGTGCCCGCGGCAATGGCCTTCGCCACCGTGGAGTTCGTGTCACTGTCTCCCACCGCGGCCGCGACTGCCGTCGCACCGTTGCCGGCGGCGGCCGAGATGGCGTTCTGCTCGGCCTGCGCCTGAATCGCTCCAAACACCGGAATGGCGATCGCCACCAGGATGCCGAGGATCACCACCACGACGATGAGCTCGATGAGGGAGAAGCCGGCCTCGCGGCCCTCCTCCTCGCGACGGGCCTTCTCGGCCGCGATGTAGTTCTTGATGAATGCACGCATGAGCGCAGTACTCCCCTGTCGGACGGAACGAAGCAGCATCGAGCGTCTCGTCTCGGACGGGATGGATCCCCAGCGATCCATGGAACTACCCGCCCGAGCCGGTCGGCCCAGTGCTCGGGAGAGGCGCGCACAAGTGCGATGTTCCTTCCCCCACTGATGATCCTGGAGCTTGCCCTCTCGTGGCGTCAACGAAAGGTCCTGTCGCTTTCCGCAAGGAATGACTCAGCAAATCCCTGTGCGAACGTTGACGGATGCTTGTGACCACTGGTGCCCGAGTGACAGTCGTTGCCGGTGGTGGAGATCTACGCGACGAGGGGCAGGCTGAGGTCGAGCACCTGCCCTGCGGCGAGATACAGCGCGCCGGCGAGCGCGCACACCCCAAGCACGAGGGCGAGCACCGCCGGCCACCACGCGAGCCGACGGCGGACCGCGAGGACCACCCCACCGATGGCGAGGGCGCACGAGAGCACGAGCAGCACGACCGCGAGCGCCGACGCAACCCCGGCGAGCGTGGCGTCGCCCGCGTCGAGGCGGAGCAGAGCCGCTCCTGCGGCGAACACTCCGACGCCTGTGAACACGAACGATGCGCGCGCGAGCCGGTTGCGGCGCGAGGCGGGGACCGGCGGCATCCGCTCGCCAGAACTCTCGGCGCCGGACCACCCCGGTCGCGTCGGGGGCAGCTGCTGCGCGAGCGGGTCCCGCGACGGCGGCACGAATCCCGGCACGACGACGTTGTCAGGCATGGGAGCGCCGGCACTTCGGTGCGGCGTCGAATCGTTCGATGCGTTCCGATCCATCCGCAGCATCGGCTGCGCAGGCGCGAACAGCGAAGCATCCATCGCCATCTCCCCCAGTGAGATCCCTCGAGCGGCGCTTCCCACGAGCGCCTCCTCGGTGTCAAAGTACCGCTTCGACCGCGAGGCGACCGCAAGGAAAGCGCAATTTGGCCAGGAGACGAATCACCCTTACTTCGGTGCGATCTCCGAATGTCGGAGGCCCCCTCTAACCTCTGACTATGGAGCTTTCATCGAGGACCCTGAGCACGTGGCCGGCGATCTTCGATGACGGTCTCGCGCTCCCGCCCGACCCGTGGGATGAGCCGGCGCCCGATGACGAGCTGCGTCCAGACCTCGACGTCGACGCCCTGCAGGCGACCGGCGAACTGCACAGGCAGTCGATCAAGGCCATCGAGTACGCGACAGTCCGCAGCCGCGCCCTGCTTGCCGAGCAGTACGCCGGCATCGCCGACGTGCTGCGCGATGCTGGGGAACGTCCTGACCCGTGGACGGGCCCCGATCCGACTCTCGATCTGGAGTGGCGAGACCCGCGGGGTCGCACCGTCGCAGCCGTGCGCGCTGAGCGCCGCGAGATCGCGAAACGCGCGGCCGCCGCTGAGCTCGCGGTGTGCGCGGGTCTGTCAGAGGCGACCGTGCGCACACTCGCCTTTCGCGTCGAGACGCTGCGTCAGCGGTGCCCCCGTGTGTGGACGGCGTTCGCGTCCGGTCAGGTCTCCGAGCACAACGCGAATGTCGTCGCCCAGCACGCCGCCTCGCTACCCGACACGGCGCCCGATTCGTGGGCGGACTACGACGCGCAGGTGCTGGACGGATCGCGACGGATGCCGCCACCGAAGTTCCGCCTCCGCGCTCGCCTGGTCCGCGAACGGGTGCACCCCGAGTCCGTCGATCAACGCCATCGCCGGGCTGCCGAGGACCGCCGGGAGTGGTTCACGGCGGAGCCTGACGGCATGGCGACGCTGAGCATCTTCGGACCGGCTGCCGATGTGCTCGCCGCGCATCGCCGCGCCGATGCGCACGCCCGGCATCTGCGTGCCCAGCCGGGCGAAGAGCGCACGCTCGCGCAGCTGCGCGCCGACGTCCTTCTCGATCTGCTCGCGCACGGAGAGACGCCGCAGACTGGTCCGGCTCCCGAGCATGCCGCCGTTGCGATCACCGTGCCGGTGATGACGCTCCTCGGCCACGACGACGCGCCCGCGACCCTCGACGGCTACGGTCCCATCGACGCCGACATCGCACGCCGCCTTGCAGGGCGAGCCCGCAGCTGGGTCCGCATCCTCACCCATCCCGTCACGGGCACCGTGCTGGACGTCGATCGGCGCACCTACCGGGTTCCTCGCGCCCTCCGCCGTTGGCTGGGAGTGCGCGACCCCGCCTGCATCGCCCCCGGGTGCGTGCGCCCCGCGCGCGACTGCGACATGGACCACCGCGTGGAATGGCAGTACGGCGGCACAACGACCGACACGAACCTCAGTCCACTGTGCAAGCCGCACCATGTGCTCAAGACCGAGAGCCTGTGGCGGCTCTACCGCGACGAGATCACCGGCGCGACGTGGTGGATCACGCCGATGGCGCAGCGGGTCGACCCCGAGCCACCGCCCTGGTGACACCGCCCGGACGGGTCACGCACGCCGACGCACTCCGACGAGAGCCCGCTCGCGCTCGCCCAACGCCGCGTCACGCACGCCAATGCACTCCGCACGCCAACACGCCACGCTGTCTGGCTCGTCGCGCCCTCCGGCGCGCCGCGGCGTCACAGGCGCCCGCCCGATGCCTCCCATCGCTGCGCGTCGCAGATCATCTCTTGAAGCTCACGGCGAATTGGTGCGTGGTGCCGTCTGAGAGCTCCAGGACGAACGCGCCCGTCTTCTGTGCCCACGCTTTCTGCGTCTTCCACACGAACGTGTAGCGGTCGGTCGCCGGGTCGTACGTGAGTCCGCTTGCGCCGGGGGTCGCGGCATCCAACATCTCCCCCGCCGGATTCAGCACGGTGCCCGCGACGACGAAGCGCGCCGACGTCACCACGCCGAGACCCTGATCACCGGTCAACGAGAACCTGACGGGAATGGACTGGCCCGCCTTGGCGACGTTGGGTTCGGTCATCGATACCGGGTCGAAGAACCCTGCGAAGTCGAACGTGTCGCGGTAGCCGAGCGCGAACGGCGAGAAGCTCGTCGTCACTCCGCAGACACGGCCGGGCACGGCGCTGGTCGTGATGTCGACCCAGCGGAAGGCCGCACCCGGCTCGGGAGCGTGGTGCCACAGCCGCGGCGGGGTGCCGGGGATGTTCTCGGTGTCGTACTGAATGCACACCTCGACGGCGCCGCCGTCGAACGACCCCGAGTAGTCCAGGTGGTAGTACAGCGGCGGGTCCCCGGCCAGCGAGAACTGATCCACCAGCGGGCCGGTCGTCGAGGTCGCCGCGGTGAACATGCCGGTCGTCCCTGCCGGGAAGGAGAAGTCGACAGTCGTCGAGCCGAGCACCAACGACGCCTCGGTCTCCGTCGCCTCAACTTCGTCCGACGCGCTGCTCACCGCCTGCGTGATCGTGAACGACCGGTACGTGCCCGCCGGCCAGTAGTTCTCGGCGAGCGTCCCCGCGAAGAGCCGATAGGCGGTGCCGAACTCGGCGGTCGCCGGCACGGTGAAGGTGGCGGCCAGCTCGCCCGAGGCATCCGTCATCGTCGTCCCCACCGAGAACGCGGTCTCGGGCAGGATGCCGCCCAGCAGCGTCATGTAGAAGTAGTCGACGCCCGGCGCGAGCCAAAGCTCGAGCTCGCGGTTCGCGGGCAGCCCCGACGCCGTCACGCTCGCCGTCACGCCCGGCGAGAGCTGCACCTCGTCCGGTGCGCCCGGGCCGACGACCGACAGCTCCTGCCCCACCGGGACCGTGCCCTCCGGTGTCGTCGGGCCGTCGAAGTGCACAGGCACGAAGTCGCCGGGCACGCGCGGCGCGCGGGCGATCTCGGTCGCTGCGGTGTCGGGGTCCACGGCCGGGTCCTCCGCCAACTCGTAGACCACGACGGTGCGACCGCCGTAGCGCGGGACGCCCTCGAACAGACCGGCGAAGCCGGAGTAGACGAACGCTCCGGTATCGGCGATCGATTGGCCGGGCTCCAGTCGGACACCGAACGCACCTGCCGTCGAGCCCCAGTAGTCGCCGTACGTCTCGCCCCGCCACAGCGGCTCGATCACCCCCTCGACGTCGACGTCGACCCCGAAGTCGATGTAGCGCACTTCGTCGGTGTGGTTCACCACGTTGATGCGCTGAAGCGGCAGATCGTTCAGCAGCGCGACATCACCGAAGTCCGGCGTCGCCATCACCCCCGTCTCGAACGACACGGTGAAGTCGCCGTCGGCGGTGACGACCGGGAAGCCCGGCATCATCGTCCAGTCCACCGGCGGCGGATCCTCGGCGAATGCCGGAGCGACGCCCACGCCGCCCGCAATCATGACCAGCACAGCGGACGCACCCCACAGCGCCCGCGCCCTCTTCCCCATCATGCGAACCCCGATTCGTCCCGCGCGGCGAGACGTTCGCCGACGGTCCCACGACCGCCGTTGTCGCAGATGCTCCTCGCCGCCACCGGGCGTGTCAAGACCACGGCGGCGCGACCCGGCTTTCAGCCGTCCAGCACCTCGAGCCGCACCGTCACCGGGCCGCCCTCGGCCAGCCCCTCGGCGTCGCGCACCGCCTTCTTCAGCGGCAGCACGTACGAACCCGTCCCGGAGTCGGGGAAGATCGACGTCGCCCACTCCGTGCCGCCCACACGCGCTCGCACCCGGACGGACCCGAAGCCGCGAGACGGCCGCGGGATCTCGCGGATGTCGGCGCTCAGCTCTGGCGGCACCGACGTGAAGTACCACGACGCGTCGTCCCGGGCGTCCCAGCGCCACACCTCGCCGTCGAACTCGATGATCACGATCACGAGGCTACCCAGCGGCGCCGACGTGGGCACGAGCGTACGATGCCGCCATGGCCGACGTCCTGGCGGGCGGAGTCCGCATCGCGTACCAGCGGCGGGGGCATGGCTCACCGCTCGTGCTATTTCACGGAGCCTTCGAGGACTCCCGCGTGTGGACCGACACGCTCCAGCGGCTCAGCCCGCACGCCGACGTGATCGCGTGGGACGCTCCGGGGTGCGGCGGCTCCGGCGACGTGCCCGAAGGCTGGACCGACCATGACTGGGCCGACGCGGCCGCCGCCTTCCTGCGTGAACTCGGCGTTGTCAAACCGTGTGTCGCCGGGTTCTCGCTGGGGTCGATGCTCGCCCTCCTCCTCGCCCGCGATCATCCTGACGCGATCGGCAGCCTTGTCCTCGTGGGCGCGTACGCCGGGTGGGGCGGCTCACTCACCCCCGACGCCCTCGCCGAGCGGCTCCAAGCGGCACGATTCACGATGGAGCACCCGGTCGCCGAGTGGGCCGACGGCTTCCTCGACACCGTGTTCGCCGGCGATGCCGATCCCGGCCGCCGCGCACAGGCCCGAGCGCTGCTCGACGACTGGCGGCCGTCGACCACCGCTGCCCTCCTCGACGTGGCGTCGATGGATCTGCGCGCCGCGCTGCCCGCGATCCGGACGCCGACCGTCGTCGTCCGCGGGGCCGACGACGTGCGCAGTTCGCGGGAAGCAGCACTCGACGTCGTGCGCCGACTGCCACGCGCGCGATTCACCGAGATCCCCCGTCTCGGCCACGACTGCACCGGACCTGAACTCGATGCGGTGATGCTCGACGCCCTCGCGACGACCGCGCACTGACGACGCCCGAGCGGCACGTCCGTCAGAGGTGCTCGCCCGGCGCACCGCCGTGCCGGTCGACGAGCCGCTGCAGGCAGTTCGACCACCCCTCGACGTGCTGCGCCCGCTCGTCGGCGGTCGCGAAACCGGAGTGCCGCACGATGACGCGGGTCGCGGCATCCGCCGCCTCTTCCAGCGCGATCTCGACGTCGGTGGTGTGCTCCTCCCCCGCCCACCGCCACGCCAGCCGCAGCCGATGCGGGGCTTCGAAGGCCAGCACGGTCGCCTCCACGGCGAGGTCGGCCACCTCGGAGCGCACCTGCCACGGCCCGAGCTCGCGTACTTCGACGACCGCTGTCGTCTCGAACCGCGGCGGCCAGATCCAGCCGACGAGCAGGTCGGCGAGCGTGAATTCCGCCCAGACCACGTCGACGGATGCCGCAACCAGCGCCTCTTCGGTGAGCTCATGCATCCCCACACCGTACGCCTGCGCGGCGACACGCGAGTGGCCGTCGCGGACGTCGGCGGGTCGGTCTACGCTCCCGCCATGGGTGCACTCCGCTTCGTGCCGGCGAACGAGGCGTCGTGGGACGACCTGCAGGCGATCCTCACCGGCGCCGCCGGCCGCTGCCAGTGCCAGCGCCAGCGCCTCGGCGACCGCGACTGGTGGTACCTGCCCCAGGGCGAGCGCGCCGCCATCCTCGAGGCCGAGACCCACTGCGGCGATCCGCGCGCGACCGAGACGATCGGCATCGTCGCGTACGACGACGACGAGCCCGTCGCATGGGCTGCGGTCGACCGGCGCGGCGTCTACGGGCGCGTGCGGGGATCGCCCGTGCCCTGGCAGGGGCGCACCGAAGATCCGGACGACGACACCGTGTGGGCGATCCCCTGCACGGTGGTGCGCAAGGGCCACCGCGGCCAGGGGCTCACCTACCCGCTCGTCGCCGCAGCGGCCGAGCACGCGCGGGCCCGCGGCGCGGCGGCCGTCGAGGGCTATCCCCTGCTCACGGAGGGCAAGAAGGTCATCTGGGACGAGATGAGCGTCGGCGCCGTGGGACCGTTCCTCGCGGCGGGGTTCCGCGAGGTCACCCATCCCACCAAGCGTCGGCTGGTCATGCGCCTCGACTTCTGAGCACCGCGACGGCGAGGGCGGTGATCACCACGGCGGTAGATCACCGCAGCGGAGGGACCACCACGACGGTGATCACCACAGCGGGTGGATCGCCTCGCGGAGGTCGCGGTCGTACACGTCGTGGACGACCCGGTCGAACGCGGCGACGTCGAAGCCTCCGTCGAGGAGCGCCCCGGCGGCGGCGTTCGCCTCGGCCTGACGGACGTTGCGGGCACCGGGGATGACGCTCGTCACGCCGCGCTGTGCGGCGATCCACGCGAGCGTCGCGGCCGGAAGTGACACGCCCTCCGGCAGCGCGGCGGCGAGCTCGTCGGCCGCCCTGATGCCCGTCTCGAACTCGACGCCCGAGAAGGTCTCCCCGCGGTCGAACGCCTCGCCGTGCCGGTTGTACGTGCGATGGTCGTCGGCGGCGAAGGTCGTCTGGGCGGTGTACCTGCCCGACAGCAGACCGGACGCGAGCGGCACGCGGGCGAAGATCGCGACGCCGGCGGCCTCGGCCGCCGGCAGCACCTCGTCCAGGGGCTTGAGCCGGAACGGGTTGAAGATGATCTGCACGTTCGTCACGTTCGGGCGGGCGATCGCCGCCAGCGCCTGCGCGGTCGTCTCGACCGACACCCCGTACGCCGCGATCGCCCCGTCGGCGACGAGCTCGTCGAGGGCGTCGTACGTCGCGTCGTCCTCGATCACCGCGGTGGGCGGGCAGTGCAGCTGCACCAGGTCGAGCGTGTCGACCCCGAGGTTGCGGCGCGACCGCTCGGTCCACGCCCGGAAGTTCTCGGGCGTGTAGTTCTCGGGCTCCTGCGCCATGCGCCGGCCCATCTTGGTCGCCACGGTGATGCCGTGGCCGGAACGCCCGGCCAGGAAGCGCCCGATGAGCGACTCGCTCCGCCCGTCGCCGTACACGTCGGCGGTGTCGAAGAGGGTCACGCCCTGATCGGCGGATGCCGCGAGCACGGCCGTCGCGTCCTCCTCGCTGACATCCCCCCAGTCGGCTCCGAGCTGCCAGGTGCCGAGGCCGATCGCCGAGATCGAGCGTCCGGTACGGCCGAGTGCGCGCTGCTGCATGGGGATCCTCCGCGATCGAGAGATGAGCGGCTTCCAGCATCCCACCTCCTGATGCCCGCGGGCCGGGACACCGGCAGGTCATCAGCGCTGCACCCTGCAGACGCAATCGCAGACGGCGCACCGCCCTGACGGCTAGGTTGGCCCTGCGACCGAAGGGAGGGACGTCGTGATGATCGAGCGTGCCGAGCCGCTGAAGCGCGCGGTCTCGTACACGGCGCGTCTGGCGCAGCAGCCGCGCTTGCTGCTGGCGGTGAAGACGTCGCTCGCGGCGGTGTTCGCGTGGTATCTCGCGCCGCTGATCCCGTTCGCCGACGACCAGTACTCGTACTACGCCCCGCTCGGGGCGCTCGTCACGATGCACCCGACGATCGCCCGCTCGGCGACCGTGGGCGTGCAGGTGCTGCTCGGCCTCGCAGTCGGCATCGGCCTCGGCCTCTGCGGCGTCGCGGGGCTGCGCCTGGGGCTGCCGGGCGGGCTCGTGCTCAGCGTGGTGATCGGCGTGGGCGTGCTGCTGGGAGGTCTGCGGCTGCTCGGGGCGGGTGGCGACTGGGCCGCCCTGGCCGCGCTGTTCGTGCTGCTGACCGGCGGCGCCGACCCCGAGACGTTCTCGATCTCGTACCTGGGCACCGTGGCGTTCGGCGTGATCGTCGGCATCGCCGTCAACCTCATCGTCGTGCCGCCGCTGTACCTGCGGCAGGCGGGAGAACGGCTGACGGCCCTCCGCGAGACCGTCACGGATCTGCTGGAGGATGCCGCCGCCGCGGTGGCCGAGGACCGCATCGAGCCGGACCGCTTCACCGCCGCTCTCGCGGCGCTCGACGAGACGCGCACCGCGGTCACGGCGGATGTCGACGAGGCGGACGAGAGCGCCCGCGCCAATCCCCGGCGTCGTCGGCACGGTGACGAACGGGAGGAGAACGCGAAGCGCATGGCGGCACTCGAGCGCTCGGCGTTCCTCACCCGCGACCTCGTCGACCTGCTCGTCGAGCTGCAGGCCGGCGACGACGCGGCGATCACCGACGCGGTGCGCCCAGAACTCGCGCGAGCCATCCGCGCCGCCGCGGACCTCGTCGCCACACCGATCGGCGACGAGCGCGCACCCGCGAGGTTCCGTGCCGCCAGTGACGCGCTCACGGAGTATCAGCAGGCGCTCGGCACGCCGCATCCCTCCCGGCGCGCCGGCATCGCGACCGGCGCGGCGGTGGAGCTGTGCCTGCGGCGCATCATCGACGTCTCCCGCCCGTTCGTCTGACGACCCGCGGGGCAGCCGGCGGCCACGGCGGTCGAGGGCGCCGCGGGTTCAGGGGTTGACGCTCACCGGCGTCCCGAGCGGGAGCTCGGCGAGCCGGGCGATGGCGTCCGCGTCGACCCGGAGGCATCCGTTCGAGATGTCGCCTGACCGGTCGTCGTGGTAGTGGAACGCCGAGACGGCGACGTCGGCTCCCCCGAAGCCGTCCAGTGTCGGCGACTGCGACGCCCAGTACACGATCGGATGGCCGCGCGTGTAGCCGTACTCGGGCACGACCGCGGTCGTCATGATGAACGTGCGCCCGAGCGGCGTGGGCGTGTCGGGCGTCCCCGAGGCGAAGTCGGTCGCGATCCGCTCGACGACGCCGCCGCGCACGATGTCGATGGTGCGGGCCGACAGGCTCACGACGACCGAGGCGTCGGTCGGCGCCAGTTCGACGTCGGCCGTGCGCAGCCACCCCGTCACCTGCGCCGGGTTGCCCCGCGACGGCACGGCCTGGCGACCCGTCAGCAGCACCTTCACCCAGTGCTCCTGCTTCTGCACGACCGGCACCGTCGTGCCGTCGTGCAGATACTCGCGCGGCAGGTACGCCACCGGCTCGCCGGCGGGGTCGGCCCACACCGGGGCACCGGTTCCGCGGGCCACCGCCTGCTCGGGCAGCACGACACCGAACGGATCGTCGTCGACCGGCAGGGCCGGGATGACCGCGAAGACGTTGACCTCGGGCAGCATCCCCGCCTCGTAGGCGGTCGTGTTCGCCGGGTATTGCGCCGCCGTCTCGACCGGGGCGGGCGACGCCGTGACCGGGGAGGCCACGGGAACGGGGACGGATGCCTCGGGCGCGGCCGGTCGCGCCAGCCACACGCCGACCCCCATCAGCAGCGCCATGGTCGCGGCGAGCCCGACGAGGAACCAGACGACGGCCGGGACGCGGGACCGCGAAGACTCGCTACGCTCCCGCGCGGGCGGGGTCGTCTCGACGTCGGCCATCTCCCCATCGTCCGTGGCCGGGCCCAATGCTGCAAGCCGCGGGCACAAGGCTCGGCGGATGCCCGCGGTGCGACCCTCGCTAGCCTGGCTCGATGGCAGCACACCGCGAGCAGAGCGGCACGGACGACCTCGAACCGGTCCGGACGCTCGGCATCATCGGCGCCGGCCGCGTCGGGAAGGTGCTCGCGCGGCTCGCCCGTGAGGCCGGGTACCGCGTGCTGGTCGCGGGCTCGGCCGACCCGGCCCGAATCGCCGCGACGGTCGCGGCCGTGGCTCCGGGCGCGACGGCGGCCGAGGCATCCGTCGTCGCCCGCGAGTCCGATGCCATCGTGCTGGCGCTGCCGCTGCCCCGCTACCGCGAGCTTCCCGTCGACGCATTGCGCGGCAAGGTCGTCATCGACGCGATGAACTACTGGTGGGAGGTCGACGGGCTGCGCTCCGACCTTGCCGACCTGCGCACCACCACGAGCGAGACGGTGCAGCGGTTCCTCCCGCAGTCACGGATCGTCAAGGCCTTCAACCACATGGGCTACCGCGACCTCGACGAGGAGGCGCGGCCCCCGGGCGCGCCCGGGCGCAAAGCGATCGCCGTCGCCGGTGACGACGACGAAGCCGTCCGCGCGGTGATGCGGCTCGTCGACGCGCTGGGGTTCGACCCCGTGCTGGCCGGGGCGCTGCGCGAGGGCATCAAGCTCGAGCCGGGCGCCGAGGCGTTCGGTGCCGACGTCGACGCGACCGAACTGCAGGCGATGCTCGACCGATTCGCCACCTCGCAGCGCGGACTCATCGTTGCCCGGGCGCGCCGCGATGCGGGAACGGATGCCGCGCCCTGACCGGTACGGTCACGCGAGCACCCCGGCGGCGCGCGCCGCGTCGGCATAGGCCCGCGCCAGCGAGGCGACGGTGTCGTGCGCGTTGAGCCCGCTCGGATTGGGGACGACCCACAGTTCCGCGCCACCGAGACTCTCCGCCTGCCGCCCGGCGAGCGCGCGCGGGCGACCGAAGCCCTGACGATACGCCGTCAAACCCAGCACCGCGGCGACACGAGCGCCCCAGCCGAGGAGGTCCCGTTCCAGGCGTGCCGCGCCCTCCCGCAGCTCGGCCCGTGTGAGCTCGTCCGCGCGCGCGGTGGCGCGGTGCACGAGATTCGAGATCCCGATCCCCGCGTCCAGGAACATGCGGCGGTCGGCCTCGGGCATCCCGTCGTCGGTGATGCGCGGCATCCGCGGAATGATCCCGGCCTGGACGAGCGCCGGGTAGAACCGATTGCCGGGATACGCGAAGTGCACCCCGGTCGCAGCGGTCCACAGGCCGGGGTTGATGCCCACGAAGACGAGACGCGGGTGCTGCGGCATCAGGTCCTCGACGCTGCGCCCGCGGAAGGACTCCAGCTCTGCGCGCGTGAAACCCATGCCCTCAGTCTGGGGCAGCCGACCCGAGGACCGGCTGCGCCAGATCGGTCAGACGCCCGTGCGGCGCGGCTCGAGGGAGAAGTCGTACGACACCGATCCGTCGGCGCGCAGATCCTGGTGGTGGTGGAATTCGAGCCCTCGTTCGTCGAAGGCGGCGAACCACTCGTCCCAGCTGACCGGCCGCAGATCTTCGAGCTCCTGACCGAAGTCGAAGTCGAGGCGCAGGTCGCCGACCGCTCCACCGTCGCCCGCACCGCCGATAGTCGCCGGCGTCGCGTGACGGTCCTCTGCCCACCGGCGGATCACGTCGTGGTCGGTGGTCGCGCTCATCGTCGCGTTGCGCGACGCGTCGTACTCGCCCTCGTTCACAGCGTCGATGCTGCGTTCGGCGTCACGCATGCCGGGGTCGACGGCGCCCATGTCGTCTGCGTTGCTGTTCATGACAGACCTCCTCTGCATCGGCTCCAGCCTGGCCGGGGAGGGATCGGGGCGGGGAGGGGCTTGTCAGCGCGCCGCCGGCACGCTAACCGGCGAGGGCCCGGATCACGGCGTTCTCCGCCGTCGTCCTCGCCACGTCGCCCCCCTCGCTCGCAAGGGTGCCGAAGGTCTGGGGATCCCATTCCAGCTCGAGCGCGGCGTTGACGGCGACGAGGACCTCCACGAACCGCGCGACCCCCGCCAGCGGCAGCATGCCGCTCAGCAGTCGTGCACCGCGCATCGCGCGCTGGGACGTGCCGATGAGTTTCACCGCACCACGCGCGTTGATGCTGAACTCGCCCGGGCAGTACTCCCCCGGCACGTCGCCGACACGCGCGTCGACGCCGAGACCTCGCAGGGCCGCGGCGAGCGCCTCGCCGATGTCGCGGAAGAAGCGCGCCTGATCGATGGCGCCGTCCTGCTCTCGGCTGATCACGTCGAAGACGATGCACGTCTCGTCGTAGGCGACCGCGCGCCCGCCGGTCGGCCGGACCACCGGCGTGAATCCGCGCTCGAGAGCCGCGCGGCGTGCGGTCTCGAAGCCGGGCAGCCGGCTCTCCCGGCGGCTGAGCGCGACCGTGGGCACCGGCGTGTACACGCGGACCACGCGGGGCTCGGCGATCGTTCCCGTCGCCACACCCCGCAGCAGCTCGACGGACCGCTCGAGGTCGGTCGCAGCATCCGCCCGCTCCTCCTGCCGGATGATCAGCGCCGGTCCGGGCGACGACGACGGGTCGGGCGGCGGCATGCGCCCACCCTCTCACGAGACGGCTGCGTCCGCCCTCGGCCTACCGCGCAGTCAGCTTGTCCAGTGCGACGGCGGCCCGTCGCTGCGACGCAACGGCCGGTACTCCCGCCACGTCGACGTGAAGTGATACCCGCCATACAGGACGCCCCCGGCGACCACTCCGATCCCCACGACGACGCCGACCGTGACGGCGGCGGCCGTCGGCAGGCCGAGCACCGCCGAGAGTCCCCCGACGAACATGCCGCTCACGGACGCCGTGACCAGGATGCTGAGGATCATGGAGGATCCGAGCAGCTGCTCCGGCCCCGCTCTGCGGCGCAGGAAGGAGTAGGTGACCGACATGCCGAGCTGGTCGTCGCCCGTCGCGGCGAGGAAGTTGCCCGCCGCCACCGGGTCGATCTCGCGGTAGGCCCCGCGGATGCGGTTCATCGCGACGACGTACATCATGTCCTCCTCAGCGACCAGGAGCACCCGGATGAGGGTGAGCAGACCCACCATCGTGAGGAAGCCGAGGATGCTGAGGGAGGCCGTCGGGAACCACGACCGGAATCCCGTCGCCTGACCCAGCAGACCGATCGTCACGAGACCGGCCGAGACGAGCGTCAGGTAGATGCTGATCCGGGTGAGCACCTCGCTCTGCGCGGTGCTGCGTGCCGCGAGCAGTCCCCAGTGCTCGGTCGCGAGGATCTGCAGCCGCCGCGAGAGCACGGCGTCGCTCTCGGCTTCGTCCCCGTCGGCCCCCGTCGCCATGGTTCATCGTCCCACCGGAGTCAGCCGTCAGGAAAGTCCCGGGTGCGCGACGCGGTAGCGTCGGAACGCGCACCGTCGCGCGGAGGGTGAGGTCGACATGGAGCACGTCGAGACGATCGTGGTGGGCGCGGGCGTCGCGGGGCTCACCGCCGCCCGTCTGCTGGTCGAGGCCGGTCGCGACGTCGTGGTGCTCGAGGCGCGCGACCGTGTGGGCGGCCGCATCTCGACCGACCGCCGCTACGAGCTCACCACCGATGTGGGCGCGTCGTGGATCCACGGCATCACCGACTCCCCCGTCGCCGCGGCCGCCGAAGCCTTCGGCATGCCGATGGTCGAGTTCACCGTCGGCGGGTATCAGGCCGACAGCCGTCCGATCGCCTACTACGGTCCGGATGGAGCGCGGTTGACGGATGCCGCCACCCGGGCGTACATCGCCGACATCCACGCCGTCGACGCAGCGCTCGTCGACGTGATCGCGGCATCCGCTCCCGACGCGTCGTACCGGGACGTCACCGAGGAGGCGCTCGCGGGGCAGGGCTGGGATGCCGAGCGCACCCAGCGCGTCCGCGAGTATCTGGAGCACCGGTCGGAGGAGCAGTACGGCGCGTGGATCGAGGAGCTCGCCGCCCACGGCCTGGACGACGACCTCATCGAGGGCGACGAGGTGGTCTTCCCCGACGGCTACGACCGGCTGCCGCGGCGACTCGCGGAGGGCCTCGACATCCGGCTCATCCACGTCGTGTCGCGCGTGCAATGGACGGCCGAGGGCGTCGTCGTGACGACCGACCACGGGGTGTTCGCGGCGGACAGCGCGATCGTCACGGTCCCGGTCGGCGTGCTGCAGGCCGGCGATGTCCAGATCGAGCCCGCCCTCCCCGAGCCTGTCGCCGGAGCCCTCGGGCGGCTGCGGATGAACGCGTTCGAGAAGGTGTTCCTGCGCTTCCGGTCGAAGTTCTGGGACGACGGCGTCTACGCCATCCGGCAGCAGGGCCCGGAAGGGCGGTGGTGGCACTCCTGGTACGACCTCACCCCGCTGCACGGCACGCCGACGCTCCTCACCTTCGCCGCCGGTCCCGCGGCGATCGAGACGCGGGACTGGAGCGAGGACGAGATCGTCGACTCCGTCCTCACGCAGCTGCGGCGCCTCTACGGCGAGCGGGTGGAGAAGCCGACCTCGGTGCACGTGACCGACTGGCAGGATGACCCGTGGTCGCACGGCTCGTACGCCTACATGACGGTGGGCTCGACGACGTCAGACCACGACGACCTGGCAACGCCTATCGGCGGGGTGATGCACCTCGCCGGCGAAGCCACCTGGACCGACGACCCGGCGACCGTCACCGCCGCGATGCTCTCGGGGCACCGGGCGGCGGAACGGGTGCTCGGCCAGGCCGTGCCGATCGAGAGCCTGTGGGCGGACTGACGCCCGGGGCTTCCCAGCCGCTCTTACGTGCGCGCGATGAGCAGGTAGGCGAGGTAGCAGACGTAGGCCGCGACGAAGAAACCGCCCTCGACGCGCGTGACGCGCCGGCCGGTGAGGAAGACCGGGATGCACACGAGCGCGACGAGCGTCATGATCGGCAGGTCCACGAAGACCAAGTCCGGGTCGAGCGGCAGCGGCTGGTCGGCGAACAGCAGCGAGGCGCCGAGGATCGCGGTGAGGTTGTAGGTGCTCGACCCGATCAGGTTGCCGATCGCGATATCGCGGTCGCCGCGGATGGTCGAGACGATCGTGGTCGCCAGCTCGGGCGCCGAGGTGCCGACCGCGACGATCGTGAGCGCGATGATGGCGTCCGACACGCCGAGCGCTTCGGCGAGTTCGACAGCGCCGTCGACGAGCCACGAGGCGCCGAGGACGATGACCGCGATGCCGACCAGCAGCAGTCCAGCCTGTCCGAGGGTCGCGAGGGGTCCGCGGCGGGTCGACGGATACTCCTCGGCGAACTCTCGCTGCACCGAGACGCTCTCGCGGCGGGTCGCCCGGACGAGCGCGACCGTGTAGATGACGGCGAGCATCAGCAGAGCCACACCGTCGACGCGCGAGAGGGAGCCGGTGTCGGAGGCAGCGCCGGTGAGGGTGAGGATCAGCAGGAGAATGGATGCCGCGGCCATCGCGGGAAGGTCGAGGCGGAGGGTCTGCATGCCGAAGGCGATGGGCCGAAGGAGTGCGGAGAGCCCCAGGATCAGCAGCAGATTGACGATGTTCGTGCCGACGATGTTGCCGACGGCGAGCGAACCGACCCCGCGCATCACCGCATCGATCCCGACCGCAAGCTCGGGCGCGCTCGTGCCGAGCGAGACGATCGTGAGGCCGACCACGATGGGCGGCACACCCAGTCGCCGGGCCAGCCTGGCGCCGTAGCGCACCACCAGCTCGGCACCGATGATCAGCGCGACGAGGCCGACCAGGACTCCCAGCCACGCCGCCATACGGTGACTCTAGCGAGCCGCCCAGCGCGGCCGGCCGCGCTCTCCGCCGGCGGCCGGCGCCGAGCTGAGACGCCGTGGTGCGGCGGCTCCTCGGCCGGACGGCGCC
Source organism: Microbacterium atlanticum (assembly GCF_015277815.1). Lineage (NCBI taxonomy): Bacteria > Bacillati > Actinomycetota > Actinomycetes > Micrococcales > Microbacteriaceae > Microbacterium > Microbacterium atlanticum. Next base: position 2,092,830 of record NZ_CP063813.1, read on the forward strand.
GACAACTCTCCCTCGCAGCGCCCTGGCCTCGGCCCTCTGTGACACGACAGAGCCCTGGTGAGATCGAACCGTCTCACCAGGGCTTCTCTGTCGGGATGACAGGATTTGAACCTGCGACCCCTTGACCCCCAGTCAAGTGCGCTACCAAGCTGCGCCACATCCCGATGCCCCCGCTCGCGCGCGGACAACTCCCCCATCCTACCCGGTCGGCGAGGGCGCCGCGAACCGAGGCGAGCCCGGGCGTGGCATCCGCTGCTTGCCCGTGTCGGTGGGCCGCACTAGCGTCGCGGAATGGCGAACATCACCGTCCAGCCGGCCACCGCCGACCGCTTCGACGACGCCCAGCACGCACTCACCGGCGGCGGCGACGGGCGCAGCTGCCAATGCCAGTGGTGGATGATCACGAACGCCGAGTTCCAGCGCAAGCCGCCAGACGAGCGCAAGGCGATGCTGCGCGACGAGATGGCGGCAGGACCGCCGCCCGCCCTCATCGTCTACGTCGACGACGAGGCCGCGGGCTGGGTGCGGGTCGGACCCCGCACCCGCCAGGTGCGGCTCGGACGCACGCGTGCCTTCACGGAACATTCGACCGAGCCATGGGACGACGAGACGGTGTGGGCGGTGAGCTGCTTCGTCGTCCGCAAGGAGTTCCGCAGGCAGGGTCTGAACGCTCGCCTGCTCGACGCGGCCGTCGAGTACGCCCGCTCGGGCGGCGCCCGCGTGATCGAGGCCTATCCGCTCGATCCCGACGCCGGCACGAAGATCCCCGTCAACGACCTCTACCACGGCGTCCTGTCGACCTTCCTCGAGGCCGGGTTCACCGAGGTGGCGCGGCCCAAGCCGCATCTGGCGATCGTCGCGCTCGACCTCGCGGCACGGCCCCGATCTGCGGTGGTCCCGTGAGCACAGCCGGCGACTCGGTCCGCGTCGACGCGTGGCTGTGGGCGGTGCGCGTCTACAAGACCCGGTCCGCCGCGACGACGGCATGCCGCGCCGGGCATGTCCGGGTCAACGGCGAGCGCGCGAAGGCGGCACAGCCCGTGCGGCCGGGCGACGAGCTCCGCGTGCGGGTGAGCGGCTTCGACCGCATCCTGATCGTGAAGCAGCCGATCTCCAAGCGGGTCGGCGCTGCCCCCGCGGCCGAGGCCATGGACGACCGCACGCCGCCACGCGACCCCACCCCCGTCATCGCGCAGCGGGATCGCGGCGCGGGGCGCCCGACCAAGCGCGAGCGTCGGGAGATCGATCGCCTGCGGGGGCGAGAGTGACCTGTTCCAGCGCATCCGTAACGGTGATCGCCGGCACGCGGTGCCCCACCTCGCTCCGCGTTGCCGCGCGGCGCTGCGCGACGCACAGCACCAGCATGATGGCGCACGACACGACGTAGAACGTGTGCAGCGCCCAGATCGGACCGACCGGCAGCGTGAACACGTAGAGCGAGTAGACCGCATTGGCCGCATTGATCATCCCGAGGCTCACGAGGCTGTACGACGAGACGTCGCGGGTGCGCAGCGCCTTGGTGAGCATGGGCAGGTTGCTGATCGCGAAGACGACGGTCGCCACCGTGCCTGCGATCAGCGGGATGTCCATATCGCCACGGTAGGTGCAGGGCGCCGCGCACCGCGTCGGGCGAAGAGCCCATCTTGGGCGGGCGCCGCGAATGGGTCATTGTGTGTAGGCCCGGCTGCCCGGCGGGCGATTGGTCAGACCAGCCCGTTCTCGTACGCGTACGCGGTCGCCGCAGCCCGGCTCGAGATGCCGAGCTTGCCGAAGATGTTGGCCACGTGCCGGGCGACCGTCTTCTCGCTCAGCGACAGCCTCGCGCCGATCCCGCGGTTCGTGAGACCCGTCGACACGAGCCGCAGCACCTCGAGCTCGCGCGGGGTGAGGGCGCCGACGCGCCGATCGCCCGTCAGCGCGGCGAGGTCGGCGAGGGCGGGCTCCGCGCCGAGGTCGAGGAACACCGCGCGCGCGGCCTCGACGTCCGCCCTCGCGTCCTCGGCGTGGCCCAGCGAGCGGAGGGCGAGCCCCGCCAGCACCCGGCTGCGGGCGGCCTCGTACCGCGCCCCCACCGCATCCCACGCGTGCGCGGCGGCTCGCGCCGCCTCGAGCGCGTCCGCCGCGCGTCCCTCCGCGAGCAGCACCCTTGCGTCCGCCGTGGCGACGGCGGCGTCGCGCATCGGGCTGGCCGTGTCGAGGCTCGCGCCGCGAAACTCCTCCAGCGCGCGACGTGCGGCCACGGGATCGCCCGCCGCGACCTCGATCTCGATGAGCGCGGGCAGCAGGAACCGACGGGTGACCGGGTCGGCGCCGGCCGCGCTCCGGCGGATCTCCTCCTGCGCCCGCGCCGTGCGCCCCAGCGCGAGGTGGAGGAGCGAGAGGCCGGGCTGCGCCTCCCACCCGGACTCGGCCGCGCGGCGGTACGACTCCTCGGCGGAGTGGAACGCTCCGCGCAGCCGTGCGAGCTCTCCCAGCTGGTAGGGCGCGCCCCAGATCGCCCGGTAGTCCCCCGCCCGGAAGCGCGAGAGGGCGAGATCGACGGCCGTCGACGCCTCGGCCCACGCGCCCCGGACGAGCAGGAGCGCCGCCTCCAGCGCGTGGCACTGCCCGCTGAAGGCGATCAGCTGCGGCTGCTCGCCGCACCACCGCTTGAGCACGGCCGTCCACGCGTCCGCACGCTCCAGGTCGAAGGCCAGCAGGGCGTCCGAGATCGAGGCGCAGGCGATCACGCCGCTCGGCAGGGGCGGGACGTCGCCGGCCGCGACGGCGGCCATCGCCTGGTCGAGGCAGGCGAAGCCGTCGGCCGGAGACCCGTCCTCGATCAGCGATTTGCCGAGGCCGAGTCTCGTGATCGCGGCGACCTCGCGATCGCCCTCCCGCTCGGCGACGTCGAGGATCTCCTCGAACGAATGGATCGCCTCGGCGGCGTTCCCGCTGCCGAGCTGCCCGACGGCCGGCGCCAGCCGGACGAAGCCCGCCAGCGCGCCGGGCTCGGCCATCGCGTGCACGATCCGCATCGCCCGGGCGGCCCACAGCACGCTGTTGGTGAAGTCGCCCTGCTCGATGAAGTTCAGCGCCAGCCAGCCCGCCGAGCGCGCCGCGCCCGCGGTGTCCTGCACGCCGAGGTGCGCCGAGTAGGCCCGCGACAGCGCGTCGAGGGAGGCGCGCGGCTCACCGCGGAGCAGGGCGGCCGTCGCGAGGACCTCCAGATCGGATGCCGCGAGCCCGGCGCGCGCATCGACGCGGGCGAGCAGCTCGAGCGCGTCCGCCCAGCGCCGGTCCGCCGCGGCCGTTCGGCCGGCGTCCAGGTCGCTGGAGATGATCATGTCGCTCCCCCGTCGGTCCCGTGCCGGCCTCGGGTCGGCGCCGGCTCCCCTCGGATCCTGCGCGAAACGTACCGCCGCCGAGACGGCCCCACAAGGCGCGCCGCGTCGGCAGGCCCTCCGCCCGGCAGGGCCAGTGAACCCACGGCCCCGTCAGGTGTCGAGCAGCTCCAGCACCCAGCGGGCGCCGCGGACGGCGGCTCCGGCATCCGTCACCCGCTCCGCCAGGCCGCGATCGCTCGTGACGACGGTCACCGTGCGCCCCGCGGCGACGGCGCGCTCGGCGGCGGCGAGGATCGCGTCGTCGCCGGATGCCTCGGCTCGGACGACCTCGACACCCGCAGCGCCGGCGGCACTGCGAGCCTGACCCTCGACGACGGCCGTCCACTCCGGATACCAGGTGTGCTCGGGGAGGTCGAGGGCGGATGCCGCGACGCCCCGCGCCGCCAGCTCGGCGAGACGCGCGAGCAAGCGACCGGCGGCGCCGGATCGGTCGCGCCACCACCCGTCGGGCACCGACCCCATGACGTTCGCGATGTCGACGACCACCGCTGGGCGCACGTCGAGCAGCTGCCGCAGCCGTCCCCAGGAGTCGGCGAACCCGGGGTGCAGCGGGTACCGGGTGACCTCGTCGACCGGGACCCACGCGAGCTCGCGGCTCTCGGGGTCGCTGATGACGGGCTCGAAGGGCACGACGACATCCCCGACGACCGTCGTATAGGTCCAGTAGCCGAGATCGAGCACGCTCAGCACGCGCGGCCGCACCGCGGCATCCGGCACGCCCGCCTCCTCGGCCGACTCGCGCAGGGCGCCGTCGCAGGCGGTCTCGCCCTCGTGCCGCGCCCCGCCGGGCAGCGCCCAGGTGTCGCCGAAGTGGCTCCACGAGACGCGATGCTGCAGCAGCACGCCGCGTCCGGGATCGACGGCGAGGAGCCCGGCGGCCCCGAACCGGCCCCAGTACCGCTCCCCCGTCGGCGCGACCACCCAGGCGTCACCGGCGTCGCGAGGCCCGTGCGGACGCCGCGGCTCACCGGGGGCGGGCGGCTCGATCGTCACCCTGCCAGCCTGTCACACCACCGGGCCACAGGGTCTCGGGCGGCCCGCCCGCCGTCACGCCACAGCTCGCCACAATGGACCCCGTGGACTACGACCTCGACGACGACCCCGCCCGGATCCAGCGCGACGTGGTGTGGGGCTTCCTGTCGACCCGGGCGTACTGGGGGCGCTGGCGCACACGGGAACAGCTCGAGACGCAGATCGACGGCGCCTGGCGGGTCGTGGGCGCCTACCGGCGCGACACCGGGGAGCAGGTCGCATTCGCCCGCGCGGTGTCCGACGGCATCGGATTCGCCTATCTCGCCGACGTCTTCGTGCTCGACGATCACCGCGGGCAGAGCCTCGGCAAGCGCCTGCTGCGCCTCATGATCGACGACGGACCCGGTGCCGACATGCGCTGGACGCTGTTCACCGGCGACGCCCACGGCCTCTACCGTCAGTTCGGGTTCCACGAGCCGGACGTGACCGCGATGGTGCGCCCGGCCCGCCAGGGCACCTGAGTCCGGTCAGCGCTGGCGGCGCTCCCGCACGCGCATGTTGATCACGATCGGCGAGCCCTCGAAGCCGTACAGCTCGCGCAGGCGCCGCTGGATGAAGCGGCGGTAGCCCGGGTCGAGGAAGCCGGTCGTGAACAGCACGAAGGTCGGCGGGCGCGTCGACGCCTGCGTGCCGAACAGGATGCGGGGCTGCTTCCCGCCGCGCACCGGGTGCGGGTGCTCGGCGATGAGCTCGGTGAGGAAGGCGTTGAACTTGCCGGTGGGGATGCGCTGATCCCACGACTCCAGCGCCGTCTCCAGGGCCGGCACCAGCTTGTCGAGGTGGCGTCCGGTGCGGGCGGAGATGTTGACGCGCGGCGCCCAGGCGACGTGCGCGAGGTCCTGCTCGATCTCGCGCTCGAGATAGCGACGGCGGTCCTGCCCGTCCATGTCGTCGTCGTTGAGGCGGTCCCACTTGTTGTAGGCGATCACCAGCGCCCGCCCCGACTCCAGCACGAGATCGATGATGTTGAGGTCCTGCACGCTGATGGGCTGCGTCACGTCGATGACGACGATGGCGACCTCGGCCTTCTCGAGCGCGGCGGAGGTCCGCAGCGAGGCGTAGAAGTCGGCGCCCTGCTGCAGGTGAACGCGGCGACGGATGCCGGCGGTGTCGACGAAGCGCCAGAGCCGGCCGCCGAGCTCGACGATCTCGTCGACCGGGTCGCGCGTCGTGCCGGCGAGCTCGTTCACGACGACGCGCTCCTCGCCGGCCGCCTTGTTGAGCAGCGACGACTTGCCGACGTTCGGGCGCCCGAGGATCGCGACCCGGCGCGGGCCCCCGATCTCGGCCTTCGCGACCGCCGAGACGTCCGGCATCACCTTGACGACCTCGTCGAGGAGGTCTGCGACGCCGCGGCCGTGGATGGCCGACACCGGGTGCGGTTCTCCGAGGCCGAGGTTCCACAGCGCGGCGGCCTCGGGCTCCTGGCGGGCGTCGTCCACCTTGTTGGCGACGAGGAAGACCGGCTTGTTCGCCTTCCGCAGCAGACGCACGACGTGCTCGTCGGTCGACGTGGCGCCGACCATCGCGTCCACGACGAAGAGCACGACGTCCGAGAGGTCGATGGCGACCTCCGCCTGCGCGGCGACGGAGCGGTCGATGCCCCGGGCGTCCGGCTCCCACCCGCCGGTGTCGACCAGCGTGAAGCGGCGGTCCATCCACTCGGCCTTGTAGGTCACCCGGTCCCGCGTGACGCCCGGCGTGTCCTCGACGACGGCTTCTCGGCGGCCGAGGATGCGGTTCACGAGCGCCGACTTGCCCACATTCGGGCGGCCGACGATCGCGACCACGGGCAGGGCCGGCATGAACTCGACGCCGCCCTCGCCGCCGACGAGCCCCTGGAGCAGCTCGGCGTCCTCGGCGTCGAGGTCGTAGTCCTCCAGGCCTGCCCGGAGCGCGGCGGCACGCTGCTCGGCGAGGTCGTCGTCGAGCCCTGCGAGGTTCTCGGCGAGGTGGTCATCGCCGGCCTCGAACTCGTCGAAATCGTCGGTGGTGTCAGCGGCCATCTCAGGCTCCCGTCCGGGTGTGAGTCGTGGTGCCGTGCGGCGACGCCGACGGCGCCTCTCCGGCGGCGGGGTCGACCGCGCGGATGACGGCCAGCACGGCGTCCACGGTCTGTTCGAAGTCGAGGTCGCTCGAGTCGACGACGTCGACGCCCGGCGCGGCGGTGAGGAAGTCGACGACGGCCGAGTCCTTCGCGTCGCGCCGGTGCAGCGCGGCGGCGACCGCCGCCGGGTCGTGGCTCGTGAGCTCGGCGCTGCGACGTGCGGCGCGCACCTCGGGCGAAGCGGTGAGGAGGATGCGCACCGGGGCGTCCGGCGCGACGACGGTCGTGATGTCCCGTCCCTCGACCACGACGCCGGGGCGGCCCGACCGCGCGACGAGGGAGCGGAACAGCGCGTTCACCGATTCGCGCACCGCGGGCACGCGGGCGACCCCGCTCACCGCCTCGGTCACCCGGGGCTCGCGGATCGCCTCGGTCACATCGGCCTCGCCCACCCGGACCCAGTACTCGTCGGGGTCCAGCGAGATCGCGTAGTCGAAGTCGCCGCTCGCGTCGAGGACGGATGCCGCGTCCGAGGTGTCGAACCCGCGCTCGAGCGCATGCCAGGCCAGCGCGCGGTACGCCGCGCCGGTGTCGAGGTAGCCGAAGCCGAGCCGGCGCGCGACCTGCTTCGAAACACTGGACTTGCCGCTGCCGGCCGGGCCGTCGATCGCGACGACGGTGGGCGCCGGCGCGCCGGCGGGCGGGCGGGTCAGGGAGTCAGTCATTGGTGGTGCTCGCAATCTTCCAGCCGCGCGACTCGAGTCCGTCGACGGCCCGGCGCACGGCGCTGGGGACGACGCTGATCTCGGCGAGGCCGAACTGGGCGCCCGGAGAGTGCTCCAGGCGGAGGTCTTCGACGTTGACGTCGAGGTCGCCGAGCTCGCCGAAGAGCCGTCCCAGCTGCCCGGGGGTGTCGTCGACCATCACCACGACCTGCTCGAAGCGGCGGTTCTGCCCGTGCTTGCCGGGGAGCCGCTCGACGCCGTCGTTGCCGCGCCGGATGGTGTCGGCGACCGCGCGCCGCGCACCGGGCGCATCGGGTCGGCGGAGGGCATCCGCGACCGCGCCGAGGTCGGTCGCGAGCTGATCGAGCACGTCGACGACGGGCTCGGCGTTGGCGCCGAGGATCTGCACCCACAGCTCGGGAGCGGATGCCGCGATCCGCGTCGTGTCGCGGACGCCCTGACCGGCAAGGCGCAGCGAGCCGTCCGGCGCGTCGACGAAGCGTCCCGCCAGCAGGCTGGCCACGAGCTGCGGCACATGCGAGACGAGCGCGACGGCGCGGTCGTGGTCTTCGGGGCTCATCTCGATAGGCGTCGCGCCGAGATCGAGCGCCAGCCCCTCGACCAGCGCCAGGTCGGACGACGAGGTCTCCTCGTCGCGGCAGACGACCCACGGCCTCCCCACGAAGATGTCGGCGCGGGCCGAGATCGCTCCCCCGCGCTCGCGCCCGGCGAGCGGGTGCGAGCCGATGTAGTGCGTGAGGTCCACGCCCCGCTCGCGCAGCGTGCGCAGCGGCTCGAGCTTGACGCTGGCGACATCCGTCACGACGGCGTGCGGAAAGCGCGCGAGCTCGCGCTGGACGACGTCGGCGGTCACGTCGGGCGGCACCGCCACGACGACGAGCGACGGCTCGTCATGCCCCTCGGCCGCCCGGCCGGCGCCGTAGTCGATCGCCAGACGAAGCTGCGACGGCGACGTGTCGTCGAGGACGACGTCGACGCCGCGCGCACGCAGCGCGTGTCCGATGCTGGCTCCGAGCAGGCCGGCGCCGACGATGCGCACCGTTCCCTGCACGCGCGGCGCAAGGACGGCGTGTGTCACTTAGTCCTCCTGAGGGGCAGCACGGCGCGCGAGAGTCAGCAGAGCGCCGCGCTCCACTTTAGTCAACTCGCGGGTGCGCCCGGCTGGCAGGGTTCCCAGGTGCAGCGGCCCGAACTGCCTGCGGACGAGTTCGATGACCGGATGCCCCACCTCGGCCATCATCCGCCGCACGATGCGGTTGCGTCCCGAGTGGAGGGTGAGCTCGACGAGCGAGCCGCCGCCTTCGGCCGACGCCGACAGCAGCCGCGCCTTGTCGGCGGCGATGGATCCGTCCTCGAGGTCGACGCCGCGCAGCAGCCGCTGGATCGTCTGCGGCGTCACCTTGCCCTCGACCTTGGCGATGTAGACCTTGGTCACTCCGAACGACGGGTGGGCCAGCACGTGCGCGAGCTCGCCGTCGTTGGTGAGCACGAGAAGGCCGCTGGTGTCGGCATCCAACCGCCCCACGTTGTACAGCCGCTCGGACCACTCCTTCGTGAAGCGACGCAGATCGGGGCGCCCGCGGTCGTCCTTCATCGAGCTGACGACGCCCGTCGGCTTGTTGAGCATGACATAGCGCTTGGACTGGTCCAGCTGCACCGCCGTGCCGTCGACGTCGACGAGGTCGCTCTCGGGGTCGATGCGCGAGCCGAGCTCATTGACCACCTGGCCGTTGACGCGCACCCGGCCCTCGACGATGAGCTGCTCGGCCACGCGGCGCGAGGCGACGCCCGCGTTCGCGAGCACCTTCTGCAGCCGGACCTTCCCTTCCTCCGATCCGCCGGTCATCGGCGCACTCCCTCCTCCATGGCGTCGCCGACGTCGTCCGCGCCGTCCAGCAGCGGCGAGATGTGCGGCAGCTCGTCCAGCGAGTTGATGCCCAGGTGAACCAGCAGGGCATCGGTCGTGCCGTAGTTGATCGCGCCGGTCTCGGCGTCGGCGAAGAGCTCGGTGATCAGCCCGCGGGCCAGCAGCGTGCGGACTACCGAGTCGACGTTCACGGCGCGGATGGAGGCGACCTGGCTCCGGGTCACCGGCTGCTTGTAGGCGATCACGGCGAGGGTCTCGAGCGCCGCCTGCGATAGCCGCGACGGCGCCTGGCCGCCGACGAAATCGCTCACCAGCTGGTCGAGCTCCTCGCGGACGTAGAGCCGCCACCCGCCGCCGACCTCGCGCAGCTCGAAGCCCCGCACGGGCCCGCCGCTGCGGCCGTCGTAGTCGTCGACGAGCGCCTCGATCGCCTGGCGGACGGCGGGCACCGGCGCGCCGACGGCGGCAGCGAGGCTCACCAGGCTCTGCGGCTCCTCGACGATCAGGAGGATCGCCTCCAGCCGCCGCGCCACGTCCGCAGTGTTCACCACCGGTGCGTCCGGGGTTGCGGTGCTCCCACCTCCGGTTGCTGAGCCTGTCGAAGCATCATCGGTCATAGTCGGCTCCCAGTGTGGCGAGGTTCTCATCGCTCCAGCGCTGCGCACTCCAGCGGAGCGTCAGTTCGCCGAGCGGTTCCAGCTGTTCGAAAGAGAGGGCGGCGTGGCGGTAGAGCTCCAGCACGGAGAGGAACCGGGCCACCACGATCCCGGGCTGCGAGACGCCCGCGATGAGCTCCCGGAAGCTGAGGGAGCCGGCCCCCCGCAGCAGCGTCACCACGATCGCGGCCTGCTCGCGGATGCTGACGAGCGGCGCATGCAGGTGGTCGAGGCCGACGCGCGGGATCTCCTTCGGCGTCATGGCGAGCATCGCGAGCGCGGCGAAGTCGTCGGGGCTCAGCGACCACACCAGCTCGGGAACCGCCTGCCGGTACTTCTCGTCGAGTCGCACGGACCGCGCATGGCGCACGCTCTCCCGGCGCAGGCACCGCTCGAACCAGGCCGAGACCTCCTTGAAGGCGCGGTACTGCAGCAGGCGGGCGAAGAGCAGGTCGCGCGCCTCCAGCAGCGCGACCGACTCGGCGTCCACCAGCTCGCCCTGGGGCAGGAGCCCGGCCACCTTCATGTCGAGAAGGGTCGCGGCCACCACGAGGAACTCCGACGCCTCTTCGAGCTCCTCCTCGGGCCCGAGCTCGCGCAGATAGGCGATGAAGTCGTTCGTCACGAGCGACAGCGACACCTCGGTGATGTCCAGCTCGTGCTTGGAGATGAGGCTCAGCAGCAGATCGAACGGCCCGTCGAAGTTCGACAGCGCGACGCGGAACCCGTCAGCGCCGGTCGCGGCACCGTCTCCCGCGGTCGCTGAGCCTGCCGAAGCGTCAGGCGACGGCACCACGGGCGACCAGCTCCCGCGCCAGTCGCAGGTAGGCCTGCGCCGCAGCGTGCTCGGGCGCGAACTGGGTGATCGGCATGCCCGAGACCGAGGCATCCGGGAACTTGACGGTACGGCCGATGACGGTCTCGAGCACGTCGTCGCCGAAAGCGTCCACTACGCGCTCGAGCACTTCGCGGGAGTGGAGGGTCCGCGCGTCGTACATAGTGGCCAGCACGCCGTCGAGGCGGATGGTGGGATTCAGGCGGTCCCGCACCTTGTCGATCGTCTCGATGAGCATCGCGACGCCGCGCAGCGCGAAGAACTCGCACTCGAGCGGGATGATCACGCCGTGACTGGCGGTCAGCGCGTTCACCGTCAGGAGGCCGAGCGAAGGCTGGCAGTCGACGAGGATCGCGTCGTAGTCGCCGGAGACCTTCCGCAGCACGCGCGACAGCGTCTGCTCGCGCGCCACCTCGTTGACCAGGTGCACCTCCGCCGCCGACAGGTCGATGTTGGCGGGGACGACGTCGAGGTTCTCGACCCGCGTGTGCACGATGACGTCCTGCGGGTCGCGCTTGCCGTCCAGCAGCAGGTCGTAGATGGTCGGGATCTCATGGGTCTGGATGCCGAGACCCGCCGACAGCGCGCCCTGCGGGTCGAAGTCCACGGCGAGCACCTTGCGGCCGTAGCCGGCCAGCGCAGCCGCGAGGTTGATCGTCGTCGTGGTCTTGCCGACGCCGCCCTTCTGGTTGCACAGCGCGATGATGCGGGCGGGGCCGTGCCCGTCCAGCTTGGGCGGCGTGGGAAAGCCCTGGTACGGACGACCGGTCGGCCCGATGGGGACCTCGGATCTCGAGGCCTTCCCCGATCTGGTCTTCGCCGTGCTGTCAGCCACCGTGCTCCCGCTTCCTCGTGCTCGCTCGATCCTAGTCGGGACCCGGGAGAATCCCCGGGTGAAGCGCCGTGCCGCCGCACATGACGCGGCTCGCACCACCCGGTGCGACCGGCGCCGCGGGTCCGGTCAGCGCGCCGCCCCGGCGAGCGTACCGGTCACCTTCCCGCCGGCCGGGTCCCACGCGATGCACAGCACCTCTCGGTCGCCGTTTTCCCACGACCCCTCCGTCGGGTACATCGGCCAATAGTCCAGCGTCGACTGCTCGTACGCCAGGCCGATGAACTCCGCGAACTGTGCGACGCACGTCGCGTCGGCCTCCGCCAGGATCGCGTCCTCGCCGGGGAACTCGCCGTCTGCGAGCTCGAACGCGTGGTAGACCTCGTCGTCGTGCGGCTCGGCGCAGGGCACGACCGGGACGTCGGTGATCTCGGTCGATGCGTCCAGGGCGCCGGTGTTGAGGCAGTCGCCGACGCGGACCTGGAAGACGTCGGCGTTGTCGGTCTGCTCGGTGACCTCGCCGGTTGCGGCGTCGCGCGCGGGCACCGACGCCGGCGCGAACTGGTCGAGGATCGAGCAGCCGCTCAGGGCGACGGCGCCGGTGACGCCCAGAGCGGCGAGGGAGAGGCGGGCGCGAGTGCGGTTCATTCAAGTCCCCAGTGAGTCAGGCGGTCCGCCCCGGCGGCGCACCCCCAGCGGCTCAGTCTGTCGGATGGATCGACTCGGACGCGAATCGTCAGCGCGCCCGGGGGTGGGAGGTGGCGTAGACGTCGCGCAGGGCGTCGACCGACACGTAGGTGTAGATCTGCGTGGTGGCCACGGATGCGTGCCCGAGCAGCTCCTGCACGACGCGCACATCCGCCCCTCCCTGGAGCAGGTGCGTGGCGAAGGAGTGCCGCAGGGTGTGCGGCGAGACGTGGGCGGTCAGCTGCGCGCGCTGTGCGGCCGAGTGGATCACGAGCCACGCGCTCTGTCGCGACAGCGGCGCGCCACGGGCCCCCAGGAAGAGCCGCGGCGTCGCACGGCCGCGGCGCGACAGTTCGGGTCGTGACCGGGTCAGGTAGGCGTCGACGGCGGCACGCGCGTACGAGCCGACCGGGACGATGCGCTCCTTCGAGCCCTTGCCGCGCACCCTGAGGACATCCCCGTGCGCGAGGTCGTCCACATCCAGCTGCACGATCTCCGACACGCGGGCGCCGGTCGCGTACAGCAGCTCGAGGAGCGCTCGGTCACGCAGCCCGACCAGGTCGCCGATCACCGCCGGAGCGACGTCGGCCCCGTCGGAGGCCGGGCCGGCCGCGGGCGGCGGGCCCGCGGCATCCAGCAGTCTCTCCACCTGGTCGATGGTGAGCGCCTTGGGGAGTCGTCGGGGCTGCTTCGGCGGGCGGAGATTGGCCGAGGGGTCGGCCTGCTCGATGCCCTCCCGCGCCAGGAAGCGGTGCAGCCCCCGCACCGACGACTGGAGCCGCGCCAGGGACGAGGCGGCCATCGGCGGCTGAGCCGCAGCCCGGTCGGCGATGAAGCTGCCGAGCATCACCGCCGTGACCTCGCCCGTCTCCTCCACGCCCTGCTGGCGAAGCCACCCGGCGTAGCCCGACAGATCGCGCCGGTAGGCGGCAACGGTGTTCTCCGACAGCCCGCGCTCGACCGCGATGTGCCGCAGGTACGCGTCCACCGCCCGATCGATCCGCATGTCCGTCCGCCCTCGTCCCGGGCGATCGACACCCATGGCCTGCGGCGCAGGTCAGGGCGTCGGAACCCCCTGTGCCGCGCGCAGCCGCTCGGCCGCCGCGAGCACGCCCACCGTCATGATGCCATTGCGCAGGCGTCCCGCGAAGATCCCGGCGACGACGTCGGCGAGCGGCACCCACTCCAGGCGGATGTCGGCCTCCTCGTCCTCACGCGCGTGCACCTCGCCGGCGGGCGAAAGACCGCGCGCGAGGAACAGGTGCACCACCTCGTCGTTGCCACCGGGGGTGGTGAAGATGCTGAGCAGCGGCTCCCACGACTCCGCGACGAGGTCCGCCTCCTCGGCGAGCTCCCGCTGTGCGGTCTCGAGGGGCGTCTCCCCCGCGATGTCGAGCAGACCGGCGGGCACCTCCCAATCGCGGCGGCGGATCGGATGCCGGTACTGCTGGATCAGCAGCACCCGGCCCTCGTCGTCGACCGCCACGATCGCGGCGGCCCCGGGGTGCTCGACGTACTGGCGCACGATCCGGGCGTCGCCGTAGCCGATCGTGTCGCTGCGCACGTCCCACACCCGGCCCTCGTACACGCGCTCGCTCTCGAGGACCGTCGCCTCGACGGGCTCGTCGGCGAGGAGCACCGGCGGCGACGGCGCGGCGGGGTGCGGCATCCGCTCGTCCGTCACGTCAGCGTTCCGCGACGACTTCGAAGGGCTCGACCTCGAACAGCTCGCTCGAGCGGTGACGCTCCAGCGCGGCACCCACGAGCCCGCGGAAGAGCGGGTTGGCGTTCGTCGGACGCGACCGCAGCTCGGGGTGCGCCTGCGTGGCGATGTAGTACGGGTGCACGTCACGCGGCAGCTCGACGTACTCGACCAGATCAAGGTCGGGGTTGATGCCGGAGAACACCAGTCCCGCATCGGCGATCCGGTCGCGGTACCGGTTGTTGACCTCGTAGCGGTGGCGGTGGCGCTCGGAGGCCCGGGCGGCGCCGTAGACCTCGGCGGCGATGGAGCCCTCCGCGAGCTGGGCGGGATACAGCCCCAGACGCATCGTGCCGCCCATGTCGCCGCGGTCCAGGATGTCGACCTGCTCCTCCATGGTGGCGATGACGGGATGCTGTGTGTCGGGGTCGAACTCGCTCGACGAGGCGTCTTCGATGCCGGCGACGTGGCGGGCGTACTCGATGACGATGCACTGGAGCCCGAGGCAGATGCCGAGCGTCGGGATGCCCTGCTCGCGCGCGAACTTCAGCGCGCCGATCTTGCCTTCGATGCCCCGGATGCCGAAGCCGCCCGGGATCACGATGCCGTCAAGGGTGCCCAGCGCCTTGGCCGCACCCTCGGGCGTCTCGCACTCGTCGGACGGGATCCACCGGATGTTGACGTGGGTCTCCTGGGCGAAGCCGCCCGCCTTCAGCGCCTCGGTCACCGACAGGTAGGCGTCGGGAAGGTCGATGTACTTGCCCACGAGCCCGATGGTGACCTCGTGCTTGGGGTTGTGCACCGCGTTGAGCACCCGCTGCCAGCGAGACCAGTCCACGTCGGCGGCCTGGGAGAGCCCCAGCGCCCGCACGATGTACTCGTCGAGTCCCTGCTCATTGAGCATCGTCGGGATGTCGTAGATGCTCGGCACGTCGACGGCGTTGACGACCGCGCCCTCGTCGACGTCGCACATGAGCGCGATCTTGCGCTTGTTCGCCTCGGTGACGGGCCGGTCGCTGCGCAGCACCAGGGCGTCGGGCTGGATGCCGATGGAGCGGAGCGTGGCGACCGAGTGCTGCGTGGGCTTGGTCTTCTGCTCGCCCGAGGCGCCCATGAACGGCACCAGCGACACGTGCACGAAGAAGACGTTGTTGCGGCCGAGCTCGTGGCGGATCTGGCGGGCGGACTCGATGAAAGGCTGCGACTCGATGTCGCCGACCGTGCCGCCGATCTCGGTGATGATGACGTCGGGCCGCGGCTCCTCGGTCGCCTGAAGGCGCATGCGGCGCTTGATCTCGTCGGTGATGTGCGGGATCACCTGCACGGTGTCGCCGAGGTACTCGCCGCGGCGCTCCTTGGCGATGACCTGCGAGTAGATCTGACCCGTCGTGACGTTCGCGGCCTGACTCAGCTCGATGTCGAGGAACCGCTCGTAGTGCCCGATGTCGAGGTCCGTCTCGGCGCCGTCGTCGGTGACGAAGACCTCGCCGTGCTGGAACGGGTTCATCGTGCCCGGATCGACGTTCAGGTAGGGGTCGAGCTTCTGCATCACGACACGCAGCCCCCGCGCGGTGAGCAGGTTTCCGAGGCTGGCCGCGGTGAGCCCCTTCCCCAACGAGGAGACGACACCACCGGTAACGAAGATGTGCTTGGTGGTGTCGTCCGAAGTGTCGCCGCGGAAAGAATCAGAAGTCTGCATCACGGGCTTTTATCCTATCAGTCGGCTTCCGAGCGGAGGCTGAGCAACTCGCGGGCGTGGGTGAGGGCCGCGTCCGAGTCGGGCATGCCCGACAGCAGGCGCGCCATCTCGGCCTCGCGGTCGGCGCCGTCGAGGCGCCGGACGTCGGATGCCGTCACCGAGCCGTCGTTCGCCTTCACGACGGTGAGGTGATTGGCCGCGAACGCCGCGACCTGCGCGAGGTGGGTGACGGCGATCACCTGCGACGACTGCGCGAGTCGCGCCAGGCGCCTGCCGACCTCGATCGCCGCCGCGCCGCCGATGCCGGCGTCGACCTCGTCGAACACGAAGGTCGGGACCGGGTCGACCGCGGCGATCACCACCTCGATGGCGAGCATGACGCGGCTGAGCTCGCCGCCGGATGCCCCCCGCGACACGGCACGGGGCTCCGCTCCGGGGTGCGGCGCGAGGAGGATCGCCACGTCGTCGCGGCCGTGCGTCGAGTCGACGCCGGGGGTGACCGCGACCTCGAGCCGCGCATCGGGCATCGCCAGCGCCCGGAGTTCGTCGGTGACCGCGGCGCCCAGCCGCGCGGCGGCTTCGGTGCGCGCGGCGGTGAGTGCTGTCGCGGCGTCATCGAGGACGGATGCCGCGGCCGCGCGCTCCGCGGTCAGCCGCTCGATGCGGTCGCCGTCGTCGTCGAGCTCGCCGAGGCGCGCCGAGCCGGTGTCGAGCAGCTCGATCGCGGCGTCGAGGGAGCCGTGGGTGCGGACGAGTCCCGCCAGGACGGCGCGGCGCTCCTCGACGGCTGCCAGCTCGTGCGGCCCCGACTCGTCGAGGTCGGCCAGGTAGCCGGCGAGCGCGGCGGCGATGTCGGCCACGCGGTACCCGATGTCGGCCAGCTGGCCCGCGAGCTCTTCCAGGACCGGGTCGTGGACGCGCTCGAGCGCGCGCCGGGCCTCGGCGAGCAGCGCGCCGGCATCGGGCACGTCCCCATCTCCCGAGAGCCCGTCGTGCGCCGACGCGGCGGCCAGCCGCAGCTCCTCGGCGTTGGCCAGGCGCTCGGCACGGGCGGCGAGGTCGGCATCCTCGCCCGGCACCGGCGCCGCCTGCTCGATCTCGGCGAGCTGGACCCGCAGGTCGTCCGCCTCGCGAGCGCGCGCGTCGCGGTCGTCGGTGAGCTGCGTGAGCTCCCGATCCACCGCGCGCCAGTGCTCGTACGCACGGCGGTAGGCGTCGCGCGCGGTGTGGACGGCCTCACCCCCGAACCGGTCCAGGGCGTCGCGCTGGGCGGCCGCGGAGCGGAGCCGCAGCTGGTCGGACTGCCCGTGCACGACCACGAGCTGCTCGGCGAGGTCGGCCAGCACCCCGGCCGGCGCCGCGCGCCCGCCGACGGAGGCCCGCCCCCTGCCCTCGCTGGAGATCGAGCGCCCGACGTACAGCTCAGCTCGCCCACCGCCGATCGGCTCGACGTCGCCTCCGGCCTCCCGCACCCGGGAGACCACGGCGCCGTCCTCGGGAACGATCCACACGCCGTCGACCGTGGCCTGCGAAGCGCCGGCGCGCACGGCGCCGGAGTCGGCGCGCTGCCCGAGCAGCAGCCCGAGGCCCGTCACGACCATCGTCTTGCCCGCGCCGGTCTCCCCCGTGATGGCCGTGAACCCGGGCCCGATGGGCAGCGTCGCCTCGGCGATCACGCCGAGGTCGCGCAGTCGCATCTCTTCGATCACAGGGACTCCTCCGGGCCGCCGGAGGGCGCGGCATCCGTCCCGGCGGTGCGGACCGGCAGCACGCCCGTGATCGCGGCGGGGCCGCGCCAGCCCTCCACCGGAAGCCGGAACTTGCGCACCAGGCGGTCGGTGAACTGCGCCGGGTGCAGACGGGCGAGACGCACCGGGCGATCGGAGCGCCGCATGACGACGCGGGCACCGGGGGGCAGGTCGTGCGAGCGGCGTCCGTCGCACCAGAGGATGCCGGTGCCGTTGGTGCGCTCGAGCACCTCGATCGCGACCGCGTGCTCGGGGCCGACGACCAACGGCTTGGCGAAGAGCGCGTGGGCCGAGAGCGGCACGACCGAGATGGCCTCGACGGTCGGCCAGATGACCGGACCGCCGGCGGAGAAGTTGTAGGCCGTCGACCCCGTCGGCGTGGAGACCACCATGCCGTCGCAGCCGAACGTCGACAGCGGACGCCCATCGATTTCGACGACGACCTCCAGCATGCGCTCGCGGCTGGCCTTCTCGACCGTCGCCTCGTTGAGCGCCCACGTCTCGTAGATGACGGAGTCGCCGGTGTCCTTCACGCGCACCTGGAGCGCCATGCGCTCCTCGACCTCGTACTCGCGGGCGATGACGCGGCGCACCGCCTCGTCCATGTCGTCGCGCTCCGTCTCGGCGAGGAAGCCCACGTGGCCCATGTTGATGCCGAGCACGGGCGCGACGCCGTCGCGGACGAGCTCCGCCGCACGCAGGATGGTGCCGTCACCGCCCAGCACGATGGCCAGCTCGATCTGGGAAACGGGCACATCGACGCCGAGGACGGCCACATCGCCGAGAGGGGACCCGGCCTCGACGAGCTCCAGCTTGTCGTCGGGCGCGAGCACCGGCCGCGCGCCGGCGGTGCGCAGCGCGGTCACGACGCGTTCGGCAGAGGCGACGGTGTCGGCGCGATGCGCGTGCGCTACCACCAGGATGCTGCGCTCGGCGCGTGCGTCGGCGTTGTTCATCGGCTCCCCGCCAGTCGGTTCACAGTGCTCAACCATTCTGTCGGATTGCTTCCGCGACCCGGCGCGAGGTGCACGATGTACTCCGCGTTGCCATGCGTGCCGGCGATCGGCGACGCGATCAGCCCGCACGTGCCGAGCCCGGCATCCCACGCCGCCCACAGCACGCCCGCGACGGCATCCGCGCGCAGCACCGGATTGGTGACCAGCCCGCCCTTCACGGCCGTGCGTCCCACCTCGAACTGCGGCTTGATGAGCAGCATGAGATCGGCATCGGATGCCGCCACCCCCCGTGCCGCGGGCAGCACATGGCTCAGCGAGATGAACGAGAGGTCTCCGGTGATCACCGACGGCGCCTGCTGAACGCCGCTCGCCTCGGCGAGCGACTCGGGCGTCATGTAGCGGACGTTGAATCCCTCGACCGAGACGACGGCCCGGTCGGCGGCGACGGATGCCGCGAGCTGGCCGTGCCCGACGTCGACGGCGATCACGGGCTCGGCGCCGCGCTCGCGCAGCACCTGGGTGAATCCGCCGGTGGACGCGCCCATGTCCAGCGCCACCCGGCGGGCGACCTCCACCCCGAATGCCTCCAAGCCGGCGATGAGCTTGTGCGCGGCGCGGCTGACGTAATGATCCGACCCTGCCACCTCGAGCACGCTGTCGTCTCCGACAGGAGTGGAGGCCTTGACGACAGGCCGGCCGTCGACGCTGACGAGACCCCCCGTGATCAGGGACGCGGCGTGCGTCCGCGAGCGCGCGAGTCCTCGAGCGGCGAGAGCGGCGTCGAGGCGGCTCGTCATGACGGAGAGCCGGGGCTCGCCTCGAGGCGGCGGGCGAGCGTGTCGTGCAGCGTGTCGTACGCCGCCGCACGGGACTCCAGCGGCTGCGCCTCGATCACCTCGAGCGTCGACAGCAGGTCTCCGGTCTCGTCCTCACGCTCACGGGGCTCGTCCATGCTCCCCAGAATACGGCGGTGGCACCGCCGTCCCGCGAACCACGTCGCCCTCGTCCGCCGACGCCTGCCGTGGTCGCGCTCAGGGGCGGTGGAACGGGTCGGCGTAGAGCTGCTCGGGCACGCGGAATCCGAAGATCGCCCGGCCGGTCGACCAGATCGCCGCGGCGCCCGCGCGCACGAGGTCGATCGGGCGGTCGCCCGCGCTGATGATCCGAACGTCGGCCCCGTCGATCGCGACGCGGGCGTCGCGGACCTTCGCGATGCCGTCCTTCACGTCGACCTCGGGGTACGGCTGGTGCAGCTCACGCAGGTCGCCCAGGATGTACGTCGGCCGGGAGCCCTCCGGCGCCGCGAGGACGTGCTTGGGCCGGTCGATGCCCGTCAGGACGAGAGCCGACGCGATGCCGGCCCGGTTGGCTCCGAGGATGTCGGTGTCCAGGCGATCGCCGAGGAAGAGCGGATGCCGCGCTCCGAACCGCGCGACCGCCTCGTGAAAGATCGGCGCCTCCGGCTTGCCGGCGACCGTCGCGAGCCGCCCGACCGCGGTGTGGACGGCCGACACGAGCGTGCCGTTGCCGGGCGCGACACCGCGCGACTGGGGAATCGTCCAGTCGGTGTTGGTCGCCACCCACGGGATGCCGCCCTCGTCCTCGGGAGTCTTCAGCGCGAACGCCGCCTCGGCGAGCTGCAGCCACCCCACCTCGGGAGCGAAGCCCTGCACGACAGCGGCGGGGTCATCGTCGGCGCTGCGCGTCACGACGAAGCCGGCCTTCTCCACCTCGACGACGAGACCGTCGCCACCGACCACCAGCACCGTCGAGCCCGGAGCGATCCGTTCGGCGAGGAGCCGCATCGCGGCCTGCGGGCTGGTCACCACGTCACCCGGAGCCGTCGCGAGGCCGAGCTCGCTCAGGTGCGCCGCGACCGAGGCATCCGTGCGCGACGCGTTGTTGGTGATGTACGCGAGCACCCGGCCGTCGCGCGCCCGGTTCAAGCTTTCGACGGCGTGCGGCAGCGCACCGGCGCCGGCGTACACCACTCCGTCCAGATCGGCCAGCACGACGTCGACCCCGTCGAGCGGGGCGGGCGTCGCGGCCCGACGCCCGAACAGCGCCATCAGCGCTCGGCCTCGTCGTGCGCCGGCTCGTCCACGCCGGCCTCCACGAGGATTTCGGCCACCTCGTCGGCGACCGAGGGCTCGTCGGCAGATGCCGCGTCGTCCGGCTCGGCGTCGGCGACGGTGGCGGATGCCGCGTCACCGTCGTTCTCCGCGCCGGGCGTCTCTTCGACGGCGGGCTCTTCGGCGGCGGGCTCTTCGACGGCGGGGACGGCCCCGGCGTCGTCGTGATCGGGCTCCTCCTCGACCTCCTCGACGAACACCGTCTCGAGATCGCCGAGTCCGGACGCCGCGTCGAGCGCCTCGCCGGCGACCACCGCGCGTCTGGCCCACTGCTGTGCTTCCTCGGCGCGACCGAGCTCTTCGAGCACGGCGGCACGCGCAGCGAAGAGGGCGGGGCTCCATTCGAAGGCGCGATCGGGATCCAGCTCGGGAATGTCGAGCTCCTGCAGGGCGCGCTCCGGCTCGCCGAGGTCGAGTCGCGCCCCTGACATGGTGATCGCCAGCTCGACGCGCACCGGGGTGTCCAGGGTGGAACGGTCGACGGAGCGACCGACCTCGAGCGCGCGATCGGGGCGTCCGACGCCGCGCTCGCTGTCGACGATGAGCGCGATCTGGTCGTCGTTGCCGGAGATGCGCCGGTACGTGCGCAGCTCGCGCAGCGCGAGGGCGAAGTCGCCGGTCGCGTAGGCGGTGATCGCGAGGGTCTCTCGGACGACCGCGATCCGGCCCGCGCGACGCGACGCCGACAGCGCGTGCTGGTGCGCGAGCTCAGGATCCTCGTCGATCAGCTGCGAGGCCATGACGAGATGGCGGGCGACCTGCTCCGCATTCTCCTTGCTCAGGGTCTTCAGCTCATTGCGCGCCGCCGGCGGCAGGTCGCGCCCAGTGACGTCCTCGGGGATGACGGGGTCATCGTGGCGCGGGCGGACAGGCCGGATCTCCCCGTCGCGCATGGCTCGGTCGGGGCGATCCGCACCTCCGCGCGTCGGGCGCGGACCGCGCTCGGACGGGCGGCCGTCGCGCTTCTCGTACGGCTTCCGGTCGCCGTCGCGCTTGGCGTACGGACGGTCGCCGTCACGCTTCGCATAGGGCTTCCGGTCACCGTCGCGCTTGGCGTACGGACGGTCGCCGTCCCGCTTCTCGTACGGCTTCCGGTCCCCGTCGCGCTTGGCGTACGGACGGTCGCCGTCCCGCTTCTCGTACGGCTTCCGGTCCCCGTCGCGCTTCACGTAGGGACGGTCGCCGTCACGCTTCTCGTACGGCTTCCGGTCCCCGTCGCGCTTCTCGTACGGTCTCCGGTCGCCGTCACGCTTCTCATACGGTCTACGGTCGCCGTCACGCTTGGCATACGGACGGTCGCCGTCACGCTTGGCATACGGACGGTCGCCGTCACGCTTGGCGTACGGCTTTCGCTCGCCGTCACGCTTCTCGTACGGCTTCCGGTCGCCGTCGCGCTTGGCGTACGGCTTCCGGTCTGAGCTCGACGATGGCTTCCGGCCGCTGCTGGGTCGGTCGCGCGGCGCGCGTCGATCGTCACGCGGCTCCTGCTGTGCCATTCTTCGATCCTCCCGGATGCGTTCTGCGTCGGCAATCCACCCTGTTAACGCGGAATGGCCACCCTGCGTTGGGTGGCCATTCCGTGTAATGGGTGTCCGGCGGTGTCCTACTCTCCCACAGGGTCCCCCCTGCAGTACCATCGGCGCTGAGAGGCTTAGCTTCCGGGTTCGGAATGGGACCGGGCGTTTCCCTCTCGCTATGGCCGCCGAAACTCTGTTGATGTTTCAGTCATGCACAACGACAAGTCTGCTGTTTTGTTGTTGTTTGGTTTCCGACCGTACATCGGGAACCACTCAGTGGACGCGGGCACCAGCGAGGGTGTTATCAAGTCATCGGCTTATTAGTACCAGTCAGCTGCACGCATTGCTGCGCTTCCACATCTGGCCTATCAACCCAGTAGTCTGGCTGGGAGCCTCTCACCCCGAAGGGTATGGAAGTCTCATCTTGAGGCCGGCTTCCCGCTTAGATGCTTTCAGCGGTTATCCATCCCGAACGTAGCTAACCAGCGGTGCACTTGGCAGTACAACTGGCACACCAGAGGTTCGTCCAACCCGGTCCTCTCGTACTAGGGTCAGATCCTCTCAAACTTCCTACGCGCGCAGCGGATAGGGACCGAACTGTCTCACGACGTTCTAAACCCAGCTCGCGTACCGCTTTAATGGGCGAACAGCCCAACCCTTGGGACCTACTCCAGCCCCAGGATGCGACGAGCCGACATCGAGGTGCCAAACCATGCCGTCGATATGGACTCTTGGGCAAGATCAGCCTGTTATCCCCGAGGTACCTTTTATCCGTTGAGCGACAGCGCTTCCACAAGCCACTGCCGGATCACTAGTCCCGACTTTCGTCCCTGCTCGACCTGTCAGTCTCACAGTCAAGCTCCCTTGTGCACTTACACTCGCCACCTGATTGCCAACCAGGTTGAGGGAACCTTTGGGCGCCTCCGTTACTTTTTGGGAGGCAACCGCCCCAGTTAAACTACCCACCAGGCACTGTCCCTGAACCGGATCACGGTTCGAAGTTAGACATCCAGAGTGACCAGAGTGGTATTTCAACAACGACTCCACGAATACTGGCGTATCCGCTTCACAGTCTCCCACCTATCCTACACAAGCCACACCGAACACCAATACCAAGCTGTAGTAAAGGTCACGGGGTCTTTCCGTCCTGCTGCGCGTAACGAGCATCTTTACTCGTAATGCAATTTCGCCGAGTTCGCGGTTGAGACAGTTGGGAAGTCGTTACGCCATTCGTGCAGGTCGGAACTTACCCGACAAGGAATTTCGCTACCTTAGGATGGTTATAGTTACCACCGCCGTTTACTGGGGCTTAAATTCTCAGCTTCGCTCCGAAGAGCTGACCGGTCCTCTTAACCTTCCAGCACCGGGCAGGCGTCAGTCCGTATACATCGTCTTGCGACTTGGCACGGACCTGTGTTTTTAGTAAACAGTCGCTACCCACTAGTCTCTGCGGCCACCACGCCCTTTTCCCAGCAAGTGGGTATAAGCGGATGGCCCCCCTTCTCCCGAAGTTACGGGGGCATTTTGCCGAGTTCCTTAACCACGATTCTCTCGATCTCCTCGGTATTCTCTACCTGACCACCTGAGTCGGTTTGGGGTACGGGCGGCTAGAACCTCGCGTCGATGCTTTTCTCGGCAGCATAGGATCACCCACTTTTCATCCGCATCGTGTCTCAGCCTGTACGAGTCACGGATTTGCCTATGACTCGGCCTACGCACTTGCCCCGGGACAACCATCGCCCGGGATGGGCTACCTTCCTGCGTCACACCTGTTAATACGCTAACCGCCTCAGCATGGGGTCGTGCGCTAGGCCCACCGCATCACCCCGAAGGGATCCGTCAGTGGGATTCAGACACTTAGCACTACTGGATTGGTTGGGGCGGTTCTTCGCCGGTACGGGAATATCAACCCGTTGTCCATCGACTACGCCTGTCGGCCTCGCCTTAGGTCCCGACTTACCCAGGGAAGATTAGCTTGACCCTGGAACCCTTGGTCTTTCGGAGGACGTGTTTCTCACACGTCTTTCGCTACTCATGCCTGCATTCTCACTCGTGTGGCGTCCACGGCTGGGTCACCCCGCCGCTTCACTCGCCACACGACGCTCTCCTACCCATCAACACGGCTGGACCACGAAGGCCTACCAATAATGTCAATGCCACAACTTCGGTGGCGTGCTTGAGCCCCGTTACATTGTCGGCGCGGAATCACTTGACCAGTGAGCTATTACGCACTCTTTCAAGGGTGGCTGCTTCTAAGCCAACCTCCTGGTTGTCTGAGCAACTCCACATCCTTTCCCACTTAGCACGCGCTTAGGGACCTTAGATGGTGGTCTGGGTTGTTTCCCTCTCGACTATGAAGCTTATCCCCCACAGTCTCACTGCTGCGCTCTCACTTACCGGCATTCGGAGTTTGGCTGACGTCAGTAACCTTGTAGGGCCCATCGGCCATCCAGTAGCTCTACCTCCGGCAAGAAACACGCAACGCTGCACCTAAATGCATTTCGGAGAGAACCAGCTATCACGAAGTTTGATTGGCCTTTCACCCCTATCCACAGCTCATCCCCTCAGTTTTCAACCTAAGTGGGTTCGGCCCTCCACGACGTCTTACCGTCGCTTCAGCCTGGCCATGGATAGATCACTTCGCTTCGGGTCTAGGACATGCGACTGAATCGCCCTATTCAGACTCGCTTTCGCTACGGCTACCCCACCCGGGTTAACCTCGCCACATATCGCTAACTCGCAGGCTCATTCTTCAAAAGGCACGCTGTCACACCTACCAGGGGTGCTCCAACGGTTTGTAAGCAAACGGTTTCAGGTACTATTTCACTCCCCTCCCGGGGTACTTTTCACCTTTCCCTCACGGTACTTGTCCGCTATCGGTCATCTGGGAGTATTTAGGCTTATCAGGTGGTCCTGACAGATTCACACGGGATTTCTCGGGCCCCGTGCTACTTGGGATACTCTCCACGTCAGAACACGCATTTCGACTACGGGGCTGGCACCCACTCTGGCCCGCCTTTCAAGACGGTTCGTCTATACGCTTCTGTCACGTCGACCACTCGGCAGAATGGTCAGGAAAGTCCCGCAACCCCCCACATGCAACGCCTGCCGGCTCTCACACACATGAGGTTTAGCCTCATCCGATTTCGCTCGCCACTACTCACGGAATCACGGTTGTTTTCTCTTCCTGTGGGTACTGAGATGTTTCACTTCCCCACGTTCCCTCTACCCGCCCTATATATTCAGGCGGGAGTCACTGGGTCGGCACGCCGCCCAGCGGGGTTTCCCCATTCGGACACCCTCGGATCAAAACTTGCTTATCAGTTCCCCGAGGCTTATCGCAGATTGCTACGTCCTTCTTCGGCTCCAGATGCCAAGGCATCCACCGTTTGCTCTTAAAGACTTGAAAACATGAGAATCAAAACTCGGGCCACACCCCAAAAGGAATGCGACCAGAAATTGACTAATGATCTAAAAAGATCATCTCGAAACGCGACCCCGAAACCGGGGCCGCATCTTTAAGATGCTCGCGTCCACTGTGTAGTTCTCAAAGTACGGGCGGCACCCCCCACACCCACCAGCACGAACCGGCAGCACAGGAGGCCCAGAGAGTCGCAACACCACCCCACCAAAACGGGGCAGGCGTCCGGTCCCTCAGGACCCAACAGCGTGCAGGCACCCCGCTCACCAACCCCCACCCTCCAACCCGGCCCGAAGACCCGGCGTACTAGTAGGAACCAGCTGCGCTGATGCCATGTCAAATGTTCCACCCACGAGCCCCAACCAGGAACATCCGTCCTGATCTGGGTCCTACGATCCGAAGACCGAGGTGCTCCTTAGAAAGGAGGTGATCCAGCCGCACCTTCCGGTACGGCTACCTTGTTACGACTTAGTCCTAATTACCGATCCCACCTTCGACGGCTCCCCCCACAAGGGTTGGGCCACCGGCTTCAGGTGTTACCGACTTTCATGACTTGACGGGCGGTGTGTACAAGACCCGGGAACGTATTCACCGCAGCGTTGCTGATCTGCGATTACTAGCGACTCCGACTTCATGAGGTCGAGTTGCAGACCTCAATCCGAACTGGGACCGGCTTTTTGGGATTCGCTCCACCTCACGGTATTGCAGCCCTTTGTACCGGCCATTGTAGCATGCGTGAAGCCCAAGACATAAGGGGCATGATGATTTGACGTCATCCCCACCTTCCTCCGAGTTGACCCCGGCAGTATCCCATGAGTTCCCACCATTACGTGCTGGCAACATAGAACGAGGGTTGCGCTCGTTGCGGGACTTAACCCAACATCTCACGACACGAGCTGACGACAACCATGCACCACCTGTTCACGAGTGTCCAAAGAGTCCCCTATTTCTAGGGTGTTCTCGTGTATGTCAAGCCTTGGTAAGGTTCTTCGCGTTGCATCGAATTAATCCGCATGCTCCGCCGCTTGTGCGGGTCCCCGTCAATTCCTTTGAGTTTTAGCCTTGCGGCCGTACTCCCCAGGCGGGGAACTTAATGCGTTAGCTGCGTCACGGAATCCGTGGAAAGGACCCCACAACTAGTTCCCAACGTTTACGGGGTGGACTACCAGGGTATCTAAGCCTGTTTGCTCCCCACCCTTTCGCTCCTCAGCGTCAGTTACGGCCCAGAGATCTGCCTTCGCCATCGGTGTTCCTCCTGATATCTGCGCATTCCACCGCTACACCAGGAATTCCAATCTCCCCTACCGCACTCTAGTCTGCCCGTACCCACTGCAGGCCCGAGGTTGAGCCTCGGGATTTCACAGCAGACGCGACAAACCGCCTACGAGCTCTTTACGCCCAATAATTCCGGATAACGCTTGCGCCCTACGTATTACCGCGGCTGCTGGCACGTAGTTAGCCGGCGCTTTTTCTGCAAGTACCGTCACAAAAAGCTTCTTCCTTGCTAAAAGAGGTTTACAACCCGAAGGCCGTCATCCCTCACGCGGCGTTGCTGCATCAGGCTTCCGCCCATTGTGCAATATTCCCCACTGCTGCCTCCCGTAGGAGTCTGGGCCGTGTCTCAGTCCCAGTGTGGCCGGTCACCCTCTCAGGCCGGCTACCCGTCGACGCCTTGGTGAGCCATTACCTCACCAACAAGCTGATAGGCCGCGAGCCCATCCCAGACCGAAAAATCTTTCCAACCACTGACCATGCGGCCGCGATTCATATCCAGTATTAGACGCCGTTTCCAGCGCTTATCCCAGAGTCCAGGGCAGGTTGCTCACGTGTTACTCACCCGTTCGCCACTGATCCACCCAGCAAGCTGAGCTTCACCGTTCGACTTGCATGTGTTAAGCACGCCGCCAGCGTTCATCCTGAGCCAGGATCAAACTCTCCATAAAAAAATGATGCCCACCAGAAACCGGGAAAACAGTTCACCAGCAGACGAGTTCAACCATGACCAAAAACGAATATCAAACTGACATCCATGAATTGATCCAAAAAAGACCCCCACCAACCGAAAAAACCGGTCGACAGAGAAAAAAATTGGCATTTGACAAGTGCACGCTGTTGAGTTCTCAAAGATCGGACGCACCTACGCTCAGGCCTCTCAGCCGTCACCGCAGGGCAACTTCTCTATCTTACACATCTCACTCCGCCTGTCAAACGGACCGAAGCGAGGCGCAAGACCTCACCGCAGCCGCAGAGAGCCGGCACGAGAGTGGAAGAAACCCATCCTAAACCGGAAGCCGGCCCGCTCGCCAGGAGCAGATCGGATGGGGTGGTCCGCTGCTTGAGGGGAGCCAGGCCTTCCGGCCTCCGCTCTACCCTTTGGGGCGAACAACAAGAACATTACGCGGTCGCCGCGGCAGCGTCGAATCGAGCCCGCATCCCGGGCGTGTCGCGGGCGCGCGCCGCGGAAACGCGGGGGATCGGGTGCCTGTGGACCGCGTAGCGTTGTCCTCATGAGCGACGAACGATGGGTGTGGGGCGCCGGCCTCGCGACGACCGCCGAAGACGGAACCGTGCTGGACACGTGGTTCCCGTCCCCCGCCGCCGGGCGCATTCCGCTCGGTTTCGATCCGCAGCTCGCGCCGGACGAGCTCGACCGGCTAGCGGTCGCCGACTCCCGACGCGCGGTCGCCGTCGACGTCGTCGCCGTGGAGGCCGACCTGGACGCCGCGCCCGCCTCGACTTCCGACGCCTACCTGCGGCTTCACGCACTCTCACACCGGCTCGTCCGTCCCAACGAGGTGAATCTCGACGGCATCTTCGCGCACCTGCCGAATGTGGCGTGGACCAACGCGGGACCGATGCATCCCGACACCCTCGCCCGGCTGCGCCCGTTCCTCGCGCGCGACGGCATCCAGGTGCAGGGCCTCGACAAGTTCCCGCGGCTCCTCGACTACGTCACGCCTGTGGGCGTCCGGATCGCCGACGCGTCCCGCGTGCGCCTGGGCGCCTATCTGTCACCCGGCACGACCGTGATGCACGAGGGGTTCGTGAACTTCAACGCCGGCACGCTCGGCCAGAGCATGGTCGAGGGGCGCATATCCCAGGGGGTGGTCGTCGGCGACGGCAGCGACATCGGCGGGGGCGCGTCCATCATGGGCACCCTGTCGGGCGGGGGCTCACACAAGGTGGCGGTCGGCGCGCGCTGCCTGCTGGGCGCGAACGCCGGCATCGGCATCTCGCTCGGAGACGACTGCGTCGTCGAGGCCGGCCTCTACGTGACCGCCGGCACGAAGGTGGTGCTCGCCGACGAGCGCCCTCGCGCCGACGGTTCCCTGCCGACCGCGAAGGGCGCGGAGCTCTCGGGTCGCGCAGGTCTGCTCTTCCGCCGCAATTCGCTCAGCGGCGCCGTCGAGGCCGTGCGGCGAGCGGGGGTCGGAGTGACCCTCAACGAGGCGCTGCACGCCTGAGTTCTCACGACGGGACGCCGCATCCGTCCTCGGCCGATGACACGCGAAGGGCTGCCCGCCGAGGAGTTCAGGACAGGCCGGGGTAGTTGCGCTCGGACGCTCCGACGTAGAGCTGCTGCGGGCGGCCGATCTTCGTCTGCGGATCACCGGATGCCTCGCGCCACTGCGCGAGCCACCCGGGGAGGCGCCCGATGGCGAACAGCACCGTGAACATGCGCGTCGGGAAGCCCATCGCCTTGTAGATCACGCCGGTGTAGAAGTCGACGTTGGGGTACAGGCGGCGGTCCTGGAAGTACGCGTCGTTGAGGGCGATCTCCTCCAGCTCCTTGGCGAGGTCGAGCAGCGGGTCGCTGACGCCGAGGGCCGAGAGCACCTCGTCAGCGGACTCCTTGACCAGCTTGGCGCGCGGGTCGTAGTTCTTGTAGACCCGGTGCCCGAAGCCCATCAGCTTGACGCCGTCCTCCTTGTTCTTCACCCGCTCGACGAAGCGCTGCACGCTCTCGCCCGAGTCGCGGATGCGCGCCAGCATGTCGAGGACGGCCTCGTTCGCGCCGCCGTGCAGCGGCCCGTACAGCGCGTTGATGCCGGCCGAGATCGACGAGAACTGGTTCGCGCCGGTCGAGCCGACCAGGCGAACGGTCGACGTCGAGGCGTTCTGCTCGTGGTCCTCGTGGAGGATCAGCAGGCGCTCCAGCGCCCGCGACATCACGGGGTCGACGTGGTAGAGCTCCGAGAGCACCCCGAAGTTGAGCTTGAGGAAGTTGTCGACGAAGCCGAGCGAGTTGTCGGGATACAGGAAGGCCTGCCCGACGCTCTTCTTGTGCGCGTACGCCGCGATCACCGGCAGCTTCGCGAGCATGCGGATGGTGTTGAGCTCCACGTGCTCGGGGTTGTTCGGGTCGGACTGGTGCTCGTAGTACGTCGACAGCGCCGAGACCGCCGACGACAGGACCGACATCGGGTGGGCGGTGTGCGGCAGCGCCGAGAAGAACCGCTTGAGGTCTTCGTGCAGCAGCGTGTGCCGGCGGATCTTCTCGTCGAACTCGCCGAGCTCGTCGGCGGTCGGCAGCTCTCCGTAGATGAGCAGCCACGCGACCTCGAGATAGGTGCTGTTCTTCGCCAGCTGCTCGATCGGGTAGCCGCGGTAGCGCAGCACCCCCTGGTCGCCGTCGATGTAGGTGATGGCCGACTTGGTGGCAGCGGTGTTGACGAAGCCGTAGTCGAGCGCCGTGTAGCCGGTCTGGCGGGTGAGGGTCGAGACATCCACGCTCGGCGTGCCGTCGGTGCCCCGCAGCAGCGGGAATTCGGCGGTCTTGTCACCGATCGTGAGAGTGGCCTTCTCCTGCTGGGTGCCCGCTTCGCTCACGGCGCCTCCTCGCGATTGTCGTCGTACGGGGGTGTCGTCCACTCCGGCGCGACGTCGCGACGTCGTCTGCTCGAGGACTTCAAGAGCGGGACGCCGGATGCCGCGTCGCCGCGTCACTACAGCCTAGTGCGCCTCCGCGCCTACTGTTGCCACGACCAAAGGGTCGCGGCATCCGGTAGAGGAATCCTCAGATCGACAACGGTGATGCCGCGCGGAGGCGCTGGGCGGCGGCGGCGATGCGGTCGTCGGTGGCGGTGAGCGACAGGCGGACGTGCTGCGGGAAGTGCGCACCGTAGAAATGGCCGGGCCCGGCGAGGATGCCGAGATCGGCGAGCCGGGCCAGGCTCTCCCACGCGTCGCGACCCTCCGTCGCCCACAGGTACAGCCCTGCCTCGCTCGCATCGATGCGGAAGCCGGCGGCCTGCAGGGCGGGGCGCAGCACGTCGCGCCGTCGCCGGTACGTCTCCCGCTGCGCCGCGACGTGCTCGTCGTCCTCGAGCGCCGCGATCATCGCGGCCTGCACGGGAAGCGGGAGCATGAGCCCCAGGTGCTTGCGCGCGGTGAGCAGGCGCGCCACGAAGGACGGGTCACCGGCGAGGAACGCTGCGCGGTAGCCCGCGAGGTTGGACTGCTTGCTGAGGGAGTACACCGACAGGAGACCGTCGATGTCGCCATCCGAGACCCGGGGGTCGAGCACCGACGGGACCGGCTCGGCGTCCCACGGCGCCTCCCACCCCAGCTCGGCGTAGCACTCGTCCGAGGCCAGCACGGCACCGAGATCCCGCGCGCGCGCGACCGCGGCGCGGAGAGCCTCGACATCGAGGACGCGGCCGTCGGGGTTCCCCGGCGAGTTCACCCACACGAGCCGCGTGCCCTCGGGCCACTCGGCCGGGTCGTCGGATGCGAGCGGGGTCGCCCCGACGAGCCGTGCTCCCACCTCGTACGTCGGGTAGGCCGCGCGGGGATGCACGACCGTGTCTGCAGGACCGAGACCCAGCAGGAGCGGCAGGAGGGCGACCAGCTCCTTCGAGCCCACGGTCGGCAGCACGTGGTCGGGCGTCAGTCCCACCACCCGCCGCCGCCGCTCGTACCACCGGGCGATGGCCGCGCGGAGGGCGGGCGTGCCCACCGTCTGCGGATACGCATGGGCATCGGTCGCCGCGCGCAGCGCGTCGGCCACCACGGCGGGGGTGGGGTCGACGGGCGAGCCGATCGAGAGGTCGACGATGCCGTCGGGGTGGACGCGGGCACGCGCGGCGTACGGTGCCACCGCGTCCCAGGGGTAGTCGGCGAGGTCGGCGACCCCCACGTCAGTGTTCCTGCGGCGGGAGTGCCTCGATGATGGGGTGGTCCTTGTGGATCACGCCGACCTTCGCGGCGCCGCCCGGCGAGCCGACGTCGTCGAAGAACTCGACGTTGGCCTTGTAGTAGTCCTGCCATTCGTCGGGCAGGTCGTCCTCGTAGTAGATCGCCTCGACGGGGCAGACAGGTTCGCAGGCGCCGCAGTCCACGCACTCGTCGGGATGGATGTACAGCGACCGCTCACCCTCGTAGATGCAGTCCACGGGACACTCGTCGATGCAGGCGCGGTCCTTGACGTCCACGCAGGGAAGGGCGATCACGTACGTCACGGTGCCAGTCTAGCCGCGGCCCTCGGGCCGCAGCGGCGGGTGCGGATCAGACGGTGCGATCGGATGCCGCATCCGCGCGCGTCTGCGGCCAGGCGATGACGATGGCCGAGACGAGCGGGACGAGGATCGTCCACAGCACGCCGGGGTTGATCGCGCCGTCGGCGGCCTGGGGCACGACCACGGAGCCGCCCGGCCCCGCTCCGGAGAAGACCAGGGTCGCGATCATGGCGCCGAGTGCGGTCGCGAGGGTCGCCCAGCGGTCCCCGGTGAGGAGGCGGACGGCCACCAGCAGCGCCGTCACACCGACGACGGCCAGCACGAGGCCGAGCGGGAACCAGCCGAGCCGGAAGCCCTGGGCCACCGTGCCTGCGACTCCGTAGAAGGCGCCGATGACGAACGCCACCAGCCACGCGCCCAGGCGCGTCCACGAGAACCCCACCGCCTCAGTCTAGGCGGGCACGTCCTCCCTGGCCGGAGTGCGGGTGCCTGCCGACTCTCGCCTCGTCACGCAGCCCACCCCCACAGCCGCAGGACTGCCGCCACCAGCGCGGCGGCGATCACGACGACCAGGAACGGCGCCCTGAGCATCAGCAGTCCCGCGGCGACGAGCACGGCGGGGACCCGTGCGTCGACGACCACCGCCTGCCCGGCGCCGAGCGTCTGCACCGCGACGAGCGCGGCGAGGAGGGCCACGGTCAGCAGATCGGCGATCCGCATCGGCCTGGGCGCCTGCACCCACTTCGGCGGGATGAGGTAGCCGACCGTCTTCAGCGCCACGCAGATGATGGCTGCCGTCAGCACAGCGGTCCACATCGTCACGGCAGGCCCTCCCGTTCGGCGACGTCGTCGGGCTCTGCGGTGAGCCCCTCGTCGTCGCGGCCGAGCCAGTTCGTGAAGCCGACCGCGATCGCCACCGCGGCGGCGATGATGACCGGCAGCCCCGGCATCAGCACGGGCGTCAGCACCGTCGCGACGACCGCCGCGGCCACCCCGACGACGATGGGCTGGCGCGCCCTCAGCCGCGGCCACAGCAGCGCGAGGAAGGCGGCTGCCGCGGCCGCGTCCAGCCCGTACGCGCGCGGGTCGCCGAGCACATCGCCCAGCAGCGCGCCGGCGAGTGTGGAGAGGTTCCAGCCGATGTAGATGCCGATTCCGGTGACCCAGAAGCCGAGGGTCCGTGCACGGTGCGACGACTGCGCGAGCGACACCGCAGTGGACTCGTCGATCGTGAACAGGGCGGCCGCGGCGCGCCGCCAGAATCCCGCCCCGATGACCGGGGACATGCGGATGCCGTAGGCGACGTTGCGCACGCCGAGCAGGGCGGCGGAGGCGATCGCGGCCGGCGCGGCAGCCAGTCCCCCGGCGCCGACGATGCCGGCGAACGCGAACTGGGATCCCCCGGTGAACATCACGAGACTGAGCACGCAGGTCTGCCACACGTCCAGACCCGAGGCGACCGCCAGCGCGCCGAACGAGATCCCGTACGCACTGGTGGCCAGCGCCACCCCGAGCGCCTCGCGCACCGCCCGCTTCGCCTCGCCGGCGCTGTGCACGTCGTCGAAGTGGAGCTCGTGGGTCACTTCGTCATGCTACCCAGCGCCCTCCGACGTCCCGCCGGTCCGCCCTGCCACGAGTGGCCCGCACGGCGGCGGCGGCATCCGCCCGTCAGGCGTTCGCGTCCTGGCGCTTGAGGCGCGAGGCGGCGCGGCCGCGCTCGGTGGCGTCGAGGATCACCTTGCGGATGCGCACCTTCTCGGGGGTCACCTCGACGCATTCGTCCTCGCGCGCGAACTCGAGGCTCTCCTCGAGCGAGAGCTGGCGCGGCGGGGTGAGGCGCTCGAGCTCGTCGGCGGTCGACGAGCGCATGTTGGTGAGCTTCTTCTCCTTGGTGATGTTGACGTCCATGTCGTCGGCGCGGGTGTTCTCGCCGACGACCATGCCCTCGTACACCTCTTCGGTGGGCTGGACGAAGAAGCTCATGCGCTCCTGCAGCGCCATCATCGCGAACGGCGTCACCACGCCGGCGCGGTCGGCGACGATCGAGCCGTTCTGACGTGCCTGGATGTGTCCCGCCCAGTCGTCGTACCCGTGCGAGATCGCATTGGCGATGCCCGTCCCGCGCGTGATCGACAGGAACTCGGTGCGGAAGCCGATGAGCCCGCGCGAGGGGACGATGAACTCCATCCGCACCCAGCCGGTGCCGTGGTTGACCATGGTCTCCATACGGCCCTTGCGCGCCGCCATCAGCTGCGTGATGGCGCCGAGGTACTCCTCGGGCGCGTCGATGGTGAGGTGCTCGAAGGGCTCCTGGACCTTGCCGTCCTCGCCCTTCCTCGTCACCACCTGCGGCTTGCCGACCGTGAGCTCGAAGCCCTCGCGGCGCATGTTCTCGACGAGGATCGCCAGAGCCAGCTCACCGCGGCCCTGCACCTCCCACGCGTCGGGCCGGCCGATGTCGACGACCTTGAGCGACACGTTGCCGATGAGCTCGCGGTCCAGGCGGTCCTTGACCATGCGCGCGGTGACCTTGTGGCCCTTCACCTTGCCGACCAGCGGCGAGGTGTTCGTGCCGATCGTCATCGAGATCGCCGGGTCGTCGACCGTGATCGCGGGGAGCGGCCGGACGTCTTCGGGGTCGGCGATCGTCTCGCCGATCGTGATCTCCTCGATGCCCGCGATCGCGACGATGTCGCCGGGCCCGGCCTCCTCGGCCGGGTAGCGCTCGAGCGCGCGCGTCTTGAGGAGCTCGGTGATGCGGGCGTTGGAGTGCGAGCCGTCGTGACGCACCCACGCGACGGTCTGGCCCTTGCGCAGCGTGCCGTTGAACACCCGCAGCAGTGCGAGACGACCGAGGAAGGGGCTGGAGTCGAGGTTGGTGACCCAGGCCTGCAGCGGCGCCTCGTCGTCGTACGACGGTGCCGGCACGTGCTCGAGGATCGCCTCGAACAGCGGCTCGAGGTCGGCGTTGTCGGGCAGTTCGCCGTTGGCGGGACGGGTGCGGGATGCCGCTCCGGCGCGCCCCGACGCATAGACCACCGGCACGTCGAGCAGGGCGTCGACGTCGAGGTCGGGCACGTCCTCGTGCAGGTCGGAGGCCAGACCCAGCAGCAGGTCGTGCGCCTCCTCCTCGACCTCGGCGATGCGCGCGTCGGGACGGTCGGTCTTGTTGACCAGGAGGATGACCGGGAGCTTGGCCTCGAGGGCCTTGCGGAGCACGAAGCGCGTCTGCGGCAGCGGGCCCTCGCTCGCGTCCACGAGCAGCACGACGCCGTCGACCATCGACAGGCCGCGCTCGACCTCCCCGCCGAAGTCGGCGTGGCCGGGAGTGTCGATGACGTTGATGGTCACCGGCACGTCGGTGTGCGCGCCGTTGTAGGTGATCGCCGTGTTCTTGGCGAGGATCGTGATGCCCTTCTCACGCTCCAGGTCGTTCGAGTCCATCGCCCGCTCCTCGACGTGGGCGTGCTCGCCGAAGGAGCCGGTCTGACGCAGCATCGCGTCGACGAGAGTCGTCTTGCCGTGGTCGACGTGGGCGACGATCGCCACGTTGCGGAGGTCCGGACGGAGGGCGCGCGCCATGAGGGAGTCCTTGGAGGTGAGGGGAAGATCGAGGTCGGTCCCTGAGCGTGTCGAAGGTCCCGGCATCCGTCATTCTACCGGGACGATCTGCACGTCCCCCGCGCACGCCGACCACGCCGCCCCGGCGGACCGGGACGGCGTGGTGCGAACGGATGCCTCCGCGACAGGAGCGCGGTCGGTCAGGCGGCTCCCGAGCCGCTGCGCTGCAGCAGCGCGGCTCGCGCCTCGCGGCGCACGCGCTGCTCCTCGGGGTTCGGGACCGGGACGGCGGCGATGAGGCGCTGCGTGTACGGATCCTGCGCCCCGCGCAGGATCTGATCGCGCGTTCCCGCCTCCACGAGCTTGCCGTGGTGCATCACCGCGATGCGGTGCGCGAGGATGTCGACCACCGCGAGGTCGTGGCTGATGAACAGGCACGCGAACTGGAGCTCCCGCTGGAGCTCCTGCAGCAGATCCAGGAACCGGGCCTGCACCGACACGTCCAGCGCCGACGTGGGCTCATCGGCGACGAGCAGCTCGGGTGCGAGGGCGAGCGCGCGGGCGATGCCGACGCGCTGGCGCTGACCGCCGGAGAGCTCGTGCGGGAAGCGGTTGCGGTACGACGCGGGAAGCTCCACCTGGCTGAGCAGCTCCTCGACCCGGCGGTCGAGATCCTTGCCCTTGGCCTCACCGGCCAACAGGATCGGCTCTCCGATCGACTGGCCGATCGGCATGCGCGGGTTCAGCGACGAGGCGGGGTCCTGGAACACGATGCCGGTGCGCCGGCGGATCGCGAACAGGTCCTTCTGCGACGCGTTGGAGATGTCGGTGCCGACGGTGGTGAGCTTGCCCTCGGCGATGGGGAGGAGGCCGATGGCGGCACGGCCCAGCGTCGTCTTGCCGGAGCCCGACTCTCCCACGAGACCCACGATTTCACCGGGATAGATGGCGAGATCGATGTGCTCGGCAGCACGGAAGGCGGGGATGCGGCCGCGCTTGGGGTAGTCGATGGCGACGTCCTCGAAGGCGAGGACGGGCGTGCGGGTCTCGATGGCGACCTCGGCCGCCTCGCTCGCCCGCTCGCGGATCGACGAGACCGACGGCACGGTCGAGGTCTCGGTGGCGACCTCCGCCGGCCCCGGCTCCGCCTCCTCCAGCACGCCGAGACCGAGGTGCGGAACAGACGCGAGAAGCTGCTGGGTGTAGGGGTGCTCCGGCGCGTGGAAGATCTTGTCGACCGTTCCCGCCTCCACCACGACGCCGTTCTTCATCACCATGATGCGATCGGCGAGGTCGGCCACCACGCCCATGTCATGGGTGATGAGGATGATCGCCGAGTCGAGCCGCTTATGGAGGTTGCGCAGGAGGTCCAGCACCTCCGCCTGCACGGTGACATCCAGCGCGGTGGTCGGCTCGTCCGCGATCAGCAGCAGCGGGTCGCACGAGATCGACTGCGCGATCATGGCGCGCTGACGCTGACCGCCGGAGAGCTGGTGCGGGTACTTGTGGAACGACTGCTCCGGGTTGGGCATCTCCACCATGCGCAGCAGCTCCACGGCGCGTTCCTTGGCCTCGGCGGGAGCGAGGTTGCGGTCGTGCGAGCGCAGCGACTCCACGATCTGGAAGCCGACGGTGTAGACGGGGTTGAGCGCGGTCATCGGCTCTTGGAAGATCACCGCGATCTCGTTGCCGCGCAGCGACCGCAGCGTCGCGTCGTCGACGCCGCGCAGCTCCCGCCCGAGCAGCTTGATCGATCCGG
This sequence comes from Microbacterium atlanticum, assembly GCF_015277815.1. Classification (NCBI taxonomy): domain Bacteria; kingdom Bacillati; phylum Actinomycetota; class Actinomycetes; order Micrococcales; family Microbacteriaceae; genus Microbacterium; species Microbacterium atlanticum. The sequence continues at coordinate 2,129,871 of NZ_CP063813.1, forward strand.
TCACACGGGAGTTCTCCGGCAGGAGCCCGAGAAGCGCCATCGAGCTGGTGCTCTTGCCCGAGCCCGACTCGCCGACGATGGCCAGGACCTCGCCGCGGCGCACCTGGTAGTTCATGTCGATGGCGGCGGGGTAGAACTGCCCCTCCACCCAGAACTCCACTCCGAGGTTCTGAACCTCGAGGATCGTCTCCGGAAGGGCTTCGTGCGAGGCCGCGATCGCGGCGTCGGTGCCCGTCGTGTCAGTCATTCCGTGGTGTCCCATCTGCAAAGCTTGAAGTCATGTCGTTCCAGGAGGTCCGCTATCGGCCGGCGTTCGGCCGCACCCTCGCCGCCGCGACCATCGGGGTGTGCGCGCTCGGCGTGATCGCGCTGCTGGTGTCCGACCCGGCGTCCGCCGTTCGCTACGTCTGGCCGATCCTGCTGGTCGCCGTGCTGGCGTGGGCGCTGTTCTGGCGCCCGAGCCTGGTCATCGCCGAGCACGGCATCACCGTCGAGAACGTGCTGCGCACGCGGTTCGTGCCGTGGCCCTCGATCACCGCGATCGACACCCGCTACTCCCTCACCCTGCACACGACCAGCGGGCGTGTGCCGGTGTGGGCGGCGCCGGCGCCTGGTCGCCACCGCACCTTGGGAATGGCTCCCAAGGACTTCGACGGAGTCGGCGAGACCGCTCGCGGCGAGGTCGGCGAGCTGCGCCCGGCGGACGCTCTCACCACCCCCAGCGGCAACCTGGCGCAGCTCATAAGAGGGCGCTGGGAGCGTCTGCGCGACGCGGGAGCCTTCGCCAGCGGCGTGGACCCCGACGCCGCCACGCAGACGTGGCACTGGGCGACCATCACGGTGGTCGCGGCGCTGGCCGCGGCCACCGTGATCGGACTGCTGGTCTAGCAGCACGTCACCGCTCCGGGTCGAGCGGCTTGTGCTGCACGTCGCCGGGCTCCTCGGGGCGCGGATCGTTGAAGTTCACGATGTCGTCCCCCGTGTAGGCGGTCTGGATCCCGACGTCGACCATGTGCGTGTCGCCGGTCGTCGCCGGCGTGGTGTCGACGCCCGGGGCGACCGGTCCCTTCGCGCGACCGGCGCGCGCCATCGCACGCTCGCTCGGCATCTTCTTCTGGCGCGGGTCGAACGCGTCGCGCAGACCGTCGCCGATGAAGTTGACGCAGAGCGCGATGACGATGATGAAGATGCCCGGCCACCAGAAGAGCCACGGACGAGTGGAGAAGGCCGCCTGGTTCTCGGAGATGATCTTGCCGAGCGAGGTGTCGGGCGACTGCACACCGAAGCCGAGGAAGCTCAGCGACGACTCGAGCAGGATCGCACCGGCCATCAGCAGCGTCGCGTTCACGACGATGACGCCCACGGAGTTCGGGAGGATGTGCCGGAAGATGATGCGGCGGTCGCGCGCCCCGGAGACGCGCGCGGCGTCCACGAACTCACGCTCGCGCAGCGACAGGAACTCGCCTCGCACCAGTCGCGCCATGGTGGTCCACGCGAACAGGCCGATCACGACACCCAGCACCGCGGCGCCGAGGCTGCCGAAGATGTTGCCCAGCACGGAGCCGATGACGATCAGGGGGATCGTGATGATGATGTCGGTGAAGCGCATGAGCACCGAGTCGGTGACCTTGCCGTAGAAGCCGGCGAGAGCCCCGATGACGACGCCGATGATGGTCGCGACGACTCCGGCGATGAACATCACCATGATGGACTGCTGCGTCCCGCGCATGACGACGGCGAAGATGTCACGTCCGACCTCGTCCTGCCCGAACGGGTGCTCTCCGATCTGCAGCGGCCACAGGCTCAAGGTCGGGACGCCGTTGTTGACCTTCGGCGGGATCTGCTCCCACGAGAACTGCCACCACCCGGGGATGCGCAGCCCCCACAGGTTCACGCCCACCGAGGTGAAGGCGAGGATGACGATGAACGTCAGCACGATGATCGAGGTGAGCGCCGCGCGGTGCCGGAAGAACCGGCGGCGGACGATCTGCCCCTGGCTGAGACCCTCGGTCTCCTTCTGCTCGATGGAGACCTCCGCCTTCGCCTCGTTCTCGCGAAGGTCGGGCTCGTTCGTGGTTGTGGTGTTCATGTCAGCCCACCTTGATTCTCGGGTCGAGGGCCGCGTAGACGAGGTCCGCGATGAGGTTGAACAGGACCGCCAGCGTGCCGGTCACGACGAAGAACGCCATGACCGGATTCGGGTCGCCCACGTCGAGCGCGTCGACGAAGAGGCGGCCCATGCCTGTCCAGCCGAAGACGGTCTCGGTCACGACGGCGCCGCCGATGATCGCTCCCACATCGAACGCGATGATCGTCGTGATGGGGATCAGCGCGTTGCGGAAGGCGTGCCGGACGATCACCGTGCGCTGCGTCAGGCCCTTCGCGCGAGCGGTGCGGATGTAGTCCTGGTTCATCACCTCGAGCAGGCTGGCGCGCGAGTACCGCGTGTAGCTCGCGAAGGAGATGAGGATGATCGCGATCGTCGGCAGGAGCAGGTGCGTGAACAGGTCGATGCCCTGCACCCAGAAGTTGCCGCCGAGACCCGGAGTGGAGGCGCCGACAGTGGCGATGGGCCGGCCGCGCACGCGGCTGGAGTTGGAGTACGCCTGCCAGTACGACATGTACTTGTCCAGCGCGATGAAGCCGGCCACGAGGAAGCCGACGATCGCCGTCGTGCGCGCCACCGGCCCGCGGTCGGGCGCGCCCATGAACCAGCCGATCGCGCCCGAGACCACCACGGCACCGACGGCGAGCAGGAGGAACACCCACAGCGTCATGCCGTTGAGGATGTAGTTCATCATCGGCGCGTACAGCGCGATGCCGATCGCGGCGACGATGAGCGACGCATAGAGCGCCTTGCGGTTGCGCAGGCCCGTCGAGATGGCGGTCACCGCGACAGCCACCCCGACGGCGAGGAAGGCGTACACCACGATCCCGATGCTCGGGTCGGCGAACCACTCCGTCGCCGAGAGGAACGCCAGCACGGCACCGGTCGCGACGGCCGAGATGCCGAACACGATCAGGCGGCGCCGCCAGCGTCCGCCGATGAGCGACATCCAGACGAGGCCGGCGATGACGGATATGCCGATGATCACCGGCACGGAGATCGTCGGATCCCCGAGCCAGTTGTTGAGCTGGATCGCGCCGTACTGCTTGAGGAGCACCGCGACCCAGAAGATCGGAAGCGAGAAGAAGAGGAACGACAGCAGGGTCACGCTGTAGTCGAAGCCGGTGTACTGGCGCAGCGCCGACACGATGCCGACCGTGATGCCCAGGACGATGGCCACGATCGTGGCGGTCGTCACCAGCGTGAGCGTCGCCGTGATCGCATTGGCCAGAAGCGCGTTCACGGCCTGGTTCTGGATGCTGACGCCGAAGTCCCCGCGGAACAGGGCGCCGAGCCACAGGAAGTAACGCAGCGGGGGCGGGACGTCGAGGTTGAGGAGCTTGGTGCGAGCTTCGATCAGCTCTGCCTTGTTGGGCGCGTTGCTCTCGCGGAGGTCCTGGAGGGGATCACCCGAGAAGGACACCAGGAGATACATCAGGAAGGTCGCGGCGAAGAGCACGAAGATCGATGCGATCAATCGCCGGATGATGAATGAAGCCATGTCGTGGCCGCCTGCCAATCGATCAATCAGCGCAGACGCGAGGGCGGCGACGATGCCGGCCCCGAAGTCCGCCGCTGAGAGGAGTCTAACGCGGCGGGGTGCAGGCCACTTCGGTGACCTGCACCCCGCCTCGGTATCAGCCGGACCGAGATCCGGCGATGACCTTGACGACGATTACTCCTCGGAGCCGCCGTCCGTCACAGCCCAGTCCCACGTGTTCCAGAAGATCGTGGGAGCGAGGATCGACGGGTCGATACCCTCCACACGGTCGCTGACCGCGGTGACCTCAGGGAACTGGTAGATGGTGGGGCCGAAGAAGTCCTCCCAGAGGATACGGTCCGCCTCCATCATCAGCTCCTTCTGAGCCGCCTCGTCGAACTCACCGGAGATCTCGTCGGAGATCCGGTCGATCTCGGGGTTCGAGTAGAAGCTCAGGTTGTTGATGCCGCCGGTCTTGAAGTTGGCCGTCCAGTCGGTGACCGTGAGGCCGGTCGACTGCCAGCCGAACAGCGAGGCGTCGTAGGCGCCGGGCGTGCCGAGCAGGCCGCCCCACTCCGTGGACCCGCAGTCGGTCACGTTGAAGCCGGCCTGGTTGGCCGACGCCTGGATGAGCGCGAACTCGTTGACGCGACGGGGGTTGTTCGATGCGTACAGGATGCACACCTCGGTGTTGGTGACGCCCGACTCGGCCAGCAGCTGCTTGGCGCCCTCGATGTCGACCTCGGCGTAGGCGTCGGAGCCGTTGTCTGCGACGGACTCGTCGTAGCCTTCGGCACCCGGGACGAAGATGTACGAGCTGCGCAGGATCGCGTCGTCACCGATGATCGGCTTGATCAGGGTGTCGACGATCTCCTGGCGCGGGATCGTCTTGATGAACGCCTCACGGACCTGCGGGTTGGAGAAGATGTTCTCCGGGTTGCGGGCGTTCTGGAACTGCAGGTCGACGTGCTCGTAGGTGCCGCCGACGCCGGTGTTCACCGTGATGCCGTCGATGCCCTCGAGCGCCGTGGTGATGTCCGCGGTCGCCTGCGGCTGGATCACGTCCACCTCGCCGTTCTCGAGTGCCTGCACGGCAGCGAGCGGGTCGGGGATGAAGCGGATGGTGACCTCTTCGATGTTCGGCGTGTTGTCACCGGTGTACTCCGGGTTGGCCGTCAGCGTGACGAACTGGTCCGCCTGGAAGTCGCTGATCATGTACGGGCCGCTCGAGGTGACGAGCTCGAGGTCCGAAGGCATCTCGGTGAAGTTGAAGCCGTTGTTCCAGAACGCCGAGATCGGCGCGAGCGTCGACGCGTCGTCGCCCTCGATGGCGTCGAGCACGGCCTGCTTGGCCTCCTCGTTGTCATCGAGCTCGAGCGCCTTCTTGCCGACGATGTGAGCCGGAAGAATCTCACCCATCGTCCCGAAAGCGGTCTCCCAGTCGACGTACGGGGAGTCGTAGACGACCGTGATCGAGCGGCCGTCCTCGCCGACCTCGGGGGTCTGGGAGGCCAGGCCGAACTGCGAGCCGGCGGTGGCGCCGGAGTCGAAGTAGACGACGTCCGTGGGGAACGCGTCGGTGAACTCGCCCGTCTCCGGGTCGGTGAACTCGGCCGGGTCGAAGTCAGGCGTGTCCAGGCCGCGCGACAGCGCCGCCCAGTGAAGCATCAGGTCGGCCGCGTCGATCGCGGTGCCGTCGGACCACTTCTTGCCCTCGGCGATCGTGTACGTGACCGTCAGCGGGTCCTCGCTGACCAGCTCGTACGACCCGAACGACTCGTTCTGCACCAGCTCCGGGGTGTTGTTGTAGTAGTTGAAGCCGTCCAGCACCAAGTAGTTGATGTTGTTGTTCGCGGTCGCGTTGCCGAACGACGTGTTGCCGTTCATCGAGTAGAACGCCTGGTTCCACGCAGCCGTGATGGACGAGCCTTCGACGAGACCGGAGTCGTCGGCGTTGTCGTCGCCGCCACCACCGGCGGCGCAGCCCGAGATCACCAGTGCGCCGACTGCGGTGAGCGCCACCGCAGTCGAGATGCGCTTAATTCTCACTGTTCCTCCTGTGCAGGGTAATGCGCACACGTTCGGCCGGAGACCAGACGGGTGCGCGGATGGGAACACGATAAGCACCGGCTGTGAGATGGTCAAAACGATCGTCGAAAACGTTACAGAGCCTTAACTCAACTGCCGCCAAGTGTGACAATCTGACAAGATGACGCCGTCTGACCGGCCCCGCAGCGGGAGGAAGTCCACTACCCTCCCTCAACTGGACCGCTACGGTCGCCGGCGGCTGCGCTGGGAGGTCTGGATCGTCCTGGCCATCACCGTCGGGCAGTCCGCGGTGTACTCCATCCTCTCGCTGGTGCGGAAGCTCCTGGCGCCCGTTCCGCTGGGCTCGCAGCAGACGCAGGTGAATCCGCCCCGCGATACCCAGGCGGTCTGGGACGTGGTCTATCAGCTGCTGTCGGTCTTCTTCGCCTTGGCGCTCGTGGCCCTCGTCGTCTACCTCCTCTGGGAGCCGGGCGGCAACGCGCTCCGACGCATCGGACTGGACTTCACGAGGTTCGGCGGCGACGTCGGCCGCGGCATCCTGCTCGCCGCCGTCATCGGAGTGCCGGGACTGGCTCTGTACGCGATCGGACGGATGCTGGGTGTCACGGTCGCGGTGGTGGCCGCGCCGCTGGACGCCGCGTGGTGGACGGTGCCCCTGCTCGTGCTGTCCGCGCTGCGCGCCGGGCTGACCGAGGAGGTCATCTTCATCGCCTACCTCTTCGACCGCCTGCGGCGCCTGGGGTGGGGGGACTGGTCGATCATCCTCACCGCGGCCGCCCTGCGGGGCGCCTACCACGCTTATCAGGGCATCGGCGCGATCGTGGGCAACGTCGTGATGGGCGTCGTGTTCGGCTGGTGCTACCGGCGGTGGGGGCGGGTGATGCCGCTCGTCATCGCCCACACGCTGCTGGACATCGTCGCGTTCGTGGGCTACCCGCTGGCCGCCGCGCTGTGGCCGGGCGTCTTCGCGCCCGTGCCGACGCCGTCTCCCTCCCCCACGCCGTCCCCGTCGCCGTCGGCCTGACCCCCCTCCCCCCGCCACCACCCCGCGTGAGAGACCACTGGCGCGACGAGACCCCGGGCGAATCCCAGGGTCTCGTCCCGCGGGTGTCGTCTCACCGGTGCAGCGGGGGCGGGCTGAGGGAGGTTCATCGGCTCCTCCCCACGCCGAGGGGCAGGCGCGAAGTCCACCGATGTGCGGGCTGAGCGCTCCCGGCAGCAGATGCCCGACGATCATCGAGGGATGCCGCAGCCCACGTCCGCGCTCACGATCGCACCGTCGCCGGCTCCGCTGCTGCGGGCCGAGGACGTCCCGCATCCCGAGCGAGCGGTCGCCCGACGAGAGCTTGTCAAAGTCCGACGCGGGGTCTACGCCCCGGCTCAGACCTGGATGGGGCTGGCGCCTTGGACGAGGTACCTTGCCGAAGTGCACGCCGTGCTGCTGCAGCATCCCGGGTTCGTCTTCTCCCACGAGTCCGCTGTCGCGCTCATGGGCGGGCCGGTGTTCGGAAACCCGGGCATCGTCCATGTGCTCGCGCCCGACGTCGGCGCCTCCCGGCTCGCATCGGGGATCCGTACGCACACGACCAGCGACGATCGCGCGCTCATCGTCGCCGACGGGATCACCATCGCGGCACCCGCAGAAACCGCGGTCGACATCGCGCGAGCGCGTCATCCGGCGATCGGGCTTGCCGTCGGTGACGCGATGCTGCGACTTGACGACACCTTGTCACGCGAGCACCTGCAGGTGCTCAACGAGACACGGGCGACCAAGCGCGGTCGACGAATCGCACGCTGGGCGCTCGGGCCCCTCGACCCGCGCCCCGAGACGGCGTTCGAGTCGGTGAGCCGCGCCGTCATCGAGTGGCTGGGGTTTCCGGCACCGGAACTGCAGCGGTCGTTCGTCGCCTCGAGCGGAGAGGTCGATCGCAGCGACTTCGTCTGGGAGTCCGACGCGCTCGCGGGTGAGGCCGACGGCGACCTCAAGTTCGACGGCCGATTCGGCGACGCCGGCGCGCTTCTGCGGCGGCAACGGGTCAGAGACGCCCGGCTCCGGCAGCACGTCCGCGCGGTCGCGCACTGGGGCTGGCACGATGCGACGACCTTCTCTCCGCTCGCGACCCTCCTTCGGGGAGCCGGTCTCAGATCGATCGCCCCGCAGAACATCGCCGCCCTCACGTCGATGCGTCAGGCGCTCGCTTCACGAGCACCTCACCCGGCCGCGGCCGGCTGACCGGGGTCTTCGCGCGCCCTCGGGTGAGAGGACAGCTGCCGGACGAGACCTGGGGGATTCCCCAGGGTCTCGTCCGGCATCTGCTGTCTCACGAGAAATCGGTCGGCGGACGGGCAGAAGCGGCCGTCAGGCGAAGGCCTCGATCGGCGGGCAGGCGCACACCAGGTTGCGATCGCCGTAGGCCTGGTCGATGCGGCGGACCGGCGGCCAGTACTTCGAGCGCACCAGCGCGTGGACCGGGTAGACCGCGGTCTCGCGGGAGTAGGGATGCGTCCACTCGCCCGCGACGACGGACTCGGCGGTGTGGGGGGCGTTGACCAGGGGGTTGTCGGCGGCGGGCCACTCTCCCGCCGCGACGCGGTCGGCCTCGGCCTTGATCGCGATCATCGCCTCGATGAAGCGCTCGATCTCGCCGAGGTCCTCCGACTCGGTGGGCTCGACCATCAGCGTGCCGGCGACCGGGAACGACATCGTCGGGGCGTGGAAGCCGTAGTCGATGAGCCGTTTGGCCACGTCGTCGACCGTGACGCCGGTCGCCTCGCGCAGCGGGCGCAGATCCAGGATGCACTCGTGCGCGACGAGGCCGGCCTCGCCGGTGTAGAGCACCGGGAAGTGCTCCCGGAGCCGGAACGCGATGTAGTTCGCCGCGAGCACGGCCGACGCGGTGGCCGCCCGGAGCCCCTCGGCGCCCATCATGCGCACGTACGCCCACGAGATCGGCAGGATGCTCGCCGATCCGTGCGGCGCCGCCGAGATCGGCCCGCCGTCGAAGACGCCGCCCGCGTGGTCCTTGCGCTGCGAGAACGGGTGGCTCGGCAGGTACGGCGCGAGGTGCGCCTTGGCCGCCACGGGGCCGACCCCCGGGCCGCCGCCCCCGTGCGGGATCGCGAAGGTCTTGTGCAGGTTGAGGTGCGAGACGTCGCCGCCGAGGTCGCCGAAGCGCGCGTAACCGAGCAGCGCGTTGAGGTTGGCGCCGTCGACGTACACCTGTCCGCCGGCGTCGTGCACGGCCTGCGTGATCTCGAGCACGTCGTGCTCGTACACCCCGTGCGTCGACGGGTAGGTGATCATCAGCGCGGCCAGCTCGTCGGCGTGCGCGGCGACCTTGGACCGCAGGTCCTCGAGGTCGACGTTGCCCTGGTCGTCGCACGCGACGACCACGACCCGCATGCCGGCCAGCACCGCGGATGCCGCGTTCGTGCCGTGCGCCGACGACGGGATGAGGCACACGGTGCGGCCCGGCTCCCCGTTCGCGCGGTGGTAGCCGCGGATCGCCATGAGCCCCGCCAGCTCGCCCTGCGAGCCGGCGTTCGGCTGCAGCGAGACGGCGTCGTAGCCGGTCACCTCGGCCAGCCACACCTCGAGCTGCTCGATCATGGCGAGGTAGCCGTGGACGTCCGCCTCGGGCGCGAACGGGTGCACGCGCGAGAACTCGGGCCACGACACCGCCGCCATCTCGGTCGCCGCGTTCAGCTTCATGGTGCACGAGCCGAGCGGGATCATCCCGCGGTCCAGCGCGTAGTCCCGGTCCGAGAGCTGCTTGAGGTAGCGCATCATCGCCGTCTCGGAGCGGTGCGTGTTGAACACCGGGTGGGTGAGGAACTCCTCTTCACGCCGCAGCGCGACGGGCACCCCCGCCAGCGGCTCGGCGTCGCCGAAGGGAAGGACGCGCTCCCCCTGCTCGCCCGCCCCCAGGAACTCGCCCTCGGGGAGTCCGAAGGCCCAGGCCACGGCGGCGAGGTCGTCGGCCGTGGTGGTCTCGTCGACCGATACTCCCACCGTCGCGTCATCCGCCCAGAAGAGCTGGTACCCGCGCTCGCGGGCGCGCTCGATCACGCGGCGCGAGGCGCCGGGGGTGGTGACCCGGATGGTGTCGAAGAACGAGTCCGAGCGCAGCGACAGACCGTACTCGCGCAGCCGCGCGGCGAGAGCCTCGGCCTTCTTGGCGACGTCGGTCGCGATCGCGCGGAGCCCGTCGGGCCCGTGGTACACCGCATACATCGACGCCATGACGGCCAGCAGCACCTGCGACGTGCAGATGTTCGACGTGGCCTTCTCGCGCCGGATGTGCTGCTCGCGCGTCTGCAGCGCGAGGCGGTAGGCCGGGTGGCCGGCCGCATCCTGCGACACTCCGACCAGGCGGCCGGGCAGCTGGCGCTCCAGGCCCTGCCGCACCGCCATGTAGCCGGCGTGCGGGCCGCCGAATCCCAACGGGACCCCGAAGCGCTGCGTGGTGCCCACGGCGACATCGGCACCGAACGATCCCGGCGAGCGCAGCAGCGTCAGCGCCAGGATGTCGGCGGCGACCACGACCAGGCCACCCGCGACGTGCGCCGCGTCCACCACACCCGACGGATCCCACACGTTGCCCGACGCTCCCGGGTACTGCACCAGGACCCCGAAGAGCTCGTCGGGCAGCGTGGCACCCCGTGCCAGGTCGAGCTCGAGCAGCTCGATGCCGACGGCGGCCGCGCGGTGCGCGAGCAGCGCCTTCGTCTGGGGCAGGGCGTCGGCGTCGACCACGAACACGTTCGACGCCGACTTCGACCCGCGGCGGGCGACGAGCATGCCCTCCACGACCGCAGTCGACTCGTCGAGCATCGATGCATTCGCCGTCGCGAGCCCGGTGAGGTCGGTCACCATGGTCTGGAAGTTGATGAGCGCTTCGAGCCGCCCCTGCGAGATCTCCGGCTGATACGGCGTGTAGGCGGTGTACCACGACGGGTTCTCGAGCACGTTGCGCGCGATGACCGACGGCGTGAGGGTATCGGCGTAGCCCAGCCCGATCATCGGGCGCGCGGTGCGGTTCTGCGAGGCCAGCACCCGCAGCTCGGCGAGCGCCTCCGCCTCCGTCGCCGCCGGCGGGATGTCGCTCGTAGACCTCGGGGTGGCGTGGATGGATGCCGGCACCGCCGCCGCGACGAGGGCGTCGACGCTGTCGTAGCCGAGGGCGTCGAGCATGAGCCGCTGAGCCGCGGCATCCGTCCCGATGTGCCGGTCGGCGAACACACCCGTCATTCGGCGCCGCCCGTGAGGGAGATGTAGGCGTCGCGGTCCAGCAGCCCGTCGACGGCGGCGGGGTCCACCGAGATCTTGACGAGCCACCCGGCGCCGAACGGGTCGGCGTTGACGAGCCCGGGATCGTCGACGACGGCGTCGTTGACGGCCACAACCTCGCCCGTGAGCGGCGCGTACAGTTCGCCGACCGACTTCGTCGACTCGATCTCGCCGACGACCGTGGCAGCGGTGACGGCGCTCCCCACGGCGGGAAGCTCGACGAACACCACGTCGCCGAGCTTGTCGGCCGCGTACGAGGTGATGCCCACGGTGGCCACGTCGCCGTCGAGAGCGATCCACTCGTGCTCGGCGGTGTACTTCAGGGCGGTGAGGTCGGTCATGAGTTCCTCCTGTAGAAGGGCAGGGTGGTCACGATCGCGGGGATGCGCGTCCCCCGCACGTCGATGAAGAGGTCGGTTCCTGGCTCGGCGGCCGCGGGCGCGACGAACGCCATGGCGATCGGATGCCCCAGCGTCGGGCTGAGCGCGCCGCTCGTGATCTCGCCGACCGGCGTGCCGGCATCCGGGCTGTCGAACACGGCATATCCGGCGCGTCCGGCACGGCGTCCGTCCGCGACCAGGCCGACGAGCACGGGAGCGTCCGACGGCGGCGCGGCGGCGATCCCCGCCTTCCCGATGAAGTCGTCCTTGCCGAGGGCGACGACGCGGCCGAGGCCCGCCTGCGCCGGGACGATGTCGAGCGTGAGCTCGTGGCCGTACAGCGGCATCCCGGCCTCCAGGCGCAGCGTGTCGCGCGCGGCGAGACCGGCCGGCACGAGGCCGTGCGGCTTGCCTGCGTCAAGGAGCGCGTCCCACAGCGCGCCGGCGGCGCGATTGGGGACCAGAAGCTCGAAGCCGTCCTCGCCGGTGTAGCCGGTGCGGCCGACGAACACGTGCTCGCCCTGGAAGCGGGCCGATGCCCACGCGTAGTAGCCCAGTGCGTCCAGCGACGGGTCGGTCCCCTCGAGGGGCGATGCCTCCAGCACGGCACGGGCGGCGGGGCCCTGCACCGCGATGAGCGCAACCTGATCGGTGATGTCCTCGACGGTCGCGACGCCGCTGACGCCCTCGAGGTGCCCGAACGCCTCGATCCCCGCGTCGGCGGGACGCTCGGCGACGAAGGAGGCCGCGACCGGCGCGCGTCGCGCCCGCTCCGCGAAGGCGGCGGCGACGGCGTCCCTGTTGCCGGCGTTCGCGATCACGAGGAATCGGTCCTCGGCGATGCGGTAGACGATGACGTCGTCGATGATCCCGCCGTCCTCGGACAGCACGAGCGAGTACTTCGCCTTCCCCGTCCGCATCGGCGAGATGGCTCCCGCCAGCGCGTAGTCCAGGAAGGCTGCGGCATCGTGCCCGGTGACGAGGAACTCGGCCATGTGCGAGATGTCGAACAGGCCGGCGGCGGTGCGGACGGCGTGGTGCTCGGCGAGGTCCGAGGTGTAGCGCACCGGCATCAGCCAGCCGCCGAAGTCGGTGAAGGAGGCGCTGAGCGCCTCGTGGCGCGCGTGCAGGACGGTGGTGCGAGGCGGGGCGTCGCTCTGGTCGGTCATGAGTTCTCCCGGTCGTGGGCGGGCAGGCGACGGGCGACGCCTGTGAACTCCCCCTCTGTCATGGGCCTGAGAGCTTCGCCGGATGCGAGGCATCCTGCTTTCACCGTCGGCGGATTGGGAGCGAGGAGATGGAGACGCGGCGCGCTCATCTCACGAGAGTGGTTTCGATGCGGCGCTGGAGCGCCTTACTCAACCTGATTCTCGCTTCGCTCGAATCACTTTTCAGAGTCGGCCTGCCCGAACGGTACGCGTACCTGAGAGATTGGCGGGGAGGCTTGCTCCTTCGGTGCTCGGCGATGGTGCTGCCGAGGCTCTCCCGCCCGGGTCAAGGGCCGTTGTTGACTTGCGGGGCCAGCATACCGGTCGCCCGTCGATTCCACGCAGTGCCGGCCCGGCGCGCGTTCCGCCGATCAGGCGACGCAGGAACCGGAGGACACGGCGTCGGTCAGCGACGGCGCCCGGGCGACGACCGGGGTGAGCTCGGCCATCGTCATGGCGTAGCCGAGGTCCTCCGCGTTCTCCGCCCTCGCGAAGACCACGCCCGCGACGGCGCCGTCGGCGGTGAGGACCGGCCCGCCGGAGTTGCCCGGGCGCACGATCGACTGGAGCGCGTAGATCTCGCGCGGATTCCACGACTCGTCGTACACGTCGGGCACCGTCGCCGTTCCGACCGACTGCACGCTCGCCTGGATCATCGCGAAGGGTCCGCCGAAGGGATAGCCCTGCACCACGGCGGCATCCCCCGCGGCCAGCGTCGGCGCGAACGGCAGCGCCGCGGCGCCGAGGTCGTCGACGGCGATGACGGCGAGGTCGTCGACGGGATCGAAGTACACCACGCGTCCCTCGCGCGCTGCGACGCCCGGAAGCTCGACGATCGGGGTGTCCACGCCCGCGACGACGTGCGCGTTGGTGGCGACGCGATCGGGCGCGATGACGAACCCGGTGCCGGCGGATCCGCGCCCGCACGCGTACGCGTTGCCGGTGATGCGGGCGACGGATGCCGCAGCGCGCTGCAGCTCCGGATCATCAAGCGCCACCGGCGGTGCCGGCTCAGCGGTGCCCGGACCGAGCAGCCGGCCGAGGCCGGGCAATCCGTCGTCGAGGACCGCACCGCGCAGCTGCGCGAGGGCGGCCGCGACGGGATCGGGTGTGGCCGCCTCGATGCCGCGGAGGATGTTCGACGACGCGACCGCCGATGAGACCGCCGGGATGCCGGCGACGGCCACCGCCGGAGCCACGAGCGCCAGTGCGAGGACGGCGGCGAGCACGGCCGTCACACCGCCCAGGAACCGCTCGACCCCGCGGAGCCTCAGCCGATCGGCGCCCGAGCGCAGCGCCGAGCCGATCGCGGCGCCGAGCGCGGCGCCGACGAACACCAGGCCGATCGCCGTGAGGAGGACGGCCGGTCCTCGCCAGGCCGGCGAGGGGACCCAGGTGCCGACCAGCGGCGTCAGCCAGAAGGCGGCCACGGCGCCTGCGGCCAGACCCGCCAGCGTGCCGATGCTCGCGAAGAAGCCGCGCCGCACGCCGCTGACGAGGGCTGCGATCAGGAGGAGGACGACGAGCACGTCGACGACGATCATCGCCACTCCTTCTCCGCCGGATCCCTTCGGCCAGGCTACGCATCGAGTCTGGGAGGGCGCCGCGACGGCTGGGCCGCGCCGCATGTGACGGACGGGTTTTGCTTCTGGTCAAAGTGACACTATTATCGTTGACAGAGAGTTAGAGTCATGATGACAAGAACAGCACCCGCACCCCCGTTCCCCCGCACGCCGGCACAGGCCGACGCCATCCGCGTCGCCGTGTCGACGGTGATCTTCACGCTGCGGCGCGTCCCCGACAGCGAGGCTGTCCACGTGGTGCTTCCGCTGGTCCGCCGCACCCGCGATCCGCACGAGGGCCTGTGGGCGCTGCCGGGCGGCTGGCTCGACGAGGTGGAGAGCCTGGATGCCGCCGCCTCGCGCACGCTCGCCGAGACCACGGGACTCTCGCCCAGCTACCTCGAGCAGCTGTACGCCTTCGGCGCCGTCGACCGCTCCCCCACGCGGGTCGTCTCCATCGTGTACTGGGCGCTGCTGCGAGCCGATGAGATCGCCGACGGGTCGGTCGAGAACGTCGAGTGGTTCGACGCCACGCGGCTGCCGCAACTGGCGTTCGACCACAACGACATCGTCGAGTACGCCCTGTGGCGCCTGCGCAACAAGGTCGGGTACAGCCGCATCGCCCACGGCCTCCTGGCCGACGAGTTCACCCTCGCAGAGCTGCGCGAGGTGTACGAGGTGATCCTCGGCCGGCGCCTGGACCCGGCGAACTTCCGCCGGCAGGTGGAGCACTCCGGCACCCTCATCCCGACCGACCGCTTCCGCACCGGCAGCCATCGCCCGGCGCGGCTGTACCGGTACAACCAGGACGTCGAGCTGGCCGACCGCGGCCCGCTCGGCAGCCGCGACTGACACCCGAACGAAAGCGCCTGCCATGCCCGCCGTCAACATCACCCTCCAGCCCCGCCCCGACGTGGACGCGTCGGTCGACCACGCCATCCAGGCGATCATCCGGGGAGCGTCGGCCGCCGAGACGTGCAGCACCGACCTGGCCGCAGGGCCCTGGGACTTCGACATCCGGCCCGGGTACGGTCCCGGCTCCTCGATGGGCGACGTCATCCCCACCGGAGCACCGCGCCAGGGCGAGCTTCCTCGCGACTACCGGGAGGCGTCCGAAGCGGAGCTCGCCGAGCGCATCCGCGCCGCCAAGGAGACCCTCGGCGAGCGCGTCGTCGTGCTGGGCCACTTCTACCAGCGCGAAGAGGTCGTCGTGCACGCCGACTACGTGGGCGACTCCTTCCAACTGGCCAATGCCGCGCTCGAGCACCCGGACGCCGAGGCCATCGTGTTCTGCGGCGTGCACTTCATGGCCGAGACCGCCGACCTGCTGTCGCGACCCGAGCAGGCCGTCATCCTCCCGAACCTCGCCGCCGGCTGCTCGATGGCCGACATGGCCGACATCGACCAGGTCGAGGAGTGCTGGGAGCAGCTCGCCGAGGTCTACGGCGACATGGACGCGGTCGACGCCGACGGCCTCGTGCCCGTGATCCCGGTGACGTACATGAACTCCTCCGCGGCGATCAAGGGGTTCGTCGGACGCCACGGCGGCATCGTCTGCACCTCCTCGAACGCGCGCACCGTGCTGGAGTGGGCCTTCCAGCGCGGCCGCCGCGTGCTCTTCTTCCCCGACCAGCACCTCGGACGCAACACCGCCAAGGCCATGGGGGTGCCGCTCGAGCAGATGCCGATGTGGAATCCGCGCAAGCCGCTGGGCGGGGCATCCGTCGACCAGCTCGCCGACGCGCGCGTGATCCTGTGGCACGGCTTCTGCTCGGTGCACCGCCGGTTCACGGTCGATCAGATCGAGAAGGCCCGCGCCGACCACCCGGGCGTGCGGGTCATCGTCCACCCGGAGTGCCCCATGGACGTCGTCGACGCCGCGGACGAGTCGGGCTCCACCGACTACATCCGCAAGGCGATCGAAGCGGCGACCGAGCCGGCGACCTTCGCGATCGGCACCGAGGTGAACCTCGTCCAACGACTGGCCGCCCAGCACCCCCAGCACGAGATCCTCTGCCTGGACCCCGTGGTGTGCCCGTGCTCCACGATGTACCGCATCCACCCCGGGTACCTCGCGTGGGTCCTCGAGGGCCTCGTCGCCGGCGAGGTGCGCAACCGCATCACCGTTCCGGCCGATGTGGCCCAGCCCGCCCGGGTGGCCCTCGAGCGGATGCTCGCCGCCAAGCCGCCGGCCGCCCCGGCCGCCGCCTGGGAGCAGGCGTCATGACGGCCCCGCAGCGCGCGGACGCGCCGGTGCACGCCGTCGTCGTGGGGTCCGGCATCGCCGGCCTCCTCACCGCTCTTCATGCCGTCGAGGGCGGATGCCGCGTCACACTGGTCACCAAGGACGTCCTCGAGCACGCCAACACCCGCTATGCGCAGGGCGGCATCGCGGGCGTCATGTTCGACGACGACCGCGCCGAGGACCATGCGCGCGACACGCTCGCCGCCGGGGCCGGCCTCGGCGATCCCGATGCCGTGCGCGTCCTGGTGGACGAGGGTCCGGCGCGCATCCGCGAGCTCATCGCCCTCGGGGTGGCCTTCGACCGCGACCCGAGCGGCGGGTTCGTGAAGGGACTCGAGGCCGCGCACTCCTACCCGCGGATCCTGCACGCCGGCGGCGACGCCACCGGCACCGCGATCGAGAAGGCGCTGGTCGCGCGGCTGCGGATGAGCGACGTCGCGGTGATCGAGCACGCCTTCCTCATCGATCTGGTCGTGGAGCCCTCCCCCGACGCGTCGAGCCGAGGCGTTTCGCTCGAGACAGGGGGCGAGGTCCCCGGTCTCGGCGGGAATCCCCTGTCTCGCGATGCCCCGCGGAGCCGAGAGCGCGTCACGGGCGTCGAACTCCTGATCGGGGAGACGGATGCCTCGCCCGGCCGCCGCCTCGCACTCGAGGCCGACGCGGTCGTGCTCGCCACCGGCGGTGCGGGCGAGCTGTACGCCCATTCGACGAATCCGGAGGTCGCGACGGCCGACGGCATCGCGGCCGCGATCCGCGCGGGCGCGGCGGTCGCCGACCTCGAGTTCTTCCAGTTCCATCCGACGGTGCTCGAGGGCAGTGCCGACGCCGACGGGCGGATCGCCGGTTCGTTCCTCGTGTCGGAGGCCGTGCGCGGTGAGGGGGCGACGCTTGTGGACGAGCTCGGCCGCCGGTTCGTCTTCGACGACCACCCCGACGGCGAGCTGGCTCCACGGGACGTCGTGGCGCGCGCGATCGCGCATCGGATGGCGGCCCAGGACGGACGCCCGGTGTTCCTCGACGCGACCTCGCTGCACTCGGACGACCTCGAGGAGCGGGCGGCCTTCCTCGCGCGCCGGTTCCCGACGATCGACCGCGCTGTCCGCGAGCGAGGGTTCGACTGGGCGCGTGAGCCCATCCCGGTGACGCCGGCCGCGCACTACCTGATGGGCGGCGTGGTCACCGACCTCGTCGGACGCACCACGCTGCCGGGTCTGTACGCGGTGGGCGAGGTCGCACGCACCGGCGTGCACGGCGCCAACCGCCTCGCGTCCAACTCGCTGCTGGAGGGGGCCGTGTTCGGCGCGCGCGCCGGGGATGCGATCGCCGCCGACGCGGCATCCGGGTCCTGGCCGCACTCCCCCGTTCGCCCCCCGCGCGTGCGCGCCGGTTCCGCCGTCGCGCGTCTGTCCAGGGAGAATCACGCGGCGGCGCACGCCGGTTTCTCGCGCGCGGCGCTGCAGGAGCTGCTGTGGGCCGAGGCCGGGCTCGTGCGCGATGCGGCCGGCCTGGAGCATGCGGCATCCGTCATCGCCGGCTGGCGCGCGCAGGAGCGCGTCCCGGTCCGCGAACACGAGGTCGAGGACGAGAATCTGCTCCTGGTCGCCGAGCGCCTCGTCGCCGCGGCCCTCGCCCGCCGGGAGTCCGTCGGCGCGCACTTCCGCGCCGACGCCGGTGAGGACGAAACTCCACAGAACCGGACGCGTGTGGGCGCCACCGGCGCGGGAGCGCCGCAAACCCGCCCGGATCCGTGGAGTTCTGCCGGCCCGCTCGCCGAGAAGGAGGCGGTCGCTTGCTGAGCCGCAGTCACATCGACCGCGTCGTCGGCCTCGCCCTCGAGGAGGACGCACCGTGGGGCGACCTCACGAGCGAGGCGCTGATCCCCGAGAACGCCGTGGCGCGCGCCGACCTCATCGCGCGCGAGCAGGGCGTCTTCTCCGGAGGCGAGGTGTTCGCCGCGGCCTTCCGGCTCACCGATCCGGCGATCGACGTCGAGCTCGTCGTCGAGGACGGCGAGTGGTTCGAGCCCGGGGCCGTGCTCGCGGTCGTGACGGGCCCGGCGCGCGGCGTCCTGACGGCCGAGCGCATCGGACTCAACTTCGTGCAGCGCATGTCGGGCATCGCGACGCTCACCGGCGCCTACGTCGCTGAGGTGGCGCACACCCGCGCCCGCATCGCCGACACGCGCAAGACGACGCCGGGGCTGCGCGCGTTCGAGCGCAAGGCGGTGCGCGACGGCGGCGGCCGCAACCACCGCCACTCCCTCTCGGACGCCGTGATGGCCAAGGACAACCACCTCGCCGTCCTCGCGCAGAAGGGCGCGTCGACGACCGACGCGCTGCGTGCGGCGAAGGATCTCCTGCCGCACACGACACACATCGAGGTCGAGGTCGACCGCCTCGACCAGATCGAGCCGGTGCTGGCGGCCGGGATCGGCACGATCATGCTCGACAACTTCTCGCTCGAGGACCTCCGCACCGGCGTGGCGCAGGTGGCGGGCCGAGCCACGGTGGAGGCCTCGGGCGGCGTCTCGCTCGAGACCGTGCGGGCGATCGCCGAGACCGGCGTCGACGTGATCTCGGTCGGCGCGCTCACCCATTCTGCGCGCGCGCTCGACCTCGGGCTCGATGTTCGCATCGACGCCCCGTGAGCAGGCGGGACCGACGCTGAGCATGCTGTACCTCGACAACGCGGCCACCACCCCGGTGCGACCCGAGGTGCTCGAGGCGATGATGCCGTACCTCACCCGCTGGTACGGCAATCCGTCGAGCCACCACACCGTCGGCGAGGCCGCCGCCGAGGCCCTCGCCGATGCCCGCGCCCGCGTGGCTCGCGTGCTCGGGCTGCGGCCGGCCGACGTCGTCTTCACCTCGGGCGGCACCGAGGCGAACAATCTCGCGATCAAGGGGACCGCGATCGCGGCGGCGCAGCGCCGTGAGGATGGACGCGTCCACGTCATCACGACGCCGATCGAGCACGAGTCGGTGCTCGAATCGGTCGCGTACCTGGAGCGCGTGCACGGCTGCGCGGTGACGCGGGTGCCGGTCGACGCGCACGGACGAGTGGACCCGGATGCCGTCGCCGATGCGCTGCGCGACGACACGGCGCTGGTCACCCTGGGGTACGCCAACAACGAGGTGGGCACGGTGCAGGATGCCGTCGCCCTCGGGAAGCTCCTCCGCGACCGGCGCGTGCCGCTGCACCTCGACGCCGTGCAGGCGGCCGGATGGCTGCCGCTGTCGGCGGACGAGCTGGGCTGCGACGCGATCTCGCTCGCCGGCCACAAGCTCGGCGCTCCCAAAGGAACCGGCGTCCTGGGGATCCGCGGCCGGATACCGCTCGAGCCGCTGCTGCACGGCGGGGGGCAGGAGCGCGGCCGCCGCAGCGGCACGCAGGACGTCGCCGGCGCAGTCGGTCTCGCGACCGCACTGGAGCTGGCCGAATCCGACCGGGTCGAGGCATCCGCCCGCGTGAGCGCGCTGCGGGACCGGTTCATCGCCCGCGTGCTCGAGACCGTGCCGTCGGCGCGCCTCACCGGCGACCCCGTGCACCGGCTCCCCGGCACGGCCAGCTTCACGTTCGCCGGCACCAGCGGCGAGGCGGTGCTGCTCGAGCTGGAGCGACGGGGGGTGGTGTCATCCAGCGGATCGGCCTGCGCCGCGGGCAGTGACGAGCCGTCGCACGTCCTGGTCGCCTTGGGCGTCGCCCCCGAGGTCGCGCAGACCGCGGTGCGCTTCACCTTCCCTCGATGGCTGAACGCCTCGCTGGATGCCGTCGCCGACGCGGTCGCCGCCTCCGTCGCGGCCGTCGCCGAGCCGGGACGCTGACGGTCGCCCGGACCGGCCGCCACCCCGCGGGCAGGGTCACCCCGCCGCGCCCATAGGATCGGACGGTGACCCCCGCCGTGACCGTCATCGTCCCGGGCTACGACGTGGCGGCGTACGCCGTCGAGGCATTGGACTCCCTTCGTGCGCAGACGCGCACCGACTGGGTCGCCGTGCTCGTCGACGACGCCTCGAACGACGACACCGGGAAGCTGTTCGAAGCCGCCGCGGTGACGGATCAGCGCTTCCAGGTGGTCCACCACCGGGAGCAGCGAGGGCTGGGCGCGGCGCGCAACACCGGGCTGGACCTCGTGCGCACGCCGTTCGTCGGCTTCCTCGACGCCGACGACCGGCTCACGCCGCGCGCGCTCGAGCTGCTGGTCGGCACCGTCGACGCCAGCGGCAGCGACTTCGCGCTCGGCGCCTATGTGCGCCTGCGGCCGGACTCCGCGGGCGGATACGAGGCGGGAAGCGTGCAGCCGTGGGTCGCCGCCGCGACCGACCCCGCGCGCGTGGGCGCGACGCTCGCGGATCACCCGGACGCCTCGGGCAACATCGTCGCCTGGTCGAAGGTGAGCCGCGTCGACCTGTGGCGGCGCACCGGCTTGCGCTTCCCGGTCGGCAAGGCGTACGAGGACCAGGTCGTCGCTCAGCACATGTACACCCGCGCCCGCGCCTTCGACGTCATCCCGGACGTCGTGGTCGAGTGGCGGGAGCGCGCCGACGGCTCGTCCATCACCCAGCACAAGAGCGCACTGCCGGTGCTGCGCGACTATCTCGAGGCCCTCTCGGGCGGGATCGAGGTCCTGGACGCCGCGGGCGAGCAGCGGGCGGCGGCATCCCGCGTCCGTCTCATCGCGGGGATGGACCTGCCCGCGCTCGTGGACATCGCGCGTGACCATCCCGAGCCGCTGTACCGCCGCGAGCTCGGGGCGTTCGCGCGGACGCTGGCCGCCCGCGCCGACGCGGCGGCCCTGCCCGACAGCGCCAGGATCGCGCTGGCCGCCGCGGCGCTGTGGTGACCGGGACGAAGCGGCTCAGTGGTCGGGGGTCCGGTCGCCGATGACGGCCGGGCGGATGCCGCGCTCCTCGAGCTCGGCAGCGGTCAGCGTCAAAGGTTCATCGGGCGCGGTGTCGGCGCGTCGCTCCGGGTGATCGGCCGGCGGCTCCGCGCCCTCCGCCTCGAGGATGCGGGTGGTCGCGAGCTGCTGCGCGGCGAGCTCGGCGTACAGGCCGCCGGCGGCCAGCAGCGACGCGTGCGTGCCGGACTCGACGATGCGCCCCGCCTCGACGACGTGGATCACGTCGGCATCGATCACCGTCGACAGCCGGTGTGCGATCGACAGGGTCGTGCGGCCGCGGGCGGCGGCATCCAGCGCCTCCTGCACCACTCGCTCGGACACCGTGTCGAGCGCGGACGTCGCCTCGTCCAGCAGGAGCACCGGGGGATCCTTCAGCAGCACGCGGGCGATCGCGATCCGCTGCTTCTCGCCCCCCGACAGCCGGTACCCGCGCTCGCCGACCACGGTGTCGTAGCCGTTCTCGAACCGCTCGATCACGTGGTGGATGTTCGCCGCCCGGCAGGCGGCCTCCAGCTCGGCGTCGGTCGCGTCGGGCTTGGCGTAGCGCAGGTTCTCGCGGATCGTGGCGTGGAAGAGGTAGGTCTCCTGGGAGACGATGCCGACGTTGTCGACGATGGACTCCTGCCGCAGGCGCCGTACGTCCTCACCCGCGAAGAGGACGGACCCCCCGGATGCCTCGTACAGCCGCGGCGTCAGGTACAGCACGGTCGTCTTGCCGGCGCCGGACGGCCCGACGAACGCGACATGCTGGCCCGGATCGGCCACGAACGAGACGCCCTGGAGCGTGGCGCGGGCCTCGGGCGCGGCATCCGGATACCGGAAGACCACATCGCGGAACTCGATGCGGCCGACCGGCCCCGGCGCCTGCGAGACGTCGATCGCGTCGGGCGCGTCCTTGATCGCGGGCACGAGGTCGAGGTACTCGAAGATGCGGGCGAACAGCGCCGCCGAGGTCTGCAGGTCCAGGGAGACGCGCATCAGCCCCATCAGGGGCATGAGCAGGCGTGCCTGGACGGTCGTGAAGGCGACGATCGTGCCGGCAGTGATCGCGTCGGTGCCGGTGCCGATGAGATAGCCCGACACCAGGTAGATGATCGCCGGGACGCTGGCCATGATGACCTGCACCACCGCGAAGAAGCCCTGCCCGCTCATGGCGCGGCGCACCTGCAGGCGGACCTGGTTGACGTTCTCGTCGGCGTAGCGGGCCGATTCCGTGCGCTGCCGGTTGAAGGACTTCGACAGCAGGATGCCCGAGACGCTCAGGGTCTCCTGCGTGATCGACGTCAGCTCCGACAGCGACTCCTGCGTCTCGCCGGCGATGCGCGCGCGCACCTGCCCGACGCGACGCTGCACGATGATGAGGAACGGCATCAGCACGACCGCGATGATCGTGAGCCGCCAGTCGATGAGGATCATGGCGACCAGCGACGCGACGACCGTGACGGTGTTGCCGAGGATGCTCGTCACCGTATTGGTGAGCACGCCCGACACGCCGCCGACGTCGTTCTGCAGACGGGACTGGATGACGCCCGTCTTGGTGCGCGTGAAGAACCCGAGCTCCATCGACTGGAGGTGGTCGAACAGCGTCACCCTGAGGTCACCGGTCACGCGGTTGCCGACCGTGGACGTCAGCCAGGTCTGCACGACGCCGACGGCCGCCGACAGCAGGAAGAGGGCGATCATGGCCAGGACCAGCTGCCACAGCAGCGTCAGGTCGGGCGCGGAGCCGTCGACCGGGAACAGCGCATCGTCGAAGACCCGCTGCACGAGCAGCGGCGGGATCACCGCGATCCCGGCCCCTGCCACCACGAGCACGCCGGTGATCACGATCGAGAACGTGTACGGCCGGAAGAGCGCGACCACCCGGCGGCCCAGGTTGGGGATGCGGGGCGCCTCGGCATTGGCCTTGCGCTGGGCCTCGGTGTCGACCGGCCGGAAACCGGGGTGCCCCCCGCCGCCTCCGCCCCCGCGCATGCTCACCCCGCCAGCCTAATTCCGCCCGCCGACGCTAGGCTCGCTCCATGACCTCGACTCCCGACCGTCCCGAGCACGACGGCAGCGATCTCGCCGAGCTGCGTGAGGAGATCGACGCGCTCAAGGCGATCCCTCACGAGGAGATCGTCAACCCGATCCCGACCGGCCTCGAGGATCGCGAGCCCGAGCCCGAGCCGACGGACGCCATCGGCTCCGAGGAGTGGGGCGATCAGGAGCGCGGCGGACGCTGACCGCCGGCGGCTGGTCACCGGCATCTCGGTCGAGATGCCGGGAATGCGATGTCGGAACCTGTGGTTAAGTTGGAGGCTTGCCATCCTCGGGTGGCCGACCGACCCCGAGGAGACCGTCTATGGCCGCTATCGAAACGACCCCGGGCACCGGCGGCATCCCGCACGTCTCCCGCTCCACCCCCGGTGGGGCCGCCACGCTCGGCCCGCGCGAGAGCCGGGTCATCTGGCTGCTGCTCGCTGCCGCATTCGTGGCCATCCTCAACGAGACCACGATGGGCGTCGCGATCCCGCACCTCATCGTCGATCTCGGCATCACGGCCCTCGCCGCCCAGTGGCTCACCACGTCCTTCATGCTGACCATGGCGGTGGTCATCCCGATCACCGGCTTCCTGCTGCGCCGCTTCACCACCCGCACGATGTTCGTCGCGGCGATGGGGCTGTTCTCGGCGGGCACCCTCATCGCGTTCCTTGCGCCGGGATTCCCGGTGCTCCTCGGCGCCCGCGTCGTGCAGGCCTCGGGAACGGCGATCATGATGCCCCTGCTCATGACCACGCTCATGACGGTCGTGCCCCCCGCGATCCGCGGCCGCATGATGGGCCGCGTCAGCATCGTGATCTCGCTGGCCCCCGCGATCGGCCCGACGCTGGCCGGCGCTCTCCTGAACAGCTTCGAGTGGCGCTGGATCTTCGGCGTCGTGCTGCCGATCGCGCTCGTGGCGCTGGTGGTCGGCGCCCGCTGGATCCACAACCTCGGCGAGACGACCCGTGCGCCGATCGACGTGCTCTCGGTGATCCTGTCGGCGCTGGGGTTCGGCGGCCTCGTGTTCGGGCTCAGCCAGCTGGGTGCCGGTGGTCACGGAGGCGGAGCGGATGCCGCGGCCGCCGCCGCAGCGTCGACGACCACGCTCGTCGTCTCGCTGAGCATCGGGGCCGTGGCCCTGGGCCTGTTCGGCTGGCGCCAGGTGCTCCTCCAGCGCGAGGACGACGCGCTGCTCGACCTGCGCGTCTTCCGCAGCGCGAACTTCTCCCTGTCGATCGCGCAGTTGGCGATCATGTCGATGGCGTTCTTCGGGGCGATCACCGTCGTGCCGCTGTACCTGCAGGACGTCCTGGGCGCCGATGCACTGACGGCGGGGCTCGTGGTGCTGCCGGGGGCCCTGGCGATGGGCCTGGCCGGTCCCGTCATCGGGCGCGTCTACGACCGGTGGGGCACCACCGTGCTGCTGGTGCCGGGAGCCGTCATCACGAGCTCGCTGCTGTGGTTCTACACCACGTTCACCATCGACACTCCGGTATGGCTCGTCGCGATCTCGCAGACCGTGCTCTCGCTGGGGCTCGCGCTCTCGTTCACGCCGCTGTTCACCGCGTCGCTCGCCTCGCTCCAGCCGCGGTTCTACTCGTACGGGTCGGCCGTCGTCGGCACCGTGCAGCAGGTCGCCGGCGCAGCGGGCATCGCCCTCATGTTCGGCGTGATGGCCGCGGCGACCTCGACGGCGCTCGCATCGGGCGCCGGCGAGACGGCAGCCGGCGCGGCGGGCACCCACGCTGCGTTCCTCACCGCCGCGATCCTCTCGCTGCCGCTGCTGGTGGGCGCGTTCCTCATCCGCAAGCCGGCCGACCAGCCCATGGGTGCGCCGCCCGCTCACTGACCCGACGTATCAGGCGTATCCCCCACCCCTCGACAAGGGGTGGGGCATCGGCGATTCTGGTTGCGCCCGAGGACCGACGGGAGGCCATCGTCATGATCGTCAGCACACCTGATGTCGAGGAAGCGGCGGGGCACGCCGCCGAGATGTACGAGGCGGACCTGCGCGAGGACGGCTTCGTGTACGCCCACACCCGGGCGATGGCCGTCAACCCCGAGGCGCATCAGGCCTTCGAGGCGCTCATCCGTGCCCTCCTGCCGTCGATCGGCCTGCGCACCTATGAGCTCGCCACGCTCGGTGCCGCGCGTGCGCTGCGATCCGAGCACTGCCTCCTCGCCCACGGGCGCAAGTCGCTGCGCGCGGGCATCCTCGACGAGGACGACCTCGCCGGGCTCGTCCGCGACGGGACCGATGCCGGACTGAGCGAAGGCGACGCGGCGGTCGTCGCGTACGCGGAGCGGCTGTCGACGGATGCCGCGGCCATGACGGATGCCGACGCGCAGCGTCTGCGCGACGCGGGGTTCACCGATCGGCAGATCGTCGACATCACGCTGGCCGCCGGTGCCCGCAACTTCTTCAGCAGGTCGCTCCAGGCGCTCGCCGTGCCGGTGGAGGAGGTACCTGGACTGAGCCCGTCCCTCGCCTCCGCGCTGCGCACTCCTCGCGAGGCATCGCGTATCAGTGGTGGATGACGGCCTTCAGGAGGATGAGGACACCGCCGAACGCTGCGGTGGTGAGGGCGCTGAGGATGCGGGGCAGCCAGTGTGTGCTCCAGCGTGCCACCGCGATCCAGCCGAGCGCCCCCAGCATGACGGTGTTCACGATGAGTGCCAGCCACAGCGCGGTGCCGTCCTCGATCACGCGAGTGGTGCCCAGCAGGAGGATCACCAACGGAGGCACCGACGCGAGGAGCATCCCGCCGGACTGGCGCGTGGACGCCCTCAGGCTCGCGCGGAGACCGGCATGTCCGTCGGTGGCAGCGAGTCGGCCGAGCGTCCCTGCGAAGACGTGCGCCGCGAAGAAGACGACGACGGTGACCGCCACCGTGACGAACGCATCGAGCGATGTGCCCGTGGACGAGCCGCTGACGACGATCATGCCCGACACCAGGATCAGACCGTAGATCGCCTCCTCTGACATGAGGATGCGCCCCACGCGCGGGGTGATGTGCAGCTGTTCGTCGGTCATCGAGGGGCGGGGAGAGGTTCGGCGGTCGCCGGGGTCAGCCCATGCCGCAGGCGCTGCCGCCGCAGCAGGATCCGGCCGACTCCGTGACGGTGAGGAGGTTCTTGTCGTCCGAGACGGGCGAGAGGGTGATCGGGGCGGGCTGCTGCGAAGTCGTCATGGCGTCCATGCTACCCACGCCACTGCGAACAGGCTCCCGCTCCCCTCTCACCCCGGCACGTCACAGCGGCGCCCCGCCGTTCTGACACGTCGGGCAGTACTGCGCCACGGTGCTCGCGAACGCAAGGTCGCGCACCGTGTCGCCGCAGACGGGGCACGCCTCTCCCGTGCGACCATGCACGCGCATCGAGGCGACTTTGGCGGCCTTGAGACCGTCGATGGGAAGGCCCGCCCGCGCGGCGATCGCTTCTCGCATGGTGGACACGGTGGCATCGAACAGCCGATCCGACTCGGCCGCGCTCAGCGCCGCGGCGTGCCGGAGTGGCGACAGCCGTGCGCGATGGAGGATCTCATCGGAGTACGCGTTGCCGATCCCCGCCATCGACTCCTGCTCCTGCAGGATCGCCTTGATCTGCTTGCGACGCCTTCCGAACGCCGCGTCGAAGCGCGCTCTGGTGAACGCGGGATCGGCAGGGTCAGGGCCGAGCTTCGCGATCGCCGGCACGTCCGTCGCCGTGCTGACGACGAAGAGCCCGATCGACACCCAGGTGCCGGCGTCCGTCACCTCCAGGGTCCTTGCTCCCGACAGCGCCAGCGCCGCCAGCGCAGGCGGCTCGTCGGCGGCCGCCGAATCGGGCGCGGCGTCATGGGTGCGCCACCTCATCCAGCCGTGGCGCCCGAGAGAGACGACCAGGGCGCCTTCGTCGAGCGTCAGCTCGACGTGCTTGCCGTGGCGCGCCGCACCGGTGATCGAGCGCCCCGCGATGTTCGCGGGCGGCGTCCCCCGGGTCTTGACGACCCGATACTCGAGCACGTCGACCTCGCGCACCTCTCGGCCGGCCGCCTCGCTCGCGAGGAACCGGGAGAGCGCCTCCACCTCCGGCGACTCCGGCATGGTGCCATCCTGCCACTCGACTCGGACAGGGTGGCTTGCTCGCACGTCAGACGCGGGCGGGCGGCCGGTGCGGGATGTGGTGCGGCTTCAGCGCGCCGAGGCTGCGGCCCTGATCCAGGCGGTCGATCGCCTCAGCGAGCAGTGGCTCGAGCGACGGGTACCGTGCGCAGCCGAGTCCCACCGAGACCCACACCGCCTCGTACGATCCGTCGGCGAGCTGCTCCACGTACGCGACGAGGCTGGCGGGGTCGCTCGGGGGCACGGCGCGGTCGCAGAGTCGCCAGGACCGGTCGCACAGCGGGATGAGAACCAGTCCATGCCTGTCGGGCCGATGCGTCGCCGCCACCCGCTCGGCAACCCGGGCCGGCGTCACCGCTCGCGGACCCCCGGTCGGATCGGTCATCGTCAACCTCCTGCCGACGAAGCATCTCCCCGGTCAGCGCGGTCGCCGAGGGGGTTGACATCCGAAGCCCGACAGTCCATTGCATGGTGGCGCGCAGTCCGTTGCGTACGCCGGGCGGTCGCCGCTGTCAACCCCCTCCGGCGGTCACGCGGCCGCGCCTACCGTCGCCGGACCGGAACTGAAGGAGGACCGATGACTGCTGCCAGAGACATCATGACTCCCGCCCCGCGCTGCGTGGGCGAGAACGAGACCCTCGTCGAAGCGGCGCGCCTGATGGCGTCGCTCGATGTCGGCGCCCTGCCGATCTGCGGTGAGGACGACCGGCTGAAGGGGATGCTGACAGACCGCGACATCGTCGTGAAATGCGTGGCCCAGGGCGGTGATCCCGGAGCGACGACCGCGGGCAGCCTCGCCGAGGGCAAGCCGGTCACGATCGGAGCCGACGACGACGTCTCCGAGGCACTGGAGATGATGAAGAAGCATCAGGTGCGCCGTCTTCCCGTCATCGACGGGCACGAGCTCGTGGGCATCATCAGCCAAGCCGATGTGGCGCTGTCACTTGCCCCGCAGCAAGCCGGTGAGACGGTGGCCGAGATCTCGGAGTGAGCACAGCTCACCAAAGCGAGGGCGACGGCGCGTCCGCCAAGGGCGTCGCCGTCGCCCTGTCGCGGTTCACGCGGCCACGGGCGCCGGCTGCGGCGACAGGACGCCGGCGGGCGGAGACGCCGATGCCGGGCTTCCACCGGCCGCCGTCGGGCTCGCGTCCTCGGTGACGTCGATCACCAGTCCGCCGTTCGAACTTGCGGACGCCGCGAGCGATGCGAGCAGGGCGTGATCGATGGCAGGCTCGTCCGGCGAGTCGAAGATGAAGCGCAGCGGGATGGACGGCTGGATCCAGATCGACGAGCGCCCGCTTCCGTCCGGGTATCGCCATGACAGGAGGAAGCTCTCTCCGCGCCGCAGTTTGGTGGCCGTGAGGAGCTTCACGTGAGCCATGAGGTGATCCGGCATATGGATCGGGGTGCCCGCTGCGCCGTAGATGAGTTCGGCCATGGTGCGGCCTCCCTTCTGGCGACCCAGTATAGTTCGATACCGAACTGTTCGGTGATGAGAATTTCGTGACGGTACTTTTCGAAACCGAACAGCTCGTGGTCGAATAGATCGCGTGGGTGAACGAGTATCTCCGACCGCAGCACGCGGGAGACGGCCGGACGTAGCCGGCGTCCTGGAGCGCCTGCGGCTGGCGGAGGCTCGCCTCGCCCGCCGGCGCGAAGTGCAGAACGGCATGAACGAGACCGACCGCTCGGCGATGCGCTTCCTGCTGGAAGGGATGGACACCGAGGAAGTGACGGCCGGTATGGTCTCTCGAGCCCTCCACCTGTCCCCCGCGTCCGGGACGGCGCTGATCGACCGCCTCGTGGCCCGCGGCCTCATCGCGGTGGAGAACCATCCGCGCGACCGCCGCAAGAAGCTGGTGCGGCCGTTCGACCGCAACACCGATCCCGACCACGTCGACCCGCTCACGATGCGGCTGCGGGCGATCGCATCTGGGCTCTCCGACGACGACGCGCGCGTCGTGGCGGCATTCCTCGAGGATGTGCTGTCGACGGTCGCCGACGCGACGACACGGTCCGCCTGATACCCGCTACCCCTGCGCAGCGCGGGCCGCCAGCCGCTCGGCGATCGCGTCGAGCGCCGCACGGATCGACGCGAACTCGCAGACCCCGGCCGAGTCCCTCACCCACAGCAGGTAGACGCGTTCGTCCTTGCACTCGAGGTAGGCCACCGCGCGCCGGGGATCGTCTGGGCCGGCCGCCGGGTCGCACGCGACCCACGCTCCGGATCCCACCGACACCAGCTCGGGGCGGCGTACAGCGTCGGCGGAGATCGGAACGGTGAGCATGGCGCCTCCTGCGGACGGGCTCGCCGGCAAGCGAGCGCAGGGCCCACCCTGGTGGCATCCGAAACCCGGAGACAAGGGGTTGACTCGGCGGCGAATCTGTGGGGCTGCTCTCACCGCGCCCGACTCAGCGCGACTCGTCGGATGCTCGCGACTGCTCCGGCAGATCCGACTCCTCGTCCGGGATCTCCTCCGCTCGAGGGCCGACGACGTCCCCGGTGATCGTGTGCTCCCGCTCGACGTCCTTGATGATGTCCGTCTTGAGGTCGCTGGCAGGGTTCCCGTCCTCGGGCGACAGGCGCGGGATCGGACTCTCCTTCATGACGCCCTCCTTCCGTTCCCGCCAGTACACCGCAACGGCCCCGGCATGTCCTCTCCCGTTGCACACCGCGGCGGCGGGGTGTAGAGACCGTTCCTGTCAAGAGCTCGGCTCGTACGACGTCGCCGCACATAGAGTGAGCGGGATGCGCGAGTTCGTCCGGGGAGTGGGCCTGCTCGGACGCGGATTCGCCTACTGGCGACGGCGTCCCGGGCTCATGGCTCTCGGCCTGGTGCCCGCGGCCATCGTCGCGCTGCTGTTCCTGGGCGGACTCATCGCGCTCGGCACCTATCTGCCCACGATCACGGAGGCGATGACGCCCTTCGCCGACAGCTGGCCGGGGGTGTGGGCGAGCGTGTTCCGCCTCGCCGTCGGAACCGCTCTCCTCGGTGCCTCGCTGGTCCTCGTGGCCGTGACGTTCACGGCGCTGACGCTTCTCGTCGGCGAACCGTTCTACGACCGGATCTGGAAGGCGGTCGAAGCCGACCTCGGCGGTGCCGTGAACGAGTCGGACTACGGCTTCTGGCGCGCCGTCGGCGACGGGCTCTCGCTGATCGGCCGCGGCATGGGGATCGCGCTCCTCGCGGCGCTCGTGGCCTTGGTGCCGGTCGTCGGCGGCGTGCTGAGCACAGTGTTCGCGGTGTCGTTCACCGGCTGGCTGCTGGCGGACGAGCTGACCTCCCGCGCACTGACCGCACGGGGGCTGGCTCCCGCGACGCGTCGGAGCCTGCTCCGACGCCACCGGGCGCGCGTCCTGGGCTTCGGCGTGGCGACCCAGCTCTGCTTCTTCGTGCCGCTCGGCGCCGTCGCCACCATGCCCGCGGCCGTCGCGGGATCCACCGTGCTCGCCCGCTCCCTCCTGGATGGCTCGGACCGCGCGGCCGCCGGGCCGTCCGGCGGCGCCCGGTGAGTTCCGCGCCGCGGCGGACGTTCGCTCAAGAGGGGCGCGAGAGCTCGCGGGCGACGTCGGCCAGGTGAGGGATCGCCTGATCGATCATCGGCATGGTCGCCGTCAGCGAGATGCGGAAGTGCTGCGGCTGCGCGAAGAGATCGCCGGGCATGACGTAAACGCCTCGCGCGGCGAGCGCATCGCAGAACACGGCGCCGTCACCACCGGTCGCCCGCCCCCACAGGTAGAACGTGCCCTCGGGCCGGGTGATGTCCAGGCCGGAGTCGGCGAGCACGCCGCAGAGGCGGTCGCGGCGGCGGGCCAGCTCGGCCACGTCGATCGACAGCGACTCCAGCTCCGGGACCGAGTACTGCATGATCGCGTCGGGGAATCCCCATCCGATCGCGAGGCCGAGCGGGAAGAGGGCTGCCCGCAGCTCTTCGCGCTCGGCCGCGGGCACCTCGGGCGAGATCGCGAGGTATCCCAGGCGCTGCCCCGGGGCGAGCAGCACCTTGCCGTAGCTGTAGTCGATGAGCGTCCACGGGTAGGAGGCCGCCGGACTGGAGAAGACCACGCCGTCGAACCGGATCCGACGGTACGGCTCGTCGGACAGAAGCCAGATGCGGCGCCCCTGCATGCGTGAAGCTCGCTCCAGCTCCTGCGCCAGGGCATCCCACGAAGCCTTCGGGTAGACGCGGCCCGTCGGGTTGGCCGGCGAGTTCACGATGACGATTCTCGTCCGGGGCGAGATCGCCCGGGCTATGGCATCCACATCCAGATCGAAGGTCACCGGATCCAGAGGCGCTCGCACCGGCACCAGGTCGGCGGCGTACAGCATCGGCTCGTAGCAGAACCATCCGGGCACCGGGATGACGACCTCGTCGCCGGCGTCGGCCAGCAGCGCGAGGGCCAGCGATATGGCACCGAAAGCCCCCTGCGTCATCGCGATGTCGTCGGGTTCGAAGTCGAGGCCCAGCTCTTCCCGCAGCCCCGAGGCCACCGTCTCCTGGGCGGGCCTCTCGCTGCTCTTGTAGGCGAACCAGTCGACCGACCGCGGCTCGGCGTGCGCGCGCAACGCGGACGAGAGCCCGGGCAGCGCCATCTCGTGTGGATTGCCGAAGGTGAAGTCGAGCGCGTCGGCGTCGGCGGCGATCGCCTGAATGCGGGAGAAGAACGTCGTGACGACGTCCACCGCTCGCTTCGCCGCGATCGCACGCGTGGACAGTGCCATCGTCGAACCCCCGCTCCCCAGCGCCGGTCTGTGCTCCGCCCAGCTTCCCAACCCGCCGCCGACGCGTCAATGGCGGACGGCGCGGCGCCTGCTCAGAGCTCGCGCCGGGGTCCGCTCAGCATCGCCCTGCGCTCGACCCTCGTGCCGGGGATCCTCCCGCCGGTCCGGCGCGGCGACCAAGGGTCGCCGTGCGGCGCTGGCCGCGTTGCCGGAGCACCCGGTGCGGCAGCGCGACGACGGAGGCACGGACGCCGAGAGCGTCCCCGGGTGAGGGTGGCCTCCGCCCGCCGGAATCCTCACATCCGCGCGTAGCGGGCGCGGGCGAAGCAGAAGACGCCGTAGATGATGAGACCGGCCGCGACGACCCACAGGATGACGCGGCCGAACGGCAGCTCCGCGAGCGCGTGCAGAGCGGCATCCAGCCCGCCGGCGGTCTGCGCATCGTGGGTGATCGCCGCGACGACGAACAGGACGCCGGTCACCGCGACTGCGATGCCCTTGGCGATGTAGCCGACGACGCCGAAGGTGACGATTCCCCTGCGGACAGTGCCGCCCGGGAGCTCGAGGTGCTTCTCGAAGGCGCGCGTGGCGCCCCGGATGATGAACGCGACGCCCACCGCGAAGACGACGAGCCCCACCAGCACGAGGAGGAACAGTCCGCCCGGGGTGGACATCAGCTGGGCGCTGAACGTCTGCGACGACTCGGACGAGTTCGAGCTGCCGCCCAGCGCGTAGACGATCGCCGTCGCCGCGATGGCCAGGTAGGCGGCTGCCGTGCCCAGGTACTTGGCGCGGTGACCCCACTTCTTCTTGGTGTCGGGCTGGCGCTCGAGAAAGGCGTCGGCGATCTGCCACGCGGCGAGCGCCACGAGTCCGACCGCGATCGCCCACAGCGCGAACACACCCGCCGGCGTGTCGCGGATGGTCTGCATCGCGCCGCCCTGGTCGGCCTGGCCGCCGCCGCCCATCGCGACCGAGATCGCGATCACGCCGATGACGATGTGGAGCACGCCGAGCACGACGTAGCCGATGCGGGCGATGGTGCGGAACACGGGTGATTCCTGTGCGGCCCGCGCCGCATTCTTCGCAGTGGTCATGCAGGAACCGTAGCCACACGCGGGGAGTGCGGAAGGGACTTGAAATCCTCGCCGAGACCACTCACGCGTGACGTGGCGCCGACGATCGTGCGCGGCGGATGCGCAGCGCGTGCAGTAAGCACCACACCAGACAGGCCACGGCGACGCCCTCCAGCATGCCGGCGACCACATCGCTGAGCCAGTGGGCGTGCAGATACGTCCGGCTCCACATCATGTAGACGATCCAGCACACCCCGGCCACCCAGACGTACCATCGCCTCAGCAGGAGGCCCAGCGTCACCGCGACCGTCGTCGCCACGGCGGTGTGCCCGGAGGGGAAGGAGGTCGGCACGCTTTCGGCCAGCGAGTCCTCCGGGCGGACACGCGCGATGACGGCCGCCATCGGCGCACCGATCGCGACGACGGTCACGATCGCCAGCGCAACGGTCGCGGCATCCCACGGGCGCCTGCGCCACAGGAACACGGCGACCAGGAGCACCCCGATGACGATCATGCCGACGGTGCCGCCCACGACGGCCGGGATCCACGCCAGGACCAGCCCGGCGTCGGTCATCGCCTCGAGCATCAGCGCCTGCCACCAGACGTCGACCGCGAGCGGTTCGTGGCCACCCAGCGCGACGACGAACCGGAGGACCACGAAGGCCACGGCCGCACAGACGCCGACGATCAGCACGGTGCCACGGTGCGGGTCGGGATGGGGCAGCTCCACCGGCGGCACCGCAGCAAGCCCGGCCGGCGTGCCCGGCTCATCGTGCTGGTCTGCCACAGAATCATTCTCGACCGGGAATCTGCCGCCGGCGAAGTTCGCCGGCCCTCTTGCGTCGTGGCGGCGCGCGGGCGTATAGAGCTCGCGACACGCATTGACGGATGCCGCGGCCACTGCTCTGATGGCCCCATGGAGTCGATGGTGGAGGTCGACTACGTCGTCGTCGGCGCCGGGGCCATGGGAATGGCGTTCACCGACGCGCTCGTCGCGCACTCGGACGCCTCGGTCGCGATCGTGGATCGCCGGCACGGTCCGGGAGGGCACTGGCTGGACGCCTACGGCTTCGTTCGCGTGCACCAGGCGTCGGCCTTCTACGGCGTGGCCTCCGCGCCGCTGGGAAACGGCCTTATCCAGACCGACGGCCCCGAGAAGGGCCTGCACGAGCGTGCCACCGCGCCCGAGGTGTGCGCCTACTACGGGCGCGTGCTCGCGCAGCTGCAGAAGACAGGCCGGGTGAGCTTCCACGGACGGTGCGAGCACCTCGGCGGTGGCCGGTTCGTCAGCCTGCTCAGCGGTGAGAGGTTCCACGCCCCTCGTGCGCGGATCGTGGACGCACGATATCTCGCGCCCGACATCCCCGCCCTCACGCGGCCGCCCTTCTCGGTAGACGAGGACGCCAGGGTCATCCCGGTGAACGACCTCGCGCGCCTCGGGGAGGCCCCGGAACGGTATGTCGTCGTCGGCGCGGGCAAGACCGCGTGCGACGCGTGCGTCTGGCTGCTGCAGAACGGCGTGTCACCCGACGCCATCACGTGGGTGCGCCCGCGCGACGCGTGGATGCTGAACCGGGCGGTCGTGCAGCCCGATCCGGCCGTCTTCCTGCGCATGGCCGCCGAGACCATGCGCGCCGCGGCGGAGGCATCCGATCCCTACGACGTCTTCGTCCGGCTGGAGGACGCGGGGATCATGCTGCGGATAGACCCCGCGGTGGGCCCGACGATGGCCAAGACCCCGACGCTCGCGACGTGGGAGCTCGACCTCCTCCGCGAGATCGACGACGTGATCCGTCTCGGACACCTGCTCGCGGTCGCGCCCGGGCGCCTGGTGCTGACCGACGGAGAGGTGCGGATCCCTCGTGGCGCGGTCATCGTGCACTGCGCGGCCGAGGGGCTGAAGTATCCGGGGCTGCGCCCGATCTGGACGCCCGAAACGATCACGCCCCAGCCGGTCAGGGTGGGCTTCCCGTGCTTCGGCGCTGCGCTGACCGGGTATGTGGAGGCCACGCGCGAGGACGACGCGGAGAAGAACCGCGTCTGCCGGCCGTCCCCCTATTCCGACACGCCCGCGGACTGGGCGGCCATGCAGATCATCGGGGGTGACGCGTCGCTGGCCATGACCCGCGAGCCCGACCTCCGCGAATGGTCCAACACCACGACGCTCAACCCGGTGCGCATTCCGCCCGAGCGCGCCGACGACCCCGAGGTGCTCGCCGCCCGCGCCCGGCTGAAGCAGTTCATCGGCCCCGGACGCGCCCGGCTGGCCGAGTTCGCCGCCCGCTGACCCGCTTCACCGCCATGCCGTGAGTGCGTAGCGCTCGTCGGAGGTCGGACCGCCCCAGAGCTCCGGGTCGGGGAGGAACCGGAAGGCCGTGCCCTGGAGGCCGGCTTCGGCGACCAGCCGACGCGCGCCGGCGGCGGGCAGCCCCGCACCGGTGTGCCATCGTCCCTCGATGAGCACGATCCGTCCACCCGGTCGCAGCAGATCCACCCACGCGCCCAGGGCGGCGGCGGGATCGCGCATCGCCCACAGCACGTGGCGGCTGACCACCACATCGAACTGGCCGGCCGGGAGGGGCGGGGCCGACGCGTCGGCGCGCAGGAAGCGGACGGCGACGCCCGCACTCCGGCCCTTGTCGCGTGCCCGCTCGATCATGGCGGGCGAGAAGTCCACGCCCGTGACATCGTGACCGAGCTCGGCGAGCAGCACCGACAGCGACCCCGTTCCGCAGCCGAGATCGACGATTGTCAGCGGCGGGGGCGCGATCAGCGAGACCAGCAGCGCGCGCCACGCCTCCCTGACGGCCGGGTCCCGCAGACCGTGGTCGGCGGCCTCGTCGAACGCTTCGGCCTCGGCATCCCACATCGCGGCGTCGGACATCGCCCCATTGTGCCGGTGGCCGCCGACACCCGCCGCCGCCTTCGACGCGCGGGCGGTCGGGTCAGTCCCAGTCGAGGTAGTCCTCGATCGGCCAGGCCGTCGCGCCGATGTGGGTCACCGGGAACAGGTGCCCGCCGCCCTCGACGCTCGTCACGCTCACCCGGTCCGGGGCGGACGCCTGCAGCGCCTCGCCGTTCGCCGGCGGCGTGAGGCGGTCCTCGGTGCCCTGGATGACGAGCACCGGCAGGGCGGGCGGGAGCGTGGACCACTGCACGTCGGGCGTCGCCGTCTGTGCCGCGCGCTGCATCGCGACCACGTCGGCATCGCGCGCCTGGGCCGGCACGTCGGAGTCGGCGAGCTCGTCGGTCGCGACGGCTCCTTCGACGCCGAGCAGCAGCACCCCGTTGACGCGCCCCGGGTGATCGAAGGCCACGGTACGGGCGACGGTGCCGCCGAAGGCGTGACCGCCGACCCATGCGCCGGCGAGGCCGACGTGCTGCATGACGTCCACCACGTCCTGCGCGAGGTCGTGCAGCGACACGTCGGCGTCCGCGGCAGTGGCGGGGTGGCGCGGACCGATCCGGACGACGTGGAAGTCCTCCTCGGCCAGGGCGTGCGCGAGGGGTCCGAGGTAGCTGATGTTCAGGCCCTGCCCGGGCAGGAGCACCAGCGCGGGTCCGTTGCGGGGCTCGTCGGCATACGGGATGGCCCGGCCATCGGGCTCGAAGATCTGGGTTTCAGCCACGGGTGTGCGTCCTCTCGTGGGGCTGTGCGACAGGGGTGGGAAGTCCGGGGGTTCAGACGTTGAAGCGGAACTCGACGACGTCGCCGTCCTGCATGACGTAGTCCTTGCCCTCGAGGCGCGCCTTCCCCTTCGCGCGCGCCTCGACGACCGACCCCGCCGCGACGAGGTCGTCGAAGGAGATCACCTCGGCCTTGATGAAGCCCTTCTCGAAGTCGGTGTGGATGACGCCGGCCGCCTGGGGGGCCTTCCATCCCTTGCCGATGGTCCACGCCCGCGCTTCCTTGGGCCCCGCCGTCAGATAGGTCTGCAGGCCGAGGGTGTCGAACCCGATGCGGGCCAGCTGGTCGAGCCCCGACTCCTCCTGGCCGGTGGATGCCAGCAGCTCCGCAGCGTCCTGCGGCTCGAGGTCGATGAGCTCGGACTCGATCTTGGCGTCCAGGAACACCGCCTTGGCCGGGGCCACCAGCGCTTCGAGCTCGGCCTTGCGGGAGGCATCCGTCAACACCGCCTCGTCGACGTTGAAGACGAAGATGAAAGGCTTGGCGGTCAGCAGGCCCAGCTCCCTGATCGGCGTCAGGTCGATGCCGGAGGCGGACAGCAGCACTCCGCGCTCGAGCGCCTCCTTCGCCTCGACCGCCGTGGCGAGCACCGAGGGGTCGAGCTTGCGGCCCTTGACCTCCTTCTCGTAGCGCACGATCGCCTTCTCGAGGGTCTCGAGGTCGGCCAGCTGCAGCTCCGCGTTGATCGTCTCCATGTCGCTCTGCGGGTTCACCGCGCCGTCGACGTGGACGACATCGTCGTCGGCGAAACCCCGCACCACCTGCGCGATGGCGTCCGCCTCGCGGATGTTCGCGAGGAACTTGTTGCCGAGCCCCTCCCCCTCGCTCGCGCCGCGGACGATGCCGGCGATGTCGACGAACGACACGGCGGCGGGCAGGATCCGCTCCGACGAGAAGATCTCGGCGAGCGTGTCCAAACGCGGGTCGGGCAGGTTGACCACGCCGATGTTGGGCTCGATCGTCGCGAACGGGTAGTTCGCCGCGAGGACCTGGTTCTTGGTCAGGGCGTTGAAGAGGGTCGACTTGCCGACGTTCGGGAGTCCGACGATTCCGATGGTGAGAGCCACGGGCATCCAGTCTAGTTGGGGACGGATGCCGCTCCCCCCGGCTCCCTCCGCCCGGGCGTTGCCCGGCGCCCGGCGCAGCGCGATACTGAGCGCGTGGACGAGTGCTGCCCGCCGCGCACGCCCGACGGCTACGAGCGCGAGTTCGACGACCGGTTCGCCCGGCGTCTGGCCAAGGAGTACCGCCGCGACGGTCTCACGCCGAGCGCGCAGCTCGTCCTGGACTTCGCCGACTCGATCGGCCTCGCAGGTGCGACCATGCTGGAGATCGGCGGCGGCATCGGCGACATCCAGATCGAGGCGCTGAAGCGCGGGGCCGCGCACGCCACCAACGTCGAGCTCTCCTCGGCGTACGAGCCGGAGGCCGTCCGGCTGCTCGACGAGGCCGGGCTGCGGGAGCGGGCGACGCGGATGCTCGGGGTCGACCTCGCCGCCACTCCCGAGGCGGTCGGCCCGGCGGATGTGGTCGTGCTGCACCGCGTCGTGTGCTGCTACCCGGACTACCGCCGGCTGCTCGGCGCCGCGGCGGGGCGCGGCCGACGTGCCGTCGTCTTCAGTCACCCGGGGAACGCGCTGTGGACCCGGATCGCCTCCCGCGCCATCAACGCGCTGTACACGCTGACGGGCAATCCCTACCGCTCCTTCGCGCATGATGCGCGGGCGATGGAGGACGTGCTCGTGCAGCACGGGTTCACGCCGCGGTACCGCGAGCGCAGCGGGCCGTGGCACGTCGTCGGCGCCGTGCGAACGTAGCGGTCCGACATCGACCGGGCTCCCGGCAGGTCAGGGACGGGTGCCGCGGAACGCGTGCGTGACGTACGGCAGGTCGACCACCTCGGCGCCGGCGGCATCCGTGAGCCGACGCTCGTCGAACAGCGCCGACACCGCCGCGAGGACGGCGGAGCGCTCCGCCTCCGCCGCGGTGATGACGTAGCTCCGCGAGGCCGCCATGTCCTGCAGTGCCGACCTGGTGATCGGTCGCGTCCACCTCCAGGTCCGCGACTCGAGTCCGCGAACGGCTCCGCCACCTGCGGGCCGTCGCCGGTCAGCATCTCCTCGGCGTGACTGCCGCGCAGGGCGGCCGTGAGGCGCGCGACCCTCGGGTCGGACTCGTCGCGGATGTTTCAGATGGGCCCGAGGACGCCGCCCGCCCCGCGCCGGCTCACGGCGCGCCTCCCGCGGGTCGCCGCGACTCCGGGTGAGTCTGAGGTCGTGGCTCTGGATTTCACCGCGATCGACTTCGAGACGGCGAACTCCAGCAACGCCTCCGCCTGCGCCGTCGGGCTCGCGCGGGTGCGCGACGGCCGCGTCGTCGAGACCGCCGGATGGCTGATCCGGCCGCCTGCCGGCCACGACGTCTTCTTCGAGCTGAACGTGCGGATCCACGGCATCCGCCCGGAGGACGTCGTCGGCGCCGCGTCGTGGAGCGAGCAGCTCGCCGACATCGCCGCGTTCACCGGCGACGACATCCTCGTGGCGCACAACGCCGGGTTCGATATGGCCGTGCTCAAGCGGGCCTGCGACGCCACCGGAGACGACTGTCCGCCCTTCCGCTACGCCTGCAGCCTGCAGGTGGCGCGCAAGGTGTACCGCCTCGAGTCCTACCGGCTGCCCTTCGTCGCCGCCGAGGCGGGCTTCGCGGACTTCCCGCACCACAACGCCACCGCCGACGCCCTCGCCTGCGCACACGTCATGATCGATGCGGCGACCCGGGTGGGCGCGGCCGACATCGACGGCCTCGCAGCGACCGTCGGCGTGCGGGTCTCGCAGATCGCCGTCGCCGAGGTGCCGGCCGTCTCCCTCGCCGTCGCGTAGGCGGATGCCGCGGCACGCCGTCGCGGCATGTCGGAGGGGTGCGGCACGCTGAAGCCATGGACGCAGTCGTGATCAGTGCCGTGGTGGTCGCCGCGATCGTCGCCGGGTCTCTGGCCGGGTGGGCCGCGGGGCTCGCCCGCGGGGCGGCACGCGCCGCGCGTGACCACGCCGAGCTCACCGCCCGCCTCGCGGCGTCCGAGGCCGCCCGCCAGGGCGTCCAGGCGCAGCTCGACCATCAGCAGGTCCTGTACCGCGAGCTGGCGTCGCAGGCGCGGCACGACCAGGCGGCGCGCGAGGAGCGCGAGCGTCGCGAGCAGTCGGTGCTCCGCGCGCTCGCTCCGGTGCAAGAGACACTGGCCGCGATGCACGTCAAGGTGGACGAGCTCGAGCGCGACCGCCACACGCAGTTCGGCACGCTCGCCGAGCAGCTCCGCCGCGCGCACGAGGCCGACGAGGCCCTGCGGGCGACGACAGAGTCCCTGGCGAGCGCGCTGCGCTCGGGCAGCACGCGGGGCGTCTGGGGCGAGACCCAGCTGCGCCGCGTGGTCGAGGCGGCCGGCCTCACCCGTCACGTCGACTTCGACGTGCAGACCTCGATCACGACGGATGCCGGTGCCGGCCGCCCCGACATGGTGATCCGCCTCCCCGGCGACAAGGCGATCGCCGTCGACGCGAAGGTGCCGCTCGACGCCTACCTCGAGGCCAGCGCCATCCCGCTCACGGCACAGGGAGCGGAGGCGGCACGTCGGCGCTCACTCCTCGACAAGCACGTCAAGGCCGTGCGCGCGCACGTGGACGCGCTGGCGCGCAAGACCTATTGGGCCGGGTTGGCGTCCAGTCCCGAGTTCGTCGTGTGCTTCGTGCCGAGCGAGTCGCTGCTCGCGGCCGCGCTGGAGGAGGATCCCTCGCTTCTGGACTACGCCTTCGGGAAGCGGGTGGCCCTGGCGTCGCCGGTGAACCTGTGGGCGGTGCTCAAGACGGTGGCGTACACGTGGACCCAGCAGGACGTCTCGCAGGAGGCCCGCGCCCTGTTCGACCTGGGCAACCAGCTGTACGAGCGCCTGGGCTCCCTCGCGTCGCACGCCGATGACCTGCGGCGGGCGATCGAGCGCACGGTCGACAGCTACAACCGGTTCGCCGGGTCGCTCGAGACGCGGGTGCTGGTGAGCGCCCGCAGATTCCCCGGCATCGACGCCACCAAGCTCGACGCCGTGAGCGGGCCGGCGACGATCGAGAAGACGCCTCGCCGCCTCACCGCCCCCGAGCTGCTCGACGGCACCCTCGCCGCTCCGGAGAGCGACGAGGCGCTCGGCGTACCGGCGGCGATCGCCGAGCTCGGCGAGGTGCGCACCCGCATCGACTCGCCGCGAGATTGACGCCGGCGCTCATCCGCGGCCGGCCTCGGCGACCGCGTCGTCTAAAGACCTCGTGGTCTAGTGACCACCGGGGACGAAGCTCAGCAGCCCGATGACGGCGGCGGAGACGCCGACGAACGCGCCGATCATCCACCACGCGCTGATCTCGTG
This sequence comes from Microbacterium atlanticum, assembly GCF_015277815.1. Lineage (NCBI taxonomy): Bacteria > Bacillati > Actinomycetota > Actinomycetes > Micrococcales > Microbacteriaceae > Microbacterium > Microbacterium atlanticum. Next base: position 2,171,116 of record NZ_CP063813.1, read on the forward strand.
TCCCTCGTCGCGGCGCACGCGCAGCAGCACGTCGGGGCGGCGAGCAGGATCGATCGCGTTCGCGACGACCGCGTGCGCGCCGGTCTGGGGCGACGAGGTCTCTCCGGTCTGCTGCGTGGCCATCGTCACACTCCTCGCGTGGAAACACTGTTCATGTCTCCGTCGACACCACTTCGATTGTGCCAGAGATCGGGTTTCACCGGGTCACGGAAGCATCACAGGCACAGCAGCGGTCGCATCACCGCGGCGAGGCGGACACGCTCACCGGGTCACAGCCACTTGGAGACCAGGTGCTCCGAGCTGATGCGACGCAGCGTGCCCGACGCGCCCCGCAGCACCACGCTCTCGGTGTAGACGTACCCGCCCTCGCGGCGGACGCCGGCGACCAGTGCGCCGTCGGTGACGCCGGTCGCGACGAAGATCGTGTTGTTCCCCTTGACGAGGTCGTCCGCCTCGTAGACGTGGTCGTCGAGCTTGAGGCCGGCGTCGATGCCGCGCTGCCTCTCCTCGTCGCTGCGCGGCCAGAGCCGCCCCTGAATGTGCCCGCCGAGGGCCTTGATGGCGCATGCGGTCACGATGCCCTCCGGGCTTCCGCCGATGCCGACGCACATGTCGGTGCGGGCGTTGTGGCGCGCGGCGTTGATGCCCCCGGCCACGTCGCCGTCGCTCATCAGCCGCGTACCGGCACCCGCCTCGCGGATCTCGTCGATGAGCTGCTCGTGGCGCGGACGGTGCAGCACCGACACGACGAGCTCGTCGACGGGCTTGTGCAGCGCCTTGGCGAGCCGGCGGATGTTCTCGCCGATGGGGAGGCGGATGTCGACCACCCCGACGCCGGCGGGACCCGTGACGAGCTTGTCCATGTAGAAGACGCTGGACGCGTCGAGCATCGTGCCGTGATCGGACACGGCGATGACCGACAGAGCGTTGTTGCGCCCCGCTGCGGTCAGCGACGTCCCGTCGATGGGATCCACGGCCACGTCCGCGCGGGGGCCGCGGCCGTTGCCGACCCGCTCCCCGTTGTACAGCATCGGCGCCTCATCCTTCTCGCCCTCGCCGATCACGATCGTGCCGTCGAAGTTCACCGTCGTGAAGAAGGCCCGCATGGCGTCCACCGCGGCGCCGTCCGCCGCCTCCTTCGCGCCCCGGCCGATGAACGGGACCGCGCGGATCGCGGCGGCCTCCGTCGCGCGCACCAGTTCCAGAGCGAGGTTGCGATCGGGGTGGAGGGGACTCATGTCCGCGGTCAGGCTCACCATGCGGTCAGCCTAGCCAGTATCCCGCGCCGATCCCGATGGTTTCCCTCCCGCAGCGACGAAGGAAGGGCGTTTCTTTCCGCGATCGCAGAGACGAGGCTTTCCCCGGCCTCCTTCGCAGGAGGCATCCGTCACCCGGCCGACCCCTTCGATAGAGTTTCCGGTGACGCCCGCCACTATCTACAGGGAGCACTCATGCCCGTCGCCACCCCGGAGCAGTACGCCGACATGCTGGACCGCGCGAAGGCCGGTGGCTTCGCGTATCCCGCCATCAACGTCTCGAGCTCGCAGTCGATCAACGCGGTCCTCCAGGGCCTCACCGAGGCCGGCTCGGACGGCATCCTCCAGGTCACCACGGGCGGCGCGGACTACTTCGCCGGGCACACCGTCAAGAACCGCGCGGCCGGCGCGCTGGCGTTCGCCAAGTTCGCCACCGAGGTGGCCAAGAGCTACCCGATCACCGTCGCGCTGCACACCGACCACTGCCCCAAGCCGGCACTGGCCGACTTCGTGCTCCCGCTCATCGAGGCATCCGAGGAAGAGGTCAAGGCCGGACGCAACCCGATCTTCCAGTCCCACATGTGGGACGGCTCGGCCGTGCCGCTCGACGAGAACATCGAGATCGCCAAGGACCTCCTCCCCCGCCTCAAGAACATCAACGCCATCCTCGAGGTCGAGATCGGCGTCGTCGGCGGCGAGGAGGACGGCGTCCAGCACGAGGGCTCCAACGAGGCTCTCTACACCACCGTCGCCGACGTGACCAAGGCCGTCGAGGCGCTCGGCCTCGGCGAGAACGGCCGCTACATCTCGGCCCTCACATTCGGCAACGTCCACGGCGTGTACAAGCCGGGCAACGTCAAGCTGCGTCCCGAGCTCCTCGGCGAGATCCAGGAGGGCATCGCCGCGAAGTTCGGCACCGGCGCCAAGCCGCTGGACCTGGTCTTCCACGGCGGCAGCGGCTCGACCGACGAGGAGATCGCCCTCGCCGTGGCGAACGGCGTGGTGAAGATGAACATCGACACCGACACCCAGTACGCCTTCACCCGTTCCGTCGCCGGCTTCATGTTCCAGAACTACGACGGCGTGCTCAAGGTCGACGGCGAGGTGGGCAACAAGAAGGCCTACGACCCCCGGGCCTGGGGCAAGATCGCCGAATCGGCGATGGCCGCTCGCGTCGTGGAGGCCACGAAGCAGCTCGGCTCGCACGGCAAGAGCCTCGCGGCCTGACGAAGACGATCAGCGGATGCCGCGGCATCGCGCCCTTCATCGGCGCGGCGTCGCGGCATCCGCCGTCTGGGTCTACGAGGGACCGACGTAGCCGTCGAGCAGTCCCGGCGCGCCGTGCGGACGGTGCGTCACGACGACCTCGTCGCCGGCCTGGACGGTGCCGCCCCGCACCACGCGCAGGTACGGGCCGAGCCGGCGCTCGGCCGAGAACCGCTTGACCCAGCCGCGCGCCTCCGGGCCGCCGACCCACCGCGCGAAGGTCTGGCACGGCGTGCGGGGCATCGTCACCTCGACGTCGACGCGCTCGCCGATCCGCCAGCGCTCGCCGATGAGCGCGGCGTTCACGTCGAGGCCCTCGATCCGCAGGTTCTCGCCGAACCACCCCGGCGCAAGCGCGCGGCCGAGCTCGGACTCCCAGAAGGCGGCGTCCTCCTGCGCGTAGGCGTAGAGCGCCTTGTCGAGGCCGCCGTGATGCTTGCGGTTGGCCTGGACGTCGCCGCGGACGCCGTAGGGACCCACCCGCACGGGCCCGTCGAGGGCGCCCTTGTCGATCGCGGTGACGCCGTTGGTGCCGGCGTCGGGACGAAGCTGCCGCACGGCGCAGACGGCGAGGAGGCGGGGCATCCGCTCATCGTAAGCCAGTCGGCGGCGCGGAGGGGCGACCCTCACTCGGTGGACGGCCCCGCAGGCTCCCCGCGCAGCAGCACGCGGCCGTCCGGAACCGCGCGCACCTCGATCGCGGCGATCTCGTCGGGATCGAGCGCGGTGCCCGCTTCCAGCCGCGCGGTCGTCCCGGGGGCGGCCCGCCAGGACGAGAGCTCGCTCGTGGTGCCGTCCGCGGCGGTGACGACCAGCACGTAGGGCCACTCCCGGTCCTCGGCGTACGGATCCCGGCTCGGCGGGTAGTGGCAGACCATCTCGATGCGCGTGCCCCAGGCCACCTCGGCGAGCTCGACCGTGGCCGACAGCGACACGTCGGCCACCGGTTCCAGCGCGAGGACTTCATCGAGGCGCGGTCCGGGACGAAGCGCGGTGCCGATCGCCACCGCTGCCACGATCGCCACCGCCGCCGCCGCAGCCAGCCCGGTGACCCACGCCCGCGTGCGCCGGCGGCGGGCGTCGCGGGCGCCCCGCGCGACCACCCGCGCCCGCGCGGCCGGATCCGGGCCGGTGCCGTCCACCGGATCGAGGAGGGCGCCGGCGCGATCGGCCGGCACGCGGGCCAGCAGCCCGAGCGTGGGCGCGAGCTCCGACAGCGCCGCACGACAGAGAGGGCAGTCCTCCAGGTGCGCCTCGTAGCGCGCGCGGTCGTCGGACGTCAGCGCCCGGACGAGGTACGCGGCGTCCCAGTCGGCGAAGCGGGCGTGATCGCTCGTCATCGCGTCACGCCCTTCTCCTGCAGCGCGAGCCGCAGCGCGCGCAACCCGTAGTGCAGCCGGGACTTCACGGTCCCCTCGGGCACCTCCAGCTCGCGGGCCATCTCGGCGACGGACATCCCGCGGTAGTAGGCGCGGATCACGACCGACCGGTGCTCGACGGTGAGGGCGGCGAGCGCCTCTTCGACGAGGATCGCCTCGAACAGCGCATCGGTGGCATCGGGGACGACCCGCTCGGGCACCTCGGCGACGCCGATCTCGCGACGGCGGCGCGCGCTGCGGGCCTCGTCGATCACGAGGTGGCGTGCCACGGTGAACATCCACGACCTCGTCGTCGACGGGTCCTCCTCGAGGATTCTCGGCGTCCGCCACGCCCTCAGCAGTGTCTCCTGCACGATGTCGTCCGCTCCGGCGCGATCGCCGGTGAGATGCACGACGTAGCGCCACACCGGCGCCGCATGCGCGTCGTAGAGGGCGGCGAGGCGCTCCGCGTCGCGGCTGTCGGCGCTGTACCGGCGTTCCGCGCTGTCGTGCGGCATCCATCACCTCCCGCAGGAGACACGAAGCGCGCGTCCGGCGGGTTCAGCCGGACCCCGCGCCGCGTCCGTCACACCGAGTATGGCCCCGCGGGGCGCTGCGGGCGACGCCCGTGGGCTCGTGCGCCGCGCTGCTCAGCGGCGGCCGGTGCTGTCGAGGAGCGCCTGCCACACCGCCGGGTCGTTCACGATCGGCACCATCATCAGCGCACCCGCCGCGAAGGAGAACACGATGCCGGCGGTCAGCGGGATCCACCACGTGAGGCGGCCCCTGCGCAGGTTCCAGAGCGAGACGAGCAGCGTCAGGATCCATCCGACGGCGAGCACGATCGCCGCAGCGACCCCCCAGGGGCGTCCGGCCGCCGGGTCGGAGAGCTGCGCGTCCACCCCCATGAAGCCGAGCACCATCCCGGCGTACTCGTTGTAGTCCAGGTAGGCCGGGAACGCCGAGATGACGCTCACCAGTCCGTAGGCGAGGAGCGCGAACGTCACCACGCGGTCGACGCGGCGCGGGCGCGGCGACGGGACGACGGGCGCCGTCGCCGGCGGGGCTCCCGCGTCGGCGACGACGGGCGCAGCCGTCGCGAGCTGCCAGGGCGCGGGCTCCTGGATGCGGGCGCGCTGCTCCTCCACCGTCGCGTACTCGCCGTACTGCGGCCGTGGCCGCACGTCGGAGGCTCCGGCCGGATCGGTCACGAGCGGCTGCGGCCGCCGACGGCGCGCGCGTCGCGCTTGCCCGAGGCATCCTGCCGCAGCTCCTTGGGCAGCGAGAACATGAGGTCCTCCTCGGCGGTGCGGACTTCTTCCACGACGCCGTACCCGGCGGCCGCGAGATCACGCAGCACCTCCTGCACGAGAACGTCGGGGACGGAGGCTCCGCTGGTCACGCCCACGGTTTCGACGCCCTCGAGCCACGCCTGTTCGATCTCGTCCGCGTAGTCCACGCGGTAGGCGGCCTTGGCACCGTACTCCAGGGCCACCTCGACCAGTCGCACGCTGTTGGACGAGTTCGCCGAACCGACGACGATCACGAGATCCGCGTCCTTGGCGACCTTCTTGATGGCGACCTGGCGGTTCTGCGTGGCGTAGCAGATGTCGTCCGAGGGCGGGTCCTGCAGCTGCGGGAAGCGCGCGCGGAGGCGACGCACCGTCTCCATGGTCTCGTCGACCGACAGCGTCGTCTGCGACAGCCACACGACCTTCGACGGGTCGCGCACCTCGATGGTGTCGGCCTCGTCGGGCGAGTTCACGATCGTGACGTGGTCGGGCGCCTCTCCGGCGGTGCCCTCGACCTCTTCGTGGCCGACGTGGCCGATCAGGAGGATCTCGAAGTCGTCCCGCGCGAAGCGCACCGCCTCGCGATGCACCTTGGTCACCAGCGGGCAGGTCGCGTCGATCGCGCGCAGGCCCCGGTCGGATGCCGCGTTCACGACGGCCGGCGACACGCCATGGGCGCTGAACACCACGTGCGCGCCCTCGGGGACCTCGTCGACCTCTTCGACGAAGACCGCGCCCTTCTGCTCGAGCTCGGTCACGACGTGGATGTTGTGCACGATCTGCTTGCGCACGTACACCGGCGCCCCGAAGCGCTCCAGTGCCTTCTCGACGGCGATGACCGCCCGGTCGACGCCGGCGCAGTAGCCGCGCGGCGATGCCAGCAGCACCTTCTTCTGTCCGGCGACGGCGATATCCTTGAGCGGTTCGCGCCGGCGCGGGATGCGCGGGACGGGCATGCTCACAGGGGCATGGCTCACACGGGTCGATCCCACGGTGCTGGTGCTCACCCCTCGATTCTACGGGCGGCCTCCTGAGCGGGGCCTCGGCGCGGCGCCCGCGCCGCCCGCCGTCATCCCGGCGGATCCTCCGGCCGGGGACGAAAGGACCGCATGACCTCCTTCCAGCCCGCCGTGGTCCCCGGCGAGCCCCCGCCCGCCGACTCGGTGCGCCCTCGCGACTCCACCCCCCAGGCGCCCACGTCGGTCGCCCGCCTGAACGACACGATCCGCGGCTTCGTGCAAACCTGGGGCTCGGTGTGGGTCGAGGGCGAGATCACCGGGTGGAATCAGCGCGGCGGCAACGTCTTCGGGCGCCTGAAGGACCTCGTGACGGACGCCACGATCTCGTTCCGGGTGTGGTCGTCCACGCGGGACCGCCTCCCCGGCGACCTCAAGGTCGGCGACCACGTCATCGCGTGCGTCAAGGCCGACTACTTCGTCAAGAGCGGCGACTTCGGCTTCAGCGTCTCGGCCATGCGGCACGTGGGGCTCGGAGATCAGCTGGAACGGCTGGAGCGGCTCCGCGTGCAGCTGCGCCAGGAGGGCCTCTTCGACCCTTCCCGCAAGAAGGCACTGCCGTTCCTGCCTCACCTCGTGGGGCTGATCACCGGCGAGAACTCGGACGCCGAGAAGGACGTCCACCGCAACGCCGAGCTGCGCTGGCCCCACGTGAGGTTCCGCACCAAGTACGCGGCGGTTCAGGGGGACCGCTGCGTTCCCGAGACCATCGCGGCGCTGAAGGCGCTGGATGCCGCCCCCGACGTCGACGTGATCATCATCGCGCGCGGCGGCGGCGATCCCCAGACCCTCCTGGGGTTCAGCGACGAGCGCCTGCTGCGGGCCGTGGCGGCGGCATCCACCCCCGTCGTGAGCGCCATCGGCCACGAGAACGACCATCCGCTCCTCGACGACGTCGCCGACCTGCGGGCGTCGACGCCGACCGACGCCGCGAAGCGGGTCGTGCCGGACGTCGCCGAGCAGCGAGCGCTCGTCGCGCAGCTGCGCGCGCGCCTGACGACCCGTCTCACCCAGCGTCTCGGCCATGACATCGCACAGCTGGAGCAGCTGCGGTCGCGGCCGGCGCTGCGCTCGCCCGAGTCGCTGCTGACGACGCGCGCGCACGAGGTGGAGCTGCTGGCCGCGCGCGGCCGGGAGCGGATCGACCGGACGCTGCAGCTGCACGAGCGGCGCACGGCGGAGCTGCAGGCGACCCTGCGCGCGCTCTCCCCCGCGTCGACCCTCGCCCGCGGCTACGCGATCGCGCATCTGGCCGACGGCGTCATCGTGCGCGACGCGGGGCAGGCTCCGCCGTCCACCTCCGTCGTCGTGACCGTCGGACGGGGGTCGTTCGCGGCGCGCTCAGAGGGCGAGGTCGCCGAGGGCGGCGCGGCCGCCGGCGGCACCGTCGACGCGGCAGGAGCAGCGGATGCCGCGGGGTCCGGGGCCGTCCCCGCGCCGAACTAGACTGGGGGCCATGACCGAGTCGAGCGGCGCCCCCGGCGACGTCGCGACCCTCTCGTTCGAGCAGGCGCGCGACGAGCTCGTGCGCGTGGTCGCCGAGCTGGAGCAGGGCGCACCGACCCTCGAACACTCCCTCGCACTGTGGGAACGAGGTGAGGCGCTCGCGGCGCGATGCGAGGAGTGGCTGCTGGGCGCCAAGCGCCGCCTGGAGGCCGCCCGGGCCTCGGCGGAGCCCGCCGCGCGCCGCACGGATGAGAACGGCGGCGCATGATGGCGCGTGAACCGCGCATCGTGGCAGAGCTGGGCCGCCCGGAGACGCCAGACGAGACGGCGGCCCGCAAGGCCGAGTCCTCGCGCATCTACCGGTCCAGCCAGAACGTCCGCAATCTGGTCGCCGCACTGCTGGTGACCCTCGGGGTCGTGCTGGTGATCATGCTCGCCGTCCCCCGCGGCACACCGCCCGCCCGCGAGCCGATCGATGTCGCCGTCGTGGCCGAGCGCGTCTCGGCCTCCGAGGGAAGAACGGTCATCGCTCCCGAGCTGTCGGAGGGGTGGGTGGTCAACAGGGCCGGCGTGGAGGGCAGCGGCGCGGCCCGCGCGTTCACCGTGGTCTACGCCCCGTCAGGCGTGGACGACCGCGGTTTCCTCCGCGTCGCGCAGGGCTTCGACGCCGACGAGTCGTGGCCCACCCGTGTGCTCGCCGGTGCGGCGCCGCAGACCACGGTGACGATCGACGGCATCTCGTGGGACCGCTACGAGCTCGACCCCGATCGCACGGGCAACATCTCGGTCGCGATCGCCACCGACGCCGGGCCCGACACGGTGCTCATCTACGGCACCGCCCCCGACGGCGCGCTGGAAGAAGCGGCGCGCTCCGTCACCGATCAGATCACCGCACTGCGCGAGGAGGACGAGTGACCGACCAGCCCACACCCGCGAAGGCCTGGCAGGAGATGGAACGGGGCAACGCGCGATTCGTCGCCGGCGAGCCCCGCCACCCCCGTCAGGACGTCGACACCCGCCACACCCTCGCTGACGGTCAGCGTCCCCGAGCGGCGCTGTTCGGATGCTCGGACTCGCGCCTGGCGGCCGAGATCATCTTCGACAAGGGCCTGGGCGACCTGTTCGTGGTGCGCAACGCCGGGCAGGTCATCTCCGACTCCGTCGTCGGCAGCCTGGAATACGCCGTCGCCGTCCTCAAGGTGCCCCTCATCGTCGTGCTCGGCCACGACGCGTGCGGCGCGGTGCGCGCCGCGATCGACAGCACCGACATCGACGCCGCTCCCCTCCCGCCGCATATCTGGCGACTCATCTCGCCGATCGTCCCCGCCGTGCGCCGCGTGCAGCGGCAGACCGCCGTGGACGGCGTCCTGCCGGAGGAGATCGACGCCGACGAGGTGGGGCGCGAGCACCTCCGCGACACCGTGGCAGACCTGCTCCACTCATCGGAGCTCATCAGCGAGGCCGTCGCCGAGGGCAGGCTCGCGATCGTCGGGGCGAAGTACCGCCTCGCCGAGGGCACGGCGGTGCCCGACGTCATGGTCGGCATCACCCAGCCGGCCTGATCCCCTTCATCCCCCCACCCCGTACCGACACGTGAGGAACAACGACGTGACCGACATCGAGTACCGCATCGAGCACGACACCATGGGCGAGGTGCGCGTCCCGAAGAACGCGCTCTACGCGGCGCAGACGCAGCGCGCGGTCGAGAACTTCCCGATCTCGGGCGACCCGCTCGAGGCTGCGCAGATCGTGGCTCTCGCGCGCATCAAGAAGGCCGCGGCACTGGCCAACAAGGAGCTGGGCACGCTCGACGCAGCCATCGCCGACGCGATCGCCGGCGCCGCCGACCGCATCATCGCGGGCGAGTTCGCCGATCAGTTCCCCATCGACGTGTACCAGACCGGCAGCGGCACCTCCTCGAACATGAACATGAACGAGGTGCTGGCGACCCTTGCGACGCAGGCGCTCGGCGCCACGGTGCACCCGAACGACCACGTGAACGCCTCGCAGTCGTCCAACGACGTCTTCCCCACCTCCGTGCACATCGCCGTGACACAGGAGCTCATCGACGATCTGATCCCCGCGCTGGACCACCTCGCCGTCGCCCTGGAGGCGAAGGCCGAGGAGTGGAAGACCGTCGTCAAGGCGGGACGCACCCACCTGATGGATGCCACACCGGTCACGCTGGGCCAGGAGTTCGGCGGCTACGCCCGGCAGATCCGCCTCGGGATCGAGCGTGTGCAGGCCGTCCTCCCCCGCGTCGCAGAGGTGCCGCTGGGCGGCACCGCCGTCGGCACGGGGATCAACACGCCGCTGGGCTTCCCGCAGCGGGTCATCGAGCTGATCGTCGCCGACACCGAGCTTCCCATCACGGAGGCCAAGGACCACTTCGAAGCGCAAGCCAACCGCGACGGCCTCGTGGAGGCATCCGGCGCCCTGCGCACCATCGCGGTGTCGCTCACGAAGATCAACAACGACCTCCGGTGGATGGGCTCCGGGCCGAACACCGGTCTCGGCGAGCTGCATATCCCCGACCTGCAGCCGGGCTCGTCGATCATGCCGGGCAAGGTCAATCCGGTCGTCCCCGAAGCGACGCTCATGGTGTGCGCACGGGTGATCGGCAACGACGCGACGGTGGCGTGGGCCGGCGCCTCGGGCGCGTTCGAGCTCAACGTCGCCATCCCGGTGATGGGAACCGCCGTGCTGGAGTCCATCGAGCTGCTCGCGAACGCCTCGCGCCTGCTCGCCGACCGGACGATCTCCGGTCTGCAGGCCAACGTCGAGCGCGCCGCGGCCTACGCGGGGATGTCGCCCTCCATCGTCACGCCCCTGAACAAGTTGATCGGCTACGAGGCTGCGGCGAAGATCGCGAAGCACTCGGTCGCGAAGGGGATCACCGTGCGCGAGGCGGTGATCGACCTCGGCTACGTGGAGCGCGGGGAGCTCACCCTCGAGCAGCTCGACGAGAAGCTCGACCTGCTGTCGATGACGCACCCGGGCTGAACCGGCGTCCCGTGCCGGATGGGGCGCCGGGGGGCGATAATCAGGGAATGGCCGGCACGCCTCGCCCGATCCCCGCGCGCGTCAGGATCCTCGCAGCGATCCTCGCGGTGGCGTGCGTCGGATTGGCGATCGTGGGAAGCGTGACGTTCCTGGTGCAGCGCGAACAGGCGATCAACGGCGTGAACGACCGGCTGCGCGCTCAGGTCGAGTCGCTGGAGGCGCTCGCCGACGACAGTGGGCCGGCCGACGTCGGGGGCGGCGTGGAGGCCGCCGAGGAAGAGCTCGACCCGGCGGACTACGAGACCGTCGACGACTTCCTCTACGCCATCGTCGCGGGCCTCGTTCCAGCGCGGAACGAGGCGTCGCTGGCCCTCCTTGACGGCGCGCCGCGGTGGGTGCCGTCGACGTACTCCGGATTCAGCATCGCCGAGAACCAGGAGCTGATCGACCGGGTCGTCGACGAGACGGCGGACGGCACGACGCGGTGGGGCACGGCGGTCACCGACCAGGGCTCGCTGCGCTACATCGCGATTCCGGTCTCGATGCCGGGGGATCCGCGCAAGGGACTCTACGTCCGGGCTGTGAACCTGGGATCCGAGCTGCAGCCGGTGACCACCGCCATGGCGACCTACGTCATCGCGGCCGTCGCGGTCCTCGCCGCGATCGGCGTGGTCGGCTGGTTCGTCACGGGCCGGCTGCTCTCCCCCATCCGCCACCTTCGCGACACCGCCGACGCCATCTCCATCAGCGACCTCTCGCTGCGACTGGAGCCCCAGGGCAACGACGACATCGCCGATCTCTCGCGCACCGTCAACTCCATGCTCGACCGCCTCGAGGGCTCGGTGGACGGTCAGCGCCAACTCCTGGACGACGTCCGGCACGAGCTGAAGACGCCGATCACCATCGTGCGGGGACACCTGGAGCTCATGGACCCGTCGGACTCCGCCGATGTCGCCGCCGCGCGCGACATCGGGATCGCCGAGCTGGACCGCCTCGCCCGCCTGGTGGAGGACATCGACGTGCTGGCCACCGCGGAGGCCGAGTCGTACACGTTCGCCGAGGTGGAGCTGGGTGCGCTCACCGCTCGCGTCGGGGAGCTCGTCGCCGTCATCCCGGGTCACGCGTGGCGCGTCGAGGCGATCGCCGAGGGCGTCACCATCGGGGATCAGGACCGGCTGCTTCAGGCGTGGCTGCAGCTGGCCGACAACGCCGCGAAGTACACCCCCGCCGGAAGTCCCATCGAGATCGGGAGCGCGCGCGACGCCAACGGCGCACAGCTGTGGGTCCGCGATCACGGACCCGGCATCCCGGCCGCCGCGCGCAGCCGCATCTTCCAGCGCTTCAATCGCGCGCAGATCAAGCGGGCCGTGGGAGGATCGGGCCTCGGTCTCGCGATCGTCGACGCGATCGCCAAGGGCCACGGCGGGCACTGTTCGGTGACCGACACGAGCGGCGGCGGGGCCACGTTCACGATTCACCTGCCTCCGGTCGAGGCCGATCTGCCGGCGCCGGTGCGCGCAGGCGATGTCGTTCTGCAACGGGAGGCGTCCGGATGACGAAGATCCTCATCATCGAGGACGAGCCGCGGATCGCCGCGTTCGTCAGCCGCGGTCTGGAGTCCGCAGGCTACGAGACCGTCGTGGTCGAGGACGGCCCCGAAGGTCTCGAGGCCGCGCTCCGCGGCGACGGCGATCTCGTGCTGCTGGACGTCGGCCTGCCCACGATGGACGGGTTCGAGGTGCTGCGCGAGCTGCGGGCGCGCGGCTCGATCGTCCCGGTGATCATGCTGACGGCACGGTCCAGCACGCGCGACACCGTCGCCGGTCTGGATGCCGGAGCCAATGACTACGTGCCCAAGCCGTTCACCTTCGAGGAGCTGCTGGCCCGGGTGCGCTCGCGCCTGCGCGAAACCGTCCCGCAGCCGGGTGTGTCGATCTCGCACGGCGACGTCACGCTGGACATCCTCGCGCGGCGCGCGACCGTGTCCGGTCGCGAGGTGGACCTGTCCGCCCGCGAATTCGCACTGGCCGAGCAGTTCCTGCGCAACCCGGGTCGCGTGCTCAGCCGCGAGCAGCTGCTCAGCCGGGTGTGGGGGCTGGACTTCGACCCCGGTTCGAACGTGGTCGACGTGTACGTCCGCTACCTCCGCGGCAAGCTCGGCCCCGACCACATCGTCACGGTGCGCGGCGCCGGCTACCGCTGGGAGTGATCCTCCGGCCTCGGCGCGAAGAAGCCCCCGGTGCTGGGGGACACCGGGGGCTGTGAAGGGCCGGACTGGGGGATCCGGCCATCATCAGTCGCGCTTGTCTGGGGAATCGCGCGACTGGTCTTTCTTCGCGTCGGGACCAGCGCCGTTGCCGTGCCCGACGTTCGCACCCGCGTGTGCGGGACGCGGGGGGTGAAAGGGTTTCTGCGGCTGCGCGCGTTCGCCGCCGGGGAGGTCACCGGCGGAACGCGAGAGGCCGGGTGCCGTGCCCTGTGGCGACGACTCGGGTGCGGCGAGGCGCCGCTGCGACTCGGCTTCGGCGAGGCGCCGCTCCTCGGTGGTCACGTCGACGGGGACCGGCATCACGGAGGCGTCGTCGTCCTCGGCTGCCCGCTCGCGGTCGAGACGGGCGACGAGCGCCTCGATTCGTCCCGCCGACCAGCCGTGGGCGCTCGCCCACGCGCGGACGGCGTCCCACGATCCGGCGGCCGCCGCTGTCGCGATGACGGACTCGAGCTGGTCGGCGGCCGCGGGGACATCGGGTGCCGTGCCGGCGTCCAGGGGACCGGCAGCGGGCGGGGCATCGGCCCGTCGGACGATGACGGGCGCGGGAGCCTCGGCGACCCCCGCCGGTGGTGCGATCGCGTCCGGCGCGATGACGTCCGGTGCCGGGGTGGGCGCGTCGACCGCAGTGGGCCGCGACGCCGGCGTCGGCGTGGTGGTGGAAGGGGAGGCGGCGGGGACGAGAACCCTGCCCGTGGTGACCGCCGCGCCCGGAGAATCCTGCAGCGCCGCGGTGTTGGTGAGAGCGACCGCAGTGACGACGGCGACGCTTGCCGCGACGGCGGTCAGCCCGCCGACGACGAGCCCCGTGCGTCCGTCCACGTCGATGTCCTGCCTTCCGTGCGTGCGGCGTCGATCCCCCCGTCCATGTTCGCAGACGGGTCGACCGCGCGACGCCGGCACGCCATGAGACTCTTCTCATGGTGCGACGCGGGTCGACCGTGCGTGCAGCCTCAGCGCGACGATCACGGGCCGGGGTCGCAGGCGCCCCGGCCCACGCTGGGCTCAGGCCAGCTCGCCGGCCTCCAGCAGGTCGGTGACCAGGGCGGCGATCGCCGAGCGCTCCGAGCGCACCAGCGTCACGTGCCCGAACAGGGAGTGTCCCTTCAGGGTCTCGATGACCGACGCGACGCCGTCGTGGCGGCCGACCCGGAGGTTGTCGCGCTGCCCGACGTCGTGGGTGAGCACGACGCGCGAGTTCTGGCCGATGCGGCTCAGCACGGTGAGGAGCACGTTCCGCTCGAGCGACTGCGCCTCGTCGACGATCACGAACGCGTCGTGCAGCGAGCGTCCGCGGATGTGCGTGAGCGGCAGCACCTCGAGCAGTCCCCGCTCGATGACCTCGTTCAGCACGTTCGCCGACACCACCGACCCGAGGGTGTCGAACACCGCCTGCCCCCAGGGATTCATCTTCTCCTGCTGGTCGCCCGGCAGGTAGCCGAGCTCCTGCCCGCCCACGGCGAACAGCGGTCGGAACACGATGATCCTGCGCTGCTGCTGGCGCTCGAGCACCGCCTCGAGCGCGGCGCACAGGGCGAGCGCCGACTTGCCCGTTCCCGCCCGTCCGCCCAGTGACACGATGCCGACCTCGGGGTCGAGGAGGAGGTCGACGGCGATCCGCTGCTCGGCCGAACGACCGTGGAGACCGAACACCTCGCGGTCTCCGCGGACGAGGCGGTACTCGCCCTCGCCCGTCACCCGTCCGAGAGCAGAGCCTCGCTCGGAGTGGATGATCAGCCCGGTGTTGACGGGCAGACCGCGCACCTCGTCGCTGGCGGCCACCTCGCTCTCGTAGAGGTCGGAGATGTCGTCGCCCGACACGTCGAGGTCGCAGATGCCGGTCCAGCCCGAGTCGACGGCCTGCTCGGCGAGGTATTCCTCCGCGGTGATGCCGAGGGAGGCGGCCTTGACCCGCATCGGGAGGTCCTTGGAGACGACGGTGACCTCCTGGCCGTCCTGCGCCAGGTTCATCGCGACGGCGAGGATGCGGCTGTCGTTGTCGCCGAGGCGCATGCCTGACGGCAGCACCGAGGCGTCGGTGTTGTTCAGCTCGACGCGGAGGGTCCCGCCGGTGCCCACCGGGACCGGGAAGTCGAGGCGCCCGTGCTCGACGCGCAGCTCGTCGAGGTGGCGCAGAGCCTGCCGTGCGAAGTAGCCGATCTCGGGGTCGTGCCGCTTGCCCTCGAGCTCGGTGACCACCACGACGGGGATCACGACGCTGTGTTCGGCGAACCGGAAGAACGCCCGAGGGTCGCTCAGCAGCACGGAGGTGTCCAGGACGTAGGTGCGCAGATCCTGGTCGGATCCGACGACCTGCGCATGGTCCTGACGGCGCTGCTCGTGTGGTGCTCGTGTGGTCACAACCCACTCCCGCCCCGGGTGGTTCACCCGGCAGTAACGAGTCGACCAGGGGTCACGAGTCGCGATCCGTGAGGCCGACTCGACCGGGCTCCTTGCCCGATGCGATCAAACTACGACCCCCCGGCGACACGGTGCCGACCCGACACGCCCGAATCCCATGACGAAGGGGTGAACGGATGCCGCGACCGCGCGTGCAGGCTCACCAGACCCGGGCCGACGCGACAGCGGCCAGGGCGTCACCGAACAGCCGCATCGTGTCGGCACCGGTCCCCACGTGCGGGGAGACGCGGATCCGGCTCGCACGCGCGGTCACCGTCAGCCCGTGGTTGGCGAGGGATGCCGCAAGCGGCGCGGCATCCCGTGGCTCCGGCGCCAGGGTGACGATGCCTGCCCGGCGCTCCGGGTCGCGGGGCGTGACCACGGGGACGCCGTAGCGGTCCGCGAAGAACATCACGTCGGACGCGCGCGCCGCCAGCACCGACTCGATGTTCGCGACGCCGGCGGCGGCGACCTCGCGCAGCGCCGTCGCCAGCCGTGCGGCGGCCAGCGGGTCGGGACCGGAGACGGTGAAGGCCTGGGCGGACGCGGCCGGCGCGGGCACGGTGTCGACCGGGAGCTCGTCGCCCACTCCCCGGAAACCGGAGAGCACCGGGGCGATGCGCTCCAGGGCACGCTCGCCGAACCAGGCGAAGCCGGTGCCGCGGCCGGCGCGGAGCCACTTGTAGCCGTGGCCGCACACCACATCAGCCGCGCCGTAATCGGCCTCGACCATGCCGAAGCCCTGGATCGCGTCGACGATCAGCAGCCGATCGCCGATCACCTCCCGGAGGGCGGTAAGGTCGGCCCGGTAGCCCGAGCGGAAGTCGACGAGGCTCACCGCGACGGCGCGTGTGTCGTCGGTGAGAGCGCGGCGCACGACGTCGGGGGTCATGGCCCCGTCTGCCGGCTCCACCCACTGCAGCTGCACCGAGCCCAGCGCGTCGGCGGCCCGCGTCGCGGCCACCGTCAGGCTCGGGAACTCGCCACGGTTGAGCATCAGGCCACCCGCGAGGCCGTACACGGCCTGCGTGAGGCCGTCTGTGGTCGACGGCTGCAGCACGACCTGATCCGCGGCGGCCCCCAGGAGCTCGGCGACCAGTTCGCGCGCCTCCCGCGTGTGCTCGGCGACGAGCTGGATGCCCGAGCGGCGGCCGGTGCCGAGCAGCTCGGTGTCGGCCTGCGCCTCGCTGCGCACCGCAGGGGAGAGCGGGCCGAACGCCGCCCAGTCCAGGTAGCCGGGCTCGGCGTCGAACGACGCCAGGTAGGAGTCCAGATCCGTCACGCGCAACATTCTGGCAGAGCGCCGCGAGGTGTCGTTCGGCGACTATGGGCGCGAGGCGAGGCCGACGACGGCGCCGGCATCAGCCGCCGTAGCGGCGATCCCGCGAGCTGAAATCGCGGATCGCCCGCAGGAAGTCGACCTCGCGCAGGTCGGGTCCGAGCGCCTCGACGAAGTAGAACTCCGAATGAGCCGACTGCCAGAGGAGGAAGTCGCTCAGCCGCTGCTCACCCGAGGTGCGGATGACCAGGTCGGGATCAGGCTGGCCGCCGGTGTACAGGTGCTCGCCGATCTGCTCCGGGGTCAGGCTGGCGGCCAGCTCCTCCAGCGAGCCGCCCTCCCGGTGGTGCTTGGCGATGATGCTGCGCACCGCGTCGACGATCTCTCCCCGCCCGCCGTAACCGACGGCGAGGTTCACGTGCATGCCGCCGTTCCCGCGCGTGCGCGCCTCCACCTCGGCCAGCACGCGCGCGAGCTCCTCGGGCAGCGCGTCCGCGCGTCCGACGTGCTTCACCCGCCAGTCGCGCTCGTGCGAGACCTCGTCGGCGAGCTCGGCGATGATCTGGAGCAGGTCCGACAGCTCGCGCGAGTCGCGCTTGCGGAGATTGTCGTTGGAGAGGAGGTACAGCGACACCACGCGGATCCCCACGTCGTCACACCAGCGCAGGAAGTCCTTCATCTTCGCCGCGCCGGCGCGGTGACCGTGGGCGGCGGAGTCGTAGCCCAGCTGCTTCGCCCACCGGCGGTTGCCGTCGATCATCATCGCGAGGTGGTGGGGCACCGCTTCGGGGTCGAGCCGCCGGCGCAGGCGGTTGATGTAGAGGCGGTAGAGAGGTCCTCTGCCTTCATTCGTCGAACCGCGCGCCACACGCCTACGCTACCCCGCGACCACGTTCGGCCGTAGCGCGCGGCAGGTGGCGGCATCCGCTGTCCGCATGTGCCGACCGCGGCATGCGGCCCCGTCTACGCTGGGAGGATGAGCCGTCGCCGCCGCCTCGCCGAGGCCCCTGACGTTCCCGTGCTGCCGCTCATGGACGCGGCCGCGGTCGATGCCGCCGCCCCCGAGATCCGCCCCACCTGGCGAGGCTGGATCCATGCCGCGACCTTCCCGGTCGCGATCGTGGCGGGGGTCGTGCTCATCGCCGTCGCCCAGGGCGCGCCGGCCAAGTGGGCCTCGGCCGTCTTCATGGCCACCTCGCTGCTGCTGTTCGGCAACTCGGCGCTCTACCACCGCTTCGATTGGAAGCCGAAGACGAAGGCGATCCTCAAGCGGATCGACCACGCCAACATCCTCCTCCTGATCGCCGGCACGTACACGCCGATCGCGACTCTCGCGCTGCCGCCCGAGAAGGGGGTCCTGCTGCTCACCCTGGTGTGGAGCGGCGCGATCCTCGGCATCCTGTTCCGGGTCTTCTGGCTCCACGCGCCCCGCTGGCTCTATGTCGCGCTCTACCTGGTGCTCGGCTGGGCTGCGGTGATGTACATCGTGGACCTGCTCCAGGCCAACGCCGCGATGATGATCCTCGTGGCCGTGGGCGGCATCCTGTACACGATCGGCGCGGTGATCTACGCCTCCAAGCGGCCGAATCCCTGGCCCGGGCACTTCGGGTTCCACGAGATCTTCCACGTCTGCACGGTGCTGGCGTTCCTGTGCCACTGGACGGCCGCCCTGCTCATCGCCCTCGATCCGCTGTCGCCGTCGCTGGGCGTGCCGGCCTGACGGCCGATGACGGATGCCGCGACCCGCGGCATCCGGCTGATCCCTGGTCCTGCGGGTCAGCGCTCCGGAGATGCCGGCTCGCCCGGCGCGTTCCCGGCGCGGCCGTCCCCCGCCGCGTCGGCATCCTCGGCGTCGGACGCCGTCGCCCCGGCAGCGCGCTCGGCCTGCTCCTGGGCGTCCAGCTCCTCCTGGATGTCGGCGCGAACCCGGCCCCTCCGGATGCGGCGCATCATGTCCCAGACGAGGAAGATGACGGCCAGGGCCACCAGCGCGGTGATCAGGAAGCCCGCGACCCCCGGGGTCACGAGGTCCGGGTCGACCTCCGACGTCGGCGTGGGGGCGGGCGTCGTCGTCGCGGCGCTGACGATGGCGGCGAGCGCGTGGGGCATGGGGATCCTCGCTGCCCGGCGGGCGGGCGGTGTCGTCGGGGTGCGCGAGAGCGCATAGCCTGGAGTTCCCAGCCTAATCTTCCGATGCGGCCCGACGAGACCTCAGGAGCGGCGTGACGACGCAGGACATGCTCGACGATCGCTACGGCCGGCGCCGCTCGCCCGCTGCCCGGTGGATCGTCGCCGCGGGCATCGTCCTGGCGCTCGGGCTCGTCGCCCTCCTCGGGTGGTCCACGGTCCGCGCCTCGATGAACGCGGTCGACTCCGACACGACATCGTTCGACGTGGCGGACGAGCACTCCGTGACGCTGGGATTCCAGATCACCGCTCCCCCGGGTTCGGCGGTCGCCTGCGCGCTCGAGGCCCAGGACGAGGATCACGGCGTCGTGGGCTGGCGGGTCGTCGAGCTGCCGGCATCCGAGCTCCACGCCCGCGCCTTCCGCGAAGTCATCCCCACCACCGCCCCGGCCACGACGGGATTCGTCAACTCGTGCTGGGTTTTGTCCTGACCCGGCGCGTGACGTAGTCTGACGGGAGATCAATCCCGCGCCCTGGCCGTGAGCCGGGGCGTTCGGTTTATGTCCGCACCGGCCTGGTTGAGGCGGTGCCCAACGAAGGAGTCAGCCGTGTCCACCGACGCACCCGTGACCTTCCTCACTCAGGACGCCTACGACCGCCTGGCCGCCGAGCTCGAGCACCTCTCGACGACCGGCCGCGAGGAGATCGCCAAGCGCATCGAGGCCGCGCGCGAGGAGGGCGACCTCAAGGAGAACGGCGGCTACCACGCCGCCAAGGACGAGCAGGGCAAGCAGGAGGCGCGCATCCGCACCCTCCAGCAGCTCCTGAAGACGGCCAAGGTCGGCGAGGCTCCCGAGAGCAACGGCGTCGTCGAACCAGGCACCGTCGTCACCGCCGTCATCGCCGGCGGCGAGGAGGTCTTCCTGCTCGGCAACCGCGAGATCGCCGCCGGCTCCGAGCTGGACGTCTACAGCGAGGCGTCGCCGCTGGGCACCGCCATCCTCGGTCGCAAGGAGGGCGAGAAGACCTCGTACACCGCCCCCAACGGTCGCGAGATCGCCGTCGAGATCGTCAAGGTCGACACCTACAACGGGCAGTGAGAGACCGCGGGTCCGCCACCGGACCCGCCGTCAGTCCGGCACGACCGTGGGCGTGTAGCCGGCGTCCTCCAGCACCGAGATCACGTGCGCGCGGTGCTCCTCGCCGCGCGTCTCGACGCTCAGCTGCAGGATCACCTCGCTGATCTGCAGACCGTGCCCGTGACGGGTGTGCAGCACCTCGTTCACGTTCGCCCCGGCGATCGCCAGGAGCTCCGACACGCGCGCCAGTTGGCCGGGGCGATCGGGAAGCGGGATCCGCAGGGTCATGTAGCGTCCGGACGCCGAGAGTCCATGCGCGACGACGCGCTGCAGCAGCAGCGGGTCGATGTTCCCGCCCGAGAGCACTGTCACCGTGGGCCCGTGGGCGACGACCTTCCCGGCGAGGATCGCCGCCACGCCCACCGCGCCCGCCGGCTCCACCACCTGCTTGGCCCGCTCCAGCAGCACCAGCAGCGCGCGGGCGATGTCGTCCTCCGAGACGGTCACGACCTCGTCGACGTGCTCGCGGATGATCTCGAACGGCAGGTCGCCGGGGCGTGCCACCGCGATGCCGTCGGCGATGGTCGGGGACGTCGGGACCTCGACCGGATGCCCCGCCCGGAGCGAGGACGGATAGGCCGCGGAGTTCTCGGCCTGCACGCCGATGACCCGGATCGTGCGCCCCTCGGCGGCCGCCCGGGCCTTCACGGCCGCCGCGACACCGGCGATCAGCCCTCCCCCGCCGATGCCCAGCACGACGGTGTCCAGCTCGGGGAGCTCGTCCATCAGCTCCAGACCGAGCGTGCCCTGCCCGGTGATCACATCGGGGTGGTCGAACGGATGGATGAAGACGGCGCCGGTGCGCTCGGCGAACTCGGCGGCCATCCGCAGGGGCGTCTCGACGGTGGCGCCCTCGAGCACCACGTCGGCGCCGTACCCCCGCGTGGCCAGGAGCTTGGGCACCGGGACGCCCAGCGGCATGAAGATCGTCGCCGGGATGCCGAGAGCCTTGGCTGCCAGCGCCACGCCCTGCGCGTGGTTGCCCGCGGATGCCGCGACGACGCCGCGCGCGCGCTCCTCAGCCGTCAGTCGCGACAGCCGGTACGTCGCGCCGCGGATCTTGAACGATCCGGTGCGCTGCAGGTTCTCCAGCTTCAGGTGAACGGGGACGCCGAGCAGCTCGGAGAGGTGCTGCGACTCGTCCAGCGGCGTGTGCGCGATGACACCCTCGAGGGTGGCCGCGGCATGCGCGAAATCCTCCAGGCTCGGTGCGGACGATCGCCGCGCCGGCGGGTCGACCGGTGCTGCGGCGGTCTCCTCGACACGCCGGGTGTGATGGGCGGTGGTCACGGACGTGCTCTCCTCGGCCGCGGGACGGTGCTCCAGATGAGGTCTCCGGTGGGTTTGGCGCCGGTCTCCCAGGCGCGTTCGGCGAGATAGACGGCGACCACGTTGATGAAGGCCGCGAGCGGAACGGCGAACAGGGCGCCCGGGATCCCGGCGATCATCGCGCCGCCGGCGACGACCAGGACGACGGCGAGGGGGTGGACCTTGACGGCCGAGCCCATGAGCAGCGGCTGCAGGACGTGGCCCTCGAGCTGCTGGACGCCCAGCACCACGACGAGCATCCACAGCGCGATCCAGGGCCCGTTGTAGACGAGCGCGAGGAAGACGGCGACCGCTCCGGTGACGACCGCACCGACGATCGGCACGAACGCGCCGAGGAAGACCAGGACCGCCACGGGGATCGCGAGCGGGACGCCGAGCAGCGCGGCGCCGAGACCGATCCCCACCGCGTCGATCGTCGCGACGAGGAGCTGCGTGCGCGCGTAGTTGACCACGGTGACCCACCCGGCGCGGCCGGCGCCGTCCGCGGCCGGACGGGCCTTCTTGGGGAACAGCCGCAGCGTCCAGCGCCAGATGCCCGCTCCGTCGGCGAGCAGCGTCAGCAGGATGAACAGGGCGAGGATCGCGCCCGTCGCGACATGGCCGATCGTCGTGCCGATGGCGAGCGCGCCGGACCAGAGCAGCCCTGCCTGCTCCTGCACGAGAGCCCAGCCCTGCCCCAGCAGATCGTCGATCTGCGCCGCGCTGAGGTGCAGCGGCCCGTCGATGAGGTACTGCCGGAACTGGGCCATCGCGGCGACGGTGCTCTCCTGCACGGACTCCCACTGCCGCACGATCTGCCAGACGACCAGCCACAGCAGGCCCGTCACGATGGCGAGCGTGCCGATGACGGAGATCACGATCGCGAGCCAGCGCGGCACCCGGTGGCGCAGCATCCAGGTGAAAGCGGGCCACAGCAGCGCGGTCACCAGGATCGCCACCAGCAGCGGGATGACGAGCAGCTTCAGCTGGATGACGAGCCAGACCGCCACGCCGGTCGCCGCGGCCACCAGGATCAGGCGCCACGCGTAGGCGGTCGCGATGCGCAGGCCACGCGGCACGGCGGCGGACGTCTCGGTGGTGACGACGCGGCTGCGGTCGCGCACGGCATCGAACAGCGAGCCGCGAGGCTTGTCGTCGGAGCCGCTCATCCGCCCAGTCTAGGCGCGTCGCATTCCGCGCCGGTGATGGAGGAGGGTTGTCGGAGCCGCTGGCTAGGCTGACGCGCGTGAAGTCCTCACTGAGCGCCGCCGAGGCGCGTCGGGTCTCGCTCGCCGCCCAGGGGTTCGATCGCGGGCGTCCGGCTGCGGCCGGCACACGGCAGCTCAACCTCGCGCTTGCGCGCATGTCGACCTTGCAGATCGACTCGGTGAACGTGTTCGCCCGCTCCCACTACATGCCGCTGTTCTCGCGGCTGGGCCGGTACGACACCGCCGTCCTCGACCGCCTCCTCTTCGCACGCCGTCCCCCGTACGTCGAGTACTGGGCGCACGTCGCCGCCTTCGTGCCCGCTGTCGACTGGGGCCTGTTCCACTTCCGCATGCAGGATCTGCGGGCGAAGTACGGCTCGAAGCCCGGGGGGTGGCTCGACACGCACCGCGATCTCGTCGACTGGGTCCGCGCCGAGCTGGCCGACCGCGGCCCGCTCCGGCCGGCGCAGATAGAGCACGACGCCCGGGAGGGCGCTCGCGGACCGTGGTGGGACTGGGACGCCGTGAAGAACGCCCTGGAGTACCTGTGGCTGTTCGGCGAGGTGGCGATCGCCGGGCGCAAGGGGTTCGAGCGGCGATACGCGCTCGCCAGGGACGTCATCCCTCACGACGTGCTGGACGCGCCGGTGCCGCGGGACGAGGCCGTCCGCGAGCTCGTGCGGCGCGCCGCCCGCGCGTACGGCGTCTCGACGGCCGCCGATGTGGCCGACTACTGGCGCATCGCCGACCGCAAGGCCGTGACCGCGGCGCTGGACGATCTCACCGACGCCGGCGAGCTGCATCCGGTGTCCGTACAAGGGTGGACCACGGCAGGCCGGCCCGCGCGCGCGTGGCTGCACCGCGACGCCACGGTGCCGCGGCGCATCGATGCGACGGCGCTGCTCACGCCCTTCGATCCCGTCGTGTGGTTCCGCGACCGCGCCGAGCGCCTGTTCGACTTCGAGTACCGGATCGAGATCTACACGCCCGCGCCCAAGCGGCGTTACGGGTACTACTCGCTTCCGGTGCTGGTCGGAGACGACATCGTCGGGCGCATCGACCTGAAAGCGGATCGTGCCGGTTCGCGGCTTCTGGTGCAGTCGGCGTGGTGGGAGCACGGGCGACCCGCCGACGCCACCGGGCGTCTGGCCGACGAAGTCCGGCTGGCCGCGGCGTGGCAGGGCCTCGAGACCATCTCGGTCTCGAGGTGGGGCGATGCGACGGACGACCTCGCCGGCGCGCTGCCCGAGGCGGCGCGCCACGATTCCACCTCTCGCGAGCGCGTCGCTCTCGCGCCCGACGAGCCGGGCGGGCTGGAGGCGGCCGACGCGGACGCTCTGCGCGGCTGACGCGGCCACCGATGCGCTTGCGACCGCGGCGGCTGTGCGGCGGCCGGCGTCACGCGGCCGGCGACACCGTCACGTCCAGCCCCAGCCAGCGCGCCAGCTCGCCGATGTGCGCGTCGACGGCGTCGCGCACCGCATCGGTGAACGGCTCGTCCTCGTGCACGGCGTGCACCCGCAGAACGCCCGCCGTGCGGTCCGCCTTGGCGTCGAGCTTGCCCACGAACCGGTCGCCGTGCAGGATCGGCAGCGCGAAGTATCCCCAGCGCCGCTTCCCGGCGGGCTTGTACATCTCGAGCAGATACTCATACCCGAAGATCTCCTCCAGGCGCCGCCGGTCGAAGACCAGCCGGTCGAACGGCGACAGCAGGGCGGTGCGCGGCGCGATCTCATCCCCCGCATCGAGCGCGGCGGGGTCGACCCGCCACGAACCGGCGACGCCTTCGATGAGCGCCTCGTCGCCGATCACTCCGACGTCGATCGGCTCGAACGGCTGCGCCGTGCTCTTGGCCCGCGCGATGCCCAGCGACGCCAGCCGTCGCTCGGCACGCTCCCTCGCCGCCTCGGCCTCGCCCAGCTCCGGAACGTCGGACGGATAGACCCGGTCGGCGACGTCGAACCGCCGGCCCGCGGCGTCCCGGGAGTGCACGGCCACGTCGCCGCAGAGCACGAGCATCTCCAGAAGCTGCATCGAGTTGCGGTTGTCGGTCCATCCCGAGGACCGCCACGACACCTGGGCCGTGTCGGGGATCTCCGACGCGCGCAGCGGCCCCTCCGCGCGGAGCCGTGAGAGCACGTCACGGCGGAAGCGCTCGTTCGCGGCCAGCCACTGCTGGGCCCGGGCCGACTGGGGCCGTCGCCGCATCTCGGGCAGCAGCAGCGCGAGGTCGGTCATTGCGCGATAGAACCCGCCCCATTCGAAGACGGCGCGATCCTCCTCGACGAGCCGGACGAGGTCCGCCGGCTGGTACGGCCACCCGAGCCGACTCCACAGGATCAGATCGGCACTCGGCGCGATCGCCGCCGTCGGCTCGATGTTGACCACGGTCAGTGCGTCGATGGTCTCGACGATTCCCGATGGCCGCTCCGCCGAGAGCAGCTGCGCGCGCACGGCGATGCGCCGCGCCTGTTCGCGCGTCAGCCGGCGGGGCATGCCCCGAGAGGACGGCTGTTCGCCCGCAGTCGCATCGATCCGGCGCGCGTCAGAACTGCACGCGAGGCGGCTCGGAGATCGCTGCCCCGTCGATCACTTCGAAGAACTCCCGCTCGTGGAAGCCGAGGTTGCGCGCGAACATGTTGTTCGGGAAGACCTTGATCTTGGTGTTGAGCTCACGCACGCCGCCGTTGTAGAAGCGGCGCGAGGCCTGGATCTTGTCTTCGGTGTCGACGATCGACTGCTGCAGCTGGAGGAAGTTCTGGCTCGCCTGCAGCTGCGGATACGCCTCGGCGACCGCGAACAGCGATCTCAGCGCCTGCTGCATGCGTCCCTCGGCGGCCCCCGCCTCGGCAGGACCGGACGCCGAGAGCGTGTCGGCGCGCGCCTGCGTGACCCGCTCGAACACCGCCTTCTCGTGCGTCGCGTAGCCCTTGACCGCCTCGATCAGGTTCGGCAGCAGATCGGCCCGCCGCTTGAGCTGCACCGTGATGTCGCTCCACGCCTCGTCGACGCGGACGTTGAGCTGCACCAGCGAGTTGTACGTCGCCCACAGGTAGATGCCGACGATGACGGCGAGCGCCACCACGATGAGGACTGGGATCAGCCATTCCATTGCCGAGGCTCCGTTCGGTAGTGCCCTCATACTATCGACGCGGGTCCGCCGAATCCCGGGCCCGGTCAGGGACTCTCAGGCGTTACCCACCGAGTACGCGCTCGAGGTACCGATTGCGGAAGAGCCGGTCGGGGTCGAGGCGATCGCGGAGGGCGACGAAGTCGTCGAAGCGCGGGTATCTCGATCGCAGAGCGGCGGCGTCGAGGGTGTGCATCTTGCCCCAGTGCGGCCGCCCATCCAGGCGCAGCATGATCTCCTCCACCGCCTCGAAGTACTCCCCCGGGTCCTGGCGCCAGTAGCGGTGCACGGCGATGTAGCCGGAGTGCCGCCCGTGCGCGGTGGACAGCCAGCGGTCGTCGGCGGCCGCGACGCGGACCTCGATCGGCCAGCCGATGCGCCAGCCGCGCTCGTCGATCACGGCACGCACCGCGTCGAAGGCGGGGCGGAGATGCTCGATCGGGACCGCGTACTCCATCTCGCGGAACCGCACCGATCGGTGCGTGGCGAAGACCCGGTCCGAGGCATCCGTGAACTCCCGGTCGCCCCAGATCCGCGTCGACAGCCGGTTGATCGGGGGGACGAGCGTGGGAAGGACGGTGCCGGCGGCGCACGCCAGGTCATGCACGCCGCCCCCGACGAGCGTTTCGTCCACCCACCGGCGCACCGGCGACAGCGGCTGCCGGGGCGCGCTCTCGGGCAGGCGCGTGTTGGTCTTGGTCATGGCACGCTCGGTGTGGGGGAACCAGTAGAACTCGAAGTGGTCGTCGCCTGCGATGCGATCCGCGAGTTCCCCGAGCACCCCGTCGAGTGGCTCGGGCCGTTCCACCGCCTGCAGCACGAAGGCGGGGACGCACTGCAGCGTCACCTCGACCAGGATGCCCAGCGCACCCAGCCCGAGCGCGACCGCGGGGAGCAGCTCGGCGTTCTCCTCGTCTTCGACGCGGAGCAGGTCCCCCGTCGCCGTGACGAGGGTCGCCCCGACCACCTGGGCTGCGATGCCGCCGAACCGCGCACCGGTGCCGTGCGTTCCCGTCGAGATGGCGCCGGCGATCGACTGCTGGTCGATGTCGCCGAGGTTCTCCATCGCCAGGCCGTAGCGCGCGAGCAGGCCCGGGACGCGATGCAGGCGCGTGCCCGCCAGCAGCGTCACGCGCGAGCGCTCGACGTCAACCGAGACGAGACCGCTGAGATCCGTCAGTTCGAGCAGCACCCCGGGTGGGACCGCGATCCCGCTGAAGCTGTGACCGGCGCCCACCGCCTTGATCGGCAGTCGCTGGGCGGCCGCCGCGACGACGGCGCGCTGCACCGCCGCGACCGTGCGCGGATACTCGACCCGCTGCGGCCGGGCCGACTCGGTGCGTGCCCAGTTGCGCCACACTCCCCCCGGACGCGTCACAGGAACGCCTTCCCTTCGCCTCGGTACGTCGCCGCCTCGGCGATGACGGCGCCGTCGCCGACCACGTGATAGCGATCGACGCGCTCGGCGAGCTCACCGCTCTTCGCATGGCGGAACCACACCCGGTCCCCGACCGCGAGAGCGCGCGCGGCCTCGCCGCGCAACGGTGTCTGCACCTCGCCGGCTCCCTCCCGTGGGGCCGTACGCAGGTCCTCCGGCCAGACGGCCCGTGGCTGCCGCGACGACAGCGCCGGACCGGAGGCGATCCACCCGCCGCCGAGCACCGTGGCGACATCCGCGGCGGGTTTCCGCACCACGTCGAGCGCGAACGCCGCCGCGGGCGCGGGGTGGAAGGCGCGGTAGCCGTCGAAGAGGTGCCCCGCGAGCAGGCCGCTGCCGGCGGTGACCTCGGTGACGGATTGATCGGATGCCGTCACCTCGAGCGAGCCCGTGCCGCCGCCGTTGACGAACTCGAGCGGAGCGACGTCCCGCAGTCCGGTCACGATCGCGGCGCGACGCTCGAGCAGCTCGGCGGCGGAGCGTCGCTGCATCCACCGGATCACGGCATCGCCGGCGCCGGTGTTGTCACCCTGCCCGGCGATCTGGGCCTCGTACATCATCAGCCCGACGAGCCGGAACCCGGGCCGCGCCGCGATCGACCGCGCCAGCGCGCTGACCTCGGCGGCCTCGTGGACCGGCGAGCGGAGCACGCCGATGTGACCGAGGCCCGGGGCGCGCCAGGAGGCGTCGGCGTCGATCGCGACCCGGATCTCCGGCCGCATGGCCGGGGCCCGGACGGCGTCGACGAGATCGAGCTGCGCCAGGTCGTCCACCATGATCGTGACGCGCTGCGCCGCGCGGTCGTCTGCGGCGAGCGCCGCGATGGCGCTGCGATCCGCCGTGGGATAGCCCATGACGATGTCGTCGTGGTCGGCGGCGAGCCAGAGCGCCTCCGCCAGCGTGAACGCCAGCAGGCCGCGATAGCCGGGAAGCGTGAGCACCGCGTCGATCACCTCGCGCACCCGCACGGACTTCGTCGCGACGCGGATGGGAACACCGCCCGACCGCACCGCGAGATCGAGCGTGTTGTAACGGAGCGCTCCGGCGTGGATCACGGCGACGGGGCCGCTGAGATCGGCGACGGCGCGGCTCATCTCACCCCAGTACGCGGCGGGGTGACTCCACGGCTTCGTCGACGGCGAGGTGGACGACAGCAGGTCGAGACTCATCCGGCTCGCCTCGGGTGCGCGCGCATCGCACCAGACTACGGCCAGCGGCACGGTGTGCAGAAACACCTGCCGGGGCGGCGCATCGGTGAGCGCGCGGTGGGTCCGGTACCCCCGGTGGGATTCGAACCCACACTGGAGCGAGTTTAAGTCGCCTGCCTCTGCCGGTTGGGCTACGGGGGCGGTCGCCGAGACACGGATGCCGCAGGGTCATCCTCTCAGATGAGCCTGCGGCACCCGTTCCACATCAGTTGGCGGCGACCTTGCCGGCGTCGGCTGCAGCTTTGGCCGGGGCCTTGGTCGCCGGCGCCTTGCGCGCCGGTGCCGGCTTGTCGGCGGGCGCGGCCTCGACCGGCTGCGGCGGGCGCGGCCGTGCGGCGAACTCTTCGAAGACGTAGCGGGGGTTCTGCACCGTCGACAGGTTCACCAGGTCGCGGCCCAGCCAGAAGTTGTTCCACCAGCCCCACAGCACGCGCCACTTGCGCTCCCACGACGGCATCGCCAGGCCGTGGTAGCCACGGTGGGCGAGCCACGCGATCGGGCCCTTCAGCGCGAGGTTGCCGGACTGGAAGACGCCCACCCACAGGCCGAGGCCCGCGACGGCGCCGAGGTTCTTGTGGTAGTACTCGCGCGGGAGCTCGCCCCGCAGTACCGCCACCAGGTTCTTCGCGAGGAGCTTGGCCTGCCGCACCGCGTGCTGGGCGTTGGGGACGCAGTATCCGCCCACTCCGCCGCCCGAGAGGTCCGGAACTGCCGACACGTCACCGGCGGCCCACGCGCCTTCGACGACCTCGTCCTCGGTGCCCACCCGCAGATCGGCGCGCGTGCGGATGCGGCCGCGCTCCTCGACGGGCAGGTCGCCACCGCGCACCACCGTGGGATTCGCCATGACGCCGGCGGTCCAGATGATGAGGTCGCTGGGGATGGTCTCGCCGGTCGACAGCTCGATGTCACCGCCGACGGCACCGGTGACCTGCGTGTCGAGGTGAACCGACGCACCGCGCTGCGCGAGGTTCTTGAGGACCCACTCGCTGGTCTTGAGCGAGACCTCGGGCATGATGCGCCCCATCGCCTCGATCAGATGGAAGTGCGTGTCGTCGAACGTCAGCTGCGGGTAGCTCTTGACCAGTGCCGATGCCAGCGAGCGCAGCTCGGCGAAAACCTCGATGCCGGCGAAACCGCCGCCGACCACGACCACCGTTAGCAGCCGGTCCCGCTCGGGGCCCGGGGGGAGGGTCGACGCCTTGTCGAAGTTCGACATCAGCCGGTCGCGGATCGCGACGGCCTCCTCGATCGTCTTGAGCCCGATGGCGTTGTCGGCGATGCCGGGGATGGGGAAGGTCCGCGAGACGGCACCGGCGGTCACGACGATCTGGTCGTACGCGAACTCGTAGGGCTCGCCCGCGATGGGGGTGATCGTGGCGACCTTGTTCGCGTGGTCGATGCCGGTGACCTTGGCGGCGAGGACGTTCGTCTTCTTGAGGTGACGGCGCAGCGCCACCACCGAGTGGCGTGCTTCGATGGAGCCCGCCGCGACCTCGGGGAGGAACGGCTGGTAGGTCATGTAGGGCAGCGGGTCGACGATCGTCACGTCCGCCTCGCCCTTGCGCAGATGCTTCTCGAGCTTCCAGGCCGTGTAGAAGCCTGCGTATCCGCCACCGACGATGAGGATCTTGGGCACGGTTTTGGTCACGTTTGGAGTACTCCTCCTGTGTCAGCGGCTCGGCGCGCGGGACGCCAATCGGATGCGTCGGACAGCTGCGGTGACGCCGAGCGCCACCAGTATAGCCGTCGCCGTGAGCATGGTGAGCGGCAGGGTGCCGTACAGCACGGTGTTCCGGTCGGGCAGCAGCGGCGAGGTCAGACGCGTCGGCGCGTCCGGTTGCGGAAGCGCCGGGACGGGGGCGCTCGCCTGCGGCTCCTCGGTGGCGGGAGCTGCCGGAGCCCGCCGGTACAGCCGCACCCAGTCCGAGAGACTGCCCATGGGATTGGCGCTGACGACGGCGACCTCGGCCGACACGGCGGCCGCGGCATCCACCAATCCCGCCCCGTAGAGCAGCCGCACCTCGTCGGTGTCGCCGACGGGCTTGGCCGTCTTCACGATCCGGTTGATCACGTTGGCGGCGTCCAGGTCGGGGTGAGCCGCGCGCACCAGCGCCGCGATGCCGGCCACGATCGGCGCGGCGCCGCTCGTGCCGTTCCAAGACACCAGCGTCGAGTCCGCGGAGACGCCGATCAGCTCCTCGCTGGGGGCCGAGACGCCGATGGTGATGCCCTGGGTCGACGCGTCGACGCTCGCCCGTCCGGACCGGTCGACACCGCCCACCGTCAGCACGCCGGGGATCGTCGCGGGCGCCCCCACCTTGGTCGTGCCGCTCCCGCGGTTGCCCGCGGCCACCACGACGACCACGTCGTTCTCGAACGCGTAGAGGAACGCGTCGTCCCAGCTCTCCGGCCAGTCCGGCACGTTGGTGGTCAGCGACATGTTGATGACATCGGCACCGTTGTCGACCGACCAGCGGATGGCTTCGGCGATCTGGTCGGCGAACGGCCGCTTGGCCGACGAGCCGAAGGCGACCGACACCGAGAGCAGCTGCGCCTCCGGTGCCACGCCGATCATGCCGGTGGTCGGCCCCGTGCCGCGGCCGGCGGCGAGCGAGGCGACCCAGCTGCCGTGGTCGGCGTCGACGGCCCCGACCGGCGTCCGCCCGTCGGGCGAGCCGGCGCCCGAGACATCCGTGCCGGCGGCCACCGCGCCGGTGAACTCGATGGGACCGCGCCCGATCCCGGTGTCGATCACGGCGATCCGCACGCCGGAGCCGCGGGTCGTCTGCCACGCCTTCTCGATGCCGTAGTCGTCGAGCCAGTACTCGGCGGCACGCACCGGATCCTCCGCGGCCGGCGCGGCGGCGGGAGCCGCCGCGACGAGGGCGAGCGCGGTCGCAGCCGAGGCGACGGCGCCGACGAGGCGACGGATCATCCGCCGGATCCCGGGTGGGCGCAGACGCAGCGCTCGGGCGACCACGACGACATCGTCAGGGCCCGGTCGCCGATCGGATTGACGCCGGGGCCGGCGGCGAGGGCGTGGCCGGCGAGGGCGTGGAGGCACTTCACCCGCGTGGGCATGCCGCCGGCCGAGATTCCCTCGATCTCGGCGACGGTGCCGTACGCGGCGCGGTCGCGGAGATACGCCTCATGGGCCAGCCGATAGGCAGCGGCGACCTCCTCGTCCTCGGCGAGGAGGTCCGAGAGCTCCCGCATGACATGGTCGGCTTCGAGCATCGACATCGCCGCGGTCGCCGCCGGATGGGTGAGGTAGTAGAACGTCGGGAAGGGCGTGCCGTCGGGCAGGCGCGGCGACGTCGCGACGACCGTGGGGTTGCCGCACACGCAGCGCGCCGCGATCCCGACGACGCCGCGGGCGGGCCGCCCGAGCTGCTCGCGGAGAACGGTGAGATCGGCGTCGCTGACAGGGGGGAACGGCGAGGTCGTCACGATTCCAGGCTAGCGGCGGCGCCTGGCAGGGTCCTGGACTGCTCCCGGAAGACGAGCGGATGCCTCATCCCGCTGCCGCTACGGCGTCGGCGTCGGCTCGGGATCGGGGACGCCGACGGTCAGCGGCGCGACGGTCCGGGCGAGTCCCGCCTCGGTCAGCGACCGCACGAGCTGCGTCATCCAGTCCGAGCGGGCCGCTTCCAGCTCCTCGCTCACCGGGGCCTGCTCCTGCGGTTCGAGCTCAGGCGGCAGATCGTCGTCGACGAGGTAGACGACCTCGCCGGGCCGCACGTAGTACAGCCGCTCACGCGCCTGCGTGGTGATGTAGGCGGGGTCCTGCCAGCGCTCCCGCTGCGACTCCAGCTCGGCCACCTCGTCCCGGCTGACCTCGACCGACTCTTCGAGGGCGGCGATCTGCTGCCGCTGATCGAGGTACGTGCCGATGGTGGGAACCAGCACGAAGGCCGCGAGCACCACGAGCCCCATCATGATCACCATGAAGCCGGAGAGGCGGATGCCGCCGAGCCACGCCCGCACATCCACCGGCGCCCGGCCGCCGACCGCACGCCGACGGGCACCGGGCGTCTGCCGGGTACGGGAAGGGGGAGCCGTCGTCCTGGTCACGGCTCCCCCTTCCCTACGTCGTCCTCAGCGCATCAGCCCTGGAAACGGGGGAATGCTCCGCGGCCCGCGAACACCGCGGCCTCGCCGAGTTCCTCTTCGATCCGCAGAAGCTGATTGTATTTCGCCACGCGCTCGCTGCGAGCGGGCGCGCCGGTCTTGATCTGACCCGCGTTCACCGCGACGGCCAGGTCGGCGATCGTGGTGTCCTCGGTCTCACCCGAACGGTGCGACAGCATCGAGCGGTAGCCGTTCTGAGTCGCCAGCGCGATCGCGTCGAGCGTCTCCGACAGCGTGCCGATCTGGTTCACCTTGACCAGCAGCGCGTTGGCCACGCCGAGGTCGATCCCCTTCTGCAGGCGCGTGGGGTTGGTGACGAAGAGGTCGTCGCCGACGAGCTGCACCTGCGTGCCGATCTTGTCGCTGAGCGCCTTCCAGGCGTCCCAGTCGTCCTCGGCGAGGGCGTCCTCGATCGTGACGATCGGGTAGTTGGCCACCAGGTCGGCGAAGTAGTCCGTCAGCTGCTCGGCCGACCACGGCTTGCCTTCGACGGTGTACACGCCGTCCTTGAAGAACTCCGTGGCGGCGACGTCGAGGCCGACCGCGATGTCGCGGCCCGGCGTGAAGCCGGCCTTCTCGATCGCCTGGATGAGGAAGTCGAGGCCTTCGCGGTTGCTGGGCAGGTCGGGTGCGAAGCCGCCCTCGTCGCCGAGGCCCGTCGCGAACCCGGCTGCCTTCAGCTCGCCCTTGAGGACGTGGTAGACCTCCGTACCCCAGCGCAGTGACTCCGCGTAGGTCTCGGCGCCGATCGGCGCGAGGAAGAACTCCTGGAAGTCGATCCCGTTGTCGGCGTGCTCGCCGCCGTTGATCACGTTGAACAGCGGCACGGGGAGGACGTGCGCGTTCGGTCCGCCGAGGTAGCGGAACAGGGGCAGGTCTGCCGAGTCGGCGGCGGCCTTCGCGACGGCGAGGGACACGCCGAGGATGGCGTTGGCGCCGGTGCGCGACTTGTTCTCGGTGCCGTCGGTGGCGATGAGGATCTCATCGATGACGCGCTGCTCGCTCGCCTCGACGCCCTCGATGGCCGGGCCCAGCTCGTCGATGACGGCCGCGACCGCCTTCAGCACGCCCTTGCCGCTGTAGCGGCTCTTGTCGCCGTCGCGCAGCTCGTACGCCTCGAAGGCGCCGGTCGACGCGCCGGAGGGGACGGCCGCGCGCTGCACGATGCCGTCATCGAGCAGCACCTCCACCTCGACGGTCGGGTTTCCGCGCGAGTCGAGGATCTCGCGCGCGCCTACAGCCTCGATCTGTGCCACAGGGTCTCTCCTTGCTTGTGGAGCGTGAATCGTCGGAGCGTCGTCGGTCCGCACCCGAGTCTAGTGATGACGGATGCCCCGGCCAGGGGCATCCGTCACACGACCAGCGCAATGGCGATGCCGTCGTAGCCTTTCGCATCCAGGGTCTGAATCGCTGTGGCGTCGAAGCGCGGGTCCCGGCTGAGCATCTCGAGGCCGCGCTGCACCCCGATGACCTGGGGATTCTCGGTCGCGGGGTTCGCGACCTCACCGCCGCGCACGGTGTTGTCGACCATCACCACCGTGCCCGGCCGGCCGAGGCGCGCCGCCCAGTCGAGGTAGATCGTGTTGGACTCCTTGTCGGCGTCGATGAACACGAGGTCGAACGGCTCGGCGCCCTCCAGCGTGGGCAGCACCTCGGCGCCGCGGCCCAGCTTGATCTCGACCCTGTCGCCGACGCCCGCCCGGTCGAGATTGGCGCGCGCGATCTCGGCAGTGCGCGGCTCCGCCTCGATCGTCACCACGAGGCCGCCCTCCGGGACGGCGCGCGCGAGCCAGATGGTCGAGTATGCGCCGAGCGTGCCGATCTCGAGCACGCGCCGGGCCCCCGACATCCGTGCGATGAGGTGCAGCAGCTTGCCGTTGACGGGTGCGACCTCGATCGCGGGGAGACCGGCCTCGTTCTGATCGGCCACCGCCCGCTCGAGGCCCTCGTCGTGGCCGACGAGCAGCTCGGTCAGGTAGGCGTCGACCCGGCGCCAGGTGTCGGGTGTGGGATCGGGCATGCCCACACTCAATCCGTCCCCGCCCCGGGCCGTCAAGGGCGGGGCAGCGCATCCGGGTCGGCGCGGCGAGGCGTGGCCTTCGCAGTCCCCCGGGCGAGTTCCCCGGCGTGAAAGCCGCAGCGCGTCGAACGCGGTCGGCGACCGGAACCCCGCGTTCCCGCGGGCGCGCTAGGGTTCGGCCGTGACATCCCCTTCCCTGCAGCGCCGGCTCGGACTCGGCGACGCCGTGTTCATCGGACTCGGCTCGATGATCGGCGCGGGCGTCTTCGCCGTGTGGGCACCGGCGGCGGGTGCGGCGGGCACCGGCCTGCTCATCGGCCTCGCGCTCGCCGCCGTCGTGGCGTTCGGCAACGCGACCTCGTCGGCGCAGCTCGCCGCCGCGCACCCGACGTCGGGCGGGACGTACGCGTACGGACGCGCGGAACTCGGCCCGTGGTGGGGGTTCGTCGCCGGGTGGGGGTTCGTGATCGGCAAGATCGCGAGCTGCGCCGCGATGGCGCTGACCTTCGCCGCCTATGCCGCACCGAGCGGGTGGGAGCGACCCGTCGCCGTCGCCGCCGTCGTCGTGCTCACCGGGGTGAACTGGTTCGGCGTGACCCGCACCGCCGGGGTCGCCCGCGTGATCGTCGTCGTATCGCTCGGTGCGCTCGCCGCCGCCGTCACCGCCGCCTTCTCGGCCGGCGCGACGCCGGACTGGTTCACGGCCGCCGAGCTGTGGTCGGGCGGCGGCTACGGCATCCTGCAGTCCGCGGGCCTGCTGTTCTTCGCGTTCGCGGGGTACGCGCGGATCGCCACCATGGGCGAGGAGGTGCGCGACCCGCGTCGCGTGATCCCGCGGGCGATCGTCGTCGCATTCCTCATCGCGTTCGCGGTGTACGCCGTCGTCGCCGTCGCCGTGCTGAGCGCGTTGGGCCCCGACGGCGTCGCCGCGTCCACCGAGCCCGTCGCGGCTGCGGCCGCGACCTCGGGATGGACCTGGATCCAGCCGGTCGTGCGCATCGGCGCCGCTGCGGCGTCGCTCGGCGCGCTGCTCGCGCTGATCGCCGGGGTGAGCCGCACGGCCTTCGCGATGTCCCGCGAGCGTGACCTCCCCCGCCTCCTCGGCGCGGTCCATCCCCGCTGGCACGTGCCGCACCGGGCCGAGCTCGCCGCCGGCGCGGTCGTGGTGCTGCTCGTCGCGCTCGTCGACCTGCGCGGGGCGATCGGCTTCTCGTCGTTCGGCGTGCTGCTGTACTACTTCGTCGCCAACGTCGCCGCCTTCCGCCAGCGCGGCGACGCCCGTCGGTATCCCGCGGCGCTGCAGGTCGTCGGCGGGCTCGGATGCCTCGTCCTGGCCGTGACGCTGCCCTGGCAGTCCGTCGTGGCCGGCGTGCTGGTCGTCGCCGGCGGAGTCGCGTACCGGTTCGCGCGCCTGGCGGCCGGCGCCGAGGGGCCTGGTCGCCGGCAGAACTCCACGGATGCGGGCTGATCCGGCCCGGGCGCGGCGGGAATCTGCCGCCGAGCGCGCGATCGCGTGGAGTTTCGCAGGCTGCTCGGCCGCTACCCGAGCGGCTTGACCTCGATCGCCTCCGCCGCGGCCCCGGGGCCGACCGTGGCGAAGGCGGTGTAGCCGTCCGCCGCGGCGCGCTCCAGCAGCGCCTTGAGGTTCTTGGTCCGCTGCTCGAGGCGGACGCGCGAGCCCTGGCGCACGAGCGCGGCCTTGTGGGCGAGCAGCTCCCCCTCGGGCACGTCGCGGTCGTGGACGAGGACGACGGCCGGAGCCGCGGCATCCGTCCGCTCGGCGACGAGGTCGACGATGCGCTCGAAACCGATCGAGAACCCGACCGCGGGCGCATCCTGGCCGAGGAATCGGCCGATCATGCCGTCGTAGCGGCCGCCGCCGCCGAGCGAGTACTCCACCGAAGGGTGGGCCAGCTCGAAGATCGTCCCGGTGTAGTAGCCCATGCCGCGCACCAGGAACGGGTCGAAGACGACGGGGATGTCGCCGGGGTCGCCGAGCGCGGCCGGCTCGGCCGCACGGGCCGCAGCCACCGCCTGCCCGATGCCCACGAGCTCGGCCACGACGTCGTCGGGAGCGCCGTCGGGGAGGGCCTTGCGGATCTGGCGGTCTCCGAACGGGTGGTGTTCGAGGGTCGTCGGCCGACGCAGGAACGACTCGAACGCGTCGACGGCGGCCGTGTCCGCTCCGCGGTCGCGCAGCTCGGCGACGACGCCCTCGGGCCCGAGCTTGTCGAGCTTGTCGATCGTGATCAGGACGCCCGGACGCTCGTCGACGCCGAAGCCGAAGCTGTCGAGCATCCAGTCGAGCAGCCGGCGGTCGTTGATGCGCACGCTGCCGCCCTCGAGCCCCAGCGCGTCGAGAGTGTCGAGCGTGGCGACCACGAGCTCGGCCTCGGCGCGCGGCGTCGGGTCGCCGATGATGTCGATGTCGCACTGCACGAACTGGCGGTAGCGCCCCTTCTGCGGCCGCTCGGCGCGCCACACCGGTGCGATCTGGACGGCGCGGAACACGGCGGGAAGCTGTCCGCGGTTGGTCGCGTAGAAGCGCGCCAGGGGGACGGTGAGGTCGTAGCGCAGGCCGAGGTCGGTGAGGGCGGTGGGGTCGTCCGCGGCGGCACGGATCGCCTCGGCGTCCAGCCCGCGCCGCAGCACGTTGTAGGCGAGCTTCTCGTTGTCGCCGCCGATCCCGGCGTGCAGCCGCGCGTACTCCTCCATCACGGGCGTCTCGATCTCGTCGAACCCGTGCGCGCGATAGCGCTCGCGGATCACGGCGAGGACGCGCTCGCGACGGGCCTTCTCAGCGGGGAGGAAGTCGCGCATGCCGCGCGGCGGATTGACGGATGCCACGCGCCTATCCTTCCAGGTCCTCCGAGGTCCCCTCGGCGTCGCGGATGTCCTGCTGCAGCCGCCGCAGTCGCTCGCGCAGCGCGCGCTCGGCGTCCCATCCGTTCTCGCGGGCCGCGGCGACGAGGTCGAGCAGCGCCTCGCCGAGCTCGGCTTCCGTCGTCGGCACGCCCCGGCCGGGTTGCCGAGCCAAGGGATCCGCGTCGAGACCGGGGGCGTCGCCCCCGGTCTCGACGGGAACCCCCTGGCTCGACGGCGCGGCAGGTGCGCCGACGTCCCCGATCCCGACACGGGATGCCTTCGACAGCAGCTTCTGGGCGAGGGCGAGGCTCGGCATCCGCTCGCTCACGCCTTCCAGCACCGAGCGCCGGTGGTGCTTCTCGGCGGCCTTGGCGGCGTTCCAGTGGACGAGCACCTCCTCGGGCGTGGTCGCCACCGCGTCGCCGAAGACGTGCGGATGCCGCCGCACCATCTTCTCGGTCAGCCCGCGGGCCACATCGTCGATGTCGAAGGGCGCTGCCGCGTCGCGCGAGGCGATCTCGGCGTGGAAGAGCACCTGCCACAGCAGGTCGCCGAGCTCCTCGCGCAGCTCGTCGCGCGTGCCGTCCTCGACGGCGTCGATGAGCTCCGCGCTCTCCTCAACCAGGTACGGGATGAGCGCGCGGTGGTCGATCTGCTGCGTCCACACGCAGCGGTCGCGCACTGCGCGCATGACGTCGGCGGCGGCGCGCAGCGGGTCCGGCTCGGCAGCCTCCCCGGCGCTCATGCGATCTGCCCCTCGGCGACGTCCTGCGGCGGCAGCTCCTCATCCCGGGACGCCGGCCGCACTCGGCGGTAGTGGCGGGCGCGCTGCGCGACGAGGACCGCCGCCAGCACGATAGAGATGGCGGAGCCGCCCAGCACCCCGAGCGTCGCCTCATCGCGCAGGAGCGGCTCCCCCGCGAAGGCGAGCTCCGACAGCAGCAGCGACACGGTGAAGCCGATGCCTCCGAGTGCGCCCGCCGCCAGCAGGTCGGCCAGCGACAGATGCGGTGTCGCCCCGCGGTTGCCCACGCGCAGCGAGATCCAGCCGGCGACCGAGATGCCGATGATCTTGCCGACCGGGAGCGCCACGAGGATCCCCCAGAACGCCGGCGACAGCTGTGCCGGAGACACCGAGGGGATGACGACGAGCGCCGCCGAGAAGGCGAACAGCGGCAGCACGATGCCGTTGACCCACGGCTCGAGCTCATGGCGCGTGCGCAGAGCCGGGCGCTGCGCCATCGCCAGGCCGAGCGCCACGCCCGCGATCGTGGCGTGCACGCCGGACTTGTACACGAGCACCCAGGTCGCGATCGCGAGCACGCCGAGCACGATCGCGATGGGCACCCGCCCACGCGTGTCGAGCTGACGGCTCAGCACGCCGAACACGACCACGACGATCGCCGCGACGGCGAGCAGGCCCATGTCGACGTCGTTCGTGAAGAGCACCGCGATGAAGACGATGCCGACGATGTCGTCGAGGATCGCCAGGGCGAGCAGAAAGATGCGGATGCCGGAGGGGAGCCCTCTGCCGAAGACGGCGAGCACGCCCAGCGCGAAGGCGATGTCGGTCGCGGTCGGGATGGGCCACCCGTCGACGGCCTCGGATCCGGCCGCGAACAGGAGGAAGACGCCGATCGGCACGATGACGCCGCCCGCGGCGGCGATGGCCGGCTGCAGCGCCTTGCGCGCGGAGTTGAGCTCGCCGTTGGTCAGCTCGTACTGGAGCTCGACCGCCACGATGAAGAAGAACACGGCGAGGAGTCCGTCCTGCACCCAGTGCCCCACCGACAGCTCCAAGACACCGGGCACGCCCACATACGTGTCCTTGACGGCTGCGATCTCGGGCCCCAGGGGCGAGTTCGCCAGCACGAGCGCGAGGATCGCCGCCGCGAGGAGGATGATCGCCGGAAAGCGGGCGGAGCGCAGCAGCGACACACGGGTCCTTTCGTCGAGCGTCGGTTTCCGGCGCCGAGGCACCGCGCCGACCAGACTTCCCGGCACACCAGAGCCCCAGTCTATCCACGGGCGGCTCGTCGGCCGCCGTCACACAGCGTCCCGCGTGACATGGCCGAAACGGGGCGCCGTTAGCCTGGACGGATGCGCGAACTGACCCACACCGAAGCGATCGACCTCGTCGGGCGGTACGAGGCGGAGCAGGCGATTCCCGAGCAGATGCGCGGCGACGTGCGCATGCTGGGAACGCTGCTCGGGCAGGTGCTGCGCGAGAGCGGATCGGCCGGGCTGTACGAGGATGTCGAGCGCCTGCGCACCGCGACGATTCAGGCGTACACCGACGAGACTCCCGAGGCCTTCGCCCGCGCCGCCGCGATCGCCGAGTCGTTCACGGTCGCCCGCGCCGACGAGGTGGCGCGGGCCTTCACCGCCTACTTCCACCTCGTGAACCTCGCCGAGGAGCATCAGCGGGTGCGGATCCTGCGGGAGCGCGACGGGCGCCCTGATCGCGAGGAGGCGACCGACTCCGTCGCGGCGGCGTTCGTCCGCCTCGCGGCCGAGGTCGGCGACGACACCGCGCTGCAGCGCCTCCAGGCGA
Source organism: Microbacterium atlanticum (assembly GCF_015277815.1). Taxonomy (NCBI): domain Bacteria; kingdom Bacillati; phylum Actinomycetota; class Actinomycetes; order Micrococcales; family Microbacteriaceae; genus Microbacterium; species Microbacterium atlanticum. The sequence goes on from NZ_CP063813.1 coordinate 2,210,832, forward strand.
TGCGCTTCCATCCCGTTTTCACGGCGCATCCGACCGAGGCGCGTCGCCGAGCGGTGTCGTCGAGCATCCGCCGCCTCGCCGCACTCCTCGAGGAGCACGACCAGTCGCTGCGGAACGGCGCCGATCAGCGCCGCGCCGAGCGTCGCATGCTGGAGGAGATCGACACGCTGTGGCGCACCGCCCCGCTGCGGCCCGAGAAGCCCTCCCCCACCGACGAGGTGCGCGCGGTGATGGCGGTCTTCGACGAGACGCTGTACACCGCCGTCCCGCACGTGTACCGCCGTGTGGACGACGCGCTGCAGGGTCCCGCGGCGGGAGGCCGGGCGCCGGTGGTGCGTCCGTTCGTGCGCGTCGGCTCGTGGGTGGGCGGCGACCGTGACGGGAACCCGTTCGTGACGGCATCCGTCACCCGCAAAGCCTCCGCGATCGCCAGCGAGCATGTCCTCCTCGGACTCGAGCGCACGGCGAACCGGATCGGCCGGACGCTGACGCTGGATGCCGCGACCACGCCTCCGAGCGACGCTCTGGTCGCCCTGTGGCAGCGGTTGAGGGCCGCCGACGAGGACGCGGCGAAGGAGATCGCCAAGCGCTCCCCCGACGAGCCTCACCGTCGGATCCTGCTCCTCATCGCCCGCAAGATCGAGGCGACTCGTCTCCGCGACGCCGACCTGGCCTACCGGGATCCCGAGCAGCTCCTCGCCGACCTGCGGGTGGTTCAGGACTCCCTCGTGCAGGCGGGCGCGCCCCGCCAGGCGTACGGGCACCTCCAGCAGCTGCTGTGGCAGGTCGAGACCTACGGGTTCCACCTGACCGAACTCGAGGTGCGCCAGCACTCGGCCGTGCACGCCAAGGTCCTCGCCGAGTTGGAGGCGGGCGGTCCTCGCAGCGAGCTGGCCGAGGAGGTGCTCGACGTCATCCGCACCGTCGGATTCCTTCAGGAGCGCTACGGTCCGCGCGCCGCCGGCCGGTACATCGTGTCTTTCACGCGGTCCGCCGACGACCTCGCGGCGGTGCACCGGCTGGCTCGCTTCGCCGTCGGTCCCGACGGCACGACGCCGGTGCTCGACGTCATCCCGCTGTTCGAGACCTTCGCGGACCTCCAGGCGGCGCCCGCCATCCTGGCCGAGATCGTCCAGCACCCCGAGTTCGCCGCACGGCTGGAGGCCACCGGCCGACGGCTCGAGGTCATGCTCGGCTACTCGGACTCGTCGAAGGACGTCGGTCCCGTCGCGGCGAACCTCGCGCTGTACGAGGCGCAGGCGAAGATCGCCGCGTGGGCCGACGAGAACGGCATCGAGCTCACGCTGTTCCACGGTCGCGGCGGGGCCCTCGGCCGGGGCGGCGGGCCGGCCAACTCCGCGATCCTCGCCCAGCCGCCGCACTCGGTGGACGGACGGTTCAAGCTCACCGAGCAGGGCGAGGTCATCTTCGCGCGCTACGGGGACCCCGCCATCGCGATGCGCCACGTCGATCAGGTGGCCGCGGCGATCCTGCTGGCATCCGCGCCGTCGAACGAGGAGCGCAACCGCGCGGCGGCGGACCGGTTCGCGAGCGTCGCGGCGACGATGGACGCCGCATCCCGTGAGCGCTTCTTCTCGCTGGTGAAGGCGCCCGGCTTCGCGCCGTGGTTCGCCCGCGTCACTCCGATGGAGGAGATCGGCCACCTGGCGCTGGGTTCGCGCCCCGCCCGGCGCGGGCTGTCGGTCGAGTCGCTCGAAGACCTCCGCGCCATCCCGTGGGTGTTCGCGTGGACGCAGGCGCGCATCAACCTGGCCGGCTGGTTCGGGCTCGGCACGGCCCTGGATCGGGTCGGTGACGAGGAGCTGCTGCAGCGGGCCTACCGGGAGTGGCCGCTGCTGCGCACGCTGATCGACAACGTCGCCATGAGCCTGGCCAAGACGGACGACCGCATCGCCCGCCACTACCTCGAGCTCGGCGACCGGGAGGACCTCGCCGCGCTGGTGCGCGACGAGATGCAGCTCACGCGCGACTGGGTGATCCGGGTCACCGGCGGCACCGAGCTGCTCGGCAACAAGCCCGTCCTCCAGCGTGCGGTCAAGATGCGCAGCCCCTATGTCGACGCGCTGTCGCTGCTGCAGCTGCGCGCGCTGCGGGCGCTTCGCGCCACGCCTGAGGGCGCGCCGGCGGACCCGGAGCTGCAGCGCCTGCTGCTGCTGTCGGTGTCGGGCGTGGCCGCCGGCCTGCAGAACACCGGGTGAGCCGCGGCGCGCGCGACACGCCCGCGGTGAGCCGCGGATCGGCGCGCCGCCGGCGTACGGTGGCCGCATGGCCCGGATCGTGGTCGCCGAAGTCTGCCCTCACTGCGGGTCACTCGATGTGCGGGTGACCGAGCCGAGGTGGTTCCGGATCGAATGGGATCGCCGGCACTCGCTCGACGAAGGCTGGGTCGACCGTCTGGAGTTCTGCTGCCGCGACTGCGGCATCATCTGGTCCTGATCCGGAGGATGTCGGATGCCGCGGCCTCCGGCATCCGTCGCTGCCTCGTCCGCCCCGGCTATCGCTTCCGGCGGGGCTTCTTCGCTCCGATCATGTAGGGCATGCCCCGCCCCACCGCCGAGAACGTGCTGCCGAGCCGCGCGCGCCACGTGGCCTCCCGCACCACGGGGGCGACCCCGTCGAGATCGGAGACGTCGAAGGCGTAGGCATGGACGCCGCCGATCCCCTCGATGTCGGGAGAGATCTCGTCCACTGCGGCCGGGAGGGCTGCCGCCGGCGGTGTGCAGAGATCGTCGGTGAGCAGCAGGTACTCGGGAATCGCGACCGGATTCTTCAGCAGGCGGTGCACGATGATGACGTCGACGCCGACCAGCTTGGAGCGGCCGCGGATGCTCTGCGTGGCGACCTCGCCGACGTGGGCGACGAACTTCAGCTTCAGATCGCGAGCTTCGCGGCAGCCGCCACACGGGCACAGGTTCTGCACGACGTACTCGCGCTCGAGATGGAAGGCGCGATGCATCGCGACGGCCACGCGCACGATATCGCCCAGCACGATCTCGGGCGCCCGAGACCCGGTGGGCGCCGAGAGGAAGGCCGCGTCGCCCTCGATCTCTACCAGGTCGAAGCCGCGTGCGGCCCGGACGATGCTCTCCAGCATCCTGGACGTGTTCACCTCGGCGTGCGCCAGGCTCATGCGATGGGACCCCATGTACTGCGTGTAGCCGCCGATGTCGGCGATGATCAAGGCTGTCCGTGTCGTCGTCATCGTCTGTGCCCCCGTGCTGCGCGTGCTGTCATGTTTCGGCGCCCTCCTGGCCGGGCAGGTCGCCGATCCCACCCTGCGGCGCATAGCGCCCGAGCTGATGGTCCACTCCTTCGGATGCGGCGCGCGCGCTGGGTCCATACCCCATGACGATCTCCACAAACCGCTCGCCGTCCAGCGCCTCGAGCCGCAGGTCGGTGCGGGCGACGACGGTCGCGGTGCGCCGGGTGCGGCGCAGCAGCGCGATCTCGCCGAAACCCTCGCCCGCGCCCAGGGTGGCCACCACCCGGCCGTCGCCGATCACATCCGCCTCGCCCTCCGAGATGACGAAGTAGCGTTCGCCGACATCTCCCGCCGCGAACACCGCACGCCCCGCTGCCACGTGGACCGGCTGGAGCCTCCGGGCGATCTGCTCGATCGCCGGTAGCGTCAACGGCTGGAACATCGGCACCCGCCGCAGCAGCTCGACGTCGTCGTCCAGCGCTCCGACAGCGCGATCCAGTCGCCGCAGCCGCCCCCACGAGAGCACTGCCAGCACGGGGCAGACCAGCCCGACGCCGATGAGCGCCGCCTCTAGGCCGAACCATGCGATCAGGCCCGACGCGAGGATGGAGCCCAGCCCGATGGAGACGACCACGAGGCTCTCCAGCACACCGAAGATCCGGGCCATGACCGCGTCCGGCGCCAGCCTTCCGAGCAGGGTGAACCCCGCCAGGTCGATCAGCGCATTGCCGACGCCGACGAAGGCGAGCAGCAACAGCGCAGCCGTCTGCTCGGGAAACACCCCGACGAGCGCGACCGGCAGCCCCCACAGCCCCACACCGACGGCGAACCACGCACCCAGCCGCCCAGTCCCCACGAGCAGCGATGCTGCCAGCGACCCGACCACCGCGCCCACTCCGACCGCGGCCATGAGCGCGCCGGCGCCCGACTCCCCCATGCCCAGCAGCTCGATGGCGACGACCACGGAGAACACCGTGAGCGCACCGCGAGTCATCGACTGGGCAGCGGCCAGACCCAGGATGAGCTGAAGATCGGGACTCCGCCCCACCGCGCGGAGCCCGTCGGCCGCCTCCTTCAGCAGGTTCGGTCGAGGAGCGGGCGGTCTGGGGGGCGCATCGTATCGGACGCGGAACAGCAGCAGCGCCGCCCAGAAGGACGCCGCCGCCGCGACGACGAAGACGACGGAGACGTCGGCGACCGCGAGCAGGACGGCGGCGATCAGCGGACCGACGAGGGTGGCGATCGAGTCGAGCAGACCACGCACCACATTCGCGCTCGCCAGTTCGTATCCGCTCCGCGACAACGTGGGCAGCAGCGCTGAGTGCGCCGGGCGGAACAGCGTCGCGGCGATCGTGGAGAGCACGGCGAGCGCGTACACCACGATGACCGGTCCCGCGGCGGCGATCACGAGTGCGGCCACCGCGGTCGCGGCACCTCGCAGCAGCGAGACCGTCACCAGGACGCGCTCTCGGCGGCCTCGGTCCGCGAAGGGTGACAGGACGGGCGCGAGCACCGCCGAGGGGAGCATGCGCAGCAGGCCGACCAGGCCCAGCGCGACCGCCCCACCCTCGTTGTACGCGACGATGCCGAGGGCGACGGTGAAGGCCCATTCGGCCGTCCACGCACCCAGGAAGCTCAGCTGCGCGCGCCGCAGGTTCGGGTTGCGCCAGTTGCTCGAGAAGGCTCCCGCAGCCTGTTCGAGCTTCGATCGGGTCCCCGGACGGCCCATGGACCGACCATAGATCCTCGATCGCGCGCTGACCAGGTGCCGTGGCGTGCGCGCCGGGTGGCCTCAGTCGACCCGGCGGTCGTGGACGTGGCGGGCGAGGCTCCGACCGTAGCGCTCGGTGAGCTGCACCATGAGGTCGGGCGTCTCGCGGTCGAGGCCGAAGACGTAGCCGGGGAAGTCGAGCTCGCGCTGCGCCGCCCAGATCTCCTCGTGCCGGTCCGGCGAGAGGATCTGCACCGGATGCCCCACGGCGACCCACCCGATCGGCACGGTCGAGTCCGGGGGCAGCGTGGTCCGCAGGTGCACCACGCCGTTGATGCGCACCTCGCTGCGGGCACCGAGATACGCGCCGTTGAACACGCGCGTCCCCGTCGCGAGGAAGACCTCCTCCTCCACCACCGCACCCGAGATGCTGGCCATGGGCCCGACCAGGACGTGGTCGGCGATGTGCGCCGGGTTCGTCGCGGTGGCGCGGATGAGCGCGTTCTCCATCACGATGACGTTCGTGCCGAGCGTGATCGCGCCGCCCTCCGCGGTCACGACCGCCCCGTGGAGGATCTGGCAGTCGGGGCCGATCACGACGTCGCCGCTGATCACCGCCGTCGGAGCGACGACCGCGTCGGGGTGGATCCGGGGGCTGACCCCGAGGTGCTCGAATCGCATCATGCCTCCTCGCCTGCCCCGGCGCGTCGTCGCGCCGGAGCCGCTCGGTTCACAGCGTAGTGCGATCCCCCCGCGGCCCTGAGTGCCGCCCGGGGCCCGAGCGCTGTCACACGGGCCGCCTGCCGCCGGGGCGTGGGTAGGGTGAAATGGCGCCGCTTCGGCACATCGCTCCACCCCCGAAAGCTTCCCCATGTCTCCTGCGCTGCCCGCCACCTCGGCCCCCACACCCCTGACCGCCTCCGAGTCCATCCGTCTCGTCCTCGACACGGTGGAGCTGCGCAACCCGCACGAGCCCGAGTTCCTGCAGGCGGTGCACGAGGTCCTCGAATCCATCGCACCGGTGCTCGACGCGCATCCGGAGTTCGTCGACGGCGGCATCCTCGAGCGACTCGTGGAGCCGGAGCGACAGATCCTGTTCCGCGTGCCCTGGGTGGACGACGCCGGGCGCCTGCAGGTCAATCGCGGCTTCCGCGTGCAGTTCTCGTCCGTCCTGGGTCCGTACAAGGGCGGCCTGCGGTTCCACCCGTCGGTGAACCTGTCGATCATCAAGTTCCTCGGCTTCGAGCAGATCTTCAAGAACGCGCTCACGGGCCAGGGCATCGGCGGCGCGAAAGGCGGCAGCGACTTCGACCCCCACGGCAGGTCGGACGCCGAGATCATGCGGTTCTGCCAGTCGTTCATGAACGAGCTGTACCGCCACCTCGGGGAGCACACCGACGTGCCCGCCGGTGACATCGGCGTCGGCGCGCGCGAGATCGGCTACCTCTTCGGCCAGTACCGCAAGGTCACCAACCGTCATGAGTCCGGGATGTTCACGGGCAAGGGCGTGCAGTGGGGCGGCGCCGAGGTGCGCACCGAGGCCACCGGCTACGGCGCGGTGTTCTTCACCGCCGAGATGCTGGCCGTGCACGGCGAGTCGCTGCAGGGCAAGCGGGTCGGCGTCTCGGGCTCCGGCAACGTCGCGATCTACGCCATCGACAAGGCCCGGCAGCTCGGCGCGACGCCGGTGACGGCATCCGACTCCTCCGGCTTCGTCGTCGACGACGCCGGGATCGACGTGGACCTGCTCCGCCGGGTGAAGGAGGTCGAGCGCGCGCGCATCTCGGAGTACGCGGCGCGTCGACCCGGCGCGCGCTATGTCGAGGGCGCCCGCCCGTGGGAGGTGCCCGTCGACCTGGCGATCCCGAGCGCGACGCAGAACGAGCTCGACGCCGACGACGCGCGGGCTCTCATCGGCAACGGCGTGCGCGCGGTCGCCGAGGGCGCCAACATGCCCACCACGCCCGAGGCGATCGAGCTGTTCCAGGCGGCGGGCGTGCTGTTCGGCCCCGGCAAGGCGGCCAACGCCGGCGGCGTGGCGACCTCCGCCCTCGAGATGAGCCAGAACGCGGCCCGGCAGCGGTGGAGCTTCGACGACAGTGAGGCCAAGCTCCGGTCGATCATGGCCGACGTGCACGGGGCGGCGTTCGCCGCGGCCGAGAAGTTCGGCCGGCCGGGAGACTACGTGGTCGGTGCGAACTGCGCCGGGTTCGAGCGCGTCGCCCACGCGATGCTCGCCCAGGGCGTCATCTGAGTCCCGCCGGCGGCATGCGGCCCCCCCGTCAGACCGGGGCGTCTCCACCGGTTGCCGGCTCGGTCTTCTTCTCGGGCCACAGCTGCTCGATGAGCTGCGCCACCCACGCGATGAGCCCGTCGTCTCCGAGCGGCTCGCCGCCGGCGCTCGGCAGCGGCACGACCATCGCCTCGCCACCCGCCACGAGCTTCGCCTTCGGGTGCAGCCGCTGCAGGCGCACCCGCATCGAGTCGGGCAGGTTCGCCGGCGCGATGCGCAGGTTGGGACCCATCGCCACGACATCGGCGAGCCCCGCCTGCGCCGCGCGCCGCCGCAGCCGTGCCACCGCGAGCAGGCCCTCGACCTCCGCCGGCGGCTCGCCGTAGCGGTCGGTCAGCTCCTCGACGACGTGGTCGATCGCATCGGACGCCGCGGTGGCGGATGCCGCCGCCGACAGCTTCTGGTACGCCTCCAGCCGCAGGCGCTCGCTGTCGATGTACGACTCGGGGATGCGGGCCTCGACGGGCAGTTCGAGCCGCAGCTCCGTCGGTCCCTCGGTCTCGTCGCCGCGGAAGGCGGAGACGGCCTCGCCGATCATGCGGAGGTACAGATCGAAGCCGACGCCGGCGATGTGCCCGGCCTGCTCGGCGCCGAGGAGGTTGCCGGCGCCGCGCAGCTCCAGGTCCTTGAGCGCCACCTGCATCCCGGAGCCGAGATCGTTGTTGACCGCGATCGTCTCGAGCCGATCGGCCGCGGTCTCGCTCAACGGCTTCTGGTCGTCGTAGAGGAAGTAGGCGTAGGCCCGCTCACGGGCGCGCCCGACCCGACCGCGCAGCTGGTGCAGCTGGCTCAGGCCGTACTTGTCGGCGCGGTCGATGATGATGGTGTTGGCGTTGGAGATGTCGAGGCCGGTCTCGATGATCGTCGTCGAGACCAGCACGTCGGCCTTGCGCTCCCAGAAGTCGTCGACCACCTGCTCGAGCTGATGCTCGCCCATCTGCCCGTGCGCGACGGAGATGCGGGCCTCCGGCACCAGCTCGGCGAGCTGCGCGGCCACGCGCTGGATCGACTGCACGCGGTTGTGCACGTAGAAGACCTGCCCCTCGCGCAGCAGCTCCCGCCGGATCGCGGCGGCGATCTGCTTGTCGTTGCGCGGACCGACGTACGACAGGATCGGGTGCCGGTCCTCCGGAGGGGTCTGCAGCGTCGACATCTCGCGGATCCCGGTGACCGCCATCTCGAGGGTCCGCGGGATGGGCGTCGCGCTCATCGCCAGGATGTCGACGTTCGTCTTGAGCTTCTTCAGCTGATCCTTGTGCTCGACCCCGAAGCGCTGCTCCTCATCGATGATCATCAGACCCAGGTCCTTGAACAGCACCTTCTCGGTCAGGATGCGGTGCGTGCCGATGACCATGTCGACGGTGCCGTCGGCCAGCCCCGCGACCACCTCGCGCGCCTGCTTGTCGGTCTGGAACCGCGAGAGCGCCCGCACCTTGACGGGGAAGCCGGCGAAGCGCTCGGTGAACGTGTCGAGGTGCTGCTTGACCAGGAGCGTCGTCGGCACGAGCATCGCCACCTGCTTGCCGTCCTGGATGGCCTTGAAGGCCGCACGAACCGCGACCTCGGTCTTGCCGAAGCCGACATCGCCCGAGAGCAGCCGGTCCATCGGGATCGGCTTCTCCATGTCGGCCTTGATCTCATCGATCGTCTGCAGCTGGTCGGGCGTCTCGGCGAACGGGAACGCCTCCTCCAGCTCGCGCTGCCACGGCGTGTCGGGTCCGAACGCGTGACCCTTCGACGCCATGCGCGCGGAGTACAGCTTCACCAGCTCCACCGCGATGTCGCGCACCGCCCGCCGGGCCCGGCTCTTGGCCTGCGCCCAGTCGCTGCCGCCCATCTTCGACAGCGACGGCGCCTCCCCGCCGACGTAGCGCGAGAGGAGGTCCAGCTGGTCGGTCGGCACGAACAGCTTGTCGCCCGGGTAGCCGCGCTTCGAGGGCGCGTACTCCAGCACCAGGTACTCCCGCACGCTCTTGACCGCATTGCGCCCGCCGCTGGAGACCTCGCGCTGCGTGAGCTCGACGAACTTGCCGATCCCGTGCGTCGCGTGCACGACGTAGTCGCCCGTCTTGAGCTGCAGGGGGTCGACGACGGTCTTGCGTCGCGATGCGAGCTTCTTCACGACCCGGTTGTCGCCGCCGATCGTGCGGCCGTAGAACTCGGACTCGGTGAGCACCGCGAGCTTGGCGTCGGGCGACTGGAACCCTCGCTCCAGGACGCTCAGCACGACATGCGCCACGCCTGGCTCGGGGGCGTGCAGCACCTCGTCCACCCGGCGCGCGGCGATGCCGCGCTCGGCCAGGACGTCGCGAGCCCGCTCGACGAGCCCCGCACCCGAGGCCGCGACGACGACGCGCCAGCCCTCGGACAGCAGCGAGCCCACGTGCGCGGTGGCGCCTTCGACATTGCCCTGGAACGAGGGAATCGCCGTACCGGGGACGCGGATCGCGGCGGCCGCTTCGAGCGCGACATCGACGTCATCGTCGGCGGAGGTGTCGAGGAGTCCTTCGGCCGCGGCATCCGCCTCTCCGGAGTCGAAGGAGCTCAGCCGCCACCAGACACCGCCTCGCCGGTGGGCGGCGTCGCGCAGCTCGGGGAGCGTGAGGAAGTCGCCCGCGCCGAGGTCCACCGGCGTGCGCCCGCCGGCCGTCGCCGCGCTCCACGCGGCCTCCAGGAACTCGCGGTTGGTCTCACCGAGGGTGATCGCCCGGGTGACGGCGCGCTCGGGGTCGACGAGGGCGATCGCCGAGTGCTCGGGAAGGTAGTCGGCGAGGGTCACGAGGTCGTCGACGACCGCGGGAAGGAGTGACTCCATACCCTCGACGGGGATGCCCTCGGCCATCTTCTCGAGCATGCCGGCGAGTCCCGGGAACTCGTCCTTCAGCTGCCGGGCGCGCCCGCGCACGGTCTCGGTGAGCAGCAGCTCGCGGCTCGGCAGGAGCGTGACCTCGCGCACGTCGCCGGCGAGCGACCGCTGGTCGGCCACCGAGAACGCGCGGATCTGGTCCACCTCGTCGCCGAAGAACTCCACGCGGTACGGGTGGGCGGCCGTCGGCGGGAACACGTCCAGGATGCCGCCGCGCACGGCGAACTCGCCGCGGCGCGAGACCATGTCGACGCGGTGGTACGCCAGCTCCACCAGCCGCGACGACACGTCGCCGAGGTCATGGCCGCGGCCGCCGACGACGAGCTCGATCGGCTGCACGTCGGCCAGTCCCGGCGCCAGGGGCTGGATCGCCCCGCGCACCGAGGCGGTCACGACCAGCGGCGTGGCGGCGTCCCACCGCGCGATGCGCCGGAGGATGTCGAGGCGGGCGCCGACCGTCTCGGCACTCGGGCTGAGTCGCTCGTGCGGCAGCGTCTCCCAGGCCGGGAAGTGGAGCACCTCGGCACCGGGCAGAAGGGCCCCGAGAGCGGGCCCGAGGGATTCCGCCCGGCGTCCGGTCGGAGCGATCGCGAGCACCGCGGGCGGCCGGCCCGCAGCGCGTCGGCGCTCCAGCAGCGCGGCGAGGAGCGGGGCGTCGAGCCCTTCGACGAGCGAGAAGTCGGCGTCGACGGATGCCGCAGCCACGGCATCCCGGAACGGTTCAGTCTGTTCGAGGGCGCGCACGATCCCGGGAACTGTCACCGCACGAGTCTACGGTGCACGCCGGACACCCGCGCCTCGAGGTCACCGGCCGACGGCCGGGCCACTGCTCCTAGGATGAGTCGCGTGAGCGAACCCTCGCGACCGGCGTCGGCCCCGTCCCGACCGCCGCAGAACTGGTCCCCGCCCGGCACCGCGCCGTTCGGGCCTCCGTCCGCGGCCGCGTACGCGCCGCCTCCCGGCTATGCGCCGCCCACCGGCTTCGGCGTGGCGCCGTCCGGGGCAGCGCCGTTCTCGCCGGCCGGGGCCGCCCCTCCGCGTCGCAGCGGCGCGCTCGGGATCGTCGCACTCGTCCTGGCCGTGGTCGCCGCTGTCGGCGCGAGCCTGCTCGCAGCGGCGGCCGCCTTCAACATCGGGCTCGGCGCGGGGCGCGAGATCAGCGGCCGGCCGGTCACCGCCGACTTCGACTGGTCGATCCTCACGCCGGTACGGGACTGGGTATTGCTGGGCGAGATCGCCTTCTGGGCGGGCACCGTCCTGGGGCTCTGGGCCCTCATCCAGGGGACGGTCGCCATGGTGACCTCACGAGGCCGCGGCGCGGGCATCGCCGCCGTGATCGTCGCGGCCCTCGGACCCGTCGCCTTCGGCGTCACCGTGCAGGCGCTGCTGGGAGCCGGCCTCACCGCAGGGAGCGGGATCGGCGGCTGAGCCGGCGTCAGGCCCGCGGCGCGTGGTGCTTCTGCTGCGCGGCGAGCAGTCCTTCATCGACCAGCTGCTCGACGGCGTCGGCGGCATCGCCCACGAGGACGGGGAGGTTCTTGCGCTCGGCCGGTCCCCACGCCTCCAGCACCCAATCGGCCGGGTCCTGGCGTCCAGCCGGGCGCCCGATGCCGACGCGCACCCGCGCGAAGTCCGGGGTGCCCAGCGCCCTGGCGACGTCGCGCACGCCGTTGTGGCCGCCGTGGCCACCGCCGACCTTCAGCTTGATGGTGTCGAACGGGATGTCCAGCTCGTCGTGGATGACGACGACGCGCTCCGGTTCGATGCCGTAGAACTTCGCCAGGCCCGCGACGGGGCCTCCCGACACGTTCATGAACGTGTTCGGCTTGGCGAGCACCAGCTTGGCGCCGCCGGGCCGCAGCCACGTCTCGGCCACCCGCGCGTTCGCCCTGTGCGCCTTGAAGGAGTCGCCGCGGCGCCCGGCGAGTTCGTCCACGACGAGCTGGCCGACGTTGTGGCGGGTCGGCTCGTACCGGGGTCCGGGGTTGCCCAGGCCCACGATCAGCCACGCCTCTGCCATGACGTCCCTCCTGCCCGACCGGTCGGTCGGTCGGGATCGCGCTCGTCGGGAGGTGCGACGAGGGGGCGCGGCATCCGCACCCCCTCGCCGGAACAGCCCTCCGAGGATTACTCGGACTCGCTCTCGCCGGCCGGGGTCTCGGCGGCCTCCGACTGCTCGGCGGCGACCTCGGCGTCGGCCTCGGCGATCTCGTCCTCGGCGGCCAGCGTCGCAGCGGGCACCGAGATGGCGACGACCAGCATCTCCGGGTCGGCGGCGAGGGTCGCGCCGCGGGGCAGCGTGAGGTCGGCGGCGGTGATGTGCGTGCCGTCCTCGAGGCCCTCGACGTCGACCTCGACGTGCTCGGGGATGTGGGTCGCCTCGACCTCGAGGGTCACGGTCTGCGCGTCGAGGTTGGCGATCGTGCCGGCGAAGGGCTCGCCGTGGACGATGACGGGCACCTCGACCTGGACCTTCTCGCCCTTCTTGACGACGAGGAGGTCGATGTGCTCGATGATCTGGTGCACCGGGTCCTTCTGGACGTCCTTGACCAGCGTCAGCTGCTCCTTGCCGCCGAGGTCGAGCTCGAGCACGGCGTTGGCGCGGCGGACGAGCAGCGAGACCTGGTGGCCGGGCAGGGCGACGTGGACGGGGTCGGTGCCGTGGCCGTAGATGACGGCGGGGATCTTGCCGGCGGCGCGCAGGCGGCGGGCGAAGCCCTTGCCGAAGTTCTCGCGAAGCTCGGCCTGGACCTTGGTGTCGACCTCAGTGGACATGGTTCTCCTTGCGGGCATCGGCCCGTTGTGTGCTCGGCCCGCGAGGTGGCGGGACCGTGGGTATGGGGGTGTCTTCGACTCGAACGCGCGCGCGTGAGGAAAGCCCGGGGGCCCGCATCACCGCGTCGATCACGGATGCCGCAGCCCGCCGTGACCGCCGGGCGCGAGGCATCCCTCGCCGAAGTTCGACATGAGTCTACCAGCGCCCCCGCTACGATGAGGAACGCACCGACGTCCCGCTCACACGGAGGACCCCATGGAATACGGCTTCTGGTCTCACGCCCTGCTCTGGCTGATCGGCGCGATGGCCGCGGTCGGCGCCATCGGGACGGCGCTGGCGTTCTGGGGCCTCGGGCGTCAGGCGTACCGCAACAAGGACTGAGCTCCGGCAGCCGGGCCTCCGGCTACCGCACCCTCGCGTAGCGGCGGAGCGCCTGCTCGGCGGCATCGACGACCTCCGCCAGCGGCGGGTCGCCCGCCACGACCACACCGGGCTCGTCGGGTTCGAGGTGCTCCAGCGTCTGCAGCTGGGAGGCGAGCAGCGACGACGGCATGAAGTGCTCTCGGGTGGCCATGCGCCGCGCCAGCTCGCGGGTGGACACGCGCAGCTCGACGAAGACGGTTGCGGGCGCGCTGTCGAGGATCCGCTCGCGATAGCGGCGGGCGAGCGCCGAGCACGCCACCACCGCTCCCCCGGTCTCGTGCAGCTTCCCGGCCACGATGTCGAGCCACGGCATGCGATCCGCGTCGTCCAGCGGCGTCCCCGCGGCCATCTTCGCGACATTCGCCGCGGGGTGCAGGTCGTCGGCGTCGATGAACCGAAAGCCGAGGCGCTCGGCCAGCGCGCTGCCGACCGCGGACTTGCCCGAGCCGCTCGGGCCCATCACGACGATGCGCGAGTCGGGGGCGACGGCTGTTTCTGCGGTGCGCGGCGCGATCACGTCGCCACGCTAGCCCACGGGTGCTCGGCGGTCACAACCGCGTGCGGTCCCCCGTGAGACTCCGGCCGCTGCGGCGTAACACGGAGCCGCCAGACTCTAGGCTGAAAGCGACGACTCAACCCCAGGAGCACGTGTGTCATCCAACGATCCTTCGCTGACCGGCGAGCAGGCCCAGACCAACATCTCGACGGATCAGGACCAGGCTCCTGATGTGGCGGCCACCGCGCACGAGGCCGCGCCGGCGCCGGAGGACGTCGCCCGTCCGACCCCTCAACCGGAGGGCCCCGAGGGTGTCGTCGCGGCGACGGCGAACATCGGCGTCGTCGGCCTGGCGGTGATGGGCTCGAACCTGGCTCGCAATCTGGCCTCGCGTGAGGGCAACACCGTGGCGGTGTTCAACCGCAGCCGCTCCAAGACCGACGAGCTGACAGAGGCGCACCCGGAGGCGCAGTTCGTGCCGGCATTCTCCTACGAGGAGTTCGCCGCGAGCCTGACCAAGCCGCGCACCGCGGTCATCATGGTCAAGGCGGGGCGCCCGACCGATGCGGTCATCGACTCGCTGGTGGAGGTGTTCGAGCCGGGTGACATCATCGTCGACGGCGGCAACGCGCTGTTCACCGACACCATCCGCCGCGAGAAGGCGGTCCGCGAGACGGGCATCAACTTCGTCGGCGCCGGGATCTCCGGCGGCGAGGAGGGCGCTCTCAACGGTCCGTCGATCATGCCCGGCGGCTCGGACGAGTCCTGGGTCACCCTCGGCCCGATCCTGCGCTCGATCGCGGCGGTCGCCGAGGGTGAGCCGTGCGTCACCCATGTCGGCCACGACGGCGCCGGGCACTTCGTGAAGATGGTGCACAACGGCATCGAGTACGCCGACATGCAGCTCATCGCCGAGGCGTACGACCTGATCCGCCGCGGCACCGGCAAGACACCCGCCGAGATCGCCGACGTGTTCGCCGAGTGGAACACCGGGGAGCTGGAGTCCTACCTCATCGAGATCACCGCGGAGGTGCTGCGCCAGACGGACGCGGCCACCGGCCGGCCGCTGGTGGACGTCATCGTCGACCAGGCCGGCGCGAAGGGCACCGGCGCGTGGACGGTGCAGACCGCACTGTCGCTCGGCGTGCCGGTCTCCGGCATCGCCGAGGCCACCTTCGCCCGGTCGCTGTCGTCCCACCCGGAGCAGCGCGAGGTCTCCCGCGACCTGCCCGGCCCCGCCGAGGGCCTGCAGGTCGACGACGCCGACGCGTTCATCGAGGACGTGCGCCTCGCGCTGTACGCGTCCAAGATCGTGGCCTACTCGCAGGGCTTCGACGAGATCCGCGCCGGCGCCGCCGAGTACGACTGGACCATCGACCTCGGCGCGGTCGCGAAGATCTGGCGCGCCGGCTGCATCATCCGCGCCCAGTTCCTCAACCGCATCGCCGACGCGTACCAGGCCGAGCCCGACCTGCCGGTGCTGCTGACCGCACCGTACTTCGCCGACGCGCTCGGCCGTGCACAGGGCGCGTGGCGCCGCATCGTGCAGGCGTCCGCCGGCGCCGGCACCCCCGCCCCCGCGTTCTCCTCCTCGCTGGCGTACTACGACGGCCTCCGCGCCGAACGCCTGCCCGCCGCCCTCATCCAGGGACAGCGCGACTTCTTCGGCGCCCACACCTACAAGCGCATCGACAAGGAAGGCACCTTCCACACCCTGTGGTCCGGCGACCGCACCGAGATCGAAGCCGAAGACACCCACTGACCACCGGCGCGCGCCCGCTCGGGCGTGCGCGTCCGAGGGCGGATCCCCACCCGGGGATCCGCCCTCGGCGTCTCAGGCGCCGTGCCCCTCGGCGTCCGGTCCCGGCTGCACGTTGTGGTTGCGGCAGAAGACGTTGCCGGGGTCCCACGCGCGCTTGACCGCCGCCAGGCGCGCCATCGTGGCCGGCGGATACATCCGCGCCGCGTACGAGGGGTCGACCGTCACAGCGAAGTTGCCGTACACGCCCGAGCCCTGCGCCTCGATGGCATCCCATGCCGCAAGCGCCCGCGCGCGGGCGTCGTCGTCGACCATGCCGGGGATGTCGAAGGCTCCGGCCATCGCGAACCACGTCGCGCTCCGTGCGGGGAACGCCGAGTCGTCCTGCGCGACGTCGCCGAACGCCCCGCCGAGCGATCGCAGCAGTACCACGGAGGCCGGACTCGCCTCGCGGAACGAGGCGATCCGGTCGATGGCGTCGTCGTCGAGGTCTGCCACGAGCGTGTTGCCACCGAGGAAGCCGGGCATGGGGTGCTCCGGGTCGAACTCGGGGGCGTCGAGCAGCACATCCGGATAGCTCTGCATGCCGAAATCGCGCTCGGACACGCCGGGCGCGGTCGCCAGCGGAGCGAGTACGCGTCGCGCCGCGGCCTCGTCGGTGCCGATCCACACCGCCGTCACCGTGGCCCCGGCGGGGGCGTTCGGGTCCATCGGCGGGATGTCCATGTAGGTCACGGTGAGCTCACGCGGGGCGTCGGCGAGGACGTCGCGCATCACCTGCAGGGCGGGGCGCGCATCGCCGTCGATGGCGAAGACCGCGTGCACCACGCCGTCCAGCCGGTGCGCCTCGAAGTCGAAGCGGGTCACGACGCCGAAGTTGCCGCCGCCCCCGCGCAGCGCCCAGAGCAGCTCGGGATGCGAGGCATCCGTCACCTCCACCACGTCGCCGCGCGCCGTGACGAGCTGCGCGCCCACCAGCTGGTCGCAGGCGAGGCCCCACGACCGCACCATCCAGCCGATGCCGCCGCCGAGCGTGAGCCCGCCGACACCCACCGATGCCGTGTCGCCGGAGCTGATCCCGAGGCCGTGCTCGGCGAGCGCGTGGGCGACCGCGCCCCATCGCGCACCGCCACCGATCCGCACCCGGGTGCCGTCGACCGAGATGTCGTCGAGGGCGGAGATGTCGAGGGTGAGGCCACCGGGCACCTCGCCCCACGCGCTGTGGCCGCCGCCGCGGATCATGACCTCGAGCCGTTCGGCCGAGGCGTAGCGGATCGCGCCCCTCACGTCGTCGACGGAGGAGGCGCGGATGACGGCGGCGGGCGAGCCGATGCCGGAGTGGAAGCGACGCGCGGACTCCCACT
Source organism: Microbacterium atlanticum (assembly GCF_015277815.1). Taxonomy (NCBI): domain Bacteria; kingdom Bacillati; phylum Actinomycetota; class Actinomycetes; order Micrococcales; family Microbacteriaceae; genus Microbacterium; species Microbacterium atlanticum. The sequence continues at coordinate 2,227,743 of NZ_CP063813.1, forward strand.
CGGGGTCGCCCGGACGGATGACGGTGCCGACGGAGCCGGCGCTGAGGTCGTCGATGCTCATGGGCGCCAGACTAGGGCGCGGGACCGACATCGCGCACCGGGTGAGGCAGCGGGCTGCGGCCCTCGTCCCCTGCGGCCGGGGCTAGGCTCGCGAGGGTGACGAGCATCCTCTACATCGGCGGTACCGGAACCATCAGCGCGGCGTGCGTGCGCCGCTCCGTCGCCCTCGGGCACGATGTGGCGGTCCTCAACCGCGGCAGCGGCCGACGCCCCCTCCCCGCGGAGGCGGAGCTGATCGAGGCAGACATCCGCGACCCCGCCGCGGTGCGCGATGCGCTGGGCGACCGCCGCTTCGACGTCGTCGCGGAGTTCCTCGCCTTCACGCCGGACCACATCGCCACCGATCTCGACCTCTTCGAAGGGCGTACCGGGCAGTACGTGTTCATCAGCTCGGCCTCGGCCTACGAGAAGCCGCCGCGTCGGGTGCCCGTCACCGAGTCCACGCCGCTGCGCAACCCCTTCTGGCAGTACTCGCGCGACAAGATCGCCTGCGAGGACGTGCTCGTCGCCGCGCACCGCGAGCGCGGGCTCCCGGTGACGATCATTCGCCCCTCGCACACGTACGACGAGCGCCTGCTCCCCACGATCGGCGGCTGGACCGACATCGCCCGCATGCGCGCGGGCCGCCCCGTGATCGTCCACGGCGACGGCACGAGCCTGTGGACCATCACGCACAGCGACGACTTCGCCGTGGCGTTCACCGGGCTGCTGGCGAACCCCCAGGCGATCGGCGAGGCGTTCACGATCACCGGGACGCACGCGCCGACCTGGAACCAGATCTACGGCTGGCTGGCCGACGCCGCCGGCGTGGCGGCCCCCGACATCGTGCACGTCGCCTCCGACACGATCGCCACGTTCGCCCCCGAGGTCGCGCCGGGCCTGATCGGCGACAAGGCGCACTCGATGGTGTTCGACGTCTCGAAGGTCACGGCGCTCGTGCCGGAGTTCCGCACGACGATCACCTTCGACGAGGGAGCGCGGCGGATCATCGGGTACTACGACGCGAACCCCGACGCGCAGCGGGCCGACCAGGACCTCGACGCGCTGTTCGACCGCATCGCGGCCCACGCCCGGTCGGCGGGCTGAGCCGCAGCACGCGCGTCAGCCACCGGCCTCCGGCCCATCGCATCCTCGTTCGGCTGACGCACTCTGCGTCCTGCGATCATCGAAGGCCGCCACTTGCGCCACCTGAAGGGTGTGAAGCGTTCACAGCCGGCGCATAGCGGGCTCCATAGGAAGCCCATAGGTCGGGGTCCACAATGGACGCATGAGCACCCCCGCGCCCGCACTCCTGCGCCCCGACGGTTCGAACCTGCGCGTCCTCGTGGTCGACGACGAGCAGATGCTCACGGACCTGCTGTCGATGGCGCTGCGGATGGAGGGCTGGGAGGTCCGCACCGCCGGGTCGGGCTTCGAGGCGCTGCAGTCGGCACGCGAGTTCGAGCCGGACGCGATGGTGCTCGACATCATGATGCCGGACCTCGACGGCATGGCGGTGCTGCAGCGGCTGCGGCAGTCCGGAGACGACGTGCCTGTGCTGTTCCTCACCGCGAAGGACGCCGTGGCCGACCGGGTCGCCGGCCTCACCGCCGGCGGCGACGACTACGTCACCAAGCCGTTCAGCCTCGAGGAGGTCGTCGCGCGGCTCCGCGGGCTCATGCGCCGCGCCGGCACGGCGCATGCGGCCGGAGCGGAGCCGATCCTCCGCGTCGGCGACCTGACGCTCAACGAGGACAGTCACGAGGTCGAGCGGGCGGGTGACCAGATCGAGCTGACCGCGACCGAGTTCGAGCTGCTCCGGTACCTCATGCGCAACCAGCGACGCGTCGTGTCGAAGGCGCAGATCCTCGACCGGGTGTGGAACTACGACTTCGGCGGCCGGTCCAGCGTCGTCGAGCTGTACATCTCGTACCTCCGCAAGAAGATCGACGCCGGCCGCGAGCCGCTCATCCACACCGTGCGCGGGGTCGGCTACATGATCAAGGCGCCCCAGTGACCGATCGGGATCACTCGACCCCGGAGATGGATGCCGCGACCGGCGCAGCTGCGGCCCCCGCGCCGCCGCCCGCCGACGACGCGGCCCCGGCCGGACACGACCGCCGCGCCGGCGAGCTGCCCCGCCGCGCCCCCTGGACGCTGCAGCGCAGACTCATCGTGACGGTCGTCGGCATCACGTCGTTCATCATGGTGCTCGTCGCCGTGGCGACCAGCGCCATCCTGGGCACGGTGCTGGAGGAGGGCCTGAGCAGCGAGCTGCGCTCGACCGCCGACCGCACGGCCGTGCTCACCCGGGGACCCATCGCGGCAGGGCTGACCGCACAGGAGATCCTGGAGCAGCAGCCGCAGCAGCCGGGGTTCCTGCTCGCCATCGAGACGCCCTTGTCCGCACCGACAGCGGCGGTCACCGAAGCCGACGGGACGGTGACCGCGCTCGACGACGCGCAGATCGCCCAGCTCGCAGACGGGCTCCGCGCGAGCGGGCCGCTGGTGGTCACCATCGACGACATCGGCACCTTCCGCATCGAGGCGCGCGACGTCCTGGGCCAGTCCATCGTCGTCGTCGGGCTCGCCCGCGACGAGGTGGCGGCGACGATCGCCCGCATGCTCACCACGATCGGACTCCTGACCGCCGGCGGCCTCGTGCTCCTGGCCGTGGCCACCGCGTGGACGATCCGGGCGGGGCTGGCGCCGCTGCGCGCCGTCGCCGCCACCGCCGAGCGCGTCTCGGGTCAGCAGCTGGACCACGGCGAGGTGTCGATCGTCGAGCGGGTCCCTGCTCGCCAGGCCGACCCTCGCACGGAGGTGGGGCGGGTCGGTGAGGCGCTCAACACGCTGCTGGACCACGTGGACGAGTCGCTCACCGCGCGTCAGCGCAATGAGAAGCGCATGCGGGCGTTCGTCGCCGACGCGAGCCACGAGCTGCGGACGCCCCTGGCGTCGATCCGCGGCTACTCCGAGCTGTCGCTCAAGGCGCTCGGGCTGGGGCCGCGGCCGGAGCCGGGCCCCGCCACCGCCACCCTCCAGACGACCGAGGCGTCGCTCGAACGCATCCAGGCGCAGTCGCTGCGGATGACCTCGCTCGTGGAGGATCTGCTGCTGCTGGCCCGACTCGACGAGGGTCAGGAGCTGGTGTACGGCGCGGTCGATCTCACGCGCCTCGCGATCGACGCCGTGGGCGACGCCCGTCCGACCGGTCCCGATCATCAGTGGCTGCTCGAGGTCGGCGACGAGCCCGTGGTGGTCGCCGGCGACGCCGGCCGCCTCCAGCAGGTCCTCACGAACCTGCTCGCCAACGCGCGCACCCACACGCCCCCGGGGACGACGGTGACCGTGACGGTGACCCGCGACGACGGGACGGCCGTGCTCCGCGTGCACGATGACGGTCCCGGCGTCGATCCCCGCCTGGCCGACGAGCTGTTCGAGCGCTTCTCGCGCGGCGACCGCTCGCGCGCACGCCAGACCGGCGGCACCGGCCTCGGCCTGTCGATCGCGCGCGCGATCGTCGACGCGCACGGCGGCTCGATCTCGGTGGACAGCCGGCCCGGTGACACGACGTTCGAGGTGCGCCTGCCCGCCCGTCCGCTCGACCCCGCCGCCGCGGCGGTGGACGTCGCAGCTCAGTAGCCGCTGAACGCGTCGGTGGTGATCGAGCGGGCGCGCTCGAGCGCGGGCGCGAGCTCGGCGATGAGTCCGGCCGGCCCCGAGATGTAGGCGTGGCGCGAGGCGATGTCGGGGACCACGCGAATCAGTCCGTCGGCATCGAGGCGCACCCCCTGCGCCCACTGCCAGTGGCGAGGCAGATCGGCGGGGCGGTCGCGTGTGAAGACCACCACGCGGGCACCGGATGCCTCGATCTCGCTGCGGAACGCGAGCTCCGAGGCATCCGACGCGACGTAGACCAACACGATGTCGCGCTCGCGGCCGGCAGCCCCCAGGTGCCGCAGCTGCGACACGAAGGGCGTCACGCCGATGCCGGCGGCGACCATCAGGATGGGCGCCGCGTCGCGCTTGGGGAGCAGGAAGTCGCCCCACACGCCGGTGATCGCGAGGTCGTCGCCGGGCTGCACCCGCGCGAGGGCCTTCTTGTAGGAGCTCAGCGGCTTGGTGCTCTTGCCGTCCTTGAACGCGACCTTCAGCAGCGGCAGGTCCTCGGGTGCGGAGACGATGCTGAACTCGCGACGCGTGCCGCGCGCGTCGGGGTGGCGGTGCGGCACCTCGAGCTCGAGGTACTGTCCGGGCAGGAACGCCAGGCGGTCGTGGACGCGGAACGTGAGCTCCTCGACGGTCGGCGTGGGCTCGGACCGGGCGACGAGGGTCAGCCGCACGGCGGTGCGCAGCGCGAACGCGAAGGCGACGAGGTTGCCGATGAGGAGGGCGCGCTCCTGGCCGAGCGTGATGTCGCCGATCGGGATGGGCCACCCGGCGAGCACCCCGACGACCGCCGCGACGGTGAACTGCTGCCAGCGGCGGGGCGGCAGCGTGAGCGGCTCGGACAGCATGAAGGCGCCGAGGAAGAGGAACGGCGAGGACCACAGCACCGGCCACAGCACGTCGAGGATCTGCATCTCGAGACCAGCAGCCTGGGACTGCGCGGCCGTGCGGACGACCGCGACCGCGACGGCCGTCACGAGGAACACCGCCACGACACGCAGCTTCTCGGTGCGCAGCAGCACCGCGAAGCCGAGGACGATGACGGGGGCCGCGAGCGCCGGCGTGCCCACCCACCACGCCGAGGACCCCAGCTGCGGCCAGGCGAGACTCAGCAGCGTGAGGGCGGTGGCACCCACCGCGGCGGGATTGAAGATGTGGCGCCCGCGCCAGGCGAGCACGTACTTCGAGAGTGACGCGACCGCGGCGGCGATGGCGATTCCGGCGAGGCCGGCGAGCTCCAGGGTGGGGCGCAGCACGAACAGGAGGATGTGCGCGGTGATGAGCGAGGACTCCACGCGCCACGGCAGCCCCAGCATCCGCTGGGCGGCGGCGTCCACCCCCGAGCAGACGGCGGCCAGGACCAGCAGGGTCGCGATGAGCTCGACCGGGCCGGGTGCCACGAGGTCGAGCAGCGACAGCACCAGGGCGATCACGGCGAGGGCGGCGAGTGCGATGTAGACCAGTCGGTACATCGAGACGCGGCCGAGCACCGCGAAGACGCGGTTCCAGACGGCGGTGAGGGTGCCCATGTCACACCACCGCGAGAGACGTGAGCGGGGAGCGAGGCCGGTGGACCCGGGCGCCGATCCCGGCGATCAGGGTGATGCTCTCGCGGATGGGCTTGCTGAAGCGATGCGCGTCGTCGCGGGCGACCGCGACGGCGTGTCCGGGGAGGGGCTCGGTCACCGTTCCACGTTATCCGTTCGCACGAACAGGTCGGCGTCGCAGCCGGGAGACCACTCGACGCGGCCGTCGGTCGTCATGCGCACCCACGCCACGTCCCACGCGTGCGCGAGGCGCGGCCCGCTGTCGAAGAACAGCGCGGTCGCCACCGCGTCCGCCGTCATGGCGTCGGGCGCGAGGGCCCACGTCGCGGCGATCGTGCGCACCGGCAGGCCCGTGCGCGCGTCGAGCACGTGGTGCAGCGACGAGCCGGTGGCCGAGAGCCAGGAGCGCCGGTTGACCGCGGACGCGCACAGCGCGGCATCCGTCACCTCCCACACGCCGATCGCACGCCGCGGGTCGAAGGGATGCTCCAGACCGATGCGCTGCGGCCGCCCCCGCACGGCGAGGTCGCCGCCGGCGTCGACGATGACGTCGCCCGCCGCCTCGTCGCGGACCATGTCGAGCACGAGGTCGACGAGCCGGCCCTTGCCGAGTGCGCCGACGTCGATCGTCGCCGGCACCGCGAGCGCGAGCCGGGCGTCGTCCCACGCCAGCACCGCGCGCCAGTCGGCCGGTGCGGCCACCGGTCCGCGATCCTCCAGCGAGTACTGCGGGTCGTAGCCGAGCGCGTCGAGGGATGCCCCGACCAGGGGGTTCACGGCGCCGCCCGTCGCCTCCGACACGGCCGCGAGGGCGTCGAGCATCGGCTGCGCATCGGGCGGCAGGTCCACAACTCCCCCGCCGCGGCCGATACGGGTCACCGTCGAATCCGGGCGGAATCGCGACCACGTGCGGTCGAACGCGTCGATGCGCGAGCGCACCCGGTCACGTGCCGGCGGGGACAGCGGCTGGTCGGTGACGACGTCCCACACGGTGCCGATGGCGTCGAAGCGCCAGGTGGACGGCGCCCCGCTCATGCCTACCCGGCCGCCTCGGACTTGATGGTCTCGATCGCCCGGTTGAATCCGCCGCTCGTCAGCGACGAGCCGGCCACGCGACTGACGGAGATCTCGTCGATGTCCTGCCCGACCACGACGTCGGCGATACCGCCGATGAACTGCCCCTGGTACTCCTCGGACTCACGCTTCTGCGGGTCGCCGGTCACCTCGACGTCGGTGATCACGTCGTCCTGCAGCGTCACGGTGACGGTGATGGTCTCGACCGACTCCGGGGTCGTGTACGAGCCGTCCGCGGTGTAGGTTCCGTCCGCGTACGAGCCTGAGGCGGCGCCGGTCGACCCGTTGGTCGAGCCTCCGTCCGAACCCGGGCCGGGCTCTTCGGCCTCGGATGCCGCGGGCGCGCAGCCGGCGAGGAGCGCGATCCCGGCGGCGGCGGTCAGTGCGGCGCCGACCCGCGCGCTGCGGGGTGCGAGGGCGATGCGGATCATGCGCGGTCCTCCTGGTGGTGTCGTCGGCGCGTGGGCGCCGTCGGTCGATCCTGGCAACGCCTCCTATGAGCCACCTTTGAGTGCGCCTCCCGGTCGCCGCGCCCGGGAGCGCAGCAGCGCCTTCAGCGCCTCGACGGCGAGGAAGATCGCGATCGACAGCACGAGCGGCAGCACCCATGCCGATGGCTCGAGCGGGCGGGAGGCGAAGAGCACGTTCATGAAGGGGACGTAGGTGTAGATGAGCTGCAGGACGATGAGAGCGAGCGCCGACCACCAGATGGCCTTGTTCCCCCGGAGCACGTCGAGGGTGAAGCTGGACCGGGTCAGGAAGCGGCAGTTGAACAGGTACGCCAGCTGACCGAGCGCCAGCATGAGCACCGCCTCGGTGCGGGCGACCTCGATCGGCACCCCCGTCGCGGACACGCCGTAGAACACGCCCATCGCCGCGCCGCCGATCAGGAGCGAGACCACCAGCACGAAGCCGAGCTCCGCGCGGTCGATGATCGGCCCGCCGGTCGCGCGCGGCGGCCGCCTCATGATCCCGCGCTCGGCCGGCTCGTAGGCCAGCGCGAGCGAGAGGGTCACCGCGGTGACCATGTTGACCCACAGCACCTGCACCGACGTGAGGGGAAGGGCGAGGCCGAACACGACCGCGACGAGGATCACGAGCGACTGCGCGCCGTTGGTGGGCAGCAGGAACACGATGGACTTGCGCAGGTTGTCGTAGATGCGCCGGCCTTCTGCGACCGCGCTGCGGATGGTGGCGAAGTTGTCGTCGGCCAGGACGAACTCGGCGGCCTCCTTGGTCGCCTCGGTGCCCTTGATGCCCATGGCGATGCCGACATCGGCCCGCGTGAGCGCAGGGGCGTCGTTGACGCCGTCGCCCGTCATGGCGACGACCTCGCCGTGGGACTGGAGCGCTCGCACGATGCGGATCTTGTGCTCCGGACTGGTGCGCGCGTAGACGTCCACATCGCGCACCACTTCGCGCAGCTGCTCCTGACTGAGCGCTTCGAGCTCGGTGCCCGTGAGCACCTCGGCGTCGGCGCCCGCCAGGCCCATCTCGCGCGCGATCGCGAGGGCGGTGCCGGCATGGTCGCCCGTGATCATCTTCACGGCGATGCCGGCGGTGTGGCAGTCGGCGATCGCGGCGACCGCCTCGGGACGCGGCGGATCCACGATTCCCCACAGCCCGATGAACTCGAGGTCGATGACATCGTCGAGCCCGAACGCGTCGGTGGTCGCGCGCACGGGCTTGCGCGCCGCGGCGAGCACGCGCAGGCCCTGGGAGCTGAGCGCCGCGATCTCCTCCTCCCAGCGCGCACGGTCCAGCGGCTCGGAGCCGCGCCTGCCCCGCTGCGTGAGCGAGCGCTCCAGCAGACGGTCGGGCGCGCCCTTGACGAGGATCGCCCGCGACACCTCGCCGGTGCCGCCTCCGGAGCGCGGCGCCTCGTTGAGCGTCGCCATGAGCTTGTTGGCGGAGTCGAAGGGAATCACCGCGATGCGCCGGCCGCCCGCGCCGCCGACCCCGCCCTTCATCGCCACGACCTTCAGCGCGCCCTCGGTGGGCTCTCCGACGAGGTTCCACGCGCCGCTGATGTCGTCGCGCACGACGTGCGCGTCGTTGCACAGCGTGGCGATCGCGAGGATCGCGGACAGGTCGCCGGGCAGGACGTCGCCTTCCGCCCCGCTCGCGCCACCGGTCGGCGTGATGCGTCCCTCGGGGCGGTAGCCGAGCCCCGTCACGTCGTAGTGCCCGAGCGGGGTCACGATGTGGCGGACCGTCATCTCGTTCCGGGTGAGAGTGCCGGTCTTGTCGGAGCAGACGGTGGTCACCGAGCCCAGCGCCTCGACGGCGGGAAGCTTGCGGGTGATCGCGTTGTGGCGGGCCATCTGCTGCACGCCGATCGCGAGGGTGATGGTGACCAGTGCGGGCAGCCCCTCCGGGATCGCCGCGACGGCGAAGCCGATGGCCGCCGAGATCAGCTCGGGGTACGGCATCCCGTGCAGGAAGCGGCCGATCATCATCATGACCGCGGCCATCGCGAGGATGACGAGAGTGAGGACCCGGCCGAAGCCGTCGAGCTGGCGGGTGAGCGGCGTGGCGAGCGCCTCGGCCTCGTCGGCGAGGGTCTGGATGCGGCCGAGCTCGGTGGTCGCGCCGGTCGCGGTGACGACACCTCGGCCTTGACCTGCGCTCACGATGGTGCCCGAGAAGGCCATCGAGCGGCGGTCGCCGACGCCGGCGTCGGGGGCGACGGGGTCGTCGGTCTTGGAGGACGGCACCGACTCGCCCGTGAGCGCGGCCTCGTCGATCCGCAGCTGGAACGCCTGGAGCAGCCGGAGATCGGCGGGAACCTTGTCGCCGGGCATCAGCTGCACCACGTCACCGGGAACCAGATCGGCCGCCGGCACGGTCACCCACCCGCCGTCGCGGCGGGCGCTCGCATCGGCCGACAGCATCCCGCGGATCCCGGCGAGCGCCTTCTCGGCGCGGCCCTCCTGGATGTAGCCGATCACCGCGTTGATGATCGCGACCGCCATGATGACCCAGAAGTCCAGCCAGTCCCCCATCAGCGCCTTGATGACCGCCGCGCCGAGGAGGATGTAGATCAGGGTGTCGTTGAAGTGCGAGAGGAACCGCAGCACTGCAGGTCGGCGCGCGGGCTCCGGGAGGCGGTTCGGTCCCGCGATGTCCAGCCGGCGCTCGGCGTCGGCGGAGCTGAGCCCCGCGGCGTCAGCCTCGAGATGGGCGAGAACGGCGTCGGCCGCCAGCGCCCACGGCCGCGCCACGGTCAGGCGGGCCTCTGTCAGCGGCTGCGGCATCCTCACTCCGTCCCTCCGGTGCCGCCGCCCCGGAAGGACCGGGGATCCCCGGCCGCCTCGTTCGGCGTCGGCGTCAGGCCGCTCCGTCGAACATGCTGGTGACGGAGCCGTCCTCGAACACTTCGTGGATCGCGCGTGCGAGCAGGGGCGCGATAGGCAGAATGGTAAGGCTCGCAAACCGCTTCTCGTCGGGGATCGGCACCGTGTCGGTGACGACGACCTGGTCGATCGCGGGACTCTGCAGGCGCTGGGCGGCGGGTTCGCTGAAGATGGCGTGGGTCGCGGCGACGATCACCTTGACGGCGCCGTTGGCCTTGAGCGCCTCCGCTGCCTTCACGATGGTGCCGCCGGTGTCGATCATGTCGTCGACGAGGAGGCACACCCGGCGGTCCACCTCGCCGACGATCTCGTTGACCGTGACCTGGTTCGCGACGTTGGGGTCGCGGCGCTTGTGGATGATCGCCAGCGGCGCCCCGAGGCTGTCGGACCACGTGTCGGCGACGCGCACGCGACCGGTGTCGGGCGAGACCACCGTCAGCAGCTCGCGATCGCCGTCGCCGAGCGTCTTCTCGAAGTACTCCAGCAGCACCGGCTTGGCGAAGAGGTGGTCGACCGGCCCGTCGAAGAAGCCCTGGATCTGCGCCGCGTGGAGGTCGACGCTCATGACCCGGTCGGCGCCGGCGGTCTTGAAGAGATCGGCGACCAGCCGCGCGCTGATCGGCTCGCGGCCCCGGCCCTTCTTGTCCTGTCGCGAGTACGGGAAGTACGGCGCGACCACGGTGATGCGCTTGGCCGACGCGCGCTTGGCGGCGTCGAGCATGATGAGCGTCTCCATCAGCCACTCGTTGACCGGCGGGCCGAAGCTCTGAATCAGGAAGAGGTCGCAGCCGCGGATCGACACCTCGAAGCGGGTGAGGATCTCCCCCGACGCGAAGGTGCGGTACTCGGTGGGGACGAGCTCGGTGCTCAGCTGCTCCGCGACCTTCTCGGCCAGCTCCGGGTGCGAGCTGCCGCGAGCGATGACGAGGCGCTTCTTGGTCTTCGCCACGAGGCCCGGGGCGATGTCGTTCGCCCGGTCGAGCTCAACGGTCTTCTTCTTGCGCGCCATCGTCCGCCTTCTGTGCGCCGCGGGCCCTGGCGGCGACATCCGCCGCACCGGTTCCCGGTCTGTTCTTCTCGACCCACCCCTCGACGTTGCGCTGGGGGGCGACGCTCAAAGCGAGGGCACCGGCGGGGACATCCTTGCGGATGACGGCCCCTGCCCCGGTCTTCGCGCCGTCTCCGATCCTAACGGGCGCCACGAAGACGTTGTGCGAGCCGGTGTGCACCTCGTCGCCGATCTCGGTGCGGTGCTTGGCGATGTCGTCGTAGTTGGCGGTGATGGCGCCGGCGCCGAGGTTCACGCCCGTGCCGATGGTGGTGTCGCCGATGTACGACAGGTGCGGCACCTTGCTGCGCTCGCCGATGGTCGAGTTCTTCGTCTCGACGAACGTGCCGATCTTGCCCCTGTCGCCGAGGTACGTGCCCGGTCGCAGATACGCGAACGGTCCGACCGTCGCGCCGGCGCCGATGACGGCGAGAGTGGCGTCGGTGCGGGTGACGGTCGCGTTCTGGCCGACCTCGCAGTCCACGAGACTGGTGTCGGGTCCGACAGTGGCGCCTTCTCCGATGACGGTCGCACGCAGGATGTGGGTGTTGGGCAGCACCGTCACATCGGCGGCCAGCTTCGCGTCCACGTCGATCCACGTCGTCGCCGGGTCGAGGATCGTCGCCCCCTCCAGCTGCCACCGCCGCACCGTGCGCGCGTTCAGCAGGCGGGCGGCCTCGGCCAGCTGAACGCGGTCGTTCACGCCGAGCGCAGCGGCGGCGTCGGGCGCCGGCTGGGCGGCCACGGCGAACCCGTCGCCGCGCAGCAGGGCGACGACGTCGGTGAGGTACTTCTCGCCTTGCGCGTTGGCGGTGCCGACGAGGGCGAGCTCGGTGCGCAGCGCGGTCGCCTGGAAGACGTACACGCCCGCGTTGATCTCCGTGACGGATGCCTCGTCCGCCGTGGCGTCCTTCTGCTCGACGATCCGCGACACCGCGCCGTCGGCATCGCGGATGACGCGTCCGTACCCGGTGGCGTCTCCCACCGTGGCGCTGAGGACCGTGGCGGCGACGGCGCCGTCGCGGTGGGTGCGCACGAGCGCTGCGAGCGTGTCGACCTCCAGGAGCGGCACATCGCCGCTCAGCACCAGCACATCGCCGGCGAAGTCCTCGAGCGCGTCCAGGGCCACCTCGACGGCGCGTCCCGTGCCGGGGATCTCATCCTGGTCGACGACGACGACGTCGGGCGCGGCGCCGGCCACCGCCTCGGCGACCAGGTCCCGCTCGTGGCGGACGACCACCACGACCCGCTCCGGCCGGAGCGCGAGGGCGGTGTCGAGCACGTGCCCGACGAGCGGGCGGCCGCCGATGCGGTGCAGCACCTTCGGCAGCGAGGACTTCATGCGCGTGCCCTGCCCTGCGGCGAGGACGACGACGGCCAGCGGGGTGTCACGGGAGGTGTCGGTCATGCTCCGCCGCCAGGACTCGAACCTGGACCTCACAGCTCCAAAGGCTGTCGTGCTGCCATTACACCACGGCGGACCGCGGCGTCCGTGGGGCGGAGCCGCCCGTCAAGTCTGCCAGACCGGTTCCGCTCCCCCGTCCCGCGATAATGGGGGCATGACGGCGCAGAGCGACGAGGTCGACCGGATCGTCGAGGCGTGGGTCACGCAGCGGCCGGACCTCGACTTCTCGCCGCTGGGGGTGCTGTCGCGCGTGGACCGGCTCTCGCGCCATCTCGATCGCGCGCGACGCGACGCCTTCCGCCGCAGCGAGCTGGAGCCCTGGGAGTGGGACGTGCTGTCGGCGCTGCGGCGGGCCGGCGAGCCGTTCCAGCTGAGCCCCAAGCAGCTGCTGCAGCAGACCCTCGTCTCCAGCGGCACCATGACCAACCGCATCGACCGGCTCGTCGGCCGCCGCCTGGTGCGCCGCGAGTCCGATCCCGACGACGGTCGCAGCGTGCTGGTGACGCTGACCGACGAGGGCAGGATCCGGGTGGATGCCGCGATCACGCGTCTCGTCGACGCGGAGGCGCTGCTGCTCGAGAGTCTGTCGCGCGCCGACCGCGACCGGCTGGCCGCACTGCTGCGAAAGCTCAGCCTGGGATTCGACGCGGCGGACCGGCTGTAGCGCCCCGGGTCAGCCGATCTGCTCGGTGAGCTCGAACCAGCGCTCCTCGACGCCGTCCCGGTCCTTCTCCAGCTCTCCGATGCGCGCCATCTCGGCGCCGAGACCGACGTAGTCGGACTGGTCGTGGTCGGCGAGCGCCGCTCGCGCGGCGTGGATCTGCGCCTCGAGCTTCTCCAGCCGCCGCTCCAGTGCCGCGACCTCCTTCTGCGCGGCCCGCAGCTCGGGGCCCGACAACCCGGGCACGGCGGCTGCGGCGGGCGCGGCATCCGTCCCCTTCGTCGTCGCCGGACCGGCAGCGCGCTCCCGCTCGCGCAGCCGCAGATACTCGTCCACGCCGCCCGGAAGGTGCCGGAGGCGGCCGCCGAGGATCGCGTACTGCTGGTCGGTGACGCGCTCGAGGAAGTACCGGTCGTGGGAGACGACCAGGAGCGTGCCGGGCCACGAATCGAGGAGATCCTCGATCGCGGCGAGCATGTCGGTGTCGAGGTCGTTCGTCGGCTCGTCGAGGATGAGCACGTTGGGCTGTTCGAGCAGGATGAGCAGCAGCTGCAGCCGCCGCTTCTGTCCACCCGACAGGTCCTTCACCGGCGTCGAGAGCTGCGCGCTCTGGAAGCCCATGCGCTCGAGGAGCTGGCCAGGCGTGAGCTCCTGCGCCTTGGACCCGCTTCCGAAGGTGTAGGTCGTGCGCAGCCGCGAGATGACGATGCGCACCGGTTCGTCCAGGTGCTCCTCGAGCTCGTCCAGCCGCTGCGTGAGTGTGGCGACCTTGACCGTCTTTCCGCGCTTCACCCGTCCCGTCGTCGGCTCGACGTCGCCCGAGACGAGACCCAGGAGCGTCGACTTCCCGGCGCCGTTGACACCGAGGATGCCGGTGCGCTCTCCGGGGGCGATGCGCCATTCGACGGGGTGCAGCACCTCTCGCCCGTGGTACGAGACGGCGGCGTCGAGGAGGTCGACGACGTCCTTGCCCAGGCGCGAGACGGCAAGCGAGCGCAGCTGGGTGGCGTCGCGGATCTCGGGCACGTCGGCGATGAGCTCGTTCGCGGCGTCGATGCGGAACTTCGGCTTCGACGTGCGGGCGGGAGCCCCCCGACGCAGCCACGCCAGCTCCTTGCGGGCGAGATTCTGTCGTCGCTGCTCGATCACCGCCGCCTGCCGGTCGCGTTCGACGCGCTGCAGGATGTACGCCGCGTAGCCGCCCTCGAACGGCTCCACGATGCGGTCGTGCACCTCCCAGGTCGTCGTGCACACCTCGTCGAGGAACCAGCGGTCGTGCGTCACGACCAGGAGCCCGCCCTGGTTCGCCGCCCAACGGCGCTTCACATGGTCGGCGAGCCAGGCGATCGCCTCGACGTCGAGGTGGTTGGTCGGCTCGTCGAGGAACAGCACATCGTGGTCGCCGACGAGGAGCGCCGCGAGCGACACCCGGCGCCGCTGGCCGCCGGAGAGCCCGGCGACGGACCCGTCCCACGCCAGGTCCCCCAGGAGCCCCGCGATGACGTCGCGGACCCGGGCGTCCCCCGCCCACTCGTGGTCGGGGCGTTCGCCGACGACCGACTGCCGCACCGTGAGGGCGTCGTCGAGGTGATCGGCCTGGTCGAGCACGCCGACGCGCACGCCGCCGCGCACCGTCACGCGCCCGCTGTCGGGCTCCAGGCGTCCGGCCAGCATCGCCAGCAGGCTCGACTTGCCGTCGCCGTTGCGCCCGACGACGCCGATGCGGTCGCCCTCGTCGATGCCCAGCGACACGCCGTCGAAGACGACTTTCGTCGGGAACTCCAGGTGAAGGGCCTCGGCCCCCAGAAGATGTGCCATGTCCCTTCCAGGCTAGGCGAGGGAGAGGAAGAGCTTCTCCAGTTCGTCGGGCTGGGTGCCGTCGGCGTCGGGGTCCGACAGGCACCCCTTCAGCGCTGTCGAGATGACGAGGAAGCCCGCCCGGTCGATGGCCTTGGAGACGGCCGAGAGCTGCTGGACGACGTCCCGGCAGTGCGCGTCGCCCTCCACCGCCGCGATGACGGCGGCGAGCTGGCCGTGCGCCCGTCGCAGCCGGTTGGCGATCTTGCGCTGAGCCTCGGGGTCGTAGGCCGAGATGGCCCCACTGCGGTCCGTCATGGCGGATCCTTCCGATCGGATTTGACATCGATAATACCCCGTGGGGTATAGTGGTGTTATACCCCCCAGAGTATTGATGCGATCAAACGGAAGCGAGTGGATTCATGTGCAGGGCAACGACATGCCGCATCTGCGGGAAGACGACGTGGGCCGGGTGCGGAGAGCACGTGCAGTCCGTGAAGCGGACCGTGCCGGCCTCGCAATGGTGCGACGGCAACCACACCGCGGTGCAGCGCGACGCCGCGACCGCGACCCGCGGCGGCTTCTTCGCACGCCTCTTCAGCCGATAGGACCGGAACCCATGACTACGACAGCACTCACCGCCGCCGACTTCGAGACCACCGTGACCGGCGAGGGCATCGTCCTCGTCGACTTCTGGGCCGCCTGGTGCGGTCCCTGCCGGGCGTTCGCACCGGTGTTCGAGCAGGCCGCCGCCCGGCACCCCGACATCGTGTTCGCGAAGGTCGACACCGAAGCGGAGCAGCAGCTCGCCGCGGCGATGCGCATCACCTCCATCCCCACCCTGATGGTCTTCCGCGACGGCATCCTCGTCTTCTCGCAGCCGGGCGCCCTCGCCGCGCCCCAGCTCGAGCAGCTCGTCGCGGGCGCCCGCGCCCTCGACATGGACGACGTCCGGCGACAGATCGCCGCACACGAACCCCGCGGCGCGGACGCCGCCTGACCAGACGACGGAGACCGACATGCTGCTCGAGCACATCTACGACGAGGACCTCGCCCAGGCGAGCTACGTGATCGGATGTCAGGCCGAGGGCGTGGCGATCGTCGTCGACCCGCGCCGCGACGTCGACGTCTATCTCGAGATCGCCCGCAAGAACGGGATGACGATCACTGCGGTGACCGAGACCCACATCCACGCGGACTACCTGTCCGGCACGCGCGAGCTCGCGGCCAGGACCGGCGCGACGATGCACGTCTCCGACGAGGGCGGCCCCGACTGGACGTACGGCAGCGGCTTCGCCGACGCGGTGAGGATGAAGGACGGTCACGAGATCCGGATCGGCAACATCACCGTCACGGCGGTGCACACCCCGGGCCACACCCCCGAGCATCTGTCGTTCCTCGTCACCGACGGCGCCCATGCCGACGCCCCCGGCTTCATGCTGACCGGCGACTTCGTGTTCGTCGGCGACATCGGGCGCCCCGATCTGCTCGACGAAGCGGCGGGCGGCGTCGGCACACGTTTCTCCGGAGCCCGGGACCTCTTCGCGAGTCTGCGCGAGAAGTTCCTCACGCTGCCGGACTACGTGCAGGTGCTCCCCGCGCACGGCTCGGGAAGCGCGTGCGGCAAGGCGCTCGGCGCGGTGCCCACGTCGACCGTCGGCTACGAGCGCGCCTTCGCGTGGTGGAGCCGCTATCTCCGCGACGACGACGAGCAGGGCTTCGTCGACGAACTGCTCAGCGGCCAGCCCGACGCCCACGCGTACTTCGCGCGGATGAAGGCGCAGAACAAGAGCGGCCCCGCCGTTCTCGGTCCCCGGCCCCCCCTGGTCGAGTACGCACCCGACCGCCTGCGGGCGGCGCTGTCCGCCGATGAGGTGATCTTCGTCGACACCCGCCACCACCGCCAGGTGCACGAGGGGACGGTCGCCCGTTCGCTCAACATCCCGGGTGCGGCGAAGGCCGCCACCTACGGCGCGTGGGTGTACGACCCCGAGCGCGAGAGCCGCCCGCTGGTCGTCCTGGGGGAGGACCGCGAACACGCCGACGAGCTGCGTGATCATCTGGTCCGCGTCGGGATCGACGCGGTCGCCGGCTTCGCGACGTCTCTCGCGGGCCTCGACCTCGTCACGCCCGCCACGGTGGCGCCGGACGCCCTCGGAGGATTCCCGCACTCGCTCCTGCTGGACGTGCGCAACAGGACGGAGTACGCGGCGGGGCACCTGCCCGGCGCGCAGCAGCTCAGCGGCGGACGCGCCCTGTGGGAGCGGGCCCGGCTCGCGGGCGCGGGCACGATCGTCACGTACTGCCAGAGCGGCGTGCGCAACAGCGTCACGGCCAGCGCCCTGCGTCGCGGCGGGTTCGACGTCGTCGAGCTCGACGGGTCGTACCTCGGCTGGCTGGCCGTCCCGGGCAATGTGCCGGTGACCGACGAGACCGCGTCCGGCACCACGCTCGCGGCATAACGCGCCCTGAGCGCAGCCCACCGCCACCCGGAGATCCGCAGTGGACCCCACGCTGACCGGCGATCAGTACCAGATGCTGAGCCTCGGCGCGGCGTGCCACGACAGCACGCGCGTCGCGAGCGCGAGCGGTCCGGTGCCGTCGGCGGCCTCGTCCGCGGCATCCGCCACGCTCACCCGGCCCGCCGCGGCGAGAGTGGCGAGCGAGACACCGCCGAGGTACGTCGCCGACAGCTCGGCGATGCCCAGCCTCACCACGACGGCACCGGCCGGCGCCTCATCGTCGGCCAGTGCCCTGACCCGTCCGGCGCCCGTGTCGTCGACCTCGAGCAGGTAGCGGCCGCCGGCGAGGTCGAGCACGTCCGAGACCTCGAGCACGAGACGACCGGGGGCGCCGTAGCGGCGGGTGTCGAGGGCCGCGACCACGTCGACGATCCGCACGTACTGGTGGTCGCGCACCGTGACCGTCGCCGCCCGCTGGTCGGCGATCATCCACAGCAGCGGCTCGTCGACCGACAGCTCGCCGGCGTGCACCTCGCTGACCAGGTCGAGCTCCAGCAGGAACCGCCACAGCGCGGCGTACGCGGCATCCGTCTCCGCCAGCAGGTAGTGGACGTTGACCGTGGCCTTGGTGAAGTCGTCGTGGTTCTCGCGCACCGTGTACACCGCCGCGCCCCGCACCTCTCCGTCCGCGTCGGCGTACTGCACGGCGCGGCGCTCGGTGGCCTTCTCGGCGGTCGGGTTGGTGCCGGCGAAGTTGTCCCAGTGGCTGCCGGGCACATCGATCTCGCCCGCGGTGCGCCGGCGCACGCGGTCATGCAGCACCGGCATCAGCTCGCGCACCCTCTCGCGGCTCACGAAGTCGATGCGCCCGTCGGGGCGTGGCCCCACCCACCCGGCCCGCTTGGTCTCGATGCGCCACGAGGCGCCTGCCGCGGCCGGCGAGAACCCGTAGCGTCCGTACAGCGTCGACTCGCTCACCGTGAGCATCGCCATCGGAAGCCCGGCGTCCCGGGCGGCGCGCAGCTCGCCCTCGAGCATCGCCCGCGCGACGCCCCGCCGGCGGTGCGTCGGCGCGACGGTGACGGCCGAGATCGCGCACGACGGGATGGCGCGTCCGCCGGGGACCGTCAGCTCGCCGATCCACGACGCGATCGTCGCCACGGGAGCCTCCGGCACCGGCGTGGCGCCGTCGTACACACCCGTGAGCCGGCGGTATGCGCTGCGTTCGCGCGACGCCGCGATCTGCTCGTCGCTGCGCTCCCCGTCCTGGAACCCGCGTGCGACCGACTGCTGCCAGGGCGCGAACTCGTCGCCGTCGACGGCGACGCGGCGGTAGACCAGGCCGCTTTCGGCGAGCCGCTCGCGCGACCGGGGGTCGACGTCGCCCGCGCGGAAGGCGGCGCGGTCGGTCTCGCCGACGAGGGCGTGGGCATCGGACGCGTTCATGGGTCTTCCCTCTCCGCCGCGGTGCGCGGCTGGGTCGATTCGGTCGTTCCTACGGCAGCACGCGGGCGCCGGTGACGGGCCCGTGCACGTGGAGGGCCTCATAGCCCGCCGCTGACAGCGTGATCTGCACCTCGAGCGCCGACTCGGGGTCGGCGGCGAGGAAGGCGAGCGTCGGGCCGGATCCCGAGACCATGCCGGTCAGCGCGCCGGACGCCTCGCCCAGCTCCAGCACCGCGCGCAGGTCGGGGCGCAGCGACAGCGCGGCGATCTGCAGGTCGTTGCGGGCATGCTCGGCCAGCGCGACCGGGTCGCCGGCGCGCAGCGCCTGGAGCACGCCCGGGTCGACCGCCGGCACCCGGGGGCCGCCGGCGATGTCGGGGCGATCGCGCAGCTCGTCGAGGTGCGCATAGACCTCGGGCGTCGACAGCCCGGCGTCCGAAGGGACCACGACCCAGTCGAAACGGCCCTTGGCGAGAGCCGGACTGAGCTGGTCGCCTCTCCCGGTTCCGATCGCGGTGCCGCCCAGCAGGGCGAAGGGCACATCGGCGCCGAGGCGCGACGCGAGCTTCAGCAGCTCCGCCGTGCCGAGCTCCGCGCCCCACAGCGCATCGCACGCGACCAGGGCGGCGGCGGCATCCGCCGACCCTCCGCCCATTCCCCCGGCGACGGGCACGTGCTTGACGATGTCGAGGTGCACCCCGCCGGCGTGGTCGATCCGCTGCGCGACGAGGCGGGCTGCCCGGACGGCGAGGTTGCGGTCGTCGGCGGGCACTCCGGAGACGTCGACGGTGCCCGTGACGGCGACCGTGAACTCGTCGGAAGGCGTGGCCCACACGTCCTCATACAGCGAGACCGCCTGGTACGCCGACGCGACGTCGTGATACCCGTCCGGCTGCACGCCGCCCACCTGGAAGAACAGGTTGAGCTTGCCCGGCGCCCGGACCCTGACGCCGTCGGCGGCGAGGGCCTGGCTCACCGGTTCGCCGATTCCGCCCAGAGGTCGACGTCGATCCCGTCCGAGAGTGCGTCGATGCGCTCCTCCTCCTCCATGGTGAAGGCCGGGCCCTCCAGCGCCTTCAGGTTCTCGTCCAGCTGAGCGGGACGGGAGGCGCCGATGAGCGCCGAGGCGACCACGGGGTCCCGCAGCACCCACTGGATCGCCATCTGCGCGAGCGTCTGCCCGCGCTCCCTGGCCACGACGTCCAGCGAGCGCAGCGTCGACAGGCCCTTGTCGCTGAGGGGGCCGCCGGGAAGCGATGCCCGCTGCTGCGCGCGGTCGGCGGTGCCGCCGGCGAGGTACTTGTCGGTGAGAAGGCCCTGCGCGAGAGGCGTGAACGCGATCGCACCCATCCCCTCCTTCTTCAGCACGCCGGTCAGGCCGTCCTCGACCCAGCGGTTCAGGATCGAATACGCCGGCTGGTGGATGACCAGCGGGGTGCCGAGGGAACGGGCGACGGATGCCGCGACCGCCGTGCGCTCGGCACTGTACGACGAGATGCCGACGTAGAGCGCCTTGCCCTGGCGCACGAGCGTGTCGAGGGCGCCCACGGTCTCCTCGATCGGCACCTCGGGATCGACGCGGTGCGAGTAGAAGATGTCGACGTAGTCGATGCCCATCCGCTTCAGCGACTGCTCGGCGCTGGCGATGATGTACTTGCGCGACCCGCCGTCCCCGTAGGGTCCGTGCCACATGTCGTAGCCGGCCTTGGACGAGATGATCAGCTCGTCGCGATACGGCGCGAAGTCCTCACGAATCATCCGGCCGAAGTTCGTCTCGGCCGTGCCGTACGGCGGTCCGTAGTTGTTCGCGAGATCGAAGTGGGTGATGCCGCGGTCGAACGCATGCCGCAGCAGCGCGCGCTGGTTGTCGAAGGGGATGTTGTCGCCGAAGTTCCACCACAGCCCCAGCGAGACCGGCGGCAGCGTGAGCCCGGAGGTGCCGACGCGGCGGTAGGCCGATCCCGAGTAGCGGTCGGCAGCGGCGGTGTAGGGGCGGTGGAGGTCTCCTCCACGGGAGAGGTAGCGCGCGTCTTCGGTCACCGGTCCAGGCTATCGGCGTGGACCGGTGCGCGCAGGAGGCCGCCGAGGACATATCATCGGACCCCGTGTCAAGGGCCTCGCCCCGAAACGTCCTCGTAACGGAATCTGCCTATGGTGACGTCACCGGGCGTGAGCCCCGCCCCCGCGTCACCGCCCACCCGCCTCGCCCAGAAGGAGGACCGCATGACCATGCTGTCTGCGCTGCCCCGTGCCACCGACCCGTCGACCGCGCTCATCGAGCGTCCCGACGTGGTCGTCGACCGCGGCATCCTCCATCTCGTCCACGACGATCTCGCACCGCACGAGGCGCGCGAGGCCGACCTGCTGCTGGTCGCGTCCGCGCTCGAGGAGGCGGGCATCGAGGTCCTCCTCGTCCGCCACGACCGGCGCCTCCCCGCCCTGGTCGTCGACCTGAGCCGCCGCGACGCCGCGCAGGCGGCGCTCGCGGCCGTCTGCGACCGCGAGCCGCTGTACGTCAAGGCCAAGGGTCGCGCGCCGGTGCTCGCGAGCGATGCGACCGCCGTCGCCGAGACCCCGTCGGTCGTGCGCGTGTACCGGCCGCGCCTGACCCGGTCGGGCGACCACCGCTACGGGGCGGCCTGGGGTGTGCACCTGGAGTTCTGGCGCTTCGGCGCCGACACCGTCGATGCGCCGCGCGACAACGCGCTGACCCGCCGCACCACCGCCTTAGGCGACATCGCCTACGAGACCGTCGAGCGCCACGGCCGCCGGTGGCGCACGATCGCCGGCATGTTCGACCCGCAGCCGCTCGAAGTGACCGACGACATCGACATCGTCTTCTCGTGGGTGGACGGCTCCGCCAGCGAGTTCCAGCGACAGCGGGCCGCCCAGATGGCCGAGTACGTCGTGGGCGAAGGCGACGACGGGCCGGCGCGCTACCGGCACGTCGACGAGCTGCGCTACGCCCTGCGCAGCGTGCACATGTACGCGCCGTGGGTGCGGCGCATCTTCATCGCGACCGACTCCCCGGTGCCCGCATGGCTGGCCGACCACCCGAAGGTCACCGTCGTGCGCAGCGAGGAGTTCTTCGCCGACCCGTCGGTGCTCCCGACGCACAACTCCCACGCGGTCGAAGCGCAGCTGCACCGCATCCCGGGGCTGGCCGAGCACTTCCTGTATTCGAACGACGACATGTTCTTCGGCCGGCCCGTCGAGCCCGAGATGTTCTTCACGCCCGGCGGGGTGACGAAGTTCGTCGAGTGCGAGGTGCGCATCGGCCCCGGCGCCCCGGCACCGCATCGCAGCGGTCACGACAACGGGCTGCGGGTCAATCGCGCGCTCCTGCGGGAGCGGTTCGGCCGCACGATCGTGCGCGACCTCGAGCACTGCGCGGCGCCGCTGCGCAAGAGCGTGATGGCTGAGCTCGAGGCGGCGTTCCCCGAGGACTTCGCCCGGACCGCGGCATCCCGCTTCCGCTCCGCCACCGACATCTCGGTGACCAACAGCCTGTACCACTACTACGCGCTGCTCACGGGGCGGGCGATCGCGACGCGTGCCCCCCGCGTGCGCTACGTGCAGACGACGGTGGCCTCGGGACTGCGCCGGATGGAGCGGCTCACCGAGCGCGCGGACGCCGACATGTTCTGCCTCAACGACGGCGGCGAGGCCGAGGTGCCCGAGGAGATCCGCGTGCGGGCGATCCGCGACGCACTCGAGCGCATGTTCCCGGTCCGCGCGCCGTGGGAGCGGGACGACGTCAGCGCAGCACGGGAATCGGCTCGGTCGGCGCATCCCGCCGCGCGGCGCTGAAGGGCGCCACGCCCGCCGACGACAGCCGGCGCGCGGCCTCGTCGGCGTCGATGTGCTCCAGCGCGCGGGGCGCGTCGACCGGCACGACCGAGTGCACCACCGTGTCGTCGTAGACGTGCACGATGTTGAACGCCTGGGCGCCGTCCTGCGGCCGGGTGCCGCCGGCCGGCACGGTGAGATCCTGCGCGTAGCAGGTCGACGAGGCCACCGAGACGGGGATGCCCGCGAACGTCGCGAAGGTCGAGTAGTGCAGGTGCCCGGCGATGATCGCGCGCACGTCGGTGCCCCGCAGCACATGGCCCAGGCGCCGCTGGTCGCGCAACTCGACGGTGGCCGCGAGGGGCAGCACGCTCGGGACCGGGGGGTGGTGCATCGCGAGGACGGTTCCGAGCGGCGCCGGCGTCGCGAGCACGCCGGCCAGCCACGCGAGCTGTGCGTCGCTCACCTCGCCGTGGTGCCGGCCGGGGACCGTGGTGTCGAGCGTGATGACACGCAGGCCGTCGAGCTCGTCGACCCGGTCCACCGGATCCACGTCGGATGCCTCGTCCAGGAGGCCCGCTCGGAAGGCGCCGCGGTCGTCGTGGTTGCCCATCACCCACAGCACGCGCGCACCCAGGCGCGCGGCGAACGGCTCGATGAGCGCCCTCAGGGTGGCGTACGCGCCGGGCTCGCCGAGATCGGCGAGATCGCCGGTGACGACGATCGCGTCGGGCCTGACGGCGCTGGACTCGATGGCGGCGATGGTCTGCGCCAGGCGCTCGGCGCCGTCGACGGCGTCGAAGAGGCGCGGGGTGGCGGCATCCCGGAGGTGGGTGTCGCTCAGGTGCAGCAGGATGCGTTCGGGGGCCGGGTACTCGGCGGTGCGCATGTCGGGTTCACTCCGGTCCGCCGGATGGCGATCTGCCAGTGTAACCGGACGGCGGACGCTCGGAATGTTACCGGCTTGTTTCCGGAGGACCCCGACGACGCGGTGAAGATCCGCTGAATATCAGCTGTCCCCCGGATCTGCGGCAGCGCGGGCGATGCGCACGTACTCGTCGATGGAGAGGTCCTCGCCGCGCGCCGTAGGCGCCACCCCGGCCGATTCCAGGACGCCGGATGCCGCGGCCGCCGATCCGCCGAGCACCTGCGAGAGCGCCTGGCGCAGCATCTTGCGGCGCTGCTGGAACGCCGCGTCGACGATGCCGAAGGTGCGACGGCGGAGCAGCTCGTCGCCGCGCGGCTCGGGGTCGCGGCGGAAGCCCACGAGCACCGAGTCGACGTTGGGCACCGGCCAGAAGACCTGACGCGAGACCGTGCCGGCCAGCCGCCACGGCCCGTACCACGCGGCCTTCGCGCTGGGCGCGCCGTACACCTTCGATCCCGGCGCCGCCGCGAGACGCTCACCCACCTCGGCCTGCACCATCACCACACCGCGCTGAAGACCCGGGAACGTCTCGAGGAAGTGCAGCAGGACCGGCACGCTGACGTTGTAGGGCAGGTTCGCCACCAGCACAGCGGGATCCCCCGGCAGCGCCGTGACGCGCAGCGCGTCGGCGTCCACCACGGTGAGCGCGCCGTCCCCGACGCCGTGGGCGGCCGCGGTCGACGGCAGCCGCGCGGCCAGACGGTGATCGATCTCGACGGCGGTGACGGATGCCCCGGCCTCGAGGATCGCGAGGGTCAGCGACCCCAGCCCCGGCCCGACCTCCACCACCCGGTCGCCGGCGGCGACCTCCGCCACGGCCACGATCTTGCGGACCGTGTTGGCGTCCACGACGAAGTTCTGCCCGAGCTTCTTCGTCGGCGTCACGTCGAGCTCGGCGGCCAGCGCGCGGATTTCGGCCGCACCGAGGAGTGTCACGGGCATGCGTTCACTGTAGCCGCGTGCCGTGCTCGGTCCCGTCCCCTCGACCGCGCGCAACTCCTTGACACCGTCGGGGGCGGCGCGCCAGGGTGAGCCCAGGGTACGGGCGACGGCGCGTGCCGGGGGCGAACGAGGAGGTCCAGCCATGAGCTCGGCGCACACACCCGGCCACGACGTCTCGGTCCCCCTCGCGCGGGTGGTGCTCGTCGCGTCGACCGCCGCCCTCGGCGGGTTCCTGTTCGGCTTCGACACCGCCGTGATCAACGGCGCGGTGAGCGCGATCGGAGAGCAGTTCCAGACCGGGCCGTTCCTGCTGGGCTTCGCGGTCGCCTCAGCTCTCATCGGCTGCGCGATCGGCGCGTGGTTCGCCGGCCGCATCGCGGATCGGTACGGGCGCATCCGCGTCATGATCATCGCCGCGATCCTCTTCGTCGCGAGCGCCCTCGGCTGCGGCCTGGCCTTCAGCGTGTGGGACCTCTCGTTCTGGCGCATCGTCGGCGGGCTCGGAGTCGGGGCGGCATCCGTCATCGCCCCCGCCTACATCGCAGAGGTGTCACCGCCCGCCTACCGGGGCCGGCTGGGATCGCTCCAGCAGATGGCGATCGTCACGGGCATCTTCGTCGCGCTCCTCACGGACGCCGGCATCGTCGCCGCCGCGGGCACGGCCACCGCCCCCTGGCTGCTCGGCCTCGAGGCGTGGCGTTGGATGTTCCTGTCGGAGCTCATCCCCGCAGTGATCTACGGCGTGCTGGCCCTCACCATCCCCGAGTCCCCCCGCTACCTCATCGCACGCGGTGAGATGACGCGGGCGAAGGACGTGCTCGCGCGCTACGTCGGCGGCGACGTCGAGAAGACCTCGACCGACATCCTCAAGACGGTCGAGGGCAAGGAGGATCGGCCGCGGTTCCGCATCCTGCGCGGCAGGAGTTTCGGCCTGCTCCCCATCGTCTGGATCGGCATCGGCCTGTCGGTGCTCCAGCAGTTCACGGGCATCAACGTCATCTTCTACTACTCCACGACGCTGTGGCAGGCTGTCGGGTTCACCGAGCAGGACTCGCTCACCATCACGGTGATCACCTCGGTGACCAACATCGTCACGACGATCATCGCGATCCTGCTGATCGACCGCGTGGGGCGCAAGCCGCTGCTGCTCATCGGGGCGATGGGCCAGTTCGCCTGCCTGGCCGTGCTGACGGTGATGTTCGCCTCGGCTCCGATCGTCGACGGCGAGCCGGTGCTGGAGGGGGCCGCCGGCACGATCGCGCTCCTCGCGGCGAATCTCTACGTCGTGTTCTTCGGCGCGTCGTGGGGCCCGGTCGTGTGGGTGCTGCTGGGCGAGATGTTCAGCAACCGGATCCGCGCGGTGGCCCTCTCGGTCGCGGCGGCCGCGCAGTGGGCGGCCAACTTCGTCATCTCGACGACCTTCCCCGCCCTCGCCGCGGTCGGGCTCGGCCTCGCGTACGGCGTCTACACCTTCTTCGCGTTCGTCGCGATCTTCTTCGTCATCCGGTACGTCCGCGAGACGAAGGGGCAGACCCTCGAGTCGATGCAGGATGCCCCCGCCCGCGCACCGCGCTAGGAGGTCGCTGCGGGCCGGAACCGCGGCTCGGATCCCCTCGTTCCGGCCTAGGATCGAGGGATGCCCTCCCTCGGCGACCTGATCGCGCCCCGCCGGCTGGGACGGGACTTCCGGTGGCTGCTGGCATCGTCCTGGACGAGCAACCTCGGCGACGGCATCGCCCTCGCCGCCGCCCCGCTGCTCATCGCCTCGCTCACCTCATCGCCCATCCTGGTTGCCGCGGGCGCCATGATGCAGTTCCTGCCCTGGCTGCTCTTCGGCCTGCTCGCCGGCGCCGTCGCCGACCACCACGACCGGCGGCGGCTGGTGATGCTGGCCAACGGCATCCGGGCGGTGATCGTGCTCGTGCTCGTCGTGTTCCTCGTGACCGGGCAGGCGACGGTGTGGCTGGTGCTCGCGACGGCGTTCCTCTACGGCACCGCGGAGGTGTTCGCCGACTCGGCGGGAAGCACCCTCCTGCCGATGCTCGTGAAGCCCGCCGACCTCGGCATCGGCAACGCCCGCATGCAGGCCGGCTTCCTCGTCGCCAACCAGCTCGCCGGCCCGCCACTGGGCGCCTTCCTCTTCGCGCTGGGCTCCTTCTGGCCGTTCCTGCTCCAGGTGCTGTGCGTGACGCTGGCGGTGCTGCTCGTCTCGCGCATCGCGCGCACCCCTGTGCCCGAGCACCCGGAGGCCGCTCCGGGCACCAAGGCGCATGCCATCCGCGAAGGGCTGCGGTGGCTGCGCTTCAATGCCCCGGTACGCACCCTCGTCATCATCATCCTGGTCTTCAACGTCACCTGGGCCGCCCCCTGGGGCGTGCTCGTGCTGTACGCCACCGAACACCTCGGCATGGGACCCGTGGGCTACGGCGCGCTCACGACCGCGTCCGCGCTGGGCGGCTTCATCGCCATCTTCAGCTTCGGCTGGCTCGAGAAGCATGTGTCGTTCTCCACGCTGATGCGCGTGTGCCTCTCGCTGGAAGTGCTGATGCACCTGGGCTTCGCGCTCACCACGTCGCCGATCGTCGCCTTCGCGATCATGTTCGGCTTCGGGCTGTACGCCTTCGTGTGGGGCACGATCTCCACGACGGTCCGCCAGCGCCTGGTGCCCATGGAGCTGCAGGGCCGCATCGCGTCGGTGAACATGGTGGGCGTCTTCGCCGGGCTCGTCATCGGCCAGTTCCTCGGCGGTGTTCTCGCCCAGCTCTTCGGGCTCACCGCGCCGTGGTGGTTCGCGTTCGGCGGCTCGGCGGTGACGCTGCTGCTGGTATGGCGCTCGATCTCGCACATCGCGGCGGCGAAGCCGGTGCTCGATGCCGACGAAGCCGATCAGGCCCGTCGTGAGGACGAGCCCGGGGCCGGCGGCCTTCCGCTGATCGACTGACCGCCCCGCCCGCTGGACCCGCGACGCCTACGCGCCTTCGTCCCAGGGGAGGCTGACGAGGGGCAGGATCAGGATCCGCCCGAGCACCGCGCTGGGGTGCTTCGCCATGTAGGCCGCCGCCTCGTCGATGGAATCCGCCTCGACGAGGTCGTAGCCGGCGAACCACTCCTTGAACTCGGGGAACGGTCCGTCCGTGACGAGCACGCTGCCGTCGCGCACGACGACCGACTTCGCGTGCTCGGCGGCCGCGACCGGCGCGCCAGAGCCCAGGCGGCCGGCATCCTCCCCCTCCTTCGCCCACGACTCGAGCATGCGCCGGTCGTCGTCCTGCGCGAGGGTCGACCCCGACGCGTCGGTCATGTGGATCACGAGGTACTGCTGGGTCACGATGGTTCTCCTCAGGGATGGGATGGGGACGAGACTCAGGGATGGGATGGGGACGAGACGGATGATCTCGATACGTCTCGTTGCTCGGCACTCGATCCGGCGGCCGCGACCTCGGCCCGTCGGCGAGTGAGGTGCGTGACCTCGGCGGTGTTGCCGGCGAGCGCGATGGCCCGGTCGTACGCAGCGGCGGCGTCGCCGGGTCGCCCGACGCGGCGCAGCAGCTCGGCGCGCGTCGCGTGGAACGCGTGATAGCCGTCGAGGGGATCGCCGAGGCGCTCGACCATGGCGAGCGCCACCTCGGGCGAGTCGAACTCGGACACCGCGACGGCCTTGTTGAGGGTCACGATCGGGCTGGGCTCGACCCGTTCCAGAAGCCCGTAGAGCGCCACGATCTGCGACCAGTCGGTGTCGCGCGCGTGTGCTGCACGAACATGCACCGCATTGATCCGCGCCAGGATCTCGTACCTGCCGAGCGCGCCGTCACCGCGAGCCGCAGCCGGATCGAGTGCCGGGGAACGGGGCATATCGGGAGCATCGATTCGCTCGCCCACCAGGGCGAGACCTTCGTCGATGAGCGCGCGGTCCCAGCGGGCGCGATCCTGCTCGTCGAGCCGTACGAGCTCGCCGTCGCCCGAGACCCGCGCGTCGGTGCGCGCCTCGGTCAGCAGCATGAGCGCGAGCAGTCCCGTGGCCGCGCCGTGCTCGGGCGAGCCCGCACGCAGCAGGGCGCGCACGAGCCGCGTGAGCCGGATCGCCTCGCCGGTGAGGTCGCGCCGCACCGGATCGTCCGCCGCGCCGGATGCGAGGTATCCCTCGTTGAAGACGAGGTACAGCACGGCGAGCACACCCTCGACGCGGGCCGGCAGCTCCTCGCCCTCGGGCAGGCGGTACGGGATCTTCGCGGCCTTGATCTTGGCCTTCGCGCGCGTGATCCGCTGACCCATCGTGGTCTCCTGCACAAGGAACGCGTGCGCGATCTCCGCAACCGTGAGGCCGCCCACGATTCGCAGCGTGAGGGCCACGCGCGCCTCCATCGACAAGGCGGGGTGGCAGCACGTGAACACCAGCCGCAGCCGATCGTCGTCGACCGCACCGACGGGCTCGGCGGGCGAGTCGTCCGTCAGCATGAGCGCCTCCTGCTGCAGCTCGTCGCGCCGGGCCTCGCGCCGCAGCCGGTCGATCGCCTTGCGGTTCGCCGTCGTCGTGATCCAAGCGCCGGGGTTCGGCGGGATCCCGTCGGCCGGCCACCGCGCGATCGCCGTTGCGAAAGCCTCGGCCGCCGACTCCTCGGCGATGTCGAGGTCGCCGAATCGGCGTGCGAGCCCCGCAACCACCCGCGACCACTCGTCGCGGTAAACGCGGGTGATCGTCGCGTCGACGTCGTGACCCATCGGCCCACCTTCCTCTGCCGAGGTCGCCGTGCGACTCCCTCCATGACAGCTACGAACAGCGCCCCCTGGATTCGACAGAGCAGCTCGCCATCCACGGGTCAGTCTTCGAACGCCCCGTAGACCTCGACGGTGTTGGCGGCGAGCTGCGCGCACAGCTCGTCGACGTCCACCCCGAGCTCGGCAGCCATGAAGCGCACCGTCACCGGCACGAGATAGGGCGCGTTCGGCCGCCCGCGGTGCGGAACCGGCGTCAGGAACGGGGCATCCGTCTCCACCAGGATCAGCTCACGCGGGATCACCGCGAGCGCGTCGCGGAGGTTCTGCGCGTTCTTGAAGGTGACATTGCCCGCGAACGAGAGGTAGTACCCCTGCTCCCCGGCGATCCGGGCCATGCCGGCGTCGCCCGAGAAGCAGTGGAACACCGTGCGCTCGGGCGCGCCCACGCGTGCGAGCGTCTCGAGCACGGCCTCGTGCGCGTCGCGATCGTGGATCTGCATCGCGACCGCGTGCTTCTTGGCCAGCGCGATGTGCGCCTCGAAGCTCTCGAACTGAGCGGGCAGGCCGTCGGCGCCGGTGCGGAAGAAGTCCAGGCCCGACTCGCCGATCGCCCGCACCCGCGGCTGCGCGGCGAGCTCGTCGATCGCGGCGATCGCCTCGTCCAGGCGGCCGGCGGCGGCGTACGCGGGAGCCTCGTTCGGGTGGATCGCGACCGCCGCGAGGACACGGGGGTGGGTTGCTGCGGCCCAGGCCGACCACCGGCTCGACTCGATGTCGCCACCGGCCTGCACGACGCCGGCGACGCCGACCGCGCCGGCGCGCTCGAGCTGCTCGTCCAGCGACAGTCCCGCCTCACCGTCTTCGATCTCGAGGTGCGCGTGGTTGTCGTACACCGGAACGGCGAGCGGCTCGGGGGACGCGGGATAGGTGACGTCGCGAGAACCCTTCTCGCGCGTGCGGACGTACTGCGACGGATCGCTCGCGGCGCCCGGGTACGGCACCCGGGGCTCAGGGACGGGTGTCATCAGACCGTCTGCTCGACGCGGGGGAACAGCGGCGCGAGGCCGTTCACCGAGGTGCCCGGCTTCAGCAGGCCCCACGTGCCGGCCTCCCGGATCGGCTGGTCCTGCAGTCGGCCCAGCGTCTCCGCGGCGCCGAGCGCGATCCACAGCTTCTCGGTCGACGCCGGCATCACCGGCGACAGCAGCACCGCGAGCGCGCGCAGGCCGTCGGCGGCGGTGTAGAGCACCGTCCCCAGCCGCTCGCGCTGCGTCTCGTCCTTCGCGAGCGCCCACGGCTCGTTCTCGGTGATGTAGAGGTTCAGCGCGTCGACGATCGTCCACACCGACGAGATGGCCTCGTCGATGCGGAAGCGCTCGATCGCGGCGTCGGCGGCGGTCGCGGCATCCGCCACCGTCCGCTGGATCTGCAGGTCGGCGTCGGTGTAGGCGGCGGGCGGGGGCACGATGCCCTCGAAGTAGCGCTCGACCATCGCGGTCGTCCGCGAGGCGAGGTTGCCGAAGCCGTTGGCGAGCTCGGCCTGGTAGCGGGCCGAGAGGTCCTCCCACGAGAACGAGCCGTCCTGGCCGAACGCGATCGCCGAGAGGAAGTAGAAGCGGTACGCGTCGGAGCCGAAGACGTCGGTGATCTCGGTGGGCGCGATGCCGGTGAGCTTGGACTTGGACATCTTCTCGCCGCCGACGAGCAGCCAGCCGTGCGCGAACACGCCCTTGGGCACGTCGACGCCCGCGGCCATCAGCATGGCCGGCCAGATCACCGCGTGGAAGCGCAGGATGTCCTTGCCGACCACGTGGTACGCCGGCCAGCGGCGCGCGAACTGCTCGGGGTCGGAGCCGTAGCCCACCGCGGTGGCGTAGTTGAGCAGCGCGTCCACCCACACGTAGATGACGTGCGACTCGTCCCACGGCAGCGGGATGCCCCAGTCGAACGCCGAGCGCGAGATCGACAGGTCCTTCAGCCCCGACCGCACGAACGAGACCACCTCGTTGCGGGCGCTCTCGGGCTGCACGAAGTCGGACTGGTACAGCTCGAGCAGGCGGTCCTGGAACTCGCTGAGCTTGAAGAAGTAGTTCTTCTCCTGCAGGAGCTCCAGCGGCTTGGAGTGGATCGCGCACACCTTGAGGCCCTCGAACGGGCCGGTGCCGTCGACGATCTCGGACTCCGGCTTGAACTCCTCGCAGCCGACGCAGTACAGCGCCTCGTACTCGCCGGCGTAGATGTAGCCGCGGTCGTAGATGGCCTGCACGAAGGCCTTGACGCGCTCCTCGTGGCGCTCCTGCGTGGTGCGGATGAAGTCGTCATTGGCGACGTCGAGCGTCTGCAGCAGCGGAAACCACGACTCGGTCACGAGCTTGTCGACCCACTGCTGCGGCGTGACGCCGTTCGCGCTGGCCGCGCGGAGCATCTTCTGGCCGTGCTCGTCGGTGCCCGTCAGCATCCAGGTGTCGTCGCCCGCCTGGCGGTGCCAGCGGGCAAGGGTGTCGACCGCCACGGTGGTGTAGCCGTGGCCGATGTGCGGCACGTCGCTCGGGTAGTAGATCGGCGTCGTGATGTAGAAGGACTGGCGGCCGGAAGTCACCAGGAGAGTCTAGTTCGAGCGGATGCCGCGCCCGCCGTCGTGACAAGGCGGCGTCGTGGGCCGCCCGCAGCGGGGGCACTCGTAACACGCACGCGCCGCGCGCCCTCCGCGCATCCGCGGGTCAGGCGCTCTCGCGCACGATGAGCGTCGTCGGCAGGGTGATCGGCCCAGGCGCCCCGCCGGCGATGACGTCGAGGAGCAGCGAGACCATCTCGTTGCTCAGGCGCTCCCACGGCTGGCGCATGGTGGTCAGCGGCGGCATGTGCGTGGCGGCGAGCCCCGAGTCGTCGAAGCCGGCGACCGCGATGTCATCGGGCACGCGCAGTCCCGCCGCGCGCAGGACCGTCACGGCGCCTGCCGCCATGCGGTCGCTGGCCGCGAACACGGCGTCGATGTCGCGCGTGCGCTCGAGGAGCCGGGACATGGCGGCGGCTCCGGAGTCCTGGCTGTAGTCACCCTCTTCGACCAGGGTGGGATCGAAGTCCTCACCCATCTCCTGTTCGAACCCCACGAGCCGGAAGCGTCCGCCGGGGGTGTCGTGGGGGCCGGCGATCATCGCGATGCGGCGATGCCCGCGCCCTCGCAGGTAGCGGGTCATCTCGCGAGCCGAGCCGATCTCGTCGACCGAGACGGTGGGCACCTGCGCCTCGTGGCCCAGCGGGATGCCGCAGCACACGGTGGGCACGCCGGCCTCGAGCAGCTCCTCGACGAGCGGGTCGGCCTCGTGCGACGAGATGAGCAGCACGCCGTCGACGTGACCGGCGCTGACGAAGTGGGCGACGTTGGCCCGCTCGGCGGGCGTGCCGGCGACGAGGAGGACGAGGGTCATCGACCGCTGCGCCAGCGCCTCGGCCGCGCCGCGCAGCAGGAGCGCGAACGTCGGGTCGTCGAACAGCAGGTGCTGCGGCTCG
This sequence comes from Microbacterium atlanticum, assembly GCF_015277815.1. Lineage (NCBI taxonomy): Bacteria > Bacillati > Actinomycetota > Actinomycetes > Micrococcales > Microbacteriaceae > Microbacterium > Microbacterium atlanticum. The sequence continues at coordinate 2,260,135 of NZ_CP063813.1, forward strand.
GTGAGCAGGAACGCCAGCGAGCCGGCGCGTCCGGTCGCGAGGCTGCGCGCGGCGTGATTGGCGGTGTAGCCCGTGCGGCGGATGGCCTCCTCGACCGCGGCGCGCGCGTCGGGCGAGACCCAATGACCTCCGTTGATGACGCGCGACACCGTGCCCCGCGACACGCCCGCCGCCGCGGCCACATCCCGGATCGTCGGCTTGCGCCGCACGGTCGTCGACTCCCCCACGACGAGCGACTCTACTCCCGTCGGGAGGCTTCGCCGGTGCCGACACGAAGAGAACCTGTGACCGGTCACAGTTCGGTAACGGTTGCGGGCGCACCCCTGCCGCACGACGTCGGCGCGGGTAAGACTGTGACCGGTCCCAGTCGGCACAGCCGCGTGACCGCCGATTCCACACCTGACCCGATGGAGCGTCCATGACCTCGCCCGACCGCTGGCCCGAGATCCGGGGCATCGCCTACGGCGGCGATTACACCCCCGAGCAGTGGCCGAGAGAGGTGTGGCGCGAGGACGCCGCCCTCATGCGCGAGGCCGGGGTAAACCTCGTCAGCGTCGGGATCTTCGCGTGGGCCCTCATCGAGACGAGCGAGGGCGTCTTCGACTTCGGGTGGCTCGACGAGCTGCTGGACCTGCTGCACGAGAACGGCATCTCCGTCGATCTGGGAACCCCCACCGCGTCGCCGCCGGCGTGGTTCTTCGCCGAGCACCCCGACGCGCGGGTCGTCTCCCGCGACGGCGTCACGATGGGGTTCGGCGCGCGCGGCATGGCCTCGCACGCCTCACCCGCGTACCTGGCGGCGATCGTCCGCATCGCGTCGGCCCTGGCAGAGCGCTACGGCTCGCACCCCGCGGTCGTGATGTGGCACGTCCACAACGAGTACGGCGTCCCGGTCGGCGAGGACTACTCCGCCCAGTCGGTGCGCGCGTTCCGCGAGTGGCTGCGTGAGAGGTACGGCTCGCTCGACGCGCTCAACGCGGCGTGGGGCACGGCCTTCTGGGGCCAGCGCTACGGCGAGTGGGAGCACGTCGGCGCCCCCGCCGCGGCACCGTCGGTGGTCAATCCGGCGCAGCGCCTGGACTTCGCGCGGTTCACCGACCACCAGCTGCGCGCGTGCTTCATCGCCGAGCGCGACGCCATCCGGGCGCACGCCTCGCAGCCGGTCACCACCAACTTCATGGCCAACCAGAGCTGGACCACCGACATGTGGGCGTGGGCGCGCGAGGTCGACATCGTCTCGGACGACCACTACCTGTGGGCAGCCGATCCCGAGGGCGAGATCGGCCTCGCGATCGCCGCCGACCTCTCCCGCTCGGTCGGCGGCGGAAAGCCGTGGATCCTCATGGAGCACTCGACATCTGCGGTCAACTGGCAGCCCCGCAACGTCGCCAAGCGCCCCGGAGAGATGGCGCGCAACTCGCTCAGCCACCTCGCGCGCGGGGCCGACGCGATCCTCTTCTTCCAGTGGCGCGCCTCCCGCTCGGGGGCCGAGAAGTTCCACTCGGCGATGATCCCGCACGCCGGCACGTCGTCGCGGGTGTGGCGGGAGGTCGTTGGACTCGGCGACGCGCTCGGACGCCTCGACGAGGTCCGCGGCTCCCGCGTGGACGCCGACGTCGCGATCCTGTGGGACTTCGAGTCGTTCTGGGCGCAGGACCTCGAATGGCGCCCGTCGGTCGACGTCTCCCACGCCGAGCGGGTCCGCGCCTTCTACGAGCGGCTGTGGCGCGACGGCATCACGGTCGACTTCGCACTGCCCGGCCACGACCTGTCGCGCTACAAGCTCGTGGTCGCCCCGGCGCAGTACCTGCTCGGCGCAGCCGACGCCGCGAACCTCACGCGGTACGTCGAGGCGGGCGGGACCCTCGTCGTCTCGTTCTTCTCGGCGATCGTCGACGAGAACGACGCGGTCCACCCCGGCGGCTTCGCGGCCCCGCTGCGTGACGCTCTCGGGCTGGTCGTCGAGGAGTTCCTGCCGCTGCGAGAGGACGCGCGGCACGCCGTGCAGTGGTCGGGGGCGGCATCGGCCACGACCCTCTCCGCCGACGCGTGGCAGGAGGATCTCGTCATCGCCTCCGCCGAGGTCAAGGGGACCTACGTCGACGGACCCGGCGCCGGCAAGCCCGCCATCACCCGCAACGCGCACGGAGCGGGACACGGCTGGTACATCAGCACGCGACTGGACGCCGCCGGCCTGCGCACGGTGATGACCGACGTCTACGCCGACGCGGGGGTCGCCCCCGCGGCGCACCCGGAAGGACTGGAGGTCGTCGTCCGGCGCGGCCACGCCGCCGACTTCGCGGTCGCCATCAACCATCGCGACGAGCCCGCCGCGTTCGCCGCCACGGGCGTCGAGCTGCTCAGCGAGGCCGCCGTCGACGGCGAGCTCGTCGTGCCGGCCGGAGGGGTCGCGGTCGTCCGCACCGACCGTGCCGGCACGGCCGCATCGTCCTGACCCTGCAAGATCCATCCACCACCGAAAGGGAAACCATGCGAAAGCAGATCGCACTCGGAGCGCTGGCGCTCACGGCAGCGGTCGTCCTCGCCGGCTGCGCCGGCGGCGGCTCGTCCGACGACGGCGATGAGGCCGAAGGCAGCGGCGCCGAGCTCGTCATCTGGACCGACGAGGAGCGCGAGCAGGCCATCTCCGACGCCGCAGCGGCGTTCGAAGAGGAGACCGGCGCGACGGTCACGCTCGTGCAGAAGAACTTCGAGGACCTGCGCAACGACTTCATCGCCCAGGTGCCGACAGGCGAGGGCCCCGACATCACCGTCGGCGCACACGACTGGCTGGGGGCGCTCGTCGCCGCCGGCGTGGTCGACACCATCGACCTCGGCGACAAGGCGTCGGAGTTCGAGCCCGTCGCCCTCGAGGCGATGACCTACGACGGCCAGCTCTACGCCCTCCCCTATTCGCTCGAGACCATCGCGCTCGTGCAGAACGCCGACCTCGTCGGCGAGGAGGCGCCGGCGACGTGGGATGACATGATCCAGCGCGGCCTGGCCTCCGGCGCCGAGCGTCCCTTCGTCATCAACACCAACGGCGAGACCGGCGACGGCTACACCATGTACGGGTTCCAGACCTCCTTCGGCGCCCCGGTGTTCGTCCAGGACGACTCCGGCTCGTACACGACCGAGGTCGGGATGGGCGGTCCCGCGGGCGAGGCGTTCGCAACCTGGCTGGGCGCCAACGGCTCGGCCGGCACCGGCTACATCTCGACGACCGTGGACTACGACATCAACAACGAGCTGTTCAACACGGGCAAGGCTCCCTACACGATCCAGGGCCCCTGGGCGATCAGCGCCTACACCGACGTCGAGAACATCACGGTGAACCCGATCCCGTCGGCGGGCGGCCAGACGGCCGCGCCGTTCGTGGGCGTGCAGGGCTTCTACCTGAGCTCGCAGTCCGAGAACGCGCTGCTCGCGCAGGAGTTCCTGGTGAACCACCTCGGCACCGAGGAGGCCCAGCGCGCGCTCTACGAGGCCGACCCGCGCATCCCGGCCTGGTCGACCCTCGCCGCCGAGGTCGCCTCCGACCCGATCATCGCCGGATTCCTCGCCTCGGCGCAGAACGGCGTGCCGATGCCGAGCATCCCCGAGATGGGCTCGGTGTGGGACCTCTGGAACGCCGCGCAGTCGCAGATCATCAACGGCGCCGACCCCGTCTCGACGTGGAACACCATGGTCGCCGACGTCCAGGCGGCGGTCGCGGGCTGAGCCCGGCCGCCTGACGACGAGGCCGCGGGCGATCGCGGCCGACAGACTCCGGGAGGCGGGTGAGTGCCTCTCCCCGCCTCCCGGACCCCAACCCCGCTCCGCGCACAGGCCGCCGGAGCACATCCCGCGACAGGAGCCGACGGTGGACGCACCCCCTCAGACGACGACGGCCGCCGCGCCGCGACCGAGCGAGCCGCACGGCCGTCGCTGGCGCGGCCCCGGCTGGGGCTTCCTGGCGAAGCTCGCCCTGATGGCGCTCGTCAACGCGTTCGGGGTCATGACCCTGCTGAGCGCCTTCCGCGCCGAGTCCTGGCTCGTCTTCTCGGCCACGCTCGTGCTGCTGCTGGCGGCCGACATCGTGTACTTCACCAAGCGCGCGCTGCCGCTGAAGTACCTGCTGCCGGGGCTGGTGTTCCTGCTGGTCTTCCAGATCTTCATCTTCGCCTACACCGCCTACATCGCCTTCACCAACTACGGCACCGGTCACGCCGGCACACAGGAGCAGGCCGTCGAGGCGGCCCTGATCCAGGGCGAGCGTCGCGTCGAGGACTCCCCCACCTACCCGCTGTCGGTCGTCGAGCGTGTCGGTGAGCTCGGCTTCGCGATCGTCGACGAGGACGGCGACGTGCTCGTCGGCTCGGCGACGCAGCCGCTGGAAGACGCGCGGGACGCCGAGATCGGCAGCGCCGGAACCCCGGCCGAGGTGCCCGGCTGGGAGGTCGTCCCGCGGGCGACCGTCATCACCGATACCGCCCTGCAGGAGCAGATCGCGAGCCTTCGCGTGCCCGTGTCGGAGGATCCGAACGACGGCTCGGTCCGCACGCGCGACGGCTCGTCGGGCGCCGTCTACGAGTCGACGCTGGTGTGGGATGCCGACGCCCAGACGATCACCGACACCACGACCGGCACGGTCTACAGCGCCACCGACAGCGGCTCGTTCGTCGCCGGGGACGGCTCGGCGCTCCCCGCCGGCTGGTTCGTGAACGTCGGATTCGAGAACTTCCTGCGGCTGTTCACCGATCCCGCGCTCGCCCAGACGCTCGCGATGGTCACGGTGTGGACCTTCGTCTTCGCGACGCTCTCGGTCGTGCTGCCGTTCGCGCTGGGCCTGCTGCTCGCGCTCATCTACAACGACGCGCGCTTGAAGGGCCGGCGGTTCCTGCGGACGCTGTACATCCTCCCCTACGCCTTCCCCGCGTTCATGTCGGCGCTGCTGTTCCGCGGAATGTTCAACGCGGAGTTCGGCGTCATCAACGACCTGTTCTTCTTCGGCGCCGACATCAACTGGCTGGGCGATCCGTGGCTGGCCCGTGCCGCGGTGGTCTGGGTGAACCTGTGGCTCACCTACCCGTACTACTTCCTGGTGTGCACCGGCGCGCTGCAGGCGCTCCCGCAGGACACGCTGGAGGCGGCATCGATCGACGGCGCCGGCCGCTCGCGCCAGCTGCGGTCGATCATCCTGCCGCTCGTGCTGGTGGCGACCGCCCCGCTGCTGATCTCGTCGTTCGCGTTCAGCTTCAACAACTTCACCGTGATCTACATGTTCAACAACGGCGGTCCGGCGATCCCCGGCGCGCCCTATGCGCTGGGCGCCACCGACATCCTGATCTCCGCCATCTACGACATCTCGGGGGTGTCCGGCGGCGCCGCCGACTACGGCCTCGCGAGCGCCCTGTCGATCCTCGTGTTCGCCGTCGTCGGGGGCATCTCGGCGATCGCCTTCCGCCAGACCCGCAAGCTCGAGGAGTTCCAGTGATGTCCACGACAACCGCTGCGCCCGCCGCCTCGACGACCGCGCGCGCCACGGGTGACCGCCGCTCCGCGCGCCGTCGCCGCTGGCTGCTCGAGGTCGGCTGGAAGTACCTGCTCGCCGTCGTCGTGATCTTCTACGCGGTGTTCCCGCTCGTGTACGTGCTGTCGGCATCCCTCAACCCGAACGGCACGCTCGCCGCCAGCAACGCCCTGTTCAGCGTGATCGACCTGTCGAACTACGCGGCCCTGGGCGAGACGCGGTTCTGGACGTGGGCGGGCAACACGCTGCTCATCGGCGGCATCGCCGCCGTGGGCGCCGTGCTCATGGGAGCCGCCGCCGCGTACGCCTTCTCGCGGTTCCGCTTCGCCGGCCGGCGCCCCGGCCTCACCGGCCTGCTCATCATCCAGATGTTCCCGCAGGCACTGGCCTTCGTGGCCATCTTCCTGATGCTGCTCGCGCTGGGCGAGGTCGTGCCCGCGCTGGGGCTCAACTCCAAGATCGCCCTCATCTGCGTGTACCTCGGCGGCGCGCTCGGCGTGAACACGTTCCTGATGTACGGCTTCTTCAACACCGTGCCGATCGAGATCGACGAGTCCGCGAAGATCGACGGCGCGACGCACGCGCAGATCTTCTGGCGGCTCATCATGCCGCTCGTGACGCCGATTCTCGCCGTGGTCGCGCTGCTGGCGTTCATCGCCGCGTTCGGCGACTACATCATCGCCAAGATCGTGCTCGTCTCCGAGGAGAACTGGACCCTCGCGGTGGGCATGTACCAGTGGGTGTCCAACCAGCTCGCCTCCAACTGGGGGCTGTTCGCGGCCGGCGCCGTCATCGCGGCGGTCCCCGTGCTCGTCCTCTTCCTGTCGCTGCAGCGCTACATCGTCGGCGGCCTCACCGCGGGGTCCGTCAAGGGCTGACCCCTCCACCTGACACTGATCACCGTCGATCGGAGAATCGCATGTCCCACCCCTCCCGCCCCCGCCGCATCCGGACCGTGCTCAGCGCGGTCGCGGCATCCGTCGCCGTCGTCTGCGCGGGTGCGCTCGCCGTGCCCACCGCCTCGGCGGCAACGGTCGATGACGGGCCGGTCGACGCCGGCGTCTTCGTCGACAGGGTCGACGGCCTCGCCGAGGACTTCGCGATGGGGGTCGACGTGTCGACCGTGCTGTCGCTCGAGGAGAGCGGCGTGGTGTTCCGCGACGCCGCGGGCGAGCCGGCCGACCTGTTCGCGGTGCTCGCCGACAACGGCGTGAACTCGGTGCGCATCCGCGTCTGGAACGACCCGTACGACGCGTCGGGCCGCGGCTACGGCGGCGGCACGGTGGACGTGGACCGGGCCGTCCGGATCGGGCAGCGCGCGACCGCCGCCGGCCTGGACGTGCTCGTCGACTTCCACTACTCCGACTTCTGGGCCGACCCCGCCCGCCAGCTGGCGCCGAAGGCGTGGCAGGGGCTCAGCGACGCCGACACGGTCACCGCGCTGCACGACTTCACCGCCGATGCGCTGCAGCGCTTCGAGGACGCGGGCGTGGATGTGCGGATGGTGCAGGTCGGCAACGAGACCAACAACGCCATCGCGGGGCACACGCGTCCGGGGCGCGAGATCGACGCGCAGTTCGCGGCGCTCGTCTCGGCGGGCAGCGCCGCCGTGCGCGAGGTGCTTCCCGACGCCCTCGTCGCCGTGCACTTCACGAACCCCGAGACGCCGGGCCGCTACGCGACCTATGCGGCGGGGCTCGACGCCTTCGACGTCGACTACGACGTCTTCGCGAGCTCCTACTACCCGTACTGGCACGGCGCGATCGACAACCTCACGGCCGTGCTGACGGAGGTCGCCACGACCTACGGCAAGCAGGTCATCGTCGCCGAGACGAGCTGGGCGCACACGCTCGAGGACGGCGACGGCTACCCGAACGTCATCGGGGCGGGCGGCATCACCGGCCAGTACCCGGTGAGCGTGCAGGGGCAGGCGTGGGAGCTGCGCGACGTGATCGCCGCGGTCGCCGCGGTCGGCGATGCCGGCATCGGCGTCTACTACTGGGAGCCCGCGTGGCTTCCGGTCGGGCCGCCGTCCGAGGTCGAGGCGAACCGACTGCTCTGGGAGCAGTTCGGCTCGGGCTGGGCGACGAGCGCGGCCGGCGACTACGATCCCGTCCACGTCGGCGAGTACTACGGCGGTTCGGCGTGGGACAACCAGGCCCTCTTCGCGTGGGACGGCACGCCGCTCGAGTCGCTGCGCACCTTCTCCTACGTGCGGACCGGCGCCGTCGCGCCGCGCGAGATCGTGTCGGTCGAGGAGGTGTCGCTCCTCGTCGTCGACGGCGCCCCGATCGCGCTGCCCGACACCGTCGAGGTCGCCTACAACGACCGCACCACCGAGCAGCACGCGGTGCACTGGAGCGACGCCGTCGCGTGGATCCGCGGACCCGGCGCGTACTCGATCCCAGGGAAGACCGACTCCGGGCTCGACGTGACCGCGGACGTCACGGTCGAGGCGCCGAACCTCGTCGTGAACCCCGGCTTCGAGAGCGCCGACATGAGCGCGTGGACGCTCACCGGACCGGCGGCCAGGCAGGAGACGGCCGACGGCTTCGCGGGCGACTACGCCGTCACCTTCTGGAACGGGTCCGCGTACGAGACGTCGGCGTCGCAGACCGTCACCGGCGTGCCCGCCGGAACGTACGTGCTGCAGGCGACGACGCAGGGCACCAACAGCCCCGCCACCGACACCCGGACGCTCGAGGCGACGACCTCGGCGGGCACCTGGACCGCGCCGCTGGAGTTCACCGTGTGGAACGACTTCCACACGGCGACGGTGCCCGGCATCGTGGTGGGAGAGGACGGCGTCGTCTCGATCTCGGCCGAGTTCTCGCTGTCGGCCGGAGCGTGGGGCGTTCTGGACGAGGTGCGACTCGTCGACGCGGCATCGGTGGGCGGCGGGTCGCAGCCCGACACGACGGCGCTCGAGCAGGCCCTCGCCGATGCGGCATCCGTCGACCGCGACCGCTACTCGGTCGACTCGCTCGCCGTCCTCGACGACGCGATCGCCGTCGGCGAGGTCGTCCTCGCCGGATCGAAGGCGACCGCTGCGGACGTGAAGGCCGCCACGAAGCAGGTCGACAAGGCGATCCACCGCCTGAAGAAGGCCAAGCGGTAGGGACCGCCCACCGGCGGCGCTCAGTCCCGCGCGGACAGAGACGCCTGATAGAGCTCGCGGCTGGAGTGTCCCGTCACCTGGGACACTTCGGCCGCGGCGTCCTTGCGCCGCACGCCGCCGGCGACGAGGGCGACCACTTGGGCGACCGCATCCGGGAAGGCGACGGCGCGCGCGGCGGCCCCCGCCACCACGATGACCACCTCGCCGCGCACGCCGCCGTCGGCCCACTCGACGAGCTCGGAGAGGGTCCCCCGCGCGACTTCCTCGTGCAGCTTCGTCAGCTCGCGGCACACGGCCGCCCGCCGATCCGCTCCGAACTCGGCGGCCATGTCGGCCAGGGTCGCGGCCACGCGCGACGGCGCCTCGAAGAACACCATCGTGCGAGGTTCGCCGGCGAGGGCACGGAAGGCCGCGAGTCGCTCGCCCTGCTTGCGCCCGACGAATCCCTCGAATGTGAATCTGTCTGTCGGCAGGCCCGACACGGCGAGCGCGGTCAGGACGGCGCTCGGGCCGGGGATCGCCGTGACCTGCACGCCCGCCGCGGCGGCCGCGGCGACGAGCCCGTAGCCGGGATCGCTCACCGTCGGCATGCCGGCGTCGCTCAGGACGAGCACGTCCCCGTCGCGGGCGAGGGCGACGAGCTCGGGCGCCCGCTCCTTCTCGTTGTGGTCGTGCAGGGCGATCAGGCGCGGGCGGTTGCCGACGCCGAGCGCGGCGAGCAGGCGCTGCGTGGTGCGGGTGTCCTCGGCGGCGACGACCGTGGCGCTCTCCAGCGCCTCGACCAGCCGGCGGGAGGCGTCCCCGAGGTTTCCGATCGGGGTCGCCGCGAGGATGATCACGCCCTCAGCCTAGACTTGACCGGGTGACGGATGCCCCGCGGCTCGAGACCGACGAGACCGCCGCGCCGCTCCTCCCCCCGGCCCGGCCGAGCCTCTACGACCGGTTCACCCGCCGCCTCGGCGAGGACCCACGGGCGGCCCGCCTCTACGCCTGGCTGGGCCCCGCCATCGTCCTCCTCATCGCCGCCGTCCTGCGCCTGTGGAATCTCGCCGCCGCGCATGACCTGATGAACCAGTTCGACGAGACGTACTACGTCAAGGACGCCTGGACCCTGCTGAACCTGGGCTACGAGGGCTCGTGGCCGGCCGACGCCAACGACCGATTCCTGTCGGGCGATGTCGACGCCTTCACCGACGAGCCGTCGTTCGTCGTGCACCCGCCGCTCGGAAAGTGGATCATCGCGCTCGGCATGATGGCGCTCGGCCCGGGGTCCGGGTGGGGATGGCGCATCACCGTCGCCCTGCTGGGCACAGCGGCGGTGCTGCTGCTGATGCTGATCGCGAAGCGACTCACGCGCTCCACCACCTTCGCCGTCGTGGCCGGCCTCCTCATGGCCGTCGACGGCCTGGCGATCTCGATGAGCCGCGTCGCGCTCCTGGACACGCCGCTCACCTTCTTCGTGCTGCTGGGGTTCCTCTTCGTCCTCCTCGACCGCGAGCGGACGATGACGCGCATCGCAGGGACCGTCGCGGCACGGCACGAGGGGGACGTGCCGCCGTCGTGGGGCCCGGTGCTCTGGAACCGCCCGTGGATCGTCGCGGCGGGCGCCGCTCTCGGTGCCGCGAGCGCCGTGAAGTGGTCGGGCGCCTGGGTGCTCGCCGGCCTGGGGGTCTACCTCGTCGTGACCGACGCGCTGGCACGACGCCGCGCCGGCGTGCTGCTCTGGCCGACGGATGCCGTGCGCCAGGGCCTTGCGACGTTCCTGCTGTTCGTCCCGGTCGCCGTCCTCGTCTACGTCGCCTCCTGGACGGGGTGGCTGGTGACCGACAACGGGTACGACCGCCAGTCGGGCGGCAGCGCGATGGAGAGCCTGTGGCGCTACCACGTCGCGATGTACGAGTCGACGTCGGGGATCGTCGCGCACCACGCGTATGAGAGCCCCGCGTGGCAGTGGCCGCTGCTGCTGCGTCCGACCGGCATCTACTACCGTCAGGATGCGTTCGGCGTCGACGGCTGCCAGGCGGCGAACGGGTGCTCCGAGGTGATCTCGTCGATGCCGAACCCGCTGGTCTGGTACGCGGGCGTCATCGCCGTCCTGTACCTCGCCTACCGGTTCGTGGTGGCCCGCGACTGGCGTCACGCGCTCGTGCTCACGGGGGTCGCGGTGACCTACGTGCCGTGGCTGTTCCTGCCGGAGCGCACGGTGTTCCACTTCTACACGGTGGCCATCCTGCCGTTCGTGCTCCTCGCGCTGACCTTCGCCCTGCGCGACATCGCAGGCGGTCAGTCGACCGACGCGTACCGACGTCTGACCGGTCAGCGTCTCGTGCTGGTCTTCCTCGGCGTCGCGCTGGCGCTGTCGGCGTTCTGGTACCCGATCATCTCGGCCATGACCGTGCCCTACGACTTCTGGCACCTGCACATGTGGATGCCGAGCTGGGTGTGAGGCCTGCCGTCAGCCGTCGAGCCGGCGGGGTTCGGTGAGCGGCAGCCGGCACGCGAAGTCGCGGCAGTCGTAGGCGGTCGGGACCCCGTCGCGCATCGCCTTGTCGGCGAACAGCGCGAAGCCGGCATCGGCCCACGCCGCCGCCTGCCCCGGCGACACCACTGCCACGACCTCGGCACGGATGCCGCGGGCCCGGTCCGCCAGCTCGGCGCCGGGGTCGCCCGTCACGACGACCACCTGGCGCGGCGGCGCCGCGAGGGTCGTCGCGACCCGCAGGAGCGCCCCGTACGCGAGCGGCTGCGAGAGCGCGGCCCGGACGTGGGTGCCGACGAGCCGCTCGGCCAGGACGCGGTAGCCGTCGCCCGCGCCGAGCGTGCAGAGCGCGGCGGCCGCCTCTGCCAGCGACGCGGTGCCCGACGGCTCGTCGGCGTCGGATGCCGTGTCCGGCGCCCCGATGCCCTGCCGGGTCAGCACCGGATCGCCGCCGCCCGGCACCGACACGGCGCCGTCCTCCCCCATGCACGCGTCCACGAGCTCCCGCGCGCGGACGGCGTAGGCCACTTCGCCGGTCGCGACGGCGAGAGCGACGAGGCCGGCGGCCAGCTGGCCGTGGTCGGCGAGCGTCGCGTGGGCACGGGAGGGGATCTCGTCCAGGGAGGCGCGCAGGAGACGCCCATCGGCGTCCACGTTGGCCTCGAGCACGGCATCGGCGGCCCAGCGCGCCGCCTCGATCCACGCCGCCTCGCCGAGCCGCGCGCCGGCGCGGGCCAGCGCGCCGATCGCGAGGCCGTTCCACGCCGTCACGACCTTGCCGTCGACGGCGGGCGGCTCCAGGCCTGCCCGCGCGGACGCGTCGAGGAGGTAGTAGCCGCCCTCGCTGCGCGCACCGTCGATCCACGACTCCGAATCCTGCGCCGCGCCGAAGCCCCCGCTGGGCTGCTGGAGCACCTGGGTGAGGAACCCGGCGACGCCGCGGACGATGTCGGAGCGGGCGGATGCCGCGTCCACCGCGACGTCCAGCAGCTGCGCGTTGTCGGTGAGCATGCGCTCGTAGTGCGGCACCGTCCAGTCGGGCCGGGTGGCGTAGCGGAAGAAGCCGCCCTCGACCGCATCGCGCAGCTCGGAGGCCGCCATCGCGTCCAGCGCGCGATCCGCGACGGCCGACGCCTCGGGCGCGCCCTCCCGGACGACGCGGGTCTGCAGGAACCGCAGGGCCGTCGCGACCGGGAACTTCGGCGCGGGCGTCGTCGGGTCGCCGAATCCGCCGTGCCGCGGGTCCTCACGGGCCGCGAGGATCCTCGCGGCCGCCGCCAGCTCCTCGGAGGTCGGCAGCGAGGCGCCGGAAGCGGGCGCGGCGACCTGGACCTCGGCTAGCGCGTCGGCGACGGCATCCGCGGTGGAGTCGATCTGATCCCGGCGCTCGGTCCAGGCCTCACGCACCGCGGCCAGGACCTGCCGGAACGACGGCATGCCCGCCCTCGGCTCGGGCGGGAAGTAGGTGCCGGCGTAGAACGGACGCCCCTCCGGCGTGGTGAACACCGTCAAGGGCCAGCCGAGACTCCGCGTGAAGGCGGCGGCTGCGGCCATGTAGGCCGCGTCCACTTCCGGGTGCTCCTCCCGGTCGACCTTGACGGACACGAAGCCCGCGGCGAGGTCGGCCGCGGTTCGCTCGTCGGCGAACGACTCCCGCGCCATGACGTGGCACCAGTGGCAGGTCGAGTAGCCGATCGACACCATCACCGGGACATCCCGCCGTCGCGCCTCGGCGAACGCCTCCTCGCCCCACGGGTACCACGGCACAGGGTTGCCGGCGTGTGCCCGCAGGTAGGGGCTGGTCGCCTCGGCGAGACGCGGGTTCACGACATCCGCTCCCTCGTCGCGCGAGGTCAGTTGACCTCGTCGGGGTGGGCGCTCACGCGACCGGAGCCGTCGCCGGGATCCATGGCGTCGATCGCCGCGACCTCGTCCGCACTGAGCTCGAAGTCGAACACGTCGAGGTTCTCTTCGAGGCGCTCCCGGCGCACCGACTTCGGGAAGACGATGAACCCCTTCTGCAGGTGCCAGCGCAGCACCGCCTGTGCCGGCGTCTTGCCGTGCGCGGCGGCCGCCGCGGCGACCGGCTCGGCGGCGAAGAGGTCGTACTTGCCTTGGCCGAGCGGACCCCACGACTCGATGAGGACGTCGTGCGCCGCCGCCCAGTCGGTGATCTCACGCTGCTGGTATGCCGGGTGCAGCTCGATCTGGTTGACAGCGGGGACGACGCCGGTGGCGGCGACGATCCGCTCCAGGTGCGGGACGAGGTGGTTGGATACGCCGATGCTGCGCGTCATGCCGGCGTCGCGCAGCTCGACCATCTTCTCCCACGCGTGGACGTAGTCGTCCTTGGCGGGGGTCGGCCAGTGCACCAGGTAGAGGTCGACCCGCTCGAGCCCGAGGCGGTCGAGGCTCTCGCCGATGGCGGCGCGCGGCTCATCGTCGTGGTGCCGGTCGTTCCAGAGCTTGGTGGTCACGAACAGCTCGTCCCGGTCGATGCCGCTGCCGGCGATCGCCTTGCCGACGCCCTCTTCGTTGCCGTAGATCGCGGCCGTGTCGATGTGGCGGTAGCCGATCTCGAGCGCCTCGGCGACGGCACGCTCGGTGTCTGCGGGCGGCACCTTGAAGACGCCGTAGCCCAGCTGGGGGATCGAGTTGCCGTCGTTGAGGGTCACGCTGGGGACTGTCATGCATTCAGCCTAGGTGCGTCCGCGCGCCACGGCCGGGGCGGCGAATACGGGACGTAGATCGGCGGCGGGACCGGTGCCTCGTCGTCGGGCGAGCCCCGGTCCACGAAGGACGTCTGGATTCCCCGTCGTCCTCGCTGGCTCGGTCGCCCCGGGCCACGGAACGGCACAGACGGGTACTGCGGCAGGTGCGCGAGCGGATCGCGGAACCGGCGGGCGTCGGCATCCCACCCGATGGCGCTCGCGTACTTCGCGCGGATGTCCGAGACCGCATGCTCGAGGCTTTCCAGGCCTTCGGCGGTGAGGCGATACCAACGCCAGTTCTCCTCCGCCCGGCCATCGACGTAGCCGGCGTCGCGCAGGAGCCTGACGTGCTTTGAGACCGCCGTGCGGCTGATGCGGAACTCGCGGCCGACGACGTCCGCAAGCTGCCCGGCCGTGTGCTCGCCGCTCGCGAGGATGTCGACGATCCGACGGCGGACCGGGTCGGCCAGAGCCTCGAACGGGTGCATGGGCTCGAATGTAGGCGGACGGGCGCGCGGCTCTGTCGCTGTGGGCTGCATCTGCGCACTCCTGGGGAGACCGCGGCGGTGTGGAGGAGTCGCCGGCGCCGGGAAGCGTGCTCTGCCGGCGAGGGTGTTCTGCAGAGGGCGTTGAACTTCCGGTTCACACGGACTGTGCGGCTCTCCGCGCCCTCCCCGACGCGCCCGGCCCCCTCACACACCCCTGCTCCCGAACCCCGCGCAACCTCCCGCTCACACAGCCCCGCTCCGAACCCCGCGCAACCTCCCGCTCACACAGCGCCGCTCCAGGGTTCCCGCGCAACCTCCTCCTCACACAGCCCCGCTCCGAACCCCGCGCAACCTCCTCCTCACACAGCCCCGCTCCCGAACCCCGCGCAACCTCCTCCTCACACACGTCGCGGGACCTTGAGATCGTTGTGTGAGCAGGAAGTTCAATGCGTTGGCGAGAAGGTGCGTTCCGAGAAGGGCCGCGACCCGCCGACCGGTTACGATCGAAGGCTATGTCTGCGCCCGCGCCCGTCATCTCGTATCCCCCCGAGCTGCCCGTCAGCGCGGCGCGGGACGAGATCGCGCGCGCGATCCGCGACCACCAGGTGGTGATCGTCGCCGGGGCCACCGGGTCGGGGAAGACCACGCAGCTGCCCAAGATCGCGCTGGAGCTCGGCCGCACGCGCATCGCGCACACCCAGCCCCGCCGCCTCGCGGCGCGGACGATCGCCGAGCGCGTCGCGGAGGAGCTGGGGGTGGCGCTCGGCACCACCGTCGGCTATAAGGTGCGCTTCACCGACAAGGTGTCGGAGGACACCCGGATCGCCCTCATGACCGACGGCATCCTGCTCAACGAGATCCACCGCGACCGGCTGCTGCGCCGCTACGACACGATCATCATCGACGAGGCCCACGAGCGCTCCCTCAACGTCGACTTCCTGCTCGGCTACCTGCACCGCATCCTGCCGAAGCGCCCCGACCTGAAGGTGATCATCACCAGCGCGACGATCGACCCCGAGAGCTTCGCGAAGCACTTCGCGACCCGTTCGACAGCGGCGGCGACGGAGCCGCAGCCGGCGCCGATCATCGAGGTGTCCGGCCGCACCTACCCGGTGGAGGTGCGCTACCGCCCGCCGGCGGCATCCGGCGAGGACGAGTCCGACGACGTCGACGGCATCACGTCGGCGCTGCGCGAGCTCGACCGGGAACCGGCCGGCGACGTGCTGGTGTTCCTCCCCGGCGAGGCCGAGATCCGCGATGCCGCCGACGCGGTGCGCGGGCTGTACGCGAAGGACGCCGCCCCGACCGAGGTGCTGCCGCTGTACGGGCGACTCTCGGCGGCCGAGCAGCACCGGGTCTTCGAGCCGTCGCGGGTGGCCGGCGTCCGCCGGCGCGTGATCCTCGCCACCAACGTGGCCGAGACGAGCCTCACGGTGCCGGGGATCCGGTACGTCGTCGACACCGGAACCGCGCGCATCTCGCGGTACAGCAACCGCAGCAAGGTGCAGCGTCTGCCGATCGAGCCGGTGTCGCAGGCGTCGGCCCAGCAGCGCTCCGGACGCGCGGGGCGCACGAGTCCCGGTGTCGCCATCCGCCTCTACGCCGAAGAGGACTTCCAGGCCAGACCGGAGTTCACCGAGCCTGAGATCCTGCGCACGAGCCTCGCCTCGGTCATCCTGCAGATGCTGGCGCTCGGGTTCGGCGACATCTCGTCGTTCCCGTTCCTGACCCCGCCGGACTCCCGCGGCGTCAAAGCCGCCCTCGACCTGCTGATCGAGCTCGGCGCGGTGCGCCCGGCGTCAGGAGGCCGCGACCAGCCCGCCCTCACCGAGATGGGCCGGGAGATCTCGCGGCTTCCGATCGACCCCCGCTTCGCGCGCATGCTCGTCGAGGCCCGTCGCACCGGCGTGCTGCGCGACGTGCTGGCGATCGTTTCGGGGATGTCGATCCAGGACGTCCGAGAGCGCCCCGAGGACCGCCGGGAGGAGGCCGACCGCCTGCACGCGCGGTTCACCGATCCGTCGAGCGACTTCCTGAGCCTGCTGAATCTGTGGAACCACCTGCAGGAGAAGCAGGCCGAACTGGGCTCCAGCGCGTTCCGGCGGCTCTGCCGCGCCGAGCATCTCAACTACGTGCGCGTCCGCGAGTGGGCCGACGTGCACCGGCAGCTGAGCTCGCTCGTGAAGGCGCCCCGACCCTCGACGCGCCCCGGGACCGATGGCCAACGCACCGCCGATCCCGACGAGATCCACAAGGCGATCCTCGCCGGCCTGCTGTCTCAGCTCGGCATCCTCGACGAGCGCACGGTGAGCCCCCCGCGAGACCGGCGGCCTGCCGGCGGCGGCCGACCGGGTGGGGCCGAGTACCTCGGCTCGCGCGGCACGCGCTTCGCGATCTTCCCCGGCTCGGCGCTGCGCAAGAAGCGCCCGAGCGCGGTCATGGCCGCCGAAGTGGTCGAGACCAGCCGCCTCTTCGCGCGCACGGTCGCGGCCATCGACCCCGCGTGGGCCGAGCCGCTCGCCGGCGACCTCGCGAAGCGGTCGCTGAGCGAGCCGCACTGGTCCAAGGCGTCGGGCGCGGCATCCGCGTACGAGAAGGTCACGCTCTTCGGCCTCGAGATCATCCCGAAGCGCCGCGTGCAGCTCGCCCGCTTCGACCGGCCGTTCGCCCGCGAGCTCTTCCTCCGCCATGCGCTCGTCGAGGGCGAGTGGGACTCGACCCACCTCGACAAGCGGCTGACGGCCTTCGAGCGGCGCAACCTCGAGCTGCGCCGGCGGCTCGAGAAGATCGAGGAGCGCGAGCGCCGGCGCGACATCCTCGTCGGCGACGAGGCCGTCTACCGGTTCTACGATGCGCGCATCCCGCGCGACGTGTTCGACGCCCGGTCGTTCGAGGCGTGGTGGAAGGATGCCTCGACCCGGACGCCGCGCCTGCTCGACATGACGGAGGCCGACCTGGTCGACGAGGCGTCGCGCGGCGACGAGAGGGACTTCCCGGCGCGCTGGTCCCAGGGCGACCAGGTGCTCTCGCTCGCCTACCGGTTCGAGCCCGGTGCGCCCGATGACGGCGTCACCGCCGTGGTGCCGCTCGCACTGCTGGCTCAGCTGCGGCCGGACGGCTTCGACTGGCAGGTGCCGGGCATGCGCGACGAGCTCATCACCGCGCTCCTGCGCGCGCTGCCGAAGTCCATCCGGCGGCACGTCGTGCCTGCTGCCGATTGGGCGGCGACCTTCGCCGCCGACCTCGAGGGACAGGGTCCGGAGGCCCACGACGGGATGCCTCCGCTCGGCCTCCGCGACGCCCTCGCCGCACGCATCCAGCGGGTCGCGAACCAGCCCGTGACGGGCGCGGACTTCGAACTCGACCGCGTCCCGGCGCATCTGCAGATCTCGTTCCGGGCCGTCGACGAGCGCGGACGCACCGTCGGCTCCGATCGCGACCTCCGCGCGCTCCAGGAGCGCCTCTCCGACCGGGTGCGCGCGTCCGTCTCGAAGTCGCTGACGGCCCGACCTGCGGGCAAGCGCCCCGGTCCGCCGTCCCCCGGCGCGGCGTCTGGCGGCCCCGCGGGTGCGACGGCCGGTGAGAGGGAGGGCAGCGGGGCGGCGACGGGCTTCACCGAGCGCGCCGGACTCACCGACTGGACCTTCGGCGACCTTCCCGACGTCGTCGACACCAGGGTGGCCGGGGGCGTGGTCCGCGGCTATCCCGCCATCGTCGACGAGGGCTCGACCGTCGCGCTCCGCATCGAGGCGACCCCCGAGGCGGCGGCCCGCGCCACGCGGCAGGGAGTGCGCCGGCTCGTGCTGCTGTCGGTGCCGTCCCCCGCGGCGTACGTGCTCGAACACCTCACGTCCGCCGAGAAGCTCGCGCTGGCGGCATCCCCGTATCCGTCTGCCAAGTCGCTCATCGAGGACTGCCGAGTGGCGGTGGCCGACGCGGTGATCGCGCGGACCGCAGCGGGCGGCGCGGTGCGCACCCGCGCGGGGTTCGAGACCGTGCGCGACGCACTGTCGATGGTCGTGGTCGACGAGCTCTTCCGGACGGTGTCGCTGGCCGCCCGCATCCTCGTTGCGACCCGCGAGGTGGAGCGGGCGCTCCGCGATGCGAACTCGCTGACGCTGCTGGGGGCGCTGGGCGACGTGAAGTCCCAGCTCTCCGGACTGGTCTTCCCGGGCTTCGTGGCGCGGACGGGCACCGAGCGCCTCGCGCACCTGCCGCGCTACCTGCGCGGCGCCCTCGACCGGCTGCGCGCGCTGTCCGACAACCCGGGGCGGGACCGGCAGCGGATGACGGAGTTCGAGCGCGCGGCCGCGGTGTTCGCCGATGCCGGCGGCACGATTCCGCCGGCGGAGGACGCGCCGGCTCCCCTCGTGCATGCGCGGTGGCTGCTCGAGGAGTACCGGGTGAGCCTCTTCGCCCAGACGCTCGGTACCGCCGAGCCGGTGTCGCTGCAGCGCATCCAGAAGGCGCTGCGCGGCTGACGCCGGGCACCGAGCCGGGAATAGGCGTCCGCAGGACAGGAGTTGCGCACCACATGACCGTCGCGATCGTCTACACCGAGTTCGGAGCCCCCGACGTCCTCCACGCGATGGAGGTCCCCGACCCGGTGCCCGGCCCGGGCGAGGTCGCCGTCCAGGTGACGGCGGCGGGCGTCAACCCGATCGACGCCAAGCTCCGCAGCGGCGCACGCTCGTCCGCGCCGATCACCGAACCGCGCCGGCTGGGCATCGACGGCGCCGGGGTGGTGACGGCCGTGGGAGAGGGTGTCGACGGCTTCCGCGCCGGCGACCCCGTCGTGTTCGCCGGCGCCTCGGGCGCCTACGCGAGCGACGTGGTCGTCGACGCCGGTCGCGTCTTCCCCCGCCCGTCGCAGGTGAGCGCCGCAGAGGGAGCGGCGCTGGGCATTCCGGTCGGCACGGCGTACCAGACGCTGCGCTCGCTCCGCATCGGCGCGGGCGACACGGTGCTCGTGCACGGCGGATCGGGCGCGGTCGGCCAGGCGCTCATCCAGTACGCGGTGCTGTGGGGGGCCATGGTGATCGCCACGTCGTCCGAGCGCCGGTTCGACCGCGTCCGGGCGCTGGGCGGCATCCCCGTCGCGTACGGCGAAGGACTGTCGGACCGCGTGCGGGCGTCGGCGCCGCGGGGCGTGACCGCGGCGATCGACGCCGCCGGGACCGACGAGGCGCTGCACACGTCCACCGAGCTGGTGCCCGATCGCGAGCGGGTCGCGACGCTCGTGCGGGGACGGGATGCCTCGGCCCTCGGCATCCGCGCATTCTCGGGCGGCTCGCCCGTCCCGCTCACGGCGCAGCAGCAGGCGTGGCGCACCGAAGCGGTCCCGGTGACGCTCGCACTCCTGGCGGCCCGCTCCTTCTCGGTCGAGCTCGGGCCCGCCTTTGCGCTGGCGGACGCCGCCGAGGCGCACCGGGCCGTCGAGGCCGGTGTCGACGGCAAGATCGTGCTCGTCCCCTGACAGCGGGGTCGCAACAGTTCGACACACGTCGCGCGTCGCGGGCGCCCGGCCTCGACAATCTCTGTATGCCCGAATCGGTCAACGGCTCCGCCACGCCCCACCGCGGCGCCCCGCGTTCGTTCGCGACGGCGCAGGTGCAGGCGGGGTTCGTCCCCGGTCTCGCGGAGAACACCGCCGTGCCGTCGATCCACCAGTCCAACGCGTTCGAGTTCCGCTCGCTCAGCGAGGCCCGGGACCTCTTCGCGCTCCGCCGGGACGGCAACATCTACAGCCGTGCGGCCAATCCGACGGTGCTCGTCTTCGAGCGCCGCGTGGCCGAGCTCGAGGGCGGCATCGCCGCGGCGGGCGTGGCGTCCGGCCAGGCGGCCGTCGCCGTCGCTCTGCTGGCGCTGGCCAAGCAGGGCGAGCACATCGTCGCCGCTCGCCAGCTGTACGGCGGCACCATCGACCTCCTGGGCGACACCTTCGCCGACTGGGGCATCGAGGTCACCTTCGTCGATCAGGACGACCTCGCAGCCTGGGAGGCCGCCGTCCGGCCGACCACACGGGCCCTGTTCGCCGAGTCGATCTCGAACCCGATCGCCCAGGTGCTCGATCTCGGCGCCGTCGCGGCGGTCGCGCGACGCGCGGGCGTGCCCCTGGTCATCGACAACACGGTCGCGACGCCCTACCTCCAGCGCGCGAAGGACTTCGGCGCCGACATCGTGGTGCACTCCGCGACGAAGTTCCTGGGCGGTCACGGCACGTCGCTGGGAGGTGTCGTCGTGGACCTCGGCACCTTCGACTTCACCGCCGACCCGGATCGGTGGCCGCAGCTCACCCGCACCTATGCGCGGGTTCCGGACGGCAGCCTCGTGGAGCGATTCGGCGCCACCGGGTCGCCCTACATCGCGCTGGTCAAGACCAAGTACGTCCACGACCTCGGCCCGTCGCTCTCGGCCTTCAACGCGTTCCAGCTGCTCCAGGGAATCGAGACCCTCGACCTGCGGGTGCAGCGCCACACCGCCAGCGCGCTGACCGTCGCCCGGTTCTTGGAGTCGCACCCCGCAGTGGCCCGTGTCCACCACCCCGGACTGGAGTCGAGCCCGTGGCATCGCCGCGCGCAGGCGTATCTGCCGCACGGCGCCGGCTCGGTGTTCGCCTTCGATCTGCCCTCCTCGGGCGACGACGAGGCCGACTTCCGGCTCGTCGAGGACGTCATCGCGCGCCTGCAGGTGATCAAGCTCGTCGCCAACATCGGCGATGCGCGCAGCCTGGTCGCTCACCCGGCGTCGATGACGCACAGCCACATGACCCCGACGCAGCTGGCCGACGCGCACATCGGCAGCACGACGGTGCGGCTGTCGATCGGCCTCGAGGACGCGCGCGACCTCGTCGACGACCTCGCGCGCGCGCTCGACCCGCTCGTCGAGGCCTCCGTCCGGCAGGAGCTGGCCGAGAGCCGGTCGCGGTAGGCGGTCGCCGGGGCGATAGCCTCGACCCATGACTTCGTCGTCCCCGCGCTGGGGCATCCTCGGCCCGGGCGGCATCGCCCGTGCCTTCACGAGCGACCTCCGGACCGCCGGGCTGGATGTGACGGCAGTCGGGTCGCGCCGGCAGCAGACCGCCGATGCGTTCGCGGCGGATTTCGGCATCCCCCGCGCGCACGGCTCCTACGAGGAGCTCGTCGCCGATCCCGACGTCGACATCGTGTACGTCGCCACGCCCCATCCGATGCACGCGGCGAATGCGCTGCTGGCGATCGAGGCCGGCAAGCACGTGCTCGTCGAGAAACCGTTCACGCTCAACGCCGCCGAGGCGGCCGCCGTCCGCGACGCGGCCGCTGCGCGGGGGGTGCTGGCGATGGAGGCGATGTGGACGCGCTACCTGCCGCACATGGTGCGCATCCGGGAGCTCGTGGCGTCGGGCGCCCTCGGCGAGGTGCGCGCCGTCATGGCCGACCACACGCAGCGCCTCCCCGCCGACCCGGCGCACCGGATCAACGCGCTCGAACTCGGCGGGGGCGCGCTACTGGATCTGGGCATCTACCCGATCTCGTTCGCGTGGGACATCCTCGGCGCCCCGCTGTCGATCGCGGCGTCGGCGCGCCTGGGCGACACGGGCTCGGACACCGAGGTCGCCACCGTCATGGCGCACGCCTCGGGCGCGCTCTCGACGTCGCTGTCGGCATCGCGCGCCGCCGGACCCAACACGGCGACCGTGATCGGCACCGACGCCCGCGTCGAGGTCGATCGCGTCTGGTACTCCCCCACCTCGTTCCGGGTGGTGGGCCCCGATGGCGTGGTCCGCGAGGAGTACCGCTCGGATCTCGACGGGCGGGGCATGCAGTATCAGGCCCTCGCGGCGGAGCGGCTCATCAGCGAGGGACGCACCGATTCAGATGTCCTGCCGATCGACGAGACGGTCGCGATCATGGGCACCCTCGACGAGATCCGCGAGCTCGTCGGCGTCCGCTACCCCGGAGAGGAATGACGTGGCCGATCTGCAGAACGCCCGCGTAGCCGTCTATCTCGACTTCGACAACATCGTGATGTCGTGGTACGACCGCGTGCACGGCAAGAACTCGTACTCGCGCGACCGCCAGAAGATCTCCGCAGGCGGGTCGGACCCCGAGATCGTCGAGCGCCTGACGGCGGCCACGATCGACGTGGGCGCGATCATCGACTACGCGACGTCGTTCGGGACGCTCGTGCTCACCCGCGCCTACGCCGACTGGTCGGCACCGGTCAACGCCGAGTACCGCTCCCAGCTCGTCGCGCGCGCCGTCGACCTCGTGCAGCTCTTCCCCGCCGCCGCCTACGCCAAGAACGGTGCCGACATCCGGCTCGCCGTCGACGCCGTCGAGGACATGTTCCGCCTTCCCGACCTGACCCACGTGGTCATCGTCGCGGGCGACTCCGACTACGTGCCGCTCGCGCAGCGGTGCAAGCGGCTGGGTCGATTCGTGATCGGCGTCGGCGTCGCCGGCTCGACGGCCAAGTCGCTGGCCGCCGCGTGCGACCAGTTCGACTCGTACGACGCGCTCCCGGGAGTCGCGGCTCCGCCGGAGGGGAAGAAGGATGCCGCCCCGCAGCGGCGCCGGAGCCGCAAGACCGCCGACCCGACGGGGTCACTGCTGGAGCGGGCGCTCCGGCTCGAGAGCGACAAGGACGACGTGGAGTGGCAGCACGCGTCGGCGGTGAAGAGCCTGATCAAGAGGCTCGACCCGTCGTTCAGCGAGAAGGCGCTCGGCCATAAGAGCTTCTCCGAGTTCGTCAAGGCGCACGCCGATGTCGCCGAGGTCGACGAGTCCGGCAACATCGTCCTCATCCGCCTCGCCGAGGGTCGCCGCTGACGACCCCCACGACGGGTCGCGGGCAGACGATTCCCGTCCGATCTGCGGAATCACCCGTCCGCTACAGTGATGCTGTGGCACGCCGTAACGCCCCACCGGGCTCGCAGACCTCGCTCCGCGAGGCCAACCGCGCGCGTGTCGTCGAGTCACTCAAGCGCCACGGCCGCCTCACGCAGATCGAGCTCGCCGGCAGCACCGGGCTCTCACCGGCGACCGTGTCCAACATCGTCAAGGAGCTGACCGCCTCCGGCCTCCTCCACACCTCCTTCACCACCAGCAGCGGCCGGCGGGCCACCCTGGTGTCGCTCGCCCGACGACTGGGGCTCGTCGCCGGCGTGCACTACAGCTCGCGTCACCTGCACATCGCGATCGCCGACACCGCGCGCACGATCGTCACGCAGTCGTCGCTTCCGCTGCCCCTGGACCACCGGCACGACGCCGAGCTGGACCGGCTGGCGCTTCTGCTGGGCGACATGATGGAGTCGCTCGGCAGCAGCCCCACCGACCTGCTGGCGGTGGGCCTGGCCCTGCCGGCGCCGATCGATTCCCGCACCGGCATGGTCTCGACCCCCGGACTGCTGCGCGGCTGGGAGGGGGTCGATGTGGCCGAGAGCCTCTCGGTACGCATCGGACGCCCGGTCTACGTCGACAGCGAGGCCAACCTGGGCGGGCTGGCCGAGGCACGGGAGGGCAACGGCCGCGCCGCCGCCTCGAGCGTCTTCCTCCGCGTGGGTCACACCATCAGCGCGGGGCTGATCGTCGACGGTGACCTCTTCCGGGGAGTCAACGGCAAGGCCGGCCAGATCGGCCACGTGACCCTCGACGAGAACGGCCCGATCTGCCGGTGCAGCAACCGCGGCTGCCTCGAGACCTACGCCGGCGGACCTGCTCTCCTCTCGCTCTTCCCCCCGAGCGAGGGGATGCACCGTCTCGGCGACCTGCTTCACGCCGCCGAAGCGGGCGACGGCGCGGCACGGCGGGTCATCGCCGACGCCGGGCGCCACATCGGCATCGCCGCGGCGAGCCTCTGCAACCTCGTCGATCCCGGACTCATCGTGGTCGGCGGCGAGCTCGGCCAAGCCGGCGAGATCCTCATGGCGCCCATGCGGCACGCCCTCGAGCGCACCGCACTGGCCTCCGCCGAGGGGCTGCCCGAGATCGTCGGGGCGTCGTTCGGGGAGTGGGCCGAGACGCGGGGGGCGATCGCGATCGCGCTGGACCACGTCACCGTCGACGCACAGCTGCCGAGCGCACCCTCGCTGCCCATCACCGCGTGAGCAGACCGATGTCCGGCACGCACCCTCACGGGCCGCGGCGGCCGCTCCGGCGCCGCACGGCGGTGGGGGCATCCGCCCTCCTCCTGCTCGTTCTGCTGCTGGCGGGTTGCGCGGCGTCGCCGCCCGCCGGACGCACACCCTCCGACGACACGGTCGCGCTGCTGCTCCCCGATGCGAAGACCGCCCGGTACGAGACGTTCGACCGCCCGCTGTTCGAGGCGCGGATCGCCGAGCTCGGCGACTACCGGGTGCTGTACGCCAACGCCGACCAGGACGCCGCGAAGCAGCAGCAGCAGGCCGAGTCGGCCATGACCGCGGGCGCGGGCGTGCTGGTGCTCGACCCGGTCGACGCGAATGCCGCGATCAGCATCGTGACCTCGGCGAACGCGAAGGGGGTGCCGGTGATCTCGTACGACCGCCTCGTCGCGGGCGGCGACCTGGCGTACTACATCTCGTTCGACAACGAGAAGGTCGGGGTGCTGCAGGCGGAGGCGTTCGTCAAGGCCCTGCGCGACCGGCGGGGCGAGGGGGGCATCCTGATGGTGAACGGCTCCCCCACCGACAGCAACGCCGCGCTGTTCAAGGAGGGCGCGCACAGCATCATCGACGAGAGCGGGCTGCGAGTGCTGGCGGAGTACGACACGCCGGGCTGGAATCCCGAGAAGGCCCAGGAGTGGGTCGCCGGCCAGATCGCCCAGCACGGCGACGCGATCGCGGGCGTGTACGCCGCCAACGACGCCACGGCGGGGGGCGCGATCGCGGCGCTCCGGGTGGCCGGCGTCGATCCCCTCCCCGTCGTCACGGGACAGGATGCCGAGCTCTCGGCGATCCAGCGGATCCTCACCGGCGACCAGCACATGACCGTGTACAAGGCGATCAAGCCGCAGGCCGAGCTGGCCGCCGAGGTCGCCGTGCAGCTGCTGGAGGGCGAGGAGGTGACGGCGCCGCTGGAGATCGAGGGCACGCCGGCCACGCTGCTGGACCCGGTCGCGGTCACCGTCGACGACATCATGTCCACGGTGGTGGCCGACGGCTTCTGGTCGGTCGAGGACATCTGCACCCCGGCCTACGCCGATGCCTGCGAAGCCGCGGGCATCGGGTAAGGTCCGGAGGATGCCGGTGACGCACCCGAGGACGGGAAGGCCGCGCGATCGCGTGCTCACCATGCGCGGGATCGCCAAGCACTTCGGCGCCGTCAAGGCGCTCACCGATGTGGACTTCTGGGTGAACGAGGGCGAGGTCGTCGCCCTCGTCGGCGACAACGGCGCAGGCAAGTCGACGCTGGTCAAGGTGCTCGCCGGGGTGCATCCGCCGGATGCGGGGACGATCGAGTTCGACGGCGAGCCCGTCGAGATCCACTCCCCCGCCGATGCACAGGCGCTCGGCATCGAGACGATCTTCCAGGACCTGGCGCTGTGCGACAACCTCGACGTCGTGGCCAACCTCTGGCTCGGCCGCGAGCTGCGCGAGGGCGCCACGCTGGACGAGGTGCAGATGGAGCAGCGCACCTGGACGCTGCTGCGCGAGCTGTCGGCGAAGATCCCGTCGGTGCGGGTGCCGGTGGCCTCGCTGTCGGGAGGTCAGCGGCAGACCGTCGCGATCGCGCGATCCCTGATCGGCGAGCCTCGCGTGGTGATCCTGGACGAGCCGACCGCCGCGCTCGGCGTCGCGCAGACAGCCGAGGTGCTGAACCTCATCGAGCGGCTGCGCGAGCGCGGCCACGGCGTCGTCCTCATCAGCCACAACATGGCCGACGTGATGGCGGTCGCCGACCGCGTCGTGGTGCTGCGGCTGGGGCGCAACAACGGCGTCTACAACGTCGCCGATGTCACCACCGAGATCCTCATCGCGGCCATCACCGGCGCCGCCGACCACTCGGCGCTGCGCCGGGCGCCGGATCGAGCGGATGCCGCGGACCCGTCGCCTCGCGACCCCTCGGCGTCGGCGCCCGAGACCGCGGGCGGAACCGTCATCCGCATGCCGCGCGGCGGACCGCGGCGGCCGCGGCCCCGCGGGAAGGGATCGGGATGAGCGCGCCGGGCGAGGAGCGGCTGATGGAGCCGCGCACCTCGGAGAGCCTGCTGAGCGGAGCGGGCCTCCGTCACGCCTGGGAGGCGTTCGCCGGGAGGGTGCGCGAGGGCGAGCTGGGCGCGCTGCCGGTGGTGCTCGGGATCGCGGTGATCTGGACGGTCTTCCAGGCGCTGAACCCGGTCTTCCTCTCCAGCGAGAACCTCGTCAATCTCACGATGCAGTGCGCGGCCATCGGAACGATCGCGCTCGGCGTCGTGGTGGTGCTGCTCGTCGGCGAGATCGACCTGTCGGTCGGCTCGGTGTCGGGTCTTGCCGCGGCGGTGCTGGCGGTCTCCTTCGTCCAATCGCAGTGGCCCCTGATCGTCGCGGTGGTCGCGGCCATGGCCGTCGGCCTGCTGGTGGGCCTGCTGTACGGCTACCTCTTCACGAGGTTCGGGCTTCCGAGCTTCGTGATCACGCTGGCCGGTCTGCTGGGGTTCCTGGGGCTGCAGCTGTGGGTGCTGGGAGAGACGGGGTCGATCGCGATCCCGTTCGACTCGTGGCTCGTGCACTTCGCGCAGCAGCTCTTCCTCCCGCCGTGGGCCTCGTACGTCGTGGCCGTGCTGGCGGCTGCCGGCTTCGCCTGGTCGAAGCTGCGTCGGGCCCGCCGCCGCACCGCCGCCGACCTCGTGAGCCAGAGCTATGCCGACATCGCCGTGCGCAGCGCCGTCCTGCTGGCGTTCCTCCTCGCGGCCACCTGGTATCTCAACCTCGATCGCGGGGTGGGCGTGATGTTCCTGTTCTTCCTCGCGCTCGTGGTGGCGATGAACTTCCTGCTCACACGCACGCGGTGGGGACGCGCGGTGTACGCCGTGGGCGGCTCGGTCGAAGCCGCGAGGCGCGCCGGGATCCGCGTGGACCGCATCTACCTGTCGGTGTTCGCGATGTGCACGACCCTCGCCGCCGTCGGCGGCATCCTGGCGGCTGCCCGGCTCGCCTCGGCGAACCAGAGCTCCGGCACCGGCGACGTCAACCTCAACGCGATCGCTGCGGCCGTGATCGGCGGCACGAGCCTGTTCGGCGGACGCGGATCGGCCTTCGCGGCCCTCATCGGCATCGTGGTGATCCAGTCGATCTCGTCGGGTCTGACGTTGCTCAGTCTCGACTCCTCCGTGCAGTTCATGGTCACCGGAGTCGTCCTCGTCCTCGCCGTGATGGTCGACGCGATCTCGCGCCGCACGCGGGCGGCCACAGGCCGCGCCTGACCCAGCGAACACCCGCACTGTCTTCACTTGACGAACGCTCTGTACCGGCGTATCGTGCGCCGGCCGCAACCAACTGAGCATTGTGCCCGTCGAGCGCACTCATGCCTAACAATCTGCCCGCTATCGGACGTCGGTTGCACAAGGGAGACCTCGCAGTGCCAGCCTGACGTACGGCGTTGCCAAAGCGTTATGTTCAAGACTTGACGACAAGAATCGAACATCGCCATGATCGCTATCAGCGCGAACGCCACGGCACTCCAGCCCGGGGCTTCGCCCGCTTCAATGACGAAAGGCGAAAGATGAAGAAGTC
Source organism: Microbacterium atlanticum (assembly GCF_015277815.1). Classification (NCBI taxonomy): domain Bacteria; kingdom Bacillati; phylum Actinomycetota; class Actinomycetes; order Micrococcales; family Microbacteriaceae; genus Microbacterium; species Microbacterium atlanticum. Next base: position 2,288,115 of record NZ_CP063813.1, read on the forward strand.
TTCACTGCTGGCCGTGGCCGCCCTCACCGGCGCCGCCGCGGTCGTGCTGTCCGGCTGTGCCGGCGGCAACGGCGGCACCGGGGATGGCGGAGACACCGGTGACGGCGGCGGCGACGCCGCGGGCCGTGCCTGTGTGATCCTTCCCGACGCGGCGTCCTCCCCCCGCTGGGAGAACTTCGACCGCAAGTACCTCCAGGAAGGTCTGGAGGGCGCCGGCTTCGAGGTCGACATCCAGAACGCGCAGGGCGACGTCAACAAGTACTCGACGATCGCCGACCAGCAGCTCACGCAGGGCTGCGGCGTGATGCTCCTCGTCGACTACCAGGGAGCCGCCGAAGCCGTGGCCGCCAAGGCGAAGGGCGAGGGAATCCCGGTCATCGCCTACGATCGCCCGTTCGAGGGTGCCGACTACTACGTGTCGTTCGACAATGAGGAAGTCGGCCGGCTGCAGGGCCAGACGGTCCTCGACGGCCTCGAGGCGAAGGGTGTCGCGCCGGCTGACGCGACCGTCGTGTACATGGGCGGCGACCCCACCGACGGCAACGCCAAGATGTTCAAGGACGGCGCCGTCGAGGTGATGGAGGCCGCCGGCATCACCCCGGCGGCGGAGCCTCCGGGGGTGTGGGACCAGGCGAAGTCGCAGACGAACTTCGAGCAGGCGCTCACCTCGCTGGGCGGACAGGTCGACGGCGTCTGGGTCGCCAACGACACCAACGCCGCGGGCGTCATCAAGGTGCTGCAGGACAACAACCTGCAGGGTGTCGCGGTGTCGGGCCAGGACGCGAACGTCGCGGGCCTGCAGAACATCCTCCTCGGCTGGCAGACCGCAACGGTCTACAAGCCGGTGAAGGACGAGGCCGACGCCGCGGTCGAGACCGCGGTGGCGCTCCTCAACGGCGAAGAGGTCTCGACCGAGGCCGAGCTCGATGACGGCACGCCCTACATCCAGGTCACCCCGGTCCTGGTGGGTCCGGAGGAGGTCAAGGACGTCATCGCGGCCGGCGACGCCGAGTACGACGACGTCTGCACCCCGGACGTGATGGCGGCCTGCGAGCAGTACGGAGTCACCGCCCAGTAGTCGGCGGGCCTGCGCGCTCAGCCGCAGGGGGCGTCGCGCCGCTCGGCGCGACGCCCCCTCTCGCCGCAAACCGTCATCGCAAGGAAGCGAGCATGTCAGACACACTCACCGCCACCGAGCCGATCATCAAGCTGGTCGGCGTCAAGAAATCCTTCGGTCCCGTCAGCGTCCTCAAGGGCGTCGACCTCGAAGTCCACCCCGGCAAGGTCACGGCGCTCGTCGGCGACAACGGCGCCGGCAAGTCCACGCTCATCAAGGGCCTTGCGGGCGTGCAGCCGTACGACGAGGGCGAGGTCCTCATCGACGGCCGGCACCGCGATCTGCACGCGCCCCGGGATGCCTCCAATCTCGGCATCGAGGTCGTGTACCAGGACCTCGCACTGTGCGACAACCTCGACATCGTGCAGAACATGTTCCTCGGCCGCGAGGAGCTGTCGTTCGGCACGTTCGACGAGGGCCGCATGGAGAAGGAGGCATCCGACACCCTGCGCTCGCTGTCAGTGCGCACCGTGAAGTCCGTGCGCCAGAAGGTGTCGAGCCTTTCCGGCGGTCAGCGCCAGACCGTCGCCATCGCGCGCGCCGTGCTCAAGAAGGCCCGGGTCGTCATCCTCGACGAGCCGACCGCTGCCCTCGGCGTCGCGCAGACGGAGCAGGTGCTGAATCTGGTCACGCGTCTGTCCGAGCAGGGCGTCGCCGTGATCCTCATCAGCCACAACCTCGCCGACGTCTTCCAGGTCGCCGACGACATCGCGGTGCTGTACCTCGGGCAGATGGTGGCGCAGATACCGACCTCCGAGACCACGCGCGACGACGTCGTCGGCTACATCACCGGCACGAAGGCACCCCAGGGCGTCACGATCCTCGACACCTCGACCGTCCGCACCGAAGGAGGCGTGGCATGACCGCGAACGTGACCCGGACCGAGGCGGCGCCCGATCCCCTCGCGAGCGATCTCATCGGCAGCGGGGTCGAGGGCGGCGTCGGCGACCAGGTGCGCGCCTGGTGGCAGCGCGTGCGCGGCGGCGACATGGGCGCCCTCCCGGCCATCGGCGGGCTGGTCGTCCTGTTCATCCTCTTCTCGGCCCTCAGCCCCTTCTTCCTGACCGAGCGCAACTTCGCCAACCTGCTGAACCAGGCGGCGACGCTCGTCGTCCTCGGCATGGCGCTGGTGTTCGTGCTGCTGCTCGGCGAGATCGATCTGTCGGCCGGCGTCACCGGCGGCGTCGGCATGGCGCTGTTCGTCGTGCTGGCTTCGCAGGGCGTCCCGTGGCCGCTCGCGCTGCTGATCGGGTTCGGCTTCGGCTTCCTCACCGGCGCGCTGATAGGTTTCTTCGTCGCCCGGGTCGGCATCCCGTCCTTCGTCGTGACGCTGGGCCTGTTCCTCGGATTCCAGGGGCTGGCACTGGTGATCATCGGCCCGGGAGGACTCTTCCGGCTGCAGGTGCCCGAACTGATCGCGCTGCAGAACGGCAACCTGCCGGTGTGGGGCGGCTGGGCGATGCTGGCGATCATGCTGCTCATCTCGGCCGGCACGTCGTTCTGGGACCGCGCACGCCGCACCCGCGCCGGCGTGCCCAACCGCACACTGTCGCTGGTGTGGGTCAAGCTCGCCACGATCGCCGTCATCGGAGGCATCGTCGTGTTCGTGCTCAACCAGAACCGGGGGCAGTCGGTGGTGGAGGTCGCCGGCGTCCCGATCGTCGTGCCGGTGGTGCTCGCCATCCTCTGGATCGGCACCTTCCTCCTGGACCGCACGAAGTTCGGCCGCTACATCTATGCGATCGGCGGAAACGCCGAGGCGGCGCGCCGCTCGGGCGTGAAGGTGCGGTGGATCAAGTGGTGGGCCTTCGTCATCTGCTCGAGCCTCGCCGTGTTCTCGGCGCTGCTCAGCGTGGCGCGCGTCGGCTCGGTGGATGCGACGGTCGGCCGCGACATCGTCCTCTCCGGCGTCGCGGCAGCGGTCGTCGGCGGCGTCAGCCTGTTCGGCGGCAAGGGGCGTCTCATGCACGCCGCGATCGGCGCGCTGGTGATCGCGACCATCACCAACGGCCTGGGCCTGCTCAACCTGCCGGCGGGCGTGAACCTGCTCGTCACCGGCGGCGTGCTGATCCTCGCCGCCACCGTCGACGCGCTCTCGCGCCTGCGCTCGGGCGGGACGAGAACGTAGCGAGTCGTCATCGCGAGGGTGCCGGGCGGTCCAGCCGTCCGGCACCTTCGCGTGTCAGCGCCCCGCGCTCAGGCCGGCCCCGATGATCTCCTCCACCCACTGCGGCACCAGCTCGCTCGCCAGGCCGGTCCGGGCATCGTCGAACGGGATGAGCGCGTCGCTCGGCTCGAGGTTCAGCTCGACGGTGCGCGCGCCGAACGCCGAGGCCAGCGCGGCGTAGCCCGCCGCCGGGTACACCGCCCCCGAAGTGCCGATCGAGACGAACACGTCGCAGGCCACCACGGACTGCTCGATGCGATCCAGCTCGTACGGCATCTCGCCGAACCACACCACGTCGGGCCGCAGCATCCGCTCGCCGCACGCCGGGCACGCGGGCCGGTCGATGAGGTCGCCCTTCCACGCCGGGCGGGCACCGCACGCGACGCACAGCGCGCGGCGGAGCTCGCCGTGCATGTGCACGAGGCGGCGACTGCCGGCGCGCTCGTGCAGGTCGTCGACGTTCTGCGTCACGACCAGCAGGTCCGCTCCGATCGCCTTCTCGAGCCGGGCGAGCGCGCGGTGCGCGGCGTGGGGGACGACGGATGCGAGCGCCCGTCGCCTTTCGTCGTAGAAGGCGAGCACGGTGTCGGGGTCGCGCTCGAACGCCTCGGGAGTCGCGACGTCCTCGACATCGTGGCCCTCCCACAGGCCGTCGGCATCACGGAACGTGGGCACGCCGCTCTCGGCGGAGATGCCGGCGCCGGTGAGCACCACGATGCGGGTCACCGGATGCTCCCGGGTGCGACGTGCGAGAGCACGCGCTCCCATACGTCCGCCAGGATGAGCCGCGACTGGGGGTCGGACGTCTCGGGCACCAGCTCGACCCGCGCCGCCGCGAGGTGCTCGCGGTACCAGCGGGCGGCGGCGGCTGCGGCATCCGGATCATCCCGTCCGTTGAGGATCAGCGTCCGGGCGGTCACGCGGGCGAGGAGCTCGGCGACCTCGCTGCCCTCGAGCGCGGAATCGGGTCGCGGCACGGCGACGAGCGCGAGGCGGTCGACCACGTCCCCGAGGTGCGCGGCGACGAGGATCGCGAGGTCTCCGGCGTCACCGACGCCGACGAGGCCGACGGAGCGGTCATGGCGCTCCTGCGCGACGAACCGCGCGAGCGTGGCGGCGGTCATCTCTGCCGCGGTCGCCCCGCGATACGCGGCCGGATCGTCGATGTCGTCGACCGTGAGGCCCACCGCCACGATGCGCGCGTCCCGCCGTGCGGTGACGTCGGGCCGCGGGTCGGACAGCGTGGAGATGCCCGCTCGGAGGAGGAAGACGGTGCGCTGCGCGCCCGGCGCGCCGAAGCTGCGGTGCTCGTACGATGCGCTGGGCGCGGGTCCCTTGGTCATGTCGGCATCCTACGAGCGCGCAGCTGGGGAGGATGCGGCACGGAGGTCGGACCGCACCGGCACGGCGTCGCACGGAGTGAGGCGATGAGCCCGCGCCTCACCCGCGCAGGAGTGCCCGCAGCGCATGGATCGTGTCGGCGTCCTGGGGGCGCTTGTCGGCCCGGTAGCCCTTCACGCGCGCGAAGCGGAGGGCCACGCCGCCCGGGTACCGCGGCGAGCGCTGTACGCCGTCGATCGCGATCTCGACGACGGTCTCGGGCCGCACGTGCACCGCGGAGGCGGTGCGGTGCGTCTGGATGGTCGGGAAGAACTCGGTCTGCCATCGCAGCGTCGCGTCGGTGAGGCCTTTGAAGGTCTTCCCCACCATCACGAACCCGCCACGTTCACCGAAGGCGCCGTCGGGGTCGAGAGCCCCCAGGTGCAGGTTCGACAGCTGTCCGGTTCGGCGTCCCGAGCCCCACTCGACGGCGAGCACCACCAAGTCGTAGGTCAGCACCGGCTTCACCTTCAGCCAGCTCTTGCCGCGTCGCCCCGCGGCGTAGACCGCGTCGACGCCCTTGACCATCACGCCCTCGTGCCCGGCGGCGAGCGCCTCGCGCGAGAACTCCTCGGCGCGGACCGGATCGTCGGTGACGATGCCGGGCATGCGCGCGTCGCCTGCGACGCGGTCGAGGAGGTCGAGGCGCGTGGTGAGCGGCTCGTCGATGAGATCGCGTCCGTCGAGATGGAGGATGTCGAAGAACCACGGCCGCAGCGCCACCTCGGGGGCCGTCTCGGACCCGAATCGCGCCATCGTGTCTTGGAAGGGACGCGGAGCGCCGTCCTCGTCGAGGGAGAGCGTCTCGCCGTCGAGGATCACCCGTCGGGCCGGCAGGCCCCGCGCCGCCTCGACGATCTCGGGCACCCGGTGCGTGATGTCGGCGAGGCTGCGGGTGAACACGCGCACCTCGTCGCCGTCGCGGTGCACCTGGATGCGCGCGCCGTCGAGCTTGTACTCGACCGATGCCGCTCCCCCGAGCGTCGCGAGCGCCTCGGTGGTGGAGGACGCGGTCGAGGCGAGCATCGGGAGCACGCCTCGGCCCACCTCGAGTCCGACGGCGGCGAGCTCGTCGCCGGTGCCGGTGAGCGCGATGAGCGCGGTCGTGCCCAGGTCGCCCGACAGCATCGCGGCGCGGCGGACGGTCGGGGCCTCACGACCGGACGCCTTCGCGACGGCGTCGAGGAGCACCCCCTCCAGCGCGCCGGTGCGCAGCTCGCCCAGCATCACGCGCGCGAGGAAGTCCCACTCCTCCGCGGTCGCGGCACCGGCCAGCGCGGTGAGGATCGCCGAGCGCGTCGCCACGGAACCGGCGCCGTCGGCGCCCGCGAGGCGATCGAGCGCCTCGTCCACGTCGCGGATGGACAGCGTCGGCTCGGCGGCATGCGCGGCCGTCAGGTTCGACAGGCTCCGCCACCCGACCCCGAGGCGTCCCTGCCGCGGGCTCGCGGTCAGGAACCCGATCGCCGGGCCGATCTCGTCAGGTTCGAGCACACGCAGCGCGTCGGCGAGCGCGGCGACCTTGGCCAGGCGGGACGACGTCGAGGCCACGGCATCCGTCACCGTCACGAGCTCGTGGAGCAGCATGCCCGCATTCTCGCATCCGGCCCCGACACCGCCGTCGCGCTCAGCCGCCGCGCCCGCCGCCGGTGCTCCACAGCGCCCACGCGACGAGCGCCGGCTGGAGCAGCAGCCGCACGAAGCGTGCGCGATCGGTGCGCAGCAACGGTGCCGGGCGACCTGTCCGCCACTGATGGACGTTCCCAGGGAAGACCGCGACGAAGAACGCGGCCACTGCCCAGCCGATGCGCCGCCGCTCCCGGGGAAACGCGACGAGCGCACCTCCGAGCATCAGCTCGACCACGCCCGATCCGACGACGATCGTGTCCTCATCGGTTCCGAGCAGGCGGGGCGCCCAATCCGGGACCACGACGCGGTAGCCGCGGCGGCCCCACGTCAGGTGCGACGCGCCGGCCGCCACGAGCAGCGCGGCGAGCGCCCAGCGGGCGACGACCCGCGTCACGCGACGGCCTCGGCGACGGCGTCAATGAAGCGGAGGTGCTCGTCGGCGCTTCCCGAGGGCGTGATCGCGCGCAGGACCACTTCGTCGACGGCCTCGCGGTACGCGGCGATCCGGTCGCGCAGCTCGCCCGGACGGATCACGGTGTCACGGGCGTCCACCCCGAGTCTCGAGAAGTTCGCGGCGTACGCCGGGTACGTGGCGTAGCGCCGCGCCTCCTCGTCGAGAACCGACGTCGCGGCGGCGTCGGTCGCCGTACGCACATACAGCGCCACGTGCGCCGTGACTTCCAGCCGGTGGGCGTCGCGGGCCTGCGCCGCCGCGATCTCGGGGGTCAGCCAGCTGAGGAGGACGCCGTCGGATGCCGTCGCTCCGGCACGCCGCATCCTCGGGCCGAGCGCGCCGACCACGACGCGCGCCGGAGTGCGCTCGCGCAGCGCGGCGGAGGCATCCGTCACGCGCTTCACCGCGCCGGTGCGCAGCTGACCCGACCCGATGCCCAGCGTCAGGCGATCGGCCGGGAGTGCGACCGCCCCGGCGAGGATCTCGCCGGGCGAACGGCGGTCCACCGGCAGCACGCCCGTGGCAAGGCCCAGGCCGCCGGTGACCCCGGCCGCGGCTTCGAGCACCCTCAGCGCGTCGTGCCCCGGCGTGTCGTTGACCCACAGCGCGTGGAACCCTGCCGCCTCGGCGGCCGGTGCGAGACGAGCGGCGAGCCCGGCGCCGCCAGCCGCAGCTATTCCGAGCGAGAGCGCGCCGGTCATCGCGTGGCACTCGCGACGCGTCGGGCCACCTCGCCGGCTTCTCGGTAGAACTCGCCGATGTCGCCCCGCGAGGCGGGCAGCAGCACCACGTCATCGACCCCGGCGTCGAAGAACCGTTCCGCGCCCGCGGCGACCTGGGCCGCGTCGCCCCACAGCGCGCGCAGTGCGGGGTCGGGCTTGTCGCCGACGTCGGCGACGGCGCGCGCCTCGGCGTCGGCGCCGAACGCCGTGACGACGTACGCGACGACATCGTGCCCGCCCTCGCGGCCCGCGCCCGCGCGCCCCTCGCGGATGGCGGTCGTGGCGACGGCGTACTCCGCGGCGGTGTGCCCGCTGTCGAGCACGGTGCCGTCGGCGACCTCACCGCTCAGGCGCAGCGTCTTCGGCCCTTCGGCGGCGGCGTAGACGAGAGGCGGCGTCTGCGGCGGATAGTCCAGGCTCACGGCGTCGAGTGTGACGTACCGTCCGTCGACCTCGACCTGCTCCCCGGCGAGGAGGCCCCGCAGTGCGGGGACGTACTCGCGCATCAGCGTGAGCGGCGACGCGACGCGTGCCCCGACCTGCCCCATCCAGTCGAGCACCCCGTGGCCGACTCCCGGCAGCAGCCGCCCGGGGAACAGCCGCTCGATCGTCGCGATCTCCATCGCCGTGGCGGCCACGTTGCGCAGCGGCATCGGCGCGATGCCGATCCCGATGCGCACGGCCTCGGTCCACGCGAGGGCGGCGCCGACCGTCGCGAACGCCGACTGCCGGAAGCAGTCCTCCCACACCCACAGCTCGGGCAGGCCCGCCTCCTCGGCGGCCAGCACGGCGCCGCGGAACTCGTCGGGGCTGTGGGTGTACGGGTTGAAGATCGCGCCGATGCGGGGCATCCCCCCACTCTGGCAGGCGCCGCCGACACTGCGCGAGCATCGGGCGGCGCCGGGTCGCGGCGCATACCGACAACGGCGCCGGTCCGCAACCCCGCTCCCAGGGCCGCCGCATCCTGCGCATGCTGAGCCCATGGCACGGATCGGGACATCGGGCTGGGTCTACCCCCACTGGCGCGGCGTGCTGTACCACGGCGACCAGCGGGGGTGGCTGGACCGGTACGCGGCCGAATTCGACGTCGTCGAGCTCAACGGCAGCTTCTACCGCTGGCCCACGGATGCGCGTTTCGCGGCCTGGCGCGACCGTCTGCCGGACGGCTTCGAGATGGCGGTCAAGGCTCCGCGCGGCCTCACGCACGCCCGGCGGCTGCTGGAGCCCGAAGTGTGGATCGGACGTGTCGAACGAGGCCTCCATGCCCTCGCCGGCAGGCGCGGTCCGCTGCTGGTCCAGCTGCACCCCGCCATGGAGCGCGACGACGCGCGGCTGGACTACTTCCTCTCCGCGCTTCCTGCCTGGACGCGGCCCGTGGTGGAGTTCCGCCACGACTCCTGGGTGGACGACGCCGTGTTCGGCATCCTCCAACGACACGGTGCCGCCTACTGCGTGATGAGCGGCGCGCACCTGCCGTGCGTCCTGCGCGCCACCGCACCCCTCGTGTACGTGCGCCTGCACGGCCCCGACCACGAGCACCTCTACCGCGGCTCGTACTCCGACGACGACCTCGCGTGGTGGGCGGAGAGGATCCGCGAATGGGAGGACGCCGGTCACGAGGTGCAGGCGTACTTCAACAACGACGGCGAGGGCCATGCGGTGCGCAACGCGAGAACCCTGAAGAGGATGCTGCAGACCTGAGTCGACGAGGGGCGCCGTGCCCGACGGCACGGCGCCCCTCGTGCGGCGCGGTCAGCTCACGCGGCGGCTGCGAGCGGGGAGCCCGCGACCACCGACAGCGCGCCGGCTGCGGCATCCACCGTCACCGTCCCGCCGTCGTCGAGCGCCCCCGTGACGAACAGGTCGGCGATGCGGTCGTCCACCTCGCGCTGGATGAGGCGGCGCAGCGGCCGCGCGCCGTACTCGGGCTCGTACCCGTTGTCGGCGAGCCAGGCGACGGCGCCGTCGGTGACGACGAGGTTCACCTCGTGCCGGGCGAGGCGGGCGTCGGATGCCGCGAGGAGCAGCCGCACGATGCTCTGCAGCTGCGGCTTCTCGAGCTTGCGGAACAGCACGATCTCATCGATGCGGTTGAGGAACTCCGGCCGCATCGCCTCGCGGAGCTTGGCGAACACGCGGTCGCGCAGGTCCTTCTCCGAGCCGAAGCCGGTCGCACCGCCGCCGTCGGCGAGGAAGCCGATGGCGCCGCCGCGCGAGGCCAGGAACTCCGAGCCGAGGTTGGAGGTCATCACGACGACCGTGTTGCGGAAGTCCACCGTGCGACCCTGGCCGTCGGTGAGGCGACCGTCGTCGAGCACCTGCAGCAGCAGGTTGAACACGTCGGGATGCGCCTTCTCGATCTCGTCGAACAGCACGATCGAGTACGGGTTGCGCCGCACGCGCTCCGTGAGCTGGCCGGCCTCGTCGTACCCGACGTAGCCGGGAGGGGCGCCGACGAGGCGCGACACCGTGTGCCGCTCCCCGAACTCGCTCATGTCGAAGCGGATCACCGCTTGCTCATCGTCGAACAGGCTCGCGGCCAGCGCCTTGGCGAGCTCCGTCTTGCCCACGCCCGTCGGGCCGAGGAACAGGAACGATCCGACCGGCCGTCGCGGGTCTCCCATACCGGTGCGGTTGCGGCGAACGGCCTTGGCGACGGCGGTGACCGCGTCGTCCTGACCGATCACGCGATCGTGCAGCTCGTCCTCGAGGGCGGCCAGGCGCTCGCGCTCGGTCTCGGTCAGACGGTTCACCGGGATGCCGGTGGCCCTGCTGATCACCGCTGCGATCTGTGCCTCATCGACGACGGGGGGCTCGCTGGTCGCGAGGCCCCGAGACCGAGCGTTCACGCCGAGACCGGGGACCTCGCCCTCGGTCTCGCGCGAAACGGCCTGGTTCGGTGCCGTCGCGCGCTCGAGGCGCTCCTGCACCTCGGCGATCTGATCGCGGATCCGGGATGCCTCCTCGTAGCGCTCCGCCGAGACCGCGGCGTTCTTGTCGGCCTCCAGGGCGGCGAGGCGCTCGAGGAGTTCCGACACGTCGATCTGCGCGCCGAGCCGCAGACGCAGCCGCGCGCCGGCTTGGTCGATGAGGTCGATCGCCTTGTCGGGCAGCACGCGCTCGGTGAGGTAGCGGTCGCTGAGCTCGACGGCGGCGCGGAGCGCCTCGTCGGTGTAGACGATGCCGTGGTGCTCCTCGTACGCCGGCTTCAGGCCGTGCAGGATCAGCACGGCATCCTCGATCGAGGGCTCCCCCACGCGCACCGGCTGGAAACGGCGCTCGAGCGCCGGGTCTTTCTCGATGACCCGGTACTCCTTCAGCGTCGTCGCGCCCACGAGGTGCAGCTCGCCGCGCGCGAGCCTCGGCTTGAGGATGTTGCCCGCGTCCATGCCGCCGTCACCGGCTCCGCCGGCGCCGACCACGGTGTGGACCTCGTCGATGACGACGATCAGCTCGCCCTGGTGGGCGGCGATCTCGTCCATGGTCCTGGTCAGCCGCTCCTCGAAGTCGCCGCGGTAGCGCGTGCCGGCGAGCATCGCCGGGAGATCGAGTGCGATGACGCGCTTTCCGAGCAGCTGCTCGGGCACGTCCCCGGCGACGATCGCCTGGGCCAGGCCCTCCACGATCGCCGTCTTGCCGACGCCCGCCTCACCGACCAGCACCGGGTTGTTCTTGGTGCGGCGGCTGAGGATCTCGATGGTCTGCTCGATCTCGTCGGCGCGACCGATCACGGGGTCGAGCTCGCCGTCCACCGCGCGAGCGGTGAGGTCGGTGCCGTACGTGTCGAGCATCGGGGTGCCGGATGCCGCGGCATCCGTCTCCTGATCCGTGGTGGGCGCCGCGCCGGGCGTCACCGTCTCGCGGGCGCCCTGGGTGAGCGCCTCCGCCGTCACACCGGCCCGCGCCAGCACCTGTCCCGCGGGGGTGTCGTGGGCGAGCACGAGCGCGAAGAACAGGTGCTCGGGATCGACGTAGGTGGAGCCGGACGAGCGCGCGACCTGGAAGGCGTGGAAGAGCGCACGCTGCACCGACGAGGTCACCACCGCACCGTCCACGTCCGCCGCGGCGGTCGCGGCGGGAAGTCGCTCCTCCGTGGCGCGCACGATCGCGTCGGCGTCCGCGCCGATGCGGCGGACGGCGTCGCGCGCGGGAGCCTCGGCGACGAGGACGCGCAGCACGTGGAGCGCATCGAGCTCATGCTGACCGCGGGCGAGCGCGAACCTCCCGGCGCGCTGGAGCAGTTCCTGCGTGCGGGCGCCGAGGTACCGGCTGAGGTCGATCGAGCGCTCGGCACGCGCGCGCTCCCCCGCGAGGTAGCGCGCCAGGAACTCGTCGAACGAGCTTCCGTCGTCGCCGGCCTGTGGGGTGAAGTCTTCGGGCATTCCGTCTCCTGAACTTGAGCGAAGCGGCATCAAGTTTCGAACTTGATATGCGCAATGTCAAGTTCAACGCGCAGGCCCGGTCTCTATTCCCCGGTGCGCAACGGGTCCGCGGGCGCTCAGCTCCGCCCGCCGGGCGGACCGAGGATCAGCGGCACCCGAGGAGCACGACCACCGCGATCGCGATGAGCGCCGCTGAATGTTCTTCAGCGTTCCTGAAGGTTGGACGCCGGGTCCGCGGCGTGCGGCTCGGAATGCAGCCCGCGCAGCGCGGAAACAAGCGCGGGTGCCTCGTCCGCGAGACCTGCATCCAGGGCCGCCAGGCGCTCCTCCGCGGCTCGCAGCACGCGTGCGCCGCTCTCGGTGACGCGCAGATCGGAGGCGGCGCCGGCGTGGGCGGTGGCATCGGCGACCAGGCCGGCGTCGACGAGCGTCTGCAACGCGGTGTGCGCGGACTGCACCGTGATGTGCGAGCGGCGGGCGAGCTCGCTGAACGAGATCCCCGGCGTCACGTCGATGTGCGCGAGCAGCCCGTACTTCCTGGTGGTGAGCCCCAGGTCGCGCAGCTGCGAGCCGAGGTGATGGTCCCAGACGCCCGCCACCGTCAGCAGGGCGATGACGGGGCTGAACGGGCGCTCGGGCACGTGTTGAATGCTAGTCCGCGACGCCGCCCGACCGCCGCTCATCCCAGGCCGGGCGGCGGATCCGCTCGACGAGCGACCGCTACCGTGGGACCGTGACGTTCTCGCTCGACGGCCTGCGACGCTGGCCCGACGTCGAGGCGCCCGATCTCGTGGCCGCGGATGCCGCAGACCGGCTGATCCTCGACGAGTCCGCCGCCGCCCGCCGCCGGGCGGCAGACGGCGAGATCGTCGTCATCGGCGACGGCTACGGCGCTCTCACGCTCGGCGCGGTCGACCAGGGCGGGCGTGGCATCCGTGTCCATCAGGATCCCCTCACCGGAGAGCTGGCTCTCGCCGCCAACGCCGCGCGATGGGGGTGGACGGACGCGTTCACGTCTCTCCCGCTGGAGCCGCGCCTCGTGCGCGGTGCGCGGGTGGTGCTGCTGCGCCTGCCGCGCTCGCTCGACGCCCTGCGCGACATCGCCGGTCTCATCGCGGCGTACGCCGCACCCGATGTAGGGGTCTTCGCGGGTGGGCGCGTGAAGCACATGACGCTCGCGATGAACGACGTCCTGCGCGAGCGGTTCGGCCGGCTCGACGTCAGTCGGGCACGCCAGAAGTCCCGGGTGCTCGCGGCGCGCGAGCCGAGGGCCGGCGGGCTCCCGCAGCCGCGCGTGGAGGTGCACGACGACCTCGTCGTCTGCGCCTTCGGCGGCGTCTTCGCCGGCGCCTCGATCGACATCGGCACCCGGCTCCTCCTCGCGCACCTTCCGCGCGTGGAAGCGAGCCTCCTCGAGGCCATCGACTTCGCCTGCGGCACCGGTGTCGTGGCAGCGACCCTCGCCCGGAGGAACCCGGGACTGCGCGTCATCGCCACCGACCAGTCGGCGGTCGCGGTGGCGTCCGCCGCCGCCACGGCGGCGGCCAACGGCGTCGCCGAGCGGGTCGCGGTGGTCCGCGACGACATGCTCCGCTCACGCCCGGACCGGAGTGCGACGTTCATCGCACTGAACCCGCCCTTCCACTCCGGGTCCGCCGTGCACGAGGGCATCGCCCCGGCGATGTTCGCGGAGGCGGCGCGCGTCCTCCAACCGGGCGGGGAGCTGTGGGCGGTCTGGAACTCCGGCCTGCGCTACCGTCCGGCCCTTGAGCGCATCGTCGGCGCGACGGCGCAGGTCGCACGGAACAGCAAGTTCACCGTCACCGCGTCGACCAGGCGCTGAGCTACCCCTCTTCCGATGCCTGGGGAGCCGGCGTCGGTCCGAACAGCACCCACGCGCCCGCCGTGCACTGGTAGAACTGCACCGTCGCGGTGTCGATGAAGACGTCGCCGTCCGTCGTGCAGGTGTCGGGCTCCGGCTCCGATGTGCCCAGCAGCACCTGGGTTCCGGGCTCGCCGGGAGCCCCTTGCTCGCCCTGGGCTCCCTGCTCGCCCTGGGCTCCCTGCTCCCCCTGCGCGCCCTGCTCGCCCTGAGCGCCCTGCTCGCCCTGAGGCCCCTGGGCGCCGGTGAGGTTCTCCGCCGCTTCGGCGCGCAGGTTCGCCACCAGCGTCCAGTCCTCCTGAAAGAGGTAGAGGTCGGAGGTGAGGATGTCGATGTACACATCCCCCTCATACCCCTTCCCCGGCTCCGGGGCTCCGGATCCTGCACGGACCGCCGACCCCGCAGGCAGAATGTCGGCGATCACCTCCTCGTAATCGGGGGTGACTGCCGTCGCGGTCGTGGTGGGCGTGGGCGCGGGCGCCGCGGTGTCGACCGATCTCGCAAGCCACGACCCCAGGAAGGCGGCGAAGAACGACAGCAGCACGAACGCCAAGCCGAACCAGATCAGCGTGGTGCGGGTGACCGGCGCGGCGGTCGTCGCGGCGCCCTTCGACTCCGAGTGCATCTCCGGCCCGCTCCCCTTCCACCGCGTGGGACTTCGCCCCGTCGCTCCCCCAGTCGACGTCGCTGTGACCACTGTAGGAATCCGACGGCCCGCTGTCACGCATTCGGCCGATCGTGTCGTGTCGTCGTGGCGGTGCCCGCCATCGGACGATGAGGAGGAGGTCAGCGGTGGGGTTCGCTCAGCGCATGCCGTTCGTCGGCTCGTAGCGGTCCGGCACGATTTCGAGCTCACCCTGACCCGCGGTCAGCGAGCGCAGATCGAGCACGTAACGATGCAGCTCGGCGTCGGGCACCGTGGCCCGGATGCGCGCGCGGCCGTCGTCGCTGCGCTCGGTCGATCCGACGCGGGCCCGGCGACTGGCGAGATCGGTCAGAACCGGGCCCTGCAGCGTCGCGGGGACGGTGACGGTTACGCTCGACACCGGTTCCAGCAGCACGGTGCCCGCCTGCGCCAGCGCCGCCTTCACCCCGAGCGAGGCGGCGGTTCGAAACGCCATCTCGGACGAGTCGACCGAGTGCGCTTTGCCGTCGTACAGCTCGACGCGCACATCGACGACGGGATGGCCCTGCGGGCCACCGGTCGCCAGGGCGTCGCGCGCCCCCTTCTCGACCGCCGGGATGTAGGAGCGGGGAACCGAGCCGCCCACGACGGAGTCCTGGAACTCGAACCCGCCCCCGGGCTCAAGAGGCGAGACGCGCAGCTGCACGACGGCGAACTGCCCATGACCTCCGGACTGCTTCTTCAGCTTTCCCTCGGCGCTCACCGTCCCCGCGATGGTCTCGCGGTACGCGACGGGCGCCGGCGAGGTCGTCACATGCACGCCCAGCACCCGCGCCAGACGCTCCACGGCCACGGCGACGTGGGTGTCGCCGAGTCCGCGCAGGATCGTGGCGCCGCCGGCGCGATCGACCACGAGCGTCGGGTCGTCCGCCACGAGTCGCGCGAGCGCGGTCGTCAGCTTCGCATCGTCGGACTGCGACACCGGTTGCAGGCTCACCGCGTACACCGGGTGGCGGGCGGGCAGCCGCCCCGGCCGCGCGCCCGTGCGCGGCCTGGTCCACAGCAGCGAGCCGGAGGGTGTTCCGGCGAGCTTGGCGACCGCCCCGACCTCACCGGCCCGCAGGGCGTCGGCGGGGAGGTGCTCCGCTCCGCGGAGCCGGAAGAGTGCCGGCATCCGCTCGTCCGCGCCGGTCGTGGCGTTGTGCAGGCGATCTCCCGGGCGCAGCACCCCGGAGAGCACCTTGAGCATGGCGATCTGCCCGACGAACGGATCGGCGAGGGTGCGGAAGACGTGCACCAGCGGCTCGCCCGAGGCGTCGATCGACACCGCCTGCGAGGTTCCGCCCTCTCCCTCGTGATCGACGCCGATGCGGATCCAGCCGTCTCTCGTCCCCGGGGCCGGAGCCAGCGCGCACAGCAGATCCAGGACCCGATCGACGCCCGTCTCCGAGCCCGCGGAGCACAGCAGCACCGGCACGGCCTCGCCGGTGGCGACCTCTCTTGCGAGGGTGCGTGCGAGCTCGTGCGCAGAGGGCTCATCGCCCTCGAGGTAGGCCTCGAGCTGGGCGTCGTCGTGCGAGACGATCTCCTCGGTGGCGTCCTGGTGCAGCCGGTGCTCCTCATCGGCCATGTCGGCGGGGATCGGCTCCTCATGATGGCGCCCGACCTCGTCGTAGACCAGGAGGTGTTCGCCGAGCACGTCAGCGATGGCGTGGAAACCCTGCTCCTCGCCCACCGGGAGCTCCAGCGGCACCAGTCTGGCGTCGAACGCGCTGCGCAGGTCGGCCAGCACGCGGCGGAAGTCGGCGCGGGCGCGGTCCTCCTGCGTCACGACGACGATGCACGGAACGCCGGCCGCCGAAGCGGCGGACCACGCCGCCTTGGTACCGGCGGTCACGCCGTCCACGGCGCTGACCGCCACCATCGCGACATCGGCGATCGACAGCGCCGCATCGACCGCGCCGGCGAAATCGGGATGCCCGGGTGTGTCGGCGAGTGTCAGCGCGGTGATCACCCCGTCGTCGGACGTCCACTCGAGATAGGCCAGGGACAGTCCCAGCGACACCTTCCGGGCGGTCTCCTCGGGCTCGAAGTCGCAGACCGTCGTCCCGTTCTCGACGCTCCCCATCCGCGGAATGGCCCCCGCGCGGTGCAGCATGGCCTCGGCGAGGGTGGTCTTGCCGGCGCCGCTGCCTCCGATGAGCGCGACGGTGCGATGGGTGACAGCAGACGCGGCACTCACGAAGACCTCCCGCGACGGTGCGGATCGACGGTTCTGATCTCCATCGTGTCGGTGATGCCGCGAACGCGCCAGATGCGGAACCGAGAAGCATCACGACCCGGTAGCCGACCGACGGTCGTGACCTCGATCGTGACACGGATGCCGCGAACGCGCCGGAGCAGCGACCGGGGTGAGGACCGGGGGACCGACGCGAGAAGTCGGCGCCCCCGGTAGCCGCGGGCTCGGGACTCGCGGCCGGGGTGCCGGACCGGGGCTCCGGCGTCATCCCCCGCTGTAGAGACAGCGGGAGGCGGCATCTATTACGCGAGTACGCCCAGTTCACCGTGATGCCACCACCCACGGGCGGCACCCCGCGCGGCGCGCCCACACGCCGATCCGGCGATTCCGACCCCGACTCGGTATTGTGGCTCCGGGTCGATTCCCCCCGCACATGTTCGGCCGCGTCATGAAGGCATCCCCAGTGCCGAGCCCCTCCCCAATGGGCGTGTGACACCGCTGCGGGGCGACCCAGGTCCCTCGGCCGCTACAGGCGCTATCTGCAGCGTCCGAGGGACCCCACTGCGCCGGGGGGTGCGCGAGGGGAAGGTCGGTGGCGTAGCCCCAGAATTCCCCAGTCGGCTGGCGCGAGGCCGTTCCCAGAACCCCGCCCCAGCTCGAGCGCAACGCTACCCCGTTCCCGATTCGTCGGACAACGGTGTGACGACGAACGCCCCGGCATCCCCTTCCAGTGGTGGGGGATGCGGGGGCGCCTGGCCGTGGGGGCCTTGAAGTCCCAGTTCTCGTCGGCGGACGTCTCCGGGCCCGGAATCTGCAACTGACTACACCAACTTCGTTGTAGCTGCATCTATTCACGACTTCGATCGACTCTCGGGCTGTCGCCACTGCGGATACGGCTCGTCCTCTCGATAGACTCGCCGCGACATGGCATACCAGGTTCCCCGCATGGATGAGCTCCAGTCGCGAGCCTGGCTTGCCCTCGTGTGGTCGGCGGAGTTGCTGCCGGCAGCCTTGGATGCCCAGCTGCAATCCGATGCGGGCATGACGCATTTCGAGTTCATGGTGCTGAGCACCCTGCAGCAGGCGGAGAGGTCCTCCCTGCGCACAAAGGATCTCGCCGCAGCGGTCAATGCCACCATGCCGCGGCTGTCCCGGGTGGTCGGAAAGCTCGCCGAGCGAGGGCTCGTCGAGCGCGCCGGTGGGGCGGACGACGCCCGTGTAGTCAACGTCCGCCTCACCAAAGCCGGCCGGCGGGAGCTGGTCCGCGCGGTGCCCGCGCACATCGACTTGGTCAAGGAACTCGTCATCGATCGCCTATCGGCTGCGGAGCTCCACGCCCTGGTCGAAATCCTAGAGCCGCTCGTCGGCCGGCTGGACCCTCAGAGCCGGGTGGGGTTCGCCGCCGCGCAGCGCGCAGTCCCCTGACCCAGAACGGGATCAGCGGGACGCCGCCCCTTGAGGATGACGCCCCCTGAAGTCAGTTGGGCAAGGTCGCGTGCGTCGCCAGCCAGGTCGCCGCGGACCGGACCGAGATCGAAGCCGAAGACACCCACTGACGGATGATCCGATGCACGGGAGCATGGCGGGACATGACGCCGGGTGCCGCTCACGCGGGGGTTGTGCTCACGCCGGCTCCGCGGATTACCTGACCTGTGTTGAGGCGGCGACCCGACGTCGATCCGACTACGCGGCGGCTCAGATCGTCGACGAACTGCAGTCGCGAGGCATGTCGCTCCGCGCCATCGCGCGCATCAGCGGCGTCGGAGCAGAGACGGTGCGCCGGCTGACCCTCGACGCGACCGAAGAGCACCGTATCTCCCCTGCGACACGTGCAAGGCTCGAGTCGGCGCGCGTCGCCGCTTGACCAGACCCGCGCGACTCGGCCCGGAAGACAGCGACGGCCAGACCGAGAACCGTGGCCCGCTCCGAACGCATGTCAGGCGGCGGCCGGCCCCGCGGTAGCGGCGCGCACCTGCGGCAGCACCTCGGTCGCGAGGAGTTCGATCGAGCGCAGCGTGTCTCGCTGGCTGAGCCCCCCGAGGCCGACCTGAGCGAGGAATCGCGTGTGGCCGAGCATCTCGTGCTCCCACAGGATCTTGTCGACGATCTCGGCCGGACTGCCTGCGAAGAGGGCGCCACCCGGCCCCGCCCAGGCATCGAGCGTCTCGCGGTCCAATCGGCCACCACGCGGCATGTTCTGCGCGAAGTAGCGGGCGTAATGTGGGAAGAACGTGTCGCGGGCAGCCTGGGTGGTCGCGGCGACGTGGAAGTGAGAGGTGACCCCGAGTCGAGGGATGCTGTGCCCGGCCTGCGCCGCCGCATCCCGATGCAGCGCCGCGAGCGCCTGAAAGCGGGCGGGTGCACCGAGGATGGCAAGGTACATCGGCAGTCCCAGGGAACCCGCACGAGCGGCTGATTCCGGTGTGCCGCCGACGGCGATCCACACCGGCAGGCGCTCCTGGAGAGGACGTGGCCAGACGCCGGCGTCCCGCAGCGATGTCCGCGTCGTGCCCTGCCAGGTGACGAGGTCGCGCTCCCTCACCTGCAGCAAGAGGCCGAGTCGGTCGTCGAAGTACTCGTCGTAGCGCCCGAGCTCCTGCCCGAACAGCGGGAACGACTCGACGTACGCACCGCGGCCGGCCGCGATCTCCGCACGTCCGCCGCTGAGCAGGTCGAGGGTCGCGAACTCTTCGAACAGCCGCACCGGATCGGCGCTCGACAGGACGCTCACCGCGCTTGTCAGGCGGATCCGCTCGGTCTGGGTCGCGGCGGCGGCGAGCACCATCTGCGGTGACGACACCGCGAAGTCGGCTCGGTGATGCTCGCCCACGCCGAACACGTCGAGGCCCGCCCCGTCGGCCACCCGGGCCCACTCCAAGATCTGAGCGAGCCGAGCGTGTGGGGCGATCGGGGCGCCGGTGTCGTCCGCGGTCAGCTCACCGAACGTGAAGATGCCGATCTCGAACCGCGTGGCGGGATCGTCAACACTGCGGGTCATAGGTTCACCATGGCCGTCTCCGCCGCGAGGAACGCATGCACATCCGCCAGCTCCTGCGCGTTGATGCCGTGGGCAAGGTCCGCATAGGTTCGCGCGACTGCGGACGTGTGCGCGGGAAGCCACGCGTCGGTCCGTGCCACCGCGGCGGCGGCGATGACGCGGTCCTCGGAGCCCCGCCCCGAGAACGCGGCAGGACGCGTTTCGCGCAGCTGCGCATCGCCCGGCTGCTCCCCCGCCTGCACGAATGCGCCCAGCATCACAGGCGCGAGGACCCGGGACGGGTCGGTGCGGAGCAGCTGCGACGCCATCAGCCCGCCCTGTGAGAAGCCGATCGGCACCAGGCGTGTGTCCGCCGGAAGGGCCGCGTCCGCCCAAGTCCAGATCGCAGCGGTGGCCGCTGCCACAGCGATGGGGTCGGGATTGCCCGGCTCTCCGATACGGAACCACGCGTGCGTGGCCGGCGCGAGGGCGATCGGACCGCGGAGCGAAGCCCACGGCATGCCCTCCGGCAACGCGGACGCGAGCGTGACCAAGTCGTGCTCGTTCGAGCCGTAGCCGTGGAGGAAGACGGCGACGGCGGGCGCAGCATCCGCTCGCAGATCCTGAGAGGTGACGGCGTGGAGGGTCATCGGGCGAGCACCTCGTCGACGTCGGCGCCGGGAAGGGCGACGGTGACCTGCGTGTTCCACGGGTCCGCGACGACGATGGAACGCCCGTCGTCAGCGAACGGCAACTTGCGGTTGGTCAGCCGGGCGGCGAGCGCGTCGAGATCGTCGCGGCTGGGCACGGTGATCGCGACGTCGCCGAGCCCGAGGCTCGCGCCACGAGGGCCGGCGCCGCCGCTGTTCCACGTGTTCATGGCGACGTGGTGGTGATAGCCGCCGGCCGAGGCGAAGAGCGCACCGGGATACGTGGCGACCGTGGTCTCGAAGCCGAGCGCGTCGACGTAGAACGCGCGAGCCGTGGCGATGTCACCCACCTGCAGGTGGACGTGCCCGACCTTGCCGGCCGTCTGCGCGACCGACCCGGCGGCGGCCTCGTCGAGGAGGTGGCGCTGCAAGTACGCGTTGGGGTCGAGGTACAGCGTCGACATCTGCAGCTCGCCGTTCTCGTAGCGCCACTGCGACCGGTCCCGGTCGACGTACAGCTCGATCCCGTTGCCCTCGGGGTCGGTGAAGTAGAACGCCTCGCTGACCAGGTGGTCACTGGAGCCGGTGAAGCGGCTGCGCGGATCCTGCGCGGCCCGCAGCACCGTTGCTGCCAGCGACGGCTGGTCGTCGAAGAGGAATGCGGTGTGGAAGAGTCCCGCCTGTCGCGGGTCCACCGCCGGCAGTCCCGGCGTGCCGATCAGACGCACCATCGGCGTCCGGCCGCGGCCGAGCACACGGTGCACCTCCCGGCCTCGGGTCCGCTCCTCGAGCGGCTCGAGAGCGAGGGCGCCGGCGTAGTACGACGACATCAGCTCGAGGTCTCCGACGCGGAGGGTGACGGCATCCATCCCCGTCTGCGGGTTCAGGATCCGGTCGGAAGCCGGCGCCGGCTGCGAGAAGGATTCGATGCGGTTCATGATGTCTCCGGTGAGCGAAGTGGATTCGGTTGCATGTACAACCAACTCACTTCGCGGTCTATTCCGCCTCGATCCTGACGCCACTGGATTCGGGTTGTTCTGCACAACTGGGGCGGTGAAGGCACTGGATTTGGGAATGAACCCCCGCGCCTGCCACGATGACGACTTGCACGTCGGACGCGTCGCCGCCTTCGCCCGTGATGTTCGCGTCCAGGAACGTCTCGAAAGGAGCTCCTGTGGACGGCATCGCGACGGTCACGCCCAAGTGACACCACGCTATGGGACTCACCCACGGCCATCGATGTCCATCCGAGTCCTCCTCTGTCTGTCGAGAGAAGGCACGAAAGAGGCCCGGACCCGCAGAATCCTGCGGGTCCGGGCCTCTCAGCCGCCCTATGCGGGCGAAGCGTGATCTGGAACTCCTAGAAGTCCCAGTCCTCGTCTTCGGTCGCCTCCGCCTTGCCGATGACGTACGACGAGCCCGATCCCGAGAAGAAGTCGTGGTTCTCGTCGGCGTTCGGCGACAGGGCCGACAGGATCGCCGGGTTCACATTCGTCACCGTGGCAGGGAACATCGCCTCGTAACCGAGGTTCATGAGCGCCTTGTTGGCGTTGTAGTGCAGGAACTTCTTGACGTCCTCGGTCAGGCCGACCTCGTCGTAGAGGTCCTGCGTGTACTGCACCTCGTTGTCGTACAGCTCGTACAGCAGCGAGAAGGTGTAGTCCTTGAGGTCGTTGCGGGTGGCCTCGTCGACCGTCTCGAGGCCGCGCTGGAACTTGTAGCCGATGTAGTAGCCGTGCACAGCCTCGTCGCGGATGATGAGGCGGATGAGGTCGGCGGTGTTGGTGAGCTTCGCGCGGCTCGACCAGTGCATCGGCAGGTAGAAGCCCGAGTAGAAGAGGAACGACTCGAGCAGCGTCGAGGCGACCTTGCGCTTGAGGGGCTCGTCGCCGCGATAGTACTCCATGACGATCCGCGCCTTCTTCTGAAGGTTCTCGTTCTCGACCGACCAGCGGAACGCCTCGTCGATCTCCTTCGTGGAGCACAGCGTGGAGAAGATCGATGAGTACGACTTGGCGTGCACCGACTCCATGAACGCGATGTTCGTGTAGACGGCCTCCTCGTGCGGGGTGAGGGCGTCGGGGATCAGCGACACCGCGCCGACCGTGCCCTGGATCGTGTCCAGGAGCGTGAGCCCGGTGAACACCCGCATGGTGAGGGTCTGCTCCTCGGGGGTGAGCGTGTTCCACGACTGGATGTCGTTGGAGAGCGGCACCTTCTCGGGCAGCCAGAAGTTGTTCACGAGGCGGTTCCACACCTCGAGGTCCTTGTCGTCCTGGATCCGGTTCCAGTTGATGGCCTGGACGTGGTCCAGGAGCTGGAGCTTCTCGCTCATCGTCGTTCGTCCTTTTCGGTCCCTGAGCTTGTCGAAGGGCAGAGCGTCACAGTGTGCAGGAGACGCACTCGGACATGTCGGTGCCCTCGAGCGCCATCTGCCGCAGACGGATGTAGTAGATCGTCTTGATGCCCTTGCGCCAGGCGTAGATCTGCGCCTTGTTGATGTCGCGCGTGGTGGCGGTGTCCTTGAAGAACAGCGTCAGCGACAGCCCCTGGTCGACGTGCTGGGTGGCGGCGGCGTAGGTGTCGATGACCTTCTCGTAGCCGATCTCGTACGCGTCCTGGTAGTACTCGAGGTTGTCGTTCGTCATGAACGCCGCCGGGTAGTAGACGCGGCCGAGCTTGCCTTCCTTGCGGATCTCGATCTTGGCGGCGATCGGGTGGATCGACGACGTCGAGTTGTTGATGTACGAGATCGAGCCGGTCGGCGGCACCGCCTGCAGGTTCTGGTTGTAGATGCCGTGCTGCTGGATGGATGCCTTCAGCTCGCGCCAGTCGTCCTGCGTGGGGATGTGGTGGCCGGCGAACATCTCCTTGACCTTCTCGGTCTCGGGCACCCAGGCTCGGTCGATGTACTTGTCGAAGAACTCTCCCGACGCGTACTTCGAGTCCCAGAACCCGTCGAACACCTCGCCGCGCTCGATGGCGATCCGGTTGGAGGCGCGCAGCGCGTGGAAGAGCACCGAGTAGAAGTAGATGTTCGTGAAGTCGACGCCCGCTTCGGAGCCGTAGTGGACGTGCTCACGGGCGAGGTAGCCGTGGAGGTTCATCTGCCCCAGACCGATGGCGTGGGAGCGGTCGTTGCCGTCCTCGATCGAGCGGACCGAGCGGATGTGGCTCTGGTCGCTCACGGCGGTGAGCGCACGGATGCTGGTCTCCACAGTCTGCGCGAGATTCCCGCCGTCCATCGCCAGGGCGATGTTGAGCGAGCCGAGGTTGCACGAGATGTCTTTGCCGATCTGGTCGTATGACAGGTCTTCGTGGAACGTCGTCGGCGTGTTCACCTGCAGGATCTCGGAGCACAGGTTGGACATGTTGATCCGGCCCTTGATCGGGTTCGCCCGGTTCACCGTGTCCTCGAACATGATGTACGGGTAGCCCGACTCGAACTGGATCTCGGCGAGGGTCTGGAAGAACTCGCGCGCGTTGATCTTCGTCTTCTTGATGCGCGGGTCATCGACCATCTCGCGGTACTTCTCCGTCACCGAGATGTCGCCGAAGGGCACGCCGTAGACGCGCTCGACGTCGTACGGCGAGAAGAGGTACATGTCCTCGTCGTTCTTGGCCAGCTCGAAGGTGATGTCGGGCACCACCACCCCGAGCGACAGGGTCTTGATGCGGATCTTCTCGTCGGCGTTCTCACGCTTGGTGTCGAGGAACCGCATGATGTCGGGGTGGTGTGCGCTGAGGTACACCGCCCCCGCGCCCTGACGGGCGCCCAGCTGGTTGGCGTAGCTGAAGCTGTCTTCGAGAAGCTTCATCACCGGGATGATGCCCGAGGACTGGTTCTCGATCTGCTTGATCGGGGCACCCGACTCTC
Source organism: Microbacterium atlanticum (assembly GCF_015277815.1). NCBI lineage: Bacteria > Bacillati > Actinomycetota > Actinomycetes > Micrococcales > Microbacteriaceae > Microbacterium > Microbacterium atlanticum. Next base: position 2,312,216 of record NZ_CP063813.1, read on the forward strand.
GGATGTTCGACAGGAGCAGGGCGACGCCGCCGCCGCGCTTGGACAGCTGCAGCGAGGAGTTGATGCCGCGGGAGATCGACTCCATGTTGTCTTCGATGCGCAGCAGGAAGCACGACACGAGCTCGCCGCGCTGCGCCTTGCCGGCGTTCAGGAACGTGGGGGTGGCGGGCTGGAAGCGGCCGGAGATGATCTCCTCGACGAGATCGGTGGCGAGCTTCTGGTCGCCGTCGGCCAGCGCCAGCGCGGTCATGACGACCCGGTCTTCGAAGCGCTCGAGGTACCGCTTGCCGTCGAAGGTCTTCAGCGTGTAGCTGGTGTAGTACTTGAACGCCCCGAGGAACGTCTCGAAACGGAACTTCTTGCCGTAGGCGAAGTCGTTCAGCTGCTGGATGAACTCGAACGGGTACTTCTCGAGCACGGCCGGCTCGTAGTACTCCTTCTCGACGAGGTAGTCCAGGCGCTCCTTGAGCGAGTGGAAGAACACCGTGTTCTGGTTCACGTGCTGCAGGAAGTACTCCCGCGCGGCGCGCTTGTCCGCGTCGAACTGGATCTTCCCGTCCGCGTCGTACAGGTTGAGCATCGCATTGAGGGCGTGATAGTCCATGCCCTCGAACCGCGCCTGCGTCTTGAAGTCGCTCTCGGTCAGAGTTCCCACCATCGTTCCAATCCCGCGTTCACGCGTTCCACATCTTCAGGCGTGCCGAATACTTCCAGCCGGTACAAGTGCGGCACGTGGCACTTCCGGCTGATGATGTCGCCGGCGAGGCAGAAGTGCTCGCCGAAGTTGGTGTTCCCCGCGGAGATGACTCCGCGGATGAGGCGCCGGTTCCGCTCATCGTTGAGGAACCGGATCACCTGCTTCGGAACGGCGCCCTTCTCGACGCCCCGACCCTGGCCTCCGCCATAGGTGGGCGTCACGAGGACGAACGGCTCGTCGACCACGAGCGGCGGATCCGACGTGAGAAGAGGGATCCGGACCGCCCGGGCGCCCAGCTTCTCGATGAAACGCGCGGTGTTCCCCGACACGCTCGAGAAGTAGACCAGCAGGGGCGCGTCTGTCGCGACGCGCTGCGTCACGACAGACATCGATCAGGCCAGTCGCGACGCGAGTTCGTCGATCTTGTCGGGACGGAAGCCCGACCAGTGGTCCTCATCGGTGATGACGACCGGCGCCTGGAGATAGCCCAGCGCCTTGACCTGCTCGAGGGCCGCGGGGTCCTCCGAGAGGTCGTGGATCTCGTACTCGATCCCCTTGGAATCGAGCGCCCGATAGGTCGCCGTGCACTGCACGCACGCGGGCTTGGTGTAAACCGTGATCGCCATGTCGATTCCGTCTCCTCAGTGCTCCCCCGGTGGCATCCGGTGCGATTCTCCGGCAGTCCCCCCGCCGGGAGTCCAATACTACATATGGGTACCGACATCCGATAGCACCACAAGGGCTAGTAGTTACATCCGTGTGATTTTCCACCGCTCTCCCCACGTACAACACAGGTTGTCCACCGATTCATCCACAGCCGGCGAAGCCTGGAAAACACCTGATTCATGCCGGTCCGGCGCTGCGGCGACCGGCTTCCTCCACAGCGCGAACGTATCGCCGGGCTCGGACATCGGATTCGGCTGTGGAGAGCCGCTTCGGCGTGTCGCCGGCGTGTCGCCGCCCCACCCCGGGCAGGACGTCGGCGGTTCCGCCGGACACCATCGCATGACGTAGCGTTGACAGGTGGCCGGCTACCGGGAACTCCTGCGCACCCCTGGCGTCGCCCGCATCATCGCCGCCCAGCTGACCGCCCGCTTCCCCAACGGCATGATCAGCCTGGTGATCCTCCTGCACATCGAGGGGATCACCGGTTCGTACGGTGCTGCGGGAGTGGTGCTGGCGGCCGTCTCGATCGGCCAGGCCCTCGCCGGACCCGTCACCAGCCGGTGGATGGGCCGCTGGGGCATGCGGCGCGTGCTGACTCTGACGACGGCCGTGTGCGCGGCATCCCTCACCGCCATCGCCTTCCTGATCGTCCCCGTCCCGGTCTACATCGTGCTCGGGTTCCTCGCCGGCGCCTCGACGCCGCCGATCGTGGCCGCCGTGCGGACGATCTACGCGAAGATGGTCAACTCGATGCAGCTGACCGCGCTCTACTCGCTGGATGCGTCGCTGCAGGAGGTCATCTGGATCCTCGCCCCCGTCCTCATCACCTTCGTCGCTACGCAGGCGGGCACGGTGGCCGGGCTGGTGCTGGTGGTGCTGATCCTGGTGTCGGGCGGGACGTGGTTCATCCTGTCGCCCGAGGTGGGACGGGTCCGTATCCCCCGCAGCAAGCGGTCGTTCGGCACGGTGCTCACCCGCCCGGCGATCCTCATCGCGACGGTGATCGGCTTCCTCCTCATCGGGTCGTTCGCCGCGGTGGAGGCCGCGGTCGTCGCGACCTTCGACCACGGGGGGCTCGAGGCCGGGCTGGTGCTGGCGGTCTTCTCGGTCGGCAGCCTCATCGGCGGCTTCGCGTTCGGGCACCTGCCGATGGGTCCGTGGGCGATGGCCCGCCGGCTGAGCGTGGTCGCCCTCGGGCTGGCGCTGACCTCGCTCTGGCTCAACGTGTGGTGGATCGGCGCCACGCTGTTCGTCGCGGGGATCGGCATCGCGCCGGCGCTCGCGGTGCTCTCGGCGGTGACCACGGCGAGCGTCAAGTTCAGCGACACGGCGGAGGCCTTCGGGTGGGTCGGCACCGGCCAGCTCATCGGCGCGGCGGTGGGCTCGGCGGTCACGGGCTTCCTCATCGACGGCCCCGGCGGCGTGACCGCGGCCTACGTCGCAGCGGCGGCGTTCTGCGGTCTCGGGCTCGTCGTGGCCGTCGCCTTCGTCCGCGGCCTTCCGGATCTGCGGACGCGGGGGGCGAGCCCGATCCCCGACACCGAGCCGGTGCCGACGATCGGCTGACCCCTCGCGCCCTTCGGTCCCCGCGACAACAGTCCCCGCGCGCGACTCGCCAAGACACGCCGAACGGATGCCTCCCGCCCGGCGTGTTCTGGCTACTCAAGGCAACGCCCCTAGGTGTGATGTCCAGGGACGTTGTTGCGTGAATCGCGTGTGATCTGCTGACGGGCGAAGGCCTCCCGTTGCGAGAGTGGAGCTGTCTAGGAACCGCTCACGCATCACAGGAGGCCTTCGTTGTCCCACGCTAACGCTGCTCTGACCCCGCGCGCTCGTCTGCGGCTGGCCAAGCTCATCGTCGAGGAGCATTGGCCGGTCGCCGTCGCGGCGAAGATGTTCATGACCTCACCGCCGACGGCGCGCAAGTGGGCGGCCCGGTTCCGGGCCGAAGGGCCCGCGGGAATGATTGACCGGTCCAGCCGGCCGCGCTCGATGCCGGCCAAGACGCCGCCCGCGACAGTGAAACGGATCGTGCGGTTGCGGTGGCGTCGGCGGCTGGGGCCGGTGCAGATCGCCGGCGAGCTCGGCGTTCCCGCCTCAACGGTGCATGCGGTGCTGGTGCGGGCCCGGATCAACCGGCTCAGCCACATCGACCGGGTCACCGGCGAGCCGATCCGCCGCTACGAACACGACCATCCCGGATCCCTGATCCACGTCGACGTCACCAAGTTCGGCAACATCCCCGACGGCGGCGGCTGGCGCTACGTCGGCAAGCAGCAAGGCAAGAAGAACAAGCAGCGCGCCGCCCGCGCCGGCGCCGGATACACCGAGAAAGGGCATCCCAACATCGGCACCGCGTTCCTGCACACCGTCATCGACGACCACTCCCGCGTCGCCTACGTCGAGATCTGCAGCGATGAGCGCGCCGTCACCGCGATCGGCGTGCTCGAACGCGCGGTCGCATGGTTCGCTGACCGCGGCGTCACCGTCGAGCGAGTCTTGTCCGACAACGGATCGGCCTATCGCTCCCACGCCTGGAAAGACGCCTGCGCCATGCTCGGCATCCGACACAAACGGACCCGCCCCTACCGCCCGCAGACGAACGGGAAGATAGAACGCTTCCATCGCACCCTCGCCGACGGCTGGGCCTATGCCCGCTTCTACCCCTCAGACACCGAGCGTCGCGCCGCGCTGCCCGGCTGGCTGCACTTCTACAATCAGCACAGGCGCCACTCCGCCATCGGAGCCCCACCCTTCAGCAGACTCAACAACCTGCCTGGACATCACACCTAGGCCGGGTCACGGTCCCGCGACTCGCCAATACACGCCGAACGGATGCCTCGCCGCCGGCGTGTTCTGGCGACTCGAGGTAACACCGCCGGGCACGGTCCCGCGACTCGCCAATACACGCCGGACGGAGGCCTCGTCCCCGGCGTGTTCTGGCGACTCGAATCAACGCCCCCGGCGTGTTCTGGCTACTCGAGGCAACGCCCCTGGGCCGGGTCACGGTCCCGCGACTCGCCAAGACACGCCGAACGGATGCCTCGCCGCCGGCGTGTCCTGGCGACTCGAGGCAACGCCCCGGCGCAGGGCCCAGCGTGTTCGGCGACTCGAGGTCACGCCAGGCGGCGCAGGAGCTCCAGCACGGCGAGCGCATACGCGTCGGCCGGCTCGGGATGCTCGAAGACCCGCCGCTGTCCGCCCAGCACGATCTCGACCTCATGGGTGTCGGGAAGTCGCCTGAGGGCGCGGAAGGCTCCGCGCAGCAGCTCCCGCAGCTGGTGCTCGTGGGGCAGCCACAGTGCGTCCTCGAGGGCGACGGAATCCAGCGCCCACTCGGTGGTGCCGTTGAAGGCCAGCAGCTTGCCGGTGGCGTACTCCCGTGGCTCGATCGTCATCTCGCTGACCGTGAAGACATCGGCCTCGAACTCGGGCTCGTCGAGCTGGAACCGATCGCCCGACCGCGGGTGCCAGATCAGGCCGGCGTCGCGGAGGGCCATCGCCAGTTCGGTCGAGATCACCAGACCATTCTCCGCGCGCCGGGCGTCACGCGGCGACGGAAGGCACGGGTCGCGCCTTCTCGGGCGGCGACCCGACGCCGGCGGCGCCCGCCGTCTCGTCGTCCCATTCCAGGACCACGCCGCGGCTCGACAAGGCCTCCTCCGCGAGCGTGCGCAGGTACTCGCGGTCGAGCGTCTCGGGCTCGGGCCCGTCGAAGACGAATCGAAGCGGGATCGACGGCTGAATCCACACCGACGTGCGGCCCCGCGCCGGGTCCTCTCCGTGCCGCCACGTCAGCATGAACGACTCGCCGCGACGCAGCTTGGTCGCCGCGAGGACCTTGACGTGTGCGAGCACGTGGTCCGGGATCTCGGCCGGACAAGTCTCGGCTCCGTAGTACAGCTGTGCCATCTCTCCTCCTCCTCCGGGGTGCGCACATCGGGCCACCGTCTGTCAATACCAGTGAACATGATCACTGCTGCTGTGTAATTCACTTGACGTCATGCCCCTTGACCCAGTACCCCCACGGAGACGAAATGACGATGGCGCAGAGCGTCGCAGCGCGCTACCAGGAGGATCGCTCGATCACCACCTGGCACGAGGTCGACAGCGGCTTCTGGGTGGGGAGCGCCGCCGGCGAATTCGTCGGGTCCGTCGAGCGTCTGGGGCGGGCACGATACGTCGCACGCGACGAGGTCAGCCGAGCGCTGGGCGAGTTCGTCGGGCTGCGCCACGCGCGGAACGCCATCGTCGCGCGACACCCGTAGCCGTCACCGGGGAGGCCGAATGCCGCAGAGCGAGACGTCCCCCGCGTGCAGTATCCGCGCGATCGGCGTGCGCACGTCCCGGTTCCCACTTCGCGCGCTGCGGCGCGCGCTCCTAGGCTGAGCGCATGCCTTCTCCCGTGACGCTGCCCCGCCTGTCGTGGGGTGAGGCCGCAGCCCCGCGCCGCGCGCTCCTCGTGCACGGCCTGGGCTCGAACGGCGCGCTCATGTGGCGATACGGCGTCACGCTGGCCGACGCGGGATGGCGGGCGGATGCCGTCGACCTGCGCGGCCACGGATCCGCACCGCGTGTCCTGGACTACCGTCTCGAGGCCTACGGTGCCGACGTGCTGGCCGCACGCCCCGGCGGCGGCCCGTGGGACCTCGTGATCGGGCACTCGCTCGGCGGCGCGGCATCCGTCCTCGCCACCGCGGCCGACCCGGACTGGACGCGAAGGCTCGTGCTCATCGATCCGGCCATCTCGCTGACCGAGCGCGACCGGGACATCGTCCGCGACAGCCAGACCCGGTCCTTCGACGACCCGTCGCAGACGGCGGTGCGCGCGGAGCATCCGGACTGGCACCCGCAGGACATCGAGCTGAAGGCGCTTTCAGCTCAGCAGGCGAGCCGATGGGCGGTCGAGCAGACCAGCGCGCAGAACCCGCGCTGGGATGTGACCGAGGCGGCGCTGTGCATCGGAGTGCCGACGCACGTGATCGCCTCCGACCCGCATGTGTACTCGATCTTCCGAGGGAAGCCCGCCGAGTCCGCCGTCGCGGCGAACCCGCACATCACGGTGTCCTTCGTGCCGGGCGCCGGGCACTCGCCCCACCGGGACCGTCCGGAGGAGACGATGGCGGCGCTGCGGGCAGCGATCGGGTAGAGCTCACCCAGGATCGGCCGCGCGACGAGAACCTCGGACGGCGTCGCCATCGGCACATCCTCGCGGAAGAATGGCGGGGTGACCTCCTTCGATCCGCGCGAGATCCTCGACGACGATCTGCTCGAGCGCTTCCGCACCCGCGCTGCCGTCCACGACCGGGAGAACACGTTCCCCGGCGATGACCTCGCCGAACTGAAGCGCATCGGCTACCTGTCGATCCTCGCCCCGCGTGAGCTCGGTGGAGCCGGCCTGGGCCTGGCCGAGGCATCCGTCCTCCAGCAGCGCCTCGCCGGCGCGGCGCCCGCCACCGCGCTCGCGGTCAACATGCACCTGGTGTGGACCGGTGTCGCCAAGGTGCTGGCTGACCGCGGCGACGATGCGCTGCGGTTCGTGCTCGAGGGCGCCGTCGCGGGCGACGTGTTCGCCTTCGGCATCAGCGAGGCAGGCAACGACCTGGTGCTGTTCGGCAGCGACACGGATGCCGCGCCCCTGCCGGACGGCGGCTACGCGTTCACCGGCACGAAGATCTTCACCTCGCTCGCCCCGGTCTGGACCCAGCTGGGCCTGCACGGGCTGGACACCTCATCGGAGGACGCGCCGCAGCTGGTCTACGCGTTCGTGCCCCGGTCCGAGGTGCAGGCGGGCCGTGTCACGGTGCGCGACGACTGGGACACGCTCGGCATGCGCGGCACGCAGTCCCGCACGACGGTGCTCCGCGACGCGGTGGCACCCGCCGACCGGGTGGTGCGCCGGCTCCCTCCCGGTCCCCAGCCCGATCCACTCGTCTTCGGCATCTTCAGCACCTTCGAGCTGCTGCTCGCCTCGGTCTACACCGGCATCGCCCGTCGCGCCCTCGACCTCGCGGTCGCCGCCTCGCAGTCCCGCACATCGAAGAAGACCGGCCGCGCCTACAGTCAGGACCCCGACATCCGATGGCGGATCGCCGAGATGGCGCTCGCGTACGAAGCCCTTCCGCCGCAGCTCGAATCGCTGGCGCGGGATGTCGACGGACTCACGGACCACGGCGCGCGCTGGTTCTCGCTGCTGGCGGGCGTCAAGCACCGGGCGGTGACGGCGGCGAAGGCGATCGTCGACGACGCGGTCCTGGTCGCGGGCGGCTCGTCGTACTTCAACCGGAACGAGCTCAGCCGGCTCTACCGCGACGTGCTCGCGGGCCTCTTCCACCCCTCCGACCCCGAATCGGCCCACTCGGCCGTCGCGTCCGCGTGGCTCGGGCCCCTCGAGGAGTGAGCGCACCGCTTCCGCCGACGCGGCTGGGGCGATAGAGTTCGCCCGAACCGGACCAGCCCGGTATCAACTACCCACCCTCGCCCCGGCGAGTCCCCGATGACGTGGACCGCAGGTCGGCATCCGCTCTCGACGGTGCCGAGTTGCTCGTGCATCCGATCCCGTCTCCCGGGGCAATCGCGGAGGCTTCCGAGAGGACCGACTGCGATGACCACCTCCGCTGATCCGAGCGAGCGACGAGCGTCGCGCCGCCGCCGGCTGACCGCCCTGCCCGCCACCGTGGGCGCAATCGTCGGGTTGACCGCGACCGCACTGCTGGCCGCCCCCGCCGGCGCAGCGCCGCCGCCGGTCCCCGGTGCCGGCACGTACACGGTCGAGGACGTGAACGAGGTCGACTTCGGCAACGACGGCACCATCGATCAGTCGACGACCGTCACGAAGACCTTCGACCGAAAGGGACGCGTGCTGTCGCATCTCTCGGAGGATCGGCGCCCCGATGGAACGGTGTCGCTGGTGGTGACCACCACATGGGAGTACGACCGCCAGGGGAAGACGCTCGCCTACACGACCGACACGGACTACGAGGGCGACCAGGTGCTCGATGCCCGTCAGCAGGTCCGTTTCGCGTACGACCGCTCGGGCCGGCTGGTGCAGGTCGTTCAGACGTACGACAACGGCGCGGACGGCGTCGATGTCCTCACGACGACATACACGGTGACCTCGGCCAAGAAGCCGGAGATCTCCTCGACGACGGAGTCCGACTACGACGGCGACGGCGTGCCCGACGAGCGAACTGTCGAGACGACCACGTTCGATCAGCGGGGGAACGCCGTGCTGGAGACGAGCACCACCGACAACCGCGCCGACGGATCCATCGAGGTCGAGCGGCGCGTGACGCGCACCTTCGACAAGAACACGCTGATCAGCGAGCTCGACGAGGAGATCCGTCCCTTCTCGTCGTCGTCCCTCACGACGTACACGTACGACCGCAAGGGTCAGTTGACCGGCGTGACGGAGACCTTCGAGCCGTCGGGGTACTCGATTGTCACGACGTTCTCCTTCGACGCGAGGGGCGTCTTCACCGGCTCCACGCGCCTCACAGACGGGAACGGTGACGGTGTCGTGGACGAGGAGATCATCGAGACCGTCGAATCGGACGATCAGGGTCGACCAGTGGTCCGCCAGGTGGACACCTTCGGAAACGGCGATCCCTACCGGGAGACCACGACGTCCGTCTACGACGGCGACTTCCTCGTGGACGAGACCATCACGCTGGACCGGTTCATCGACGGGGTGCCGGAGAACATCGAACGACGGACCTGGGTCATCTCCGACGGGCGCGTCGTCGAGCTCACCTACGCGAACGACGAGGGTGGGGACGGCATCGTCGACTACCTCCTCCGCGCGACCACGGTCTACGACGACCGCGGCGAGGTGGTCTCCTCCGTCACCGAGACGGATCAGGACGGAGACGGGGTCATAGACGTGATCGAGACGCACACCCGCACCGTGCGGTAACGGCTCCCGACGCATGGGCGGCGGGCGCCGGCTCCCCGTCGCCTACCTCGCGACGGCCACCGCCGCAACCACCTGGGCCCACCTCCCCCGCGCGACCGGTCGCGTGCGAGGATGACCCCATGGCGAGGACCCCGACGCATCTGCTGAGCCCCGCCGACCAGGAGCGGCGCCGGGGGCTGCGCACGATGAAGGGTGTGGCGCTGGGAGCACTCGTCTTCATGGCCGTGCTGTTCGCGTTCTCGTTCGCCTTCCAGCAGGATGTGCCGGCCCTCGCCTACGTCCGCGCGGCCGCCGAGGGAGGCATGGTCGGGGCGCTGGCGGACTGGTTCGCGGTGACCGCGCTGTTCCGGCACCCGCTCGGGATCCCGATCCCCCACACCGCGATCATCCCGAGCCGCAAGGACGAGATCGGCCACACCCTGGGCGAGTTCGTCGAGACCGAGTTCCTTCGGGGCGACGTGGTGCGGGCCAAGCTCGAGCAGACCGCGATCTCGGCGCGCCTCGGCGAGTGGCTGAGCGAGCCCGAGCATGCCGAGCGCGTGGCGGCGGAGGCATCGGTCATGGCCGGCAGCGTCGTGCGGGCGCTCAGCGACGAGGAGGTCGGCGACCTGCTGGAGGAGCTCGCCCGCGAGCATCTGATCGCTCCGGAGTGGGGTCCCCCGGTGGGCGCGTGGCTCGGGCGGATCATCGACGCCGGCGGCCACCACGCCGCGGTGGACCTCGCCGCAGACACGGTGTCGGCCTGGCTCGCCGCCAACCGGGCTGCGTTCGGCGGCCTGGTGTCCCGGCGCCTGCCGTCGTGGGTGCCCTCGGTCGCGCATCGCTTCGTCGACGACACGGTCTACAACGAGGCGGTGAAGCTCGTGGCGGCGATCCGCGCCGATCCGCAGCATCCCGCGCGCGTCGCCCTCGACGGCTATTTCACTCGCCTCGCCGAGAACCTGCAGCACGATCCGGCGACGATCGGGCGCTTCGAGGACGCCAAGCTCGCCGTCTTCGACAGTCCCCGCGTGCGCGAGCTCGCCTCGGAAGCATGGACCACCGCGAAGGCCGGGCTGCTGAGCTCGCTCGCAGACCCGGAAAGCGGACTGCGCCGCCGGGCCGCGGAGGCGCTGGCCGAGATCGGCGGGCGATTGACGACGGATGCCGCCCTCCAGCGTCGCGTGGACGGCTGGGTGACCGACGCCGCGGTGTTCCTCGTCGACCGCTACCGCCACGACATCGCCTCGATCATCACCGACACCGTCGAGCGCTGGGACCCGGTCGAGACCACGGAGAAGATCGAGCTCATGGTCGGCCGCGACCTGCAGTACATCCGGCTCAACGGCACGATCGTGGGCTCACTCGCCGGCCTGGCGATCTTCACGGTGGCCCACGCGCTGCTGGGCTGACGAGCGGGAGGGGCGCCGGGTGATCCGGTCGCCGTGTAAACACTCGATGACAGAACGGCGCGGGGCGCTGCGCAGCGGGTTGACTGGAGTCGTGTCCGACGACCTGCGCAGCCAGCTCCTCTTCACCTACGGCACCCTGCAGCACCCCGACGTGCAGCTCGACACCTTCGGCAGGCTGCTCGACGGCGACGACGACGCGCTGCCTGGTTACACCGTCGACTACGCCGAGATCGAGGACCGCCGCGTCGTGGACCTGTCGGGACTCTCGGTGCACCCGGTCGTGCGCGAGACGGGCAATCCCCTCGACAAGGTCGTCGGCAGGGCGCTGCGGGTCACTGACGAGGAGATCGAGGCGGCCGACGAGTACGAGGTCGCGCTGTACCGGCGCATCTCGGTGGTGCTCGCGAGCGGCCGGCGGGCGTGGGTGTACGTGGGGATCTGAGCGCGTGGGCACACCGCCTCAGCTCGGGAACGCCTCGGGACTGTGCCCGCCCCCTGCCGCCCGGTAGCGTCGGATCGTGACGCTTCCGCATGACGCCCTGTGGCCGCGCGCGGGTGCGTGGCCCACGATCGACGAGGGCGAGTGGGATGCCGCGCTCCTCGGCGTGCCCGCCTTCCGCACGTCGCTGTCCCCCACCGGCGCGCATGCGACGCCCGCCGCCATCCGCGAGGCGCTGCGGCGTTACAGTCCCGCCCTCCTCGGTCCGCCCCCGGTGGATCTGAACGAGCGGCTGCGCATCGCCGACGTCGGCGACGTCGACGAGCCGGACGGCCCCGTCGGCGAGGCATCCGTCCGCGCCGCCGTCGCGGCCCTCCGCCGACGCGCGGATCTCGTGATCGCACTCGGCGGCGACAACTCCCTCACGTACGCCGTCACCCAGGGTGCGGGCGCCACGGGTCTCGTCACGATCGACGCGCACTTCGACCTCCGCGACGGCGTCTCCAACGGCTCGCCGGTGCGCCGCCTCATCGAGGACGGCCTCGACCCCCGGCGGATCGTGCAGCTCGGGATCGCCGACTTCGCCAACTCGGTCGCGTACGCCCGCCGGGCGGCCGACCTCGGCATCACCGTGGTGACGATGGACGATCTGCGCCGCCGCGGCGCGGCCGATGTCGTCGCCGAGGCGCTCGAGATCGCCGGCGCAGGCGACGGGCCGGTCCACCTCGACATCGACGTGGACGTGTGCGACCGGGCGGTGGCGCCGGGGTGCCCGGCCTCCGTTCCCGGTGGACTCGCGGCGTGGGAGCTCCGCGCGCTCGTGCGGGCGATCGCGGCGGACGCCCGCGTGCACAGCGCCGACATCGCCGAGGTCGACGCGACCGCCGACGCGCCCGACGGCAGGACCGTCAGACTCGCGGCGCTATGCGTCCTGGAGCTCCTCGCCGGGAAGGCGGTTCTCGCATGATCACGCTGGCGCTGGTGCGACACGCCAAGTCCGACTGGGGCGACCCGGAGCTCGACGACCACGAGCGCCCGCTCAACGACCGCGGGCGGCGCGATGCGCCCCGCATGGCCCGCGCGCTCGCCGACACCGGCTTCCGCCCCGAGATCATCCTCTCCAGCTCCGCGGTGCGCGCCCGCAGCACAGCTCGTGCGTTCGCAGAGGCGCTCGACGTGCGGGTCTCGGTCGACCCCGAGCTCTACGGGGCGCCCGCCGGCGTGCTGCTGACCCGGGCGGCCGGCAGCCGCGGGAGGTCGGTGCTCGTCGTCGCGCACGACCCCGGGATGAGCGTGCTGGCGGCACGGCTCTCGGGCGACGCGATCGGCCACATGCCGACCTGCGCCGTCGCGACGTTCAGGTGGTACGCGGACGACTGGGACGTCGCGACCTCGCTCGACCCGGACGAGTGGACGTTCGACTCACCGCGCTGACGGCTCGGGTGTGACGGCGCGGCCGCCGACCCACACCGTCTGCACGATCGGCACCCCGGGGCGGTAGGCGAGGTGCACGCGCGTCGGGGCGTCGAGCATCACCACATCCGCGCGCATGCCGGGCGCCAGCGCGCCGACGTCGTCGCGCCGCAGCGCACGCGCACCGCCTGCCGTCGCAGCCCACACCGCCTCGGCCGGGGTCATCCCCATCTCCCGCACCGCCAGGGCGATCATGAGCGGCAGGGAGCTGGTGAAGCTCGAGCCGGGGTTGCAGTCGCTCGCGAGCGCGACGGTGACCCCCGCGTCGATCAGGCGGCGGGCGTCGGGGTACGGCTGGCGGGTGGAGAACTCGACCCCGGGCAGCAGCGTGGCGACCGTCTGCGACCCTGCCAGCGCGGCCACATCGGCATCGTCGAGATAGGTGCAGTGGTCGACGGATGCCGCGCCCGCCGCGACCGCCAGCCGCACCCCCTCCCCCGGGCCGAGCTGGTTGCCGTGCACCCGCAGGCCGAGGCCCCGCTCGGCGCCCGCGGCGAGGATCCGGCGGGCCTCCTCCGGCGTGAAGGCGCCGCGCTCGCAGAACACGTCGATCCACCGGGCGTGCGGCGCGCACGCGCGCAGCATCTCGCCGCACACGAGCTCGACGTACTCGTCGCGCCGCTCGGCGTACTCGGCCGGGACGACGTGGGCGCCCAGGAACGTCACCTCGCCCGAGACCTCGGCCGCGAGTCGCGCGAGCCGCTCCTCGTCGGCGACCGTGAGACCGTACCCGGTCTTGATCTCGAACGTCGTGGTGCCCTGCCCGTGCAGCTCCGTCGTGAAGCGCTGCAGACGCAGCCGCAGCTCCTCGTCGCTCGCCGCGCGCGTGGCCGCGACCGTGCGCCGTATGCCGCCCGCGGCATACGGCGTGCCCGCCATGCGCGCCTCGAACTCATCGGCACGGTCTCCGCCGAACACGAGGTGGGTGTGGCTGTCGACGAAGCCCGGGATGACCGCCCGGCCGCCGGCGTCGATCGTCGCGTCCTGGCCTCGAGCCGGCGCGTCCGCCGCCTGCCCGATCCAGGCGATGCGCCCGTCCGCCATCAGCAGCGCCGCGTCGTGGACGGTGCCCAGGGGATCTCCGCCGGCGGCGACGTTGGTCGTCAGCTCGCCGATGTTCGTCAGGAGCGTCGTGGTCACGGCATCCGCCCGTCATCCATCGAGCATCGGGACCTGCAGGCCGCGCTCGCGGGCGACCTCCTTGGCCCGGTCGTACCCGGCGTCGACGTGGCGCATGACGCCGGTGCCGGGGTCGTTCGTGAGCACGCGCTCGAGCTTCTCTGCGGCCAGCGCGCTGCCGTCGGCGACGGTGACCTGGCCGGCATGGATGCTGCGCCCGATGCCCACCCCGCCGCCGTGGTGGATCGACACCCACGCCGCACCGCTCGCCGTGTTCAGCAGCGCGTTGAGCAGCGGCCAGTCGGCGATCGCGTCGGAGCCGTCGGCCATGGCCTCGGTCTCGCGGTACGGAGAGGCTACGGAGCCCGCGTCCAGGTGGTCCCGGCCGATCACGATCGGCCCGGACAGTTCGCCCGACGCGACCATCTCGTTGAACTTCAGTCCGGCGAGATGCCGCTCCCGGTAGCCCAGCCAGCAGATGCGGGCCGGCAGGCCCTCGAAGTGCACCGCGTCGCCCGCCTTGTCGAGCCAGCGCACCAGCCCCGCGTTGTCGGGGAACAGCGCCTTGACCGCCTCATCCGTCTTGCGGATGTCGTCCGGGTCGCCGGAGAGGGCGACCCAGCGGAACGGTCCGCGTCCTTCGGCGAACTGCGGACGGATGTATGCCGGCACGAATCCGGGGAAGGCGAAGGCGCGGTCGAAGCCGCCCAGCTGCGCCTCGGCGCGGATCGAGTTGCCGTAGTCGAAGACCTCGGCACCGGCATCCTGGAATCCCACCATCGCCGCCACGTGCGCGGCCATGCTGCGGCGCGCCTGGGCCGTGAACCCGTCGGGGTCGCGGGACGCCTCAACCTTCCAGTCCTCGAACGCGACGCCCACGGGCAGGTAGGCCAGCGGGTCGTGGGCGCTGGTCTGGTCCGTGACGATGTCGACGATCACCTCGCCGGCGCGGTGGCGACGCAGCATGTCGGGGAAGACCTCGGCGGCGTTGCCGACGACGCCGACCGAGAGGGCCCGGCCTTCCTCCTTGGCCGCCGCCACCCGGGCCACGGCGGCTTCGAGATCGGTGGTGTACTCGTCCAGATAGCCGTGCTCGACGCGGCGGGCGAGCCGCGACTCGTCCACGTCGACGATGAGCACGGCGCCGCCGTTGAGGGTGACGGCGAGCGGCTGGGCACCGCCCATTCCGCCGGCCCCTCCGGTGAGGGTCAGCGTGCCCGACAGGTCGTCGCGCCCGAGCGAGCGCGCCACCGCGGCGAAGGTCTCATAGGTGCCCTGCAGGATGCCCTGCGTGCCGATGTAGATCCACGAGCCGGCCGTCATCTGGCCGTACATCGTGAGGCCGAGCTGCTCGAGGCGGCGGAACTCGGGCCACGTCGCCCAGTCGCCGACGAGGTTGGAGTTCGCGATCAGCACGCGCGGGGCCCACTCGTGGGTGCGGAAGACGCCGACCGGCTTGCCCGACTGCACGAGCAGGGTCTCGTCGGGTTCGAGCTCGTCGAGGGTGCGGACGATCGCGTCGAACGCCTCCCACGAGCGCGCCGCCCGGCCGGTGCCGCCGTAGACCACGAGGTCCTCGGGGTGCTCGGCCACCTCGGGGTCGAGGTTGTTCATGAGCATGCGCTTGGCCGCTTCGGCGCCCCAGCTCTTCGCGGTGCGCTCGGGCTCGCGGGGTGCCCGGACGGTGCGGGTCTCAGTGGGCGTTGTCATGTCACTCCTTCGTGATGGTGGCGAAGCCGGTCCGCGCGACGGCGCCCGAGGCGATGAGCGCGGTGACGGCCTCCATGTCGGGGCTGAGGAAACGGTCGGGCCCGGGCCCGGCGGCGACGGTCCGCACGAGGTCGCGGACCCCGGCAGTCGCGTGCGCCGGCTCGAGCGGCGCACGCAGGTCGAGCGCGCGGGATGCGGTGAGCACCTCCACCGCCAGCACGCGCGCCAGTCCGTCGATCGCGCGGCGCAGCTTGCGCCCCGCCGCCCACCCCATGGACACATGGTCCTCCTGCATCGCCGACGACGGAATGGAGTCGACGGATGCCGGGACGGCCAGTCGCTTGAGCTCGGAGACGATCCCGGCCGCCGCATACTGGGCGATCATGAGGCCGGAGTCCACCCCGACCTCGTGCGCGAGGAACGGCGGGAGGCCGTTGCTGCGCGCCGGGTCGAGGGCGCGGTCGATGCGCCGCTCGGAGATGGACGCCACATCGGCGACGGCGATCGCCAGGAAGTCGAGCACGTACGCGACCGGCGCGCCGTGGAAGTTCCCGTTGGACTCGACGCGCCCGTCGGGGGTGATGACGGGGTTGTCCACGGCCGCGGCGAGCTCGCGCGACGCGATCAGCCGTGCGTGCTCCGCCGTGTCGCGCGCGGCGCCGTGCACCTGGGGTGCGCAGCGCAGCGAGTAGGCGTCCTGCACGCGCGTGCACACGGCGGGGTCCCGGTGCGAGGCGACGATCGGCGACTCGGCGAGCACGGCGCGCAGGTTCGCGGCCGACACCGCCTGGCCGGTCTGCGGGCGCAGGGCCTGCAGGTCCGCCGCGAGCACCGCGTCGGTGCCGAGCTGGGACTCGACGGACATCGCCGCGGCGATGTCGGCGGTGTCGAGCAGCACCGCGAGGTCGTGAAGCGCCAGCAGCAGCATCCCGAGCATGCCGTCGGTGCCGTTGATGAGCGCCAGCCCCTCTTTCTCGCGCAGCACGAGCGGGGGGACGGATGCCGCGGCCAGCGCGTCGGCGGCATCGACCTCGTCGCCGTCGGCGGTGCGCACCCGCCCCTCGCCCATCGCCGCGAGCGCGACGTGCGACAGCGGGGCGAGATCTCCCGAGCATCCGAGGGAGCCGTACTCGCGGACGATCGGCGTGATGCCGGCGTTGAGCATGGCCGCGTAGGTCTCCACCACCTCGGGGCGCACGCCGGTCCGCCCTGTCGCGAGCGTCTGCAGTCGCAGCAGCATGAGAGCCCGGACGACCTCGCGCTCGACCTCGGGACCGGTGCCGGCCGCATGGGAGCGGATGAGGCTCGCCTGCAGCTGCCGGCGGCGCTCCGGCGCGATGAAGGTCGTCGCCAGCGCGCCGAATCCCGTCGAGATGCCGTAGTGCGGCTCGGGATCGCCGGCGAGGTCCTCGACGAGCGCGCGCGTCGCGGTCACGCGCTCCAGCGCTCCGGGATCGATCCGCACCTGCGCACCGTGGCGCGCGACGGCGACCACGTGTTCGGGGGCCAGCGGTGCGGCGCCGACGGTGACCAGCTGCTCGGTCGATACGGTCATGCTTCGATTGCACACCCGCGGTGTTCCCGGCGAGGGCGAGCCGTGGCATCCTGTGTCTGTCATGTCAGACACGTCCGCCTCTTCGCCCCTCCGTCCGCAGGTGCCGGCGGCGGATCAGACCCTTCGCATCCTGTCGTTCCTGGCGCGGCAGCGCGGACCGGTGCCCGCACGCACGATCGCCATGGGGCTCGGGATCCCCCGATCCAGCGTCTACCACCTGCTCGCGACGCTGCAGGAGCATCAGTTCGTCGTGCACCTGCCGGAGGAGCAGCGCTGGGGACTCGGGATCGCCGCGTTCGAGCTCGCCGGGGGCTACTCGCGCCAGCAGCCCCTCGCACGCCTCGGGCGTCCCGTGCTCGCCGATCTCGTCGACAGGGCAGGGGAAAGCGCGCATCTCGCGGTGATGCACGGGCGCGACGTCCTGTACATCGTCGAGGAGCGGGCGGCCCGGAGGCCGGCCCTGGTGACGGATGTCGGCGTGCGGCTGCCCGCGCACCTCACGGCGACCGGCCGCGCGATGCTCGCGGCGCTCCCCAGGGAGCAGGTGCGCGCGCTGTTCCCCGACGCGGCGTCGTTCTCGGACCGCACGGGCCGGGGGCCTGCCCGACCCGGCGAGCTGCGCGAGCTGCTGCGCGAGGCGCGGGTGCGCGGGTGGGCATTCGAGGACGGCGAGGTGACGCTCGGGCTGGGATCGGTGGGGGTCGCCGTCCGCGACCACGTGGGCTGGCCGATCGCCGCGATCGCCGTCACCTATCCGACCGAGGGCGCCCGCGATCCGGCGGGGGTCGCGGCGCTGCTCGCTCCGGCGGCGCGAGAGCTGGAGCGTCGCGTGCGAGGCTCGAGGCCGCCCTCGCTATGACGGATGCTCGGGGCGGCGCACGATCAGCTCGGGCTCGATGAGGCGGTGCCACGCGGGCGGCTGATCGCCGGAAGCTCGGGCCCCGGACGGGACGGTCCGGTGAGGAGCCGTGCGCTCAGTCGACCTTGGCCACCGTGCCGTCGGTGAGCCGCACGAGCTCGTCGAAGGTCAGGGGGAAGACCGTGTGCGGTGTGCCGCCGGCCGCCCAGATCTCGGGGTACGCGGCGAGATCCTCGTCGACGATGGTCAGGAGCGGGGCCGGGTGGCCGGTGGGCGCGACGCCCCCGATCACCTGGCCGGTCGCCTGGCGCACCTGATCCGGCGCCGCACGCCGGATGCTCGTGCGGCCGAGCCGCTCGGCGAGCGCCGCCGTGTCGACGCGGTGGGCACCGCTGGTCATGACCAGCAGCGGCGCACCGTCGCTGAAGAACACGAGACTGTTGGCGATCGCTCCGACCTCGACCCCGAGCGCCTCGGCGGCGAGGACCGCGGTGGAGGCGGCATCCGGAAGCACCACGATGTCGCCCAGGATCCCCGCGGCGCGGAGCGACTCGTGGACCAGACGGCTCCGGGCGGGAAGGGAATCGGGGATGGTCACCGCCTCAGCTTATCCAGGGCCCGGCGCCGACCGCGGTCGCGGATCCCGCCGCACGCCGCAGGCCGCCGGCGGGAGACGGTCATCGGCCGGCCGCAACGCGCAGTCTGCGCACCGGCGCGCACCGGCTGGCGGTCACGAGACGCATTGTGCCCAATCGCCGCTGAGACGGTTGAACAATCCGCAGAACCGGTGTGCAATGAGAAAGGATGCCGCAACGCCGCGGCGTCCGCAGCGCACTGCCCACAAGGCCGCCGAAGGAAGTATCGCGATGACGCACACCCTGCCCTCCCTGCCCCTGCCCGATTTCACGCACGAACGGGTGGAGGTGATCACCGGGCGGCGCAGCGGCCTGTTCATCGTCGTGGCGCTGCACTCCTCGGTGCTCGGCTCGGCCCTGGGCGGTGCGCGACTGTGGTCCTACCCGCACTGGAGCGACGCGCTCGGCGACGCCCTGCGGCTTTCGGCGGCGATGACCCTCAAGAACGCCGCGGCGGGCCTCGACGCGGGCGGCGGCAAGTCCGTGCTCGCCCTTCCGCCGGGCGTGACGCTCGACGACGAGCGGCGGCGGGCGGCGTTCCTCGACCTCGGCGACGCCGTGGAGTCGCTGCACGGCCTGTACCGCACGGCCGAGGACGTCGGATCGACGACCGACGACATGCTGGTCGTCAGCGAGCGCACCGAGCACGTGGTCGGCCTGCCTGACGCCGTCGGGGGTTCGGGCGAGCCCGCCGGCCCGACCAGCCTGGGCGTCTACGAGTCGATCCGCGCGACCCTCGAGCGCGTGACCGGGTCATCCGACGTCGAAGGACGCCGCCTCACGATCTCGGGCCTCGGCCAGGTCGGCAGCCGCCTGGCCGTGCGGCTCGCCGCCGAGGGCGCCCGCCTGACCGTGACCGACGTGAACCCCGCCAAGCGCGACCTCGCGACCGAGCTGGGCGCACGCTGGACGCCGGCGGGCGAGGAGCACCTCATCCCCGCCGATGTCTTCGTCCCTGCCGGCATCGGCGGACTCCTCACCGACGAGGTCATCGACGCCCTCGACGCGAAGGCCGTCTGCGGGCCCGCGAACAACCCGCTCGCCGAGCACAGCGGCGCCGACCGGCTCGCCGCGCGCGGCATCCTGTACGCCCCGGACTTCGTCGTGAACGCCGGCGGCGTCATCTACCTCGACCTCGAGGCGAAGAAGCTGGGCACCCGCACCGAGATCATGGAGCGCGTCGCCCACATCGGCGACACCGTGCGGCGCATCTTCGACGAGGCCGAGGCGCGCGGCGTGACGCCGCTCGAGGCCGCCGAAGGCCTCGCCGCCGAACGACTCGCCTCCGGCGGCCGACAGCCCGCGCTCGCTCACTGACCGAGGCCGGCCGGACGGATGCCTCGGCGAACGCGTTTCGCCGAGGCATCCGTCGTCGTGACCACTAGGTTGACCGCATGGAAGGTCTCTGGCTCGCAGCGCTCAGTGGACTCATCGGTGGCGGAACCCTCCTGGTCGGCGCCGCGGTGGCCTGGTTCGTCGACATCCCGCGGCTGGTTGTGGCCGGAATCATGGCGGCCGGCGCCGGCGTCCTCATCTCGACGCTCGCGTTCGAGCTGGTGGAGGAAGCGGCCGAGGACGGCGGCCTCGTCCCCACGACCGTCGGGTTCCTCGGCGGTGCGATCATCTACATCGTCGCCGATCAGCTGATCTCTCGGCGGAGCACGCAGCGGGACGAGCAACGGGTGGCCGCCCCGGCGGCGCCGTCCGGGCAGCTCCCGCGAGCTGCCCAGCTCTCGCCGTCGCCGGCCGGGGGTGCGGCGAACATCGTCGCCCGCCGCGCCGGCGCGCAGGCGGTGAGCGGAGCCGGCCTCGTGATCGCGGTGGGTGCGCTGATCGACGGCATCCCGGAGTCGCTCGTGATGGGCCTGTCGGTGCTGCAGGGCGGGATCAGCATCCCCATCGTCGCCGCGATCGCGATCAGCAACTTCCCCGAGGGTCTGGGCTCGACCGCGGCGCTCAAGCGCGGCGGTTCGAGCGGACGGTACGTCGCCCTGCTGTGGAGCGGGATCGCCCTGGTCACCGTCGTGGCCTCGGTGCTCGGCTATGTGGCATTCCAGTCCGCGTCGCCCAGCCTCATCGCCCTCATCACGACGGTCGCCGCGGGCGGCCTGCTCGCCATGGTGTGCAACACGATGATCCCCGAGGCGTTCGACCAGCAGCACGCGCTCACGGGGCTGTGGGCGACGATCGGCTTCCTCGGCGCGTTCCTGCTGCACGAACTCGCCGGGTGACGACAGCAGGTCCGCTGTTGCGTGCCGGACGTGCCGTGCGACAGAGAGCTTCGGGACGCCCCGACGCCCGACTCCACACTCAGAACGGCGCGTCGCTCCCGTCGAAGCTCCTCGAACTCGCGAAGACCGGAACCCTGCGTTCCGGCTGCACCACGTATCTTCGACCGGTCGGCGAGATCCACTCCAGCGCACCGCCCGAACCCGGGATCTGGGTGACCTTCCACTGGCCGTTGTCCTTGACGAGGTGATGCCCTTTGCACAAGGGGGCAGTGTTCTCCAGAGCCGTCTCGCCCTGATCGACCCAGCGGATCTGGTGATCGACCTCGCACCGTGACGCCGGCATGCCGCAACCCGGTCCCATGCAGCGGTCGGCCCGCCACCTCACGAGTCGACGCAGCGCCGCGGGTGGCTCGTACCGGTCTCGACCGACCGACAGCACCATGCCCGTCTCGGGGTGGGTCAGCACCCGCATCCACTTCGCATCGCCGCCGCAGAGCTCCCGTGCACGCGAGAGCGGAATCGGGCCCACCCCTTCGACGACGGGCGGGTCGCCGGGCGACGCGGCTTCGTCATCGAAGAGGGACAGCACCGGAACGGTCACGACGACCGACGCACGAATCCCGGATGCCGAGGCCGGCGTGTGGTCCGTCGAACCGTCGATCAGGAGGTCCGCGACGATGTCGGCCCGGACCTGATCGAGCGTCCGCGTCTCGCCGTCACCCGCGGTGATGGCCTTAGCCATAGCGGTCACACGGCCATGGATCGCGTGCAGCTCGACGATCGGCGCGTAGAGGAGCAGCGATCCCATCCCATCCGCGCCCGCTTCGACGCTGATCCTCCGATCCGCCGCCGCGGCAGCGTGACGCTGCTCGAGCGTCCGGGACTCGAGCCGTGCGATGAGGTCGCGCAGGCCCCGCCGGAACGTGCCCACGGGCTCGGCCTCGGCCAGTGCGACAGCCCTCTCGATGACGACAGGACGCAGGTCACCATCGGTCTGGTCGACCAGATCGACCAGGATCTCGGCGTGCCGCTCGGTGATGCGCCCGCCCCACAGCGCATCCAGCGCGGTCGGATATCGGTTCACGAGCGCTTCGGCCTGAAGGATCAGTCGCCCCGCGGCGTACTCTGTGATCCGCATGCCCGCAGCGAGCTCCAGTCGGATCGATCGCTCGACGACCTCACGCAGACCGACACCGCGAGCGGCGGCGTCGGTCAGCATCTCGCGTCGCATCGCGTCCACGCGGACGAGCCGCTCCGCGGCGAAGGTGGCCATCATGGCGGCCGTCTCGAGTACGAGGTCGACCGCGTCGGGCACTGGCGGCACGTGATCGACGGCATCCCACTCTGCACCCGTGGGGTCGGGCGGCGCGTCGTCGATCATGCATCCAGTGTAGAACATATGTTCGACGCTGTCCATGGCCAGGGCATCCCGCTCGGCGGATCTCAGGCAGTCACCGCTCGCGGGGAGGGAAGCGCGCTCACGCCCGGGGCTGTCGTCGCGCATATCGGGACCCACGGCCGGAGAGCGGGGCCGTGCCGTCCCGTCGGCGGGCGCCCGCGGCTCTCACCCGACATCAGCCGGCCCCTCCGCCGATGCAGCAGCGGCCGGAACAGCCGCAACACTCAGCGACCGGCGCTCAGGCCGTGGCCCAGAGGCCGTCCGCGTCGCCCACCGCGGCGGGCGGGTCGACCGACAGCCCGTGCAGCAGCTCGAGCGCGGCGCGCGCCTCGTCGATGCGGCCCTCGACCGCGAGCTCCTTGATGCGCACCGACGGACGGTGCAGCAGCACCCCGGCGAGATGCCGAAGCGCGGCCTCGACGTCGTCGCCGGCTCCGCGGGCACGGGCGCGGGCGATCTCGTCCTCGACGATCTTCAGCACGTCGCCGCGGAGGGCCGTGATCGCGGGACCCGCCTCGCGGTCGGCATGGAACTCGGTCGCGGCATCGCCCACGATCGCACGGGCGTCGGCGTGCGCGGTGAACTGCTCGAGCGGCGCGTGGAGGCGGATCGTCTCGAGGTCGAGCAGCTCGACGGCCTGCACGGCGCCGACCGCGGGATCGACGTTGCGAGGAAGACCCAGGTCGATCACGAGCACGCGGTGCCCGGGCACGAAGGCGTCCGCGTGCACGACCGCGTCGGCGGTGCACGTGATGACGACGTCGGCCTCAGCGACCGCCGCCGCGAAGTCGGTCGCGGGAACAAGGCCCCGCTGCGCGGCGAAGGACTCCGCGCGCCCCGACGGGGAGAAGACGTGGATGTCGCCGGCGCCGCGGGCTCGCAGCGCGTCGACGGTGCGGGCGGCGTACCGGCCGGTGCCGACGAGCAGGACCCGGGCGGCCCCCCAGTCGGCGATGCGGCTCGAGGCGAGGTCGAGCGCCAGGCGCACGAGCGACCGATGAGCCCCGCGCAGCTGCGTGCGGTTGCGCACACCGCGGCTGGTGTGGGTGGCCTTCTGGAAGAGACGCTCGAGCTCGCCGCTGGTCAGTCCGTCGGCTCGCGCGGCGTCGAGCGCCCGGCGCACCTGACCGGAGATCTCATCTTCGCCGACGACGACGGATTCGAGCCCGCTGGTGACCGCGAACAGGTGGGCGGCGGCATCCGCACCCTGGTGCACGGCCACCGACGACCGCAGCACATCGGCGGAGACACCGGATGCCTCGGCCATGGCCTCGACCACCGATTCGACGGCGACCACCTCGCCGCCGGTGAGCGGCTCATCGATGTCGAGGTACGCCTCGAAGCGGTTGCAGGTCGCGAGCACGACCGCGCCGGACACGAAGAAGCCGTCCTCGACCAGTGCCCGCGTGGCTGTGGGCGCACCCACCGAAAGGCGCTCCAGCACGTCGAGGCTCGCGTTCCGATGGTTCGCGGTCAGACAGAGGAGCACCGTCCAATGTTAAGGCACGATCCTCATGATCTCCGAAGCGGGAGCCTAAGGTTGGACGCGTGCCGCTTCACCCGACGCATCCGACCCTGGCAGCTGGGTACACTCCTCCCGCTCTCGTCCGCGCCTATCGCGGCGACCGGCCGGCCCGACCGCCGGTGTGGTTCATGCGGCAGGCGGGCCGGTCGCTTCCCGAGTATCGCGAGCTGCGGGTCGGCACCGACATGCTCGACGCGTGCCTGCACCCCGAGCTGGCCAGTGAGATCACGCTTCAACCGGTGCGCCGCCACGGCGTCGACGCCGGCATCTTCTTCAGCGACATCGTCATCCCGGTGCGCCTGGCGGGCGTCGACGTGCGCATCGTCCCCGGGCGCGGGCCGGTGCTCGAGACCCCGGTCAGAACGGCGGCGGATGTCGCGGCCCTGCCGCCCCTCGACCCTGCGGCCCTCGAACCGATCCGCCAGGCCGTCGCGCTGACCGTCGCCGAACTCGGGGCGACCCCGCTCATCGGCTTCGCCGGAGCTCCGTACACGCTCGCGTCGTACCTCGTCGAGGGCGGCCCTTCCAAGGAGCAGCTGAAGACCCGGGCCCTCATGCACTCCGACCCCGAGACCTGGGCCGCGCTGCTCGGCTGGTGCGCGCAGATCACCGGCGCGTTCCTCGCCGCGCAGATCGAAGCCGGCGCCTCGGCCGGGCAGCTGTTCGACTCGTGGGCGGGATCGCTCAGCCTCGCCGACTACACGCAGCATGTCGCCCCGTTCTCGGCCCGCGCCCTCGACGCCGTGCGGGGCCTCGACGTGCCGCTCGTGCACTTCGGCGTCGGCACCGGGGAACTCCTCGCCGCGATGCGCGACGTCGGAGTCGACACGGTCGGCGTCGACTGGCGCCTGCCCCTCGATGAGGCCGTGCGCCGGCTCGGCACCGACGTCTCGGTGCAGGGCAACATCGACCCCGCGCTGCTGCAGGCGCCCTGGCCGGTGCTCGAGGCGCACATCGTCGACGTGCTGGAGCGGGGGCGGTCCGCCCGCGCTCACGTCGTGAACCTCGGCCACGGCGTTCCGCCCGACACCGACCCGGACGTGCTGACGCGCATCGTGGAGTTCGTCCACGCGCATGACTGACTTCTCCGTCGTCGGCGGGGGCGTCGCCGGCCTCGTCGTCGCCCGACGCCTTGCGTCCTCGGGGGCGAGCGTCACGGTGTTCGAGGCATCCGATCGACTCGGCGGCACCGTCGCCCGCATCGACGTCGCGGGCATCGGCCTCGACGCAGGTGCCGAGAGCTTCGCCGTCCGCGACGGTGCCGTGACGTCCCTCCTCGATGAGCTCGGGCTCGCCGGCGACGTGGTCGCGCCGTCACCGCGCCCGGCGTGGCTGCAACCGGCGACCGGCGACGCCGCGCCCCTCCCGGCGACGGCGCTGCTCGGCATCCCGGCGGATCCGCTCGCCGCCGACGTCGTGCGGGTCGTCGGACGCTCCGCCGCGGAGCGCGCCGCCGAGCTCGACGCGCAACCGCTCGCCGCCGTGCCCGAGACCTTGGGCGCATTGGTGCGGGAGCGCCTCGGCGACGAGGTCCTCGATCGGCTCGTCGCGCCCGTGGTGCACGGGGTGCACTCGCAGCACCCCGACGACGTTCCGGTGGCCCGCGCCCACCCCGCACTCCCGGCGGCCGTGGCCGCTGCCGGATCGCTCGCCGTCGCCGTTGCCCGGCTGCGTGCGGACGCACCGCCGGGTGCTGCCGTCGCGGGGATCCGTGGCGGGGTGCACCGGCTCGTCCCCGCCCTCGCCGACGACCTGGAGCGCCATGGCGGCCGCATCCGCCTCGGAACCCGCGTCGACGACCTCGGCGCCCTCGGCGGCACGGTTGTCGTGGCCGCTCCCGGTGTGGCAGGCCCCGCGGACCCGGGCCGCCGGATCGACCTCGTGACGCTCGTGGTGGAGCAGGAGGAGCTGGATGCCGCCCCTCGCGGCACCGGACTCCTCGTCGCCGCCGGGGCACCGGTCGCCGCCCGCGCGCTCACCCACGCGACGGCGAAATGGGAGTGGCTGCGAGAGGCCGCCGCCGGTCGCCACGTGCTGCGCCTGTCGTACGACGAGACGCCCGCCCACCCGGTCGATGCTGCCCGCGCCGACGCCGCGTTCCTCCTCAGCGTGCCGCTGCCGGACGCGGTCGACGCGGCGCAGGTTTCGTGGGTGCGGCCGGCCGCGGCATCCGTCCCCGCCGGCATGGTGATCGTCGGCGAGACCGTCGCGGGCTCCGGCCTGGCCGGCATCGTCGCCCACGCCGAGCGCACCGCGGCCGAGCTGATCGCGCGCTGACCGGGCGCAGACAGCCGACCCGGCGGAAACCCCCGCACCGGGAACTCGTCCCGCGCGGGATGAAAGGATAGGGACATGACGGATGTCTCGGCGAACCCCGCCACGGAAACCCTCGGCTACACCCTCTGGGCCGTCCTGCGCCGGGACCCCGCCCGCCCCGCCCCGGCCGGCGACATCGCCGACGCGGTGGCCGCGGTGGAGGCATCCGGAGTCACCGTCCGCGGGTTCTACGACGTCTCGGGACTGCGCGCCGACGCCGACATCATGATCTGGCTCACCGGGGTCGGGGTGGCGCCCGAGACCCTCCAGTCGGCCCTGCGCACCCTGCGCCGCGCCGAGCCGCTCGCATCGCTCCTGCCGGTGTGGAACGCGATGGGGGTGCACCGCGACGCGGAATTCACCGCCAGCCACCTGCCCGCGTTCATGCGCGACAAGGATCCCGAGGCCTGGCTGACGGTGTACCCGTTCGTGCGCTCGTACGACTGGTACATCCTCCCCGACGACGAGCGTCGGCAGATGCTCGCCGACCACGGCCGCAAGGGCGCCGCCCACCGGTCCGTGCTGAGCAACACGGTCGCCTCGTTTGCGTTGGGCGACTACGAGTGGATCCTCGCGCTCGAGGCCCCCGAGCTCGTCGAGCTGGTCGACCTGATGCGGGACCTCCGGCAGACCGAGGCGCGGCGCCACGTGCGTGAAGAGGTGCCGTTCTACACCGGCCGCCGCATCGCCGCCCACGAGGTCGCCGAGGTGCTGGCGTGACGACCCTGCGGATCGGCACGCGCGGCAGCGCGCTCGCGCTCGCCCAGACCGGCATGGTCGCCGACGACCTGGCCGACGCGACCGGCGTCACCACCGAGCTCGTCAGCATCACGACCGACGGTGACCGCTCCAACGAGCCGCTCTCACGCGCGGGCGGCACGGGCCTCTTCACCGGGGCGCTGCGCGACGCGCTGCTCGCCGACCGGTGCGACCTCATCGTCCACTCGCTGAAGGACCTTCCCACGGCCCCGCACGACGAGCTCGTCATCGCGGCGATCCCCGCGCGCGAGGACCCGCGCGACGTGCTGTGCGCCCGCGACGGGCTCACGCTCGACAAGCTTCCCGCCGGCGCCCGGGTCGGCACCGGCTCCCCTCGGCGCATGGCGCAGCTGCGCGCGCGCCGCCCTGACCTCGTCGTCGTCGACATCCGCGGCAACGTCGACACCCGCCTCGGCAAGGTCGCCGGCGGCGAGCTGGATGCCGTGGTCCTCGCCGCCGCGGGCCTGCGGCGCGTCGGCCGCACCGAGGCCGTGACCGAGTACCTCGACGCCGACGCCTGGCCCACCGCACCGGGCCAAGGTGCCCTCGCGATCGAGGTGCGGCGCGGCCAGGAGCACCTGGTCGACGCCCTGGACCACCGCGAGACCCGCGCCGCCGTCGAGGCCGAGCGCGAGGTGCTCGCCCTGCTCGAGGCAGGCTGCTCCGCGCCGCTCGGCGCGCGCGCCGTCGTGGACGCCGGCCTCCTGCTGCTGTCGGCGAGCGTCTACAGCCTCGACGGCGCCACCCGGCTCACGTCGTCGCACGCCACGACCTGGCCCGAGGACGAGGGCGACCCGTCGCGCGAGGTCGCCGCTTCGGTCGCCCGTGAGCTGCTCGACGCCGGCGCCGCCGGCCTGACGGGAGAACGCCCGTGACGTACACGCCTGCAGACCGCCCGCGCCGGCTGCGGCAGTCCCCTGCCATGCGCCGCCTGGTCGCCGAGACCCGCCTGCATCCGGCCGAGCTCATCCTGCCGATGTTCGTGCGCGAGGGCGCCGGCGAGCCCGTGCCGATCTCGTCGATGCCCGGCGTCGTCCAGCACACGACCGAGAGCCTCAAGAAGGCGGTGACGGATGCCGCCACCGCGGGCATCGGCGGCATCATGCTGTTCGGGGTGCCCGAGCACAAGGATGCGGTCGGCTCCGGTGCCACCGACCCGGACGGCATCCTCAACGTCGCGACGCGCATCGCGGCAGCCGAGGCGGGTGACGCGCTCGTCGTGCAGACGGATCTGTGCCTCGACGAGTTCACCGACCACGGCCACTGCGGCGTGCTCGATGCCCGCGGCTACGTGGACAACGACGCGACCCTCGAGCGCTACCGCGAGATGGGGGTGGCGCAGGCCGAGGCCGGCTCGCAGCTCCTCGGGCTCAGCGGCATGATGGACGGCCAGGTCGCCGCCGTGCGCGATGCGCTCGACGACAACGGCTTCGGCAACACCCCGATCCTCGCGTACGCCGCGAAGTACGCGTCGGCGTTCTACGGCCCGTTCCGCGAGGCCGTGCAGTCCTCGCTCGAGGGCGACCGCCGCACGTACCAGCAGGATCCCGCCAATCGCCGCGAGGGTGCGCGCGAGCTCGACCTCGACATCGCCGAGGGCGCCGACATCGTCATGGTCAAGCCCGCCATGAGCTACCTCGATGTCCTGGCAGACGCCGCCGCCACGAGCCCGGTGCCGGTGTGGGCGTACCAGGTGTCGGGCGAGTACGCCATGATCGAGGCGGCCGCCGCCCACGGCTGGATCGACCGGCGCCGCGCGATCGAGGAGTCCGTGATCGGCATCCGCCGTGCCGGCGCCGACGCCGTGCTGACCTACTGGGCCCTGGAGCTTGCGGAGTGGATCCGATGAACGCGCTGTCGACCAACGAGCAGGAGTTCGCCCGCGCCCGCGGCGTCATGCCCGGGGGTGTGAACTCGCCCGTGCGTGCGTTCGGCTCGGTGCACGAGACGCCCCGCTTCTTCGTGTCGGCGTCGGGACCGTACGTGACCGACGTCGAGGGCCGCGAGTACGTCGACCTCGTCGGCTCGTGGGGCCCCGCGATCCTCGGGCACGCCCACCCCGCCGTCGTGAAGGCGGTGCAGGATGCCGCGGCCCGGGGCCTCGGCTTCGGTGCGAGCACCCCCGGCGAGACCGAGCTCGCCGAGCTCATCGCCGCGCGCGTGACGCGCCCTTCCTCGGTTGCTGAGCCTGTCGAAGCACCGGTCGAGCGCGTGCGCCTGGTGTCGACGGGCACCGAGGCGACGATGACCGCGATCCGGCTCGCGCGCGGCGCGACCGGACGCGACCTCGTCGTGAAGTTCGCCGGGCACTACCACGGGCACTCCGACGGTCTGCTGGCCGATGCCGGCTCCGGCGTCGCGACGCTCGCACTGCCCGGCTCGGCCGGGGTCCCCGCCGCCATCGCCGCGCAGACTCTCGTGATCCCCTACAACGACCTCGACGCCGTCCGCGAGGTGTTCGCCGCCCGCGGCGACGACATCGCAGCCGTCATCGTCGAAGCAGCGCCGGCGAACATGGGCATCGTTCCCCCGGCTCACGGGTTCAACGCCGCACTCGCCGACACCGCGCACGCCCACGGTGCGCTGCTCATCCTCGACGAGGTGCTCACCGGCTTCCGCGTGGGGCCGGCCGGCTGGTACGGCGTCGACCCGGTGCCCTTCTCCCCCGACCTGATCACGTTCGGCAAGGTCGTCGGCGGCGGCCTCCCGCTCGCCGCACTCGGCGGACCGGCCGCGCTCCTCGAGCTTCTCGCTCCGCTCGGCCCGGTCTACCAGGCGGGCACCCTCAGCGGCAACCCGCTCGCCGTCGCCGCGGGCCGCGCGACGCTGGACCACCTCGACGCCGACGCCTACGCCCGCATCGACGCCGCGGCGACGAGGATCGCCGACGCCGCGGCATCCGCTCTCTCCGACGCCGGCGTGGTGCACGTCGTGCAGCGCTCGGGCAACCTGTTCTCGATCCAGTTCGCCGAGACCGCGCCCACGGACTACGACACCGTCAAGGCGCAGGACGCCTTGCGCTATCCGCCGTTCTTCCGGTCCATGCTCGCGCAGGGGGTCTCGCTCCCCCCATCGGTCTTCGAGGCATGGTTCGTCTCGGCCGCCCACGACGACGCCGCGGTCGGCCGCATCATCGACGCGCTTCCCGCGGCCGCGCGCGCCGCGGCGGAGGCGACTCCCGCCTGACGCGGGCGCCACTGCGCGCGCATGATGGGAGCATGACCAAGCTCGTCGCCGTGCATGGCGACATCACCGCCCAGAGGGCCGACGCCATAGTCAACGCCGCCAACAACGCCATGCGCGGGGGCGGCGGCGTCGACGGCGCGATCCACCGCGCCGGCGGCCCCGAGATCCTCCGCGAGTGCGTCGAGCGCTTTCCCTACGGGCTGGCCACCGGCGACGCAGGATGGACGCGGGCCGGCGCACTTCCCGCGCGCTGGGTGGTGCACACCGTGGGACCGAATTACGCCGCCGGGCAGCGCGACCGCGCCCTGCTCGAATCCTGCTACCGGCGCGCCCTCGAGGTGGCCGACGAGCTCGACGCCCGCACCGTCGCGTTCCCGCTCATCAGCGCCGGCGTCTACGCGTGGCCGCGGCGCGAGGCGGTCGCCGCCGCCATCGACACGATCGCCGCCGCGTCGACGCGGGTGGAGGAGGTCTCGCTCGTCGCGGTCGACCGGGGAGCGCACCAGGAGATCGCCTCGGCCCTGGTCATGGCCACGTCGCTGCGGATCCTGCAGGGCGTGCGCGAGCTGCACCGCCGCGGGTTCCACGGGGTGCGCGTGCGACCGGGTGTCGCGCCGTCCGGGATGTACTGGCGGGTGTCGCTGTGGGATGCCGCCGACCCGGCGTCCGGCATCCACTACACCTCGGGCACGGAGACGGCCTTCGCCGGAGATGCAGTCGAGGCCACGACGCCCGCGCACGACGTCGCCGAGCTGATCCTGCGCGCCATGCCCGGTCTCGCGCCCACCGGAGATGCGCCGGGCTACGCCCAGTGGTACGAGGGCCTGCTGGCCCGCGTCGAGCCGGAGCACCGCCTCCCGGTGTCGTTCGCCGACTACTTCGACGACAGCGAGGGCTGGGAGATCGGCTGGGGCAGCGGCGTGCGGTACCCGGCGCCGCCGGCGTGAGCGGATGGCGTCGGGCGTCCAGAAAGCCGAGAGCCCCCGGCTGCGCCGGGGGTTCGATCGGTGGACCTGAGGGGATTCGAACCCCTGACCTCTTCATTGCGAACGAAGCGCGCTACCAACTGCGCCACAGGCCCGTGAACCTCGAAAACACTATCACGCTTCACCGTCCGCTCCGAACCCGCGGAGCCCTCCGCGACCGGGCTACTGGCCGGCCGCGCGACGGGTCAGCAGCTGCCGCACGTGCGCCTCGATCTCGGCGTCGTCGACATACCCCATACGGCCGTACGCCTCGCCGTCCGAGGCGGCGCGGGCCGTGCGCGCGACCTCGATGGCAGCCGGCTGAGGCGCCGCCGAACGCGCCACCATCGCCTCCTCCAGGGCCGCCTGCCGCAGCGCTGCGCGAGCGGCCTCGGCATCCAGGACGGCGGCGGCGCGCGAGCCGACAGAAGCGGTGAGCGGTCGAGGCAGGTCGCGCGGCTCCCACGCGCGCTGCGCCCGTTCGAGCTCGACGTCCTGCAGCACGGCAGGGCGACGGGGTTCGGCATCCGCCGACCTCGACTCCGCGCGCGCGGCCACCCGAGCGAGGCGCTGCAGCGTGAGCCCGCAGACCGTGGTCACCCCGACGCCTGTCCACAGGAGGGTCTGCGCGCCGACGGTCAGGGTCTCGTACACGCCCCAGACTGCCAGGGCGACGCCTGCCAGACCGATGAGCGTCGCAGCGAGACGGAAGCGGCGCCGGGCACGGGCCCGGCGAGCGTCGGGCAGGGCACGCGCGGCGGCGACCTGCGCACGTGCGGCCGCCGCGGCCGCCTCGCGCTCGGCGCGGGCCTGCTCCAGACGGACGCGGGCGGCCGCCTCCGCGGCCACACGCTCTGCGCGGGTGCGCTCGCGGTCGAGCCGCGCCGCGACCTCTGCGGCCTCGCGCTCCGCGCGGGCACGCTCGAGCTCGACGCGCGCCGACTCGAGCGCCGCCTGCTCGCGTTCGGCGAGGGCGCGCTTGGCCAGCCGCTGCTGCGCCGCGGCCGTGCGCGCGGTGAGCTCGAGTCGCACCTCTTCCGGCGTCTCACTGGTCTCGGCGAGCACGCGCAGCGCCTGATTGAGCCGCACGGCGTTGCGCTCCGCGGCGTCGTACTGGCGCCGGCTGTGCCAGCTCGGCAGCAGATAGATCAGCCACAGGCCGGCCGCCACGAGGACGATGACGCCCCCACCCAGCACCTGCCCATCCATGCTGACCACGGTAAGGGACCGAGTGCCGATGACCGCGGCATCCGGTCGCGTGTCACGCAAGCAGTTTTCGCCGGGTCAGGGTCTGGATCCGCGGACGCGGGCAGCCGGAGGCCGCCGGTGCTACGCGTGCAGGCGGTCGGCGGGCGGGATGCTCGCGGCGTCCTGGGGTGCGCGGCCGGAGACCCACCGCTGCAGCACGCCCTCGGGCACCTCTTCGCGCACCAGGCCGAACGCGTAGTGGTCGCGCCAGTCGCCGTCGATGTGGATGTACCGCCGCCGCAGCCCTTCGTAACGGAAGCCGAGCTTCTCGACGACCCGCAGGCTCGCCTGGTTCTCGGGCCGGATGCAGATCTCCATGCGGTGCAGGCGCAGCTCGGAGAAGCACACGTCGGTCGCCAGCGCCACGGAGGTCGGCGTGATCCCGCGACCTGCGAATCGCTCGCTGACCCAGTAGCCGATCGTCGCGGACGCGAGCGAGCCGCGTGCGATGCCCCACACGTTCAGCTGCCCGGCGACCTCGCCGGCGTACTCCATGACGAACGGAACCCCGGCGCCGTCCCGGTACTGCTGCAGCAGCCGCCGCACGCCCACCCGCATGTCGAACGACACCGGGCCGTCAGGACTCGTGGCCTCCCACGGGCGCAGCCAGCCGCGGTTCGACAGCAGCTCGTTCTGCAGCACCCGGGCGTCGCGCTGGCGGACCAGCCGGATCGCCACCGGCCCGTAGCCGCGGGGAGCCGTCAGATCCATGTGACCCCCTCGTACGGGCGGCGTCAGAGGTTCGCCGCGAAGTCCTTGAACCAGGGACGCAGTGCGGGACCGAGGTCGTCTCGATCGGCCGCGAGCTGCACGATGGCCTTGATGTAGTCCACCCTATCGCCGGTGTCGTACCGGCGGCCACGGAAGACGACGCCGTACACGCCGGGCCCGTCGGGGTCGGCCGCGAGCTCCTGGAGCGCATCGGTGAGCTGGATCTCGCCGCCCTTGCCGGGCTCGGTGCGCTCGAGGATCTCGAACACGCCGGGCGAGAGCACGTACCGCCCGATCACCGCGAGGTTCGACGGGGCGTCCTCGGCCTTCGGCTTCTCGACGAGGCCGCTCACCTTGACGACGCCGTCGCCGTCGGTGGACTCGACGGACGCGACGCCGTACATGTGGATGTGCGCGGGGTCGACCTCCATGAGCGCGATGATCGCTGCCCCGGTGCGCTCGTGCTCGGCGATCATCTTCGTCAGCAGCTCGTCGCGCTCGTCGATGAGGTCGTCGCCGAGCATGACCGCGAACGACGCGTCGCCGACGTGCGCCTTCGCCCGCAGCACCGCGTGGCCCAGCCCCTTCGGCTCGCCCTGCCGGACGAAGTGGATGTCGGCGAGATCACTCGACTCCAGCACGCGGTGCAGGCGGTCGACGTCGCCCTTGTCCTTCAGCTTCTCCTCCAGTTCGGGAACTGAGTCGAAGTGGTTGGAGATGGCGTTCTTGTTGCGCCCGATGATCACGAGGATGTCGTCGATCCCCGCCTGCGCGGCCTCCTCGACGACGTACTGGATCGCCGGCTTGTCGACGACCGGGAGCATCTCCTTCGGCATCGCCTTGGTGGCGGGCAGGAATCGGGTGCCGAGACCGGCGGCCGGGATGACGGCCTTGATCGGAGTGTGGGGCATGCCCCGAGTCTAGGGGGCGAGCCGACACGAGCCCGGCCGCCGGGAGACCCGTTACGATGACCGCCCCGTAGAATCGACGGCATGTCCGACGCGATCGCCGATGCGAAGCGCGCACTGCGCGCCGAACTGCGAGAGCGCCGGCAGCTGCTCTCCGAGCACGCCCGGGAGGCGGCCGAGGCCGGCATCCACGCCCAGCTCGACGCACTCGTCGCCGAACACGGAGCGCGGTCGATCTCCTGCTTCCTGTCGACGATGGCCGAGCCCGGCACCCGGTCCTTCGTGGCGGATGCCGTGGCCCGCGGCATCCGCGTCCTGCTTCCGGTCACCCGCGCCGACGGCCTGCTCGACTGGGCCGTCGCCACGACCGAAGGCGACATCACCGAGGGCATGTACGGACTGCCGGAGCCGGTCGGCGAGCTGCTCGGCCCCATCGCCGTCAACCACGTCGACCTGCTCATCATCCCGGCCGCCGCGGTCGACAGGGCGGGGATGCGGCTCGGCTGGGGGCGCGGCTTCTACGACAAGACGCTCGGCTCGATGGAGCGGTGCCCGCCGGTGTACGCCGTGGTCTACGACACCGAGGTCCTCGACGAGCTTCCCAGCGACGTCCACGACCAGCCGGTCACCGGCGTGGTGACCCCCACACGCACCATCACCCTCGCGCCGACCCGGCGCTGACAGAACCACCGAGAGACACATGCCCACCTACGCCTACGCCTGCAAGCAGTGCGGCCACCGCTTCGACGCCGTGCAGTCCTTCGCCGACCCCACCCTCACCGAGTGCCCCGAGTGCGGGGGGCCGCTGCGCAAGGAGTACGGCTCGATCGGCGTCACGTTCAACGGCTCGGGCTTCTACCGCACCGACTCGCGCGCCGGGGCCAAGACCTCCGCTTCGGATGCCGCGGGTGGCGCGTCGTCGGCGACTGAGACATCATCGAAGTCCGAGGCGAAGGCCTCGCCCGCGTCGTCCGGAGCCTGAGCCTGCGGAGCCCGTCGCGGGAACGACACCCCGGGGGTTTCATCGTGATCAAAGGCTTCAAGGAGTTCATCCTCCGCGGCAACGTCATCGACCTGGCTGTCGCGGTCGTCATCGGCGCTGCGTTCACCGCGATCGTCAACGCGCTCGTCGAGGGCTTCATCAATCCGCTGATCGGCGTCATCTTCCAGGTCGGCGACCTGAGCAGCTGGGTGTTCGAGGTGCCCACGCTCTCCGGCGGCACCTCGACCTTCGCCATCGGCGCCATCATCGGCGCGCTCATCAACTTCCTCGCCGTCGCCGTGATCGTCTACTTCGTGTTCGTCATGCCGATGAACCACTGGAAGGAGAGGCAGGCCGCGAAGGCCGGCGCCGGCCAGCCCGACGCCGAGCCGCTGCCGACCGAGCAGGAGCTCCTGGCGCAGATCCGCGACCTGCTGCAGAGCCAGGGTCCGACCCAGCGCCGCTGACCGGGCCGGCGCGACGCGTCACCAGTGCGGCGGGACGTCCCGACGCAGTCGCTCGTCGTTGGGCCCTGAGGACTTCTCGGATGCCGCGTCCGGCCGGGGCGCGGCATCCGTCTCCTCGTCCGCGGGGACGGGCTCGGCGGTGGAGCCGGGGGCGGGCGTCAGCTTCGCCCGACGTGCGCCGGCGACGCGCTCGATCCGCTGACGCTCATTCGACGACATCGAGCGGCTGGGTCTCGTTGTCGACCCGCGGCGCATCCGGCGGGACGCCGAGCATGGCGGCGATCCGCTGAGCGACGTCGGCCGGATCGCGGTACAGGTCGAAGGAGTGCACGCGCACGTAGTGCCAGCCCAGGCGCCGGAGGATCTGCGGACGCAGCCGCAGCGACTCGCGCAGCGACTCGCCGATCGTCTCGGGGTCGCTCTCGACGACGACCGCCTTTCCGCCGTACTGGGCGACCAGCGGCAGCAGGCCGCGGTAATGCACGTCGACGGACAGCCCGGTGCGCCGCAGCTCGCGGGCCAGGGCGCGGGTGAGCGGATCGGCGAGATCCTCGAGACGGGCTTCCCGCGAGCGGGCGGCCAGTCCGCCCAGGATCGACATGAGCGTGGCGGCGCCGTACTCCAGGCGTCCGTCGTCGAATGCCGACGGGCGGATCGATGACACGATCACCATCGAGCGGCGGGCGCGGGTCATCCCGACGGTGAGCAGCCGCTCGCCGTCGGGAGTCGACAGGTCGCCGAAGTCGCTCAGCACGCGGCCGTGCTTGGTCAGGCCGAATCCCAGGGAGAAGATCACGCGATCGCGGCTCTCGGCGACCGATTCCTCGAGCGTGAGCACCGCGAACGGCTCGGCGGTGTCGCGCGACACGAAGTCCGCGACGTCGGAGCGTCCGGCGAAGGCCGCTTCGACGGCGGCGCGGATGCGCTCGGCGTGCCGCACGCTGGCGGTCACCACCATGAGCGACTCGCTGCCGCGGTTCACGGCATGCTCGACGGCGAGCGTGACCACGCGAGCAACCTCGGCGTCGGGACTCTCGACGGCTCCGGTGACCGGATCGGGCGTGCCGTTGCCCCCCTCGACGTAGTCGACGGCGATGCTCCCCCGGCCGAGGTACGAGCCCGCCCACGGCAGCGAGACGAGCTCGCCGCCGTAGAACGCCTCGTTCACGAGGGCGGCGAGATCCTCCCCGCCCGCGCGGTAGCTGCGGGTGAGCGTCTCGACCGGGAAGAGCTCTGCGAGGCGCTCGAAGACGCTCGCGCGGTCGAAGGGCACGTCCTCCGGCTCGATCGCCTCGACCAGCGGCCCCGCACCGGTGATCGGCGGGGCGCCCGCGGTGGTCTGCCCGGCGTACACCGACGCGACGGCGAACGGCGTGGGGCGCTGGGTGACCGGGTCGCCGAACGCGACGACCTGCCGCGCGCGGCGGAGTGCGGGAGCGGCCTCGGCGAGACAGAGGGCCGCGGCATCCGCGACCACCACGACGTCGAACCCGGCGGCCTCGGGGATCCGCGGGACCTCGTACGGGGAGGCCAGCCAGACCGGCGCGAGCGTCCGCGAGAGCGACGGCGCGACGCTGACGAGCTCGGCGGGCGTGATCGCGCCGCGCTTCAGCGCTCGCTTCAGGGCATCTGCCTCGGCGGCGTGGTCCACGATGCCGATGCGCCATTGCTTGGCGAGGTGCGCGGCGAGGAGGGGGCCGGATGCCGCCGCGTGGGCCTCGTCGACGAGCCGGAAGTCCCGCTCCAGCCGGTCCACGACGGCCGTGTTCGCGCCGAGGACGGCCTTGTCGGTGCGCAGCAGCACCTCCAGCGCCGACTGCCACCAGGCGTACTCGAGCTCAACCGCCACCTGCTCCTCCGGCACGTGGCGCACCGAGAGCTCGAGCAGGAGCGGCTCCAGGCCGAGCGCGGCCAGCTCGGAGCGCAGCGTCGCCCGCTCCTTGAGGTTGTCGAAGACGTCGGACTCTGCGGCAAGGCCGGCGAGCGTGCGGACGAGCTGGGTGACCGGAATGGTCGGGAGCCGGTCGGCGCCCTCGCGGCCGAGGGCCGCGTCGAGCTCGCCCAGCTCGGCGTCGACGCGCTGCCACGCCACCTGCACGTCGCCCAGACCCAGCGGCACCTCCGGGGTGATGCCGGGATCGACGTAGCGCTGCCATTCGGTGCGCTGCTGCTGGATGCGCACCAGCGCCTCGTACATGTCGGGGACGTGCACCCCGGGGCGCAGGTACTCCCGCGAGAGCCGGCGCAGGCGACGCCGGTTGGCGCCGCTCATGTCGGGGGTGTCGCGGCGGGGCGCATGGGCCTTGATCAGCTCGCCCAGCGGCCGCTCGAACACGGTGAGGCTGAACTTGTCGAGGGAGTCGCGGATGCCGCTGAGCAGCCGGAGGTACACGCCCAGCTCGGCGATCGTGTGGAACGGCCGCATGCGCGTCTGGCCGATCATCTCGTAGCCGCGCTCCAGCAGGGTCGGCACATCGCTGCGGTGCAGCTTCCCGGCGAGGGCGTGGGTGGCCCTGGCCTGCTCCACGGTCTCGAAGCTCACGCCGTACCAGGGCGAGTCGTCGGGCCCGAACCGGAACTCGCCGAGTCGCGCTGCCGTGGCCAGCTTCGCCGCGGCGTCGGCTCGCTTGTCCGCGAGGTTCGCCAGCGTTGCCGCGTCGAACCGGGTCTCGGTCGCCGGGGCGACGCCGCGCGCGGCGAGGGCCGCCAGCTCGCGCAGGATCTCCAGGACCGACACGCCGAACGACGGATGCGGCGTGGTCACGGCCGCGCGGTAGTCGCGCAGCACGCCCCGCAGCCGCACGAGGGCGTCGTCGATGTCAGAGACCTTCGGTGCCTGCGCCTTCTCATTGCGGCCGATCGCGCGGATGAGGTCGCGCTGCAGCCGGTCGGGCGAGACGGCGAGCCCGGTGAGTCCGATCCCCGCGAGCCGGTGGCGCACGCCGTCGAGCGTCGACCGTCGGGCGCTCACCACGAGGACGCGCTTGCCGTCGCGGACGAGCGCGCCGACGGCGTTGATCACCGTCTGCGTGCCGCCGGTGCCCGGCAGGGTGTGGACCACGAGCGATTGGCCGTCGGCGATGCGCGCCAGCACGCGCTCCTGCTCGGAGTCGGCGTCCAGGAGCAGGGTGTCGGCGGCGGGAGGACGATCGTCGGGGTTCGTCGGTGCGGGGCCCGCCCGGCGCACGGTGAGCGCCTCGCGGTCGGCGACGTGCCCGGCCAGGGCGTTCAGGACGCGATGGTCGAGGTCGGCGGCATCGGCGGCCATCGCCCCGCCCACATCGGCGAAGGTCGACACGAGCAGGCGCGGCTTCACCGCGTAGCTGTCGATGCCCGCGGTCAGCGCGCGGAGGTGGTCGATCACGGGCTGCGGCTTGAAGACGCCCCCGTCGTACGCGAGCGCGGCGAGGCCGGCCGCGTCGACGGTGATCCCGAAGTGCGTGCGGAGGGCGCGGACGAGCTCGGGGTTGACCGTGATCGAACCGTGCAGCTTGAGCTCGAAGTCGCCGTGGTGGCGCCGGATGGCGAGGGGACGCACGAGCACGGGCGCGCTGCACGCGAGGCCGCCGATCCGCCAGTGGGCGAGGCCGACGGCCAGGCGCACGGCGTCCAGGCCGCGCGTCGTGCGCAGCTCCTGGTCCTTCGCGGTGATCCGCTCCGCCGCGAGGCGCGCGTTGCGCAGGGCCACCTCGTCGCGGAAGAGGTTCGACAGCAGCGTCGAGCGGCCGGTGATGAACTGGGGCAGGCTGCCGGGGTGCGCTTTGGTGATCTCGATCGCCGCGTCGTGCCCGTCGGTGAAGTGCAGGAGGGTGGATCTGCCCCCCAAGGTCGCCGCCTGCAGGCGCAGGCGGTCCCGCTCGGGGTCGGCGACATGGGCGACCGTGACGCCCGGCTCGGCGAGGCCGAGGTCGCCGGGGGTCACGTCATACCCGTGCTCGGCGTCTTCCGCGCCCAGCACGGCGCTCCGTTCTCCTCGCCACACACGGCCACCCTAAGTGCGCGGTTCCCGCGCCACTTGCAATGGATCTGAGTTTCGCGGTATTGGACCGGGACACGTCTGCGGCGGCTCCTCCCCAGGGTTTCGACCGGCGCGGATTGCCCACATTCGGGCGATCGCCTCGCGACCGGGTCCGCGAGCCGAGCCAGGATGAGGACATGACCCCGGCTGACCCCCCGCGCTACCGTGTCCACCCCTCCCCCGTCAGCGACATCCTCATCGTCGCCACCGACGACGGCATCGTCACGCTCCACCCCTTCGACGGTCCGCTGGGAGCTGAGCTCGAGCGTGTGGCGCTGGGGCTGCGAGCGCTTCCGGTCCCCGACGAGGGTCCTGTGCTGGAGGACGCCGCACTCCAGCTCGACGAGTACTTCGAGGGTCGGCGGCGGGAGTTCGACCTCGCGCTCGACTGGCAGCTGGTGCGCGGC
Source organism: Microbacterium atlanticum (assembly GCF_015277815.1). Lineage (NCBI taxonomy): Bacteria > Bacillati > Actinomycetota > Actinomycetes > Micrococcales > Microbacteriaceae > Microbacterium > Microbacterium atlanticum. The sequence goes on from NZ_CP063813.1 coordinate 2,351,797, forward strand.
TTCACGCGGGCGGCGCTCCAGGCGGTGTGCGACATCCCGTACGGCGAGACGGCCAGCTACGGCGAGGTCGCGATCGCTGCCGGCGTCGCGCGCGCAGCGAGGGCTGTGGGAACGGCGTGTGCGACCACGCCGTTCTCGATCGTGGTCCCTGTCCACCGCGTGGTGCGCGCCGACGGCTCGCTGGGCGAGTACGGCGGGCACCCGGAGGTCAAGCGCTACCTCGTCGAGCTCGAGCAGGGTCTCACGATCGCCGCCGCTCCCGCAGGGGCGGACGATTCCGGCGACGCGGGATGAGGCGACGCCTCGCCGCGCCCGGCACCCCTCCGGCGCGGCGGCACGGGAGCGCAGAACGGCTGCCCGTGCAGCCGAGCCGCTCCCCGGCGGCGGGCGTGTAGGCCGCCCGCACGCCGCGAGGCCCGAGCGGGATCCGCTCGGGCCTCGCGTCACACCGCGCCGTCAGTGATGCGTCGCTTTCTCCGCGCCGAAGCCGGTCAGCGAACGCACCTCCATCTCGGCGGCCTTCTCGCGGCTCTCAGCCGTCCGCGAGGTGACCGAGCCGAGCCAGCCGAGGAAGAATCCGAGCGGGATCGACACGATGCCCGGGTTGTTCAGCGGCCAGATGGGGGTGCCCGTCTTGAAGACGCTGGTCTCGCCGCCCCAGAACACTGGGGACAGGAAGATGAGGATCACGGCGGCGGCCAGGCCGCCGTACATGCTCCATACCGCGCCCCGCGTCGTGAAGCCTCTCCAGAACAGCGAGTACAGAATCGTCGGCAGGTTCGCCGATGCGGCGACCGCGAACGCGAGCGCCACCAGGAACGCCACGTTCTGCCCCTGCACGCCGATGCCGCCGAGGATCGCGAGCACGCCGATGACGATCACCGTGCGACGGGCCACCTTCACCTCGCCGTCCGGAGGAACCTTGCCCTTCTTCACCACGTTGGCGTAGATGTCGTGCGCGAACGACGCCGCGGCGGTGATCGTCAGGCCGGCGACCACCGCGAGGATCGTCGCGAAGGCGACCGCCGAGATGAAGCCGAGCAGGATCGGGCCTCCGAGCTGCAGAGCGAGCAGCGGGGCGGCCGAGTTGACACCGCCCGGTGCGGCGGCGATCTGCTCGGCACCGACCAGCGCACCGGCGCCGTAGCCGAGGACGAGCGTCAGCAGGTAGAACAGGCCGATCAGCCAGATCGCCCAGACGACGGAACGACGTGCCTCCTTGGCCGTCGGCACGGTGTAGAAGCGCATCAGCACGTGCGGCAGCCCCGCGGTGCCGAGCACCAGCGCGATGGCGAGCGAGATGAAGTCCCACGGGTTCGCGCCGTACTGCAGACCCGGTCCGAGGATCGCCTCCCCCTTGGGCGACGCGGCGACCGCGCTCTCCAACAGCGCGTTGAGGCTGAAGCCGTTGATCGCCAGTACCCAGATGGTCATGACCAGCGCGCCGCCGATCAGCAGGAACGCCTTGACGATCTGCACCCACGTCGTGCCCTTCATGCCGCCCACGAGCACGTAGACGATCATGAGCACACCGACGACCGCGACGACGATGGATTGACCGAGCTGCTCGGTGATGCCCAGGAGCAGCGAGACCAGGCCGCCGGCGCCGGCCATCTGGGCCAACAGGTAGAAGAAGCACACCGCCAGGGTGGTGACCGCGGCCGCCATCCGCACCGGACCCTGCTTCAGCCGGAACGACAGCACATCGGCCATCGTGAACTTGCCCGTGTTGCGCATCAGCTCGGCGACGAGCAGCAGCGCCACGAGCCAGGCCACGAGGAAGCCGATGGAGTACAGGAAGCCGTCGTAGCCGTTGATGGCGATCGCGCCGCAGATCCCGAGGAACGACGCCGCCGAGAGGTAGTCGCCCGAGATCGCGAAGCCGTTCTGCGGTCCCGTGAAGGAGCGGCCGGCCGCATAGTAGTCCGCGGCCGTGCGGTTGTTGCGGCTGGCGCGGATGACGATGAACAGCGTCACCGCGACGAACGCGCCGAAGATCGAGATGTTGAGGACGGGGTTGTTCTCCACCGTCTGGACGGCGGCGTGCACGGCGCCGAAGACCTGATTCATGCGCGGGCTCCCTGCTCCTGCCGCTCGAGGTCCTCGCGGATCTCCTCGGCGATCGGGTCGAGCTTGCGGTTCGCGTACCAGACGTAGGTCATGGTGATGGCGAACGTCGTCACGAACTGGCCGAGCCCGAACACCAGCCCGACGGTGATGTCGCCCCACACGCGCTGCGCCATGAATTCCGGCGCGAAGGACGACAGCAGAACGTACGCGAAGTACCAGACGAGGAAGGCGATCGCGAGCGGGAAGACGAACCCCCGCTGGCGCCTCTTCAACTCGACGAACCGCGGCGACTCCTCCACCGCGACGTAGTCGATGCCGCCCGGCGGAGCGGTCTCGGTCGTCGGTTCTGACATGTGGCCTCCTTGCCTCATGATGCGCGCAGCGTCGCGCCTGTTCCGGATCACCGCCCCACGGGGGCGCGGGTGCTGGGTGGTAGGGTCGACGCTACGAAAAACGGCGAGGACGCCGTCACCCCCGGAAGTAGGTAGTCGTGGGCGCGTCTCTTCCACATCGCGCATCCGTGCCCGATCGCTCGCGCACGGGGTTGCGCGGTACGCGCGTCGAGGAGGCCGCCGGCGATGCGACCGCCCTCGACCACGCCGTCGCGGAGCTCGTGCGCCGCACTCGCTTCCCCGTGGCTTTCGGCGGCCTGGCCGTCGGAGATGCGATCCACATCACGTCGATCCACGGAGCACGCACGTCGAGCCTGCAGGGCCTCGTGGTGCAGGCGGAGCGCGGTCTCGGCGGGCGCGCCCTGGTCGAGAAGCGCCCGCGGCTGGCGCTGGACTACGGCACCTCGCGGAGCATCACCCACGACTACGACCGCGCCGTGCTCGGCGAGGGAATCGCCACCCTCTTCGCCGTGCCGGTCATGGTCGGCGACCGCGCGCGGGGCGTGATCTACTGCGGTTCCTGGGCCGAGTCGCCCGTCAGTGATGTCGTCGCCCGCCCCGCCTTCGCCGTCGCCGGGGAGCTCTCCAGCGAACTGCGCATCCGCGAGGAGGTTCAGCGACGCCTCGCCCTGTCACCGGGTCGCACCGAACCGGTCGCCATGCCGGCAGCAACCCGTGAAGGGCTGCGCGAGACCTACGCCGAGCTGCGCAGCATCGCGTCGGTCGTGGACGATCCGCAGCTGCGCGATCGCCTCGCCCGCCTCGAGAAGCGCCTGGCTGCTCTCTCCCACGACGCGACCGAGCCGGCGATCGAGCTCGACGTGCGCCTGTCGCCGCGCGAGGTCGATGTGCTGGCGTGCGCGGCGCTCGGCGCGACGAACGCCGAGATCGCCGACACCCTCGAGCTCAAGGAGGGCACCGTCAAGTCGTACCTGCAGTCGGCGATGGCGAAACTGGACGCCTCCACGCGGCACGCCGCGGTCGTGACGGCGCGGCGCGCCGGACTTCTTCCCTGACGCGACCATCCTCGCGCCCCTTGTCCAGGGTTCGCACCCGAGACCAGCAGAACGGTCCGGAATTGCGGATTGTGACAGGTGAATAGAGCGGCTTATCCACGCAATGCGCTCGCGCGATAGTCGCCGCCCGGAAATGCGCGTATTGTCCTTCCCATGGCCCGCAGAATCGTGCATCAGCTCGTCGACGACATCGACGGGAGTCTTCTGGAAGTCGGCGAAGGCGAGACCGTCCTTTTCTCGCTGGACGGCACCGCATATGAGATCGACCTCACCGACGAGAACGCCGCCGCATTGCGCGGCGCGCTCGAGCGCTATATCAATGCCGCAAGGACCGTCTCCTCGGCGCGCGGCGCGTCCGGCGCGACGTCCGGGGGCGGGCGCAAGCGCCGCCGCAGCGGGCAGCAGGACTACAGCGACGTGCGGGAATGGGCCAAGAAGAACGGCTATCAGGTCTCGGATCGCGGCCGGGTTCCGGCATCCGTCCTCGAAGCGTATGAAGCGGCGCACTGACGCATTCGACACAGCGGAATTCACCGTCTGATCTGCGTCGCTTTCACGACCGAGAAAGCTGCACGAGGATCTCGTCGACTTTCTCTTTCGCGTCGCCGAACAGCATCTGCGCGTTCTCACGATAGAACAGCGGATTCTGCACGCCCGCATAGCCGGATGCCATCGAACGTTTGAAGACGATGACGTTCCCGGCCTCCCAGACCCGGAGCACCGGCATGCCGGCGATCGGGCTGCCCGGGTCTTCTGCGGCGGCGGGGTTCACGGTGTCGTTCGCGCCGATGACGAGCACGACGTCGACCTGCGCGAGGTCGTCGTTGATCTCGTCCATTTCGAGCACGATGTCGTAGGGCACCTTCGCCTCCGCCAGCAGCACGTTCATGTGTCCCGGCAGGCGACCGGCGACGGGGTGGATGCCGAACCGCACGTCGACGCCGCGCTCGCGCAGCCGGTGCACGAGGTCGGCGACGCCGTGCTGCGCCTGCGCGACGGCCATGCCGTAGCCGGGCGTGATGACCACCGACGACGCGCCCGCGAGGAGATCGGCTGCGCTCTCGGCGTCGATCTCGCGGTGATCGCCGTACTCGGTCTCGGGGCCGCTCGGCGCCTCGATGCCGAAGCCGCCGGCGATGACCGACAGGAACGAGCGGTTCATCGCCTTGCACATGATGTAGCTGAGGTACGCACCCGACGAGCCGACGAGCGCACCGGTCACGATGAGCAGGTCGTTGTTGAGCAGGAATCCGGCCGCGGCGGCCGCCCAGCCCGAGTAGCTGTTGAGCATCGAGACGACGACGGGCATGTCGCCGCCGCCGATCGACGCCACGAGGTGCCAGCCCAGAGCCAGCGCGAGTGCAGTGACGGCCACGAGCAGCCACAGTTCCGGTGTGATGACGTACCAGACCGTGAGCACGATGAAGAGGACGAGCGCCCCGACGTTGAGGATGTTCTTGCCCGGGAGCATCAGCGGCTTCGACGAGATGCGCGCCGAGAGCTTCAGGAACGCGACGATCGAGCCGGTGAAGGTCACGCCGCCGATGAAGACGCCGATGAACACCTCGGCGTGATGGATGTCGGCGAGCGCGCCCTCCAGGCCGGTGTCGTACAGCGCGCCGTTCCACCCGACCAGGACGGCCGCGAGGCCGACGAACGAGTGCAGCAGCGCGATGAGCTCCGGCATCCCCGTCATCTCGACGATGCGTGCCCGCCACAGTCCGATGGCGCCTCCGATGAGCACAGCCACGACGAGCAGGACCAGTCCGAGGGTCGCCGCCGGGTCGGCCCACGCGTCGGCGGCGACCGCCCACACCGTCGCGAGGAGGGCGATCGTCATTCCGGCGATGCCGTAGGTGACGCCGCGGCGGCTGGTCTCGTGCTTGCTGAGTCCGGCGAGGCTGAGGATGAACAGCAGGGCGGCGACGATGTAGGCGGCGCCGGAGATCTGGCCGGCGTCGACGGTCATCGGGCCTCACCCTTCTGGAACATCGCGAGCATGCGACGGGTCACGGCGAAGCCGCCGAAGATGTTGATGCTCGCCAGCAGCACGGCCACCGCGGCCAGGATCTGCACGGTGAGATCGGGGACGGTGATCTGCACCATGGCGCCGACGACGATGATGCCCGAGATCGCGTTCGTCACGCTCATGAGCGGCGTGTGCAGGGCGTGCGCCACGTGGCCGATGACGTAGAACCCGACGACGACCGCGAGCGTGAGCACCAGGAAGTGCTGTGGCAGAGGCGGCGGCGCGATCGCGCAGACGGCGAACAGCGCCGCGATCCCCGCGGCGATGAGACCCGTCCGCCGCGCGCGCGACATCGGCGGCTTCGGTGCGACAGCCGGGGTGGCCGCGTCGGTCGTGGCGGCGGGCGCCGCCGACACCTGCACAGGGGGCGGCGGCCACGTGATCGCGCCGTCGCGCACTACCGTGACCCCGCGCTGCACGACGTCATCGAAGTCGAGCACCAGGCGCCCGTCCTTGCCCGGCGTGAGGAGCTTGAGCAGGTTCACGAGGTTCGTCGCGAACAGCTGGGAAGCCTGCTGCGGCAGACGGCCCGGCAGGTCGGTGTAGCCGAGGATCACGACGCCGTTGTCGGTCACCACCCGCTCCCCTGCGACGGAGCCCTCCACGTTTCCGCCCTGCGCGGCGGCCATGTCGACGATGACGCTTCCCGGCTTCATCGACGCGACGTCAGCTGCGGTGATGAGGCGCGGGGCCGGTCGGCCCGGGATGAGCGCCGTCGTGATGATGATGTCGACGTCGGCGGCCTGCTCGGAGTAGATCTCGGCCGCACGCCGGTCGTAGGCCTCGCTGGTCGCCTTGGCGTAGCCGTCCGACGAGGCCTGAGCGGTCTCCTCAGGCACCACGACCGGGAGGTACTCGCCGCCGATCGAGGCCACCTGGTCGGCCACCTCCGGCCGCGGGTCGGTAGCCCGCACGATCGCGCCCAGGCTCGACGCCGCGCCGATCGCCGCGAGTCCCGCGACGCCGGCTCCGGCCACGAGCACCTTGGCCGGCGGCACCTTTCCCGCGGCGGTGACCTGGCCGGTGAAGAAGCGCCCGAACTCGTGCGCCGCCTCGACGACAGCACGGTAGCCCGAGATGTTCGCCATCGAGCTGAGGACGTCCATCGACTGCGCCCGTGAGATGCGGGGGACGGCGTCGAGGGCGATCGCCGTGATGCCTCTCGTCGCGAGCGCCTCGACGAGGTCGGGACGCAGGCCGGGGCTCAGCATGGCCACGAGGGTGGCGCCGTCGGAGAGACGGTCGATCTCCGCGGCGGTCGGCGAATCGACCTTCAGCACGATCGGGGCCGCCCACGCGGCGCGATCGTCGACGATGGTTGCGCCTGCGGCCTCGTACGCGCTGTCGGGGAAGGATGACGCGGCGCCCGCGCCGGCTTCGACGACGACGTCGTAGCCGAGGGCGATGAGCTTCGGGACGGTGGTCGGGGTCGCGGCCACCCGGTTCTCGCCGGGCGCTTCGGCGACGATGCCAATGCGGGTCATGCGTTCCTCTGAATCTGGTGCGACGGGTCTCGCAGGCGCTCTCGCGCTGTCTCGACGCCTCCACCTTTGCAGACGTCGGGGAGGATGCGGCCGTCATCGCGGACCGACACGTCACCAAGAATGAGGGATCTTGCTCATCGCGCAACGAGGTGCCGGGCGGGAAACGTGGGAGAACCCTCCGAAAGGCCGGTGAACGACGCGGTGAGGTTGCATCGCGGGGCCGTTCTCGGCATCGTGGCCGGTTCGGAACCGCCAACGGAAAGGAAGAGCATGCTGACTCTCACCCAGACCGCCGCCGACGCCGTCAAGGAGATCGTGGCCCGCGTGCCGCAGGTCGAGGACGGGGGTGTCCGCATCCGGGACACCGGAGCGACGGGCGCGTTCGAGCTGAGCGTCGCTCCCGATCCTCAGCCGCACGACACGATCGTCGTCACCGACGGCGCGCGCGTCTTCCTCGACGAGAACGCTGCGGCGGCGCTCGACGACCGCGTGCTCGACGCCGAGGTCACCGACGAGGGCGCCCTGCGCTTCGCGCTGACGGCGCGAGCCTGACGGCGTGCGCAGAGCCCCGGCATCCATTCGCGGGGTGCCGGGGCTCTCGCGTGCGAGCCCCTGCCGCAGGATGGCCCGGCCCGGACGCATAGACTGGATGCCGCCAGCCTCTGTAGCTCAATGGAAGAGCAGTTGCGTCCTAAGCAAACGGTTGGGGGTTCGAGTCCCTCCAGGGGCACAGTCTCTTTTTCTCTCTGACCAGGTATTTCTTTCGTGGTCAGACCACTCAGAATGCGTTTTTGGCCGCATTTTGGCCGCATTCTGAAAATCTCGAGACCGCTCGGAGGGCGCCGACAAGCCCCCTCAGCGCGCTCCGTTGGACGTTGCGGAACGACGAAATGGAGCGTTTCGGGCGTCTCGAGCCTCGTCGAAAAACTGAGCAATCTGCTCTCTGCGACTACTGCGGTCGGGCGTAGCGGGTCTGCGGACCCGCGGGCAGCGCCACGAGCGGCATCGCGTCGTTGAGGCGCGATGCGACGGCATCCAGGTCGTCGTCGAAGAGGTCCGCGTAGGTGTCGAGCGTCATGGCCGCCGACGCGTGCCCCAGCATCCGCTGCACGGCCTTCACGTTGGCGCCGGAGCTGATCGCGAGCGATGCGGCGGTGTGGCGGAGGTCGTGAGGCGTCAGCCGCGGGATCGATGGGTCCACAGCCTGCGCGCGGCGGACCGCGTTCGCAAACCATCCCTGTGCGCCTGAGTTGCGCATGTGGTTGACACCGTCGCCGAAGAGCAGTCCTTCCGGGCCCTTGCCGGCGCAAGCCTGTTCAATCATCGGAGCGAGGCGCTCCGGGTAGGGGACCGAGCGCTTCTCGTGCGTCTTCGGCGTGCCGACGTGGATCTCGTAGGCGATCATCACCGCGTTCTCCTCGATCACGAAGCGTCGACGCAGCCGATTCACACTCCGCACGCGCAGCCCGGTCGCCTCACCCCAGCGCAGGCCGGTGTATGCCAAGGTCAGGACCATTGTCGGATACGCCGAACATGCCGCCAACGTCGCCACCTGGTCGTGCGAGAGATAGACGCGGCGCTTGCCTGGTCCGCTCCGAGGGAGATTGCGGATGTGTCGCGCCGGATTGTTCGCAAGGCGACGATCATCGATCGCGACATCGAGGATGCCTGCAAGGACTCCCAGCGCGCGAAGAACGACGGTGCGCGACTTCTGCGTCGCGAGCACTGACACCCAGTCCTGAACTTCAGACCGCCGGATCGACCAGATCTCCCTGTCTGCCCAGACTGGAGCGACGTGGTTCTTCCACGCCCGCTCGAGCGTCATGTAGTACGAGGGCTTCGACATCGGCGGCTGCTTCGACCGGAGCCAGCTGTCGGCGAACATCCGGACCGGCACCCGTGACGCTACGGGATCGATGTACTCGCCCTTCGACTTGGACACGGTGACCATGGACAGGTAGAGCTTCGCCTCGCGCATCGTCGTGAAGCCGCGTTTCTGCGTTTCGGTGCTATCAGGCTTGCGGTAGCGCACCCGGTAGCGGCGGCCCTTCGCCGTTTCGTACGGGGTGATGGTGCCCATCTCTCGACCTCCGCTCATGCTGGCTCGACGGTCAGTATCGGGCCAGTGTCGGACACTAGAGACGCCTCGTCAACGCGGCCGATCACAGATGTGGACAGATGGCGGAAGATGTCGTCAACTGGCGTTGGGGAGGTGCGCCTCCCTCCGACGCCGGGAGTCTAGCGATCGGTCGCGCCTCCGTTCTCGTCGCTCACTCCTTGCAGACTCCGCGCTGGCGCGCGTCGCTTAGCAGCCGTTCGACGACGAGCACTACGCCGCGCCCGATCGCTGGGGCGGCATATGTGTCGAAGGCGGACAACTCGTCGTGTGCGCGTGAGCGGCGTGCGCCCTGCAGTCCAGTGCCATCCGTTCACACCGCGCGGCCACCGTTGGGCGCACATGGAGCCCCGGGTCTAGAGGGTAGCTCGTCGTTCCACTGCTCTCCGTACTGCGGGCAGGGCCAGCTGGTCTGAGGGCAGCCACGCGACATCGCCAAGATGGCCCGGCAGCAACCAGCAGAGCTGGTCGTGGTCTTCCCCAGCGGTGGGTTCACCGGTGACGACTGTGGCAAGGAAGAGCCGGAGGACATGTTCGTCGCTGATACGCCATGGCGAGGCGGCGTCTCTAACCTCGTCCATCACGTTGATGGTCGAGTTGAGCTCTTCCTTGAGCTCCCGTGCGAGGGCCTCTGCGAGATTCTCGCCTTCTTCGACCTTACCGCCCGGAAACTCCCACCGGCCGGCGAGTTCTGCGGGTCGAGTCCGTCGTGCCGCCAGCACCAGCCCATCGCGTACGATCACCGCACCGACGACAACGCTCATTGGGCCGCCACCGACGCTCTTTGAAAGAAGTCCGAAGGCATGGGCTGATCGAGTCGCCAGGTAATCGCGATTGGCCGCTCGCCCACATGATGCGCGATCTTCGCGGTGCCGAGAAGGAGGTAGGGCACGGTCCCGAATTCGTTGGTCTTCTCTTCACGAACGAAGAGTAGGACGTCACTCGACCCGGAAAGATACCGCCGCCCAGTCGTGGACCGGATCGTCGTTGTTGACTGGCTCTCCCAGTGAAAGAGATCTTGGCTGATCGGATAGTCGCGGTACATGGTGCTTGGCGAGAACCCTGCAGACGACTTCTTGAGCGTGATGAAGAGGGCATCTACGTTCTCGTCTCTTACGAACAGCACGCCCTGTTGGAACGAGTTCGGCCTCCGACCGAGGGTTGCGTAACCGAGCGCGGCGAGCGCCTCTTCCCGCTGGTATCGAGCATGTATTTGGAGCGGCATCCACGAGAGTCTGCCGGCCATCGCGGTCGGAATGTGTCGCGCGGAGCTGAAGCCGAGCTCAATGACCTCGGCGAGTTCCTCACGCACTGCTCGTTCGGCCTCGAGGGAGCGCAACCCGTCTTCGACGGAGGAGAATCCGCCGCCATTGGGCCACAGCGAAAAGAAAAGCATGGAGGCGAACAGACGGCTTCGTGCGGACAGGTCCGCGTACTCCGGCGAACCGTCGGCCAGTAGATGCCGATACTCTCGCGCGCGCTCGCTGTCGTCCACGTGGACCAACGCGCGAACGCGCTTCAGCAGGTGCGTTTCGCGCTCCGTCCCGCCCGATGTTCGAAGCCCAGCATCTCTTCGGAGCCTGGTCCATGAACGGCCCCGCTTCCCCTTCTTAAGCACGTCAGCGAGGTCGACCCCTGCCTGGCTCAGGAACTCCTCCAGCGTCGTGTCGCCATACGAGCGCAGCTCAGCAGCGAGCTGATGCCATTGATTGGCCACCTGCTCCTTCAAGTTCTCGAGAATCAAATGCTGCGACTGCCGGTCGAGCACGATCTGCGACCCGGACGGCAGGAAAGGGAAGCCGTGTTCGACCTGGCGGGCCACAGCTTGGCGCGTCAGCCCGGTCAGCGCACGCAGCTTCATGTCCCAACGAAACTGCTTGCTCTGATGACCGACGAAATCCAGGGCCGTAAGCACGGCCTTGTCGGCGGTGCGGCGCAGGCCACGCCCCAACTGCTGCAGGAAGACTGTGGCGCTCTCGGTGGGACGCAGGAAGAGCACCGTGTCCACGTCGGGCAAGTCGAGCCCCTCGTTGAACAACTCCGCCGAGAAGAGGACGTTCACTTCCCGGTTGCGGAGTAGGCGAAGAGCCTCGTCGCGCGGCGCTTGCGTCCGCCCGTCACCGCTAATCATGAGGGCGGGGATTCCGGCTTCGTTGAACACTCGCGCCATGTACTCCGCGTGTGAGACGTCAACGCAGAAGCCCAGCGCGCGCATGCCGAGCGGATCGATCACTTTGTCGACGACCTCGTTGACGACGATCCGCGCACGGGCATCGTTTCCCGTGAAGAGGTTCGAAAGCTGTGTGGCGTCATAACCGCCGCGCACCCACGCGATCCTCGACAAGTCGGTGCCGTCGGCGATGGCGAAGTAGTGGAAGGGCGACAGGAGCTCCTGGCCGAGCGCGTCCCACAGCCGCAGCTCCGCTGCCACGCGTCCGTCGAAGTACGCCAGAATGTCGTTGCCGTCGGCGCGTTCCGGGGTCGCGGTGAGGCCGAGTAGCTCTTTCGGCTCTAAGTGGTCCAGGAGCTTCCGGTACGTCGCCGCGCTGGCGTGATGGAACTCGTCGATCACGATGACATCAAAGGCCTCGGCAGGGATGTTCTCTACCCCATATGAGGTGAGCGACTGAACGCTTGCGAAGACATGTTCCCACCGCTCTGGCCGGCTACGCGCGACGTAACTCTCACCGAAGCTCGCGTCGCCCAATACCTCGCGGTAGGTACGAGTAGCCTGCGTGAGGATCTCTTTTCGGTGGGCAACAAATAGCAATGAGCGCTTCGAGCCGCCGAGTCGCTGGTAGTCGAATGCCGCCAGGACCGTTTTGCCGGTACCCGTCGCCGCAACGACGAGGTTTCGGTGGCGGCCATGCACCTCGCGCTCCGCAGCCAATGCTTCGAGCATCTCCAATTGATACGGATACGGGCGCACCTCCAGACCCGATAGGGACACTGTCATCCGGTCGTTACGCCGCGTCCCGGAGGCCTCGGCAAGCGCATCGTCGAGTCGATCCCCATCGTGATCGGGGTCGTACACCTCGTAGCTGGCGTCGTTCCAGTAGGTATCGAACGTGGCTTGGAACTTCTCGAGGAGCGACGGCGTGCCCACACCCGACAGCCGGACGTTCCACTCCACTCCATCGAGCAGCGCTGCCTTCGAGAGATTCGACGAGCCCACATATGCAGTGTTGAACCCGCTGCGGCGCTGGAAGAGCCACGCCTTCGCATGCAGACGGGTGCGCATCGAGTCGTACTGCACTCTGACCTGCGCACCGAACTCACGCGCCAAGCGATCGATAGCGGCGCGCTCGGTAGCACCCATATAGGTGGTCGTGATTATCCGGAAGGGGGCACCCCGGCGACGAAGCCGAGCGAGTTCCGCCTCCAAGAGCCTGACCCCGTGCCATTTCACGAACGCGCACAGGAGATCGACCTGGTCTGCGGTGTCGATCTCCGCCTTCAGCTCGGCGTTCAGGTTGGGTTCGCCCCGGGTGTTCGTAAGTAGCGCTGCCTCACTGAGCGGCGTAGTCGGCCGAACGTTGTCATACGTCGAGATTCCCGGACCAGCGGGAGGCGCGAGTCGCTGGAGCTGACGTGCCGGTGCCACCACAAAGTCGGGAGACGCGGCGATGTCTGCTAACAGACGGTTCACGAGCTCGAGGCGTTCACTCTCACCTGAAATGGAGGAAAGCTGCCGAACGGCTTCCTCGTAGACCAGGCGTGCGAGTACGTGTGGTTGATCCGCTTCGTCGACAGCTTCAATAGTCGGCAGCAGCCCACCCTGCGAGTGGAGGCGTCCCTGCAGGCCCGAAGTGACGAGCGTCTCATATAGCCCAGCCTGCAGATCCGGCAACCCCGCCATCCTGCTCCCTCCCACCAACCCTGCTCGCTCTGCTCCATACGGTAGCGGAGCGGAGGGTTGTCACCGGGGCGACTACAACTAGCCATCCGGCGAAGTCTCCGCCGCCGTCCTGATACGGTCGCAATCGTGACGAGTGAGCGGGTTCAGAAGGCGCTGGAGGAGTTTGTTCGAGAACGCGACTGGGCCCAGTTCCACACTCCGGCGAACCTCGCAAAAAGCATCGCGATCGAGGCTGGAGAGCTCCTTGAGTGCTTCCAGTGGAGCGACGATGCAGACGAGGCGCTGGTGCGAGCCGAGCTTGCTGACGTGGTGACCTATTGCACGCTGCTCGCCGCGCGGCTCGGGGTCGACCTTGACGACATCGTGCTCGCGAAACTTGTCGCGACTGGAGAGAAGTACCCGGCCGATCGGGCCCGGGGACGGAGCACCAAGTATGACGCCCTTTGAGATCGAGCGCCTGAACTTCACGACAGGCGCGATTTCGGGCTGGGTGGCTGGCGACGAGCGCCGAAGAAACTGGCCAGTGGTCTATGTTCTCGATGGTGCCGACTCGGCTCGTGCCGGGGCTGTCTACGTCGGTGAGACGGTCAACGCCGCTGCGCGCATGCGCCAGCATCTCGCCAACCCGGCCAAGAACGCATTCCGGCGCGTGCGCGTCGTCATCGACGACACCTTCAACAAGTCGGCGTGCCTCGATCTGGAGTCTCATCTGATCCGCTGGCTCGCGGGCGACGGACAGTTCACGGTGATGAATGGCAACGAGGGCATCATCGATGCTCGGTACTACGAACGCGACCTCTACCGAGAGAGCTTCCGCGACATCTTCGAAAAGCTGCGGTCAGAAGGAGTCTTCCAGCGCAGCATCCCTGAGATCGAGAACAGCGACCTCTTCAAACTGTCGCCGTTCAAAGTGCTTACGCCGGAACAAGCGATCGCCGTCGAGGACATTGTGGAAGGGCTCCTGGCCGACCTCAAGAGCGGCGCGTCTTCCGCGAGCGTGATCGAAGGGCAGCCTGGCACTGGTAAGACCATCGTCGCGATCTTTCTGATGAAGCTCCTCGCGGACATCCGCGACCACGCTGATGCAGAAGAAGTCGAACCGGACTCGATGTTCGCCGATTTCTTCGTCCCCGGGAATCGCGAAGTGCTCGCGGGCCTTCGGATCGGTTTCGTCGTGCCTCAGCAGTCCTTGCGCGAATCCATCAAGCGTGTGTTCAAGAAGACACCAAAGGTCACGGAGGCACAGATCCTGACGCCCTTCGACGTGGGGGCATCAGATCAACCATGGGACCTGCTGATTGTCGACGAAACTCATCGCCTGAACCAACGCGCGAACCAGTCGTCGGGCGTCAACAACAAGCGATTCATCACAATCAACGAAAAGCTCTTTGGCGCTGACGACCCATCGAAGACGCAGCTGGACTGGATACGCGCTCAGAGTCGGCACCAGATCTATCTGCTAGATCTCGAGCAGACCGTACGACCGGCTGATCTGCCTCAGAGTGTCCTCCGCACACTCGTAGACCAGGCAAGGTCGACGCATCGCCGGTATCCGCTGTCTACCCAGATGCGCGTGCGCGCGGGCGCCGACTATGTGCAATTCGTTCGGGACGTGCTGCGGGGAGAGTCCAACGCGACCGCCCGCCCCGACCTCGGTGACTATGACCTGAGATTCTTCGACGACCTCGGGGCGATGCGACGCGAGATTTTCAAGCGCAACGACGAGCATGGCCTCGCCCGCCTGGTCGCCGGCTACGCATGGGAGTGGAAGAGCAACCGCGATAAGCAAGCGTTCGATATCGAGCTCGATGGCGTGCGCCTTCGCTGGAACAGCCAAGCCAAAGATTGGATCAATAGTCCGGCATCCATTCACGAGGTCGGGTCTATTCACACGGTTCAGGGCTACGACCTCAATTACGCAGGCGTCATCATCGGCAACGACCTCCGCTACGACGCCCGATCCCGGCGGCTCTACATCGACCGCGCGTCGTATCGGGACGCCAAGGGCAAAGAGAACAACAAGCAACGCGGGATCGTCTACTCCGATGACGACCTACTGGAGTTCATCCGCAACATCTACGGAGTCCTCCTGACGAGGGGCATTCGCGGCACATACGTCTACGTGTGTGATCCGGCGCTACGCGCGTACATAAGGAACCGTATTGGGCGGCGCGTCAGCCGCTAGTCCGCTCGGCGTGCCGAGGGGCACGTCACCTGTGCTGGCTCATGGGGAAACGCGCCGCGAGGCGCGCACGGGTCAGTTCGTGCTTCAAGGAAGCCGTGCGCTCCGGATACCGAAACCAACGCGTTCGTGCGAGGGACCAATACGAGTCGGGCGGTCGCAACGCACGTTTCGCGATTCCTGTGTCGCGCAGGACTAGTTGCGGGGTTCCGGTACGGGCCAGAGTCCGACCGACTGCCGGTACTCGGTGGCTTCGCCAACCTCGTTGAACTCGAGAATGTTGCCCACCTTTTCGATGAGGACGTCGCGCACCTCGGCGGGTGTGGCGAAGAAGAACTCCTTTCGCGCGTTGGCACGGTTAAGGGCGCGGTCCGCGAAGTGATGATGCAGCTCAGATTCGAGGGTCACGGCGTCTTCCGAGAAGAAGAGGGCGTGCGTATCGAATCTGAACGGCACAGAAGCCCCACCGAGCTCGACGATGCGATCACGCGGCTCGAGGCGTCGCGTCAGGCCGATCTTCACCACGTTGGCGCCGAAAGCCCCCTCGTTCGAGATCACGTAGACATAACCAGCCCGAATGTTCGCTGCCCGGAAGTCGTTTTGCGCGATCGCATCATCGACCGCTGCGAGCCGTGCGCGCAGGGCGTCGTCGACCTGCCCCTGCTGCTCCAAGACTGACAAGGTGTTGAGGAGGTGTGCGCGTTCCTTGTCGAGGCGTGCTCGCTCCTCCGCGAGTTCGCGTTCGACCTTCTTCTCCTCACGGAGGCGAGCTCGCTCCTCACGTTCTGCCTCGCGCTCTTCCTGCTTCTTCATCAACCAGTCGGCGGTTAGCTCAATCTCCTCCACGCGCAGGTCATGAAACTCATCGCTGATCTTCATTTCCATCAGTGC
Organism: Microbacterium atlanticum; assembly: GCF_015277815.1. NCBI lineage: Bacteria > Bacillati > Actinomycetota > Actinomycetes > Micrococcales > Microbacteriaceae > Microbacterium > Microbacterium atlanticum. The sequence goes on from NZ_CP063813.1 coordinate 2,367,836, forward strand.
GCCGAGCTTCGCGATCGCCGTCCGCGATGCCTCAAGTCGACGTTTGGCGGTCACCACATTCCCGACCCGAAGCGTTCGGATCGAGTTGTCAGCCTCAGCGTTGTAAGCCCGGAGCATGAGCTTGGCCAGGTCGTCGGTCATCCGGCGCCCCTGGGCGAGAGAGTTGTTGAAGGTGAACAACTCAGACTTCACGATCGCTCGACCCGCCTTTACAGCGTCGGCAATCCGCGACTCGAGTGCGGCAAGCGATTCTTGGTACGCCGCTGCCGTTTCAAGCGGGTGGTGGTATCGGTAGATCCCCACGTCCTGCAGCACTCGCGCGTCGCTCAACTCCACAACGTCGCCTGCACGTGCCTCCGCCAGCTGTGCGCGAAGTGAGGCGTTCTCGGCTTCAAGAAACGCTAGCCGTCCCATCTCCGGACTTGGGGCCGGCGCCGCGTCTCTCGGACTCGAATCTGCCGGATGATCGTCCGTCGGCGCAACTTCCGCTGCAGTGGGCGGGTCGTCCGTCAGCCACAACTGCCATCCGGCTGGCGGCTCGGGCCATGACGGGTCGGGGGTCCAGCCTGCTGGCGGGACCCAACCCGCCGGTGGCTTGGGCCATCCAGGAGGCGGGTTAAACCGGACGCTGGAATTGGTCATCGCGCGCGCCGCACGCCGCCGGCGACGGCGGGCACCAAACCGTGCGGGTTCTTGGATACCGATGCGCCAAGGTGCTCGAGAGTCGCGGACGGGACGACTGCGGACAAGTCGAGCGCCTCGAACTCCTCGCGGCGTGCTGCGACTGCGACGAACGGCACGTACGTCGGTTGGCCGGTCGCCGGACTGATCGTCTCGGTCCCGAGCTCCAGTGAAATGCCCCCGATCAGTCCTCGACGGTCGGCCTCGAACACCTCGTGAAGGGACCGCAGCGCGATGTTGTGAACGACACGCATGTAGCGGTCCTTTGTATCTTTCTGTGTTGCGGCAACAGGAGTGATTTCGTCCGTCGCTTTGGTGTAGCGGTACGACTTGATCGCGGGAATCGCGTCCGGCCCGGGAATCAGAACCCGAAGGCTGAGTTCGGCGGTGGTCGGCTCGAAGGTCGCCGAGTGCGATACCGGAAACCATTCCGGGTAGATCGAATTGGCGAGCACGATTCCGACGTACTCCTGAACGGCGTCAACCGTGCCGTATGCCAGGCCCGAGATCAGCTGGTCGAGGGACTCATTCTGCTCGGCGACATTCTTCTCCCGCGCAGCTGACTCCGCCTCGTATTGCGCGAGCGCCTCGGCGAGGGCGGCCTGTCGCGCGCTCTCTGCTGCCCGATGAGCGGCCTCTTGCGCCGCGCGGCGTGCGGGAAGTTCGTCACTCGCAGCTTTCCACGCCCAGTAGTCGGTCGCATACTGCTGCTCGGCCGCGGCTAGAGCATCCGCAGCCTTCTGTTTGCGCCCAAGCAGGCCCTTCACGGGCTCCGGTTCGCGCTTTACCGGCAGCGGAGGGTCCGGGATCGCCGCCGGCTCGGGAATCGGGACGCGCAGGTCTTCCCGGGGGAAGGGCGGGTGCGTTACGACGGCGCGCAGCGACTCCAGGTCTACGAAGTCGTCCACATCGAGCGTTGCCGAGAGAATCTCCTCGAGTTCGACGAAGCGCCCGTTCAGCTCCGCGGTTAGCTCCTCCGCCTCGGCTTGGCGAGCATCTGCGTGCGCCTGAGCTGCTTCCCGCTCAAGACGTTTGCGATCCTGCTCCGACGCACGGGCGGCGGCTGCCGCCGCGCGCTCTGCGGCGCGTTGAGCAGCTTCGGCTCGCTTGACCGCCTGCGACTGTTGCCGCAGCGCGGCCTGCTGCCGCTGATCGGCAAGCTTCGCCTGGTGCTGAAGCTCGGCAAAGAATCCACGACGACGTGCCATACGTTCCCCCAATAGACCAACTCCCGAAGTCTATGGGGAAGCACGCCGTCCTTCTCACCCGCCTGCGCCAGGCCTCCACGTGGCGGCGCCTGAAAGGAACCGGGCGAATTCCCGCTGTACATGTCGTTGATCTCCAGGGCCCGGACGTAAAGCCATACTGGGCGAATGGACGCCCGCTACGATTCATTCCCCTTCCAGGACGGACAGTTCCCTCCACTCGGCGCGAAGGCCTACGCCCCTGTCGTTCCTACGCGAGCGATGGGGTTCACCGACGACGAAGAGTGGGAGGTAGTCGGGGAATCCCGCTACCTCGAGGGAATTCGACGCGTCAAGGAGGTGATGGATGCAGATGATGAGGGCGGGACGCTCTTCGCGCAGCTAATCGCAGAGCCCCTGAACGAGTTTGATCGCCACGCGGTGCGCGTGGACCTCGTGTGGGACTACCAACGAGAGACCTGCGGCTATCTGCCCCGCGAACAGGCATACAGGCTCCAGCCGTTGGTGGTTCAGGCGGCCGACGACGGCCTGATCGTACTTCGAGAGGCCTCGCTATACGGCGGGACTCCCGATCGGCCAAACATCGGCGTCTGGCTCTCGCCTCCACCGATGTCCAGCGACTCTCAGGATTATGCGGACTTTCGAGCCGAGCGCGCCGCCGACGAGCGAGACGATTCCGCGACTGCTCAACGCGCGGACGCGGTCGCACGGGAGCACCGAGAGGCGATTGTCGCGGAGCAGGCTGCGCCATCGGAGAAGCGATCGCTATGGAAGCGACTCGGATTCTGAGGATTCCCATCTCGACGCACTAACTGCGCGCCGCACCTAGCAGGCCGACAATCTGTGGGAAACACGGGCGGGAGCTAGCAGCTCTGGCGGATCAGGTATCCGCCGCCACACCGACGAGTACTGCGAGCCGACTGCTACAGTCGGCTCGAATCTCAAGGAGAATGATGACGAGCAGCAGTACCCCAACGGTCGGCTCCGTTTCGTCTGACGCTTCGGCGAGAGATGTCATCACCGTTACCGTCAAGGGCACATCGCAGCTCAACGAAGCACACCGCGCGGCCTTCACGAAGATCGTTCAGGACTACGCCTTCCGGGTGTTCGAGGTGGCATCGAAGGAGGAGTGGCTTCGAAGAGCCAGGGGCGTGCGGCATCGCGAGTTCAGCACCAAGAACTTCGTCGACGCCGAACGTTCCGTGCTTGACGCGGGATGGGTCCGGCTCAAGACTCCGCGTTGGCACATCGTTGTCGAGGTCTTCCAACCACCGTTGTGGGCATTCGCCGGGTGGGCGTTGAGCATGACGCCCAACGGCTGGGGTTGGGCAGTGGTGACGGCGCTCACCATGGTCGTCGCCGCGGTGAGCCTGGCAATCGAGAAGATCCACAAGTGGATGCTGGAGAACAAATGACCGCTCGCGAGCAAGACCGCCCGATCCTCACGGATGACGCTCGCGCGGCATTGGATGAGATTCTGAATCGCCAACGGGAAGAGGTGATTCGCGAGGCTGCGCGGCGCGGAGGCGGTCCGCTCGATGCTGTTGACGTATTGCGCGCCTACACCGAAACGACCGGCGCGCAGTCCGCGCCACTGAACCTCGAAGCAGAGGACCTGGTTGCTCAGTCAGAGCGGCGGCTGACGCTGCAGATCCAGGTCGGTCAAGCAACGGTTCTCGTGGTTGCTGCGAGTGCTGCAGCCGCCAGCCTGCTTGGTCTGTTTGCTGACTCGGGAAGAGTATCCGAACCATGGATCTCCATCCTCGCGACTATCACGTCCGCGGCCATGGCAGCCGCCACCGTCGTCTGGTTTCTGGCGGTTTCGGCGAGCAACAAGCGACGTGAGCGCGAAACGCTCGACCGCCTTTCGACCGTTCGCGCGCTCTCTCGCGACTACGCCTACGGGTCGGAGGTGGCGGCGTTGGCTGGTCCGTCGATCGACGAAGAGATCGCCGAGGCCGAGGAAGCGGCAATCACCCGCTACACCTTCTTGGCGCGGTGGATCGGAATCGAGAAACAGCTACTTCAACTCGCGGAGATTACTCTCGGGGGAAAGGATGCATCTCGGCCGATCCCGTCGGTCGTCCAGTCGCTCGTTCACGATCACGTGATCAGCGAGGATACCGAGTTCAGGATCAAGCGGGTGCTCAACAGCCGTAACGAGGTAGTCCATCGTGAGCACCCTCGCCTTGACTGGAGTCGCCTGGAGTACGACATGAAGAAGATCGAGACCGAGCTCAATGACGCGATCCGGGGCGCCCGCGCGCGGCGACGCCTGCCCAGACCCGCGAGCGCCAGTGACTGAAGCTGAGCGGGCCTTCGTGGCTACCGTTGCACAGATCGCACCTGTACTCTTGCTGGCGCTCGTAGTGGAGTCTCGATTCTTCCGATTTACCTACGCCGACGCGGTCCCGTCGAGCCGCGTTGCGAGGCGGGCGATTCGTAAAGAGATGCCGTTCGTCGACTACTGGTCTTGGCGTGTGTTCACTGCTGGGCGTCGGTGGGGTTTAGGAGTCATTGCAAGCTCGGCCCTGGTTATGTTGCTGGCAATCTCGGTCATGCTCGCACTCATCTTGCTCGGACGTGACGAATCACCGTCCACAGCGGCCACTACGTTCTTCATCATCAGCCTCACGGCGGGCGCTCTCGCGGCCGGCGTGTTGCCGATGCATGGTCAGATTGTCCAGCGCAACGTGCAGCTGGGACAGCTGGAGGACGAGCTGGCGGCAGCGATCCATGAGAAGGAACGGCGTGAACTAGCGCAGCGCGAAAGCGAGGCGGAACTCGCCGCGCAGTCGACGAAAACCAATCAGAGCTCGATCGCGCGCTGGTTTCGTTCACTGGGGCCGCGAACGTAGCGACGACTCCATCTCTGCTCGCTCCTAGTCCTCTCGCTGAATTGCAGACGATGCCGCTCCGTTCACGCGCGGGTACCCGATCGAGCCGTCATCGTCTGGTCGCTGGAGACGTCCGCTAGGCCGGCGCTATCGTCTCGGACGGTCAGGTGCCACATTCGACGGAACAGGTGGGCGCCGATCGCAATATCGACCAGGGCGAGAAGACGAAGTCCAAGCCGACGAATGAGAGGGTGACGAGCAAAGGTGACAAAAGCCAGACAACCAACGGGAACCAGCAATCCAGCAATGCACGCAGGCACCATGGGTGAGCGACGCCCTTTAGCAACACTCCCCTACACATACCTGCACGCCCGAAAAATCCCTGGATAATCGGTAAAACGCGCCCTATTCTGACCGCATGCGTGGAGGCCTCGAGCGATGGAAGCGAGGTGTCGAATCCCGAGGGGTTCGACAGGCGATCGCCTATGCACTCGAGGGCACCTGCGATGCTCACCTGCAGCACTCCCCCGGCGTTGAGGCGCTCGAACGGTACAGTGCCGCATCGGATTCGACCGTGTCGCGGTTCATCGTCGAGAACGGTGTCATCACCTCCGACGAGCTCACCGCTGGCGGCCTTCGTGTCTGGCTCACCGGCCACGACCCGGTCACTGGGGAAGAGCGCGGCCATCAGCGGCTGAACCCCGACGCCGACCTGCTGCTCGACGGGACCCTCAACCACCCGAAGTCGTACAGCATCGCCGCGCTGCTGCAGCCGGAGCTCGCCGCCGCGTTCGAAGGGCTCCAGGACCGGCTGCGTGACCGCGTCCTGCTCACGTGGCAGACGGAGCTCAACGCCCGGCGCGGGCACGGCGGGCTCATCCGCGAGGAGATCACCCGCATCGAGGCCGTCGAGCTACGGCATCGGCGCTCGCGCGCGCTCGACCCGCACATCCACCGTCACCTCTGGCTGAACATCAAGGTACTGGGCGCGGATGGCAAGTGGTCCAACCTCGACTCGCGCGTCGCAATGAAACTCCACACCGTCGTCAATGCTGAGGGTGAGCTCGCCGCCCGAACCGATCCCGCCTGGATCGCTGCGCTCGCCGAGCATGGGTACACGCTCGACGAGACGGGCGAGATCGCCGAGCTCGCCGGTGCCGTACGACCCGTCTCCCGCCGGTCGGCACAGATCGAGGGCAACCGCGCCCGCCTGATCGCGGAGTGGTCAGCGGCCCACGGAGGATCTGCGCCGAGCGTGGAGGTGCTGCAGCAGATCGATCGCCGCGCGTGGGCGGTGTCGCGTCCGAACAAACCGGCCGGACTCGTTGAGGCGTCCTGGGAGGCCCGCGTCCGCGACGAGATCACAGCAATCGATCCGGGTCTGACCACCCTCCGCGCACCCGTTCCAGTTGCTGTGACAGACCCGGATGCGCTGAACCTGGATCTGCTTGCTGCGCAGGCGGTCGTTGACGCGGACGAACGGTCCACCTCATGCGGCGGGAGGTTCAGTAGCTTCGACATCCGCGCGGGAGCCATCCGCGCACTCTCGCGCACGGGCGTCGTTGTGGCGCGCGACCGGCTCGACGGCGCGATCGCCGAGATCGCGCAGCGTGCCACGCGTTCCGTCTACCGGCTCGTTGCGGAGGATCCGCCGGCGCACGTCAAGGCGTTCATGGCGACGGAGACCGTACGCGCCAAGGTGCGTCTCGCCGGCCGCTTGGACGTACTCGCCCGCCCCGGGCGTTCCCTGCTCCCGGGCGAGTTGCACCGGCTCACGTCGGGCGCGGATCTGTCGGCGCTCGATTCATCGCAAGGCGTTGCCGCGTGCGGCATCGCCGGCACGGACGGGCTCGTGACGGTGACCGGACCCGCCGGCGCGGGCAAGACGACGATGCTGCGCGCTGCGTTCGCGGCGCTCACGTCGCAACGGCGACGGATGCTCGTGGTTGCTCCCACGCGAAAAGCGGCATCGGTGGCGTCGCGCGAGATCGGGGCCGCGGCATCCAGTATTCAAGCCCTTCTCTTGGACCACGGCTACCGATGGGCCACCGACGATGCCGGCGCGAAGGTGTGGACCAGGCTTCGAGTGGGAGAAGTCGATTCCAGCACGGACGCCCTGTACGGCGGACCAACCCGGTACGTGTTGCGCTCTCGCGATCGGATCGTCGTCGACGAAGCCGGCATGGTCGACCTGCAGACGGCGAACGTCCTCGTCGAGCTCGCGATCGAGCAGGGTGTCGGGCTGGCGTTCGTGGGTGACACGCATCAGGCGTTGCCGGTCGGACATGCGGGTGCGATGGGTTCTGCGATCCGGCACGCGAACGCTGCGGTCGAGCTTGACACTGTACACCGGTTCCGCGATCGCGAGTACGCGTCCCTCACGCTGCGGCTGCGGGATGCAGGTGATCGCGAGCGTGCGCTGGTGGTTGCCGGCGAGCTTGCCGAACACGGTCACGTCGACCGGCTCGAACATCACGACGCGGCGCGTGAGCGGATGGTCGACGCGTACTTCCACTGGCACGCACGCGGCAAGCGGGTGACGCTGGTATCTGGCACGAATGCTGAGGCGGATGCGATCAACGACGCCATTCAGCAGCGGCGAGTCGATCTGGGCGAGCTCGACGTCCGCGTCGCCGCGTGGGGAACCGGGCAGCAGCACATCCTCGTCGGCGACACCGTTCAGACCCGTCGCAACGACCGGCTCACGGGAGTCGAGAATCGCGCGCAGTGGATCGTGCGGGGCATCCGCGACGAATACCTGTCCCTCGTCTCGGTGAGCGACAGCGGCGAGGTGGCGCGTGTCTCCACCGAGTACGCGCGCGAGCACCTGCAGCTCGCCTACGCGTCCACCGTGCACGGCGTGCAGGGCGACACCGCCGACGCGTCGGTGGTCGGGCCGGACGTGGATGCTGCAGGTCTCTATGTGGGCCTTACGCGCGGTCGGCTGAGCAACGTCGCGGTCGTCGTGGCGCGGACGGATGCCGCGGCCCGCGAGTGCCTCGCCGAGTCGATGCAGCGCGGCACTCCGGAGTTGACGATGCAAGATGCGGTGCGCGCGGCTGAGGCCGAGATGCGGCAGGCAGCGCGGAAGCGGGAGGCGGCCATGGTGACGGGCCCGGTGGTTGGGGCGCCGAGTGCGGGGCGCGGGATGGGGATTTAAAGGCGCTCGATTACCTGGCACAACGAGAAGATGCTGTTGCGGGTTATTCGGGCGCGATCAGCGCGGGCATCAGCGTCGGTCACAGAATTTCCTCGCTCTTGCTTTGAGGGACCGCCCTTTAAGGCACCAAAGGGTCGCGACTAGGGGACGATTCGTTACCGTTTGGCCTGCTCGAGATCACAAATCCCGCCGCGCCTGACGCGGCGAAGGCGCAACATTCGGAGCTTCGGTGATATCGCGAAGCCCCAGGACCTTCGCCAACGTGTTCCGGATCCGAAACTCGGCATCCCATTCAAGGGTGACGAGGTCTTCGTACGAACCTGTGGGGTGCAACAGATCGAGAACATCGGCCTCGAACACATAAAACGGGGAGGCGTTGATGAGCGCAAGAGAACGGAACCTCTCGTACTCGGCCCGGGAACCAAAATGCACGGAGTAGCGCCCGTCGGTGCGCTCGCCATAGGTGACGTCCCATGCGCTCTCGAACGCCTCGAGTATCCGCGCCGTTTCTTCGGCGAAGAGCGACTTGTCGATCAGGTCGGCGCCCGCGGCCCTTCGCTGCTTGTCGTCAAGGTTGGTCTCGCTCCAGAGGATGCCGACATTCTGTTCAAACTCGAGGAGCTCGAGAGTGCGCTGATCGAGCAGGGTGAAGTCGGTCGCGAGGTACGTCCTCACGTGTTGGGCAAGCCAAACGAGCGGTGCGTTGAGAAGGTTCGACCGAAGCGAGCCCGGTCCTTCGGCTGAAATCATCTCGGTGATGCTTTCCAACAACTCGCCACAGTGATAGTCCTTGAGGAAACGGAAGTAGTGCCGCGATCGGTCGACCAGGCCCAGCCACATTGAAGTTCGGGTGAGAGGGAACGCGGTGAGAATCGTCTCGAGCTCACGTTCGAGCTTCTGTTTGTCCGTGGAGAGCACGAGGCTGCGGTCGTGATCGTCCCATGAGCCGTGGCTTTCGTACTCGAACTTCGCTTTGCACCGCGTGTAGATCGCGGCTTGCACGCATGTATTGAAGAGATCGGGGCTGGCTCGGTACGCGATTTCACAGTGGTAGTTCGGGTTGAGGCGAGCGAGCTCCTCCGGCGCTGCCCTCTCGAAGAGGTACTTCACCGAGAGAATGTCCCGCGCTGCACGTTCGCGAATGAGGTCACGTTGACTCGGATCGATCAGAATCGACGCGTCGGCGGGCCGCAAGTCGTCGGCGATGTCGCCGATCATCGATTCGACATTCCGTTCGATCGTCCGGAGGGCGTCGCGCGCTGCCTCGATTCGGATTCGGTCGGACTCTTCCTGCAGGAGCATCCGGTCCACGACCAGATCCACATCGGAAAGAAATGGGTAAAGGTCGGCCACTCTGGGATGGTGGCTGCCCCTTGCGTTCCGTTTGGTAAACATCTCTGTCGCGATGAGGCCGAGAGCGAAGACGTCAGCCGGCTGACCGATGCCGATGGATCCCTTCTGGGCCATCTGTTCGGGCGCGACGTAGTTTCGGTTGGCGAGAAGCTCACCATGCTCAGTCAGCGTCGAGTCCTTGAAGTGGGCAATCCCAAAGTCGGCGATGACGAGTGTGTGGGTATCCGGGTCGACGAGGATGTTCTCGGGTTTAAGGTCTCGGTGGACAACGCCATCGCCGTGCACGTGTGCGAGGCCTTCGCAGAGCTGAAGCACGTAGTCGAGCAGTACCTTGTGATCTGACTCGGTGTCGATCACGTTTCGCAACGTCATTGGATACAAGCGCATCACGTAGGAGAACGCTGCGTCGTCCTCTATAGAAGCGAGCACCTTCACGACGTTCGGATGTGTCGCCGTCGCGCAATAGGCGATCTCATTCCGGAAGCGTTCGTTGCGAGAGCGCTTCTTGGTCTTCGGAATGCGCTTGAGTGCGAGGTCTTCCTCACCGTCCCGAGCCCTGACCTTCCAAACCTCGCCTGCACCGCCACCCCCGAGGCTGACCTTCAGCTCGTAGGTGACCTGTTCGATGCGAACGACGTTGCCCTTCTTCATGGCCACAAGGTAGTGCCTGTTGGAGTCGAACCCGTGCGTCTTTCCGTCCGTAAGCCCGATGTCGCATCCCCGCGCGTGGTCTGAAACCGGCCTGAGCGCGCAACGGCGTCCCACACGGTAGCCGCGTGGCGCACTCGCGTGTTGCTACCTGGCGCCACCGACCCTTCGCGTTACTCCGCCGTGCCGTCGAGGTCGCGTTCCGAGAGAGCGCCAGCGTCCGGCGACGGCTCCGAGTCATCGCGCTCAACGCCTTTTAGGAAGAAGGCCCGGATGTCGAGTTCCTCGAACACGTCCTCGGTGCCCATTCGCAATTCGTGGGCGAGGAGTAGCTCGTCTCCCGGGAGTAACTCGATTGCCTTGCTGATCTGTACGCGACTCGCGCTTCGATCTCCCCGTTTCCAGGCCCGTTGCGCCAGATCGAATCGCAGAGCTGCGTCGAGGCGGGCAGGGAGCTCAAGGAGGTATTTGGGCTGTTGGCGCATTGACGATTCACGTTCATCGGCGAGAGCCATGAGCTCCGCGTCGGTCCAATCGAATGTGAATCCAAACGCCCACAAGGCGTATGAATACATCGATGGCGCGCGCAGCAGGTCCATGTTTGGCTTGAGATAGTGATCCGCTTGCGGTCGCCTCAGGTCCTCGGCGACCCTGGCATGCCACAGTGCATAAGCGGCGACCAACGGCACGCGATTTTGTTTTGCCTCGCCTGGAAGTAGCTTCTCGATCTGCTCGAGGGGTTTGCGCGCGTCGATGACGCCCTCAGACTCGCCGCTAAGAACGGCACGAAACGACTCGACAAGGGCGGAGAAGATTCTCGGGGCGTCCTTGGCGTTGAAGCTGTCCCACCCAGGCAGCCAAATCTCTGGAGACAACGGTACCCACATAATCCCAGGAATTGCCTGCCTATATCTGCGCTGGAAATCGGTATCCACGCCGGTGGGAGCTCGCTTGATGTACTGCCGGATCACGTGCTGACAGACCCGGTGTAGTCCCTCCAAACTCAGAACGGTCTTTCCATCGTGCCGGACAGTATCGTCCTGTCGGGCTAGCTCGCGCAGCTCCGGAGCAAGATCGCGAAGTTCGTGAACGGTTTTAGACCTCACCTGATACGCGAAGTCTAGAGCCTTGGGCAAGTCGACCGCCCGGATAGGGCTTATGGAGTTCGCCGCACCGCTCCGGTAATACTCAGCCGGAAGATGTTCGAGCACGAACCCCTGGAATTTACGACGTAAGGAGAGCATGTCGACCTTCAACACTGCATCTCTTATGAGCGCGGTTTCGCCCTCTTCAAGCCCCGCACACGCAGCGTCGATAATTTTCCGTTTGGGAGAGTCGTACTGTTCCCACGTAGCCGTAGGAACAACCGAGTCCTTCGCAAGCGATTCAATTGCGGCGACAAACAGCGTGTACGAGAGCGAGACGTCACTGTCGGCGAAGGTGACGGCGTCGGCGACCCGGCGGATAGCACGCATCGCGGCCTCGAAGTGCGGCCGCTCGAGCGCGATCAACTCGCTGCAGAATTCACGGAGGTCGGTGATCTCCTCATCGGAGAGATATCGCGCCGGTTCCAGGACATGCTTGAGAAGCTTCGCTCGCCGCCTTCGCCCCTTTCCGCCGCCCGAGACTACGCGCTGTGCCAGGTCGACATCAGGGAGGACGACGATGTCGAGGCCGAAGGCAACCACATCGGCGAAGTCATCGATTAGTTCGTCGCCACTAGTCGCGATGTGAGGAGACTGCGAACCATCGGGGTCAGTCCTTTCCAGTCGATCGACGCACTCGACTACGACCGGTTGAACGTCGCCGTACCCATTGGTGAACCGTAGGACGCCGATCGGCAGTTCTACGTCCTCCGCCCGGCCGCGCAGGCCGTTGGTGTACACGACTCGGCGGTGCACCGTTTCATAAAGGTCATCCGTGTCGAAGTAGATCCCGCTAGCAATCTGGAGCACACCTCAATTCTCTGACGCACGGAGGCAATTGCGCCCTCTTTCAGGGTGCGTGACCGTGGCAGAGCGCGATGCATCTCCACGTTCTAGCCCGTCCGCAACCGTCGGTAGCCGCCCGCCAACTTCTGTCACGCCCGTGCTCGTGAAGTGAACCGTCCCATCCACCACCGCTCTCCGGCCGGCGACGCTGATCGCGCGAATGCCGGATCATGGACCTACAAGGGCCAAGACAAGGATGGCGCTTCGCGCTCGTGACCCGGAACTGCCCGAGTTGCTGACGCGATAGCGTCCTTCGGACGGCCTCGCGGGGGCGCCACGCGCAGTTCAGCCGATCCCTTGGTGCTGCCCATCACGGATGCGCCGCACGGCAGCGTCCCAATCATCGATGAGAGTCACCGTCTCAGCTAGGCGAGCGACGCCCTGCGCGATCGTCTTCGCAGGGGCACGCAACATGGAACTCATCGCTCCGAGGTCCTGCAACGAGGCGCTAAAGCCGCCGAAGCCCTCGAATGCTTGCCGAGCAGTGATTGCAAGATCGGAGATAACCTCCAGGAACTTGGTCGTTCCCTCGTTCCGCAGGAGAGTCGGGTTGGTAGCGACGATACGCAGCAGAGGAGAAACGTGTGAGTCGAGGGCGCTCAGATCGCGTTCGTAAGCAAGGGTAACTCGGTCGAACTCCGATGCGTGACCCTTCAGCATGTCCGCGAACTCTCTAATCTTGGCCAGCCGCGTTGCATTGCTTGCCGTCGAGGGGATGGCTCTCAGCCCTGAGCTCGCCAGCGACGTGTCCTCGTTCATCGCGGACATCACCTCGCTAACACGTTGCAAGGTTGCCGTGACGGTCCCGAAGGAGTCGTCAAGACTCATCACTATCTCGAAAAAGCCGGCCTGCGTTTCGGGCGCTTCATCTTCCGAGGGGTCGGGCTCGCCCAGCACGACCGTTACATCGCCGGAATCGGCGCTCTGCAAAGCCTCCCAGACGCGGGTCGCTGCGACCATATCGATCTGGCCGTTGAGTCCCGTCTCGATGGCCTTGACCAGGCGCTTGCGCGCTTCCACCAGGCCCAACTGAGATCGTTCGATCAGAATAGTCCGCACGGCCTTAACGTCGAACGGCAGCGGTGTCGCGCTGTCCGCTACCTGGATCGTCAGGCGCTTCAGCGAGTGCCGGAGCCCGAGTTCATACATGACATTGGCGTTGGCTCCTGTCAGATCGGCGATGACAAGATCGGCCTCAAACAAATGCCGAAAAATCTGCTCGTTTATGTCGCCGGAGATCGAAATCTGGTCCGCGCGAACGGCCTCGATGCCAAGGAACTCGCATGCCGCCCTGATGACGCGCTCATAGATCTCAAGGGAAGACTCCCATGACAGACGTGCCGCGGACTCCGGGGGCGCGAACTCGTTGCCGATCGGCCCGATCACGAAGCAAGTAGTCATTCAGATACCTTTCGTTCACAGAATTCTTTCGCGAGCTCGAGTGCCCGCCGCGCGTCGCTCAGGGCAGAACGAGCATCGCCCAGTGTGCAGCTCGTTCTCGCCGTATACTGCGCTTTCGCCTTGAGACGCAAGAGTCGGCTGAGCGCGGCAGCGATCCGGTCTTGCTGGATCCGTCGTAGAGCCGCAGGTGCGGTTTCGTGCCCCGCTCGAGCGCCGCGCCCGATACCGTGTGCCATGAGCGTCGCGTCCGACGCGGCAATTCCTGCCTGCGCGCAGAGGCTGACAACGGAGTTCACGAAGTTCTCATCGCCCTCCCCGATCGTCGCCATTGCTAGGAATTCCTGGCCACGGGAAAGACGGGCGAACACCTCAGCGCGGCTTTCAGCACTCAACATCTGTGAGTCGTCCTGCGCGCGAAGCTAGCGTGCGTCTGCTGCCGCCGAACCCGGCAACTCGTCGTCTTGGGACGAGAGCGCAGCGGAGGGAATATCCTTCGACACTTCCTCGTCCACCACGACCTCCTCAGGCTTCCGGAGGCGCGGAGGAGCGGCAGACCAATCCTTGAGTCGCTGCCCCACAAGGTCATAGCACTCGAGGATCGCCTCCATAACCGAATCGATGAAGCCGGACCTGCCCGCCAGGCGGGCGGTGCCCATCTTGCCGATGTAGGTCACCGTGAACGACTTGATCTCCTTCGCGGGATCAGCAACCAGGACACCTGGATTCTCGCGTGCTGTCTTCAGAAGCTCGGCGGTGCCACCGCGTTGACGCGCCGCGAACGCCTCAACGCGGAGGGAGTCCGGTGCATCCTTGAGCTGACGCAGCAGCCAGTTGACCCTCGTGGTTGGCCGGCCCTCGGCGGGAGCGCTCGTGGAGAAAGAGCATGTAACCTGCGCCGCGCGGATATCGACGGTCACCGATAGAGGCGACACGGCGTTCGGGATACGGATCGCGCCTGACATCTTGCCCTCGTTCACCAGCATGTCGGTGACCGCTCCGATTCGAAGGGCCGGGTTGGCGACTTCCGTTTTCGACAAGACCTGGGTGACGTCAGCGCCGAGTCGCTGCCCGAGCTTTAGGGCGCCGTAGCGCAGCAATGCATCGAATCGTCCCGCGACCTGGGCGGCGTCCTTATCGCTCTTGCGAAGCGTGCCGCTCGACACCGAATCCCGAACGGGTACCCAACTCGGGCCCATGTCAGTGAACTCGACGGCGCCGGACTTCGGGTGCTCCAGATACCGGATCAGCTCACCCAGGATCCACGCCTGATCGGGATCGGCGACGCCACGGAACTCCTTCTGCATGATCGCGGCAGTCAGCACTTCTGTCCATGACAGGTGGTGCATGCTGGCGTACTTCGACTTCCGCTTATCAACGACGGTCGGGTGGGTGCCCGCCGCCGCCGGAATCTCATTGGAGATCGTCAGCAGCGCGTCGAACCGATGTTGCCGCGCGACGTCGAGATAGTTCTCCAGCTGCTCCCGCTGCAGCTCGTTGTTGCCCGTCTTGACCTCCACGAGCGCGGTCCAGACCTTGCTTCCGCGCTTCACCCGGATGAGACCGTCGGGAAAGACCTTCTTATCCCCAAGCTGGAACGGCACCTCGATGAACGTCTCCAGCACCCCGGCCGGCGCGCCCATACGACCCGTCACTACCCGGCCGTATTCCTTCACCGAACTCATGACCGCCAGCAATGCGGATGTCGCTCTTCGCTCCTGCTCCTCAGCACCGTTGATCCCGGACGTCGGGATCAGGCGCGCCGCGTTCCAGGGGTTCTCTTCTGCCACTTCAACTCCGTAATTGACACCTTCTACCCACGAACGCTAATGGCAACACCACACCGTCCTCGACATTTCGGCTCCTGAGCGCGTTGCAGGCCGCGTTATGGCTCGACTTCATTGATGCTCAACCGCAAGTCTTGAATCGCGGAGTGCGAGTCCGGCCGGATCGGATAGAGACGGCCGTGGCTCATACGACCGATCTGATTAGGGGGCGGCGTGCCGGCATGCGAATGCCGGCGGGCTCAAGGAAAAGGGTTGTCGAAGAGGCCCGCTAGCCTGGTCCTCGATGATCAAGGGCAGAGGGATCACATACGCCGCGGTCATATGCCTGAGCTCGACTGCCGTGGCGGTAAGCGCCTTGCTTGCCGCGCACGCACGCGGCTCAGCGCGACGAGCGAGCGGGAGGTTCCTACCAACAGACAGCCCCGCTTCGTCGAGTGAGACGCTGAAAAGCGATGAGGAGGCATACGCCCAGGTTCGCCGTGACTCAGTACGCCGCGTCGCCAGCCGAATTGGCCTGCTTGTCGGCACCGGAGTGTACGTCGCGGGCCTTTATCTTGCGCTTCGCGCGCTCATATTCACCGGGCAGTTCTTTCCGACGTCGAGGCTCTCCCTGGCTGACGCTGCAGGACCCTTCTCGCCATCTGCAGCGACAGTTCTTCCGGCGTTGTCTGCGGTGGTGGTAGCACTGGCGGTCGTAAAAGCGGTGGGCTCTGCGAGCTCCTTCATTGTAGGGACAGCGACCATGTGCGGGTGGCTCGCGGTTGCGTGGGCCGCGCTCGCAGTCGCCGCAAGCTTCGGCGGGGGAAACTTCGCTGACGGGCGAGCCCTTGCTGCCGTTGCGCTCGCTGCCGTTTGCGTCGTCGTCAGCGCCGTGGTGCGCGAACTTCTTCCGCTATCCGAGTCCGCGCGCCGAAGCGACGAGCGCAGCAGGTCTGCTCAACTTGCGGAGCGCGTAAATCGCATGAGCGCTGCGGAGACGGTCACTCGTCGATACAGCTCGCCGTACACCCGTCTCGCAGCGGTGCGGACACAGATCGTCGTCTGGTACATCCTGGCCAGTGTGGTTCCCGTTGGAATTGTCGCGACGAGTGCTGCAGTAGACGGTGGGCAGTTCTGGGAGACCGCTCGCTCCGCTTGGGTCCTCGTACCAGTCGGGTTGCTCGCCGTTGTCGGGCTCCACCTTGCCGTTGCGACCCGGTATTGGACCTCTTCGTGGAAGTGGATTCCGTTCAGCGTCCTTGTCTGCGCCTCAATCGCCCTGGTCGGATACGCGCCACTTCTTCTCCTGGTCCTGGCCATCCGGAACGGACAAGCAATGGTGGGGGTCGTCGGGGCGTTCGAAGCCCTCTGGGCATTGCTCGTGCTGGCCAGCGCTCTCGCCCCGCTGTGGTTTGCGTTGCCGAAGCTCGCCCTCTTCGGGCAAGTGGTAATAGCTGAACTGATGCTGTCTACAGCTGCAACCGTCCGCCGTCTGTCCGCGGTGAAAGCAGCCGAAGAGCGACTGCGAGAATCCATCTGGGCTGCGCCGTCCGCCCCCGATTGATTCCCAGGTAGCGGTGCGACCGAAATAGGTGGCTGGCGAAGAACTAGAAAGCTTGCTCGTGACGCTATGTGCTGTCGAGCACCGGGCGCCAAGTTCGAGCCGCGGCCGCAACGTGGGCTCCGCGGCGAAATGGTGCATGCCGCGCGCTTCTGTCTGTTCCATATCCGTACCGCTGTCGGCGGGGTCATCGCTCGGCCGGCAATCGCTGCCGAGTGCAGCATCAGCAGTCAGCATCAGATTTCGCCCTCTTCGGTAGCCTGCGACCCGCGACGATGATTCTGTCACGGCCACCGTAGAGGCATTCCTGAAGGACTTCAGCGCTCACTGCGTGCAGGATTTGCATCAGACTTCGTTGGAGCTGGGATGTCGCAGGAGAGCGGACTGCCCACATGGGATGCGCTCCTAGCACCTCTGAGCCACGGAGCGGGGCGCCGCGCGGAAGTTGCTCGCCCTGTCGAGGGAGTCTTGACAGCCGGGCAGGGTGGACGCCGGCTGCTGACCGCCGGTTCGACGCGGCTGCGCGGACCCGCTCTCGAGGTTGAAGGTAACGTTTCGCGCCCCCGCTTTATCCTCGGGATTGCAGCGTGAATCTGCAGCTAGTCGTTGTACCGCACAACGCCGGTTGAGAACCAGCTGACCAACGTGGATGCGAGTTGGACGTGCCCGATCGCGGTAATAGGTTCGGGTGCCTCGCCACTATGGCGATCTCTCTGGGCAAACGCCAGGGTCTCCAGCATCCCAATCAGTACCTGTCGAAGGTCGGGGTGCCCATCGTCGCGGGTTTCGAAGATCAGGGTAATGTCGGGCTTGTCCCTGATGGCACGGACGATCTTGCCCAGTTGCGGGCGCCCGTCCCTTGGGATCACGACGGGCCCAGCCGCGGCCTCAACACCACGGATCGCTTCCGTCATGGCTTTACTTGGATCAGGCTCAAGCGCAGTTGCCGCGGCCCATGCCGTTGCGAGGTGTCGACCAGCTACCTCCCCCGCGGCCGCGGCGGCCTCGGAAGCGATCCGCTCTACACCGTCTGGGAGGCGTCGGCCGATGCGAAACGAGCGATCATCGTCGACAATCGTGATGCTCGAGGCGGCGAGATCCAGATAGCCCGCCAGCTCAACAATCGCAGAAGGCGGCCGGTACATGTGGTCCCGTTCCATTCCGCTTACGAGGAGGTCGATGACACGTACTGTGAAACGATCACCTTCGTCCAGTATCGAGCCGACAAGGGCCTGGGCTCGCACATCGCCTGGGTCGTACGCGAACTTGAAGTGCAGCGCAGTCTCGATGTAGTTGCGAAGCGCGGCAGACGTGAATCCGTACCCGGCGTTGGCGAGCCGTGCACCTAGCCAATTCTCTACCGCCGCACGCGCGTGCGCAGGTAGCATCTCTCGCACCGTGAGGCGGTGGGCATACTCTTCGTCGTCCGCATCCCAAGGCCGCCAGACATTTTCGCGCATCACGTATGCAACCGTATCGGGGCGTGCTCTCGTAGTGCCGACCACGGCACGTCTAGCACGCGTTCGGAGCACGTGTCGATCGAATGCCTCTCTTCTTGCGACCAGTGGGACCGTCGTTGGATTGAGACGTACGCGGCCAAACCGATGCAGTCAGGTAGATCGGCGCGTTCACCGGAACAGAGTTACTGCGTCTCGTCAGAGGATGGCGCAAAGCGCTCCCGCGCATCACGCGCTCGCAGCGAGGAAAGCTCCTCGACCCAGTCGCGCGACAGTCGCCGATCGCCGGGGCCGACCGAGCTCATGCCCTGCTGAAGGAGTAGCTGCCGTACTTTGCTACAGGTTTTCTCCGCATTGCCGGGCCAGAACTGCGCGTAGACGGCTGAGTTCGTGACGAACTGTTCGCGGACAAAATCGCCGATCAAGGCCTCGCCCCACGAGTCGAGATCGATGCGGTCGATCACGGCGTGGTCGATCGCCTGTACGAGTTGTTGAGTTGCGGCAATCGCTGAAGCTGTGTCCTTGAACGACGGAATACTCCCGCCGCCAACTCGGTCGAGGTACTCGTCGACGTCGAGTCCGCGAAAATCAGCTCTGATGCGATCACGCGCTCGTTCCAGACGTGCTCGCACATCGGCTGAGACGCGTCCACCGGATCCGTCCGAATGGACGACCCGATTACGCCAGACATAACCGACCTGAACGAGCAACTCGGCATCGGACTGCTCGAGAGACAAGTGCCGAGCGAGTTCCCGCAGCTTCCGAGCACGTCCGTCCATCTGATTGATGCGCAGTGCGTCGCCTTCGGCAAATAGACCCGGCATGTTGGTGATGGACCGGCGGTACCCGTCAAGCAGGTCCGTGATCCAGACCAGTGCCGACTCGAGCGCGTACTGCCGACTACGGTGATAGCTGCTCTCGCGGTCGCTTGGGCTCCACGACGTTGAGAACTCCGCCGACACGACGGCTTCTCCGCTTCGTACGCTGTCGAGCCCGACGAGCAGAGTTATGAGGAAGTGATTGTTCTGACCAGCAGTGAGCTTGAACTTCCTGCGTGCAGGAGTAACGGTCAATCCGACGTCGGCAAGCGTCATGTGCGCCGGTTCGATTCGAACGAACACCTCCCGCTCTGAGGAGCCCTGTTCTCGGGCTGATGAAGGCGGGCGCCCTTGCCGTATTAGACCATCGACGCTGTTGCGAAAATATCATGTCGTATCTGCCCGAGCCGTCCTTTTCAGAGCTTCCCCTCATTTCCCCGCGAGCGCTGGCCCGAGCGCCCAGGCAACCATCAGGATGCGACCGCGCGGGTGGCGCAGTCAGGCCACCTCTCCGCTAATTGTGCGCCCACTACGGCGACGACCCGAGGCAAGAGCGCCGAGACGGCAAGCGGCACCGCGCAGCCACGAGCGGCGGGGCGGTGAGGTCGGGCGTGACGCACCCCTGCGCGCCGTCCCGCGGGTCAACCCTCGTCAGCAGTTGAGTCCACGACATATGGTGCCGCCCGACTGATGTTCGCGATTTGGTCGAGCGCCCGCTGAGCGCTCCTCATCGTGGCGGTGCCCGCAGAAGTATCGGACCGAGCCTGCCGGTTGCTTCGACGTTGGGCTGCAGCGCTTGTCGCGCCGCAATCAGGCGTCGACGCCGAAGGCGCGCAGCAGCGGGACGCGGGGGATCATCCGGCGCGGGCCGAGTTGGATCGTGGGGATGGTCCCGCTCTCGATGCCGAGCTTGATCGTGCGGTAGTCGACCCCGACGAGCTTCGCGGCCTCCTTCATCGTCAGGGCAAGCGAATTCGGCGATGAGTTCATGACTTTCTCCTTCGCTGGATGGTAGATGTCATCACTTGCTCACGCACTGTACACCCGTGATTGCTCGATGTCATCACTTGCTCGCGATTCCTGAAACTGGGAAACTCGCAGCATGCCTGAACTCTCGATCGAGCTGATCGACGACGAGATCCTCGATGCCGGCGACGGCATTCACATTCCACGCTCGTGGGTCGCCGTCGTGACTGGCCTTCCCGACATTCCGGGTGCCGTGCGCGCGCACGTCGTGTACGACCCGACGCTGCGGCGGGCAGCGGCTGAGTCGATTCGAGTGGATCGGAGCGGCCAGGGCGATGAGGTGACCACCACGCTGCTGCGCGACCTCCGAGTTCAGGCCATCGTCAAGTGGGCTGCAGCTCGCGTTATCCGAATCGACGGCGGTCTGTCCGAGCCCGAGACCTACGGACAATACCTGACACGGCTGAAGGCGGACGAGTCGCGCTCGGAGGAACAGAACCTGCGTGAGGCGGTCAGGCTCTACCGGCTCGCCTCGGTCATCAACGACGGTCCACTCAAGCTCGTCTCGGAACAGCTCGGCGTCAGTGTCAGCACCGCGACGCGCATGATGAATCGGGCGCGGATTGCCGGCCTCGTCGACGAGGCCACTGGTCGCGAGGTGCTTGTCCAGGCTCGCGAGCAGCAGCTCCGCGAGCAGTTCACCAACCCCTCGGTCAGGCCACGTTCACCGGGGCCCTCGATCGGTCGCTGACAACATCGAGATCCGTTAAGCCGTATTTGAGCACTCTGCGAAGCAAGACGCGCGTCTGCGAGCAGAGCGCCCAAAATCACGCCCTTCAACTAGCGGCCAATACCGACTTGCCCGCATTCAGTTCTGAGGTGAGCCTGAGATCCTCTCCAGCAGTGGCAAGTCTTGCCCGCATTTTGGCCGCATTCTATTCGCCGCTGGCTGTTTTCGGACGTCGTTCGATGTCGTCGTGGTCCTGACAACCCGCGGAATTACGCGGAAGTTGCCGCTCGGCGTTGCTATGCAGAATGCTCAAAACGTTTTCGAGTCCCTCCAGGGGCGTCCTCCCGAAACCCCACGACGCGCGCTGGAGGTCATCGAGGGCGCGAGCGCCTGAGCGGCGCCGGCGAGGCAGCACCTTCGTCTTCCTCCAGAGCGAGGGCGAGGTGCTGCCGCGCGGCCAGCGCCGCACGCAGGGTCTTCTCCGAAGTCGCTGGGTCGACACGATCGCCCTCCAGTTGCTGCGCGAGAGCGTCCAGCTGCCCGATCAGTGATCGCAGGACGTCTCTGTTTCGGGTCGAGCTCGACACCTCCTCGATGAGCTGAATGAAGCGCGCGACGACTGACTGATCGCCAGATCCGTAGTGTCGGATCGGCTCAAGCGCGGCCTCGAGGTCATCGGCCGCGGCGGTTCGATGAGTCACGACTCGGAGTAGGCCCGTGGGGCCCGCGACCGCCTCGGGCGGCCGCGGCATGGCGACCGCCTTGATCAGGATGGCGCTGAGGTGGCCGACGGCATGCACGGCGGTCGTCGGGTCGTTCACGCCCGGCGACAGCGCCCGCAAAGCGATGTCCACGATCTGCTGCATGCCGTACCGGATGTCTTCGACACTGGTCCGCTCGAACCGGATGGCGTAGATCCTGCGGATCTTCTCGGCGATCACGGGCTCATCGGCCGAGCCGGCCTCCTCGTCGGGCACCCACCACCTGGCGAGATCAGTCCCTGCCACGATGTTGTCGCCGACCTGCCGCAGCTCCTCGACGACGATGCCATGATCCTCGGCGAGCTGCACCAGGGTGGGAAGGTCACCCCCGGTGATGAACCCGCTGGCCGTTGCTCGGACGGTGGTCGGGCCGCGTGGGACGACAGCCTGCCCGTGGAAGGCGGAGACCGCTTCGCTGCGGTCGCCGACGAGGCGGACGGCGCGGTCGGTCTCGGCGTGGATGTCTTTCAGCATCGTCTCGACGCGGAGCTGCTTCGCCAGGTGGGCGAGGAAGAAGATGAGCATCACCACGCTGACGATCGTCAGCACGAACGCGACCGTCACGGAGATCCTGGGAACGAATTCCGGCGTATCTTCCGAAGGCGAGCGGACAGAGCGAAGCACCGTGATCGCATACGCGAATGTCCCCAGAAACGCAGCGAGCGTCCAGTGAACCTGACGGTCACGCGCGAACAGCCGCAGTACGCGGGGAGAAGCCTGGGTGCTCGCAAGCTGCAGGGCGATCACAGTCAGAGAGAAGGTGAGCGACGTCGCGGTGATGAGCGACCCGGCGATGGATGACAAGACGGATCGCGCCGTGTCAGCGCCGCCGTTGAACACGGCCGAATCGACGGCATCCGGAAGACTGGCGTCGACGAGCAGGTCGACGCGAGGCAGGAGGATGCCCAGAGCGACCGCAACCGCGATGACCGCGAGGGGCAGGGGCCAGAGCCGCGACTCCACGGACTCCGAGAGCCGGGCGTACCAAGCCGACCCCGGGCCGCGGCCGCTCGACCCTCGCGCTCGGGACCCCGTCGCCGCGCGGCTCGTGTGCTCCGCCATGCCCGACTCCTCCCGCCTGCCGAATCTCACTTCTCAGGGCGAGGGATGCCGCTGAGACTGGAGCCGCTGCCCAGCTCGCTCATCGCGATCACGCTGATCCGGCCGTTGCCCCCCAAGACCACCACGACGCGGGCGACGTCTGACCAGCTGTCGACCCACATGCTCGAACTCTAGGAGAGACCTTCCTGCCGGCCCATCGGGTTGTGTGGCGGGAACGGAGGCGCTACCGGCGGCGCCTCATCCGGCACCGATCCACTCCTCGAATTGGGCGATCGGGTCGTAGATCCCCGCGTCCAGGATCCACGTCTGCAGCTGCTTGTCGAATCCCGTGATGACCGCCACTCCCACGAGCACGAAGAGCACGCCGACCGTCCGACGGAACCACCCGTCGGGCTTCGCCATCCACCCCAGCCGCCGCACGAGACGGCGGCCCAGGAGAGCGATGAGGAGCAGCATCCCGGCGAGGCCCACCGCATACGCGACGACATACGCGAGACCCTCCAGGAACGAGACGGGCAGCACCGCAGCGATGATCAGCGCGTACGTGGGGCTGCAGCTCGAGAAAACCGGCCCGAGCGCGGCGCCCGTAAGGATGTCGCCGCTGAAGCTCTGACGCGCCACCGATCGGTCGAGTGCCTCGCCGGCACGCGCCGGCAGGTGGAGCCGCGCCGAGACTCGCTCCCACAGGGCCGGAACGAGCAGGTCGATCCCGAGGAGAATGACGATGAGGCCCGACACGACCTGCCAGACCTGTGGGGGGATGCCCAGCAGCGCGGTCGTCGCTTTCAGCGCGAGAGTGAAGACGACAACGCTCACGGCGAGAGATGCCGCGATCACGTACGGACGCCAGCGCTCCCGCCGGGCACCGCCATCGCGGACGATCGATCCTCCCACGATGATCGGCAGCAGAGGCAGCACACACGGCGCGGCCACGGTGAGGATTCCCGCAGCCAGTGCACCGATCAGCGAAGCGGTCATGGCGCCCGATCAGGGGATGGCGGCCACGAGGGAGTCGACGGACGGATCGTCGTAGAGAACGGTCGACGAGATCGCCTCACCGGCATCATCGACGAAGACGATCGTGGTCTGCAGCGTGACGCCGTACTTCTGCCGCAGATCGGTGCGACTGTCGTAGTCCACTTTGAACACGGTGAGCCCGTCGGGAACCCCCTCGGCACGCAGGGCTTCGTCGAGCGCGCGGCACTGCGGGCACCAGGACGCGTGAAAGAACAACGCCTTCGTCCCGGTCGTTGCCTCGATCAGGCCGTCGGAATAGTCCACGTATGCGCCCGGCGGCGCCGACGGAGTCGGCGAGCTATCGTCGGACGCACCATCTCCTGGTGGAGTCGTCGGGTCAGGCGTTGGAGACCGCCCATCCGAGACGGTCGGTGCGGTCGACGTTCCGGTCGTGTCCGTGGCGGTGGCACAACCGGTCATCGCGAGCAGGCTTGCGATGAGGAAAGTCAGCGTTGCGGGAGCGCGCAGGCACATGTCGATGACCTCGCTTCGGCGGGCGCGAGCATGCCCGCTCAGGTCCACGCTAGTCACACCGGCCCTCGGCGGTCCCCTGCCGATCTTGCGATCTTGTGACGATTTGGTGTTCCTCGTGCCCTCTCCCGTGCGTGCGCGGCGCGTGCTGGTGCAGACGCCTCCACGCTGACCGCACCCCGGCGACCGGTGCGTCGTCGCTGGCGTGGGCGGTCGGACGGCAAGGCCGCGGGACCATAGACCCCTGCTGGCGCGAATCGCTGAGCGTAGCGTGCACTCGACGCGGCCGGCGCGGATCGCCGCAGTGGTACGAGCCGTGGGAAGGCGAGATGCTGAGGACGTGGCGATGATTCGCGCAATCCGGCGGTACCCCGTGATCATCGCGTCCGTGGCGGCGCTCGGCGTGGTGCTGACACTGCAGTTCGCCGGCGCGCTGACCGCGGCCCGATGGGTGGCGACCGCGTACGTCGCGGCGTTCATCGCGTGGACGATCGTCGGAATGGTGCGAGACGTGCTCCGCGGGCACGTCGGGCTCGACATCCTCGCGGTGGTCGCGATGGTCGCGGCGCTCGCCGTCGGCGAGTACCTCGCCGCTCTGATCGTCGTCTTGATGCTCTCCGGCGGGGAGGCGCTGGAGGACTACGCCGGCAGGCGGGCCCGGCGCGACCTGACCGCGCTGCTGGACCGATCGCCACGGATCGCACATGTCCTCCGTGCGGACTCCGGAGGCTCCGAAGACGTGTCGGACCTCCCCGTGGACGATGTCGCCATCGGCGACGTCCTGCTGGTGCGGCCATCGGAGATCGTGCCGGTCGACGGAGTCCTCCTGAGCGCCGGCGGGACGTTCGACGAGTCCTCCCTCACCGGCGAGAGCATGCCGGTGACCCGGGAGGCGGGAAGCGAGGTGATGTCGGGATCGATCAACGGGACGCGCGCGGTGACGATGCGGGCGACCCGCCTCAGCCGCGACAGCCAGTACCAGCAGATCGTCGCCCTGGTCCGGGGAGCGCAGGAATCCCGGGCGCCCGTCGTCCGCCTCGCCGACCGCTTCGCGATCCCCTTCACGGCGGTCTCCCTCGTCCTGGCCGGCACCGCGTGGGCCCTCTCAGGCGACCCCACGCGGTTCGCCGAAGTGCTGGTCCTCGCCACGCCCTGCCCGCTCCTCATCGCCGCCCCGGTGGCCTTTCTCGGCGGACTGTCCCGGGCGGCGAAGGATGGCGTGATCATCAAGAGCGGCGCCGTCATCGAACAGCTGGCCCGCGTGCGCACGATCGCGTTCGACAAGACGGGAACCCTGACCGAGGGACGGCCGGATCTCATCGCCATCCGTCCGGCAGGAGGCTTCGACGCCGCCGACGTGCTGCAGCTCGCCGCATCCGCAGAGCAGTATTCGTCCCACGTTCTCGCTGAGGGCGTTCGACGTGCCGCCATGGACCGCGGCGTGGAGCTCCTGACGTCGGATGACGCCTCCGAGGTGGCCACGAACGGCGTCGAAGCCGTGTTCGACGCCGGCACGTGGCGGTCGGCAAGCGCTCCTTCGTCGCCGCTCTCGCACCGGACACGGTTCCCGCCGCCCTCACGCAGGGACAGGCGGCCGCTTATGTCGCGGTGGACGGATGCTTCGCCGGCACTCTCATCCTCGCCGACGATCCACGACCCGAGTCCTCCCAGGTCGTCGCCTGGCTCCGTGCGAACGGGATCGAGCGGATCGCGATGCTGACGGGCGACGCCTCCGCCACGGCCGCATCGATCGCCCAGCAAGTGGGTATCGATGAGGTCCACGCCGAGATGCTTCCGCCCGACAAGGTCCAGCTCGCACGCGAGATGCGCCCGCGCCCCATGATGATGGTCGGCGACGGGGTCAACGATGCGCCGGTGCTGGCGGCATCCGATGTCGGCGTCGCGATGGGCGCGAAGGGCGCGACGGCAGCCGGTGACGCCGCCGACGTCGTGGTCCTCGTGGACTCGCTGACCGAGGTCGTCGACGCGATCGCCATCGGCCGGCACACGCTGCAGGTGGCTCTCACTGCGATCTGGATCGGCATCGGATTGAGCATCGGGCTGATGCTCGTCGCCATGACCGGCGTCATCCCCGCCGTCGCGGGCGCGCTCATCCAGGAGCTCGTGGATCTCGCAACGATTCTCTACGCGCTCCGCGCGCTGGGAGGGCGGCTTCCCTCCGCAGCATCCCTCCCGCCATCGGCGACGTCCACGCCCGATGCCGGCCACGCGCGGGCGGACTCGATGAAGCGGTGATCCGGCGGCAGGCGCCGTCACACTCAGGGCACGACAGTCAGCGGAGGTTAGGATAGCCAAACCTGCCCTGATCGTCGCGTGCTCCTCCGGCTCGCACTCTCGGAGGACCCATCCCCCATGACTGCAACCGCAACCGCGCTCGGCTTCTCTCTGCTGGGTGGCAGGGCGCACGACACGGCGCTGATCGCGGACGGCGCACGCATCGATTACGCCGAGCTGAGCGACCGCGTGCGACGCCGGCGAGACGAGCTCGGCGGCATCCGACGACTCGTCATGATCGCAGCGAGCAACGCGCTCGAGCCGATCGTGACGTACCTCGCGGCACTGGAGGGCGGTCACCCCGTGCTGCTCGTGGACGGTTCGGACGCCGAGGGCCCCCGGGCCCATCGCGACGCGCTGGTCAGCCGGTTCGACCCCGATGTCATCGCCGCGGACGGCCCGTCGGGCTGGGTGCTGGACGAGCGTCGCCCCGGCAGCCGCCACGACCTCCACCCCGACCTCGCGATGCTCTCGAGCACGTCGGGGTCGACTGGATCGCCGAAGCTCGTGCGGCTCTCGGCCGAGAACATGCGCAGCAACGCCGCCGCCATCGCCGAGTACCTGCGGCTCGACCCGAGCGACCGAGCCGCGACCACGCTGCCGCTGCAGTACTGCTACGGCCTCTCGGTCGTGAACAGCCACCTGCTCGCGGGGGCCAGCCTGCTGCTCACCGACCGGTCGGTCACCGACGAGGAGTTCTGGGCTCAGGCGCGGCGGGAGGGCGTGACGTCGTTCGCGGGAGTGCCGTACACCTTCGAGCTGCTCGAAGCCGGCGGCTTCGCCACCCGCGACCTGCCCTCGCTGCGGTACGTCACCCAGGCTGGCGGGCGCATGGCGCCCGACACGGTGCGCCGATTCGCGCGCCTCGGCCGCGAGCGCGGTTTCGAGCTGTACGTCATGTACGGGCAGACCGAGGCCACCGCCCGCATGGCCTACCTCCCGCCCGAGCTCGCCGAGACCCACGCGGGCGCCATCGGACGGCCGATCCCGGGCGGCACGTTCCGCATCGACGCCGCCGACGAGGCCGGCACCGGGGAACTGGTCTATCAGGGGCCGAACGTCATGATGGGGTACGCGCAGACTCCCGAGGACTTCGCACTCGGTCCCGACGCGACCGAGCTGCGCACCGGCGACGTGGCGCGACGTCGCGACGACGGGCTGTACGAGATCGTCGGCCGGATCAACCGGTTCGTGAAGGTGTTCGGGCTTCGGCTCGACCTCGACCGCATCGAGCAGCTGCTGGAGGAGGAGGGCATCGAGACGCGCGCCACGACCGTCGACGAGCGTCTGCTGCTTTTCGCGACCTCCGAGCGCGCGGCCGAGCGAGCCCGTGCGCGTGCCGCCGCGCTGACCGGCGTGCCGGCGCACATCATCTCGGCCTACGCCGTCGCGGAGTTCCCCCGCACGGCCAACGGCAAGCGCGACTACGCCGCCCTGGCGCGCTACGCCGAACTCAGCGACCGCACCGCCCCGGCTGCCGGCGCAAGCGCGGCGCAGGGTGCAGCGGTGACGGCCGAGGGCGTCCGCGATCTCTACGCCGCGCTGCTGGGCGAACCGGGCGCCGGCCTCGACGACTCGTTCGCGGCGCTCAGCGGAGACTCGCTCAGCTACGTCGAGATCTCGCTGCGCCTGGAGGACCTGCTCGGCACGTTGCCGCGCGAGTGGCCCGCTCTCACCCCGCGCGAGCTGGCGGCATCGGCCGCTCCGGCCGCGGTCACTGCGGCGGAGGATGCCGCCGCGACGGCGACCGCCATTGCGACCGCGCCGCACTCCGCGGCCACGCCGCCCGCGCCGCCCTCCGCGACTGCGGCGCCGAGAGGCCGGGCAACGCCACGACGGCGCCGAGCGTGGACGCGACTCGAGACGCCCGTCGTGCTACGCGCCGCCGCCATCTTCCTCATCGTGGCCACGCACGCCGACCTCCTCACCCTGAAGGGCGGCGCGCACCTGCTGCTGGCCGTCGCCGGCTACAACCTGGCGCGATTCCAGCTGGCGACCTCGACCGGCACCGGGCGGCTGCGGCGGCTGGGGCGGCTGGGGCGGCTGGGGCGCAGCGCATCACAGCTCGTGGTGCCGGCCGTGCTCTGGATCGGCGCTGTCGCGCTGGTCACCGGCCAGTATGCGCCGACGACCGTCGCCCTCGTCAACAACCTGGTGCCCGGCGACGGCCGGTGGAACGAGCAGTGGCAGTTCTGGTTCCTGGAGGCGATGCTGTGGGCCCTCGTCGGCGCGGCTCTGCTCCTCGCGGTGCGACCGGTCGACCGGCTGGAGCGCCGCGCGCCCTTCGCGTTCGCGCTCGCCCTCTTCGCCGTCGCCCTCGCGGCGCGGTTCGTGACGACGGGCCTGACCGCCGAGCACGTGGAGCGCTACACCGCCATCGGGGTGCTCTGGCTGGTGGCACTCGGCTGGCTCATCGCGCGCGCAGACACCACCGCCCGCCGCGCGGTGGTGTCGGTCGTGGCCGTCGCATCGGTGTGGGGCTTCTTCGGCGAACCCGTCCGCGAAGCCATCGTCGCCGTCGGCATCCTGGCGCTCGTGTGGGTTCGCGCGATCCCTGTCCCCCGCATCGCCGTACCGCTGCTGGTCACGGTCGCCGCCGCATCGCTGTTCGTCTACCTCACGCACTGGCAGGTCTACCCGCCGTTCGAGCAGACCGCGCCGTGGCTGGGCACACTGCTGTCCTTCGCCGTCGGCGTGCTGGCGTACCGCGCCTACGTCACCCTGAGCGGCGCGGCTCCACGAGCGGTGAAGCAGCTGCGGGCGCGCGGTCGGCGGCGGGCTGCGCGGCCATGAGGCTCCCCGTCGTCGGCTCGCCGGCGGCGGCATACAGCACGACGCCCCCCTCGACGACGACGCGCACCGCGGTGCCGGGGGCGAAGGCCGCCGCCCGGTGCTGCGGCACCCGGTACATCAGCTCGGTCGAGAGCTCCCCCGATCCGACGCTGAGCCGAAGGTCGGCGGTCGAGCCTGCCGGACGCACCGCCGTCACGACCCCGTTGGCCACCGGCGCCAACGTCGCGGCCGCGCCGTGCGCGAGCGCCGCGATCCGCAGCTGCGCCGGCCGCACCATCGCACGCACCCGCGCAGCCCCGCCGGAGAGGTCGTGGCGCACCGCGAGGCGGCCGAATCCGCACTCGACGCCGTCAGCGTCGACGCGGGCGGGGACCACGAGGGCATCGCCGAGGAAGAGGGCGACGGATGCATCGACCGGCGCGTCGTAGACGGCCATCGGGTCGCCCGACTGCACCAGGCGGCCGCCGACCAGCACGCCCACCTGGTGGCCGAACGACAGCGCCTCGTGCTGGTCGTGCGTGACCAGCACGGCGGTGACGCCGCTGCGCTCGAGCACGTCGACGACCGCATCCCGCGTCGCCGAACGCAGTCCGGTGTCCAGCGCGCTGAACGGCTCGTCGAGGAGGATCATGCGCGGCCGCTGGGCGAGGGCCCGCACGAGGGCCACCCGCTGCTGCTGCCCGCCCGAGAGCTCGTGCGGCATGCGGTCGGCGAACTCCGGCGGGAGCGACGCGAGCTCCAGCAGCTCACGCACGCGCTGGGCCCGGCCCGCCCCGCGGGGGAGGCCGAAGGCGATGTTGCGTCCCACCGACAGGTGCGGGAAGAGCGCGCCGTCCTGCGCCACGTAGCCGATGCCGCGGCGATGGGTCGCAACGCTGCGGCCCGGTCGCGACAGCTCCTCGCCGCCCAGGCTGATCCTGCCGGCATCCGGATCCACGAACCCTGCGACCAGACGCAGCAGCGTCGTCTTGCCGCTGCCCGATGCCCCCACCAGCGCGAGGCGGGTGCCGCGGGGCACCTCGAGTGAGACGTCGCGCAGCACCTGGCTGCCGCCGAAGGACTTCGACACGCCGTCCAGTCGCAGGGTCATCGCACGGTCCTCCCCGTCGCGTGGGCGAACATCAGCGCGACCGCAGGCACCGACAGCAGCACGAGCAGAACGGCGTAGGGCGCTGCGGCGGGATAGTCGAGAGCGGATGCCGCGGACCAGAAGCTCGTCGCGACGGTGCTGGTGCCCGTGGGGGCCAGCAGGAGCGTGGCCGTGAGCTCATTGGCCGCCCCGAGCGCGACGAGGGCCGCTCCCGCTCCGATCGACGGAAGCAGCAGGGGCATGGTGACGCGCATACGGGCCGCCGCCGGCGACACCGCCAGGGCGCGCGCCGCCTCCTCCAGCGACTCCGGAACCTGCGAGAGGCCGGCGCGCAGGGGCACCAGCGCGCGAGGCAGGAAGATGACGACGTAGGCGGCGACGACCGTGAACGCCGTCTGGTACAGCGCCGGGGCGAACGCGAGGGTGGCCGCGACGAGGGCGAGGGCCACGATGATGGCCGGCAGGCTGCTGGCGAGGTACGCCGTGCCCTCGAGCACCCGGGACACCCGTCCGGGGTGACGCACCGCCAGCCATGCGAACGGAAAGGCGACGGCGATCGTGCACACGGCGCCGGCGACCGCGAGCCCGAGTGTCTGCAGCGCGGCCACCGCCACGTCGCCGAACGCGCCCGGATCGCTTCGCAGCAGCCACCGCGCGACGGTGCTGAGAGGCACCACGAGGGCGGCGGTGAGCACCACCGCGACCGCCATCAGGGCCGGCGCGGTG
This sequence comes from Microbacterium atlanticum, assembly GCF_015277815.1. Lineage (NCBI taxonomy): Bacteria > Bacillati > Actinomycetota > Actinomycetes > Micrococcales > Microbacteriaceae > Microbacterium > Microbacterium atlanticum. The sequence goes on from NZ_CP063813.1 coordinate 2,398,622, forward strand.
AAGCGACCCAGGCGAAGGGTCGCGGCCGGGTGCGGCGACCCGCCCCCGAGGCGGGCGTACCGTGCCCGACCGCGCGCGGCGGACTCGACGACCAGCAGCACCAGGCAGAGGAGAGCCAGCACGAGTCCGAGCGCTGCGGCGTTCGGACCGGCGAACGTGCTCTGGTAGGCGACCACGATCGCGGTGGTGAAGGTGTCGAAGCGCAGGAACGCGAACGCGCCGTACTCGGCGAGGAGGTGCAGGGCGACCACCAGCGCCCCGCCGAGCACGGCCAGACGCAGCTGGGGAGCGATGACGCGGAAGAACACGGCCCACGACCCCATGCCGAGGGTGCGCGCGGACTCCTCGAGCGCCGGGTCCATGCCCCGGATGGCGGCGAGCGCCGGCAGGTACACCAGCGGGAAGTACGCCAGCGTCGCCACCAGCACTGCCGCCCACAGCCCGTTGAGGGACGGCAGGGCGCTCGCCCACCCGTAGCTGGCGACGAACGCCGGGATCGCGAGCGGCGCGGCCAGCGCGACCTTGACGATGCCGCGGCCGGGGAGCGACGTGCGCTCGACGAGCCACGCCCCACCGACGCCGAGGACGATCGTGGCCGGCACGCCGATCAGCACGAGGAGCACCGTGTTGAGGAGGAGCTCGCCGACCTTGGGGCGCAGCACGAGCGTCGACAGCTGGTCCCAGCCCATGGCCACTGCCGCCTGGACGACGTACCCGATCGGAACGAGCGCGCCGACCGCCAGCACCACGACGACAGCCACGAGCGCGGCGGGCGGACGCCTCTCGGTCGCTCCGCCCGCCGTGGCGCGCGTCTCGAGCTGGGTCAGAGCAGACCGGCTTCCGTCATGAGCTCGATCACGGCGGGGCCGTTGAGCGTGGAGGGGTCGATCACGGGAGCGTCGAGGTCGGCGAGCGCGGGCAGTTCCGGCTTGGCGGCGACGTCGGACGCCACCGGGTACTCGAAGCTGTACCCCTCGCCGAGGATCGCCTGGCCCTGCTCTCCCGCGATGAAGGCGAGGAACTGCTGCGCCTCGTCGGGATGCGGCGCGTTCTCGAGAACGCCACCGCCCGACACGCTGACGAACGCGCCCGGGTCCTGGTTGCCGAAGTAGTGCAGCGCGGTGTCGGAGCTGTCCTCGGCCGCGGCATCCTGGTCGCGGTACCAGTAGTAGTGATAGATGATCCCGACCGGCACCTCGCCGGCGTTGACCGCCTTCATCGTGACGATGTTGTTCCGGTACTCCACGGCGTTCTCGGCCATGCCCTCCAGCCATGCGCGCGCGCCGTCCTCGCCCTGCGTGGCGAGCACGGCGGACACGATCGCCTGGAAGTCCGCCTTGGCGGGCGCGGCACCCCAGCGACCCTCCCACGCCGGCTCGGCGAGCTCGAGCAGCGATGCCGGCAGCTCGTCCTCTGCGATGAGGTCGGGGTTGTAGACGAGCACTGTCGAACGAGCCGCGATGCCGGTCCACAGCCCCGACGCCGGACGATACTGCTCGGGAACCAGGGCGAGGGTCTCGGCCTCAACCGGCGCGAACAGGCCGGCGTCCTCCACCAGCGACATCGCCGGTGAGTTCTCGGTGAGGAACACATCCGCCTTGGAGGCCGCTCCCTCCTGCACCAGCTGATTCGCGAGCTCGCTGTCGTCGCCGTTGCGCAGCACCACGTCGATGCCGGTCTCTGCGGTGAACGCCTCGGCCCACTCCTCGGTGAGCTGCTCGTGCTGTGCGTTGTAGACGACGAGCGCATCGGCGTCGGCGGACCCGTCGGCACCGGCGGCGCCGCCGGCGCAGCCGGCGAGAGCGAGGGCGGTGAGCACCGCGGGCCCTGCGATGAGGAGGCGGCGCGCGCGAGGGCGCAGGCGTGAAGGCATCGGACTACTCCTGGGAACGAGACAGGTAAGGCTAGCCTAAAGCACCGGCGACCCGGCGTTACGCGCACACCGCCGACGAGAGCGCCGCGCCGGGCGCGGAGCCGTGGCGCAGAGAGGGACGGATGCCGCGCGGCATCCGTCCCTCTTTCTCAAGGTCAGTCCTTCTGCATGATGTCTGCGGTGTCATAGGTGAAGACGAGCCGCGCCGGGACCGTGCCCTCGAGCACCTCGTCGACGGCGCTGTTCACCTGGTCGAGATCGCGGGTCTCGGTGATAACCCGCGTGCGTCCGGCGGCGTGCAGCGTGAAGACCTCGGTGAGATCCTGACGCGTTCCGACGATCGAGCCGATCACGCTGATGCCCTTGAGCACCGTCTCGAAGATCGGGAGCGTGATGGTTCCGTCGGCGGGCAGCGAGACCAGCACGAGCCGCCCGCCGCGGTTGAGGGCGTCGAACGACTGCCGGAAGACCGCCGGAGCGACAGCGAGGACGACGGCGACATCGGCACCCCCGAGATCGCGGATCGCCTCGACCGGGTCGGTGGTGCGGGCGTTCACCGTGTGGTCGGCACCGAGCTCGGTCGCCAGCGCCAGCTTCTCCTCGGTGACGTCGACGGCGATCACCTTCGCACCGACCAGCCGCGCATACTGCACGGCGAGGTGGCCGAGGCCGCCGATGCCGAACACCGCAACGGTCTCCCCCGGCACGACCCGCGCGTTCTTGATGGCGGCGTACGTCGTGACGCCGGCGCACGTCAGGGGCGCGGCATCCAACGGCGTGACGCCGTCCGGGACGACAACGGCGTAGCGGGCATCGGCGAGCATGAACTCCGCGTACCCGCCGTCGACCGCATAGCCGTTGTTGTACTGGCTCTCGCAGAGGTTCTCGCGGCCGTCCACGCAGTAGCGGCATTCGCCGCACGCGTGGCCGAGCCACGGCATCGCGACCCGCTGTCCGATCTGGCGGGAGGTCACCCCCTCCCCCAGCTGCTCGATGATGCCGACCCCCTCATGCCCGGGCACCAGTGGGAGCTTCGGCTTGACGGGCCAGTCACCGTGCATCGCGTGGATGTCGGTGTGACACAGTCCGCACGCCTCGAGCCGGATCAGGATCTGCCCGGGGCCCGGCTGCGGGATGGGACGCTCCTCGACCTGGGCCGGGGTGCCGAGCTCTCGGACGACTGCGCTTCGCATTGCTCTCTCCTCCGTGGAATCTGTACGAGACCAGCCTTTCGTCTGCGACCCGGCGCCACCGGGACGTAAGTCCCCCGACGGACCGCGAAGCGCACAGGACCATGGGCCCGGCCGCCTTCGCACGCCCCCCGCAAACTGGAAGCACGCCCGCGCTTCCGGCGCCGGCGACGCCCCGAGCAGATGCCTCGCCGGGGCGGGACGGAGAGCTTCGGTGCAACGGGAGCGACGGCTCGAGCCGGCCGACGAGGCCAACCTCGTCCTGGACCACCCGGGACAGGTCAACGTCTTCCTGGTCGCGGGGCTGCTGACCCGCGGCGGTTTCGTCGGCGGCGACGGGGTGCTGGACATGACGGCGGTGCGCGGGACGATCGCCCGCCGGGTGCAGGAACTGCCCACGTTGCGGCAGCTCCCGGTGCGGGCGGGTCGCCACCACGCGTGGGGAGAGCGCGAGCCCGACCTCGAGGCGCACGTCCGCCTGATCCCGCCTTTGGGGAGCAGGGATGACCTCGAACGGCGGTGCGGCGACCTGATGATCGAGCCGCTGCCGCTCACGCGGCCCCTGTGCGGCGATGCCGATGAGGCAGCCGATCGCGGCGAAGACCAGCACCGTCCGGGTGATCAGCTCCCCGTCGACGTCGGCCGAGCCGAAGTCGAAAGGGAAGACCCGCCACGTCATGACGATGAAGACGAGGGATGCGCCCGAGGCGAGCAGGTCGGTGAGGGCCCGCATCCACCGACGGTCGACCGCCACGTTCACGACGTTCCCGATGATCCCGACCGTGAGCGCGGCGTTGAGCGCCGGAACGACATCAACCGCACTGTCGCTCAGGAAAGGCACCGCCTGCCAGCCGGGAGCCACGTTGACCAGGTACAGCAGGACCGAATTGACCACCGCGGCGATGGTGTAGCCGAGGGCCCGTGTCGCACGGGCGCGCTGCCGGCGGGTGACCGGAGGGAGGGGGCTCATCGCGTGTGCGCTCATGACCTCACCCTGCTCCGCCGCGTCGACGGACGGGGTGCCGAAGGTCCCGCGATGCCACGGCGGTGACGGCGGCAGTGCCCTTGGCGGCATCCACCGAGGTGTCCTACTGTGGGCCTCGGCGTCGAGGGAGGCGGGGACGATGACGCAGGACGACCTGGGGTTCCCCGATGGACCGCGCCAGGATCTCGACGAGGCACTGGCGAGCCTGCTCGTGCAGGCCGAGCGGGTGCGCACGAGTCAGGGCCGGCTGCGCGCGCTGCTCGGCGCCACCCGGGCTGTGGTCGAGGAGAGCGATCTGAACTCCGTGCTCCGGCGGATCGCCGAAGCCGCCACGGCGCTCGTGAATGCGGAGTACGGAGCGCTCGGCGTGATCGCTCCGGAGCGGGACGCGCTCGAGGAGTTCATCTACGTGGGCCTCACCGAAGAACAGGCGGCGCGCATCGGACATCTGCCCACCGGTCACGGGCTCCTGGGAGCCCTCATCGAGGACCCCCGGCCCATCCGTCTTCCGCAGATGTCCAGCGACCCGCGCGCGGCGGGATTCCCGCCGCACCACCCGATGATGGAGTCGTTCCTCGGGGTGCCCGTCCGGGTTCGGGGCGAGATCTTCGGAAACCTGTACCTCACGAATCATCGCGAGGGCGCGTTCTCGGAAGAGGACGAGCGGCTCGTCGAGGCCTTGGCGACCACGGCCGGGTTCGCCGTCGAGAACGCGCGGCTCCTCGAGCAGGCGCGGACCCGCGAGCGGTGGATGACGGCGGCCGCCGAGCTGTCTGCGGCGCTGCTGTCGTCGTCCACCGAGACGGCGTTCGATCTCATCGCGGGCCGTCTGTTCGACGTGCCCGGCAGCGAGAAGGTGACCGTCCTGCTCGCCGACGAGACGACGTCGACGCTCAAGATCGTCGCCGCACGCGGCGACGACGAGGCGGAGCTGCTCGGAATGACGGTCGAGACGGATGCCACGTGCGCCGGCACGATCGTCACCTCGGGGCACGCCCACGCGGCCGGACGGGAGTCCGCGTCCGACAGCGACCCCGTGCGAATCTGCACCGACGGGCTCACGGGTCCTGTCGCTGCGGCGCCCCTCCGGACCCGGGGCAGGCTGTGGGGCGTCGTGTGCGCGGCGCGCGGGCCGCAACAGCGCCGCTTCACCGCCACCGAGCTGGCAAGCCTCGTGGACTTCGCCTCGCGCGCGACCATCGCGCTCGAGCTCGCCTATGCACGCGAGGAGAGTCAGCGGTCGCTCCTGGCCGAGGATCGCCGGCGCATCGCGCGCGACCTGCACGATCACGTGATCCAGCAGCTGTTCGGCACCGGGCTCACCCTGCAGGCCGTTGCCGGCAGCATTGCGCCGGGGCCGGAGGCGAACCGCCTGAACGAGTCGATCGACCAGCTGGACGATGCGATCTCGCAGATCCGCACCGTGGTCTTCGCGTTGTCCCGGCGGGATGAGAGCTCCCTCCGGCATCGCGTGATCGATGTCGTGGCCGACCTGTCGGCGGCGCTGCGGCATCCTCCCGCCATCCGGTTCACCGGACCCGTGGACCACGCGATCACCGGTCCGCTGCTGGAGGACGTGGTGGGAGTCGCCCGCGAGCTGCTCAGCAATGCGGTGAGGCACTCCGGCGCGGATCGGATCTCGATCGAGGTGGCCGTCGTCGGGGACGACGTCACGGTGCTGGTGGAGGACGACGGGGTCGGTGTCGACGAGGGCGGACGACGAAGCGGCCTGGCCAACCTGGCCGAGAGGGCGGCGGGGCGCGGCGGGGCCTTCCGCGTGGACTCCCGTGCCGGTGCGACGGCGGCGCGGTGGACCGCGCCGCTGCACTCCGGCCCGATCGACGGCGACGGAGGGATGGGATGATCGGCGTCTTCCTGGTGGACGACCATGAGATCGTGAGGCGCGGACTGTCGGACCTCGTCAGATCGCAGCCCGACCTGGAGGTCGTGGGCGAAGCCGGTACGGTGCGGCAGGCGATCGGCCGGATCGAGGCGACGCTGCCCGACGTGGCCGTGCTCGATGTGCGCCTGCCTGACGGCAGCGGCATCGACCTCTGCCGCGACATCCGCTCCCGCATCCCCACCGTCGCATGCCTCATCCTCACGGCCTACGACGACGACGCCGCGGTGAGCGCGTCCGTGCTCGCGGGCGCGGCGGGGTATGTGCTCAAGGACGTGGGCGGGCCACGTCTGGTCGATGCGATCCGCGCGGTCGCCGCCGGCCGATCACTGATGAACCACTCCGTGGTGCAGCGTGCCACGGCGAGGATCCGCGAGCGCGCGGACGATTCCGACCCCCGGCTCGGATCGCTGGGACTGCGCGAACGTCAGATCCTGCGCCTGATCGCCGACGGACTGACCAACCGTCAGATCGGCGAGAACCTCGGCATCGCAGAGAAGACGGTGAAGAACTACGTGTCCTCACTGCTGAGCAAGCTCGGTCTCGAGCGTCGCACGCAGGCGGCGGTGTTCGAACTCGAGCACCGGCACGACTGAGCCGAGCCGCGTCGCGGCTCAGCCGTGCGCGTGCGGTGCACGGCGAGACCGGGCCGGCACAAAGGTCGATCGATGGGCGGCCGTCACCTCGTCCAGGATGCCGAGCATCACCATCGTCAGCCCGAGCTCGGCCAAGCCGATGACGAAGTACAGCGCCTGCAGGAAGCTGAACGGGATGTAGACCATCTGCACGAAGATCCAGATGGCGCACGCGAAGCCGCCCGCGGCGGAGAACATGGTCTTCCAGCGGGACTCGGTCAGCACCGCCACGAACGCGATCGCGTGCACCCCGGCCACGAGCACGATGAGGAGCAGTCCCGGTACCAGGTACGACCGGAACGGCGAACCCTCGAGGTAGTCGCCGGGCGGGATCAGCACCGACGCCAGGTCGGGATCGATGCTCCCGATCATGAGCGCGAGACCTCCCGCGAGCGCGGTGACGGCCACGAAGGCCTGGATGATCAGCAGGGTCATCCGAGAGAAGCGCACCATGACTCAGTCCTCCTCGTGTCGGGACTCGGCGGCACCGCGCGGCACCACGGCGACCGGGCACTCCGCTCGCCAGAGCACCTCCTGCACGACGGATCCCAGCAGGCTTCCCGCCAAGACCCCCCTGTGGTGCGTGCCCATGACCAGCATCGAGCTGCGCGCCCCGTAGCGCAGCAGGGCGGCCGACTGGCTGTCGCGGACCAGCTCGCTCTGCAGCTCCAGCCGCGGATACCGCTCCGTGACCCAGCTCATCGCGGCGTCCAGGGTTCCGCGATGTTCGGCCATCGCCGCGTCGGGCGTGAGCGCGAGCGCGGTCGTGCCGGCGAACGACGGGGTGGGCATGAGCCACGCGTGCACGAGACGGATCGCGGACCGGGTGGCGTCGGCCTCGGCGGCCGCGAACGCGAGCGCGGCGCTGGACGAGTCGTCGTCGGAGATGCCGATGGTGACGGGCTCCCCCAGGTCCACCCATGCCGCGGGCACCATGACGACCGGAACCCGGGCCGTCGTGCTCAGGCGCAGCGGCATCGCGCCCGCCATCGCCGCACGGATCGGATGGCCCGGATTGATGCCGATGACCAGAAGATCCGTGTCGGCTGCGAAGTCCGCCAGCGACTCCGGCGTCCCGCCTTCCAGCCGGTGCAGCTCCACACCGACGCCGGGTGCGCGTTCGCGGAGGAACTCCTCGGCGTGGGCGAGCTGGTCCAGCGCCGAGGCCCGGTCCTTCGCGGATCGCCCCACGACATTCACGAGACCGACGCTCGCGACCTCGCGACCGGCGCGCGCCGCCACCCAGGACAGTGCGGAGACGGATGCCGGACTCCCGTCGTAGCCGAGAACGATGCGTTCCATGAGGCGCTCCCCCCGTGTCGCGCGGCGGATCCGCCGCTGACGACCAGCCAACCCACCGTGGGAGCACCCGCCTGGGCCGAAGGTCCCCCGGCCGTTTGGCCGCCGGGGTCCCCTCGTCCCCACGGGACCTTCGGCCCGAGCTCGTCGGCCCTGACCGGCTCGGATGGAGGCCATAGGAAAGGACGGCCATGACTCTCTCCTCCCAGCGATTCAACGGACGCACGGTGATTGTCACCGGAGCGGGCGCCGGCATCGGCCGGGCGACCGCCGAAAGGCTCGCCGCGGAAGGCTGCCGCGTCATCGCGGTCGACGTCTCCGCCGACCGCTTGACGGCACTCGCAGACGAGGTCGGCGGCGAAGTCGTCACCGTCTCCGCCGACATCGCCGACGCCGCCGGCATCGAGGCCATCATGGCGGCGGCGGGGGAACGCATCGACGGCCTCGCGAACGTGGCCGGCATCATGGACGGCTTCGAGCCGACAGCCGAGATCGCGGATGCCACCTGGGAGCGCGTCCTGGGGGTGAACCTCACCGGGATGATGAGACTCACCCGCGCCGTGCTCCCGGGGATGATCGACCGGGGCGCGGGGAGCATCGTCAACGTCGGATCCGAAGCAGGGCAGCGAGGGTCGGCCGCCGGCACGCCGTACACGACGTCGAAGCACGCCGTGAACGGCTTCACCGTCAGCACGGCGTTCTTCTACACACCCAAGGGCGTGCGGTGCAATGCGGTGGCGCCCGGCCCCGTGGCCACGAGCATCGAGGCGCCGTTCCGCTCGGAGTGGGCGCAGACCCGGCTCGGACCGTTCTTCCAGACCAACCTGCCGCCGGTCGCGCAGCCATCGCAGCTCGCGGCCGCGATCACCTGGCTGCTCAGCGACGATGCGTCGAACGTGTCGGGGGCCGTCATCCCGGTGGATGGCGGATGGGCGGCGATCTGAGATGTCGGGCGCGCACACCGGACCCGCTCGCATCCTCGCCGGCGCGGTCCACCCGGCCCTCATCGCGACCGCGGTGGAGGACGTGCCCGACGCCGGATGCTGGGATCTGCTCGCCGGTGCGCATGTCGGCCGGCTGGCCGTGATCGGCGCCGACGGACGACCCGACATCTTCCCGATGGACTACCTCGTCTCCGACCGTCACCTTTTCCTCCGCACCGCCCCCGGCCTGAAGCTCCGGCACCTCGCACGCAACCCCTTCGTCGCCTTCGAGGCCGAGGGTGACGCGGACGGCTTCCGCTGGAGCGTCGTGGTCCGTGGCGCCGCCCGCCGGCTGGATCGTGACGACGAGATCGAGGCATCCGGCGTGCTGGACCTCCGGTCGACCAGCCCCACCGGTAAGTACGACTACCTGGAGATCACGCCGGACGCCGTGACCGGCCGGCGGTTCCGTCCGCAGCGCTGAGCGACCCGGACGACGGGGCTGCGCGTGACTTCTTTCCGCGCGTAGCCGGGGGACGTTCGGCCCGACGCTCGACGCGGTTCCGCGGGAAGCTGGCTGCGGATCGGAGGTGGCGGGGTGACCGAGCGCATGGTCCGAGACGACACGAGGCGCAGTCCGCACCCTTGGCGCGCCGCCCCGGGAGCCGCGTGGGCGGTTCGCACCGCGTGGGTCGCGGTGGTCCTCCTCAGCGCCGTGCCGGCCATCCTCGGTCACCAGCTCTGGGGCGCCGTCCCGTCGTGGATCATCGTCGCGCAGGCCGCGGTCGTGGGGCTGCTGCTGCTGTGCACGCTCGGGATAGCCCGCATCCGCCCGCTCTGGCGCTTCGGCGTCGCCTCCGGCGCTCTTCTGCTTCTCACGTGGGCGTGGGGAAACGTGTCCTTCGCGCTGCCGGCCCTCCAGTCCCTGTTCGGCGGCACGCCCTTCGACGCCCGGATGCAGGCCGAGCAGACCGGCCGCCTTGCCGTCGCGCTGTCGATGATCGGGGTGATGCTGCTGCTGGGACTGCGGCCGGGGCAGTTCTTCCTGGCGCTGGGGCAGCTCACCGCGCCGATCCGGCCGGTGAGAGTGCTCGGCTTCCCGAAGGCGGATCCGTGGCCGCGCTTCGGCCTCATCTGGGGATTCGGCATCGCGGGCGCGCTCGGAGTCGGGCAGTACCTGCTGCTGCGCCCCGACCCGTCCGCGATCGCCGCGCTCTGGCCGATGGTGCCGTCGATCCTCTTCTACGCCGCGCTCAACGCCTTCAGCGAGGAGATGACCTACCGCGCTCCGCTGCTCGCGACGCTGGAACCGGCGGTGGGAGGCCGGCACGCCCTGTGGCAGACCGCCTTCCTCTTCGGGGTCGCGCATTACTTCGGCGTCCCCGGCGGCCTTGTCGGCGCAGTCCTCTCGGTCTTCATGGGGTGGATCCTCGGCAAGGCGATGCTCGAGACCCGCGGCCTCTTCTGGGCGTGGTTCATCCACTTCCTGAGCGACATCGTGATCTTCGCGTTCCTCGCGCTCGCGCTGGTGTCGTGACGGATGCCGCGACGCTGCGGCGTCAGGGTGCCACCGGGTCCGGCACCGCGTGGCCGGAACGGTCCTCGACCGGTGCGCCCGCGCGCTGCGCCAGCCGCAGCCACGTGTCGACGACGGAATCCGGATTCAGCGAGATCGACTGGATGCCGGCGTCCACGAGCCAGTCCGCCAGCTCCGGGTGGTCGGACGGGCCCTGGCCGCAGATCCCCACGTACTTCCCGCGGCGGTTGCAGGCCTCGATCGCGAGACGGAGCACCTCGAGCACCGCCGGGTCCCGCTCGTCGAACCCGGCGGCGACGAGGTCGGAGTCACGGTCGATCCCGAGCACGAGCTGCGTCATGTCGTTCGACCCGATCGAGAAGCCGTCGAAGTGATCCAGGAAGCGATCGGCCGTGAGCGCGTTGGACGGGATCTCGCACATCATCATGACCTCGAGACCGTTGCGCCCGCGCTGGAGGCCGTGCTTCGCCAGCTCCGCCGACACCTCCGCCGCCTCCGCGAGGGTGCGTACGAACGGCACCATGATCTTCAGGTTCCGAAGGCCCATCTCATCGCGGACGAACCGCAGAGCCTCGCACTCCATGGCGAAGCACTCCTGGAAGCTGGGCGTGATGTACCGCGAGGCGCCGCGCCACCCGAGCATCGGGTTCTCCTCGCGCGGCTCGTACTGCTCGCCGCCGAGGAGGTGCGCATACTCGTTGGACTTGAAGTCGCTGGTGCGCACGATCACCGGTTCGGGCGCGAAGGCGGCCGCGATCGTCGCCACGCCCTCGGCCACGCGCTGGACGAAGAAGTCGCGCGGTGACGCGTAGGCCTCCACCCGGCGTGCGACCTCGGAGCGCAGCGGCTCGGCGAGCGCCTCGGCCTCGAGGAGGGCGCGAGGGTGGATGCCGATCTGGGTGCCGACGATGAACTCCAGGCGTGCCAGGCCCACGCCCTGGTGCGGCAGCGCCGCGAGGGCGAACGCCTGATCGGGGGTGCCGACGTTCATCATCACGCGGACCGGCGGCTGCGGCATCCGCTCGACCGGAATGCTCTGCTCCGCGAAGTCGAGTCGCCCCGCGTACACGAAGCCGTCGTCGCCCTCGGCGCAGGACACGGTGACGTCGGCACCGTCGGCCAGGGCTGTCGTCGCCGTGCGCGTACCCACGACGGCGGGGATGCCGAGTTCGCGCGCGATGATGGCGGCGTGGCAGGTTCGCCCGCCGCGGTCGGTGACGATCGCGGCAGCGCGCTTCATGACGGGTTCCCAATCCGGGTCGGTCATCTCGGCGACGAGGATGTCGCCGGGTCGGACCTTCGCCATCTCCGCCGGGGACGTCACCACGCGCACCGGGCCCGCGCCGACCCGCTGCCCGATCGCCCGCCCCTCCACGAGCACCCGGCCGTGCTCACGGAGCACGAACCGCGTGAGGACGGGCCCGTGCGCCCGCGACACGACGGTCTCGGGCCGAGCCTGCAGGATGTAGAGGCGCCCGTCGACGCCGTCGCGTGCCCACTCGATGTCCATGGCGCGGCCGTAGTGCTCCTCGATGGTCACCGCGTATCGGGCCAGTTCGTGCACCTCGGCATCCGAGATGCTGAATCGACGCCGGTCTTCGTGCGCGACGCTCGTCATCGTCGTGCTGGAACCCACGTCGTGGCCCGCCGCAAACCGCAGCGCGACCGCTTTGTCGCCCAGCTGGCGGCGCAGGATGGCGGGGCGCCCCTCCTGCAATGCGGGCTTGTACACCGTGAACTCATCGGGATTGACCTCGCCCTGCACGACGGCCTCCCCGAGCCCGTACGCGCTCGTGATCAGGACCGCACGGTCGAAGCCGGACTCGGTGTCGATCGTGAACATGACCCCCGACGCGCCGACGTCAGACCGCACCATGCGCTGCACCGCCGCGGACAGCGCCACGTCGCGGTGCGCGAATCCCTGATGCACCCGATACGCGATGGCGCGATCGTTGTAGAGGGAGGCGAAGACACTCCGCACCGCGTGGAGCACATGGTCGATGCCCGCGATGTTCAGATACGTCTCCTGCTGCCCCGCGAAAGAGGCATCGGGCAGATCTTCGGCCGTGGCCGAGGAACGCACCGCCCAGGTGGTGCCGTCGGGTGCGGCATCCGCCCCCATCGCCTCCGCGTAGGCCGCGCGGATGTCGCGCTCGAGGTCGGCGGGAAGCGGCTGAGCCTCGATCCAGCCGCGGATCGCGGCGCCCACGCGACGCAGCTCCACGACGTCAGACACATCGAGCCGCGCCAGTTCCGCCTCGATGCGCTCGGCGAGGCCGCCGCCGGCGAGGAACGCGCGGTACGCATCGGCGGTGGTGGCGAAGCCGCCGGGCACGCGGACACCCGCCGTGCTCAGCGTCGCGATCATCTCGCCCAGCGAGGCGTTCTTGCCGCCGACCTGCGGCAGGTCGGCCATGGTGATCCTGCTCAGCGTGAAGATGTTCGTCATGAGACGACGATGCCCGCGAGGCACGGCCCCGGGCGGGCCGAAGGTCCTTCCCGCCCGCTTTCCTCTTGCCGATCCGGCGCCGCGTCGACGGGACCAATGGCCCTGTGCGCCCCGCGGCGATCGGTGCACTCTGAAGTCTCGGATCCAGGGCGGGGCACGCGACGGGCGGGCGACCCTTCCTACATCTCGAGGGGAAACGAGCATGACGACGGAGATCCACGTCACCGACCGGCCTGAAGTACCAACGGCCGGCGTGCGCAGGACGGTCCCGATGAGCGGGCTGACGGAGTTCTTCTCGGAGGCGTTCGCGCAGACCATACGCGCCCTGGCAGGGCAAGGGCTCCATCCGGCGGGACCGCCGTACGGCAAGTACTACGGGATGCCGGGCGCCACGGCAGACGTGGAGGCCGGCTTGCCCGTCGACGGGTCGGTCGCGGAGTCCGGCGAGGTCCGCCCGGGATCCCTGCCGGGAGGACGTGTCGTCGAGGCCGTGCACGTCGGACCGTACGACACCATGGTCGAGACCTACGCCGCCGTCCAGCAGTTCTTCGCCGCGGAAGGATGGCAGCCGGCAGGGGTCATGTGGGAGACCTATCTGAGCGATCCCGACGAAGAACCGGACCCGTCCGCCTGGCGCACTCTGATCTCGTGGCCGCTCGCGGGCGCGCACGAAGACGGCGAACGAGGTTGAATCGGGAGGTGACCCGGCAGGATTCGAGGGTCAGTACATCAGGTCGTCGTAGACGCTGTCGCCCGGTTCGATCCTGGGCGGATTGAACTCCCACTCCTCCATCTGCTCGGAACTCCGCTCGATCGTCTCGAAGCGGACGCCGATGTACGGGGTGATCATGACGGAGATCGCGGAGCGTCCAACGGTCTGGAAGTCCACGAAGCCGGCACCCTGCTGGACGGCGTCGATGATGCGCCTCTGCAAGTCCGCGACGTCCTGCTCGGGATCGAGGATGAACATCTGACCGTCCACCCGAGCTCTCACAACTTCCATGACGCCCCCATCGGTTCGCACGCCTCCCAGAGTACGCCTTCTCGCTAGATAAGCTAGTGATCTCATGAACGCTCAGCGATCGCCCAGCGTCTTGGCGTGACAGGCTGGAACGCATGGAGACCGACATCCAGCGCTTGAGCGCAGCGGTTCGAGAGCGCGGCCTGACCGTCGCCGTGGCCGAGTCCCTCACCTCGGGGCTCCTGGCCAGCGAGGTCGGAAAGGGCGAAAGCGCCGGCGACTGGTTCTCGGGCGGCGTCGTGGCGTATCGGATGCCCGTCAAGACGGGCCTCCTGGGTGTACCTGAGGGGCTCGACCCCTGCTCCTCGCGCTGTGCGACCGCACTGGCAGAAGGAGTGCGCGCGCTCCTCGACGTCGATATCGCCGTCGCGACCACCGGCGTCGGGGGACCGGAGGACGAGGACGGCCACCCGGCGGGAACCGTCTATCTGGGATGGGCCAGCGCAGCGGGGTCCGGCGCGGAGCATCTGCAGCTGGACGGCGGGCCCGAGCGGGTGCTGGATGAGACGGTGAACCGGGCGCTGCGCCTCCTGCTCACGGTCGCGGAAGGCAAGGCCGGCGACCGGGAGCAGGCCGCCTCCAACAGCTCTCCGTAGCCGTTGGTGGCCGGGCCTGCAACCCCCAGCGCTGTGAGAGCGCCCGGGGGTAGAAAAGTCCCGTGAAGAAGGTGATCTACGCAGGAAGCGAGTTCTTGACCGGGGATGACATCACCTTTGCGCTGCTGAGCTGCAGCCAGGCTCTCGCCGAGGCGGGCGAGGCGGAGACGGTGTCCTTGCCCGTCGTCGAGCCGGACGGAGCGATCAGCGCGGTGACGGTGCTGATCGGCCCAGCGAGCCAGATCGTGGCGAAGGATGCATCGCCCGACCTCGAGGAGCTCGTCGATGAGACGGCCGTGGAGCGGCTGAATGCCATCCAGCGCAGACACCATCCCGTCGCCGTCATCGACGGCGACGTCCCGAAGACAGTCGAATGGGACGGCGAGCTCGACTGAGCCGCCCTGCGCAAGGAGGACCATGACCGACGGCACGTCGCCCGTTGTGACCCGCTCCAACCGCGGCCAATGGGAGAACCACCTGGAGGGGCATCCGGAGCTCTCCGGAAGCTTCGCCAGCAAGGAGGAGGCGGTGGACGCCGGCCGCACCGTCGCAGACGACCTGGGCGTTCACCATGTGGTGGAGGATGCCGGACCGACCGGCGCCATCACCGACGAGCAGGAGTGAGGACGGAACATGTCAGAGAGCGACCCCACCGGCGCGACCCCCAGCCAGGCCGAGGGCGAAGACCAGGCCCGGCAGCCCGACACACGCACCCAACCGGCGGACGGCCATCCCTCGCAGGCAGAGGGAGAGGATCCCGACCGGCCCGCATCGGCGGAGTCGGCAGACACGCTTCGCGACGAGCAGCAGCCATAGCGTCGGTCGCCACGGCTCCTGCGCGGACTGAGCGCGGCGACTGCGGCCCGTCAGCGGAAGTCCCTCGCCCGATGCTGCACCCCCACACGGAGGTCATCGAATCCGTCGGCGACGAGATTGGTCACGCCCTCCGGCGAGCGCTCCAGGATGCCGCGGGCGATGAGCGCCGGTGAGTCCCGGACGATCCGCCGATACCTGTTCCACACACCGACCGAGCACACGATGTTGACGAGCCCGTGCTCGTCCTCGAGGTTGACGAACGTGACACCGGATGCCGTCGCCGGCCGCTGCCGGTGCGTAACCAGCCCCGCGACCTCCACCCGCCTGCCGGTCTCGTGCCTGCGCAGTTCGCGCGAGGTGAGCACCCCGCGGGCATCGAGTGCCGAGCGATAGTGCGTCATCGGGTGGTCGTCGGTGGAGATCCCGGTCGCCCACAGATCGGCTGCGAGGCGCTCGTAGCTCGTGGGGTCCGCGAACAGCGGCGGCTGCACGGCGATCAGCGAGCCCGGCAGATACTCCGGGCGGTCCTGGGCCGCTGACCCGGCGAGCCAGATCGCCTCCCGCCGGCTGAGACCCAGGCACTCGAACGCACCCGCAGTGGCGAGCGCCTCTACCTGGGCGGCGGTGATGCTGGTGCGCCGCACGACATCGCGCAGGTCGCGGAAGCGTCCTCCGGCCGCACGGGCGTCGACGATGCGCTGGGCCACCTTGGCGCCGATGCCTTTCACGCCGGCGAGACCGAGCCGCACCGCGAACCCCGAGTCACGGCGATGCGCCGCCGACTCGTCGGGGCTATGGAGATCGAAGATCCCGACGGGCGGCTGACGGCGTTCGAGGCACGAGTCCAGGCCGGTCGGTCCTCCGGCGGGAAGAGGCGACGGCGGAACTCCCGCCGGCTCGAGCACCGCCTCCGCGTCCGACAGGTGCAGGTCGGGCCGACGCACGTCGACCCCGTGGCGACGTGCGTCGGCGACGAGCGTCGCCGGCGAGTAGAAGCCCATCGGCTGCGCGCGCAGCAGCCCCGCAAGGAACGCCCCCGGGTAGTGCAGCTTGATCCACGAACTGGCGTAGACGAGCAGCGCGAACGACAGGGAGTGTGACTCGGCGAACCCGAAGTTCGCGAACGCCTGGATCTTGGCGTAGATCGCGTCGGCGTCCTCCCCCACCAGACCGTTCTGCGCCATGCCGGAATAGAGCTTGTCGCGCAGCGACTCGATGCGCTCGACCCCGCGCTTGGAACCCATGGCCCGGCGCAGCAGATCGGCATCCTCTCCGCTGAGACCGCCGATGACCATCCCCATCTGCATGAGCTGCTCCTGGAAGACCGGGATGCCCTTGGTGCGCTCCAGCACCGGCTTCAGCTTCTCGTGAGGGTACGTGACCGGCTCCTGACCGAGTTTGCGGCGCACGAACGGGTGCACCGCGCCGCCCTGGATGGGTCCGGGACGGATGAGGGCGATCTCGATGGCGAGGTCGTAGAACTCCCGAGGCTGCAGTCGTGGCAGCAGTCCCATCTGGGCTCGTGACTCGACCTGGAACACGCCGACCGCATCCGCGCGGCACAGCATGTCGTAGACGGCCTTCTCCTCCCTGGGGATCGTCGACAGCTCCCACACCTCCCCCGTGGAGGCGCGGATCATGTCGAAGCAGTACTGGATGGCAGCGAGCATGCCGAGCCCCAGCAGGTCGAACTTCACCAGCCCCATCCAGGCCGCGTCATCCTTGTCCCACTGGATCACGGTGCGGTTCTCCATGCGCGCATGCTCGATCGGCACGACCTCGCCGACAGGGCGGTCGGTGAGCACCATGCCGCCGGAGTGGATCCCCAGGTGCCGCGGCGCCTTCAGCAGCTCGCCGGCGAACTCGATCACCCGATCGGGGATGTCGTGCCCGGGGCCGGTCTCGAGGTGCGCCCCCCACCCCTCGACCTGCTTCGACCACGCATCCTGCTGACCCGGCGAATGACCCAGCGCCTTCGCCATGTCACGGACGGCGTTCTTCGGCCGGTACTGGATGACGTTCGCGACCTGGGCCGCGCGATCGCGGCCGTACTCCTGGTAGACCCACTGGATGATCTCCTCGCGACGGTCCGAGTCGAAGTCGACGTCGATGTCGGGCTCCTCGTCGCGCAGCGACGACAGGAAGCGCTCGAACGGCAGCCGGTAGTAGATGGCGTCGATCGCTGTGATGTCCAGCAGATAGCAGACGGCACTGTTGGCGGCGGACCCTCGTCCCTGACACAGGATGCCTCGACGCCGCGCCTCCTGGACGATGCCGTGGACGATGAGGAAGTAGCCGGGGAAGTCCTTCATCTCGATCACGCCGAGCTCGCGCTCGATGCGGTCCCGGTCCTCCGGACGGAGGTCGGGGTACTTCCGCGGCACCGCCTGCCACACGAGCGAGCGCAGCCACGACATCGGCGTGTGCCCCTCGGGCACCTCCTGCTTCGGCAGCGCGGGCTTCGCCCGCCGCAGCGGGAAGGCGAGCTCGTCGGCGAGCGTGACGGTGCGGGCGACGGCGTCCGGGAACCGGACGAAGCGCTCCGCCATCTCGGCACCCGACCGCAGGTGGGCGCCGGCGTGCGCCGGCAGCCAGCCGTCCAGCTCGTCCAGACCGCGGTTCGCGCGCACCGCCGCGACGGCGGCGGCCAGCAGCTGCCGCTGCGGCACCGCATAGTGCACGTTGTTCGTGGCGAGCAGCGGGAGTCCCCGCTCGCGGGCGAGCCCGGCCAGCACGTCGTTGTGGCGGGTGTCGAGCGGATTGCCGTGGTCGATGAGCTCGACGTGCACGGCGTCGCGCCCGAACAGCGCCACCAGCCGGTCGAGCTCCCGCGCCGCCGCGTCGGCCCCGGCCGTGCCGGGAGCCGACGTGAGCGCCTGGCGGACCGCGCCCTTGCGGCACCCGGTGAGCACGGCCCACTCCCCCGCCGCCTGTGCCGCCAGCTCGTCGAGGTCGTACACCGGTCGCCCCTTCTCACCGCCCCGCAGCTGCGCGTGCGTGATCGCCCCCGCGAGCCGGTGATAGCCCTCTTCGCCGCGGGCGAGCACCAGCAGGTGGCCGCCCGCCGGGTCTGCTTCGCCGTTCTGGGGCTTCGGGAGCTCGAGCGACAGCTCCGCCCCGAAGACGGTCTTCAGATCGAGCGCCTCGGCGGCCTCGGCGAAGTGGACGATGCCGTAGAAGCCGTCGTGATCGGTGATCGCGAGGGCGTGAAGCCCCAGCCGTTCGGCCTCCTCGGCGAGCTCTTCGGGCGATGAGGCCCCGTCGAGGAACGAGAACGAGGAGTGGGCGTGCAGCTCGGCGTACGGGATGACCTCGGCCGGTCGCTCGATCCTGGGCGGCACATAGGGACCGCGCTTGTGCGACCAGGCAGGGCTGTCGCCGCCGTCAGCGCCCGCGGGCCGCGCGTCCGGTCGGCGCCGGCCGCTCAGCACACGCTCGATCTCCGACCAGGACACGCCGGGGTTGTTGAAGCCCATCAGCCGCCCCCCGACAGGCTCAGGGACCGGAGGTCAGTCATAGGTCGCCTCCGCGGTCCAGGCGTCACCGTCGCACACCAGCAGCCAGGCGCCTCCGTCGGCGTCGACGACCTGGAACCGGTACGCGCGGCGCGAGCGGGCGGCATCCCATCCCCGCTCCACCACCGGCCACGGACCCGCCCACGCCTCGATCGGGCGCCGCCGCCCGCTCTCGATGAAGAACGCGGGCACAGCCGCGACGTTTCCTCGCTCGTCGACGTCGACGAGCTCGCCACCCAGCGCGCGCACGTCGACCGGCACCGGATCGGCGAACACCGTGGACGGCAGCGGCTCGGGAAGGCTGCCGGGCCACGGGCGCGCACGCTGCGCCGCGAGCCCTCCTCCTCTCGCCTTCCGGTCGCGCTCGTCGCGGTCGCCCCACGGGACGAGCACCTGCCGCTCCGCGAGCCACCTCCCGCCGCCGATCGCGGGGGTCACCACGCCACGGTGCCCGAGCATCGCCTGCACCCGCGAGAGCGCATGGTGCACCCTCTCTTCCGGACCGCCGCCGAACAGCGCCGGGGCGTGGTGGGATGCCGCATCCACCGCCTCCGGCGAGATCCGCACCCGCGTCACCCCGCTGCGCAGCCCGCCCCCGGCCGCATCGCCGGCACCGACGTCCTCCGCGAGCTGCCAGCGCACGCGGTCGACCACCGCCGCCGCGTCGAACGAGCCGGGATGCAGCCATACCCGCTCGCTGCGCTCTCCGCGATCGCCGACGAGCTCGACGCGCAGCTCGGTGCACACCAGGTCGACCGCGCCGAGCCCCGTCACGAAGTCGTCGGCGGTGACGCGCATCGCGAACGCGACCTGGTCGGCGATCTCGAGCGGCGGCTCGAACGCGATCTCGCGCTGGAGCTCGGGAGGCGGCGTGCGCGGCTGCACGGGCCGCGAGTCACGCCCGGCGGCGAGGGCGTGCAGCCGCACGCCCCGTTCCCCGAATCGCTCGCGCACCCGGTCGACCTCCATCGCGGCGAACCCGCCGAGGCTCTGCACGCCGAGCCGCGCGAGCAGCCCCACCAGGTCGGTCGCGTCCTTCGCCTCCTCCGCCGACGCGCCGAGCATCGCCGACGCGTCGAGCACGGCGACCGGCAGCGGCGCCAGAAAACCCGCCGCGCCGCCGGCGGGCACGACGAAGACCGGATCCGCGGCGCGCGTGCCGCCCCGGGCGGCCTGCTCGGCGGTGAACGGTCCGTCGGCGACCCCGGCTCGCACATCGTCGAGCCCCGCCTCGCGCAGCACGCCGATCAGCACACGCGCAGCCTCCACCTCGCCGCCGTAGTACCGCGCCGGACCACGGACGCGCAGCGCGCACAGGCCCGGTCTCACCAGCTGCACCCCCGGCGCGCGCTCCTCGATCAGCGACACGATCGGGGCGAACGCCCGGTGGTCGCGCGCGGCATCCGCGTTCACCAGCGTCAGCCCCGGGCACCGTGCCTGCGCGTCACGCCGCCGCATCCCCCGGCGCACTCCCTCCGCGCGCGCGGCAGCGGAGCACGCGACGATGAGATTGCGCTCCACCACGGCGACCGGGTGCCGCGCACCCCGTCGCCCCGTCGACCCGGCATTCGCCGAGCCCGGACGCTCCCCCGCCGCCGTCATCACCGCGTCGGAGGCGGGATCGGAGGAACCCACCCGCCCCGCGCCCTCGGCGCCCGCACCCACGGCGCCGGCGCTCGCCTCCCGCTCGAGCGCAGTGACGGGCCAGTCGGGGAACCACAGCACCAGGCTCCGGACGGGCGTTCCCGGTGTCATCTCACCCCACCGCCCTCGTCTCGAACGCGTACGACTCCGTCGCCGCCGCCGCGTGCAGCCTCTCGACCGGCCGCATGCGCTCGGGTGCGGCGGACACCTGCCCCGAGGCATCCGGAAGCATCACCCTCGCGCGGCGCGACCGGGGCCAGCGCCGGCTGGACGAGGTCAACGTCACCGCTCGGCCGGAGAGGTATCCGTGTCCACGGCCCACGCCCTCCCACGTCGGCGTCCCCACCTCGATCACCGCTTCGGCCTGCGGCCACGGCCCCTGCACGAGCAGCACCGCACCGCGATCACGCAGTCTCGCGGCCAGGCGCGACACCTCGCCGTCGGCCGCCCGACCGGACGGGCGCACTGCGACCACCGGCAGCACCTCGGCGACGGTCGCGGTGACGGCGAGCCATCGCGCACCCGGGTCGGGGATGAGGACGAGTCGCGACAGATCGACCCCCAGCCCCTCGGCCGCCTCGGCGCCCAGGCGGGGCATGCCGATCACCCCGCACCATGATCCCGCCTGCGACGGCTGCGCGAGCAGTGCCAGCAGCACCGACGTGGAGCGCGGCAGGCAATAGGCCGACCCGGGGCGCAGACCCCCACCGGGAAGCAGCGGAGCGAGAGCCGGGTGAACCGGCAGCACCGGCGCGTCGAGGCGCCGCCCCTGCACCCGCTCGAGCTGGGCGCGCAGACGTGCGACGGTGCCCGTCGATCCACCAGTCGATGCGAGACCGGCGGGCTCGGCCACGGTCTGCTCCTGCTCGACGGGCTCGTGCACGTACTGTGCGGTGAGCTGCACGATCGCCCCCATTCCTCCAGGCTAGAACACATGTTCTATATTCTCAATTGTCAGGGCTTGAGCGTACCGCGCAGTTCCGACACTTTTGTTCGATGTTCCGCCCACCCCGGTCTCCGTGTAGCCTCTGCGCCATGAGCGAGCCGCGGATCCCCAAACAGGCCTATGAACAGGAGCTGCGCCGGCTGCAGGCCCAGCTCGTCGACATGCAGGCCTGGGTCCAGGCGAGCGGGGCCCGGATCGTGGTGATCTTCGAAGGGCGCGACGCCGCCGGAAAGGGATCGACCATCAAGCGTGTGTCGGAGTACCTCAATCCGCGCGTCACCCGCATCGTGGCGCTCCCCATGCCCACCGAGCGGGAGCGCACCCAGTGGTACTTCCAGCGCTATGTCCCGCACCTGCCCGCCGCCGGCGAGATCGTGCTCATGGACCGGTCCTGGTACAACCGGGCAGGCGTCGAGCATGTGATGGGCTACTGCACCAATGCCGAGTACCACCGCTTCCTCCACCAGGCGCCGATCTTCGAGCGGATGCTCGTCGAGGACGGCATCCTGCTGCTGAAGTACTGGTTCAGCGTCTCGCCCGACGAGCAGGAGGCGCGCTTCCGGTCACGCGCGGACGACCCGATGCGACGCTGGAAGCTCAGCCCCAACGACGTGCTGTCGATCACGAAGTGGGAGGACTACTCCCGCGCCAAGGACAGCATGTTCGTGCATACGGACATCCCCGAGTCGCCCTGGTACGAGGTGCCCTCGGTCGACAAGCGCCGCAGCCGCATCAACATGATCGCCCACCTGCTCTCGCAGATCCCCTACGACGTCGTCGACCGTGAGGAGATCGTCATCCCCCCGCGTCCGCCGTCGCGCGGCTACGAACGACCCCCGCGGAACCTGGAGAACTACGTGCCCGACGTCGCCTCGAGACTCCTCGGCGGACCACGCAGCTGACGCCGCGCGGGATGCGACCGGGGCGCTCAGGCCGCGAGGGCCAGATACGGCTCCCAGCGAGGGTCGGTGCGCTCGGTGCCCCGCACCGTCCACTGCGCGCCGCGAGGCGGCCGCGGCGTGAAGCGCAGCTCCCAGTGCATCTCCTGCGGGGTGCGGTCGCCCTTGACGTTGTTGCACCGGAGGCAGCACGCCACGAGGTTCTCCCACGAGTCGGCGCCGCCCCGCGACCGGGGCAGCACGTGGTCGATCGTCGACGCGGCCTTGCCGCAGTACCCGCAGCGGTGGTTGTCACGGCGCAGCACGCCGCGGCGCGTGACCGGCACGTGTCGGCCGCCCGGCACGCGGACGTAGCGGGTCAGGATGATCACGGCGGGGCGTTCGTACGAGCGTCTGGTTCCCCACACCGGATCCGCCTCGGTGTGTTCCACCACGGTGGCCTTCTCGTTCATCACGAGCACGAGCGCCCGCTTGAACGACACGACCGCGAGCGGCTCGTAGCCCGCGTTCAGCACCAGAGTGCGCATTGATCATCCTCTCGAATGGCCGGGACGGCTTCTCGGTATTCGACTGCGCGACGATCAAGGGCGCAGGGGCATGAAAAAAGGCGCTGTCTTACAGACAGCGCCCTGGACGCACGGCAAGGCCGCGGCATCCGCTCGTGCAATGCCGAAGGACGAGGCGTCCAAGCGCATCCATGGTGCGGATGCGTGGTGTGCAGCCCATCGGCTCCCTCCGCTCTCTCAGCGTCGGGTCTCAGGGTAACGCACGGGGCGGATACCGGGGCCGCAGCCACGGCGGCCGATCCGATGGCGTGTCGGACGACGGATGCCTC
The DNA here is from genome assembly GCF_015277815.1 of Microbacterium atlanticum. Taxonomy (NCBI): domain Bacteria; kingdom Bacillati; phylum Actinomycetota; class Actinomycetes; order Micrococcales; family Microbacteriaceae; genus Microbacterium; species Microbacterium atlanticum. The sequence goes on from NZ_CP063813.1 coordinate 2,421,685, forward strand.
CACCCGGCGGGGTGGAGGCATCCGTGTCGCTGTGATGCAGGAGTCGTGTCGAGGTCAGCCGGCGTTGGACTGGAGCCACGCCCACGGGTCGACGACGCCGCCGTTGATGTGCACCTCGAAGTGGAGGTGGCACGCGGTAGAGCTTCCGGTGCTGCCGACGAAGCCGATGAGCTGGCCGGCCGAAACCGTCTGCCCGACCGAGACCTGCCGGCTGCCGTAGGTCATGTGGCCGTAGAGCGTGTTGACGCGCTGGCCGCCGATGACGTGGTCGATCGAGACGCCCACGCCGTAGCCGCCGTAGCTCTCCTGCGAGACCTTGACCACGCCGGCAGCTGCGGCATAGAGCGGCGTCCCGCACGAGGCGAGGAGGTCGACGCCCTGGTGGTAGCCGGAGTCCCACAGGCCGCGGCCCTTGGTGAAGTTGAGGATCGGCCAGCGCACCTCGCCGCTCCCCGGCGACGTCATCGCGATGTCGATCGGGGCGGAGCTGCGGGAAGCGGCGGCGGCCGCAGCGGCCGCAGCGGCAGCGGCGGCCCGCGCGCGCTCGGCGGCGGCCTCTTCCGCCTTCTTCTTCTCGATCTCTTCCGCGGTCGTGGCGGCGTAGCTCTCGCGCGTGAGCTCGGAGGCGTTCGCGTCCGAGGCGGCGACGAACGTCTGGGCGTCGTCGACGGCCATCTGCTGGACCGTCACCGACCCCTCGTCCGTCTTCGCGGCGCCGGCCGCGAAGGCGGGAAGGGCGACCGTGGCGACGAGGCCGCCGACCATGCTGAGGATCGCGAGGCTGCGCAGCGGCTTCGCGACGCGGCTCGCGCGCTTCTGCGGCGGCGCAGTGCGAGCGACGGCGCCCGTGGCGGTCGTTGTCGCGGGCGCGACCGATCGGGGTCGCGCAGCGGGGGTCCGGCGATCTCGCGCGCGCCGATTCAGGCGCGCCGCCTCGTTCTCGGGTCCGTTCGCGGGCGACTCGGTATGTGCAGCCAAACTTGTCCTCCGGCGCCTCCGCGCCGAGGGGCGCCTGGCTCGTCAGCACTCGATGTCGGGGCACGATGTGCGGGCTTCACCACGTGTGGACGACGAGCCGGAGAGGCAATCCACGCGGGGTCCGGTCGGCGGGCTTCTCGCCTGGTGGACTGTTCGAGGCTACCCGAAGGTCACGATTCTGTCACGCTGTGGGACTGGCAATTCACTGGGCGGTCCGTCGACGGATGCCCCGGCCACCTGATCCGGGCACCGTCGAGCCCGGCCAGGGCCTCAGCGCGACTCGTCGACGAGGAAGATGTGGGACGCGACCTCGACGGGAAGCTCGAGCCCTTCATCGCTGCCCTGCATCTGCACGAGCACGTAGCCCTCGTTGTAGCGGTAGTCGCCGACGGCGCCAGGCACGACACCGGCTCCCTTCAGCTGCTGCAGCAGCTCGGGGTCGACCTGGGCGGGCTCGGCGAGACGGCGGACCGTGCCCGTGATGGGCTCTCCCGCGTCGTTCAGCCGGCGCACGAGGCCGACGACGCCCTGTTCGAAGCCGCCCGTCGGCACATCGCCGAGCTGGTCGAGTCCGGGGATCGGGTTTCCGTACGGCGACTCGGTGGGGTGCCCGAGCAGTTCGACGAGGCGGCGCTCGACCTGCTCGCTCATCACATGCTCCCAGCGGCATGCCTCTTCGTGCACGTAGGCCCAGTCGAGTCCGATCACGTCTGAGAGCAGGCGCTCGGCGAGCCGGTGCTTGCGCATGACGTCGACGGCCTTCTGCCGGCCGGCGTCGGTGAGCTCGAGGGTGCGGTCGTTCGAGACGACGACCAGGCCGTCGCGCTCCATGCGGCCGATCGTCTGCGACACCGTGGGACCCGAGTGACCGAGACGCTCCGAGATGCGCGCGCGCAGCGGCACGATGTTCTCCTCCTCGAGCTCGAGGATGGTGCGCAGGTACATCTCGGTGGTGTCGATCAGGTCGGTCATCGCGGTGTCCTCAGGGTTCTCAAGGGGCTGAGGACAGCCTATCCTCCCCCTCCGACGGCGCGGCGGGGGAGGCATCCGCCCCACTATCGCTGGACAGCCTCCGGCATGCAGGCGGTGAGCGACGGCTCGCGTGATCAGGTCCTGCACCTCCGGCCACCTCTCGATGACCTGCCCACCGGGCGCGTCATGCCCCGTCACGCGGCGGATGCGCTCCACGCCCGTCTCTAGAATCGACGCATGTCCCACGTGCTGCTTCCCCGCGAGATCCTGCCCGCCGACGGACGCTTCGGGTGCGGCCCGTCCAAGGTGATCCCCGCACACCTCGAGGCCCTGACCGGCCGTGGGGCCGCCCTGATCGGCACGTCGCACCGGCAGGCGCCCGTGAAGGATCTGGTGGGGCACGTCCGCGCGGGCCTGCGCGAGCTGTTCCGCCTTCCCACGGGTTACGAGGTCATCCTCGGCAACGGCGGATCGACCGCATTCTGGGATGCCGCCGCCTTCGGTCTCATCGACAAGCGCAGCCAGAACCTCGTGTTCGGCGAGTTCGGGGGGAAGTTCGCCAAAGCGGCGAACGCGCCGTGGCTCGAGGCGCCGGACGTGCGCGAGGTCGCCGCCGGTACGAGCACGGCCGCCGAGCCCGTCGAAGGCGTGGACGTGTACGCCTGGCCCCACAACGAGACCTCGACCGGCGTGTCCGCGCCGGTCACGCGGGTCCAGGCCGACGCAGGCGCGCTCACGGTGATCGACGCCACCAGCGCCGCCGGCGGCATCGACTTCTCGGTGCACGAGGCCGACGTCTACTACTTCGCGCCGCAGAAGAACCTCGGCTCCGACGGCGGCCTCTGGTTCGCCCTCGTCTCGCCGGCCGCGATCGAGCGCATCGAACGGATCGCCGCGTCGGGGCGCTACATCCCCGAGTTCCTCAGCCTCAAGCAGGCGCTGGACAACTCCCGCCTGAACCAGACGCTGAACACCCCGGCGCTGACGACGCTGTTCCTCCTCAACGAGCAGGTGACGTGGATCAACGGCAACGGCGGTCTGCAGTGGGCCGATGCCCGAACCCGCGAGTCGTCGCAGACGCTGTACGACTGGGCTGAGGCATCCGCCTACGCGACGCCGTTCGTCGCCGACCCTGCCGACCGGTCGCCCGTCGTGGTGACCATCGACTTCGACGAGTCGGTGGATGCCGCGGCCGTCGCGAAGAGCCTGCGCGCCAACGGCATCGTCGACACCGAGCCCTACCGCAAGCTCGGACGCAACCAGCTGCGCGTGGCGACCTTCGTGTCGATCGAGCCGGAGGACGTGCGGCAGCTGGCGCGCTGCATCCAGTACACGGTCGACGGGCTCAGCTGACCGCTGCCCGCGGCTTCCGAGACGGCTCAGCGCTCGACGCCGCGGTCCCCGTCGTCGTCGAACTCGTCATCGTCGAACTCCGGGTCATCGTCGGCGTCGTCGTCGTACTCGGAGTCGTCGTACTCGGGATCGTCGTCGGAGTCCTCCCCATAGGAGTCGTCCGCGTCGGAGTCGTCGTCGTCCGGCACATCGGCGAGCTCGTCGATGTCGACGCCGTCGACGTCGCCGGCGTGGAGGATCGGCGAGCCGTCGTCGTCGAAGTCGGCCGCATCGAGATCGTCGACATCCTCGAGCTCGTCCTCGTCGGCGGTCTCGCCATCGGCGGCCGCCTCTGCCTGTGCGGCGGCCTGTGCGGCGTGGTAGTCGGCCAGACGCACAGCCCACGGCACCCACTCCGGCGCGAGGAGCGCCCCCTCGCCGGGCAGCAGCTCGACCTCGAGCACCGTCGGCTCGGCGTCCTCGACGCGCGCAAGGCTCACGGTCCAGAACCAGCCGGGGTAGCCGGCGAGCCGATTCGTGAACCGCAGCGACACGACGCCGTCCGCCTCGACACGATACTCAGCGGGCTCGCCGATCGTGGACGCCGGCGTGACCTCGCGCAGCGCCGCGAGCGCGAGGTCCTTCGCCTCCAGCAGGCGCGGGTCCGGGTCGGCCTGAGCGGCCGGCCCCTCCTGCTGCTCGACGGCGTCGGTCTCCACGGCGCCGACGGCCTCGGTCTCGACGTCGTCGCCGGCCTCGGTCTCCAGGGCGCCGGCATCCAGCGCCTCCGGTGCGGACGCGGCGTCCGTCTCCGACCCCTCGGCGGAGTCGGTCGACGTCTCGGCGACCGGGTCCAGGAGGAAGTCGGCGTCGGGGTCGATGGGATCAGGCGTCGAGCTCATCGGCCACCTTGCGCAGCACGGCGGCCACCTTCTTGGCGTGCGAGCCGCTCGGGTAGCGGCCACGGCGCAGGTCTCCGCCGATGCCGTCGAGCAGCTTCACGAGATCTTCGACGATGATCGCCATGTCGTCGGCGGGCTTGCGGGCGCGCTTGGCGAGGCTGACGGGCGCCTCGAGCACCCGGACCGAGAGGGCCTGCGGGCCGCGCTTGCCGTCGGCGATGCCGAACTCCAGACGCGCGCCGGTCTTCGGAGCGGGGGCGCCGGCGGGCAGGGCGGTGGCGTGCAGGAAGACGTCCTGACCGTCGTCGGAGGAGATGAAGCCGAAGCCCTTCTCCTCGTCGTAGAACCTGACCTTGCCGGTGGGCATGGAAACCTCGCTGGATCGGGCGCCGCGATCGAGCGGCGGCATGACGAAACCGGGGCCGTGCAGAACCCCGCCTCCCAGCCTAACGGCACCTTCCTCGGCCGTCCCCGCACCCCGGTGCGCGGTGCCCGCCGTGCGCGAGCTCAGCGAGTAGGCTGGAGCGGATGAGCACGAATCCCTCCGGCGACGTTCCCGTGCGCCGCATCGACCGCATCCTGGCCTTCATGTCGCTGGGCCTGCTCGTGCTCTCGATCGTCTGCTTCTTCGCGATCATGATCGCGTCCGCCGCGGGCGCCGACTTCGGCACCGGCATCTGGCCGATAGTGGGCGTGCTGGTGTACATCGCGCCCATCGCCGCGTTCGGGCTGCTGCTGGCCGTGCTGATCATGAGTTTCGTGCGGAGGTCTCGGGCCAACCGAGGGGGCTGACCGTCTTGGTCTCCGACGCCCGCGCACTCGCGACACGGCTCGCTGAGCTGAGCGACGCCGCGCTCGCCGAGACCCTCGCGGCGCGCGGCATCGCCCCCCACGTCGGCTGGCACGACTTCTTCGATGCCGCCGACGCCCTCCTCGAGCCGGCCTCGGTCGACAGGGCGCTGAGCCGGCTCGACCGACGGACGCTCGTCGCGCTCCGGGCGGGCGGTGACGAGTCGGCCGGCGACGCCGATCGCCTGGCGCTCGTCGAGGCGGGCGGCGCGCCGTACGCGGTCGTCGCCGACCGCCTGGCCGTCGCCGCCGCGGCCTCACCTGGGGCCTTCCGCGCGGAGCCCGCCGGGGCCGAGCCCTCGGCGGCCGACGCCCGCTCGTCCGCCGCCGCTGCCGAGCGCGCTTTCACCACCGCCGGTTCCCTCGCCGACGTGCTGCTGGCGTGCCTGCATGCGCCGCTGGCCCGCACGGGAGCCGGCCCGGTGAGCGCGGCGGACCGCCGACGGCTCATGGAAGCGGGAGCCATCGCGTCCTCGGACGACCTCGAGGACCTTCTGGCCTCCGCCGCCGCGGCGGGCCTCGCGACCCCGCGCGAGCGCGAGTGGATCGTGACCGAATCCGGCGAACGGTGGCTCGAGGCACCCACCCCGCAGCGCTGGGCCGCGATCGCCGAAGGACTGCGGTCGAGCCTCCCGTCGGGGTTGCGCACGCCGTCCGGCGGCTTCGCACCGCCCGCCGCCTGGCCGTCCGCGTATCCCCTCGATCCGGAGTGGCCCGCGCGCGCCGAAGATCTGCGTCGCATCAGCACACGCTGGGGGCTGTTCGACGCCGACGGCTCCGAGTTCGCGTGGTCGACGGCGCTACGCGTCGGCGACCCGGCCGACGCCGCGGCGATGGCCTCGCATCTACCCGCCGAGATCGATCGGGTCTATCTCCAGGCGGACCTGACCGCGATCGCGCCCGGTCCCCTCGCCCCCGCGCTCGACCTGCGGCTGCGCTCCATCGCCGTGCGTGAGTCGCGCGCTCAGGCGTCGACCTACCGGTTCACCGCCGCGTCCCTCACGACGGGCATGACCGAAGGCGAGACCGCCGACTCGATGCGCGCGTTCCTGGCGTCGCTCTCGCTCACCGGTATCCCACAGCCGCTGGAGTACCTCATCGAGAGCACCGCCGCGCGACACGGCATGGTGCGCGTGCGCACCGACGGCCGCGCCGGCCGCACCCGCGTCGAGAGCCCCGACGCGAGCCTGCTCGACGCGATCGCCATCGACCAGGCGCTGCGCCCGCTCGGACTCGTGCCGGACGGCGACGCACTCACCACGCGGGTGACTCGCGACGCCGTGTACTGGACGCTGGCCGATGCGCGGTACCCGGTGATCGCCGTGGATGCGTCCGGGCGCCCGGAGTCGATCCACCGCCGCGCGTCGGCGACGCCGTCCGAGCCCTCCGCCGGGACTTCCGACGCGTACGCGCGCCTGATCGCCGCTCTCCGCGGCGGGCACGGCACCGACGGCGAGGCCGGCTGGCTGGAGCGCGAGCTCGAGCAGGCCGTACGCACGCGGGCCGAGATCATCGTGGTGGTGCGGATGCCGGACGGCTCCGAGCGGTCGTTCACGCTGGAGGCCGCCGGGCTCGGCGGCGGCCGTCTGCGGGGCCGCGACCGCGCGGCCGACATCGAACGCACCCTGCCGGTGTCGAGCATCGTCAGCGTCGCCGCGGCCTGACGGCGCGGCATCCGCTTCGCCTTCCGACCTGCCCCGCCCGCCCCAGCCGGGCGCCGGTAAACTAGCTCGTTATGGCTGACGGCCCCCTCATCGTCCAGAGCGACCGCACGGTGCTCCTGGAAGTCGCGCACCCCGATGCGGAGAGCGCGCGCCACGAGCTGGCGATCTTCGCCGAGCTCGAGCGCGCCCCCGAGCACATCCACACGTACCGCATCACACGACTCGGACTCTGGAACGCGCGGGCCGCCGGCCACGACGCCGAAGACATGCTGGCGACCCTCGACCGCTGGTCGCGCTTCCCCGTGCCTCCCTCGGTGTCCATCGACATCACCGAGACGGTGGGCCGCTACGGGCGTCTCGTCATCGAGCGCACGCCGGTCGGCGAGGACGGCACCGGCGGCGAGCTGATCCTGCGATCGACGGATGCCGCGGTCCTGGCCGAGGTCTCCAAGAACAAGCGCATCCAGCCGCTGCTGACCGGCCACCCCTCCCCCGACGTCTACGTCGTGGATGCCTGGGCGCGGGGGCAGATCAAGCAGGAGCTGCTCAAGATCGGCTGGCCGGCCGAGGACCTCGCCGGCTACACCCCGGGCACACCGCACCCGATCGACCTGGCCGAGGACGGCTGGAAGCTGCGGCCGTACCAGCGGCAGGCCGTCGACATCTTCACCGACGGGGGGTCCGGTGTCGTGGTGCTTCCCTGCGGAGCCGGCAAGACCCTCGTGGGTGCCGGGGCGATGGCGGAGACGAAGACGACGACGCTCATCCTCGTCACCAACACCGTCAGCGCGCGGCAGTGGCGCGACGAGCTGCTCAAGCGCACGTCGCTCACGCCGGAGGAGATCGGCGAGTACTCGGGCCAGATCAAGGAGATCAAGCCGGTCACGATCGCCACCTACCAGATCCTCACGGCGAAGCGGAAGGGACAGTACGCGCACCTGGCACTCCTGGATGCCCTGGACTGGGGACTCATCGTCTACGACGAGGTGCACCTCCTTCCGGCACCGGTCTTCAAGCTCACCGCCGACCTGCAGGCGCGTCGGCGCCTGGGGCTGACGGCCACCCTCGTGCGGGAGGACGGTCGCGAGGGCGACGTGTTCAGCCTCATCGGCCCCAAGCGGTTCGACGCGCCGTGGAAGGAGATCGAGGCGCAGGGGTTCATCTCGCCCGCCGTCTGCTACGAGGTCCGTGTCGACCTGCCCGCCGGCGACCGGCTCGAATACGCGGCTGCGGCCGATGACGAGCGCTACCGACTGGCCGCCACCGCACCGGCGAAGATCGGCGTCGTCCGTCAGCTGGTGGAACGTCACGAGGGCGAGCGCATCCTCATCATCGGGCAGTACCTGGATCAGATCGACGTGCTGGCCGAGGCCTTGAACGCGCCGAAGATCACCGGGCAGACACCGGTCGACGAGCGCGAGGAGCTCTACCAGGCGTTCCGCGTCGGCGAGATCTCGGTGCTGGTGGTGTCGAAGGTCGCGAATTTCTCGATCGATCTGCCCGAGGCATCCGTCGCCATCCAGGTCTCGGGATCGTTCGGCTCGCGCCAGGAGGAGGCCCAGCGCCTCGGACGCCTGCTGCGGCCGAAGCAGTCCAACCACACGGCGAGCTTCTACACGCTCATCGCGCGCGACACGGTGGACCAGGACTTCGCCCAGAACCGGCAGCGGTTCCTCGCGGAGCAGGGGTACGCCTACACGATTCTGGACGCCCACTCACTGGCGGCATAGCCTCCCGACTCGGGAGTTCCCGGCGGCATCCGCTCGTCCCTCGCCGTCTTCCGCCGAACGCACGGCTTCGCTCCCGGTGCATGACTTCGCAACGCGGAATACCCGTGCATTCGGCACGAGGTCGTGCACTCGCGCGACGAGCGGCGCAATGGATGCCGCATCCGCGGACGCGTGAGCAACGTCAGAACCTCGCGAAGAAGTCCCGGATCGCCGCTTCGACGCCCGCAGGGTTGTCGTCGGTCATGAAGTGGGCCGCGTCAGGGATGCCGACGATCTCGACGTGGTCCGCGTACCGGGTGGTGTCTCCGCACTGCTCACGGACGAAGGTCGCGTTCAGCGGCTTGTCGGCGTCGCCGAGGGCGTACAGCGTCGGCACCGTCAGGCGCGCCCGGCGGTACGAGCCGCCCGCCATGCGCGGCATCTCGGACAAGACGAGCCACCGGTAGACCTCGTTGATCGCGGCGTCGATGTCGGGGCGCACCTGCGGCGCCAGATAGGTCGCCACCGTGTCCTCCGGGAGAGGACGCACGACGTACGGCGGGTCGAAGACGTGCGCGAGCGACCGACCGCGCCGATGGAACAGCAGTGGTGGGATATGCCGCATCGCCGGGAGCATCGCGAGGCTGATCGGCATGAAGGGCGGCGGCACCGCGAGGATCACCATCGCGCTCACGCGCTCCGGGGCGGTGTACGCCAGGTGGGCCGCCGTGAGCGCGCCCATGTCGTGCGCGACCACGCGGGCGCGATCGACACCCAGCGCGTTCAGGACCGCCCGCAGATCATCGGTCTGCGTCATCCGGCCCATGCCCGGCGCGTCCGCCCGCGTCCACCCGAATCCGCGCAGGTCGGGGCAGAGCACCCAGTGATCCGCAGCGAGACCGGCACCGATCTCGCGCCACTGCCACCAGTGCTGCGGCAGACCGTGGAGCATCACGATCGGTTCACCCTCGCCCGCCATCGCCACGTGCGCCCGCAGCCCCGGCGTCTCGATGTATTCGTGCGTGAACCCCGGCACGCTGGGCATCTCGGGCATGCCGACAGCGGGGGTGCGCACCGCTCTCTCGTCGTCCATGGCGCACACGATACTACTTTCGTAGTACCGTGTCACTACATTGATAGTAGACCGGCCGAACCTAGAGTGAGCACATGGCCCGCACCCGCACGCGCGCCCTCGAGGCGGCCTTGGAACTCGTGGGCGAGGGGGGCATCCGCGCGCTCACCCACGCGCGCGTCGACGAGCGCGCCGGTCTGCCGAAGGGCTCGACCTCGAACTGGTTCCGCACCCGCGAAGCGCTGGTGGCGGGGGTGGTCGCGTGGCTCGCAGAGACGGAGCGGGCGGAGTTCGCGGCCGGCGGGTCGCCGCCGGTCGAGACGCCCACGCAGCTCATCGACGCACTCTGCGACCTCATCGAGCTGCAGACCGGCCCGCTCGCCGCACGCACGAGAGCGCGGTACGCGCTGTTCCTCGACGGTGCGGGGGACGCCGGACTGCTGGCACCGCTGCTGGATCAGCGCGCCGCTTACGTCGAGTGGACGACGGCGATCCTCGCGCGCGTCGGCGCGAAGGCGCCGGTCGACGCCGCCCGGACGCTGATGGCCGCATGCGAAGGGCTGAACCTGCACCGGGTGACGGTCGACCCGGAGGCCGCCGTCCGCCCAGTCGTGGAGCGCGCGGTGCGCGCGTGCATCGACTGACGACGCATCAGGCCGCGAGAGCGTCCAGCGGCACATCCTCGTCGCGGAGCTTCGCGGGATCGATGGAGCGGCCGGAGCGGATGAGCGCCTGGACGCCCTTGTTGACGTTCCACACATTGACGTTCATCCCGGCGACCACGCGCCCGGCGTTCATCCAGAACGCGATGAACTCGCGTGCATCGACGTCTCCGCGGACCACGACCTCCGCCTCGGCCATGAGCGGGGCGTAGCCCGACAGCTCCATACCGAGGTCGTACTGGTCGGTGTAGAAGTACGGGATGCCGTCCAGCGATGCCGGGATCCCGAGCATCGACCGTGCCGCCACCCGCCCCGCGCTGCGGGCGTTCGCCCAATGCTCGCTGCGCAGACGGCGCGAAAGGACGGGGTGGAACGGGTTGGCCACATCGCCGGCCGCGTACACGTCCGGCGCACTGGATCGCAGCGACGCGTCGGTGAGGATCCCGTTGTCGATGTCCAGCCCCGCCGTCTCCGCCAGGCGCGTGTCGGGGACAGCTCCGACCCCGATGAGCACGAGGTCCGCAGGCAGCATCTCGCCGTCGACGACCACTCCCTCCGCTCGATCCGACCCGACGATCCGGTCCACTCCGACCGAGGTGCGCAGATCCACGCCGTGGTCGAGGTGCAGCGCCCGGAAGACCTCCCCCATCCGCGTGCCCAGCGCCGCCGAGAGCGGCACGTCGTCGCGCTCGAGGATCGCGACCTCGTTGCCGAGACCACGCGCGGTCGCGGCGACCTCCATGCCGATCCACCCGGCGCCGATCACCACCAGGCGCCGCCCGCCCTCGCGCAGCCTCGCCGCGAGCGCATCGGAATCGTCCAGAGTGCGCAGCGTCACCACTCCGGGCAGCTCGTGGCCGGGCAGGGGAAGCGTCCGCGGCCGCGCGCCGGTCGCGAGCAGCACGGCGTCGTAGCCGACCGTCGTGCCGTCCGCGAGCTCCACGGCGTGCTCCGCAGGGTCCAGCGTCGTCGCCGCCACCCCCGTCCGCAGCTCGATGCCCTGCTCGGCGTACCACGCGGCGGGATGCAGGAGGACGGCGTCCTCTCCCTCGGCGCCCCCGAGGTAACCCTTGGACAGCGGGGGTCGCTGGTAGGGCGCGTGGGGCTCGGCCGAGACGATGACCACCTCGCCGTCGAAGCCCTCCTTGCGGAGCGTCTCGGCCGCCGCACCGGCCGCCAGGCCCCCTCCGATGATCAGCATGCGACGCATGGCGACTCCTCTCGCGACTTCACTCGCGGACCCTGCCTGGGATGACCGTAAGCCGGTCGGATTCTTTTGTCAAGATCTCTACTTTTAGACGTACACTTCCCCTGTGGAACACCTCGTGCCCGACCGCGCCGACGCCGTGGCCGCCCTCGCCGACCCGCAGCGCCTGAGGCTGTACCGCCTGGCGACCCAGCGCGCCATCGGCCGGGACGACGCCGCCCAGGCCCTCGGCATCCCGCGCAGCACCGCGGCCTTCCACCTCGACCGGCTCGCGGGGGCAGGCCTCGTGACGGTGGAGTTCGTTCGCCGAAGCGGGCGCAGCGGGCCGGGCGCGGGGCGTCCGGCGAAGCTGTACCGCGCCGCCGCGACCGAGCTGTCGGTGTCCATCCCCGAGCGGCACTACGAACTGGCAGGCGGCCTGCTGGCCGCGGCTGTCGAGCGGTCGGAGGTGCGGGAGCTTCCGATCCGCGACGCGCTCGCCGAGGAGGCGTTCGGCGCGGGGGCCGCCATCGGCGCCGCCCGCCGCAGCCTCACCGGTGCGCTCACCGCCTGCGGGTACGCGCCGCGGGAGGAGGCATCCGGCGATCTGATCCTCGAGAACTGCCCGTTCCACGCACTCGCCAGCCGCCACACGGCGCTGATCTGCGGCGCCAACCTGGAACTCGCCCGCGGGCTCGTCGCCGCGACCGGCGATGAGCGCATCCCCGTGCTCGCCCCGGCCGAGGGCCGCTGCTGCGTCGAGATCCGCGTCGGCGGCCGCTGAGCAATTCCCGGTCGGGTCACCGATATCCAGGCGCGCCATCGGTTCCGCCGACATAATGAGGGCATGACCGCACCGCGCATCCTCGTCGTGGACGACGAACCGAACATCCGCGACCTGCTGATCACAAGCCTGCGCTTCGCCGGGTTCCAGGTCCGCGCCGTGTCGAACGGCGCGCAGACGATCTCGGCCGTCCTCGAAGAGGAGCCGGACCTCATCATCCTCGACGTGATGCTGCCCGACATGAACGGGTTCAGCGTGACCAAGCGCCTCCGGGGCGCCGGCTACACCGCCCCCATCCTGTTCCTGACAGCCAAGGACGAGACCGAGGACAAGATCACCGGCCTCAACGCCGGCGGCGACGACTACGTCACCAAACCCTTCAGCCTCGACGAGATCGTGGCGCGCATCCAGGCGATCCTCCGTCGCACGATGCAGGCCGACGAGGAGTCGGTGATCCGCGCCGGCGAGCTCACCATGGACCAGGACACCCACGACGTGCAGGTGGGCGAGGCATCCATCGATCTCAGCCCCACCGAGTTCAAGCTGCTGCGCTACCTCATGCTCAACCCCAACCGGGTGCTGTCGAAGGCGCAGATCCTCGATCACGTCTGGGAGTACGACTTCAACGGCGATGCCGGCATCGTGGAGAGCTACATCTCGTACCTCCGTCGCAAGATCGACCCGCACTCGTCCGAGCCGCTCATCCAGACCAAGCGCGGCTTCGGCTACATGCTGAAGGCCGGCAAGACCGCCTGACCGACGGCGGCACGGAACGGAGGCGCGACCTGGCGCACAAGCCTGATGCGGTCACCCGGTGGTGGCGCGGCACGAGTCTGCGCGCGAAGGTCACCGGGGTCACTGTCGCGCTCCTGGCGGTCGGGCTGTTCGCGGCGGGGCTCGGCACGGCGGTGTTCCTGCGCAACGCGCTGGTCGCCAGCGTCGACGAGCAGACCCAGCAGCTCGCGGCCACCGACGTGGCCAGCACGCTCTTCGACATCGAGATCACCGCCACCGGACCCCGGTTCACCAAGAAGACCGACGTGCCGTCGCCGTCGTACTTCGTGGCGATCTACGGCCCCGACGGCGCCTTCGAGACGAGCGCGGGCGGCAACGGCGGCCCGCCGCCCGACTTCCCCGAGGTCATGACCATCGAGGAAGTCACCATCCGGGGGGTGTCGACGTTCCCGCTGACCAACGCCGAAACCTCGAACACCTACCTCGCGAGCACCGACCTCTACCTCATCGAGAGCGTCGCCGACTATTACACGCAGCTCGTCGCCCTCCCGCTCGCGCCCAGCAACCAGATCGTCGCGCAGTACATCGGCATCTACGGCATCCTCGCGCTCGTCATCCTCGTGGTGGGCGCCGTCGCGACCCGCTACCTCGTGACCCTCACCTTCCGAAGTCTCGGCCAGGTCGAGTCCACCGCCGACGCGATCGCCGCCGGCGACCTGAGCCAGCGCATGACCGACATCGAACCCACGACGACCGAGGTGGGCCGGCTCAAGACCGCGATCAACGCCATGCTCGACCGGGTCGACTCGGCGATCTCGCAGCGCGATGCCACCGTCCGCCAGATGCGGCGCTTCATCGGCGACGCGAGCCACGAGCTGCGCACGCCGCTGGTGACGGTGCGCGGCTACGCCGAGCTGTACCGCATGGGGGCGGTGCGCGGCGAGGAGGACGTCGCCCAGTCGATGGACCGCATCGAGAAGGAGGCGGTGCGCATGGGCCTCCTCGTCGAGGATCTGCTCGCGCTCGCGCGGCTGGACGAGCGGCGCGACGTCGTCATCGCCCCCGTCGACCTGCGACCCATCGCCCGCGACGCCGCCCTGGACGTGCGGGCCGCCGCACCCATGCGCCCGGTCACCGCGATCGACACCACGAGCGAGGCGCCCGCGACCCCGCCCGAGGAGGAAGACGAGGACGTCGCCCTCGAGGCGAAGCGGCGCACGGGCGGCCCGTCCGCCATCTCGCGAGCCGGCGCCACCCTCTCGCTGCTGCGCCGGCGGGCCAAGCCGGTTCCCGCGTCCACGGCGAACGGCTCCGGCGAGATGCCGTCCGTGCTTCCCGAGGCCGAGCCGCCGGGACCCGCGGGCGCCCTCGCGCCGATCGTGCTGGGAGATGAGAATCGCATCCGCCAGGTGGTGACCAACCTGCTGGGCAACGCCCGGCGATTCACTCCCGAGGACTCCCCCATCGAGCTGCGCGTCGGAATCGACGCGCGGGCGCACATGGGGTGGATCGAGGTCGCCGACCACGGCGAGGGCGTGCCCGACCAGATCAAGGAGAAGATCTTCCAGCGCTTCTGGCGGGCCGACACCTCGCGCACGCGCGAGACCGGCGGGTCAGGGCTCGGCCTGTCGATCGTCGCGTCGATCGTCGAGGCGCTGCACGGATCGGTGTTCGTGTTCGACACGCCGGGCGGGGGCGCGACGTTCCGCGTGTCGTTCCCCCTCGCCGACATCCGCGCCGCCGCAGAGCACCTCGACACGCCCACGCAGCCGCTCACCCGCCTGGCCGACGCGTCCGAGTGACGAGGGCTCCTCCCCACCCTGCACCTGTAACGCCCGATGCACAGATGAGGGCGGATGCCTCACTCCGTCGTCGTCGCGCTCATAGCGTTGCGGCCACGGCGGTTTCGGCATCCGGCCACCGCACATCGATCAGGAGCACCCATGGCCGTCTTCACCGTCGACAGCGACACCATCCTCGCGTCCACCGCATCCGTGCGAGCAACGATCGACCGGCTGCAGGCCGAGTCCGATGCGATGCTCGCGCAGCTCACGCAGCTGCAGTCGTCGTGGACGGGCTCGGCATCGGCGGCCTTCGCCGGCGTCGTCGAGCAGTGGCGGGGAACCCAGCGGCAGGTGGAGGAGTCGCTCGCGCAGATCAACGCCGCCCTCGGCGCCGCCGCGCGCCAGTACGCCGACACCGAGCTGGCGGCGACGAGCATGTTCCGCTGAACAGACGACAGACGCAGAACGGCCCCTCCCGAAGGAGAGGCCGCTCTGCGGTTCTGTCAGCGATGCTGGATCGGGTCTCGATACGCTCGTACCTCGCTACTCGACCTTGACCCGAGCCGGCTCAACGCTCGCTGGCGCTCGCATTGAGCCGTCACGCGTCAAAAGTCCATGCCACCCGTCGGGTCGCCGGCCGGGGCCGCGACCTTCTCGGGCTTGTCGGCGACGACGGCCTCGGTCGTGAGGAAGAGGCCGGCGATCGACGCGGCGTTCTGCAGCGCCGAGCGGGTCACCTTGGCGGGGTCGATGATGCCCTGCGCGAACAGGTCGCCGTACTCACCGGTGGCGGCGTTGAGGCCGTGGCCGGCGGGGAGCTCCGACACCTTGTTCGCCACGACGCCCGGCTCGAGACCGGCGTTGAGGGCGATCTGCTTCAGCGGAGCCTCGATCGCGACGCGCACGATGTTGGCACCGGTCGCCTCGTCACCCGAGAGCTGGAGCGCCTCGAGCGCCGTGCGGCCCGACTGGATGAGCGCGACGCCACCACCGGGGACGATGCCCTCCTCGACGGCCGCCTTCGCGTTGCGGACGGCGTCCTCGATGCGGTGCTTGCGCTCCTTGAGCTCGACCTCGGTGGCCGCACCCGCCTTGATGACGGCGACGCCGCCGGCGAGCTTGGCGAGGCGCTCCTGGAGCTTCTCGCGGTCGTAGTCGCTGTCGGTGTTGTCGATCTCGCGACGGATCTGGGTCACGCGGCCCTCGATCTGCGACGCCTCGCCGGCGCCCTCGACGATCGTGGTCTCGTCCTTGGTGACGATGACCTTGCGCGCACGGCCGAGCAGGTCGAGGGTGGCGTTCTCGAGCTTGAGACCGACCTCCTCGGTGATGACCTGGCCGCCGGTGAGGATCGCGATGTCCTGCAGCTGCGCCTTGCGACGGTCACCGAAGCCGGGGGCCTTGACGGCGACCGACTTGAAGATGCCGCGGATCTTGTTGAGCACCAGCGTGGCCAGCGCCTCACCCTCGACGTCCTCGGCGATGATGACGAGCTCCTTGCCGTCCTGGATCACCTTGTCGACGACGGGCAGAAGGTCCTTGATGTTCGAGATCTTCTGATTCGCGATGAGGATGTACGGGTCCTCGAAGACGGCCTCCTGGCGCTCCGGGTCCGTGACGAAGTAGGGGTTGATGTAGCCCTTGTCGAAGCGCATGCCCTCGGTGAGCTCGAGCTCGGTGCCGAAGGTCTGCGACTCCTCGACCGTGACGACGCCCTCCTTGCCGACCTTGTCGATGGCCTCGGCGATGAGCTCGCCGATCTCCGGGTCAGCGGCCGAGATCGACGCGGTCGCGGCGATCTGGTCCTTGGACTCGACCTCCTTGGCGCCCTCGAGCAGCTCGGCGGTGATGGCCGCGACGGCCTTCTCGATGCCGCGCTTGAGCGAGATGGGGTCAGCGCCGGCCGCGACGTTGCGCAGGCCCTCGCGCACGAGCGCCTGGGCGAGCACGGTCGCGGTGGTGGTGCCGTCACCGGCGACGTCGTCGGTCTTCTTGGCGACCTCCTTGACGAGCTCCGCGCCGATCTTCTCGTACGGGTCGTCCAGCTCGATCTCCTTGGCGATCGAGACACCGTCGTTCGTGATGGTGGGAGCGCCCCACTTCTTCTCGAGCACGACGTTGCGACCGCGGGGGCCGAGCGTCACCTTGACGGCGTCGGCCAGCGTGTTCAGGCCGCGCTCGAGGCCGCGGCGGGCCTCCTCGTCGAAAGCGATGATCTTTGCCATGTGTGTGTCGTCCCTCCGGAACGTTGGCTTGGGGTATTAGCACTCAGCAAACGTGAGTGCTAAATCATTCTGGCACTCGACCCTACCGAGTGCAAGCCGCGAGGAGGGATGCCCGGAACGCGACGAGACGCCGGTGCCCTCGGGCACCGGCGTCTCGTGGTCTGCGGCTGGAGCCGCGGAGCGACGCTCAGACCACGCGCACGGATTCCGCCTGGGGACCCTTCTGCCCCGCACCGACGGTGAACTCGACGGTCTGACCCTCCTCGAGCACGCGGAATCCCGTCATGTCGATGTTGGAATAGTGGACGAAGACGTCCTGGCCGTCCGCGACGGTGATGAAGCCGAATCCCTTCTCGGCGTTGAACCATTTGACGGTGCCCTGGGTCATGCGTTTCTCCTGATGCCGGCGTTGCTGGGCTTCATCGTATGCAGGCGCGACAGGGGCACTCGGGCGATTCGTCACTTGTTGACACGCGGGCCCACAACTGTTTACCGGCGCGAAACACGACCCGCCCCGACGCGCGCACTCAGGCGCTCAGGGCGTCGGTGCGGGAGTCTGCCCGGCAGCGGTGCGGTCGAGCCCGATGACGACGGTCAGCTGAGGGGTGTCGGGTGAGGTGGACGGGTACGCGTCGCTCTGCTCGATGGCGGCGCCCCCGATGACGTCGGCGAGCCCGGCGGCCGCGGCCTCGTCCGCCGGCGTGCTGTAGAACACCGTGGTGGTCGGGAAGTCCTGCGAGCCCGCTTCCCCGGCCGTCACGGCTTCGTCCGCCCAGCCGGCTGCGACCACGACGTCCTTCGTCTGGGTCGCCAGCCCCTCCTCCGGAGTGGCATTGAGGATCACCACGGCGTAGGTGGTGTCGACGACCGGCGTGACGTCGGGGACCGGCTCGACGGTCGGCGCCGGGGTGGGTGCCAGCTCGATGCGGCCCGAGGCGATGAGGGTGCCGAAGATGCCGACCGCGATCAGCACGACCGTCGCGAGCGCCGCCCAGAGCAGCACGACCCAGCCGCGCATGCGAGGGTTCTCGGCTCGGTGAGCGCCGACGCGATCGGTCTCCGGGACGTCGTCGAAACGATCGCGGGGAAAGGTCGTGGTCGGCACCCGTCGATGTTACCGGGCCGATCTCCGGCATCCCGGCGACGCGGACGGCGGCACCCGCGCGATCGCCGCGCACGGCCCCGCGGGCGACGGCTCAGCTGCCGTCGGCGGCGCGCGCCGCGCGCTCCCGGAGGCGCGCGTCCCGCAGGCGTCGCAGCCGCTTCACCAGCATGGGATCGTGCTGCTGCGCGTCGGCGGTGTCGATCAGGCGGCCGAGCAGCTGGTAGTAGCGGGCGGGCGACATCCCCAGATCCGCCCTGATCGCCTCCTCCTTCGCCCCCGCGTGCCGGCGCCACTCCCCCTCGAAGTCGAGAATGGCGCGGTCGCGGTCGCTGAGGGGCACGGGGCCACGCTAGCCCCCAGCATCCGTCTCATTCGGGCGCCACGCGCGCCAGTCCACGAACGCGCCGAGAGGATCGACCGCGGCGACCGCGCGGCCGTCGATGCCGAGGACGAACCCGCCCCATGTCGACGGGTCGACGGGCGGCCGCCAGTCCTGGCGCGACCCGGCGTACAGCCCCGGCGGGTCGATCGTCACCCACACGGCGTCGAGCGCGCGGACGGTGTCGATGAGACGCTCGCGCCCGGCGCGCTCGATGTGCGGCAGCACCCCCGGCGTGGTCACCACGAGCCTTGCATCCCGCGGCGCGAGCGCTGCCGCCGCGCGCACCGTGCCGGGATCCGCGGCGTCGCCGGCGCGCAGCATTGGCGGGTCGGCGGCGACGATGTCCAGCGCCGCGGCGATCCTGTCCGCGCGGCCGCGCTCACCCGGCCACACCAGGCTGGTGAGGAAGCGTCGGTCCGCCGTGTCGGCGGCGTCGAGCGGCGCGAGGTCGATCCCGGCACGCCACACGACGTCCGGGATGTGCAGCGGCGGGTCGCCGCTGACCTGCGCGTCGAGCACGACCGAGGACGGCCCGTCGACGGGGTCGAGCGCCACGACGGCGTCGCCGGCGCGGTACCGGTAGGAGAACCGGTCGGGGTACAGGCAGAGCCCCGCGCTCGCGCCCACCTCGAGCAGCGCGATCGGCCCATCGATCGTCGCGAGCGCAGGCAGCAGTGCCGCGCACCGCTGCGGCTCGTTCGTCTGCAGACGGCGACGGGATGCCTCCGCCACGACGGTGTCGGCATGGCGCTGGAGCCACGCCGCCCACTGCGGGAAGGGCGTCTCCGGCGCACCCAGCATGCGGGTGACGGCGAAGACCAGGGGCGGCTGCCGCCGCGTCGCCGGAATGCGGGCGAGGATGGCCGCCGTCGCAGGGTCGGCGGCGACCCCCGCCGCCCAGCCGGCGTACAGCGCCGAGCGACCGGGCGCCTCGTCGCGGGCGAACCGCGCGTATCGCTCCACCACGGCCGCCGCCTCGTGCTCCCGGGGCACTGTCACCCCGTCATCTTCGCGCATCGATCCTCGCGTTCTGCGGGTCCTCATCGTCGGCAGGGGCCGCGCCGCCCCGCGCTGCGGGAGAATGGAGAGCGTGCCCGCATCCGGGCGAGGAGGAACCATGACCTACGCCGTCGACAAGAGCGACGCCGAGTGGCGCGCCGAACTGACCCCCGAGCAGTATGCCGTGCTGCGGCAAGCCGGCACCGAGCGTCCGTGGACCGGTGAGCTGCTCGATGAGAGCCGGGCGGGCCTCTACACGTGCGCCGCCTGCGGTGCCGAGCTCTTCCAGAGCGGGACGAAGTTCGACTCGCACTGCGGCTGGCCCAGCTTCTACGAGTCGATCCGCCCGGAAGCGGTCGAGCTCATCGAGGACCGCAGCCACGGCATGGTGCGCACCGAGGTGCGCTGCGCCCGCTGCGGCTCCCACCTGGGGCACGTCTTCCCCGACGGCTTCGGCACGCCCACCGGCGACCGCTACTGCATGAACTCGATCTCGCTGCAGTTCACTCCGGGCGACGACCCGGCCCAGCCCTGATGGCCGGCGCCCTCGACGCCGCCCTGGCGCGGCGGTCGTGGTCGAAGGTCACCGACGAGGCTCCGACCCACGAGCAGCTGCTGGAGCTCGTGGCAGCAGCGGGTCGCGTCGCCGACCACTCGTCGCTGCAGCCGTGGCGCATCATCGAGCTGCGCGGCGACGACCGGGAGCGCCTCGGGCGCGCGATCAACAAGGCGCAGGGCGACAAGGGCGTCTCGTCCAAGCCACTGCGCGCCCCCCTGCTCGTTGCCGTCGTCGCCAGCTACCGCAAGAGCCACAAGGTGCCCCGCTGGGAGCAGCAGGCGGTCGCCTCGGGCGTCGCCCACGTGCTCAGCCTGCTGCTGGACGAGGCGGGCTGGGGCGTGATCTGGCGCACCGGTCACTACACCCGCGCCAAAGCGGTGGCCAAGGCGCATGGCCTGAAGAAGAACGAGGAACTGCTCGGCTGGCTCTATGTCGGCGGCAAGCCCCCCACCTCGCGGCCCGAGCGGCGCAAGGCCGTCGACGCGCGCAGGTTCGTCACCCGCATGCCCTGAGACGGATGTCGCGCCACGGCGGCCGCGCGAAGGGTCTTCAGCAGAATCCCGCCATGCCGCGCCAGGCGGGGTGGTCTGCGTCCGCGCCGTCCCGGAGCACCGCCGCCTCGATGAGCCCGTACGGGCGGTCGGCGGGGAAGAACACCTCGCCGGGGTTGTCGAGCCCGAACGGAGTGAGGTCGACGGCGAAGTGATGCAGGTTCGGCATCGACAGCCGCACCTCGTCGATCTCGGGGTGGCCGGCGAGCGCGTGCCGGCCCATCTCGAAGAGGGTCTGCTGCAGACCGAGCGAGTGCGTCTGCGCGAAGGCCTCGAGGAGCAGGCGCCTGACGTCGGCGTACGCCCGGTCGAAGTCGACGTCGACCCGGTTGTAGCGCCAGCGCGCCCGCACCCGGGTGGCCAGCACGCGCTCGGTCGTGTCGGCCAGCGTCGTGAACCGGTCCCGCGGGAAGCCGTGGAACTCCGACCCGGTCGACTTCAGAAGGGCGAGGTCGTGCAGCCCCGAGATGACGGTCTCGTCCCCCTGATCGATCGTCAGGACGGCCGCACGTGTTTCGGTGCCGCCGCGGACGAACGAGTGCGGATGCCCCTCGCCGCCGACCGGGATGCGGGTCCACGTGAACTGCTCCGCCTCCCACCGTCCGCCGGTCACCCACGGGAAGCGACCCGTGAAGTGGCGACCCAGCCGCAGCAAGAACGCCTCCGGTGAGCCCACGCCGTCGCGGGCGAACGCGTACACGGTGTTCTTCTGCGTGTCGGTCGCGACGGTTCGCGCGTTGTCCCCGTGCACGTGGGCGGCCTCGAAGTCCCCCCGCAGCTGCGACGTCACGTTCAGGTCGGTGATCTCGTGGCGAGGGGTCTCGCGGTCGATGCGCACGAGGCGCACCTCGGCCTTGCCGTACTGGTTGGCGCCGAGGACGAACGCGCGGTCCGGCATGTCAGTTGCCGCGGTAGGTCGAGTACGAGTACGGGCTGATGAGCAGCGGCACGTGGTAGTGCTCGTCGTCGACGACCGAGAAGTCGATCGACACCGTCGGGTAGAACGTCTCGCGGCCGGTGCCGGCGAAGTAGTCCCCTGTGGCGAACGACAGCCGGTACGAACCGGGGTCCAGCCGGTGCGGACCGAGCTCGGCGATGCGTCCGCGCTCGTCCGTCTCGTCCGCGGCCAGCTCGGCACCGTCCGCGGTGGCGAGGATGACGCCGACCCCGCGGGCCGGGCGCCCCGTCGAGGTATCCAGGACATGCGTGGTGATCTGGCTCATGCGGAGAGGATCCCTTCCAGACGGAGAACGGCGATCTGCCGCAGCTGCTCGGCGATCACGGGGAGCTCCTCGGCCTCGGAGTGCGCCAGTCGCTCGCGCAGCGCCTCGAGGACCTCCTCGGCGGTGCGCCCGGACGCGCGGATGAGGAACACGCGGGAGAACTTGGCCTCGTACTGCCGGTTCGCCTCGGCGAGCGCGGCGGCGAGATCCGCGGACGCCGCTGCGACGCCGGCCTGCTCGGCCCGCGAGAGCGACGCTTCGGCGCTCATGCCGCCCGGGCGGTCCCCGATTCGCGGATGGCGGGAGAGCGCGGCGTCGATCTCCGCGTCCGTCCACGGCCATGCCGCCGTCCGCGCGGACTCCAGCGCCGCCGCCCGGTCAGGGTAGGGGCGGCCCGCCACGACCGCGTCGACCCACCGGTCGACGTCGAGGCACGGCCGGACGACGTCGCCGGCCGACCGCGCGTCGAGCCGGTTGAACTCCTCGAGCTCCATCGCCCGCCCTTCGCCGTCTCACAGCCATCGTGTCGCGGAGACGTGCGCGCGTCCAGCGCCCTCCGGCGAGCCGCGCTCGCGGGCCGGGGTGCGGGCACCGGCGCCGAGCGTCAGGCGGCGAGCTGAGCGCGCAGCCGGGCGACGTGCCCGTGGGGGTCGACGCGGTACTCGGCGGATTCGATCGTCCCGTCGGGGGTGAGCACGAAGGTGGAGCGGATCAGCCCGATGCGCTGCTCGCCGCCCACGACCTTCGGCCCCCACGCGCCCCAGGCCTCGGCCACGGCGTGATCCGTGTCCGAAAGCAGGGGGAAGTCGAGCTGCTCGGCCCGGGCCCACTCCGCGAGCCGCTCGACCGGGTCGGGCGAGATCCCCACGACGGCCACGCCGGCCGCCTGCAGTGAGGCGAGGTTGTCGCGGAAGTCGCAGGCCTCGGTCGTGCATCCGGGGGTGAAGGCGGCCGGGTAGAAGTAGACGATGAGCCGGCGCCCGGCGAAGTCCTCCGGCCGGACCATGGCACCCGTGGCGTCCGGCAGCGCGAAGCCGGGATTGCGTGCGCCCTCGCGCAGGCGGTTCTCATCGGTCATGTCTCTCGTCCCTTCACTGTCGGCCGGCTCACGACGTCGGATGCACGCCGAACGCCAGAGCCAGCTTCTCGATCTTCTGCGCACGGCCGAGGCGCGGCAAGTCGCTGCCGTCGCGGATGACACGCCCACGGCCCTCGAAGTCGGCGAGGAAGTCCATCGCCCACTCGACCTCGCTGGGGGTCGGGCAGATCACCTCGTTGATGACGGGCGCCTGCTCGGCGGCCAGGCACAGCTTGCCGGTCATGCCCATCGACACCGTGATCGCCGAGTGCTCGCGCAGCGTGGGCATGCTGGTGCCCACCGTCGGCCCGTCGATGGGGCCGGGGAGGTCGCCGACGCGGCTGGCGACCACCAGGCGTGCCCGCGGGTACGCCATCGCGTCGGCATCCGCGCTCATTCCGGTGTCGCGGCGGAAGTCGCCGCTGCCGAACGCGAGCCGGAACGCGCCGCGCGCCCGCGCGATGTGCGCGGCGTCCTCGATGCCGATCGCCGATTCGATGAGGGCGACGACGGGTGCGTTCCCGCCGAGCCGGTCGAAGGTGGCCGTGACCTGGTCGGGCGACTCGGTCTTGGCCAGCATGACGCCGGCAAGCGACGGGATCCTCGCGAGCGCGGCGAGGTCGTCGGCCCAGAAGGGCGTGGAGGCGTCGTTGATGCGCACCCAGGCGCGTCCGCCGGCGCGCAGCCACTGGACCACATCGGCACGTGCCTGCGGCTTCTTGCTCGGGTCGACGGCATCCTCGATGTCGAGCACCACTGCGTCGGCCCGCGACGCGGCCATGTCGCCGAACGTCTCGGGGCGGGTTCCGGGGACCAGCAGCCACGACCGGGCGATGGCGGGTTCGACGGCACGGTGGCGCGCCGGACGCGTCGCGAGGGGCCGAGCGAGGTCGGCCTCGGCGTCGAGGAGGCCGGGGCCACTGCCGTAGGGATCTGCGGACATGTCACTTCTCTTCCGGGCTTGTCGGGCTGCGATCAGTCGATCGCAGGCTCGGCGCTCACGCGGCGCCGCGGCGCAGCAGGCGGCCGCGGGGCTCGGCGAAGTCCACCCGCCGCCCACGCAGGAACGTCTCGCGCACCACGCCCGACAGGTTGCGGCCGTCGTACGGGGTGAGGGGGTTCCTGTGGTGCAGACGGTGGACGTCGACGACGAACTCGCTGTCCGGTGCGAACACGACGAGATCGGCGTCGAAGCCGAGCGCGATGTCGCCCTTGCGGGTGAGGCCCGACAGGGCCGCCGGTCGCGCCGACATCCATTCCACCACCTTCTCGAGACGGATGCCGCGTCGCCGCGCTTCGGACCACACCAGCGGCAGCCCCAGCTGCAGCGAGGCGATGCCTCCCCACGCCGCCCCGAAGTCGCCGTCGTCCAGGTGCTTCAGGTCCGGCGTGGCGGGCGAGTGATCGCTGACGACGGCGTCGATCGTGCCGTCGGCGAGGCCCCGCCACAGCAGCTCGCGGTTGGCGGCCTCGCGGATCGGCGGGCAGCACTTGAAGGCCGTCGCGCCGTCGGCGATGTCCTCTGCGGTCAGCGACAGATAGTGGGGGCACGTCTCGGCGCTGAGGCGGACGCCCTCGCCCTTCGCTGCCGCGATCATCGGCAGGGCGCCCGCCGACGACAGGTGGACGATGTGCACCCGTGCGCCGGTGCGGCGCGCGAGCCGGATGACCGTGGCGATGGCGTCCTCCTCGGCGACGCGCGGCCGCGACGCCAGGAACGCGCCGTAGCTCGCTCCTTCGGCATCGGGCGCGAGCGAGAGCGCTCCGGGGTCCTCGGCGTGGACCAGGAGCAGGCCGCCGAGTCGCGCGAGCTCTGCCAACACCGGCTCCAGGTCGTCCGCGCCGAGCGCGGGGAACTCGTCCACGCCCGACGGCGCCAGGAAGCACTTGAAGCCGAACGCGCCGGCGCCGTGCAGCGGGGCGAGGTCGCCGGTGTTGCCGGGCACCGCCCCGCCCCAGAAGCCCACGTCGACGAACACCTGCCCGGCGGCCGCTGCCCGCTTGAGCTCCAGTGCGGCCACCGACACGGTCGCCGGCACGCTGTTCAGCGGCATGTCGATGATCGTGGTGACACCGCCGGCGGCCGCCGACTTCGTCGCCGTCTCGAAGCCCTCCCATGCGGTGCGCCCCGGCTCGTTCACGTGGACGTGGGTGTCGACGAGCCCCGGCAGCAGCGCCTCGTCCTCCCGGAGCGCGACGACGCGGCGACCGGGCAGCGTACGGCCCAAGGGCTCGATCGCCGCGATCGCGCCCTCCGCGACACCCACCTCGCCCGCGAAGACGCGCCCGCCCGCCACGATGCGCTCGCCGCGGACGACGAGGTCGTACACGCGATCGTCGACGTCGCCCACGGTCACGTCAGCCGGATCTGCCGGTTGACATCCTTGTACAGCAGATACCGGAACGGCTCGGGACCGCCGGCGTAGCACGCCTGCGGACAGAACGCGCGCAGCAGCATGTAGTCCCCGGCCTCGCATTCCACCCAGTCGTCGTTGAGCCGGTAGACGGCCTTTCCCTGCAGCACGTACAGACCGTGCTCCATGACGTGCGTCTCGGCGAACGGGATGGACCCGCCGGGCTGGAAGGTCACGATGTTGACGTGCATGTCGTGGGCGAGGTCGTCGGGATCCACGAAGCGCGTGGTCGCCCACGCGCCGCGGGTGCCCGGCATCGGCTGCGGCTCCACATCCTGATCACGTGTGACGAACGACGGGGGCGCGGGCGTGCCCGGCAGCGGCTGGTACGCCTTGCGGATCCAGTGGAGGCTCACCGGCACGTCGCCGTCGTTGGCCAGCGACCAGTCCGCGCCGGCGGCCACATACGCGTAGCCGCCGGGCTCCAGCACGTGACGGACTCCTGCCAGCGTGACGGAGAGCACTCCCGCCGTGACGAAGAGCACCCCCTCGACGCCGCTCTCGGTCTCGGGCGCGTCGGCCCCGCCGCCGGGCGCGATCTCGACGATGAGCTGCGCGAAGGTCGTCGCGGATCCCGCCACCGGCCGGGCCAGGATCCACGCGCGCGTGCTCCGGAATCCCGGCAGGCTGCTCGTCACGATGTCGCGCAGCACTCCCTTCGGGATGAACGTGTACGCCTGCGTGACGACGGCCCGGTCGGTCAGCAGGTCCGTCTGCGGCGGCAGACCGCCCTGCGGCGTGAAGTAGGTCATGCGGACGGCCTCCCCTTCGTAGGATGGGCGAGCGCGGCGAGCGTTCCGAGGTCCACGCCGGCGGCATCCGTCACCTCGGCCGCCGTCAGCGCACCGCACGCGACGCCGCGGGTGAGGAACGCGGCGAGGGCACGAGCGGTGGCCGGCTCGTCCTGCACGCCGCCGTTCCGGCGCAGCGCCCAGTCCCGCAGCCGCGCCGCGGCCGGCGGCATGCCCTCGCGGTAGAACAGCCCGTTCGCCGCGAACCGGGGCACGAGCTGTGCCGGGTGCAGATCCCACCCCTGGAAGAAGCCGCGCTCGAGGGACCGACGCACCAGTCGCGCGCTCAGTCGCCACGCCGACCGCACGGCCTCGTCATCGCCGACGGGAAGCACGTTCGTCGAGCCGTCCGACAGCCGCACGCCGGTCTCGGCGACGGCGACCTGCATGACGCTCTTCGCGTGGTCGGCGGCGGGATGCTCCATCGACTGGTGCTCGGGCGCGATCCCCAGGGCCGCGCTGTAGTCGTAGGTGCCGTAGTGCAGCCCGGTCAGCCGACCGCCCGCCGCGGCGATCGCGCGCGGCAGCGGCGACGTGCCGTCGGCGCCGAGCACCAGCTGCGGTGTCTCGACCTGCACCTCGAAGCGCAGGGCTCCCGGCGCGAGGCCGCCGCGCTCCTCGAGGCGGCTGCAGATCGCCGCCATCGCCTCGACCTGTGCGGGCGCGGTCACCTTCGGCAGCGTGATGACGAGCCCCGCGGGCAGCTCGCCGCCCTCGAGGAGCCCGCTGACGAAGAGGTCGAGGGATCGGATGCCGCGACGCCGCGTCTGTGCCTCGAGCCCCTTGATGCGCAGGCCGAGGGATCCCGGCGCCGTCTTCTCCGCCACCGCCGCGACCACGTGCGCGGCGGCGCGGCGGACATCGGCGTCCTCCGCCTCGTCCCCGCGATCGCCGTAGCCGTCTTCGACGTCGAGCCGGAGGTCCTCGATGGGCTCCGCGCGGAGCTTGGAGTCGACGAACGCGCTTACGGCCCTCGCGTGCGCCGCGGGAATGCCGAGCTCGTGCAGAACCGCCGCGATGCCGCCGTGTGCGCCGACCGCGTCGAGTGCCGCGTCGCCCCACTCGCGCGGAAGCGCGGGCGTGTAGCGATCGGCGGGGACGTAGACGGTGTGCAGCGGCTGGCGGGCGCCGTCGTCACCCGGGTAGCGCGCGGTGAGCAGCTCATCGGCGGACGCCAGCATCCGGTCGAGGCCGGCCAGGTCGTCGTCCCGCAGCAGCGCGTGCGTCATGGCGCGACCACCGCGTGGTCGCGGACGAGGGGTGACACCGTCGGCACGGTGTCCAGCTTGCCACCACGAGGGGACCGAGCGGGGCGTGCCCGAGGTCGGATCAGCGGCCGGGCCGCGGCATCCGTCGCCATGGCACCGCCGCCACGACGACCGAGAGGATCGCGAGTACCGACATGAGCAACGATGACGACAGCGACGGCGCGGCGCTCGTCGGCCAGAGCGCGTCGATCGCGACGGACGTCACGACCTGCCCCACGACCGTTCCGAGACCGAGCAGCAGGACGCCGGTGTACGACACCAGCGCGGCGGCGAGGAAGATGTACGACACGCCGATCACGCCGCCGAGGTAGAGCCACGGGTCGGCGGGGAACGAGGTGGGCGGTCCGGCGAGCGCGGTGTGGATCAGCTCCGCCACCGAAAGCACCGCGGTGCCGCCGACGAAGTTGACCAGGGTCGCCGTCAGCGGCGTGCCGACGCGCTGACGCAGCCGCCCGTTCACCGCGGACTGCCATGCGATGCCCGCGCCGACGAGGAAGGGCAGCACGACGAGAACCGGCGGTGCAGCCACTCCCCCTGCCAGCGAGACGGCCGCGGCGAGGAGGGCCAGGGCGCCGCCGACGACACGAGCCGGGGTCACCGCGACGGTGCCGGCGGGCCCCATTCCGGAGCGGTCGAGGAGGAGGCCGCTCACGGTCTGACCGGCCACCACCCCGACGGTGAACAGAGCGACGCCGATGATCCCGACGGCGAGCGACTGCGTGGCGACCGACAGCGCGCCGGCGACGCCGCCGCAGAGCATCCACAGCGGGATGCGGTGCGCGCGCAGTCCGGCGATGAGCGCCGCGAAGCCTCGACGGCCCTGCGGGATCGCAGCGGACAGCACCACGAGCACGATGAGACCCGACCCGAACGAGACGACTGCCGCCGCGAACCCGTCTCCGATGCGGATGCCGAGCTCACCGTTGATGCGGGCCTGCACGGCCGTCAGGACCCCGATGAGGACGGTCCCGCCGATCGCCGCGGCGGCGGCCGCGGGAGAGCGACGGGTCACGCCGTCCATCTTGGGCCATAGCGGCACGCGCCTGCGAACCGTTACCCTGAGGCATGGCCCGCTGGCTGGGGCGCGTCTCTGCCGCGTGGGGCGCCGTGCTCCTCGCCGTCTTGCTCAGCGCGTCTCCGGCGGCCGCGGTCTCATCGCCCGAGCCTGCGCCGACTCCGGGGTGCGTCTTCACCGGTGGCGCCTTCACGTGCGGCGGCGCCATGCCGCCCGACCTGACGCCGGCACCACCGGACCGCCAGACGCCGCCCCGGCCCCAGCCGGTCGAGCCGCCCCCGCCCGCACCCGCCCCGGAACCCGTGCCGGCGCCCGCCCCGACCCCGTCGAGCGGCGTTCAGCCGACCCCCTCGCCGACCTCGTCCGACACGCTCCTCGGGCTGCGCGACGGCGACCAGCCTCAGGTGGCGTTCTGGATCGCCGCGGCCGCCGGCACGGCCGCGGTGATCGCTGCTGTGGCGGGGCTGGCGTTCTCGGCCGCCCGCACCCGCGAGGAGAACGACGAGGAGCCGGACTGAGCCGACTGCGGACATGCAGAGCCGACGACGGCTGACACGGAGCCGACTACGGGACTCGAACCCGTAACCCCCGTATGACAACGTGCGCGTCGACGCCACCTTGCCCCGATGAGCAGAGACAGTGAGCCGACTACGGGACTCGAACCCGTAACCCCCGTATTACAAGTACGGTGCGCTACCAATTGCGCCAAGTCGGCAGGGCGCCCAGTCTACCGGGGGCGGCCGGCGCGGCTGACTCAGGGGGTCGGCGTGGGCGTCGGGGTCGGGGTCGCCTTGAAGTACGCGTCGCTGGCCACGGTGAGCACGAACTGCGCGAACTCCTTCGGGTCGTCGAGCTTGCCCACGTACTGCGTGCCGTTGACCATCACCATCGGCGTCGTGGTGAGGGCGATGCCGTCGGTGCCCGGCAGCTCCTTCAGCGCCCGCTCGGTCTCGGTCTTGGCCCACGACGTGAACGCCTGGTCCTCGATGCAGCTGCGCACCACCTTGGGGCCGTCGACCCCCGTCGCGATGGCCAGCGCGGCGAGCTCGCTGTCGCTGTAGCCGTCGGAGTCGACGTCGGGCTGCTCGCGCAGCAGCGCGTCGTTGAAGGCGAAGAAGTAGTCCGGCGAGTTCTGGGCGACGCACGCGGCGGCACCGGCGGCACGCAGCGAGTACTTGGTGCCGTTCGACTTGGCGGTGAGCATCGCGACCGGGTGGTACGTCAGGGTCGCAGCGCCCTCCTTCACCCATTCGGACAGCTGCGTCATGTTGGCCAGCTGGAAGTCGCGCGAGCCCGTCGACAGGTAGTCGACGTACACGTGGATGTCGACGGCGGCGGCCTCGGTCGGCGAGGCGGTCGGTGCCGGAGTCTCGGTCGGCGTCGGCGTCGGCGTGGCCTCGCCCTCCGCCTGGCCGCTCGGGCCGGCCGTGTCCGACGCGATGCCGAGCCCGGTGACGCCGGTCACCGCGAACCCGCCGTCCACATCGTTCGCGGGGCTCATCGACGGCTTGGCCGCGCTCGAGGAGACGGTCCACGTGACCACGACAGCGATGACCGCCACGAAGGCCACGGCGACGACGGCCAGCGATGCCCGGCGGATGAGCCGGGCGCGCGACTGGCGCGCCTTCACCTGCTGCGCCTTCTCGCGCACGGCGTCTCGGCGCTCGCTGGGCGCGGCGTTCGGTGACTCGTCGCTGGACATGGAACCTCTCGGGACGTGAAGAAGGCCGGAGTTCCGGCGGGGGCCAGACGGGAAAGCGGCCGTCCACGATGGTAGCCAGACACCCTGGGAAATGCCCAGACACCACCTCCGCACGCGCCGTGTCATACTGTTCCTTGCGCCCGAAGGCGGGCGTGCGGGATAGCCCCCGCTCATTCCTCACTACGGATCGTCCGGCACGTACCTGCCGGTGAAGGAGAAGAGAACATGGCGTCCGTCACCTTTGACAACGCGACTCGTCTGTACCCCGGGGGCACTCGCCCCGCCGTCGACAAGCTCAACCTCGAGGTCGGTGACGGCGAGTTCCTCGTCCTCGTCGGCCCCTCCGGCTGTGGAAAGTCGACCTCGCTGCGCATGCTGGCCGGCCTCGAAGAGGTCAACTCCGGCCGCATCCTGATCGGCGACCGCGACGTCACCGACGTCCCGCCGAAGGACCGCGACATCGCGATGGTCTTCCAGAACTACGCGCTGTACCCGCACATGACGGTCGCCGAGAACATGGGCTTCGCGCTCAAGATCGCCGGCGTCGGCAAGGAGGAGCGCGCCGCGCGCGTCCTCGAGGCCGCCAAGCTGCTCGACCTCGAGCAGTACCTCACCCGCAAGCCGAAGGCCCTCTCGGGTGGTCAGCGTCAGCGTGTCGCCATGGGTCGCGCGATCGTCCGCCAGCCGCAGGTGTTCCTCATGGACGAGCCGCTGTCGAACCTCGACGCCAAGCTCCGCGTGCAGACCCGCACCCAGATCGCGTCGCTGCAGCGCCGCCTGGGCGTCACCACCGTCTACGTCACGCACGACCAGACCGAGGCCCTCACCATGGGCGACCGCATCGCGGTCCTCAAGGACGGCCTCCTGCAGCAGGTCGGAACCCCGCGCGACCTCTACGAGAAGCCGAACAACGTGTTCGTCGCCGGCTTCATCGGCTCGCCCGCGATGAACCTGTTCCCGGCGCACATCGCCGAGGGCGGCGTCCAGTTCGGCGACACCGTCGTGGGCGTCGACGCCGACACCCTCCACAAGGCGCACGGCTCGGAGGTCACCATCGGCGTCCGTCCCGAGGACATCCAGGTCGCCCCGGCCGACGGCAGGGGCCTCGAGGTGGTCGTGGACCTCGTCGAGGAGCTCGGCGCTGACGGCTACCTCTACGGCCACGCCGACGTCGCCGGCAAGCGCACCGACATCGTCGCGCGCGTCGACGGCCGTCGCCACCCCATGGCCGGCGACAAGGTGGTCCTCGCCCCCGTGCCCGGACACGTGCACGTGTTCGACATGGAGTCGGGCGAGCGCCTCACCGACAAGGCGATCGCCTCGGCGTAAACGCAGTTCGTTCGCGACGGCGCGGGTGGGAGGCATCCCCCCGCGCCGTCGCGCTGTCTCCAGGAGTTGATGTGGCCGAGGCCCTGAGCATCACCGCCAGCAGCGTCGATCCGGGGCTGCTGACCCTCCCCTGGTCCACCCCGCTGGGCGACTGGCCGTCGAACCACATCGTGTTCCTGCCCAAAGGCATCTCGCGCCACCTGGTGCGGTTCGCGAACCTCTCCGGACGCGTCGTGGCCATCAAGGAGACCACCGAGGCGATGGCCCAGCGCGAGTACGACATGCTGGGCAACCTCGCCCGCCTGGACGTGCCGTGCGTGCAGCGTGTCGCCGTGATCGCCGGTCGGGCGGATGCCGCGGGCGAGCCGCTGCCGGCTGCCCTGGTGACCGCGCATCTGAAGTTCTCGCTGCCGTACCGCGCGCTGTTCACGCAGGTGCTCCGGCCCGACACCGCGACCCGGCTGGTGGACGCGCTCGCACTGCTTCTGGTGCGCCTCCACAACGTCGGCTTCTTCTGGGGCGACGTCTCGCTGTCGAACACGCTGTTCCGTCGCGACGCGGGCGCCTTCGCGGCGTACCTGGTCGACGCAGAGACCGGAGAGCTGCACGAGAGCGGGCTGACGCGCGGCCAGCGCACGCACGACCTCGACGTGGCGCGCACCAACATCGCGGGCGAGATCATGGACCTCGAGGCCGGCGGCCGCCTCGAGGGCGGCGTCGACGCGATCGCCATCGCCGACGGCATCGTGTCGTCGTACCACGCACTGTGGGCGGCGCTCACCGACGAGGAGACGTTCCGCTCCGACGAGGCGTGGCGACTCACCGAGCGCGTGCGGCGCCTCAACGACCTGGGCTTCGACATCGGCGAGATGTCGATCCACACCGCCGCCGACGGCACCAGGGTCTCGATCCAGCCCAAGGTCGTCGACTCCGGTCACCACCAGCGCCGGCTGCTGCGGCTGACGGGCCTGGATGTCGAGGAGAATCAGGCGCGGCGACTCCTGAACGACCTGGACGAGTTCCGTGCCCGCATCTCGCGCCTCGGGTCGGATGAGGAGATGGTCGCGCACGAGTGGCTGACACGCGTGTTCGAGCCGGTGGTCAAGGCGATCCCGTGGGACCTCCGCTCCAAGCTCGAGCCGGCGGAGGTGTTCCACCAGCTGCTGGAGCACCGGTGGTACCTGTCGCAGGCGAAGGGCAAGTCGGTGCCGCTGGCCGAGACGCTGACGAGCTACATCGACAACGTGCTGCGGCACCGCCGAGACGAGGCGACGCTCATGGCCCCCTCCACCGAGACCGTGTCGCTCCCCGTGATCACCACGCCCAACCCGGTGCTCGACGACGAAGAGGCCGAGATCGACTGGCGCGACCTGGTCTGATCGAAGGATCGGCGGAAGCCGGACGCATCAACGCGCGCTGGCGCTCGTATCGCCCCGCGCCGCGTCAGTACCCGACGGTGAAACGCCTGCGGGGGTGCTTCGGGTGCTCGATCTCGTCGAGGACGGCGACGGCGAAGTCCTCACCCGAGATGAACGACTCGCCCGCGGCGTCCGTCACGATCACGTCGCCGCCGGTGCGGTACGAGCCGGTGCGCTCTCCCGGGTTGTAGGCGCCGAAGCCGCCGGCCGGGTGGATGTAGAACCAGTCCAGCGACGCGGGCCCCGCCTGCAGGTCCTCCAGCACGCCGATCGCCTCGAGGGCCTCGGCCTTGTACTCCTCCGCGAAGGACGGCAGGTCCACGACGCGCTTCCCGTCTTCGGTCACCAGGCTCCCTCCGGCGCCGCCGACCACGCCCAGGCGCACGCCCTCGGGAAGCAGCGACGCCAGGGCGGCGAGGTTCGGGCGAACCAGGCCCTGCATCTCACCGCGCGCGGCCACCGCCGACACGACCACGTCGACGCCTTCGAGCTGTGCCAGAAGGTCGGGGACATCGGTCAGCGAGCCCTCGGTGTACAGCGCACCCTCGTGACGCTCGGCGGGGAGGCGGCGCGCGATCGACAGCACGGTGTGGCCGCGGTTCACCGCCTCGGCGACGATGTGCCGGCCGGCGTAGCCCGAGCCTCCGATGACGGCGATGCGTGCCATGGTGTCCCCTTCGATGAGTCGCGGTGCCGGCGGTCCGGCCCGTGGTTGAGAAGCGTGCGAAGCGCCGGCGTATTCCCGGATGGGCGATGCGTCGTCGCAGCTCAGTCGGTCCGCGCGCTGCGCAGCGTCGCGACCTGATAGAGGGCGACGGATGCCGCGATCCCGGCGTTGAGCGATTCCGTGGCCGCCGAGATGGGGATGGACACGATCTGGTCGCAGGTCTCGGTGACCAGGCGGGAGAGCCCCTTGCCCTCCGAGCCGACGACCACCACGACCGGGCGGTCGGCGAGCTCGAGCGCGGGAAGAGAGACGTCGCCGCCGCCGTCGAGACCGAGGACGAAGACCCCTTGCTTCTTGAACTCCTTGAGCGTGGTGGTCAGGTTCGGCGCCACCGCGACCGGGATCCGCGCCGCCGCGCCCGCGCTCGTCTTCCATGCCGCCGAGTTCACGCCCGCCGACCGCCGCTGCGGCACGATGACGCCCTGACCGCCGAACGCCGCCGTCGAGCGGATGATGGCTCCGAGGTTGCGCGGGTCGGTGACGCCGTCGAGGGCCACCAGCAGCGGGACCTCGTCGCGGTCGATGATCTCCTCCAGCAGGTCCTGCGGGTGCGCGTACTCGTAGGGCGGGACCTTGAGCGCGACGCCCTGGTGCACGCCGTCGAAGCCGGCCATACGGTCCAGCTCCGGCCGTGTCACCTCGAGCACCGGGATGTCGCGGTGCGTGGCGATCGCCAGCATCTCCTTGACGCGGTCGTCCATCTCGACGCGCTGCGCGATGTAGAAGGCCGTCGCGGGGATCTTGGCCCGCAGCGCCTCGAGCACCGAGTTGCGGCCGGTGACGGTCTCGGTGTCATCGCCCGCCTTGGCCTTGCCACGGCTGGCGGCAGCGCCCTGCGTGGGACGCTGGCCGGGCTTGCCCTTGCCCCCGGCAGCGGCGAAGCGCTCGGCGGCGGCCTTGCGCTTGCCGGCGGGGTGCCAGGCCCGGTCCTCGGCCTTCGGGGTGGGCCCTCGCCCCTCGAGGGAGCGCTTGTTCTTGCCCCCGGTGCCCTTGGTGGCACCCTTCTTCTTGCTGTTGCCCGCTCCGGGGCGTGCCGGCTTAGCCATCGATCAAACTCCAGTGGGTTCCGTCTGCGGTGTCTTCCAGGGCGATGCCGGCCGCCGCGATCGCGTCGCGGATCCGGTCCGCCGCCGCCCAGTCCTTCGCGACGCGGGCATCGGCGCGCTGCGCGATCATCGTCTGCACCAGCGTGTCGAGGGCGGATGCCTCGGCCGAGGCATCCGCCGTCCGCCAGTGCGGGTCCAGGGGGTCGATCCCCAGGACGCCGGTCATCACGGCCACATCGGCGAAGGCGCGCAGCGCACCCTCCCCGTCGCCGGCGTCGAGAGCCGAATTGCCGTCCCGCACCGTCTCGTGCAGCACGGCGAGCGCCTGCGGGACGCCGAGGTCGTCGTCGAGCGCGGCGGCGAAGGCGAGCGGGACCTCCGCGTTCAGTCGCACGTCGTCCGCATCGTCGCGCAGGGTGCGCAGGGCCCGCTCGAGGAACGTCCGGATGCGGCCGACGGCCGCCTCGGCGTCGTCGAACGTCGACGTCGTGATGTCGAGGCTGGAGCGGTAGTGGGCCGCGGCGAGCGCGTAGCGGACGACGAGCGGGTCGCGCTCGCGCAGGACGTCCTCGGCGAGGAGGAAGTTGAACAGCGACTTCGACATCTTCTGCGCGCCGACGGTGACCAGCCCGTTGTGCACCCAGTAGCGCGCGAAGCCGTCGCCGGCGGCGGTGGACTGCGCCAGCTCGTTCTCGTGGTGCGGGAAGCGCAGATCCAGGCCGCCGCCGTGGATGTCGAACTCCCTCCCGAGGTAGCGGCGCGACATGGCGGAGCACTCGATGTGCCAGCCGGGCCGGCCCGGCCCCCAGGGCGAGTCCCAGATCGCCGACGACGGCTCGCCGGGCTTGGCGCCTTTCCACAGCGCGAAGTCGCGGGGGTCTCGCTTGCCGCGAGGGTCGGCGTCGGCGGCAGGCTCCATGGCGTCGATGCTCTGCCGCGTCAGCGAGCCGTAGCCGGGCCACGAGCGCACGTCGAAGTACACGTCGCCCGAGGCATCCGTCCCCTCTGTCCCTGACCCCGTCGAGCGGGCGGCATAGGCGTGCCCGGACTCGATGAGCCGGGCGATCAGCTCCTGCATCTGCGGGATCGAGGCCGTCGCGCGCGGCTCGTAGGTGGGGGGAAGGATGCCGATCGCGGCGTACGCGCGGGTGAACGCGATCTCCATGCGATAGGCCAGGGCCCACCACGGCTCCGTGTCGGTGGCGTTGACCAGCACCTTGTCGTCGATGTCGGTGACGTTGCGCACGAAGGTGACGCGGCCGTACCGATGCGTGAGCCAGCGGCGCAGGATGTCGAAGCTCAGAGCTCCCCGCAGGTGGCCGATGTGGGGCCCGGACTGCACGGTCGGGCCGCAGACGTAGACGGTGACGTTTCCGGGGTCGAGGGGTACGAAGTCGCGCAGCGCCTGCGCCCTGGTGTCGTACAGCTGAACCGTCACCGCACCAGCCTACCGGCGGGGCCCGCCGACTCCCTCGGACGCCGCTTCGGTGCGCAGGGGCAGGCTGTCTTGGTATATGAACGGATGGTGCATGTGCTCGCCGTCCTCGCCGCTGCCGTGCTCTTCGGCACCACGGGCACCTCGCAGGCGCTCGGCCCCGACGGCACGACGCCGCTGTCGATCGGCGTCATGCGCATGGTGATCGGCGGCACGGGTCTGGCGGTCATCGCGTTCTCGCTCGCCGCCCGCCACGCCCGGCGGCGCACCGCGGACGCGTCGCGGCCCCGGCTGACCCTGCGGCCGCTGTCGCTGATGGTGCTCACTGGCGCGTGCCTCGCGCTCTACCAGCCGCTCTTCTTCCTCGGCACCGAGCGCAACGGCGTCGCGGTCGGGACGGTGGTCGCGCTCGGGTCGGCACCGATCCTCGCGGGCGTCCTCGAGTGGGCGCTCACGCGCCGGTCCCCCACCGCGACGTGGATGGCGGCCACCGCGCTCGCGACGCTGGGCGTGGTGCTGCTGGGCTCGGGGGGCGAGGCGGGCGCCGGCGGCGGCACCGACCCGATCGGCCTGCTCGGCTCGGTCGGCGCGGGCGCCTCGTTCGCCGTCATCGCCAACGCTCAGCGGCGCCTCCTCGACGACGGTTGGGACCCCTTCACGGTCGTGGGGGCCATGGGCGCGAGCTCGGCGGCCATCTGCGTCTTCGCGCTGCCGTTCGTCGATCTCGCGTGGCTCGGCACCGCGTCCGGGGTCGTGATGGCCCTGTGGCTGGGCCTGGGAACCATCTCCATCGCGTACGTGCTGTTCACCTGGGGCCTGAGCGGCCTCTCCGCCGCGACGGCGGCGACTCTCACCCTCGGCGAGCCGCTGACGGCGAGCGTCCTCGGCATCGTCCTGCTGGGTGAGCGACTCTCGGCGCTCGCCGTCGTCGGGCTCGTCGTGCTCGCCGCCGGCCTGGCGCTGCTGGCATGGGGATCCCGCGCGCCCCGCGATCCGGCGCCGTACGCGGTCGAGGCGTGACCCGTCGTCCCCGGCGGAAACACGGCCGCAACGCGCAGGTGGCACACTGGGCCGCGACATGCAGCGCACCATCGACATCCGCAGCGACGACCTGAGCGGCCAGGCGACCAGACGCCTCATCGCGCTCCACCTGGCCGGGATGCACGACACCTCTCCCCCGGAGAGCGTGCACGCCCTCGACGTCGACGCGCTGCGGCATCCGTCTGTCACGGTCTGGTCGGCGTGGATCGACGGCGACCTGGCGGGTGTGGGGGCGCTGAAGGACCTCGGCGGCGGGCGCGGCGAGATCAAGTCGATGCGCGTGGCCGACCGGTTCCTGGGATTCGGCGTGGGTCGTGCACTGCTGCGGCATGTCGTGGGCGAGGCGCGCGCACGCGGCATGACGTCGCTGTGGCTGGAAACCGGCTCCACCCCGGAGTTCCTGCCCGCGCAGCGGCTCTACGAGAGCGAGGGCTTCGCGCTCTGCGGCCCGTTCGGCGACTACGCGCCCGACCCGTACTCGGTCTTCATGACGCGCGCGCTCTGACCTCCGGCCGTCACGCCGGCACGACGAGCGCCACCGCGAACGCCGACACGCCCTCTCCGGTGCCGGTGAAGCCGAGGCCGTCGGTGGTCGTCGCCGAGATCGACACAGGGGCGCCGCCGAGCGCGGCCGACAGCGCCCTCTCGGCCTCGGCGCGCCGCACCGCGAACCGGGGCCGGTTGGCCTGCACCTGGACCGACACGTTGCCCACGCGCCACCCCGCCTCCCCCAGGATCGCGAGCGTCCGGGTGAGGAACGCATCCGCATGCGCGCCGGCGTACTCCGGGTGATCCGTGCCGAAGTGGGTGCCGATGTCGCCCAGGCCGGCGGCGGCCAGCAGCGCGTCGACCATCGCGTGCGCGACGGCGTCGCCGTCGGAATGACCCGACAGCGGCGTCTCCCCCGGCCATTCCAGGCCCGCGAGCCAGAGTGTGCCGGCACCGCCGAACGCGTGCACATCGGTGCCGACGCCCACGCGCGGCAGGGCCGGCGCGGGGTCCAGGTGGGCAGCGGGGTGCGGTGCCGGCGCCGCCACGAGGTGCCGGGCTCGCTCCAGGTCGGCGGGCGTCGTGATCTTGAAGGCGAGCGGATGCCCCGGCACGGCCGCGACCGGATGACCGGCCTCCGCGACCAGCGCCGCGTCGTCGGTGAACTCGCCCGCCGGCGCGGCATATGCCGCGTCGAGCACGTCCCGGCGAAACCCCTGCGGCGTCTGCGCGGCCGCGAGCTCGGAGCGATCCACTCCGGCCACGACTTCGCCGGCGGAGACGCGCTTAATCGTGTCGATCACGGGAAGCACGGGGATGGCGGCGACCGCGCTGCCGTCGACGGCGGCGATGACGCGCGCGAACACATCCGCGGGGGTCAGCGCACGGGCCGCATCGTGCACGAGCACGATCTCGACATCCGCCCACAGCGCCCTCAGGCCCGCGGCGACGGATCCCTGGCGGGTCCGCGCGCCGGTGACCACCGAGGCGAGGTCACGCCGGTCGCCCGCGGCGGCGAGCGCCTCGCTGAGCGCGTCGCTCTCACGACCCTCCGGCGCCACGACGACCACCTGCGCCGGCTCCGCCGCGAACACCCCTCGCAGGGCATGGCGGAGGATGCTGTGGCCGTCGATCCCCACGAACGCCTTGGGCGCCGGCGCACCGAGGCGCGTTCCGGAGCCGGCGGCCACGACGATGATGCCGATGCGAGGTGCCGGAGTGATTCCCACGGCTTCACGCTATCGCGCCGATGACCGCGCGCCGTCGCGCGCAGACAGCGGAACGGCGCCCCGCGGGGCGCCGTTCCGATGGCTGTCTCAGCTTGCGAGGACCTCGTCGAGGAGGACGCTGGCCTGCTCCTCGTCGGTCTTCTCGGCGAGGGCGAGCTCCGAGATGAGGATCTGCTTCGCCTTGGCGAGCATGCGCTTCTCGCCGGCGGACAGGCCGCGGTCCTGGTCGCGGCGCCACAGGTCGCGGACGACCTCGCTGACCTTGATCACATCGCCGGAGGCGAGCTTCTCGAGGTTCGCCTTGTAGCGGCGGGACCAGTTCGTGGGCTCCTCCGTGAACGGCGCGCGCAACACCTCGAAGACCTTGTCGAGGCCCTCCTTGCCGATGACGTCGCGGACGCCGACCAGGTCGACGTTCTCTGCGGGTACTTCGATGATGAGATCACCCTGCGTGACGTTGAGCTTCAGATACTTCTTCGTCTCGCCCTTGATGATCCGGTCTTTGACCTCGATGATCGTTGCCGCCCCGTGGTGGGGGTAGACGACCGTCTCGCCAACCTCAAAAAGCATGGAGTTATGTCCTTTCGGCAACCTCCAGGATACCACAGGAGAAATACGCTAAGGTTCGCCGCCCCACCCTCTCGCACGTGGGCCCGGCGTGCACCGGCCGGGCGGCTGCGAACCCCTAGAATGCTGGAGAACCGTCATCCGTCTTGGGAGGATCCGTGATCTCGACACACCGCCGCAACGGCATCGCGAACGGCCGATCCGCGGCGGCAACCGGTTCGGCGGCGCGCCGCCTCGTCTCGGCGCTCGCCTTGGGCGGTGCCCTCGCGCTCACCGCGACCGGGTGCGCCATGGTCTCCCCGCAGGCGACGACGATCGAGTACTCCGCGGCCGAGGGCACGAACGTCTACGGCGGCGGACCGGTCCAGGTCCGCAACGCGCAGATCGTGGCCAGCGAAGACGGCAGCGAGGGCAACTTCGTGGCGGCCCTGGTCAACAACACCGAAGAGTCCCACACCCTGAACATCCAGTTCGGCGGCGCGGATTCCGACATCTCGCTCACGGTCCGCGTTCCCGCGGAGACCGTGCTGAGCCTCGGCGCCGAGGACGGAGAGGAGCCGATCCTCATCGAGAATCTCGACACCATGCCGGGCGCGTACATCGACGGGTACTTCCAGTCCGGCGACGCGGAGGGCGAGCTCACCTCGATCCCGGTGCTCGACGGGACGCTCGACTACCTCTCGGCGCTCGCTCCCTGAGCTTCGTTCGCAGAAGAGGGCGACCCGGTGGGGCCGCCCTCTTCACGTGCATGAGGCGCTCAGCCCTCGAAGCGGTAGCCGAGACCTCGGACCGTGAGCAGCATCTCCGGCGCGCCGGGGTTCCTCTCGATGCGCGACCGGATGCGCTTGATGTGCACGTCCAGCGTCTTGGTGTCGCCGAAGTAGTCGCTCCCCCAGACGCGATCGATGAGCTGGCCCCGGGTGAGCACCCGGCCGGCGTTGCGCATCAGCACTTCGAGCAGCTCGAATTCCTTGAGCGGCATGTTGATCTCGTCGCCGTCGACAGCCACGGTGTGGCGGTCGATGTCGAGCACGACGCGGCCGGATTCCAGGACGCGATCCTCCAGATCCGCGTCCATCTGCGCGAATCGCCGCAGCACCGCCCGCATGCGGGCGAGCAGCTCGCGCGCCGAGTACGGCTTGGTGACGTAGTCGTCGGCGCCGAGCTCGAGGCCGACCACGATGTCGACCTCCGAGTCCTTGGCGGTGAGCATGATGATCGGCACCGATGAGGTGGCGCGGATCTGGCGGCAGACCTCGGTTCCCGGCATCCCGGGCAGCATCAGGTCCAGCAGCACGATGTCGGCGCCGCGCTCGCGGAACGCGGTCAGCGCCGCCGGTCCGTCCTCGGCGATCTCGACGTCGAACCCCTCGCGGCGGAGGAGGTAGGCCAGCGGGTCGGCGAGGTCGGGCTCGTCCTCGACGATCAGGACGCGGGTCATGCGGGGTCTCCCTTGGTGGTGGATGCACGTTCTGTGCGCAGCGGCGACGGGGCGAGGCGTGGACGTGGCGAGGCGGAGCCGGATGCCTCATCGGGCCGGGAGATCGCGTCGGCGGACGAGACCCGCTTCTTCTTCCTCGCCCGCTTCGGAGCCGCCTCTTCGGCCGGCGCGTCGACCTGCGGCAGGCGCATGGTGAACGTCGACCCGCGTCCCGGCCGGGACCACAGCCGCACTTCGCCGCCGTGGCGCTGCACGGCGTGCTTGACGATCGACAGCCCGAGACCGCTGCCGCCGGTACGGCGGGCGCGCGCCGGGTCGGCGCGGTAGAAGCGCTCGAACACGCGGTCCTGGTCGCCCTCGGCGATGCCGATCCCCCGGTCGGTGACCGCGATCTCGACGATGCGGTCGGCGGCCTTGACCCCGACGCCGACGCTCGAGCCGTGCGGCGAGTACGCGATCGCATTGGCGATGAGGTTGCCGACGGCCTCGGTGAGCACCTGCGCGTCGCCGCGCACATACAGCCCGCGCGCCCCTCCCCGCACGACCTCCACGCCGGCGGAAGCGGCCTGGATGGCGTGTGCGTCGAGGGCGCCGGCGACGACCTCGTCGATCGACACGATCTGGGCCGGCAGCTCGTCGGATGCCTGCAGGCGCGAGAGGTTCATGATGCGCGAGGTGAGCAGGGCCAGCCGCGCGGCCTCCGCCTGCAGGCGCGTCGCGAAGATGCGCACCTGGGGCGGGTCGTCGGCGGCGGACTCGATGGCCTCCGCGAGCAGGCTCACCGCTCCCACCGGCGTCTTCAGCTCGTGGCTGGTGTTGGCGACGAAGTCGCGGCGCATCTCTTCGACGCGCTCGTGCTCGGTGATGTCCCGCAGCACGAGGAGGGTGAGCCGCGGCGAGATGCGCGAGGCGCGGACCGAGACGAGCCGCGGCTCGGCGGGCGGCGCGCCCCGTCGCAGGCGCATCGGCTCGGTGGCCGTGGTCTCGGTCGCGACGGCGTCGGTGGTGCGCACGCGGCGCACGAGCGCCCGCAGCTCGTCGGTGGGAAGGACGCCGCCCTCCATCAGGTCGAACGCGGCGGCGGCCGACGAGGCCGCCAGCACGGTGAACGAGGCGTCGACTACGAGGGCGGCGTCGTCCATGCCGTGCAGCACGCCCCGCACGCCGTCGGGGACCTCGGCGGAGCTCTCGGCGAGCGCACGGTCGCGCACCCGCATCGCGGCGACGACGAGGGCCGAGACCGAGCCGCCGACGATGATCCCCGCGAGGAGGGCGAGCAGCGCGAGCTGCGTCGTATCCATGCCACCAGCGTAGGGGCACGCCCCTCGCCCGATCGGGCCGCGACCGCGCCGCCAGCGAAGGCGCCCCGGACTGTTCACCGGTGCGGCACCATCCGTTAACCTTCCCTGACGACAATCGCCGGGGCGCCGGCTCAGGCCTTCCCCGGAACCAGGAAAGGTGCATCGGAATGCGCGAAGTCTTCCACCAGTCTCTCGAGGACGTCCAGGGACGTCTCGTCGAGATCGCCGAACTCGTCAC
Source organism: Microbacterium atlanticum (assembly GCF_015277815.1). NCBI lineage: Bacteria > Bacillati > Actinomycetota > Actinomycetes > Micrococcales > Microbacteriaceae > Microbacterium > Microbacterium atlanticum. Next base: position 2,463,887 of record NZ_CP063813.1, read on the forward strand.
CGTCGCGATCGACAAGGCGACGCGCGCGTTCGGCACGAGCGACGTCTCGCTCGCGGAGGAGGTCATCGAGGCCGACGCCGTCATCGACGAGAAAGCGGTCGCGCTCGACGAGCTCGCCATCGAGATCCTGGCGCGTCAGCAGCCCGTCGCGCGCGACCTGCGGATCGTCGTCAGCGCGCTGCGCATGAGCGCGTCGCTGGAGCGCATGGGCGACATCGCCGAGCACATCGCGCAGCTCACGCGCATGCGCTTCCCCGAGCGCGCGATCCCGAAGGGCCTGAAGTCGACGTTCCTGCGCATGGGAGAGCTCGACGTCGAAGCCGCCCGCCAGCTCGCCGAGCTGCTGCGCACGCAGGACGGCGACCTGATCGACGAGATCCGCAACGCCGACGACAAGCTCGACGAGCTGCACGTCTCGGTGTTCGAGAAGGTGCTCAGCGACAGCTGGCAGGGCGACCCGTCCGCCACGGTCGACGCCACGCTGGCCAGCCGGTACCACGAGCGCTTCGGCGACCACGCGGTGTCGGTCGCGAAGAAGGTGGCGTACCTGTCGACCGGCGACTGGACCACCAGCACCGACGCCATCGACATCATCACGCAGGGCTGACCCGGCGCAACGAAGAAGGGACCGGATGCCTGAGCCCCAGGCATCCGGTCCCTCTCGTTCGTCGTGCTACTTCTTGCCCTGGTTGGCGACCGCGGCGGCGCCGGCGGCGGCGGCCTCCGGGTCGAGGTACTCGCCCGGCTCGAGGGGGCGCAGGTCCTCGTCGAGGCGGTACACGAGCGGGATGCCGGTCGGGATGTTGAGCTCGGCGATGTCGGCGTCGCTGATGCCGTCGAGGTGCTTCACCAGGCCGCGCAGCGAGTTGCCGTGCGCCGTGACGAGGACGGTCTTGCCCGCCTTCAGGTCGGGCACGATGTCGCTGTGCCAATAGGGCAGCATGCGGTCGATCACGATCTTGAGGGACTCGGTGTGGGGCACCTCGCCGTCGATGCCCTCGTAGCGGGGGTCGCCGACCTGGCTGTACTGGTCGTCGGCCGGCAGCGGCGGCGGCGGCACATCGAACGATCGGCGCCAGAGCATGAACTGCTCCTGGCCGAACTCCTCGAGCGTCTGCGCCTTGTCCTTGCCCTGCAGCGCGCCGTAGTGGCGCTCGTTGAGACGCCACGAGCGCTTCACCGGGATCCACAGGCGGTCGGCCGCATCCAGCGCGATGTCGGCCGTCTGGATGGCGCGGCTCAGCACCGAGGTGTGCAGGACGTCGGGGAGGATGCCCGACTCGGCGAGCAGCTCGCCGCCGCGCTGCGCCTCGGCCTTGCCCTGCTCGGTGAGGCGGACGTCGACCCAGCCGGTGAACTGGTTGGTCTTGTTCCACTCGCTCTGGCCGTGTCGAAGGAGGATCAGCGTGTAGGGCGCGGTCATGCGCCCCATGATATCGGCGCTCGCCCGTCCGCCCCGCCGCGTGACCACCGGCTCGGACCTCGCTGGCATCATGGGGGCATGGCGCGGGGACCGGTGGGGCAGATCACGCGCGGCACCACCGGCACCAACCGGCTCCGGCGCGTCGACCGATGGATCGCCCGGCATCCCGCCCTGCGCCGCTGCGCCGACCCCCTGGTGGTCGACCTCGGGTACGGCGCGAGCGGCGTGACCGCGCTCGAGCTCCACGCCCGCCTCGCTCGCGCTCGGCCCGACGTCGAGGTCCTCGGTCTCGAGATCGACCCCGAGCGCGTCGCCCGCGCGCGCCGTCAGCTCGCGGCTGTGCGCGCGGGCGGGACGCCCTTCGCGCCGGACGCCCGGGTGTCCTTCGCGCGCGGCGGGTTCGAGGTTCCGGTTCCCGGCGCACGGCGGGCGGCGGTGATCCGCGCCTTCAATGTGCTCCGGCAGTACGACGAGTCCGAGGTCCAGGCGGCGTGGACGGCGATGTCGGCGCGCCTGGCCCCCGGCGGGCTGCTCGTGGAGGGCACCTGCGACGAGATCGGCCGCATCGCGACGTGGGTCGCCGTCGGCGCGGACGCCGTGCCGCGCACCCTCACCGTGTCGCTGCGGCTGGCGGGGCTGCAGCATCCGTCCGTCGCCGCGGAGCGGCTTCCCAAGGCGCTCATCCACCACAACGTGCCCGGCGAGCGCGTGCACGCGTTCCTCGCGGCCCTCGACGCCGAATGGGAACGCGCGGCCGCCGTCTCGCCGTTCGGTCCGGAGCACCGCTGGCGCACCGCGCTGGGGGCGCTCGTCGAGGGCGGCTGGCCGGTGCGGGAGCGCTCGCGGTGGCGACTCGGCGAGGCGACCGTGCCGTGGGATGCCGTGGCCCCGCGCTGAGGCCGTCTATACGCGCGGCAGCACGGCCCGCGCGTCGGCCGACGTCATCCCGGTGGCGGTGAGGAGGTCGACCGCGAGGGGACGCAGCGCCGTGAGGAGGTTCTGCTCGCCCAGCGTGGCGCCGGGGAGGACGCGGGCGGGGTCCAGCCGCGACGCGACGGCGGCGACCGCCTCCCGTGCGGCCGGCTGCAGCGAGATGTCGTCGAGGCTCTCGCCGACCAGGGCCGCCCCGCGCATCAGCTCGGCGAGGATGTCGGCCGGCACGGGCCGGCGCGCGCCGTCCTCGCAGAGGTAGGCGGCCCGCCGGGCGACGACGCGGAGGTTTCGGGTGGCATAGTCCATGGCCTGCAGCACGGCGTGGTGCCGGCGCAGCTCCGCGCGCTGCGGGCGCAGCCACGGCGAGAAGCCCGCCACCGCGAGCCCCGAGTCCAGCGACGCCCGCCAGTCGTCGATGCGCGGAGCGATGCCGCGTGCCTTCTCGAGGCCGCGCGCGGCGCGGATCGGGTCGCCGCGGCGCAGCGCCTGCACGATCGTGCGGGCCGCCGAGTCGGCCGCCGCGAACACCGCGTGGCCGTCGCGCGCCTCCTCCCGCCGCGGGTTGCGCGGGATGAGGGCGGTCACGATGAGCGCGGCGACGCCCCCGACGATGCCGTCGATGACGCGTGCGAACGGCTGGCTCGCCGGCAGCGACATCACGATCGACGCCTGGATGCCGGCCATGATCGCGAACGGCGGATACGGCGAGAGGAAGCGGGCGACCAGCAGTGTCACCCCGAGTGCCAGCGCGAGCTGCCACCACCCGGGACCCACCACGACCACGAACGCCTCCGCGACGACGATGCCGACGATCATGCCGATCACCGTCTCGAGCACGCGCTTCGGGCGGGCGTCCCGCACCAGCCCGAGGCTGGAGATGGTCACGGTGGCCGCGAGGAGCGGGGCGGGGTGGCCGATGACGTAGTGGGCGAAGGCCCATGCCGCGGTCGCCGCCGCGGTGATCTGCGCGATGGCCAGCGCCGAGCCGCGCACGCGCGAGAACCGCGGGCGCAGGTTCAGCCGCGCGCGCCAGCCGGTGGGCACCGCCTGCGTGATCGCGGCGGTGTCGCCGTCGCCGCTCACGGCGGCTGCCTACTGCGCCGCGGCGCGGCGGGAGAGCCGCGTGATCCTGGGCACGTGGGCGGTGGCGCCGGCGTCGGGCGGGACCACGACCTCCTGCGCGGCGGCGACCGGGCCGTCCGAGGTGTCGACAGTGAGCGCGGCGTCGACCGGCGTCGTGCGTCGCACCAGGGCGAGCGCGATCGGGCCCTCCTCGTAGTGGAGCACGGCCGAGGTCACCGCACCCACGTCGGTGTCGCCGAGCCGGACGGCGGCGGCGTGGGCGGGCAGCACGCTGCCGGAGCCGTCGAGCTGCAGCGCCACCAGCCGGCGCGGCGGGTGCCCGAGGTTGTGCACCTTGGCGATCGTCTCCTGGCCGCGGTAGCAGCCCTTCTCGAGGTGCACCGCGGTGCGCAGCCAATCCAGCTCGTGCGGGAGCACCTTCTCGTCGACCTCGGCCGACCACCTCGGGCGCCACGCCGCGACGCGCAGCGCGTCGACCGCCGCGAGGCCGGCCAGCTCGAGCTCGCCGCGGGCCGCGGCATCCGCGATCCGCTGCTCCTCGTCGCGCGTGACGATCGCCTCCGCCCAGTCATAGCCTGCGCCCGGGTGCGGGTCGACGAGCGAGTAGGCGTGCCCGCCGGCGGCCACGCCCGGCCAGGGGTCGCGCCACACCAGCGGCACACCGGACGGCGAGGCCGGGACGATGCGCTCGAGCGCCGACGCTGCTGCGCCGACCACGGCGTACTCGTCGTCGGCGATCCGGGGGTCCACGCGCAGCCGGAAGCGCATCCTGCGCAGCCACTCGAGCAGCCCGGCGGCGTCGGCGCGATCAGCGATGAGCCAGGTCGTGTGACCGTCGTCGACGACGGCTGCCGCGTGCTCGACATGACCCTGCGGGTCGAGGATCAGCAGCTCGGTGCCGACGCCGGGCGGCAGTCCGTTCAGCGCCTGCGACGAGAGCGAGTCCAGCCAGCTCAGCCGGTCCTCACCGGGGACGGCGATGACCGACCGGTCCGCTCGCGGCGCGACCGCGGCGCCGGTCGCGAGCCGGCGCTGCTCGATCAGCGGGCTGCCGACGTGCTGGAGGCCGCTGTCGTCCACGACGGCCCCGGGGACCTCGGCGAACGCGTTGCTCATGGGTGCTCCTCAGTCGACGCGGGCCAGGCGCGCGGATGCGTGGGCGGCGAGCTCGTAGCCGAGCGCGGCGATGTCCCACGCCCACAGCAGGTGGCCGTCCACCAGTCCGTACATCCGGGTGGCGGCGGCGTAGTTCTTCGCCCCCGCCGGCCGCACGACGGCGTCGGTGGCGATGTCGATGCGGGGGCCCTTGATCTGGCCGAGGTAGAGCTCGCTCACCCCGTCGGCGTGCACGAGGGCGGCCTCGATGTCAAAGCCCCCCTCGGCGTTGCGCAGACGCTCGATGTCGTCGGCGCTGCGGGCGGCCGGGGCGGCGGTCGGCGGCAGCAGCCCCGGACCCGCGTCGGCGTCGGTCGCGGGCCGCGACAGTCGCCAGTAGCCGAGCTCGGCGACCAGGCGCGTGCGCGCCTCGGAGTCATCCGCGGCGTGCAGCCAGGCCTCCGCCGAGTAGTTCAGGTAGTCGCCGCCGTCATGGCTGAAGCTGACGCGGTGGGTGAACTCGCCGGTGAGCGAATGCTCGGCGTAATCGATGACGCCGGTGCCCTCCCACACGCCGATCAGCCACGACAGCGGCACGAGCTCGGCGGGGAGGCCGGTCGGGATGTCGATCACGACGGAACCCGTCAGCGCTGGCCGCGGTACAGGTTCTTCAGGACGACCGCGGAGACGAAGACGATCGCGAGCGACGCCAGACCGAGCAGGCCGACATAGAAGAGTTCGAGCGCGACGAGATCCATGGTGGAGAGTCTAACCGGCAACCAGCGCAGCGAGTCCGAAGCCCAGGCTGATGACACCCATGACCACAGCCGCGCCCAGCATGCTCGCCGCGACCCGCTCGGTGAAGCCCTGCGATCGGCCCGGCCAGAGCTGGATCGCGAACGCCGCGATGAGGCATCCGCCCAGTCCGACCGCGAGCCACGCTCCGCGCCAGTCCGGCGTGGCGAAGATGCCGATGACGATCGCGATCACCGCCGCGAGCACCCACACGGCGATGATCCCGCCGAGCGTGCGGCGAGGTGCGAGGTCGGGGATGGCCACGGCTCCATCATCCCGCATGCGGCGCTGCGACGCACGCGGCACGAGCGCGGGCGAGTCATGCGATCGGAGCGCACCTTCGCCACGCCCTACACTGGGGTTCGCGGCGCGCCCCCACGCGCCGGGAAGGCGATCCATTGGCACAGCTCCTGGTTCTCAGTTCCACGCACGGAGGCGGTCCCGTCCTGCCCTCGCTCGAACTGCTGAGCCACCGCGTGCGGCAGATCCCCGCCGAGCCGGCCCAGCTCGTCAATGCGCCGAGCGCCGACATCATCTTCGTCGACGCGCGAGTGGACCTCGTCGGCGCGAAGTCGCTGTGCAAGATCCTCAACACCACGGGCCTGGACGCGCCGCTCCTGCTCATCGTGACCGAAGGCGGCCTCACCGCCGTCTCGCCGGACTGGGGCGTGGACGACGTCATCCTCTTCACCGCCGGACCGGCCGAGGTCGACGCGCGGATCCGGCTGGCCGTGGGCCGGCAGTCCGCCGAGCAGGTCTCCACGCGCATCCAGACCTCCGGCATCACGATCGACGAGTCCTCGTACTCCGCCAAGGTGCACGGGCGGGCGCTCGACCTGACCTACAAGGAGTTCCAGCTCCTCCACTTCTTCGCCACGCACCCCTCGCGGGTGTTCACGCGCGAGCAGCTGCTCAGCGAGGTGTGGGGGTACGACTACTTCGGCGGCACCCGCACCGTCGACGTGCATGTGCGGCGCCTGCGCGCCAAGCTCGGCGACATGGAGCAGCTCATCGGCACCGTGCGCAACGTGGGGTACCGCTTCAACGTCTACGAGGACGAGCCCGAGCCCGCCCCCGCGCCGCGCGAGCGCAGCGACGCCTGAGGCGGATGCCGCGACCCGGTGCTGCGGCATCCGTGCTCCCGTCCTCGCGGGCGCCGTCCACGGGCGCCGACTCGTTCACACTCTCGACACGTGACCCTGCAATGATGAGGGGATGATCGAACCCGAGGTGCTCGACGCCGGGCTGGGCGATGCGGACGACGACGACTTCGACCTCGACGAGGTCTTCGACTCCCAGCTGCCCGATCACCGGTATCTGGATCGCGAGATCAGCTGGCTCGCCTTCAATCAGCGGGTCCTCGAGCTGGCGGAGGATTCCCGCCTGCCCGTGCTCGAGCGGGCGAACTTCCTCGCGATCTTCGCGAGCAACCTCGACGAGTTCTTCATGGTCCGCGTGGCTGGCTTGAAGCGCCGCATCGTGACCGGCCTCGCCGTTCCGACGAACATCGGCCGATCCCCCGCCGAGGTGCTGGCCGACATCTCCGCCGAGGCCCATCGCCTGCAGCTGCGCCACGCGGACACGTGGACCGATCACGTCAAGCCCGCCATGGCGGAGGCCGGGATCGAGGTGGTCTCGTACGACACGCTCGACGCCGACGAGCGCTCGCGGCTCTACGACTACTTCCAGGCGCAGGTCTTCCCGGTGCTCATGCCCCTCGCCGTCGACCCCGCCCACCCCTTCCCCTACATCTCGGGCCTCTCCCTGAACCTCGCGATCCGCATCCGCAGCGCCCGCACCGGACGCCAGGAGTTCGCCCGCCTCAAGGTGCCGCCGATGCTGCCGCGGTTCGTCGAGCTCCCGCCCGTCGACGGCACCGTGCGCTACCTCCCGCTCGAGGACCTCATCTCCAGCCACCTCGACGACCTGTTCCCGGGGATGGAGGTGCTCGACCACCACGCCTTCCGCCTGACCCGCAATGAGGACGTCGTCATCGAGGAGGACGAGACCGAGAACCTCATCCAGGCCCTCGAGGCCGAGCTGCTGCGTCGCCGCTTCGGCCCGCCGATCCGGCTCGAGATCACCGACGACATGGACGACGTGACGCTCGACCTGCTCATCAAGGAGCTCGACATCACCGAGCAGGAGGTCTACCGCCTGCCCGGCCCGCTCGATCTGCGCGGCCTGTTCGACCTGTCGCGCATCGACCGGCCCGACCTGCACTACAAGCCCCACGTGCCGACCACGGCCCTGGCCTTCCAGCCCGGCGACAACAATGAGCGCCCCGACGTCTTCGCGTCGATCCGCAAGGGCGATGTGCTGGTGCATCACCCGTACGAGTCGTTCGCGACGAGCGTGCAGGCGTTCCTCGAGCAGGCGGCCAAGGATCCGCATGTGCTCGCCATCAAGCAGACGCTCTACCGCACCTCGGGCGACAGCCCGATCGTCGAGGCGCTGATCGACGCCGCCGAGGCCGGGAAGCAGGTGCTGGCCCTCGTCGAGATCAAGGCCCGGTTCGACGAGGCCAACAACATCGTGTGGGCGCGCAAGCTCGAGAAGGCCGGCGTCCACGTCGTCTACGGGCTGGTGGGGCTGAAGACGCACTGCAAGCTCGCCCTGGTGATCCGCGAGGAGAACGGCGTGCTGCGCAGCTACAGCCACGTCGGCACCGGCAACTACAACCCGAAGACCAGCCGCATCTACGAGGACTACGGCCTGTTCACGGCCGACGATCAGGTGGGCCGTGACCTCACGCGCCTGTTCAACGAGCTCAGCGGCTACGCCATCGAGAAGAAGTTCAAGCGCCTGCTGGTCGCGCCGCTGCACCTGCGCAAGGGCCTGCTGCGCCTCATCGACAAGGAGCGGCGCAACGCGCAGGCCGGAAAGCCGGCGAGCGTCCGCATCAAGGTCAACTCGATCGTCGACGAGCAGATCATCGACGCGCTGTATCGCGCCAGCCAGGCGGGTGTGAAGGTCGAGGTGTGGGTGCGCGGCATCTGCGCGCTCAAGCCCGGCGTCGAGGGTGTCAGCGAGAACATCACGGTGCGCTCGATCCTCGGCCGCTACCTCGAGCACTCCCGGATCTTCGCGTTCCACAACGGTGGCGACCCCATCGTCTACATCGGCAGCGCCGACATGATGCACCGCAACCTCGATCGCCGGGTGGAGGCCCTGGTGCGGGTGTCCGCTCCCGCGCACGTCAAGGAGATGAACGACCTCTTCACCCTCGCGATGAGCGACACGACCAGCTCGTGGCACCTCGGTCCCGACGGCGAATGGGTGAGACACCACACCGACGCCGACGGCAAGCCCCTGCTGGACATCCAGGATCGCCGCATGACGAATGTGCAGCGCCGCCGGCGCGCACGGGCGGTGCGATGACCGAGACCGCGATCTACGCGGCCGGCGGGGTGGTCTGGCGCATCGTCGACGAGAAGGTGCTCATCCTCCTCATCCATCGCACCAAATATCGCGACGTCACGCTGCCCAAGGGCAAGGTCGACCCCGGTGAGATGCTCGCCGAGACGGCGGTCCGCGAGATCCACGAGGAGACCGGCATCCGCGTCTCGCTCGGCGTGACGATCGGGGTCTCGCGCTACCGGCTTCCCAGCAAGCGCACCAAGATCGTGCACTACTGGGCCGCCGAGGCATCCGAGGCCGCGATCCGCGCCTCCGCATTCGTGCCCAACAAGGAGATCGCCGCACTCGAGTGGGTGACGCCCAAGAAGGCGCTGAAGCGCCTCAGTTACCCGGTCGACAGCGAGATCGTGGAGAACTTCCTCCGGCTGATCGACGAGGGCGTGCTGCGCACCTTCCCCATCATCGCCCTGCGCCACGCCAAGGCGGTCGCCCGGGAGGACTGGAAGGGGAAGGATGCCGCCCGCCCGCTGTCGTCCCGCGGTCGCCGGCAGGCGAGCGCCATCGTCGGGCCGCTGCAGGCGTTCGGCGTCAAGCGCATCATCTCCAGCCCCGCCACCCGCTGCGTCGACACCGTCCAGCCGCTGGCGGCGGCGCTCGGCCGGGAGATCGAGCGCACGAAGCTCATCAGCCAGGACGCGTGGGAGGAGGGCAGGTCCGACGCCCGCCGGGTCATCGGCGAGCGCGTGCGCGCCCGCAAAGCGGCCGTGCTCTGCACGCACGGCCCGGTGCTTCCCGACATCCTCAGCGAACTGGCGCTCGCGACCGGCACACTGCGCGGCTCATACCTCGGCAGCGCGTCCGCGCTGGAGACCGGCGCGTTCTCGGTTGCGCATCTCTCCGTCGACAACCCCGGCTCGGGAATCGTCGCGATCGAGACCCACGAGCCCAAGGTCTGACGCCGGCCCCTGCCCCCGTTCACCTTCCGTTCACCTGCGCAGCGCAGTCTCTTAAGAGTCCGAGCCTACGTTTCAGAGCGAACCCCGCACCGGGTTCGCACCCGAAGGCCACCCGGCCTGAACTCCCTGACACGTGAAGGATTCACACAGTGAAGATCTCCCGCATCGCCCGCGTGGGCGCTGTCGCCGCGGTCGCGGCTCTCGCACTTGCCGGCTGCGCCGCCAACGAGGCCCCCGGCGCCGACACGGCCGGCGCCGCCACCTCCGACCTCTCCGGCGAAGTCGCGGGCGGCGGCGCGTCGTCGCAGGAGGTCGCGGTCCAGGCGTGGACCGCGGGCTTCCAGACCGCCAACCCCGACGTGACCATCACCTACGACCCCTCGGGTTCCGGCGCGGGCCGTGAGTCGTTCCAGGCGGGAGCCTTCCCGTTCGCGGGCTCTGACCGCGCGTTCACCGTCGAGGAGATCGAGGCCGGTCCGTTCGAAGCCTGCGTCGACGGCTCGGGCGTCATCGAGCTGCCGACCTACATCTCGCCGATCGCGGTCATCTTCAACATCGAGGGCGTGGATGCGCTCAATCTCGACGCGCCCACCATCGCGGGCCTGTTCGCCGGCACCATCACCAACTGGAACGACCCGGCCATCGCCGCCCTCAACGAGGGCGTGGCGCTTCCCGACCTCGCCGTCACGCCGGTGCACCGCGCCGACGACTCCGGCACCACCGAGAACTTCACCGACTACCTGTACCAGGCGGCCGGGGACGTGTGGACGAGCGAGCCGGACGGCGAATGGCCGCTCTCCAGCGGCGAGGCCGCGCAGGGCACCTCGGGCGTCGTGTCGGCCGTTGCCGCCGGCAACGGCGCGGTCGGCTACGCCGACGCGTCGCGCGCCGCCGAAGAGGGCCTCTCGACCGCTGCCGTGAAGGTCGGCGACGAGTTCGTCGAGTACTCGCCCGAGGCCGCCGCGGCGATCGTCGACGCGTCGCCGCTGGAGGAGGGCCGTGGCGACGGGGACCTCGCGATCGAGCTGCAGCGCACCTCGGACGAGGCCGGCGTCTACCCCATCGTCCTGGTGAGCTACATGATCGCGTGCCAGGAGTACGCCGACGCGGCCGTCGCCCCGATCGTCAAGAGCTTCCTCGAGTACGTCGCCAGCGCCGAGGGCCAGCAGGCGGCCGCGGCCGCCGCGGGCAACGCCCCGATCTCCGACGCGCTCCGCGAGCAGGTGAACGCGGCGATCGAGCTGATCGTCGTCGAGTAGGACCCTCGCTGCCCGGCCCGGTCGCAAGCCCGGGTCGGGCACCCGCCCTGAACCCCCGAACCCAGAAGGACACCATGACCACGACGACCGCCCCCGCGGGCAGGGTCAGACAGCGGCGGGGAGACCGCTGGTTCTCGGGCACGGCGCTGGCTGCCGGCGTGATGATCCTGGTGACGCTGGCCGCCGTGGCGATCTTCCTCGTCATCCAGTCCATCCCCGGGCTCACGGCCACGGGCGAGACGGCGAGCCTCCTCAGCGGCAGCTTCTGGGAGTACGTGTGGCCCCTCGCCTTCGGGACCGTCTGGGCCTCGTTCCTCGCACTTCTCATGGCGGTGCCCCTCGCGGTGGCCGTCGCGCTCTTCATCTCGCACTACGCCCCGCGCCGCCTCGCGCAGGGCCTCGGCTACATCGTGGACCTCCTGGCCGCGGTGCCCTCCGTCGTCTTCGGCCTGTGGGGCATCCTGGTCCTCGCGCCCGCCGTCCAGCCGGTCTACGCGTGGCTCAACGCCCACATGGGCTGGTTCCCGCCCTTCGG